>NZ_BCQP01000036.1 GCF_001552135.1 Actinomadura chibensis NBRC 106107 | reverse complement strand
CTGGTGCCGGGGAGCCTGGCGCTGATCGACGCCGGGATCCGCGAGGAGGACCGCGGCCGCGCGGTCGGCCTCTGGGCGGGCATGTCCGGGGTGACCTCGGCGCTCGGACCGTTCATCGGGGGCTGGCTGGTGGACGCCGTCTCCTGGCGCTGGGTGTTCTTCATCAACGTGCCGCTCGCGGGCGTCGCCCTCGCCATGACGCGGCACCTCGCCGAGAGCCGCGACCCGACCAGCCGCGAGCGCGGCCGGTTCGACGCCGTCGGCGCGGCCCTCGTGACGCTCGGCCTGGCCGGGGTGATCTACGCGCTGATCGAGGGGCCGAGCCGCGGCTGGCGTCCGGCGACGGTCGGCGCGGCCGTCCTCGGGATCGCGGCGCTGGTGGCGTTCCCGCTGGTCGAGGCGCGGGTGGCGGCGCCGCTGCTGCCGCCGGGGCTGTTCCGCTCCCGGCAGTTCACCGGCGCCAACCTCACCACCCTCGCGGTGTACGCGGCGATGGGCGGGGCGCTGTTCCTGCTCGCGCTGCAACTCCAGCAGAGCCTCGGCTACTCGGCGCTGGAGGCCGGGCTCGCGACCCTGCCGACCACCGTGATCATGCTGCTGGCGTCCCCGCGGATGGGCGCGCTGGCGCAGCGGACCGGCCCCCGGCTCCCGATGACGGCCGGTCCGCTGGTGGCCGGGGCGGGGCTCGCGCTGATGGCGCGCATCGTGCCCGGCGCGGGCTACCCCGCGGCGGTGCTCCCGGCGGTGGTGGTGTTCGGGATCGGGCTGTCGATCACGGTGGCGCCGCTGACCACGACGGTGCTCGCGTCCGTGGCCGAGCGGCACGTCGGGGTCGCCTCCGGCGTCAACAACGCGATCTCCCGGATGGCCGGGCTGCTCGCGGTCGCGGTCCTGCCGCTCGCCGCCGGGCTCGACGCGGGGGCGGGGCAGCCCCTCGGGCCCGGCTTCCCCCGCGCCATGTACATCGCCGCCGGGGTCGCCGTCCTCGGCGGGCTCATCGCGCTCGCCACGGTGCGGACGGCCGCGCCCGTCGAGGCCCACCCGCTGCCGGGCGTCAACCACGCGTGCCAGCACCCGTGCACGCGCACGTCCGAGCGTCCCGCCACCGCGGGCGCCGCCGACGGCTCGCGTTGAGGCGTGCGGCTCGCCCCCCTCAGAGGGGCGGACGGGGCAGCGGCGGCAGCGCCCGCTCGACGGCCTCGCCGATGGCGAGCAGCCGGGCGTCGGACGCGGCGGGCCCGACGAGCTCCAGCCCGACCGGCAGGCCGTCGCGCGACAGCCCGGACGGGACCGACAGGCAGGGAAGCCCCGCGTTGCTCGGCGGGTCCGTATTGCGGACGTAGGTGAGGAACGTATCGACTTCGGCGCCGTTCAGGTCGACGGTGCGGTCCTCCCCGGCGGGCCGGTGCGGGCGCGCGGTCAGCGGCGTCGTCGGCACGACGATCGCGCTGACGTCGTGACCCGCGAAATAGCCCGCGTAGGCCGCCTGAAGCGCCGGACGATGCACGACGAGCGCCTTCCGGTACGCGGCGGGCGGCACCAAATCCTCCAGGACGGATTCGAGCGCTTCCCGAACCTGCGGAATGGCGATCCGGCGGACCAGTTCCCGCAGCGTCACCGGCGCGTCGTGCCGATATAGATAGGCGGACAATTCACGTCCGGCCTCGTAGAGCACCACGGTGGAGCCGACCAGGTCGTTGAGCGGCGCCACGTCGGGGACGTCGCGCTCGACGAGCACGGCGCCCCGGGCGGCGAGCGCGGACAGCGCGCTCTCGGTCACGGCGGCGACGTCCGGGTCGAGGTCGTCGTAGAAGTGGCCGCGCGGGACCCCGAGCCGCAGCCCGGCCAGCTCGGCGGTGCCGGGATCGGCGCCGGTCGGCGCGCAGATCCCGTCGATGAGGCGGACGTCGGCCACCGACCGGGCGAGCGGCCCGGCCGTGTCGCGGGTGGACGAGAGCGGCACGACCCCCCGCCCGTCGTAGCGTCCGTGGGTCGGCCGGAAGCCGACGCACCCGCACAGCGCGGCCGGGACGCGGCAGGACCCGCCCGTGTCGCCGCCGAGCGCGGCCGGGACCAGCCCCGCGGCGACGCCCGCGGCGGTGCCGCCGCTGCTCCCGCCCGGGATGCGGTCCTCGGCGTAGGGGTTGCGGACGGTGCCGAACGCCGGGCTGTTCCCCGTCATCCCGAGCGACAGCTCGCCCGGCGCCTGCTTTCCCATCAGCGTGCCGCCCGCGTCGAGGAGCCGCCGCGCGACCGGCGCGTCCCGTCCCGGCCGCCATCCGCGCAGGGCCGGTGTGGCGGCCGTCGTCGGAAGGTCCGCCGTGTCGATGACGTCCTTGAGCGCGAACGGCAGGCCGTGGAGCGGCCCGGCGCGGCGCGTTTCCAGCGACCGCCGAACGAGGTCCGGATCGTGCGAGACATAGGTGTTCAGCCGCGCGAGCCGCGCGGTGCGCTCGATCAGCGCCTCGACGTACTCGGGGAGTTTCAACTCGCCCGCGCGGAGCCGCCGGACGGCTTCGACGGCGGACAGCCAGTGCGGTTCCTCCGACACCGGGCTCACCTGGCGCCGGAGCCGAATACCGCGATCTCCGTCACGACGTGTTCCTTTCCGCGTCCAACTGCAAGGACATCGTGACTCCTCTTGGGGATGGGCGGCCTGTCTCCAACGCTAGGAGTGAGTGATGATTAAGGTCAGTGCATCTTTGCTAGGGCTACTTTTACTCACGTGCACTTGGACCTGAACCTGCTGGTCGCGCTGGACGCGCTGCTGGAGGAGAACAGCGTCGCGGGCGCGGCCGAGCGGCTGAACCTGTCCGCCCCGGCCGTCAGCCGGACGCTCGGCCGGATCCGGCGCGTTACCGGCGACCAGATCCTCGTGCGGGCCGGGCGCTCGATGATCCCGACGCCGTACGCGCTGGAGGTCCGCGGGGAGGTGCACGAGCTCGTCCAGCGGGCGCGCGGGGTCCTGCGCCCCGGCCACGGCCTCGACCTGGCCGGCCTCGACCGGGCGTTCTCGGTGCGGGGCCACGAGGCGCTCACGACGGCGATCGCACCCGCGCTGCTCGCGACCGTCCGGGCCGAGGCGCCCGGCGTCGCGATCCGGCTCCTCGCCGAGGCGGGCGGCGACACCGGTGAGCTGCGGCACGGCCGCGTCGACCTGGAGATCGGCTCCACCGAGCCGGACGCGCCGGAGATCAACCACGTGACGATCGGGCACGACCGGCTCGTCGCGGCGGCCCGTCCCGGCCACCCGTGCGCCGAGGGAGGGCTGACCGCGGCGCGGCTCGCCGCGGCCGACCACGTCATCGTGTCGCGGCGCGGACGGCTCCGGGACCCGGTCGACGTGTCCCTCGACGCGCTCGGTCTGCGCCGCCGCGTCGTCGCGTCGGTGCCGACGAGCACGGCCGCGCTGTACCTGGTCGCGGAGAGCGAGCTGGTCGTCGCGGTGCCCGAGCGCATGTGCCGCCCGCTGCTCGCCAGGCTCGGGCTCCGCACCCGGCCGCTGCCGTTCGCGCTGCCGCCCGTCCCGATCATCATGGCGTGGCACCAGCGCCACGACAACGACCGGCCGCACCTGTGGCTGCGCGACCGCGTCCGCGCGGCGCTCGCCTCTCACGAGTTTCACGAGCGGAACACGGGACGGACCTGAGGCCGCCTTTCAGCCGCGCCAGAATTCGGCGGGAAGCGTGTCGATCTCGGCGGCGGCCTTGTCGAGGTCGGCGGCGAACGGCAGCAGGTTCGGCTGCCCGGCCGCGGCCATGCGGCGGATGACGGCGGCCTGGCGGCGGGCCCGCCCGGTGACGGCGCCCGCGAAGGCGGCGCGGTCGCCGTCGTAGCCGTAGGCGTCCAGCAGGAGGTGCAGGCGCCGCGACCGGTCCTCGAACTCGGTGAACCCCTGAAAGGCCGCGACGTGCCGGGCCTGCAGCGGCACCCAGGTCAGCGCCAGGTGGGCCAGGTCGAATTCGCGGGAGGACGGCCCGGCGGTGTCCCAGTCGACGAATCCGACCAGGCCGCTTTCCTCGTCCCAGACCGCGTTGTAGGGCGACGCGTCGTGGTGGCCGATGACCAGTCCGGGCCGCCACGACTGCCCGGCGAGCCAGACCGCGCCGTCCGGCGGGACGAAACCGGCCGTGGTGTCGTGCAATCGGCGCATCCATTCCGCGGCCTGCCGCAATGCCCGGTCGGAATGGGGCCACGCGGGCCAGGGATGCCGTTCCCCGATGGTGTCTCCGTGCAGGAACGTCAGGACTTCGCGCCCCCGCTCGTCGAATCCAAGCACCCGGGGCGCGCCCGCGAATCCGGCGGCCTCCAAGTAGCGCAGGACGGCGTGCACGGCGGGCGTCCAGGGATTGGCCGGACGGTGCACCGTGTCACCGATCCGCACACCGCCGACATGCCTGCCGCCCGGCAACGGCCGTTCTTCGTCCATGGGGCCTCCCGACGCGCTCACGGACCCAGTGTGACCGACCGTTCTCACCACGACAACGGAATTACGCCCCGGCTCGCGCGGCGAAGTTGAATGTTGAAAAAGAAGCTCGACCAATCGATATTGACACATTCTTAACTGCAAAATTAATGTTACGGCAAGCTCCCCGCCCGAAAGGCTCCCGCCGATGAACCACACGGCGCTCGCGGCGCTTCGCGCCGCCGCCCTCGCCCTGCCCGCCCTGCCCGCCCTCGCGTCCGCGCCCCCGGCGGCCGCGGATCCGCCGCCCGGCGGCGCCACCGTCGAGATAGCGACCGTCAACGGCTCCGGCTGCCCGCGCGGGACCGCGGCCGTCGCCGTCTTCAACGACGGCGACGACTTCCGCGTCTCGATCACGACGGAGCCCGCGCGGGCCGAGGCGGGCGGCGCCTCGGCCCCGGCGGACTCCCGGAAACCGTGCCAGGTCAACCTGAAGGTCCACGTTCCCCAGGGATACACGTACGCGGTGCGGCAGACCGACTACAGCGGCGACGCGCACCTGGAGCCCGGGGCCTCGGCCACCCTGAGTTCGAGCGCCTACCTCCAGGGGACGACGCCGCCCAAGCCGGCGACCAGGACGCTCCGCGGCCCGTACTCCGGCCCCTGGCGTTTCGAGATCAGCGAGTCCGAGCCCGTCTTCAGCCCCTGCGGCGAGCAGCGCAACCAGAATTTCGGCGCCGAGTTGCGGGTCGACATGGGCGACTCCGACCCGGCCAAGACGAATTTCATCGAGACGGACGGCAAGACCGTCTACCACTTCGCCTGGAAACGCTGCCCGACCTCAATGTGACGACGAATTCCCGGATTGGAAGGCCCGTTTCAATGAAGCACAGCAAGGCGCTCGCGGCCGCTCTCGGCGCCGCCCTCGTCCTGCCCGCCCTGACCGCGACCGCCGCCGCGGCGGCGGGTCCGGCGCCGGACGACCTCGCTTTCGAGGTGGCGACCCTCACCGGCGGCGGTTGCCCGGCCGGGACGGTGAGCGTCGCCCTCACCAGGGACGACGGCCGCGACGACTTCCTCCTCACCGTGCGGTCCAGCGCCATGCGCGCCGAGGGCGGCGGCGACTCGCCCCAGACCGCTTCCAGGAAGAACTGCCAGATCAGTCTGAAATCCCACGTGCCCGAAGGAAAGACCTTCGCCGTCAGGCAGGTGGATTACAGCGGCGCCGCACACCTGGAGCCCGGCGCCACCGGCACCATGAAGGAGACCCACTACTTCCAGGGCATGCCGGCTAACAATGTCCAGACCAAGACGTTCAACGGCCCGTACTCGGGCGCTTGGGAACACCAGTACCACCTGATCGAGCTCCTCTTCAGGCCCTGCGGCGGGGACCGCAACTTCAACATCAATCAGGAAGTGCGGCTGGAGAAGGGCGGCTCCGATCCGTCCAAGACGAACTTCATGGGCATCGAGGGCACCGGCAAGACGGTCTACCACCTCGCCGTGAAGGACTGCCTATGACGCGCGGGGAACGGTGACCGTCAGCAGACCTTTCCCTTGTGGGCTCCGGCCGGGACGAGCTTCTTGAGGGCGGTCGACTCGGGCATGTTCCCGTAGAGGCGGCACAGGCGCGCCACCTCCCGCCCGGCGTCGGCCTCGGACCCCGCGGCGACGAGGTCCTTGGTCTGCCGCGTCATCGCCGCGAGCCGCGCCGACGCGGGGTTCCCCGGCGTGGGCAGCAGCAGGCCGATCTGGTCGCCGTCGATCAGCGCGTACCCGCCGCCGCCGAGCGGGAGGAGCGTCTGCCACGCGGTCGGGACGCTGAGCGGGGCGAGCCGCCGCCCGTCGGCGAGCGACCAGCGGGTGACGGGCAGGACGCTCGTCTCCCTGAGGAACTCGTCGGTCTCCTTGAGGGACGAGCCGGTCGGCGGGATGAGCCTCCACCACGTGTCGTGCAGGACGGTCCCGGTCGGGTCGAACGCGAGCGCGCCGACCGCCTCCGCGAGGCCCACGTCCCGGAGCCGGGTGATCATGCGGCCGGTGGTCATGTCCCAGAGGTCGAACAGCGTCACCTTGCCGACCTCCACGACCGCCGCGAGCCGCCGCCCGTCCGCGCTGGTGGCCAGCTTCGCGCTGGTCAGGGCGTCTTCGAGGACGCGCGTGCGGGGCGGGTCGTCCGGCGAGAGGAGGACCAGCCTGTTCCCGAGCGCCCGCTGGTCGCCGCCGCCCGCGCCGTCCGGGAACTCCAGGAAGTTGACGGCGAGCCCGGCCGGGGTGAGGCGGAACAGCGAGACCACGTCGCGGGGCGTGACCGGCAGCGGGGCGGACGGCAGCTCCTTCTTCTCGCGGACGTTCCAGCGCCGCAGCGTCAGCCGGTCCTTGGACGTGACGGCCGCCGCGAGCGTCCGTCCCGTCTGGTCCAGGGAGAGCTGCGTGGCCTCGCCGCCCTTCGGGAGGAGGACGGCCATCTTCGTCCCGCCGCGCGCCAGATCGGTGACGACCAGGCAGAACCTCTCGGTCGTGAACGCCTCCATGTCGGCCTTGACCACGCACCGGCCCGAACCGGAGTCCTTGATCGAGGCGAGGTAGGTCGCGGCGGCGTAGCGGCCGTCCGCGCTGACCGCGACCTCGCCCGCGATGGTGCCGCCCTCGTCGGGCAGGCGCGCCGGGGTCGCGCGCCCGTTCGCGATGTGCCAGGCGACGGCCTTGTTGTCGGGGGAACGGGTGACCAGCGTCCGCCCGTCGGTGCTGACCTTTCCGGAGAGGTCTCCCCCGGTCTGGCCCTGGCCCTTGAGGTTGACCCAGCCGGTCGAGGTGTCGGGGATTATCTGGGTGAGCTGGACGGTGCCGCTGTAAAGGCGGTGAACGGCCCTGCGGGTGTCGTCGTTGGCGCGCGTCCGGTAGGCGCGGAGCGTGAGGTGCGCGGCCCCGTACGGATCGGAGCCCCGCTGCTGCCTGGCGCGTTCGAGCAGGGTCTGCGCGGCGTTGTCGGTCAGGCCCCGGCTGACCGGAATCCAGATGATGAGAGCGGCGCCGGTCACCACCGCCATCGCCCCGGCGAGCCGCCGCCGGACCGTCCGGCGCCGCCGGACGCTCGCCCTGATGTAGGCGTGCTCGTCCGGGCCGATGTCGTCGGGGTGCCGCCGCGCCTGCCGCAGCGCGTCGGTGAGGTCAGCGCGGGAGAGCAGCCGCGACGGGGGCCGCCCGTGCCGCCGCCACAGCGCGACGCGCTGGCGCAGCGCCTCCTGCCAGAGCCGGAACTCGCGCGCCCGGCCGCCGATCTCGCCGAGCCGCCGCCAGTGCGTCACCAGCGCCTCGTGGACGAGTTCCGCGCTCTGCCCGTCCGCGGGCAGGACGACCAGCCGCGACACCGCCAGCCGCTGCGCGACGCGCCACTGCGCGGGGGCGAGCTGGTCGCGCGGCGCGGTCCGCCGGGTGATCTCCTGCCGGTCGGGGTCGGGCCTGATCAGCTGGATGAGGAGGCGTTCGGCGGCCCGCTGCTCGTCCGGGGTCAGCTCCCCCCACAGGCGTTCGGCGAACCGGTCGAGCCCCTTGCTCACCCCGCCGATCACCGCGTAGGCGTCGTGGGTGAGCAGGCCCCCGGACTGGAGGTCCCACAGTTGCGCCAGGGTGAACTGGAGCAGGGGGAGGCGCCCCGGCCCCACCCCGAGGTCGCGCAGCAGGGTGTCGACGAGGCCGGGCTCGTACTCGACGAGCGGCGTCCGCCGGATCGGCTCGGTGATCGCGGCGCGCAGGCCCGCCGAGGACAGCTCGCCCACGGTGATCGTCCGGTCCCCGGCGACGAACGCGGCGAGGTGCGGGTCGTGCAGGACCGGCGCGAGGTAGTCGGCGCGCAGCGTCAGCAGCAGCGCGAGCGGCGACCCGGGCCGGTCGGCGTAGGCCAGGGCCTTGGCGAAGGCGGCGCGCTCCTCCTCGGGCGCGGTCAGCACCTCCTCGAACTGGTCGACGGCGAGGACCAGGCGCTTCGCGTCCAGGTGGGCCAGCACGGTCGGCAGGAACTCCGGCATGCCGCCGCGTTCCAGGTGGGCGGCCGTCGCGTCGACCCGGTCGAGCCGTTCGGCCGGACGGTCCCGTCCGGGCAGGAGCGCCTGCGCGAGCGCGTGCAGCGGCGTCCGGCCCTGGCCCGGCCGGAACACGACGACCGCCGTGCCGCCGTCCGCGCGCAGCTTCGGCGCGACCCCCGCCTGGACGATGGACGACTTCCCGACGCCGGACGGCCCGGTGACCGCCACCACCGGCCGCTCGGCGACGAGCCTCGTGATGCGCTCGACCTCGTCGGCCCGGCCGAAGAACGAGGCGGCGTGCTCGGCGTCGAACGGCAGCAGCCCCCGGAACGGCGACGGCGGACGGACGGCCTCGCGCAGCTCCGGCCACGCCTCCAGCAGCGTCGCGGTGGGCACGACGTACCCGCTGCGCACGCGCGACCCGGTCCAGGCGGCGACCACCATGCCCACCACGTCGCCGCGCCCGATGTGCCAGACCGGGGTGCCGGAGAACCCGCCCTCGATGGCGAACTGGCTGCCGTCCTCGACGTCGACCTGGAGCCAGCCGTCCGCCTGCGGGCCGCGCAGCACCCCGACGCTCCAGACTCCCCGGTCCTTCCCGTCGGGGAAGCCGAGCATCGCCACGCGCTCGTCGAAGGCGGCCTTGTCGACCAGCGGCGCCACCCGCGTTTCGGGCGGCGCGGGCTGGACGAGTTCCAAGACCGCGACGTCCAACCGCGGATTCCAGACGGCGACCTCCGCCCGCAGCGGATCGTGTCCGAGGAACTCGACCCCGAAACGGCCCTCGGGTCTGCTCCGCGACTCGAACGCGAGCCCGGCGGCGCCGTTCACGACATGGGCGGCGGTGATCAGGAACCGGTCATTGACCGGGAATCCGGCGCCCACCGGCGTCCCGTCCGCGTCGAGGATTCTCGCGACGGAGCGCTTCGGCACGGTCGTCTGCACACGGGCCACGATAAATGCTCCGAATGGCGTACGCTGCGCCATGTGACCCCTCTGGAGATCCCCTTGGAAGACGGCGGCCGCCTGGTCGTCGAAGTCGGCCCGGCGGAACGCGAGGAGATCAGGCAGGTCGGCCGCGCGAGCCGGGTCGTGGAGCAGGCGGGCGCGACGCTGCAGGACGCGCTCGACGGAATCACCCCGGCGGTGGAAAGCATCGCCCGCAGGCTGCGCGCCGTCGAGGACCCGCCCGGCAGAGTGGAAATCACTTTCGGCATCAAGGTGTCCGGTCAGGCCGACTTGATGATCGCCAAGACGACGTCCGAGGCGCATTTCCAGGTGACCGCCGAATGGTCCGACCCGGCCTGATGTGGTCCGCGCCCTGATCGGACCGCCGGAAAATCGGATGTGCTCCGGTCGCGGGATCGCCAGTATGGGGAGATGCTCGTCGATCACTTCCCGCTGGTCGGGCTGCGGCTGCGGACGCCCCGGCTCGAACTGCGGCTGCCGTCGCCGGAGGAGCTCGGCGCGCTGGCCGAGGTGGCGCTGGAGGGCGTCCACGATCCGGAGACGATGCCGTTCCTCGTCCCGTGGACCGACCGTCCGGCCGCCGAGGTCGCGCGGGGCGTCGTCCAGCACCACTGGGCGACGCTCGGCGCGTGGACGCCCCAGGACTGGTACCTCGACCTGGCCGTCTTCCACCAGGGCGCCGTCGTCGGAATGCAGGGCGTGCGGGCCCGCGACCTGGCGATCACCCGCCGGGTGGGCACCGGGTCCTGGCTGGGCCGCCGCCACCAGGGGCAGGGCATCGGCACCGAGATGCGGGCCGCCGTGCTGGAGCTCGCCTTCACCGGGCTGGGCGCGGACGAGGCCGAGTCCAGCGCGTTCGCGCACAACGAGGCGTCCCACGGGGTGTCGCGCAAGCTCGGCTACGAGCTCAACGGCGTCGACCGCCACGCCGTCCGGGGCGCGCTGACCATCGACCACCGCATGCTCCTGACCCGCGCCGCCTGGGAGCGCCACCGGACCGTCCCCGTCACCATCGAGGGGCTCGACCCCTGCCGGGCCATGTTCGGGCTCGACACCGAGTGACGGTGAGCGACGCCGGGTGACGGCTGAGCGGGGGCGGACACTGTCGGTGGCGTCGCGTTTAATCGAGGCGTGGACGTTGGAAAGCGCATCGCGGAGCTGACCGCCGAGGTCAAGCGGCTGAACGACCTGTACTACGGCGCGGGCGACAGCCCCCTGCCCGACGCCGACTACGACGCGTTGAAGGACGAGCTGGCGGCCCTCGTCGCGGAGCATCCGGAGCTTGAGCCGTCCGACAGCCCGCTCGGCAGGGTCAACGCGCCCGCCGAGCTGACCGGCCCGACCGTGCGGCACGCGCGCCCGATGCTGTCGCTGGGGAAGGCGACGAGCGAGGAGCAGATCCGCGCTTTCTGCGACCGGTTCGGCGGGCAGGTCTTCCGCGTCTCGGAGAAGCTCGACGGGCTGTCGCTCAGCGTCGTCTACACCGGCGGGCGGCTCGACTACGTCGCCACGCGCGGCACCGGCGCGGTCGGCGAGCTGGTGACCGAGAAGGTCCGGCACGTGATCCCCGGCCTGCCGACCGGGATCGAGGAGCCCGGACGCGTCGAGGTCCGCGGCGAGGCCGTGATGCTGCGTTCGGTGTGGGCCGCCTACAACGAGGCCCACCCGGAGCGGACGCTGACCAACCCCCGGTCGGGCGCCGCCGGGACGCTGGTGCTGAAGGACCCCGAGGCGGCCGCCGCCGCCAAGCGGGTGCTGCGGTTCTTCGCGTTCGGCGCCGACCGCGACGGCGTCGCGATCGACGTCCCGGCCGGTTTCGAGCCGGTCGCCCAGTACGTGTGCGCGACCGGCGACGCGGTGCTCGACGCCATCCACGAGATCGGCGGCCGCCGCGACGGGCTGGACTACGACATCGACGGCGCGGTCGTCCGGCTGCACGAACCGGCCGCGTTCGACGCGGCGGGCTTCAACAGCGCCGAGCCGCGCGGGGCGATCGCGTTCAAGTACCCGCCGGAGGAGAAGCTGACGACGCTGCTGTCGGTCGAGTGGCCGGTCGGCAAGATCGGCCGCGTCCCGCCGCGGGCCAAGGTCGCGCCGGTGTTCGTCGGCGGCGTGACCGTGGAGAACGTCACCCTGCACAACCCGCGCCTGATCCGCGAGCGCGACCTGCGGATCGGCGACACGGTCGCGGTCGTGCGGCGCGGCGACGTGATCCCCTTCGCCGGACGCTCGCTGCCCGAGCGGCGCGACGGGACCGAGGTCGAGATCGTCCCGCCGACCCACTGCCCGTCGTGCGGCTCCGAGCTGGAGGTCCGCGGCACCGGCGAGGAGCGCTGGTGCCTGAACCTCCAGTGCCCCGCCCAGGCGACGCGCAGGCTGATGCACTGGGCCTCGCGGCAGGCCGCCGACATGGAGGGCGTCGGCGACGTCTGGATCGAGAAGCTCGCCGAGGACGGCGTGCTCCGCCGCCGCAGCGACTTCTACGACCTGACGGCCGAGCAGTTGCTCGGCTACGAGCGGATGGGCGAGGTCAGCGCGAAGAACATGGTCGACTCGATCGCGTCGTCCAAGGGGCTCGGGCTGCGCCGGGCGCTGATCGGGCTGGCGATCCCGATGGCGTCCGAGGGCACGGCGAAGCGGCTCTGCCTGGCCGGATACGAGCGCATTGAGGACGTCGCCGCCGCGACCGCCGACGACCTGGTCGCGATCCGCGACATCGGGCCGAAGGCCGCCGTGAGCATCGTGGCCTTCTTCGCCCGCCCCGAGGTCCGGGAGGAGATCGCGGCGCTGCGCGAACGCGGCGTGAACCTCGACGTCCTCGACGAGGACCGCCCCGTCGACGCGGCCGCCGCGGGCGACTCGCCGCTCAAGGGGAGGTCGGTGGTCATCACCGGCGCGTTCACCGACCCGCGCTCGGGCGCCAAGATCAGCCGTCCGGACGTCACCCGCCTGGTCGAGCGGGCCGCGGCCACGACCGCCTCGTCGGTCTCGTCCAACACCGACTACCTGCTGACCGGCGACAACGTCGGCGCGTCGAAGACCGCCAAGGCCGAGAAGCTCGGCGTGACGGTCGTCCCCCAGGACGAACTGTGGCGCTGGCTGGCCGAAGCCGGAATCGCCTGACGCCGCCGACTAGGAGTAGACCTTCGCCGCGATCGCGGCCTTGGCCTCCCGGAGGGAGCGCAGCACCGACGCGTCGAACCCGCCCCGGCCCGGCCGCTCCGGAACCCGCGGGAAGTCGGCCGGCGTCCAGCCGCTGCCGCGATCCACCAGCGAGCGGTGCTTGGCCGAGTAGTAGTCGGCGTTGACCGATACCGCGACCCCGGCCGCGCCCGCCGCCGCCGCGAGCAGATGGAAATGGAACCGGGTGGAGATCCAGACCTGTCCCGGACCGGCCGGAAGGCCGTGCTGCCACACCCCCGCGAACGGGTAGAACCGCACGTCGGGCAGGTCCGCCTCGATCAGTTCGAAGACCGACCGGTCCACTCCCGGGATTCCCTCGACGACGCCGACCTGGCCGCCCGTCACGCCCCACGCGCGCACGGTCTCCAGCACGAAGGACGCCAACGCGGCGCGGGGCATCTCCAGCAGGTCCGACTGCAGGCAGAGCATGACCTCGCGCAACGGCTCCCCCGGCCGCCGGTACAGGTGCGAGCCGAGCCCGAAGAACATGTCGTCCCCGGTCTCGGACCTTCCCGTCCCGACCAGGCGCGCGGACGGCTCGTCCCGCACGTCCACGATCTCGAACCGAGAGGCCAGCTCCCGCACCAGGACCGCCGCGTGGTCGGCCACGGGCCACAGCCCCTGCCCGGTCATCACCGCGCGCCCGCCGGACCTCTCCACCGCGCCCACCGCCGCGGCCAGCAGCCCGTAGTGCTTCGGCCAGACCCGGTTGACGTATCCGCCGCCGATGACGTGGACCACCCGCGCCTCGGCGGCCAACTGGATCCCGGCCGCCCACCGGCAGGCCATCGACGGGTTGTGCATCGCCTGCCGCACCCACCGGACGACCTCCCACGGCTCGTCCCCCGGCGCCTCCCAGCACAACCGCCAGAAGGTGTCGGTGAACCGCACCCGAGGATGCAGCCCGCCCAGCAGAACCTGGGCCGGACCGGGGCTGGGGCAGTCCAGCCAGACGTCCTCCTCCGGAGCCCGCTCCGCCAGGTACCGCAGCCACATGGCCGCTATGAGCTCGTCCCCATAATTGGGAAACCCGGTCGTCCCCACGAGATAAAACACAGCCCACCACCCTAAAGCGCCCGCCCTCTTGTCGGCTCAGGGTGCGTAGGTCTCGTGGAGGAACTGCCGGAGCGAGCGCGGGGGGCGGCCCAGGACGTCGGCGACGGTCGTGGTGGTGCTCGCCCAGCGTCCGTCCCCGATCTGCGACATCAGTTGGGCGAGGTCGCGGGCGGCGGGGGCGGGCATGCCGCGCTTCTCCAGGTGGACGGCGGCCTCCTCGACCGGCATGTCCACGTAGCGCACGGGGCGGCCGAGCGCGCGGGTGAGCTCGGCGGCGATCTCGTCGTGCGTGGGCGCGGCCGGGCCGGTGAGCTCGTAGCTGGCGTCGTCCCCGACCGGGCGCGTGAGCAGCGCGGCCGCGACCGCCGCGATGTCGCGCGCGTCGATGTAGCCGACCCGGCCCCGGCCGTAGGAACCGAAGATCCGCCCCTCCGTGTCGACGTCGCCCGCGAGGTTCTGCATGAAGCCGACGGGCGCGAGGATCGACCACGGAACTCCCGACGCCTTGAGGTGGTCGTCCACCTGGCCGTGCATGCCGAACCCGAGCAGGCTGCTCGACGTCACGCCGCGCACGGAGACGGTCACCACCTGCGCCGCCCCGGCCGCCGCCGCGTGATCGATGACGGCCTTGTGCGCGCGGACGAACCCCGGCCACAGCGCGCTGTTGAGGAAGAGCCGGTCGCCCGGCTCGATCGGGATGTCGCCCGGACGCTCCAGGTCGCCCACCACGTAGTCGCATCCCAGTTCCTCGCCCTGTTCCGGGCGCCGCACCAGGGCCCGCGCCGCGCCGCCGAGTTCCCCGATCAGCGCGCGGCCGATCGTGCCCGTCGCGCCCGTCACCAGAATCATCGCGCCCCCTCCTAAGCGGAATGTCACCTTCCACTTCTATATACTAAGCGGAATACCGTCGTCCACTTCAAGGGGAGCCCCATGCGCGCCGACGCCCGCCGCAATCGGGACAGGATCCTGGAGGCGGCGCGCGACGCCGTGGCCGAGCGCGGCGCGGACGCCCCGATGGAGCTGATCGCCCGCCGCGCGGGCGTCGGCGTCGGGACGCTCTACCGCCGCTTCCCCGACCGCGGGGTCCTGCTCGCCGCCCTGGCCGAGCAGTACGTCCACGAGCTCACCGACGCCCTCGACGCCGCCGCGGCCGCCGAGCCGGACGCCCTCGCGGCCGTCCGCGCGTTCGTCCTCCACAGCGTGGACAAGAGCCGCGGCGCCATCGCCGCCGCCCTCGCCGACACCTCCGCGCCGGAGGCGCGGCAGGCGCTGGTGCGCCGGCTCGACGACCTGGTCCGGCGGGCGCAGGCGGACGGCGCGATGCGTCCGGACGTCGGCACCGGCGACCTCATGGACCTGCTCACCGTGTTCGCCTGCCACCCGGGCGTCGTCCCGGAGCGCTTCCTCCCGCTCATCCTCGACGGGCTCGCCGCCACGTGACGCCGGAGGCCGCCAGGCCTCCCGATTCGACCGTTCCGACCAGCGGCGATGCCCCGCTTGACATTATGCAGGTAAATACCTGCATAATGCTGGGGTGAGCCTGGAAGTCACAGCGATGGACGCCGCCTTCAAGGCGCTGGCCGACCCGACCCGCCGCCTGCTGCTCGACCGGCTGCGGGAGCGCAACGGCCAGACCCTGGGCGAGTTGTGCGAACACCTGGAGATGGCGCGCCAGTCGGTGACGCAGCACCTCGACGTCCTGGTCGGCGCCGACCTCGTGACCGTGGTCCGGCGCGGACGGCTACGACTGCACTACCTCAACCCCGCGCCGATCCACGAGATCGAACAGCGCTGGATCTCGGAGTTCGACAGGCCGCGGCTGCAAGCGCTGAGCACCATCCGGAACCAAGCCGAGGAGTACGCCATGACCGAGACGACCGTCTCCGTGCCGACCTACGTCTATGTCACCTACATCCGTGCGAGCGCCGAGCAGGTGTGGCGCGCGCTGACGGACGCCGACCTGACCGCGCGCTACTGGGGACACGCCAACGTGTCCGACTGGCAGGAGGGCTCCTCCTGGGAGCACCGGCGCACCGACGGCTCGGAGGCCGTCGACGTCGTCGGCCGGGTGCTCACCGCCGAGCGCCCGTCCCGCCTCGTCATCACCTTCGAGGACGACCTCGACGCCGTGTCGCTGCGGGAGCCGTCCGTGGTCACGTTCCTCATCGAGGAGCACCAGGACATCGTCCGCCTGACCGTCACCCACGAGAACCTCCCCAACCAGGAGATGCTCAACGGGATCTCAAGCGGCTGGCCCGCCGTCCTCGCGAACCTCAAGTCCCTGCTCGAAACCGGCGACGTCCTCCCGCAGGCGCCGTGGGACATGTCCCCGAGCGCCTGACCCGGCACACACCCGAGGGATAGGACCCCGTAACCTCCTGGCGGGTCTGGCAGAAAGCGAACCGCCCGGCCATACGCGGCAGCTCCTGTCCCTTCTCCCGGCCCGCGCGACGGCCTGACCGTCAGGAACCGTCGACGGTATAGGTGGACTGGACGAGCCCGGTGCCGAGGACGCGGGTCGTGCGGTGGGTGAGGTGGACGTCCTCGTCCAGCGCGCCGGACAGCGGCAGGCCGCCGCCGAGCAGGACCGGCAGGGTGGTGACGGTCAGCTCGTCGAGCAGGCCCGCGCGCAGGAACGTCTCGACGACCCTGCCTCCGTCGACGCAGACGCGCCGGGCGCCGCTCTCCCCGAGAGCGCTCACCAGCGCGTCCAGCTCGCGGTACACGGTGACGCGGCGATCGGCGGCCTGGGCAAGCCGTGTGCTGAGCACCGCCACGCGCTTGCCCGCGAAAGGCCACGGCCCCAGCGTGGCCACCACCTCGTAGGTGCCGCGTCCCATGACGAAGGTGTCGACGTCGGCGACGAATTCGCGGTAGCTGTCGTCCCAGGCCCGCTCCGCGTGCTCGGCGACCCACTGGACGTCGCCGTCGGCACGGGCGGTGTACCCGTCCAGACTCGCCGCGACGAAGGCCGCCGCGCTGAACGAACGGTCACCGCCCATGCACGCCTCCGTTCCACCGGACCTCATCGAAGCACCTCGCACCCGACCTGATCCGCACAATTTATCGGTGATCGCTCCTGCCGGGTCCCCGTCGCGGCCCGAGCGGCCCCCGCCAATGGCACCGCGAGCGCGCTTGCGCAGGTAGACGCGGGGTACGTAGCGACCGGGCCACAGGGGGGACGATGATCGACACACCTCACCGGCGAGGCGCGGCGACCGCCGGGAAGTCCGATGGATGACCGCGGCGACGGGCGCCTGTTCCTGGTGACGGGGGCCAGCGGCTACATCGGCGGACGGCTGGTCCCCGAGCTGCTGCGCGCGGGGCACCGCGTCCGGTGCATGGCCCGCTCGGCGCGGCGGCTGCGCGACCAGCCGTGGGCCGGGGAGGTCGAGATCGCCGAGGCCGACGCGACGGATCCGGAGTCGACCCGCCGCGCCCTGGACGGCGTCGACGTCGCCTACTACCTGATCCACGCGATCGGCGGCGGGAGCGGATTCGCCGCGACCGACCGGCGCGCCGCGCGCACGTTCGCCGCCGCCGCCCGCGACGCCGGGGTGCGGCGGCTGGTCTACCTCGGCGGGATGGATCCGGCCGAGGAGCTGTCGCCGCACCTGTCGTCCCGCGCCGAGGTCGGCCGGATCATGCTGGACGCGGGCGTGCCCGCCGTCTGGCTGCGCGCCGCGGTGATCACCGGGTCGGGGTCGGCGTCGTTCGAGATGCTCCGCTACCTGACCGAGCGGCTCCCGGTGATGGTCACCCCGCGCTGGGTGCGCACGCGGCTCCAGCCGATCGCGATCCGGGACGTCCTGCACTACCTGGTCGCGGTCGCCGACCTGCCCGCCGACGTCAGCCGGGGCTTCGACATCGGCGGCCCGGACGTGCTCACCTACGCCGACATGATGCACCGCTACGCCGCCGTCGCCGGGCTGAGGCGGCGGCTCGTCATCCCGGTCCCGCCGCTGACCCCGGGCCTGTCGAGCCTGTGGGTCGGGGCCGTCACCCCGGTGCCGGGGAGCCTCGCCCGCCCGCTGGTGGAGTCGCTGCGCAACGAGATGGTCTGCCGCGAGCACGACATCGACCGGTACGTCCCGCCGCCGCCCGGCGGCGCGACCGGCTTCGAACGCGCGGTGTCGCTGGCGCTGCGCCGCGTCCGCGACGCCGACGTGGCCACGCGCTGGTCGTCGGCGAGCCTCCCCGGCGCCCCCAGCGACCCGCTGCCGACCGACCCGGACTGGGCGGGCGGCAGCCTGTACACCGACGAGCGGACCCGCCGGGTGGACGCCCCGGCCGACCGCCTGTGGACGGTCGTCGAGGGCGTCGGCGGCGACCGGGGCTGGTACTCCTTCCCGCTCGCCTGGCGCGTACGCGGCGTCGTGGACCGCCTGGTGGGAGGCGTCGGCCTGCGCCGGGGCCGCCGCGACCCGCACCGGCTGCGCATCGGCGAGGCCGTCGACTTCTGGCGCGTGGAGGAGATCGAACCGCCGCGGCTGCTGCGCCTGCGCGCCGAGATGCGGCTGCCCGGCCTCGCCTGGCTGGAACTGCGCGTCTCGGCGCGGGACGACGGCGGTTCCGACTACACCCAGCGGGCGCTGTTCCATCCCCGGGGACTGTCGGGCCACGCCTACTGGTGGGCGTTCAAGCCCTTCCACGACCGCGTCTTCGGCGGGATGTCCCGCGGCATCGCCTGGGCGGCCGAGCACGACCAGGCGGCCGGGGCCGTTTACCCGGCCCGCTCCGGGTATCGGCGGGGCATGAACGCGACCCGCTCACGGGAGCTCCTGGGCATCTACCTCAACGATCACCTCGCGGCGGCCGCCGGCGGCGTCGCGCTGGCCCGCAGGCTCGCGCGGGGGCACCGCGACCCGGGCCGGGCCGAGCGCCTCGGACGGCTGGCCGACGACGTGGCCGCCGACCGCGGGGCCCTCCTGGAGATCCTCACCTCGCTCGGGCTGCCGACCCGCCGGTACAAGAGCCTCGCCGTGGCGGCGGCCGAGAAGGCGGGACGCCTCAAGCTCAACGGCGGCCTGGTCCGCCGCTCGCCGCTCAGCGACGTGGTGGAGCTGGAGGCCATGACCCTCGCGGTCGAGGGGAAGCGCGCCGGATGGCGCACCCTCCTCGACGTCGCCGACCAGGAGCCCGCGCTCGACACCGAGCGGCTGCGGCTGCTCCAGGCGCGGGCGGACGACCAGCTCGCCGTCCTGGAGCGCCTGCGCGCCGACGCGCTCCGCGACGCGTTCCGCGAGCCGAGCGCCGCCGACCCCGCCGTCGCGTCGCCGGCGCCGTAGCGCCCGGGGTGGCGCGGCCGGGCGCCGGGACGGACGATCGGGGGTGTGAGCCGTGCAGACCTTCCTCCCGCACGCGGACTTCGCCGCCACGGCCCGCGTCCTCGACCAGCGCAGGCTCGGCAAGCAGCGCGTCGAGGCGCTGCAGATCCTGCGCGGGCTGATGGTCCCCGGCTACGGCTGGCGGAACCACCCCGCCGTGCGGATGTGGACCGGGTACGAGGAGGCGCTCGTCCGCTACGGGCTGGAGATCTGCCGCCGGTGGTCCGGGCTCGGGCACCGCGACACGTGCGCCGCGACCCTGACCCGCGAGCTGGCCGAGGCGTCGGGCCGGGAGCGGCCGCGCGACCAGGACCGGCTGGCCGACGCCGGTGAGCTGCCGCCCTGGCTGGGCGACCCGGCGCTGCACCGCAGCCACCGCTCCGCGCTGGTCCGGAAGGATCCCGCGTTCTACGGCCCGCTGTTCCCCGGCGTCCCCGCCGACCTCCCCTACGTCTGGCCCCGGTCGGACCGCGACCGCGCGCCCGACCCCACCTGACCGGCCCCGGGTTTCAGCCGCCGGGGCGGTCCAGCGGCCCCCATTCGACGTTCGGTTCGCGTTTCAGGAGTTCTTCGGCCTCGTCCAGGACCTGCTTGTCGATGAGCGCCACCAGGCGCGGACGGGCGATGACGGGTTCGTTGTCCGGCCCGCGCCCGGCCTCGTCGCCCGCCAGCACCCAGGGCCGCGCGCCCGGGGTGCGCGCCTTTTCCAGGTGGGAGTAGTCGTGCAGCCGCCGCGCCACCCACAGGACGGTCGAGCGGTCGCCCCACCACTCCTCCACGGCGAGGGGGTTGGCCGACAGGCCGGGCAGCTCGGCGCCGGTCAGGCCGTCCATGCTGTTCGGGTTGGACTGGTCGGCCTCGGGATCGGCCGACCAGCGCACGTACAGCGGCGAGCGGGCCTCCAGCAGTTCCGCCAGCCGCTCCAGCGACGTGATCACCTCTTGCGCCATGGAAGGGCCTGTTCCCACCAGCGTCCAGACGATTCAACCGCCGCCGACCGGCCCGGAGCCGCCCGGGATGTTGACGTTTGGCCCGGCCCGGATGGGTATGGCTGAGCCGGTCGCGTCCGGACGGGCGGGCGGAGCACACACGGCGAACATCGGGGGACATCGGGGGACGCTGTGCGGACACGATGGCGGCGGCGGGCGCGCGCGGCACGCTGGCCGGCGGGCATGGGCCTCGCCAGTTGGCGGTGGCTGCGGCGCTCCCGGCGGGTCTCGCGGCGCAGGCTCAGGTCGGGGGCGCTCCCGGCGGCCGACCGGTTCCCGCAGCACGACGGAGCCCGGACGCAGGGCGCGCGCCAGGGGGTCGGCCCCACCTTCCAGCGGCGCTACATCGTCCAGATCACCGGCAGCCCGCTGACCCCGGCGGAGCTGATCACCCGGCTCGGCGACGACCTCAACGCCGCGTCGCCGGTGGAGATCGCCGTCTTCGACAAGACGTCCGGCGGCTCCCGGCGGCTGCGGGTCGGGGACGAGTACATGGTGCACATGCCGGGGCCGTGGAACTGCCCCGTCCGGGTGGTGGCGCAGACGCCGGAGTCGTTCCGGTTCGCCACCCTGCGCGGCCACATGGAGGCCGGGGAGATCGAGTTCCGGGTGGCGGAGGGCCGCGACGGCGGCCTGGTCTTCATGATCGAGTCCTGGGCGCGCAGCGGCGACCGGCTGGCCGAACTCCTCTACGCCAAGGTGGGCATCGCGAAGGAGATGCAACTGCACATGTGGTCGCATTTCTGCATGCGGGCCGCCGAACTCTCGGGAGGCCGGATGGTCGGGGAGATCGAGGTCCAGACGGAGCGGAAAGAGGTCCCCGAGAGCGAGCGGCGGAGCGGGCCGGTCGCCCGCGCCGTCGAGGCGGCGTTCGCGCGGAGTTTCGCGCTGGCGGCGCGGCGGCTGCGGCACCGGCCCCTGCATCCGAAGGGGCTCGTGGCCGATGCCGTCCTGCGCCTGCACGGCACGTCCCAGATCTGGGGAGTGCCATTGCTGGACGATCAGACCGAGCTGCGCGGAAAGGCGCGGCTCTCCCGTGCGATCGGCCTGCCTCCCGCATTCCCGGACATCCTGGGATTGGCGCTGCGATGGGCCCAGCCGAGCGACGACCAGGACACCGCCGAACTGCTGCTGGCGACGACCGGGCGCACCATTCTCGGCCGCCGCCTGCTGCGCCCCATGAACCGATGGACTCCCGCGTTCTACGGCTCTCTGCTGGCCTACCGGGTCGGCGACCGCCGCGTCCTGCTGGGCGCGGTCGCTCGGGGACCGCGCCGGGCCCCGGCCGACCTCCCGACGCTCGCGCGGGCCCTGGACGACCGGCCGCTGCTCTTCGATCTGATGGTGGCCACCGAGTACGGCCCGTGGGAGCGGTTCGGCGAACTGCGGCTCACGGGACCGGCGCGCGGCGACGAGCGCGAGCCGATGCGTTTCAATCCCGCTTTGCACCCCGTCCCCGAACTGCACCCGGTGGGGCTTTTCCAGCAGGTGCGCGGACCGACTTATGCGGCCGTCCAGCGCGTCGCGCCCCCGCACGCGAGCCGCGGCTCCGTCCGCCAGAAGACTCCCACCCAGCGAATGCGGCGGCAGTACGCCGACCTGCATCGCCACCGCCTCAATTTCGACCCGCGGCGGCACGACATGGAACGGCCCGAGAAGGGCTGGCACGTCGACGACTACCGGCAGCAGTTGCCCCCGGAGCCGCCGGGTCCGCCGGTCCCCGGCGGAAGCTGGGAGATCGCCCGCCGCCTCGTCAGGAACTACGAATACGCCGACCCGGCCATCATCCGGCGGATCCTCCGTTCGGGCCCGCCCGAGCCCGGCCGGGACATGCTCCTCGAAGCGCGGTTCTACGGCCTGCGCTTCTACCTCGGGCTCCGGGTCGGCGGCGTCGTCGACACGACCATCGAGAAGGACGGGCGCCAGGCGAGGGTGTGGGGCTGGAACTACCAGACTCTGGACGGGCACCTCGAACGCGGCCAGATGAGCCAGGAGGTGCGCAAATGGCTCGACACGGGCGAGGTCGAATTCCACATCCACGTCTTCTCGCAGGCGGCGTCCACGTCCCACCCCGTCGTGCGTCTCGGCTTCCTCCTCTTCGGCCGATTCATGCAACTGAAGTTCTACAAACGCGCATGCCGCCGCATGAAGGCCCTAACGGTATCCGCACTCGCCGAGGAAGACCGACGTCCCCTACAGCGATAAGCCCTCTGGATCGCGCTGAACGAATCTCAGCGCGTCAGATACTTCCCGGCCGATATCGACGCCATGCCTTCTCAATAACTGAGGACAGGAAGAGCAAGAGCAGCGTCCAGTAGTTCAGACTCGGAATGGTCAGCGCGAGGACCAGCGCGAGGGTCAGCAGCCCGGCGGCGGTGACCGAGCCGGTGAGGTAGTCGGACGGCGGCGGCGACGTCTTCGACGCCAACTCCGGATTCGCCCGGACGACGAGCTCCAGCCCGGTCTGGAACGCGACGGCGAGAAGGACCGTGGCGATATAGAACCCCGCCGTGAAACGGTCGTCGCCGTAAACACCGACCATCTCCGTCGGGAACGGCAGCACGACGATGGTCAGCAGCCACCCGGCATTGCACATGATCAGCGGCTTGGACAGGCCCCGCACGTGCCGGAAGAAGTCATGGTGCGAGAACCACAGCCGCGTGATCACCGCGAAACTCAGCAGGAAACCGAAGATCTCCGGCTTGTGCTCGGTGACCACCTCGGTGGCGGTCTGCCCGCTCCGCGCCGCCTGGGGCACCACGTCCACCAGCGGCAGCACGAGCAACGTGACGGCGATCGCGACCACGGCGTCGGTGAAGAACACGAGCCGATCGGGATCCCTCGAACTGGCCACCACCCCAACTCTGCCACCCCCTCCAGCGTCGAGGGGTAAAACCCCCGGCAGCGCCCCGGAAGGTTTGGTGGGTGGGGTTACCAGGCTATTAGGCCCAGGTCGCTGCGGTGTAGGTCGGGGAGGCGGTGGAAGCGGCCGTCGTCCATGCGGAAGATGGCGCGGTCGTGGCGGGAGCTGATGAGGAGGTGCCGGCCGGTCGCGTCGAGGGTGGTCCGGAAGTCCACCGGCGCCGCGGGGGCGATCTGGCGGGCCGTCACGCGGGCGAGTTCGCGGAGGGGCGGCTTCCGGGCCCCGGGCTTGGGGGACTGGGGCAGTTCGACGACCGCGACGGACGCGAACCTGCCGCGGTCGCGGGTGGCCTCGTCTATGGCCGTGATGGTGCGGCCGTCCGCCGAGGGCCTGAAGGAGGACAGGTTGGCGACGGTCTTCAGGACGACGCGGGCGTGGAAGAGGCTCGTGTCGGTCGTGCGGGTGTCGAGGCGGCGTAGATAGAAGCCGTCGTACCCCGCCTGGGGGGTCTCTGGGGCGTTGGTGACGATGAAGAGGTCGCGGCCGTCCGGCGCCCATGCCGGGTACTGGACGTAGTCCATCGAGTCGGCGGTCTGCGGCGGCAGCCGCCATCCGCGGCTCGCGCCGGACGCGGCCTCGACGACCGTCAAGTCGTCGCCGGAGCAGCCGCCGGGGTCGTAGAAGACGATCGCGACACGGCTGCCGTCCGCCGTGGCGGCCAACTCGTCCACCTGCGAGTTGAACCGGGTGGGCAGGGTCGTCCGCTTCGCGACGGTGCCGTCGCGGCGCAGGGCCACCTTGTCGACGCGGGTGCGGCAGGGGGCGGTCTCGGCGGCGAGGAAGGCGGTGCGCCGGTCGGCCGAGAGGGCGAGCGCGACGTAGTGGCCGGTGCGGGCCGGGATGTCGTCGATCATGCGTCCGGTCCAGGAGTCGAAGACCCCGACGCCGCCCTTGCGGTGGGTCGCGAGGAAGAACGGGGGGCCGTCGTGCGGGCCGAGCGTCTCCGGGCCGCGCAGGACGCCGCGCAGGACGACGGTCACCGCCACGACCGTGACCACGGTGAGGACGGCGGCGACGGGCACGGTCCACCGGCCGGACGGCCGGCGGCGGCGGGCGGCGGGCAGCCGCAGGGGCGGCAGCGACTCGCGCGTCACCGCACGCGTCTCGGCGGCGGCGGCGTCCTTCAGCAGCCGTTCGACGTTCACGGGGTCTCTCCCAGCATGCGCTCAAGGGCGGTGCGCCCACGGGACGTGTTGGACCGGACGGCGCCCCGGCTCACCCGCATGATCCGCGCGGTCTCCTCCTCGGACAGGTCGAGGACGAACCGGAGCACCAGCGTCTCCCGCTGCCGGTGCGGCAGGCGGCGCAGCGCGTCGAGGACCTCCCTGCCCCGCTCCCGGTCCAGGACCCGGCTCTCCGCCGACGCGACGGGCGGGTCCTCCTGGACGCCGTGGGGGCGGCGGCCCCGGCGGCGCAGCACCGTCCGGCAGTTGTTGAGCACCGACGACCTCAGGTAGGTCAGGGCCTTGTCGGTGTCCTTCAGCCGCCCCCACCGCCGGTACAGGCCGAGGAAGGAGTCCTGGACGACGTCCTCGGCGGTCGGCCTGTCGCCGACCATCACCAGGGCCAGCCTGACCAGGTCCAGGGCGTGCGCTTCGTACAACCGCGTCACTTCCCGCTCGGGTGAGTGCGCCGCTAGGTCCGGGGGGCCGTCCCGGCGGAAGTTGAGGAGGCTCACGGGTAAGAGACGCGGCCGGGCCGTCCCTGTTGCACGGACGCCCGATCTTTTTCCGGCGGGTTCCCTACCGCTCGAACAGCGTCAGCGTGATGCCGCGGACGCGCCAGACCCGGGCCTGCCGGAAGTGCCGCTGGAGGGCGTCGACCTTCGCGCGGTCCTGCGGGACGAGCGACGGCATGCGCCAGGGCCCCTCCAGCAGCCAGACCCGGGCCGTCGCGCCGCCGGTCAGGCGGCGGCCGATCTCGGCCGGGGCGAACTCGGCGCCGCCGAAGTTGCCCGCCTCGGCGGGGGTCCGCGACAGCGCGACGTCGCGCAGCCCGCGGAACTCGTCCGGGTACGCCTCGGCGATCGACCGGCGGTCCTTGGTGAGGAACACGATCGCGTCCCCCGGCCGGGCCTCCCGCTCGACGATCTTCGCGGCCCCGCGCAGGTCGTCCCACCAGTTCTCCGGACGGCGCTGCTCGACGTGCAGCGGCGCCAGCAGGACGGCCGTCGCGACGAGCGGCACGACCCACGTCCGGTAGGGCAGCCGGACGAGCCCCGCCGCGGCCAGCAGCGCCATGGCCGGGAGGCTGCCGATCACATACCGGTACGTGTAGAAGGGATGGAACTGGGAGACCAGGAGCAGCACCGTCGCGGGAAGCAGCAGCCACGGCACGGCGAGGGCCCGCACTCCGATCGGGCCGCGCCGCCGCCCCGTGGCCAGGCCCACCGCCATCGCCGCGCCGAGCAGGTACGCCACGGACCGGGGGCCGGTGAACGTCTCGACCAGATATTTCACGTCGAGCCATCCGGGACGGGTGAGCCAGTCCAGGGCGTTGCGCTGGGTCACGGCCAGCGCGATCAGCGGGCTCACCGCGACGACCGCTCCCCCGGCGGCGGCGGACCACGGGCGCAGCATCGTCCTGGTGCGGCGCGCCAGCAGCAGGGTCGCGAGGTGGGCGGGGAGGATGAGCAGCGCGAACAGATGGACCAGCCCCAGCAGCGCGATGCCCGCGCCGTAGGCGGCGTACCGGCGCGGGGAGCCCCGTTCGGCCAGGTCCACGAACAGCACGGTCAGCCACACGGTGAGCGCCGCGACGATGGAGTAGGACCGTGCCTCGTGCGCGTAGTGGCTGGCGAACGGAGCCGCCGCGCAGAGCAGCCCCGCGATCAGCCCGGCGGACCCGGACATGATCCTGCGGCCGAGGACGGTGGCGCCCGCCGCCGTGGCCGCGAACGCCGCGATCGACGGAAGCCGCAGCGCGAACTCGCCCGCCCCGAAGACCTGCACGACGCCGTGCATGAACAGGTAGTAGGCGGCGTGGACGGCGTCGATGTGCCAGGCGCACCACAGGATGTCGGGGACCGAACGGCGGGCGATCTCGGACGTGATCGCCTCGTCCCGCCACAGCGGCAGCCGTCCGGCGCCCCAGAGGCCCATCGCCAGCGCCAGCAGGGCGGGTACCGCGGGCAGGAGCCAGGCCCGGCGGCGCTCTCGTCCCGCCTCACCTTGCCGACCCGCGTCTTCGGCGGGCGGGCGGGGGCGCTCGGCGGTGACCGGGCGTTCGCCCGGCAGAAGATCCACTCTTGGGTTCACGCTAAGAGACGCAACGAGCCCCCCGCCCTGTTGCATCACCCCGACCCCTATTTTCGATCAGGCGCGCCGCGTCGGGGCGTTGTACGGGTTCCCCCGGATACCCCTCCCATACTTCACTTGCTGTAATTGCATGGCAACTGAAAGCAACAATGGAGGGTTTGCGCGATGACCACCTTCGACTACCGCCGCTGGTCGGGGACGCGCGCCGCGGTCCTGGCGGCGTGCGCCGTCATCGGCACCGCCGCCATGGCGACGATCAGCGCGCCCGACGCCCCGGCGGGCAAGCGCGGCCGCCACGGCTGCGCCCACGGCCACGTGTGCGTCTACGCGGGTTCCGGATGGAACGAGGCCCGGCTCGCCGTTCCCGGCTCGTCCCGCGTGGTCGGTCTCAGGGCTTATCTCGGGAAACACCGCGTCTTCAACAACACCGACCGCGCGGCGGTGCGATTCTGCACCGGCCACGACGCTCAGGGCTGCGGCGCTCCGCTGGGCCCCGGCCGCTGGACCGACAGAGAGTTCACCCCGGTCGATTCACTCGTGATCCAGGGATAGGTCCGCTCAGCCGGACGGTTCCCGCCGGGGACGCGGCCTGGCGCGCACGTGCATGCGTTCGCCCTGCCGGCCGAACAGGCTGAGTATTTCCACGGCGCCTTCGCCGGTGGTGCCGAACCAGTGCGGCAGCCGGGTGTCGAACTCGGCGACCTCGCCCGCGTCCAGGAGCAGGTCGTGGTCGGCCAGCCGCAGCCGCAGCCGCCCCGACAGGACGTATATCCATTCGTAGCCCTCGTGCGTGCAAAGGTCGGGCTCGCACCGCTCGGGCGGCAGGACCATCTTGTAAGCCTGGATCGGGGCGGGCTGGCGGGTCAGCGGAAGCACCGTGTTGCCGTTCACCCGTTTCGGCGTCAGCCGGACGCGGGGGTCGCCGACCTCGGGCGCGCCCACCAGTTCGTCGAGCGGGACGCGGTGGGCCTGCGAAATGGGCAGCAGCAGTTCCAGGCTGGGACGCCGCTGCCCCGTCTCCAGCCGGGACAGGGTGCTCTTCGAGATCCCGGTGGCCTTGGCGAGGTCGGTCAACGTCATGTCGCGCCGAGTGCGCAGCCGCTTGAGGCGCGGGCCGACCGCCGCGAGCGCGTCGGCCAGCGCGGACGAGTGCTCCGTGCCTCCGTTTCCCGGTTCCATGCCTCCATTGCACCTCGGCCGTCCCGAAAACGGCAACAAGAGTTGCCGCGCCCGCAGGCGAACGGCGATGGTCTGCGGCGGAGGTGGTCGCGATGAGCGATGTGATCGCAAATACCGGATACGACGTCGTGGTGGTCGGTGCGGGCGCCGCCGGGCTGAACGCGGCGCTGGTCCTGTCCCGGGCGCGGCGCCGGGTGGCCGTGGTGGACGCGGGCGAGCCCCGCAACGCCCCCGCCGCGCACATGCACGGATTCCTGTCGCGGGACGGGATGCCGCCCGCCGCGCTGCTGGAGGTCGGCCGGGCCGAGGCCGCCGGGTACGGGACGGCGTTCATCGACGGCCGGGTGGACCACGTCGAGCGCGCCGGCCCGGGCTTCTCCGTGCGGCTGACCGGCGGCGCGGCACTGGACGCGCGGCGGCTGGTGGTGGCCACCGGCCTGCGGGACGAGCTGCCCGACATCCCCGGCCTGGCCGAGCGGTGGGGCAGGGACGTCCTGCACTGCCCGTACTGCCACGGCTACGAGGTCCGCGACCGGCCGCTGGGCGTGCTGGGCAGCTCGCCGGGCGCGGTGCACCAGGCGCTGCTGCTGCGGCAGTGGTCCGAGGACGTGGTGCTCTTCACCCACACCCTGGACCTGACCGCCGGCGACCGCGAACGCCTCACCGCCCGCGGCGTGCGGCTCATCGGCGGCCGGATCAAGCGCGTGACCCGCGACGGGGTGAGCGGGGTCGAGTTGGCCGACGGCCGGACGGTGCCGCGCGCGGCGGTGTTCGTGTTCCCGCGCATGGTGCCCAACGACGCCCTGCTGACCGCGCTGGGCTGCCGGACCGAGGACGGCTGGGTCGCGACCGACCGCACCGGCCGGACCAGCGTCCCGGGCGTGTGGGCGGCCGGGAACGTGGCCGATCCGCGCGCGCAGGTCGTCACCGCCGCCGGCATGGGAGCCGCCGCGGCCTTCGCCGTCAACGCCGACCTCCTGGACGAGGACGTCGACCGCGCCGTCCAGCGGCACCGCGACGCCGCCGCCCTGGCGGGAGGCGAGGGCCGGTGAGCGCCGACACCACGGCGCAGCGCCGGGCGGCCGCCGCGGCCTCCGGCCGGAGGCTGCCGCTCGGCGTCCACCTGCTGGCGTTCAGCCTGTTCGCGATGGGCAGCGCGGAGTTCCTGCTGGCCGGGGTGCTGCCGGAGATCGCCGCCGACCTGGACGTCAGCCTGTCCGCCGCCGGTGCGCTGATCTCGGCGTTCGCCGTGGGGGTCGTCGTCGGCGGGCCCGCCTTCGCCGTCCTGACGCTGCGCCGGCCGAGGCGGACCACGCTGGTGGCCGCGCAGGCCGCCTTCGCCGTCTCGGTCGCCGTCGGCCTGCTGACCGACAGCTACGCGGTGCTGCTGGCCACCCGGCTGGCCTGCGGCCTCGCCTACGCGGGGTTCTGGGCGGTCGCGGCGGTCACCGCGATCGCCCTCGTCACCCCCGACCGCACCGCACGCGCCTCCGGCGTCGTCGTCAGCGGGCTGAGCCTGGCGATGATCGCCGGAGGCCCGGCCGGGGCGATGCTCAGCCACTTCACCGGATGGCGCGGCGGATTCTGGGGCGTGGTCGCCCTGACCGCCCTCGGCGCGGTGCTGACCCTGCTCGCGGTACCGGACACGAGCGCGGACGGCGCGCCCAGCGTCCGACGCGAGCTGCGCACCCTCAAGCGTCCGCGGCTGTGGGTGGTCTACGCCGCCACCGTCCTGAGCACCGCCGCCTACATGATCACCTTCAACTACCTCGCGCCGTTCCTGACCGGCGTCACCGGCGTTCCCGGCGTGTGGGTCCCGGTGGTCCTCGCGCTGTTCGGCGTCGGGGCCTTCGTGGGCCTGTCGGTCGGCGGCCGGATCGCCGACCGGCGCCCCACCCGCGCGCTGCTGGCCGGGGCGCTCGGGACGGCGGGCGGGTCGGTGCTGCTCGCGCTGCTGGCCCGGCACGCCCTGGCCGTCGTCCCCCTGGTCCTGCTCCTCGGGATCGCCGGATTCGTGCTGAACCCCGCCATCTACGGACGGGTGTTCGCCATCGCGTCCGCCGCGCCGACCCTCGCCGGGGCCGCCACCGTCTCGGCGTTCCAGCTCGGCATCAGCCTCGTCCCGGCGCTCGCCGGAGCGGCCCTGACCGCCGGCGCCGCGATCACCTCGGTCTCCTGGATCGGCGCGGCCCTGGCGGCGTGCGTCGTCCCGGCCGTCCTGCTCGACCGGCGGTTGCGGCCGTCCCCGACCGCGCCGCCGCCGTGACGGCCGCCATCGCCGGGTAAAAGCCTTTCCTGGAATCGCGGGACCTGCTATCGGGCCGGTACCGGGGGTACTCGAGGTCGAGGCAAGTGACACACCGGCGGACCCGGCTCCGCGTTTCGGGGGGAGGGCAACACATGTCTCAGACGCAGATGGCCGACCCGGCTCACCGGCCGTGGCGGCGGCGGATCGCGAAGGTGCCGACGCTCGCCGCGGCGGCCGCGGCGGGGCTCGTGGTGGGGGTCGCCGGGTGCGGCGGCGACGGAGGCGGAGACTCCTCCGCCAACGACCAGGCGGTGACCACGACGACGGCGACGCCCCAGTCCCCGGCGCAGACGGGCGCCGCCACCGGGGAGACGATCAAGACGGCGACCGTGGGCAACCTGGGCCAGATCCTGGTCGACGGCGAGGGCCGGACGGTCTACCTGTTCGCGAAGGACTCGGGCACCACCTCGTCCTGCTCGGGGTCGTGCGCGGCGGTGTGGCCGCCCGTCACCACCTCGGGCAAGCCCGCCGCGGGCACGGGGGCGGACGCCACGAAGCTCGGCACCACCAAGCGGAGCGACGGCTCGACCCAGGTCACCTACAGCGGGCATCCCCTCTACTACTACGCGCCCGACGGCACCACGCCCGGCAGCGCCAAGGGCGAGGGCCTCAACCAGTTCGGCGCCAAGTGGTACACGCTGTCGGCGTCCGGGGCCACGGTCACGCCGAAGGGCGGCGGCTACTGACATGCGCGGTCGGCGGGCGGCCCGGCTCCGGGGCGCGCCGGTCGCCGTCCCGGTCGTCGCGGTCATGGTGGCCGCCGGCTGCGCGACGGCGACGAACTCGCTGCACCCGGGCCGGGCGGAGATCGGCACCGAGCGGGTGTCCTCGCTCGGGCAGATCCTCGTGGACGGCAAGGGCCGCACCCTCTACCTGTTCGTCGCCGACCTGCCGAACCAGTCGAGCTGCGACGGGGCGTGCGCCGCGATCTGGCCCCCGGCGACCTCCGCGGGCCCGCCGACGGCGCGCGGCGCCGCCCAGCAGTCGCAGCTCACCACGATCCCCCGCCCGGAGGGGCCGCGCCAGCTCGTCTACGGGGGCCATCCGCTGTACTACTACCAGGCCGACACCGGACGCGGCGACATCCGAGGGCAGGCCCTCACCCAGTTCGGCGCCGAATGGTACGCCGTGTCCCCGCAGGGCCAGCAGGCCGAGGGCGGTACGAGCGCGGGCCACGGCGCGCGGCGCCCGGGCAGGTGACGACGGTGCGTGATCTACTCCGCTACCTGGGCGCGCTGCTGCTGTTCGGCATCGGCGCGCTCCACCTCTACGAGTACTTCGCCGAGTACTACCGGGTCGTCCCGGTCATCGGCATCCTGTTCGCGATCAACTTCGCCGGGGCGGTGCTGCTGGGGCTCGCCCTGATCGCCCCGCTGGAGTCCCTGCCCGGCCTCCGCTCGATCCCGGTCGCGGGCCGCGCGCCGCACGCGCTCGTCGCGGCCGGGGCGATCGGGTTCGCGCTGGGCACGATCATCGGGCTGCTGATCACCGAGCACGGCACGCTGTTCGGGTTCCACGAGTACGGCTACCGGACGACGATCGCGCTCGCGCTCGGCCTGGAGTCGGGCGCCGCCGTCGTCCTGGCGGGCTTCCTGGCGCTCGAATCACGGCGCCCCCGCCGCGCGGCGCCCGAATCGCGCCCGGCGGGCTCGGTTGGACGGAGGCCGTCGGGGTAGGGCGCTGAATAGGACATTCGACTCAAATGGGGAGGTATGGCTATGACTGGGAGAGCGAGCTCCCCGCGCACCCCGATGTCCGGAGTGCTGAAGGCGCCGCGCAGCCGGGGGATGATCACTGGGCTGCTGCTGATGCTGCTGGCGCTGTGGGGCGGGTTCATACTGTTCGTCGGCCCCTACTTCTCCTTCGGGTTCGGGTCGACGGCGACCTGGAACTACACCAACGACCGCCTGGTGCTGTCCATCCTTCCGGCGATCGCCGTGGGGATCGGCGGGCTGATCCTGATGATCAGTGCCGCGCGTCCGATCGCCATGGTCGGCTCGTGGCTGGCCATCGCCGGCGGCCTGTGGTTCGTCGTGGGCACCACGATCGCCCCGCTGTGGGGCAACGGCGTCGGGCGGGCGCTCGGCGGCCAGACGCGCCAGATCGCCGAGCACCTGTCGATCTACCAGGGCCTCGGCGCCATCATCGTCCTGCTGGCGGCGATGGCACTCGGACGCTTCCTGGTGGTCGGCGTGCGGGAGGCACGGCGAGCGGAGGCGGGCCGCGCGGCGGCCACCGCGGGCGGCGCCGGAGCCGCGGAGCGCGGCGGCCGCGGGACCGCGGCTCCCGAAGCGGACCGCGCCGGCCGCGGGTCCACCGCCGCACCCGAATGGGAGCGGCGACCGGCCTCCGGCCGCGAGGGCGAGCGGCCCTCGGAGACCGGCGGACGGCAGTGGCACGCGGACATGCCGCGACGCCGCTGAACCGCAGCCCGCGATAGGACGTCGATAAGGCCGGGCATCCCGGGCCTCTTCCCGGGACGCCCGGTCAGAGCAGATCGGCGAGCACGGGATTGTCGATGTCGGCGGCGAGCTGCCGGGCCGCGGTGAGCGCGCCGCCGTCGCCGAGGCGGTGGCGGTGCAGATGGGCGCGCACCACGAACTCGCGCATGTCGCACCGGGCGGCGAGCGCGGCGAACGCCGCGACGAGCGGCCCGGCGCGGTCGGCGTCGCCGTCGTCCAGCGCGGCCGTGATCATGGCGTCGAGGACGTAGCCGTGGACCCACTGGTAGCGGTCCGGGATCCGGGCGCACCGGGCGGCGGCGTCCTCGAACCAGCCGGTGGCGGCGGCGCCGTCCCCGCGCTGGACGCTGAGCAGGCCGAGCCCGCGCGCGGCCATGCTCTGCCAGCACGGGTCGCCGAGCAGGCAGGCGAGGACCCAGGACTGCTCCAGCGCCTCGGCCGCGGTGTCGGCGTCGCCGCCGGCCAGGTCGAGTTCGGCGCGCAGGATCCGCGGCCAGGGCAGGAACGCCATCCAGCGCTGCTCGTGCACCAGTTCCAGTGAGCCGGTCAGCGCGGTGGCGGCCTCGGCGCGCTCGGCGCGCAGCAGGTGCGCGCGGGCCTGGATCGACAGCGACCACGCCCGCTGCCGGTGGTCCCCGCAGCGGCGCGCCCGCTCCACCGACTCCCGCAGGTGGCGCAGGGCGGCCGGGTAGTCGCCGCGGTCGGAGGCGTTCATGCCGCGGACGCCGAGGACGGCGCTGAGCTCCTCGTCCGTCTCCGCCAGCGCCTCGGCCCGCGCCAGCCACGCGTCGGCGGTCTTGCGGCGGCCCGCCTTCACCTCCAGGAAGCCCAGTTGCCGGTGGGCGGTCACGGCGGTGGCGCGGTCCCCCGTCCGCTCGGCGAGCTGGATGGCCTCGTGCAGCAGCAGCGCCCCCTCCTCGTCGCGGCCCGGGGTGGCGTGGGCGAGCGCGCCGCCCAGCACGGCCGCGGCGCGGGCCCGCAGCGCGACGTCCCCGGAGCGCGCCGCCTCCGCCACGGCGGCGCGGAGGCACTGCAACCCGGCGTCGACCACACCGGCTGCGATGGCGGCCCGGCCCGCCTCAAGCTGGCTGGACGCCGCCGCCCGCGCGCTCGGCATCGGTACGGGCGGCCGCGCGGGCTCCGCCGCCACCGCCTCCCGGAGCGCGGGGGAGGCCGCGACGCCCAGTTCCCGGCGCAGGATGTCCTCGCACACCTCGACCTGCCGGAGCGCCGCCGTCCGGTCGCCCGCCGCCGCGAGGCCGCGGACCAGGACCTCGTGGTTGCCCTCCTCGACCGGGTTGCGGGCCACGGCGCGCGACGCGTACTGGATCGCCTCGCGCGCGTGCCCCGCCGCCAGCAGCGCGACCGCCGCCTGATGCAGCCGCGCCTCGACCGCCGCCGACACGCGGTGCCGCTCCACCAGCAGCCACGATTCGAACTCCGGGCTGGCGGCCGGGTGGACGCCTTCGAGGAGCTCGCCGCCGAGGTCCAGCAGCGGGGCGGGGTCGTCGCTCGCGCCCTTGAGCAGGTGGAGGTCGACCCACGCCCCCGGCCCGAGGTCGGTCGCCACGGGGTCGCCACCGAACAGGCCGGGGGCGCCGAGCGCGCGGCGCAGCTCGGCGAGCGTCCAGCGCAGCGCCCCCAGCGGGTCGGCGGCGTCGCCGAACAGCAGCTCGGCCAGGCGCTGCCGGCGCGGCGGGCGCTCGGCCAGCAGCAGGTAGCCGAGCAGGGCCCACGCCTTACGGCCCCTGGGCGGCTTGAGCGGCCGCCCGTCCCGCTCGACGGACGGCGGCCCGAGCAACCGGATCCTCATCATGGCCCCACCCCATTGGGCGGCGCGCTGGCGCCGTCCCGAGGTTCACCAGTGTGTCCTGGTGCGCGGCGTCCCGGCCGCCCCGCGGCCATCCGGATCCGGCCACGTCAGGGGCGTGCCTCGACCGGGCGGCCGTCCTCCTTCCACGCCGCGAGCCCGCCGCCGAGATGCGCGACGTCGGTGTACCCGATCTCCCTGAGGCTCCGCGCGGCCAGCGCCGACCGGCCCCCGGACGCGCAGTACAGGATCGTCAGCGCCGCGGGGTCGAACTCGGGCCGATGGTAGGGGCAGGCCGGATCCGCCCAGAACTCCAGCATCCCGCGGGGCGCCAGCACCGCGCCCGCGATGGCGCCGTCGCGCCGCACCTCGTCCGGCTCGCGCAGGTCGACGACGACCGCGCCGCCCTCCAGCGCCTCGGCGACCTCGGCCGCCGACATGTCGCGGACCTCTCCCCTGGCGCTCGCCACCAGATCCTTGACGGTCTTCCTCATGCTTTCACCCGTTTCCTTTTCGAGCGGAGTTCACCCGGCGTGTTTCGCCGGAGGTGCTAGAACGGCCAGAAGTCGCCGTGCACCTCATTGGATTCGACGGTGTAGATGGACCCGTTCGGACGCACGAAACGGTTCTCCGTGTAGAGCTCGTCCCCGGTGGCGCGGTCCTCGTTGAGCAGGACCGTCCGGACCGTGTACGTCTCGTTGAGGAGGACCGGACTCCGCGAGTACTGGAAGTCGTCGCCGTCCGGCCAGTCGGCGCCCCACATGATGGACTGGACCATCCGGTCGCGCGCGTCGGCGGGCGCGCAGGTGTTGGTGACCCGGTTGTACTTCACGAATCGGTATTCGAAGGACGCCGAAATGCGCAGCGTGCACCGCGCCGTCGCGGCGTCCGCGGGCGCCGCCGACAGAGCGCCGATGGACGACGCCACCAGCGCGCCCAGCGCGAAGTGACGCGCGAACCGCCCCCGCAGAGTCTTCACTTTCATGTCCGCCTTCCGCACATGCTCGTCGAGAAGGCACACGTCCCCGGACTTCCCCCATCGGTGCGGACACGCCCCGGCCATCACGGCGGTACCTGGCGCTTCGTCCCCCGGTTGGTGCACCCCCGCGGCAGTCCCGACTGCCGCTGACATGAACGATGCAGCCCCACCGTGTGACCAAGCGTGTGACGCGGATGGAAGGCGGGCCGCCAGGTGGATTTCGCCGCTGAACGGGGAGGGGATCACCAGCACGTCCTGACACACCGTGCCCGGGAACCGGCCGAGGCCGCCGACGGAGCGGAAACGGGGTCATCATGCCTGACGACGCGATCACCCTCACCTTCATAGGGAACGCGACGACGATCATCCGGTACGGCGGGCTGACCCTGCTGACCGATCCGAACTTCCTGCGCCGGGGCCAGCGGGCCCACCTCGGCTACGGCATCACCAGCAGGCGGCTGAAGGACCCCGCCATCACCGTCGACGCCCTGCCCGCGCTCGACGGCGTCGTCCTGTCGCACCTGCACGACGACCACTGGGACCCGGTCGCCGAGCGGCACCTCGACCGCGGCCTGCCGATCCTCACCACGGGCGCGGCGGCCCGCGCGCTGCGCGAACGCGGGTTCCGCGCGACCGCGGGCCTGCCCACCTGGCGGACCGAGACCGTCGCCGGGGAAGGCCACGAGATCCGGATCACCGCGCTGCCCGGCCGCCACGGCCCCGGCCCGCTGCGCCACCTGCTGCCGCCGGTGATGGGTTCGCTCCTGGAGTTCGGCCCGACCGGCGGCGGCACCCGGTTCCGGCTCTACATCAGCGGCGACACGCTCATGTACGACGAACTCGCCGAGATCCGCCGCCGCTACCCCGACATCGACGCCGGGATCGTCCACCTGGGCGGCACGCGGCTTCTGGGGCTGCTCACCGTCACCATGGACGGCCGCCAGGGCGCGCGGTGGCTGGAGACCACCGGCTGCGCCACGGCGATCCCCGTCCACTACGACGACTACACCGTGATGAAGTCACCGCTCTCCGACTTCGAACGCGAGGTGACCCGGCGCGGCATGGGCACCCGCCTGCGCCACATCGACCGCGGCGGCACCCTCACCCTGACCCGCGCCACCACCCCATAGGCCCCCGCGAGACGGCGTAGTGAGGAGGGGGACGGATGACCGCACCGGCCGAGCAGGTGTAGGAAGGTACACCCGTGCTCGGGGGCTCAGACCCATCGAGTGCGGGCGCGGGCGGACCTAGCGTCGGCGGCATGTCGAAACTCACGGCTCGTACGCGCTCCCACCGCGTCCCGCTGGGCGGTGCCGGGATCGTTCTCACCGCGGTGTGCGCGACCGCGGTCGGCCTCGCCCTCAGCCCCTCGGACGGTCACAGGGCCGCCGCCGCCAACGCGGCGACCCCCCAGCGCGGCGGCGTGGTGTCGGTGACCAGGGTCGCGCACATGTCGCCCGCGCAGACCCGTGCCTACCTCACCTCGATCGACCCAGCGCTCGGATCTCCCCGTCCGCGAAACGGGGTGGACACCTACCGGGTCGTCTACCGGACGATCTCTCCCGGCGGCGCGCCCACGACCGCGAGCGGCGTGGTCTCCCTGCCGCTCGCCGCGACGAAGAAGGCACTGCGGCCGGTCAGCTTCGCCCACGGAACCCACGTGTCCAGGTACTACGCGGGCTCGGTCGCCGAGGACGGCCAGAGCCGCGCGGCCGCGATCTACTACGCGGCCGCCGGGTACGCCGGGGTCGCCCCCGACTACCTCGGACTGGGGCTCGGGCCGGGCCCGCATCCGTACATGGACGCGGGCTCCGAGGCGTCGGCGTCCCTGGACATGCTGCGCGCCGCGCGGTCGGTCGCGGCCGCCCGTGGCGGACGGTTCGACAGGCACGTCCTGGTGACCGGCTTCTCCCAGGGCGGTACGGCCGCGATGGCGCTGGGCCGCGAGTTGCAGCGCGGCGCGGACCCCTACCTCCGGCTCGGAGCGCTCGCCCCCGTCAGCGGCCCCTACGAGCTGCGGCACGCGCAGATCCCGGAATCACTCCGCGCCGGGTCCACGCTCGCGCCGAAGGCTTCGGTGCTGTACCTCGCCTACGCGACGGTGTCGTGGAACCGCCTGTACCACCTCTACGCGTCCCCGTCCGAGGCGTTCAAGGCCCCTTACGACAAGATCGTGGAAGGTCTCTTCGACGGCACCAAGGACCAGGACACCGAGATCATGCCGCGCCTGCCGGACACCCCCGGAGACCTGCTCACCCCCCGGTACCGGCGGTGGCTGCTCCATCCCTCGGGGGCGCTGCTGCGAGCCGTGCGGTCGTCCGACGGCACCTGCGACTGGGGACCGCGCGTCCCGACCCGCCTGTCGGCCGGGTCCGGAGACGAGCAGGTCGCCTTCTCCAACACGCTGAACTGCGCGGCGGCCCTGCGCTCACACGGCGCGAAGCCGCAGCTCGTCGACTACGGCCGCGACACGCGCCACATGGATTCGCTTTCCCGGGGCCTCCCCGACACCCTCCACTGGTTCCAACACCTCGAACGCTGACGCCGCCCCGAGTCGGTAATCGCGTGGTGGACGTCAGACGGGCACCTTCTTCGTTTCGAGGACGCGGAGGGCTTCGAGGAGGTGGCCGCGGAACACCGCTCGCGCAGACCTGGGCGACGTTGGCGTGTTGGCGGACGAGGGGCAGGCGTCGGCCCACTCCTGAGCCGGCGCGGCCCGGGTCGGTGCGGTCATGACCAGGTCTCCTCCCGGCGCTGGACGCTTCGGCGATACCCGGCGCACTACCCGCCCTCCGGGTGCCAGGGCTGGGCCGTCGGGCCCTTGGTCATGTCGGTGAAGTAGCTGTCGTGGTGGAGGAAGAAGGCGATCCGTTCCTCGTCGCTCATACCGGCGAGGTGGCCGACCCCTTCGAAATAGCCTTCGCGGGCCGCGCCGGGGGTGAACAGCATCAGGAAGTCGACCGGCTCGCCGGACTGGTTCCCGAAGGAGTGCAGGCCGCCCGGCGGGACGTGGAGGAAGTCGCCCGCTGACGCGTCGAACCATCGCCGGCCGTCATAGACCCGCAGGGTGCCGGAAACGATGTAGAACGATTCGGTCATCGTCTTGTGGAAGTGGGTGCTCGTGCCGGCCGCCTCGGGGCTCATGCGGACGCGGTAGAGGCCGAACTCTCCTCCGGTCGATGCCTTGGTGGCAAGATAGTCGGTCCGCCCGCCGGTGGGTGTGACGAGGTCGGGCGGGGTGTCGGCGGAGCGGAAACGCGCGCTGACCTCGCCGTGGTCTCGGTGATAGCGAGGGGGCGGGTAGTCGCTGTCCAGCCAGGACATCGTCATCTCCTTGTGTCCGGGTCGAGCATATCTCTTCCCGGTAAGATACTACTAAGCGACTGGCAAGAGAGGTGAGAGATGGGTGACGCCGTGGACGCGGCGATGGACGCCTGGCGCCGGGAGCGTCCCGACGTGGACGTCTGGCCCGTCGGAGTGATCGGCCGCATCCAACGGCTCGCCCGGCTGCTGGAGGCGGAGATCCAGGGCTTCTTCCGCCGCCACGGCCTCGACAACAGCGAGGCCGACGTCCTGACCACGCTCCGGCGCTCGGGCGACCCCTACGAACTGACCCCCGGCCAACTCGTCAAGGCGTCCATGGTCACCTCGGGCGCCATCACCAAGCGCATCGACCGCATGGTGGCCAAGGACCTCGTCGAGCGGGTCCCGGACGCCGTCGACCGCCGCACGGTGCGGATCCGGCTCACCGCCCACGGCCGCCGGACCATCGACGACCTGTTCGCCCTGCACGTCGCCAACGAGGCGCGCCTGCTCCAGGCCCTCGACCGCGACCAGGCGGACGGCCTCGCCGACGCGCTGCGCACCCTGCTGCAGTCGCTCGGCGACACGTCCCTCACCTGAAAAGAGCGGGCCCGCGGATGTCGAGAACGCGGCGGCGGCTCCGTCCCCGATACGACAGCGCCACCACGGGGGTGCGCGCCAAAGAGCAGAGGAGAGCCCACCATGACGATCCAGCGGATGGACAACGTCGGCATCGTCGTCGGCGACCTGGACGCCGCCGTCGCCTTCTTCGCCGAACTCGGCCTGGAACTGGAGGGCAAGGCGCAGATCGAAGGCCCCTGGGCGGACGGCACCGTCGGGCTGGACGGCGTCCGCTGCGACATCGCCATGATGCGCACCCCGGACGGCCACAGCCGCCTGGAACTGGCCCAGTACAAGAACCCCGCGGCGATCGACACCGGCCAACACGACCAGCCGCACAACACGCTGGGCATGCACCGCGTCATGTTCGCCGTCGACGACATCCGGGACACCCTCGCCCGCCTGCGCCCCCACGGCGCCGAACTCGTCGGTGACGTGGCCCGGTACGAGGACGCCTACCTGCTCTGCTACGTCCGCGGCCCCGAGGGGATCTTCATCGGACTCGCCGAGCAGCTCTCGGACACGCCGAGCCCAGCATGACGCGGGGCACCGGCGAACGTGCGAACTCCTGCTGTCAGTGGCTCTGGGGTACCGGTACGTCCAGGCCGCGAGCGGCGACGACGCGCGCGGTGCCGTCGTCGAGGCGGTAGCACAGGCCCACGGCCGCGGCCTGCCCGGCGGCGATCCGCTCGGTCAGCAGGCGTGATCGATCCAGCAGCAGGTCGACGGTGTACCGGATGTGCTCGGCCAGGATCTCCTCGGTCCGCACGCGTCCGGCGGCCCGTGCGGCCAGGACGCTGGGCGTCACCCGCTCGACGACGTCGCGCACGTACCCGGCCGGGGCCACCCCGTCCTCCAGCGCCGCGCACGCGGCGCCGACAGCGCCGCACCCTTCATGACCCAGCACCACGACCAGGGGGGACCCCAGCACGTCGATGCCGAACTCGATGCTGCCGATCACCTCGGGCCCCATCACATGGCCCGCGGTTCGCACCACGAACAGGTCGCCCAGCCCCCGGTCGAAGATGATCTCAGCGGCCAGACGGGAGTCCGAGCACCCGAACAGGACGGCGAACGGACGCTGGGACGCGGCGACCTCGGCACGCCGCGTGGCGTCCTGGTTCGGGTGCTGCGGAGCACCCGCGACGAACCGCTGGTTGCCCGCCAGCAGCAACTCGAAGGCTTCCCGGGGTGAAGTGGCGTGGATCTCGGTCATGACCGAAGCCTACGATTCCGGCTCCCGCGCCGATCCGGCGGACCGGCGGCTCGGTCTCCCGCGGCCTACCGGCCCGGCTCACCGGCCGTCCGGTCGGCGGCGCGGGCCGGGATGGCGATGAGGCGCTCGGCGGGCAGCCGCAACCGGACGGCGTCGTTCCCGAGGCGGTCGGGGGCGATCCGCGATCGGACGCTCAGCAGCCCGAGCGGAGTCTCCACCTGGTGGAGGAACAGCCCGCCGAGGTAGTGATGGGCGACGGCGCGGCCGTCCACCAGGTTGGCGTCGGGCCCTTCGTGCGCGGACCCGTCGGGGTGGATGACGATGTCGTCCGGCCGGATGCCGAGCGTCAGTTCCGTGCCGACCGCGTGGTCCCCGTGCTTCACCCGCAGCGCCGCGCCGGCGGCCGTGACCTCGATGCCCGTCCCGGCGCGGCCCGTCACCGCGCAGGGGCGGATGAGGTTCATGCGGTCGAGGAAGGTGGCGACGAACTCCGAGTCCGGGGCGGAGTAGAGCTGGTCCGGCGTTCCCTCCTGGACGATTCCGCCGCCGTCCATGACCCCCACCCGGCTCGCGAGCATCATCGCCTCCTCCTGGTCGTGCGTGACCAGGAGGCAGGTGATGCCGGTGCGGGCGGCGAGGTCCTTCAGTTCCATGCGCAGGTCCATGCGCAGGCGGGCGTCGAGGTTGGACAGCGGCTCGTCCATGAGCAGCACCTTCGGGCGCAGCGCGAGCGCGCGGGCCAGCGCGACGCGCTGCTGCTGGCCGCCGGAGAGCTGGGTGACCTTCCGGTCCGCCTGCTGGGTCAGCCGGAAGAGCTCCAGCATCTCCTCGACCCGCTCGCCCACCCGGTCCTTCGGCAGCCGCCGGACGCCCCGGCGCAGCGGGAACGCGATGTTCTGCCGGATCGTCATGTGCGGCCAGAGCGCGTACGCCTGGAACACCATCGCCTGCGGACGCTCCTCCGGGCCGACCCACACGTCGCGGCCGAAGACCCGGTCGCCGTCGATCCACACGTCGCCGCTGTCGGGACGCTCCAGCCCGGCCACGATGCGCAGGGTCGTCGTCTTGCCGCAGCCCGACGCCCCGAGCAGGACGTAGAACTCCCCCTCGCCGACCGACAGGGACACCCCGCGCAGGGCGGGGACGCGGTCGCGGCCCTGGGCGAACGACTTCGAGACGCCGTCGAGCTCGATCATGATTGGACTCCCGGTGCTTCAGAGGGACTGGCGGCGGGCCGCCCGGTAGAACGCGGCCAGCAGCACCGCGATCAGGCCGAGCTGCATCACCCCGAGGGCGGCGGACAGCCCGGTCTCGCCCGCGGAGCTGTAGCCGAAGATCCGCGTCGACATCACGTCCGTCCCGTCGCCGGAGAGGATCACCGTGATGGTCAGCTCCCGGACGGTCAGCAGGGCGATCCAGAACCACGCGTACACGAGGCCGCCGCGGACGGTGGGCAGCACGACCGACAGGAACGTCCGGCCCCGGCGCACCCCGGAGGCCGCGGCCGCCTCCTCCAGCTCCCCGTGGACCTGGAGCATGGTGCCGTGGAGCGTGCGGTACGCCGTCGCGACGAACCGCGCCGCCACCGCCAGCGCGAGGAACGCGGCCGTCCCGTAGAGAGGCAGCCAGCGGTACACCGACAACCCCACGTAGAGGAACGAGACCGCGAGGACAATGGACGGGACGGCCAGGGTCATCATGACGAGCGCGTCGAGCCCGCGCCGGCCGCGCACCCGGGTGCGGGTGACCAGCCAGCTCCCGCAGGCGGCGAGCACCACGGCGAGGGTGGGCACCGCCGCGACGAGCAGGAGCGTCGTCGGCAGCACCTCGGCCAGGTCGTACATGGCGTCGCCGTACGCGTCGAACGACAGGTCGGCGGCCGCCTCCGCCGACGGCGGCCGGAGGTAGGGGGTCAGCGACGCCCACACCAGGGTCAGCACCGGCAGCGCCACGCCGAGCAGCGCGTACCCGAGGACGAACCCGTGGCCCGCCCACCGGCCGCCCCGGGTGAGCCGCATCGGCTCGCGCGCGGCGCGCCGTCCGGTGACGGTGGCCATCTGGTCCGCGCGGCGCACGGCCCGGTGGTACCCGATCATGATCAGCCCGATCGCGAGCGCCATGCCGAGCCCCACCGCCGCGGCGTTCCCGTACTCCGGGGAGCCGGTGGCGCCCTGCGAGTACTGGTAGATCAGCGTGGACAGGACCGTGATGCGCGCGGGCATGCCGAGCATCCCGGCGTAGTCGAACACCTCGACGGCCGCGATGAAGAAGAAGATGGACACCCCCGCGATGGCCGGGGCCGCGACCGGGAGAAGGAGCTGCAGGGCGGCCCGCCACCGCGGGACGCCGTGCACAGCGGCGGCCTCCTCCACGTTCACGTCGATCACCCGCAGCGTGGGGACGAGCATGAAGAACGCGGGCCCGGCGAAGTCCAGCCCCTGCAGCACGATGATCCACTTCAGGGTGTAGATGTTCGTCAGCGGGCCGCCGGTCAGGTCGCTCCACCAGGAGTTGATGATCCCGTTGCTCGGGTTGAGCATGAAGATGTAGCCGAGCGCGACGAGGAAGCCCGGGATCGCCATCTTCATCGCCGCGAGGGCCAGGATGACCGACTTGCCGCGCAGGTCCGTCCGGGCGTAGAGCCAGGCGAGCGGGACGGCGACGACCAGCGTCACCGCGACGGTGCCGAGGCCGAGCGCGAGCGTGCGCAGCAGGGTGGCGGGCAGCCCGGCGGAGCCGAGCACCGTGCGGAAGTTGTCCAGCGACAGGCTTCCGCCCCCGAACCCCTCCTGCGGGCCGAACGCCGCCCACACCAGCCCCGCCAGCGGCACGACAAGGATCGCGCACAGCAGCGCGATCAGCGCTCCGACGGCGACGAGCGGAAGGTCGACGTCGCGGCGGCGGACGCGCCCGGGGCGGGACCGGCGCCGTCCGGGCCGGTCCCGCTCGGGCGCGGCCGGACGCTCGGTGGACAGCTCAGCCGACACGGTTACCGACCTCATCTCTCATTCGGGCTCCGGTGGTTCGGGGGCTCGCCGCGCACGGCCGGCTACTTGCGCAGCAGCCCGGCGACCTGCCGGTTGGCCTTCTCGTAGTCGTTCATCCACCAGTCGGCGTCGGCGGTCATCACCCCGCCGGCCTTCTGCGCGAGCTGGTAGAGGTCGGTTCCGGGGGTGGTGTGCAGGGGCCAGTCGAGGACCTCGTACGCGAGCTTGCGGCCCTGCTCGGTGGCGCTGAGCCAGTAGAGGAGGAGTTGCGCGGCGGACGGGGCCTTCGCGCCCTTGACGATCAGCCCGGCGCGCGGGACGACCGGCACCTTCACCGGCGCGTAGTCCACCGGCGCCTTGGACTGGCGCTGGCTCTCACCGATCCGGACGCCGAATCCGACGGGGAACTCGCCGCTGGCGACCTGGGTGCGGATCGCGGTGGGCACCGAGGCGAGCGAGACGCGCCCGCGCTCCAGCAGCCGGGTGACGAACGTCATCATCCCGTCGATGCCCAGTTCGGCGGCGAGCGGGCTGAACACGTCGGGCAGCCCGGCGGTGACGATCTTGCCCCGCCACCGGTCGTCGAGCAGCTCGTCGAGCGACCGGGGCGGGGCGGCGACCGCTTTGGTGTTGTACAGGATGGTGCGGGCGATCTCCGCGATGGTGATGGCGTTGTAGGACGTCCACACGTTCTTCGCGTCCACCCCCTCCATGGACCCCCAGTCCACGGACTGGACGAGCCCGGCGCCGCTGAGCTGCTTGACCACCAGCGGCGTCGTCACGAAGACGTCGATCGAAGGGGCGACCTGCGCCTTCGACTCCTGGACGAGCTTGTTGGCGAACGCCGGATCCGGTTCCCCGCTGACGAACTTGATGTCGAGGTCCGCGCCGGTGTCGGCGCGCAGCGCGCGGGACAGCTTGCGGGCGTGCGCGGGCGTGCGGGCGTCCGTGCTGACGAACAGCCGGACGCCGCCCTCCTTGGCTGCCTTGTCGGCCAGCCCCTTGAGGGACGCGGGCAGGGCGCCGCCGCGGGCGCCGGCCGGGCCGTCGCCGCCGCCGCAGGCGGCGAGGAGGCCGCTCGCCCCGACGGCCGCCGCGCCGTACAGGAAGGTACGGCGGGTGAGTGCTGAGGAGTGGAGGGGCATGTCGAGACCACCTTGCCGAGGAGTGCCCGGACGTTCCGGAACCGTGGGGCGGGGAGGGATGGGGGCGAGCGGGAGGAGACCGGGGGCCGGGGCCCGCACGGCGTGCGGAGCGGCACGGCCCCCGGTGGGGCGCGGCCCCCGGTGGGGCGGGGCGCCCGCGGGCGGCGGGCGCGCCGCGGCTCAGCCGTCGACCGAGTTGAGGCGCGTGGAGACGGTGTTGAACTCGCGGCAGCCGGTCTCGGTCGCCGCGACGACGCCGCCGACGATCGCGCCGTGCCGGCCGAGCCGGGCGTCGGGCTGCAGCGAGAAGGTCATGCCGGGCAGGATCTCGAAGTCGAAGAACGGTCCCGCGTGCCCGTCGGCGTGCGGGTAGGCGCCGGCGAACGAGGGGACCTGCTCGCGGATGCCGAGGCCCGAGCCGCCCCCGGACAGCAGCGGGTTGAGGGACGCGAGCTGCGGCGTCAGGTGCCACATCCCCGCCTCGGTGAGGGGCTCCTCCATGGCCGCGCAGACGTCGGCGAACGTGGCGCCCGGCCGCAACGCCGCCCGGCCGGCCTCGTAGCTGGCGCGGGCCACCTCGGCGCAGCGCAGCGTCTCGGCGGGCGGGGTGCCGACCGTGAAGCTCATGTTGACGTGGGTGTTCAGCTCGGCGTAGTTCGGAAAGATCTCCGCCCACACCATGTCGGCGGACCCGAGGACGCGGGCGGGCTCGGGACGGGTCAGCCACGTCGGCTCGCCCCAGGCGTAGTTGTCCAGCCCCGTCTGGAAGAGCATCCAGGTCACGCGCATCCCGCGGCGGAGCATCGCGGCGATGCCCTCGGCGTACAGGGCGGTCTCGTCCACGCCGGGCCGTGCCGCCGCCATCATCGCCTCGATCGCCGCGTCCCCGGCGGCGGCCGCGGTGGCGAGGTGCTCCAGGTCCTCGTCGCTGCGCCGCGCCATGACCAGCCCGTAGTCGCGGGTGACGTCGACGAGCTCGGCGTCGGGCAGGCGTTCGCTGACGGCGTCCCAGACCGGCTTGGACACCCATCCGCCCGGGTAGAAGGGCGACCCGTAGCCCGCGCCGATCACGCCGAGCCGGCCCGCCGCGAGCCCCTTCTCGCGGACGATCGCGGGCAGCAGCTCGGGACCGGGGCCGACGCGGATGTCGTCGATCCAGGTCTGCAGCCCGCGCTCGCGGGTGAGCATGTGCTGCGCCGCGACCTGGGCGGCGAAGGCGACCATCGTGGGCTCGCCGTCGCGGGGGACGACGAAGTGCTGGTAGCGGCGGTCGCGGAACAGGTACTGGCCCGCGTCGTAGCGGTCGCTGCGGTCGGCACCGAAGACCAGCAGGGCGTCGAGTCCCTGTTCGTCCATGAACTCGCGGGTGCGACGCATCCGGAACTCGCGCTCGTCGTGCGCGCGTCCGGGGCCGTCCGCCGCGGTGTCCTCCGAGGCGGTCCCGGCGATGATCTGGGTCGGCACGAATGCTCCTTTCGTGGTCCTCCGCGCGGCCGGCGGCGGGCCCGGCGGGCCTTGCGGCCTGGCGGTCCGAGCCGGGCGGCGGCCGGCGTGCCCGCCGGCCGAGCCGGCGGCGAGGGCCGTGACCTGCTGGTCGACCGAACGTTGCCGTGACCTTAGACCGCGCTATCTCACCTACGCAAGACTTAGACCATTAAAGCTTTGAGCTGAGTTATTGACGTGTAGCGCATCCGCACCGGGGATCGGAGGCCGTGGCCGCGAAGTATGCCCAGCTCAGAGGGGTATTGCAGGATATGCGGCGCGGGTCGCGCGCGCGTCGCCGGGTACGCGGCCGCGCCCGACCGTGCTCGGGCGTGCTCTAGCGCGGGGAGGGCGGGGTCAGCTCAGTTCGCGGAGCCGGTGTTCGAGCTTGCGCAGGAGCCGGGCGAGTTCCCCCTGCTCCTCGGCGGTGAGGGTGTCGAGCATCTGGCGCTCACGCTCGAGATGGACGTCGATGATCCGGTCGATGAGCGCGAACCCGGCGGGCGTCAGCTCGGCGAACACGCTCCTGCGGTCGTCGGTCGACCGGACGCGGCGGATCAGCCCATCGCGCTCCATGCGGTCGAGCCGCATGGTCATGGCGCCCGAAGTCAGCAGCGACGACGCCGCCAGCTCCCGCGCGGTCCTGCGGTAGGGCGGCCCCATCCGGCGCAGCGCGGCCAGGACGTCGAACATCGACTGGTTGATCGAGTACTCGTCGTACAGCCGGTTGGACAGGTTGCGGACCAGGAGGCCGCAGCGGTTGACGCGGCCGAGCACGGCGATGCTGCCCGGGTCGAGGCCCGGCCGTTCGGCCCGCCATTCGGCGATGATCCGCTCGACCTCGTCGGGCTCGCCGGCGCCCGCCTCCGGCCCCGGCGCGTCCGGAGCCGGCTCGGCGTCGGCCGGGACGTCGCGGGTGGAGGCGCCGCCGGTCGTGCGGGACGTCTCGTCCGCGGAACGCTTGCCGGTTCGTCGGGTCACGCGCGTGCCTGTCTAGGTATTCGAGCGGGGAGGATCGGGCGCCAACGATAACAGTCCGGGCCCGCGAAACAAAGTTTAGATAGAAGCTTTACTGTCCTTAGCGTTCTCGGCCGGATCGGCCTGGCGCCCGTCCAAGGGCGCGCCGAGCGCGCGACGGCGCGGCTGAACACCGCTGGTTGCCAAGGCCAGAGCGATCCTACCGAACCATGACGATCTCCCGCGTTGGCTTCCCGGGGCGACTTGACTCAATTTGCCTTAGCACTTAATGATTAACCACTGAGGCAACCGGAGGTGTCATGGACCAGCCAGTCGTACGGCTCCACTCGCTGCGGTCGGTGCAGCTGGGGGTGCCGGACGTCGCCGCCTGCACGGACTTCTACAGCGAGGTCTGGGGGCTCTCGGTCGTCGAGCACGACACCGACGACGCGTGGCTGCGCGGCACCGGCCCCGACCACCACGTGCTCCAGCTCTCCCGGTCGGAGCGCAACGCGCTCGGCCGGATCAGCTTCGCGGTGCGCACCGCCGCCGAGGTCGACGCGGCCGGCCGCCGCCTCGCCGCGCGCGGAGTGCCGCTGCTGCGCGAGCCCGGCCCGCTCGACGGCGCGGGCGGCGGCTACGGGCTCCGGCTGGCGGACCCCGAGGGGCGCCGCGTCGAACTCAGCTGCGACGTGCACGCCGTCCCCCCGCTGAGCCGGGACCGGGCCGTGCCGGTGGGCGTCACGCACGTGGTGCTGAACACCGTCGACATCGACGCGGCCGTCGCCTTCTACACCGGGGTGCTCGGGATGCGGGTCTCCGACTGGTCGGAGCACCAGATGGCCTTCCTGCGCTGCAACAGCGACCACCACAGCATCGCCTTCAACCAGGCGGCGTGGACCTCGGTCAACCACGTCGCCTACGAGATGGCGTCGATGGACCACTTCATGCGCGGCATCGGCTCGCTCAGGCACCACGGCATCACGCCGCTGTGGGGTCCCGGGCGGCACGGGCCCGGCAACAACACCTTCTCCTACTTCGCCGACCCGGCCGGCCTGGTCTGCGAGTACACCTCCGACGTCGCGCAGGTGGTCGAGGACCAGTGGCTGTGCCGCGTCTGGCGGCGCGTGCCCGAGCTGTCCGACCTGTGGGGGACGGCGGGCCCGCCGTCGCGGGAGGTCCGCGAGCGCATGGCGGGCGTCGAGGACCGCGGTGTGCTCGCCGCGTCGCCGGAGCGGGTGACCGCGCCGTGAGCACCGTCCGGCGCGGCGGTCCCGCGCGGGTGGCGGTGATCGGCGCGGGCGCCATCGGAAGCGCCGTGCTCGCGGCGCTGCGCGAGGGACGCCTCCCCGGGGTCGAACCCGTCGCGGTGGTGGACGGGCGTCCCGTCCCCGGAGCCGGAGTCCCGCAGGTCGACCTGGCCACGGCGCTCGACCGCGCCGACGCGGTGGTCGAGTGCGCCGGGCAGGCGGTCGTGGCGCGGAGCGCGGCCGCCATCCTCGACCACGGCGTCGACCTGCTCGTCACCTCGATCGGCGCGCTGTGCGACCCGGCGGTGGCGGACGCCGTCGCCGCCGCCGGGCCCGGCCGCCTGCTGCTCACCTCCGGGGCGGCCGGCGGCCTCGACATCCTCTCCGCGGCCGCCGCCCAGGCGCCCTTGACCCGCGTCGCGGTGACCACGACGAAGCTGCCCGCCACGCTCGTCCAGCCGTGGATGGACGAGTCCGCCGCCGCCCGGCTGCGCGGCGCCGACCGGCCCGTGGAGGTGTTCACCGGCGGGGCGCGCGAGGCGGCGCGGCTGTTCCCGCGCTCGCTCAACCTCGCCGCGACGGTCGGCTGGGCCGTCGGCGACCTCGACCTGGTCGAGGTGCGGCTGACGGCCGATCCCGCGGCCGCGCTGACCCGGCACCTCATCGAGGCCGAAGGGCCCGGCGGCGTCTACCGCTTCGAGATCCGGAACCGTCCCTCCGCGGAGAACCCGCGGACGAGCGGCGTGGTGCCCCATGCCGTCCTCCGCTCCCTCGCCGCGCTCGTCGGCCGGCCCACCGGGGTGATCTGAGTGACCGTGTCCTTCCGCCGGTCCGGCCGCGGTCCGGGAGCGCTCCTGCTGCACGGGATCGGGTCGTCGGCCGCGTCGTTCGCGCCCCAGCTGGACGCGCTCGGCGACGTCCTGACCATGGTCGCCTGGGACGCGCCTGGCTACGCCGGATCACCCGACCCGGCGCGGCCCCCCGGCCTCGACGGGTACGTCGAGGAGGCCGCCGCCCTGATGCGCGCCGAGCTCGGCCCCGGCCCGGCGCACCTGGTCGGCGTGTCGTGGGGAGGCGTCATCGCCCTGCGCTTGGCGGCGACCAGGCCCGGCCTGGTCCGCAGCCTCACCGTCATCGGCGCCAGCCTCGGCTCCGGGACCGACCCCGAGCGGGCCGCGCGGATGCGGGAGCGCCCGGCCGAGCTGGCCCGCCTCGGTCCCACGGGGTTCGCGCGCGAGCGCGGCCCCCGGCTCCTGTCTCCGGGCGCCCGTCCGGAACTGGTGGAGACCGTCGTCGCCACGATGGCGGGAGCGGTGCGCCTCCCCGGCTACTCCGCCGCCGCCGAGGCGATGGCCGCCGCCGATCTGAGCGGTGACATCGCCCGGATCTCGGCGCCGACCCTCGTCCTCGCGGGCGCCGAGGACACCGTCACCGGGCCCGAGCGGGCCCGCGAGATCGCGGCCGGGATTCCCGGCGCCGCGCTGGTGACGGTCCCCGGCGCCGGTCATCTCGCCAACCAGGAGCGGCCCGCGATCGTCGGCGCCTGGCTGCGCGCCTTCACCCGGCTCGCCGCCGACCTCGCCGCCGACCTCACCACCGCAACCTCAGCCGCCGGCAACGAACGGAAGGAAGTGCCATGACCCTGCGCTACGAGGACTCCGACCTCGCCGCCTTCACCGACTCCCTCATCCTCACCAAGGCCACCCGCCACGAGGACTGGGACACCCTCGGCTTCCAGGCGAAGGCCGGCGACCAGTTCCGCCGCGCGCAGATCCGCTACGTCGGGTCCGGCGCCACCGGCGACCACGAGGGCGACCGGCGCACGATCCCGTCCCGGGGCTTCACCTTCTCCAACATGCTGCTGCCGCCGGGCGCGGAGGGCCCCGAGCACACCCACCACGACGCCGAGGAGGCCTTCTTCGTCCTGGAGGGCGAGATCGAGGTGGGCATCCACCGGGACGGCCGGGTGGAGAAGCGCACGCTCGGCTACCGCGACATGATCGTGGTCCCGCCGGGCACACCGCGCAGCCTGAAGAACAACGGCGACGCCGACGCCCTCTTCTGCGTGATCATCGGCACCCGGAAGCCGCAGGTGCCGACGTATCCCGAGACCTCCGCCATGCACGGCGTCACACGGGACTGACCCGCCCCATGGACCTGCTGTTGCGCGACCGCGCCTACCTCGTGACGGGCGGCAGTTCCGGCGTCGGGTTCGCCACCGCCGGCCTGCTCCTCGCCGAGGGCGCCCGGGTCGTCACCTGCGGACGCCGGGTCGCCGAGCTCGAATCGGCCGCGGCACGGCTGGACGCCCCCGCCGGGCGGCTCCTCGCCGTCCCGTGCGACGTCCGCGACCCCGCCGCCGTGGAGGCGATGGTGGGACGGGCCGTGGACGCCTTCGGCGGCCTGGACGGCGTGGTCAACAACGCCGGCCAGTCCCGCATGGCCGGGCTGGACGACGTCGCCCTCGACGACTTCCGCGACGAGTTCGACCTGAAGTTCGGCAGCGTCCTGAACGTCCTCGGCAGCGCGCTGCCCTGGCTGGAGAGGTCGCCGGTCGCCGCGGCCGTCAACGTCAACGCGGTGCTGGCCAAGCAGCCGGAGCCGCGGCTGGTCACCACCTCGGCGGCCCGCGCCGGCCTGCTCAACCTGACCAAGTCGATGGCGCTCGACTACGCCGCGCGCGGCATCCGGGTCAACTCGGTCTGCCTGGGCCTCGTCGACACCGGGCAGTGGCGCCGCCGCCATGCCGCGCTCGGCACCGGCGAGCCGTACGAGTCGTGGGAGCGCCGGGTCGCCGCCGACCGGGGCGTCGCGCTCGGCCGGTTCGGCGCCGCCGAGGAGGTGGCCTCGGCCATCGCCTACCTGCTGTCGCCGCGCGCGTCCTACGTCACCGGCGCCGCGCTCGACGTGTGCGGCGGCGTCGCCCGCGGCCTGTACTGACCGGCAACCGATGGCAACCCCCGACAGGAGCGACCCATGACCCCGAGGAACGGCGGCGACCTGCTGGTCGACGTGCTGCGGCGGTTCGACGTCGACACGGTCTTCGGCGTGGTCAGCGTGCACAACCTGCCGCTGGTCGACGCGGTCGACCGGGAGCTGCGGTTCGTCCCGGTGCGGCACGAGGCGACCGCGGTCAACGCCGCCGACGGGTACGCCCGCGCCCGCGCCGGGCTCGGGTGCGCGCTCACCAGCACCGGGACGGGGGCGGGCAACGCGGCCGGTTCGCTGGTCGAGTCGCTGAGCTCCGGCACCCCGGTGCTGCACGTGACCGGCCAGGTCGACACGCCCTACCTCGGCTCGGGACGCGGTTTCATCCACGAGACCAAGGACCAGCCGGGGATGCTCGCCGCCGTCTCCAAGTCCGCGGCCACGATCGGCAGCGCGGCGGCGGCGGGCGAGCTTCTCCAGCGCGCCGCGCTGACCGCGCTCACGGCGCCCGGCGGACCGGTGAGCGTGGAGTGGCCGATCGACCTCCAGTACGCCGAGCACGGCCCTCTCCCCGCGCCGCCCCGGAGCGCGGAGGCGGCGGCCGTCGATCCGGACGCGGTCGCGGAGGCCGCCCGCCTGGTGGGCGCCGCGGAGCGTCCCGCGATCTGGGCCGGGGGCGGGGCCGCGCGGGCCGGGGAGCCGCTGCGCCGCCTCGCCGAGACGCTCGGGGCGGCCCTGTTCACGAGCAACTCCGGGCGCGGCGCGGTGCCGGAGGACCACGAGCTCTGCGTCGGGAACTACGCCACCGCCCCGGCGGGCCGGGCGCTGCTGGCCGAGGCCGACCTGCTGCTGAGCGTCGGCACCCACTTCCGCTCGAACGAGACGGCCGACTACACCCTGTCCGTGCCCGAGCGGCACGTGCAGGTGGACCTCGACCCGGCGGCCATCGGCAGGGTCTTCCCCGTGACCCTCGGCGTGGCCGCCGAGGCCGCCGCCTTCCTGGACGCCCTGGCCACGCGGCTGGAGGAGGACGGAACCGGACCGCGGGCGGCCTGGGCCGAGCGGGTGCGCACGACGCGGACCGCCGTGCGCGAGAACCAGCGGGCCGGGCTCGGCGAGCACGCCGTGTTCCCCGCCGCGCTGCGCGAGGCGCTGCCGCGCGAGGCCGTGATCGCGCGCGACGTCACGATCGCGTCGAGCTCGTGGGGCAACCGGCTGCTGGAGATCCACGACCCGCGCACCAACGTCTTCCCGCGCGGCGGCGGGATCGGGCAGGGCCTCGGCATGGCGATCGGCGCCGCCGCGGCCCGCCCGGACCTCCCCACCGTCGGCATCGTCGGCGACGGCGGACTCGCCGTCCACTTCGGGGAGCTGATGACGCTGGTGCAGGAGGCGCCGTGGCTGGTCCTGCTGGTCTTCAACGACCGCGGCTACGGCGTGCTGCGCAACATGCAGGACGCGATGCGCCGCCCGCGCGCCGGCGTCGACCTCGCGACCCCCGACTTCGGCCCGGTGTGCGAAGGGCTCGGCCTGCCGTACCTCCGCGTCGCCGACCCCGGTTCCGTCGCGCCGGCGCTGGAGCGGGCCGTGGCCCGCCGAGGCCCGGTCCTGGTCGAGATCGACCTCGCGTCCTACCCGCCCATGCCGAAGCCCTTCACCCCGCCCGTACACGTCCCAGGAGCGCCGTCGTGACCGACACCGCCGTCCAACCCACCGGATCCCGGCTCGCCCCGGCGGGCCGCGTCCTCGTCGGAGGGGAATGGGTCGAAGGCCGCGGCGCCGAGCTCGTCTCCCGCGACCCCGCCGACGGGACGGTCGTCGCCCGCCTGCCCGCGGCGGCCCCCGCCGACGTCGACGCCGCCGTGCGCCGGGGTGAGGCGGCCCGATCGGCGCGGGCCTGGCGGGACATGCTCCCCCACCAGCGGGCCCGCTACCTGTCCCGCGCCGCGGACCTGATCGAGGACCGGGCCGAGCGGCTCGCGGTGCTGCAGAGCCGCGACAACGGCAAGCCGCTCGCCGAGACCCGCCTCCTCGTCGCCAGCGCGGCCGGGACGTTCCGGTACGTGGCCGCCGTCCTGGAGTGCCAGGAGGGGGCGATCCCGCCGTCCAGGGGCGACCACCTCGCCTTCTCGGTGCACGAGCCGATCGGCGTGGTCGGCGCGATCACCCCCTGGAACAGCCCGATCGCGTCGGAGGCGCAGAAGGTCGCCCCCGCCCTCGCCGCGGGCAACGCCGTCGTGGTCAAGCCCGCCGCGTGGACGCCGCTCCTCGCGCTCGAACTCGGGGCACTGCTGCTGGAGGCCGGTGTGCCGGAGGGCCTGGTGAGCGTGCTCCCCGGTCCAGGCGGGACGGTCGGCCAGGCGATCGTGGAGCACCCGGGCGTGCGGCACGTGTCGTTCACCGGCGGCACCGGCACCGGCCGCGCCCTCGCCGCGACGGCCGCCGCCCGGCTGAAGACGACCTCGCTGGAGCTCGGCGGCAAGTCGCCCACGATCGTCCTGCCGGACGCCGACCTGGACGTGGCGGTCAACGGCGTGCTGTTCGGCGTCTTCAGCTCGCAGGGGCAGTCCTGCGTCGCGGGCTCGCGGCTGTACGTCCACGACGCGGTGTACGACGAAGTGGTCGCGCGCGTCGCGGAGAAGGCCGACCGGCTGCGCGTCGGCCATCCTCGCGCCGAGGGCACGCAGCTCGGCCCGCTCATCACGGCGTCGCACCGGGAGTCCGTCGAGGGGTACATCGCCGACGGGGTCGCCGCGGGCGGTGTCGTGCGGGCGGGCGGGACGCGGCCCTCCGACCCGTCCCTCCAGGCGGGAAGCTACCTGCGCCCGACCGTCATCGAGGGGCTCGGGCCGGACGCGCGGGTCGTGCGCGAGGAGATCTTCGGGCCGGTCCTGGTCGCGCTGCGCTTCCGCGACGAGGCCGACCTGGTGGCCGCGGCCAACGGCACGGCCTACGGGCTGGCCTGCGGCATCTGGACCCGCGACTTCCCGCGGGCCTGGCGGCTGGCCCGCGCGATCGAGGCCGGGACGGTCTGGATCAACACCTACAAGCAGCTGTCCATCGCCACCCCGTTCGGCGGCGTGAAGGACAGCGGCTCGTCGCGGGAGAAGGGGCTCGGCGCCATCCGCGCCTACCAGCGGCAGAAGAGCGTCTACATGGGCATGTCCGGCCCGATCGCCTGGGCGGAATGAACCGAGGAGCGAACAGTTGAGCCAGCACATCGGCATCGTCGGAGGCGGCGTCGGCGGCCTCGCGGCCGCCATCGCCCTGCGGGACCTCGGCCACGAGGTCACGGTGTTCGAGCAGGCCCCGGAGTTCGGCCACGTGGGGGCGGACATCAACCTCACCCCCAACGCGGTCCGCGCCCTGGACGGGCTCGGCGTCGGCGCGGCCGTCCGGGAGACCGCCGCCCGGCCCACGCACCGGATCAGCCGCACCTGGGACACCGGCGAGGAGACCTCGCGGCTGGAGATGGGCGACACGGCCGAGCGGAAGTACGGCGCCCCCCAGCTGACCGTCCACCGCGCCGACCTGCTCTCCGCTCTCCTGCGGGCGCTGCCGCCGGACGTGGTCCGGCTCGGGCACCGGCTGACCGCGCTCGACCGGCGGCCGGACGCGGGCGCCCCGGTCCGGTTGGCCTTCGAGCACGGCGCGGAGGCGGGCGCCGACGCCGCGATCGGCGCGGACGGGATCCACTCCAGCGTCCGCACCGTGCTCTTCGGCAGGGAGAAGCCGGAGTTCACGGGGGTCGTGGCCTACCGCGCCGTCGTCCCCGCCGACCGGCTGGACGTGCCGAACCTCGGCGCCTTCACCAAGTGGTGGGGACCGGACCCGGCGACGCAGATCGTCACCTTCCCCCTCAACCGCGGCAAGGACACCTTCATCTTCGCGACCACGCCCCAGGAGAGCTGGACGGAGGAGTCGTGGACGGCGCCCGGCGACGTCGACGAGCTGCGCGCGATGTACGAGAAGTTCCACCCGGAGGCCCGCGCCCTGCTGGACGCCTGCGACTCGGTCCTGAAGTCCGCGCTCTACGTGCGCGATCCGCTGCCCCGCTGGTCGGACGGCCGCGCCGCCCTGCTCGGCGACGCGGCGCACCCGATGATGCCGTTCATGGCGCAGGGCGCGGCGATGGCGATCGAGGACGGCGTCGTCCTCGCGCGCGCGGTCGCCGCGCGCCCCGGAGACATCGAGGGCGCGCTCACGACCTACGAGGCCGCCCGGCTGCCCCGCACCAGCCGGGTCCAGCTCGGCTCGCGCGGCAACACCTGGCTCAAGTCCACCGCGGACGCCGACTGGGTCTACGCCTACGACGCCTGGACGGCCCCGTTGCCCTGAGCGGCACCACCTCACCCGGCAGGGCTGCCATGCAGGGTGACCTGGGTCAGTACCGCCACTGCTGGCTGGTCCCCCCGTGGCACGGCCACAGGATCACCGGCTCGCCCACGTTGTAGGTCTTGATGTCCAGACAGAAACCGTTACCCGCACGGTGGCCGCATGGTGGTGGTCGGACGCGGTGGTGCGCGTACTCGGTGTATGGTATTCCAGATGGCACTTGATCCAGTTTCCAGGACAGAGACGCTCGCGGACGTCGTGTACACCCAGTTGCACGACGCGATCGCGAACCGCACGCTGCCTCCTGGTTCGCGGTTGACCGAGGCGGGTGTCGCCCAGCAGCTCCAGGTGAGCAAGACCCCCGTGCGGGAGGCGCTGCTGCGGCTGCGGCAGGTGGGCCTGATCGAGCCCGACGGCCTCCGCGGAAACCGCGTGATCACCCGCTCCGAGCAGGTCCTGCGGGACGCCTACGAGACGCGGCAGGCGCTGGAGGCGTTCGCGGTGAGGGGCGCCGCCGAGCGCGGCACCGACGGCGCCCTCGCGCGGATCAGGGACCTCGCCGAACGCTCCCTGACCGCCGCGCAGGACGGCGACATCGACGGCTATTTCAGCCTCGACCGGGAGTTCCACGCGGCGATCGCCGAGGCGTCCGGCAACCTGCGGATCGCCGGGCTCATCCACGACGCGGCGACGCTCATGCGCGCGCTGCGGCACGTCGACGTCCCGGCGCAGGCCGGGGTGCTCGCCGCGGCGTACCAGCACGTCGCGATCGCCGAGGCGCTGGCCCGGCGGGACGAGGCGTCCGCCGCCCGCCACATGCACGACCACCTCGCCGCGGTCGAGGAGCTCTTCAACGACCGCGGCCGGCCGTCCGCCTGACCTCGCGGCGGCCACCCCTCTTCGCCGTCGGGCCATATCGGGCAGCCGATTTGATCGATCCGGCCCGGCTCCTTCTTCCGCGTCATCGCGCTCGGTGACGGTCTCCTAGCCCGGATCGCGCTCGCGCCTGCGTTGGGCAGGCGCTGGAAGCGCCTCCGCCTTCTTCCTAGATGCCCAGGTCCGCGAACGAAGGCGCTCGCGCGCCGACCGCGCGGGCGGGCCGCCGGGTCCCGGCGCCGCCTCCGTGAACGTCCGTACAGAGAGTATTGACCGGCGCATCAGATATGGAATACCGTACGCGGAACGTCAAACCGGCGGAGTGAGCCTAGGAGCCAGTCATGTCCAACGGCGGCAGTCGAAGCGCAACAGATCCCCGCGGCACTGGCACAGGCAAGGGCCCGGTGTACGGGCGCCGCGACGTCCTCGGCCTCGGCGCCCTGGGCGGGGCCGCGCTCGCGCTCGGCCCCCTCCTGTCCGCGTGCGAGAGCGGCGCGGCGTCGACGGCGCGGACGCCGGTCCGCGGCGGGCTGCTGCGCATCGCGGGAGCGGGCGTCCAGTCCGAGACGAAGAACGTCTTCAACACCAACTCGCCGCAGGAGATCACCCGCAACCGGCACCTGTTCGACTGGCTCGGCTACATGGAGGGCGGCAAGCCCGTCCCCTACATCGTCGAGGCGATCGAGCCCGCCGCGGACGTCAGCAGGTGGCGCCTGAAGATCCGCAAGGAGGCGCGTTTCGCCGACGGCTCCCCCGTCACCGCGGACGACGTGCTGTTCTCCCTGCACTCGGCCAGCGACCCGAAGATCGGCGGCGGGCTGCTGAGCGCCGCCGCGGCGTCCATCGACTTCAAGGCGTCCCGGACGGTGGGCACGGACGTCGTGGAGCTGCGCCTCACCGACCCGCTCGCCGACATGGACACGCAGCTCTACGCGGGCAAGGTCTACGTCATCAAGAAGGACTCGCGCCTCGCGGCGCCGGAGAGCTTCACGGTCGACCGGGTCGTCGGCTCCGGCCCGTACAAGCTCACCGACCTGAAGGTGGGCCAGTCGGCCAAGCTCACCCTGAACAAGGACTACTGGGGCGGCGCGCTCCTCGGCGGCGGCCCGTACCTCGGCGAGATCGAGGTGTTCAACATCCCCGACCCGACGGCGCGGCTCAACGCGCTCATCGGCGGGCAGGCCGACCTCGCGGCGAAGCTCGACTACGCCGGGACGAAGGTGAACGCCTCGAACTCCGCCTTCTCGTTCGCCAAGACCGACCGCGTCTACGCGAACGAGGGCTGCTTCATCATGAACGCGCGGCAGAAGCCGTTCGACGACCCGCGCGTCCGGCTCGCGTTCAAGCTGGCCTGCGACCGGCAGGCGCTCGTCCAGGGCGCGCTCCTCGGCTTCGGCTCCCCGGCCAACGACCTCCAGGGGGTCGGGTTCCCGGACTACTACGGCGACGAGCTGCCGCAGCGCGCGCACGATCCGGCGCAGGCCGAGGCGCTGCTGCGGCAGGCGGGCGTCACCGGCGAGACCGTCGAGATCTCGGTGTTCCCCGGCGTCGGGACGGCCGCGGCCGCGCAGATCTACGCCGAGCAGTTGGGCAAGGTGGGGATGAAAGCGCGGGTCCGCGAGATCACGCCGCCCGAGCTGTTCAAGAACTTCCCGACGTTCAGCAACATCCAGGTCCTCGCGGTGGCGGTCCCGGGGAACCAGCCGTTCGCGACGTCGGTGGCGCCGCGGTCGCTCGTGTCGAAGTCGACGTTCAACGTCTCGGGCTGGCTGAAGCCCGACTGGGACCGCCGCCTGCTGCGCGCCCGCGCCACCACCGACCAGGCCAAGCGCAAGAGCCTGATGCTCGGGCTCCAGAAGGAGTTCTGGGACGACAGCGGCTGGATCGTCTGGGGCTACCAGACGATCGTCAACGGGACGGCGTCGTCCGTGCGCGGCGTCCGGCTCGACGGCGTCGAGGACGCGCCGAGCGTGCGCCGCGCCTGGAAGGCCTAGCGGGATGGGCGTCGCGCGCTTCCTGCTCCGCCGGATCCTCGGCGGCCTGGCGATCCTGCCGCCGCTGTCGGTCCTCGTGTTCGCCGCGATCGAGGTGCTGCCCGGGGACGCCGCGGTCTACGCGCTCGCCGGTCAGAACCCGTCCCCGGAACTGCTGGCCCAGACCCGGCACCGGCTCGGTTTGGATCGTTCCGCGCCGGACCGGTACCTCGACTGGCTGGCCGGGCTCCCGCACGGGGACCTCGGCCGGTCGGCCATCAACGGGCAGTCGGTGTCGGCCGTGATCGAGGGCCGGATCGGGAACACGGTGGTCCTCGGGGTGCTGGTCGTCCTGCTGATGGTGCCCCTGGCGCTCGGGATCGGGGCGTTCGCCGGGACGCGGGAGGGCCGCGCGGGCGACCGCGTCCTGTCGCTGGTGACGCTGTGCCTCGTCGCCGTCCCCGAGTTCGTGCTGGCCGCCGCGCTGATCGTCGTGTTCGCGTTCGCGCTGGACGTGCTCCCGGCGACGTCGATCTTCCCGGTGGAGGACTCGCCGCTGGCGCACCCGACCGTCCTCGTCCTGCCGGTGACGACGCTGGCGCTCGTCGCGGCGAGCGGCGCGGCGCGGCAGGTGCGGGTGGGCGTCGCGGACGTCATGCGGTCCCGGTACGTGGAGACGGCGCGGCTGAAGGGCCTGCCGGAGCGGCGGGTCGTGCTGCGGCACGTGATCCCGAACGCGGTCGGCCCGTCGCTCCAGGTCCTGGCCGGCAGCGTCGGCGTCGTGATCGGCGGGTCGGTGATCGTCGAGACCGTGTTCTCCTACCCGGGGCTCGGCTCGGCCCTCGCCGCGGCCGTCACGACCCGGGACTTCGCCCTGGTCGAGGGCATCGTGATGCTCCTCGCGGCGGCGCTGGTCGTCGCCTACACCGCCGCCGACCTGGCGGTCACCCTGCTCACTCCGAAGTTGCGGACGGCCCTGTGAAAACGATCATCGAACCCGGCCCGGGCGACCGCCCGGCGACGCCCGTGCCAGGGCCCGGCGCGGACCTCGCGGCCGATCTCGGCGGGGTCCCGGCGCGGCGGCGGTTCGCGTCCGCCGTGCCGCGGGTCAGCGGCTGCGCCGTGCTCGCCCTCGTGGCGTTCACGCAGGTGGCGCCGTGGCTGGCGCCGCACTCGGTGCGGGAGGTGATCGGCGTGCCGTACGCCGAGCCCGGCCAGGTCGGCGTGCTCGGCACCGACTACCTCGGCCGCGACCTGCTGAGCCGCCTCCTCGCGGGCGGACGCTCGCTGGTGCTGCTCGCCGGGGCCTGCACGATCGCGGCGGGCGTCCTCGGGACGGCGCTCGGGCTGCTGCTCGGCTACGTCCGGGGCGTGGCGGCGGCCGTCCTGAACCGGGTCGTCGACCTGTTCCTCATCCTGCCGCCGCTGGTGGTGCTGCTGGTGCTCACGTCGGGTTCGTCGCGCGGGACGACGATCCTCATCCCGACGATCATGATCTCGGCGTCGCCGTACGTCGCGCGGATCGTCCGGACGGCGACGCTCGGCGTCGTGCGCAGCCCGTTCGTCGAGGCGGCCGTCCTGCGCGGGGAGCCCCGGCGGGCGATCCTCGTCCGGGAGATCCTGCCGAACATCGCCGGACCGGTGCTCGCGATCACCGGCCTGCTGCTGATCTATTCGATCTTCGTGATCGCGTCGGCGGGCTTCCTCGGCGTCGGCACCCAGCCGCCGGCGGCGGACTGGGCGCTCATGATCAAGGAGAACATGCCGGGCGTGACGCTGAACGCGTGGCCGGTGGCCTTCCCGGCGCTCGCGATCATCGTGCTCGCCGTGTCGGTGAACATCTTCTCCGACGGCCTCCACCGGCGCATCGCCGGTGGCCGAGCGGGACGGGACGGCGCGTGAACCCCCTCGCCGAAGTCGAAGCCCTCACCGTCGAGGACCACGCGGGCCGGACGGTCCTCGACGACGTCTCCCTCACCGTCGCCGCGGGCGAGGCGGTCGGCGTCGTCGGCGAGTCCGGCTCGGGGAAGACGACCACCGCGCTGACGCTCCTCGGCTGGGTGCGGCACGGGCTCCGGGTCGTCTCGGGCCGGGTGCGGGTCGCCGGCACCGACCTCGTCGGACGGCCGGAGCGGGAGATCCGCGCGGCGCGCGGGCGGCTCGTCGGGTACGTCCCGCAGAGCCCGGCGTCCGCGCTGAGCCCGCTGATGCGGGTGGGCGACCAGATCGCCGAGACCCTCACCCACCTCCCCGCGGACGAGCGCGCCGCGCGCGTCGCCGAGACGCTCGAACTCGTCGAGTTGCCGGGCGAGGAGGAGTTCCGGCGCAAGTTCCCGCACCAGCTGTCCGGCGGGCAGCAGCAGCGGCTGTGCCTGGCGGTCGCGCTCGCGAACCGTCCGCGGGTGCTCGTCCTGGACGAGCCCACCACCGGCCTGGACGTGATCACGCAGGCGGCCGTCCTCGCCCAGGTCGACCGGATCCGCCGGGACCTCGGGGTCGGCGTGCTCCTGGTGTCGCACGACCTCGCGCTCGTCGCCGCGCACACCGACCGCGTCGTCATGATGTACCGGGGGCGCGTGGTCGAGGAGGGGCCGAGCCGGAGCATGCTCGCCCGGCCGGCGCACGAGTACACCCGCGGGCTCGTCGCGGCGGTCGTCGACCACCGGGCGCGCCGCGCCGCCGCCGAGGCGCCGTCCGGCGGCGCGGCGCCGCTGCTGGCCGTCAAGGACCTCACCGCCGTCCACCGGGTGAAGGGGCGCGAGGTGGTCGCGGCGGACGGCGTCTCGTTCGAGGTCCGCGCGGGCGAGTGCCTGGCGGTCGTCGGGCAGTCCGGCTCGGGCAAGACGACGATCGCCCGCGCCGTGGCCGGCCTGCACCGCGCGGACGCCGGGACGATCCTCCTCGACGGCTCGCCCCTCCCGCCCACCGCCCACGCGCGCGGCCGCGACCAGCTCCGCCGGATCCAGCTCGTCTTCCAGGACCCCTTCGCGTCGCTGAACCCGCGCCGCACCGTCGGGGACTCGGTCGGGCGGCCGCTGCGCGTCCTGCGCGGGATGTCCCGGAGCGAGGCCCGCGCCGAGGTGGCGCGGCTGCTCGACCGGGTCCGGATCCGCGCGGACGCCGCCGCCGCGTACCCGGGCGAGCTGTCGGGCGGCGAATGCCAGCGCGTCGCGATCGCCCGCGGCCTCGCGTCCGCGCCCGACCTGCTCGTGTGCGACGAGATCACGTCCGCGCTGGACGTCTCGGTCCAGGCCGCGGTGCTCGAACTGATCAACGAGCTGCGCCGCGACCTCGGCCTCGCGCTGCTGTTCATCTCGCACGACCTCGGCGCGGTCAGCGTCGTCGCCGACACGATCATGGTTGTCGAGCGGGGCCGGTGCCGCGAGTACGGACCGGCCGCCGAGGTGCTGCACACGCCTCGGGACGCCTACACGCGCCGCCTGGTCGAGGCCGCGCCCTCCCTGTCCGACGCCCTGGTCGCGTCCGCCCCCACGGGGTCGGACGACGGATTGGAGACCGCGCCGTGAGCACCCTTCCGAACGTCCGCACCGCGCGGGTGACGCTGCCGGACGGATGCCCGCTGCACGTCGAGCGTCGCGGGTCGGGCCCGCCCGTCCTGCTGCTGCACGCCGGGGCCGAGGACGTGACCGGCTGGGGCCCGCAGGCCGACGCCCTCGCGTCGGCCGGGTACGAGGCGATCGGCTACGACCGGCGCGGCACCGGCCGCAGCGGCCGGACGGGCTGGCCGGGCGACGGCGCGCCGGGCCACGCCCGCGACGCCGTCGCGCTGCTCGCGGCGCTGGACCTGGCGGAGGTGATCGTCCTCGGGGTGAGCTCGGGCGCGATGGTCGCGCTGGAGCTGGCGCTGCGCGCGCCGGAGTCGGTCGTCCGCGCCCACGTGCACGAGCCGCCGGCGTTCCGCCACGTCGGCTCCGGGACGGCCGAGTTCGAACGCCTCGACGGCACCGTCCGGCGCGCCCTCGCCGCCGCTCCCGGCGACCACGCCGGCGCCTACGCCGCGCTGATGGAGGCGGTGAACGGCGCGGGCTTCGTCGACCGCATGGACCCGGCCCGCTGGGCGATGGAGGCGCGGAACGCGGAGGCGTTCGTCCGCGACGACCTGCCGCTCATCGCGCTGCGCCGGTTCTCGCGCGACGAGCTCGTCCGGCTCGCGCCGCTGGTCCGGTTGACGGCCGGAGCGGAGAGCCCGCCCTTCCTGCGCGACGCGGTGGACGCGTTGCGGGCGGCCGGCGGCTGGACCGCCCGGGTGCTGCCCGGCCAGGGCCACACGCCGCACCTCAGCGACCCCGAGGTCTTCGTCGGCCTCCTGACCGGGGAGGACCGATGACCGGGCCCGAGTTCGACCATCTGATGATCGCCGTCGCCGACCTGGACGCCGCGGCGGAGCGGTACCGGGGCCTCGGCTTCGAGGTCCGGCCCGGCGGCCGGCACCGCGCCCTCGGCACCGAGAACGCGATCATCCCGTTCCGCGCCGGGCGCTACATCGAGCTGATCGGCATGCGCGACGCGGACGCGGCGCGGCGGCGCCTCAACGAGGGCGACCGGTTCGCGGCGCTCGTGGACGCCCACGACGAACTCCCGATGATCTTCGTGCTGCGCGCCGGGGACCTCGCGGACGTCCGGGCGCGGCTCGCGTCGGCGGGCATCGCCACGGGCGGGCCCGACCTGCTGGCCCGCGACGAGCCGTCCGGCCGGACCGTGTCGTGCTCGATCCTCCAGCCGGGCGCCGGGCCGTGGCGGCGCGGCTTCCCCTCGTTCATCGACTGGGGGGACTCGGCCCATCCGGCGGCGGTGCCGGGCGTCCACCCGAACGGCGCGACGGACCTCACCGGGCTCGACGTGCTCGTCCCCGAGGTGGAGCCGCACGTCCGCCACTACCGCGCGCTCGGATTCGGCTCGGACGCGGACGGCGCGGTGGACCTCGACGGTTTCGACCTGCGGTTCTGCCGGCCGTCGCCGGACGCCGCCGACGCGCTGGCCGCGCACGGGGCGGGCGTCACGGCGGTGCGCCTGGCCGGGGACGGAACCCTCGCCGTCGGCCCGGCCGACGACCGCCCGTTCTCGCTCAGTGTGGACCGGACGGCCCGATGAACCAGTCCTCTGACCGGCTCGCGGTCCCGCCCGACGCGATCTGCCGGATGTCCGCCCGCGAACTGCACGCCGCGTACGCGGCGCGGGAGCTGTCGCCCGTCGAGGTGCTGGACGCGGTGCTCAGCCGGGCCGAACAGGTCGATCCCGCCCTCTCGGCGCTGTACTGGCGCTTCGACGAGTCCGCGCGCGCCGCCGCCGTCGCCGCGGAGCGCCGCTGGCTGCGCGGCGCGCCGCTCGGCCGCCTCGACGGCCTGCCCGTCACCGCCAAGGACAACATGGACGTGCCCGGCGCGCCCACCTACCTCGGCTCGCGGACGAACCTGTTCACGCGCCGTCCCACCGCGACGGACCCGCTGGTCGCCGCGTTCCTCGACCGCGGCGCCGTGCTGTTCGCCAAGTCGACCATGGTGGAGACCGGCCTGTTCTCCGGGAGCTTCAGCGCTCTGTACGGGCCGGTGCGCAACCCGTGGAACCTGGCGAAGAGCGCGGGCGGGTCGACCTCCGGCGGGGCTGCGGCGACGGCGGCGCGCATCGGGCCCGTCCACCTCGGCACCGACGGCGGCGGGTCGCTGCGGTCGCCCGCGGCGAGCTGCGGGTGCGTCGCGCTGAAGGCCACCGCGCACTCCGGGCCGTTCGGGCATCCGCCGGGCGACGTCCCCGCGTCGAGCGGCGTGCGCGGGTTCCTCACCCGGGACGCCGACGACCAGACCTTCGTGCTCGGCGAGTTCGGCGAACCGGTGACGGAACCCCGGCCCGTCGAGGACCTGCGCGTCGGGTACCTCCCGGCGCCGACCGCCGACCCGGGCGTCGGCGACGTCCATCCCATCGTGCGGGCGGCGGTGGAGGCGGCCCTCGACCGGCTGGACGGGACGGTCCGCCTGGAGGAGGTCCCGGAGCCGCTCTTCGAGGGCCCGATGTGGGAGGCGGCCGTCACCGCGGCGTTCGCGGGCGTCGCGCGGTCGCTGGACGCCGGGCCGCCGGAACTCGCCGGACGCCTGCATCCGGTCGTCGGGGAGACGGTCGCGCGGGCGCGCGCCGCCGGGTCCGCGGACCGGGCCGGGGAGGAGGTCCGCCGCCTGGCGGCGATCCACGGCCGCCGCCTCGCGTCCGCGTTCGAGCGGTACGACCTGCTGGTCCTCGCGTGCAACTACTACCCGTCCTTCGACGCCGAGCTGCCCTGGCACGACGAGTGCGCGCTGATCGAGCCGCTCGGCTACGGGTGGACGTCCGGGGCGTGCCCGCACATCGGCTGGGCGGACGGCGGCCCGCCCAGCGTCAGCGTCCCCTGCGGCCTGGATCCCGACGGCGTGCCGATCGGCCTGCTGATCGCCGGACGCCCGGGCGCGGACGCCGACGTCCTCCGGGCGGCCCGCCGATTCGAGGAAGTCCTGACATTCACCGCTCTCTTCTGACAACAGCTCCATCTGGAAAGGGATTCTCCGTGCGGAAACTGCAGCAGCGCGTCGGGCAGGTCGGCCTGGGCTCGATCGGCCGGATCTACGCGAGGCACCTCGTCGACGCCGCGGGCGACGTCCAGGTCTTCGACCTCGACCGGGCGCGCGTCGAGGCGGCCGAGCGGGACGGCGCGACCGGCGCCGCCAGCGCCCGCGAGCTGGCCGCCGCGAGCGAGGTCATCGTCGTCTCGCTGCCCAACCCGCCCGCCGTCGAGAGCGCGTTCCTCGCCCCGGACGGGATCCTCGCGGGCGCCGAGCCGGGGACGGTCGTCCTCGACCTGAGCACCGTGTCGCCGGACACCAGCCGCCGGATGCACGCGGCGGCGGCCGAGCGCGGCGTCGGCTACCTCGACGCGCCGGTCAGCGGCGGCGCGCCGATGAACGGCGGCGTCGAGGGCGCCGCCGCGCGGACGATCACCTTCATGGTCGGCGGCGACGCCGCCGCCTACGCCAAGGCCGAGCCGGTCATGGCCGCGCTCGGCACGGTGCGGTTCCACATCGGCCCGCCCGGCAGCGGCAGCGCGATCAAGCTCATCAGCAACCTGCTGTCGGGCGTCTACGCGCTCGCCACGGCGGAGGCGTTCGCGCTCGGCGCGGCCGTCGGGCTCTCGCCCGAACGGCTGGTGGAGGTGTTCCAGCAGACCGACGCCAAGTCCTACTTCATGACGGACTACCTGGTGCCGCGCCTGCTGCGCGGCGACCTCGACCCGGGCTTCAGCGTGGCGCTCCAGCTCAAGGACCACCGGCTCGCGGCCGAGCTCGGGCACGAGCACCGCGTCCCGCTGTTCCTCAACCAGCAGGCGATCCAGCTCTACGAGCTGATGGTGGCGCGGGGGCGCGCCGACCGCGACGTCACCGACGCGCTCCCGTTCTTCGCCGAGCAGGCCGGTCATCCGCTCCCCGCGGCGGCGTCGTCGTGACGGGCACGAAACGGCTGGACGGACGCCGCGCGCTCGTCACGGGCGGCGCCGGCGGGGCGGGCGCGGCGAGCGTCCGCCGGTTCGCGGCGGAGGGCGCGCGTGTCGTCTTCGCGGACGTCGACGTCCCCGCCGGCCGGGCGCTTGAGGCCGAGCTCGGGGCGGCGGGCGGGCGGGCCTGCTTCGTCGAGACCGACGTCTCCCGCGCGGACGACGTGCGGCGGTGCGTCGAGACCGCCGTCCAACGGCTCGGCGGCGGCGTCGACATCCTGTTCAACCACGCCGGGACGGTGCTGGTCGAGCGCCTGGTCGACACGTCCGAGGACGACTGGAACCGGCTCCTGGCGGTCAACGTCACGAGCATGTTCCTGATGTGCCGCGAGGTGCTGCCGCACATGATGCGGGCGCGGCGCGGCGTCGTCCTGAACACGTCGTCGATCTCGGGGCTCACCGCGTCGCCCTTCGAGAGCGCCTACTGCGCCACCAAGGGCGCCGTTCTGCAGCTCACGCGCGCCATCGCCGTCGAGTACCGCGAGTACGGGATCCGCGCGAACGCCCTCTGCCCCGGCTTCATCGGCACGCCGCACGGGCGGCGCGAGATCGCCGAGCTCACCGCCCGCGGCGCGGCGGGCGTCGAGGCCGACATCGCCGCCCGCCAGGGCCGCCTCTGCACCCCCGACGAGATCGCGGCGGCGGCCCTGGCCCTGGTCAGCGACGACACCGCCTTCGTCAACGGCGCCGCACTGGTGGCCGACAACGGCTGGACGGCCCTGACATGACCGCCCACGGCCCTCATCGCGGCCCGGAGAGGAAGACGACCATGGGTTCGATCGACGTCCTCATCAAAGACGTCAGGATCATCGCCTGCGACGCCGACGACACGGTCATCGAGCGGGGTTACCTGACCGTTCGCGAAGGGAGGATCGACGCCTTCGGGCCCATGGACGGCACGGTTCCGGCCCACGCGTCCGAGGTGCTCGACGGCACCGGCCTGAGCGTCCTTCCCGGCCTGGTGAACTCGCACATGCATTTCCACTACCGGCGCCTCGGCGGCCCGGTCGGCCCGAACATTCTCGGGCCCGTCGCCCTCGACGCCCTGAAGTCGACGCGCACCGCCTTCAACCTCCTCCGCGAGGGTGTCACCAGCGTCCGGGACGTCGGCCACAACGACGACTCCCGGCTCCACGTCCGCGACGCGATCCGCGACGGCGTCATCGTCGGCCCGCGCGCGACCGTCTCCGGCGCGGCGATCGGGATGTCGTACGGCCACGCGTACTTCGTCGCCGAGAGCGTCGCGTCCCTGGACGGCCTGGTCGAGACGATCCGCAGGCAGGCGCACGAGGGCGCCGACCTCATCAAGATCATCGCTAGCAACGAGGACCTGCCGAACCCGCCCGGCGACGAACTGACGGTGCCCTGGTTCTCGGCGAAGGCCGTCCAGGTGGCGGTGGAGACGGCGCACGAATGCGGCCTGCCGATCGCCGCCCACGCGAACGGGGCGCGCGCTTTGGAACGGTGCATCGAGGCCGGGGTCGACACGATCGAGCACGGGATCCACCTGTCCGCGGACCACGCGTCCGCCATGGCCGAGCGGGGCATCGCCCTCGTCCCGACGCTGTCGGGCTTCTTCGAGAACAGCCGCGAGTTCTGGGGACGGTCCTGGCAACCGCGCTACGCGGCGCTGTGGAACGTCCACCGGGAGACGATCGGGAACGCCGTCGACGCGGGCGTCCTGATCGGCACCGGGACGGACACCCTCGGCACCGTCGCGCAGGAGGCGTGGCTGCTGCACAAGTACGGCGGAGCGTCCCGCGCCGCCGCGCTGGCCGCCGCGACGCGCAACGGCGCGCGGATCGTCCGGCAGGGAGCCGACATCGGGACGCTCGCCCCGGGGAACCGCGCCGACCTCGTCCTGGTCGAGGGCGCCCCCGACCGCGACCTGCTCGACCTCGGCCGCACGCGCCACACCTTCCTCGCCGGCCGCCGCTTCACCCGCGAGGAACTGGCCAAGCTGATCCCCGCCCACCGCTTCTTCGTGGACGAACTCGACGGCCCGGACGCCCTGCCCCGCTCCGGCGGAGTCGCCGCGCAGGGCCCCTGCGGCTGACGTCCTCGCGGTCACCGAGCGGAGAACCCCGAATGCGAGTACTGCTGCACTACGACATGGACCACGCCGAACCGGGCCTGGACATCGTGAGCTGCTCCGAGCAGGACGACGACCGCTTCACCGCGCTCCTGCCGGACACCGAGGTGATCTGGCACGTCCTGCGTCCCCTCGGAGCGGCCGACATGGACCGGGCGCCGCGGCTGCGGCTCATCCAGAAACTGGGCACCGGCGTGAACACCATCGACCTGGACGCCGCCGCCGAGCGCGGCATCGCCGTGGCGAACATGCCGGGCCGCAACGCGCAGGCCGTCGCGGAGACGAGCCTGCTGCTGATGCTCGCCGCGCTCCGCAAGATGGTCGCGTTCGACGCGCGGACGCGGCGCGGCGAGGGCTGGCCCGCCGACCGCGCCCTGGTCGGCGGCGAGCTCCGCGGCCGGACGGTCGGCCTGCTCGGCGCCGGGGAGATCGCGGGCCTGCTGCGCGGCATGCTGGAGGCGATCGGCGCCAGGGTCGTCTACACGTCCCGCCGCCGGCGCCGCGACGACCCGTCCTGGATGCCCTTGGACGACCTGCTCCGGACGAGCGACATCGTGTCCGTGCACATCCCGCTGACCGAAGGGACCCACCATCTCCTGAACGCCGACCGGCTGGCCCTCCTCCCGCCCGGCGCGATCGTGGTGAACACCGCTCGCGGCGCGGTGATAGATGAGTCGGCGCTCGCGGCGGCCCTGAAATCCGGCCGTCTGGCAGGCGCGGGCCTGGACGTGTTCGAAACAGAACCGCTGGAGGAGGCCAATCCGCTGCTCGCCCTCGAAAACGTCGTCGTCATGCCGCACGTGGCCTGGCTGACCCGAGAGACCTGGGCCCGCTATTTCGCGGTGGCGGCGGAGAACTGCCGCCGCCTGTCCCGGGGAGAGCCCCTCCTCCACCCCCTCGTCCAGCCCTCGTCGTCCTGAGAGGCGGGCTTCAATGCGGCTGACAGTGCTCTCGCCGCGATCAGTACCACTCCGGGAGTCGTTCTCTGTGCGCGGAGCACGGCTTCCGGAGTGGCGTGATCACTTGTCGTGGTGCGGATCCTCAGCCGCGCGACGTCGTGACGACGAGGGTGCGCAGGCCGGGATTGCCCTGTTGCACGCTGTTCCAGGTCCCGACCGCAGTGACGTTGCCAGGTGCGACCGCGGCGACGCCGGCCAGGGTGGTGGAGTTCGAGCCGTTCGGGTTGCTCGGACTGGGCACGATGCTCCAGGCGCTGCCGTTCCAGTGCTCGATCAGCGACTGGTTGACGCCGTCGGTACCGCCGGTGGCCGCGCCCACCGCGTACACGTCACGCGAGGACAGCGCGGTGACGCCGCTGAGGAAATTGGCGTTGACGCTGTTGCCGACGTTCGGCACCGGCACCTTGCTCCACGCCGTACCGTTCCAGTGCAGCGCGAGATTGTGCGACTCTCCCCCGTTGTCGCCGAGTGACGTGCCCACGGCCCAGACGTCGTTGGAGGACACGGCGTGCACCGCTTCCAGAGAACTCTGCCCGATGGGCAGCGTCGGCAGGACGGACCACTGGGTGCCGTTCCAGTGCAGGATCAGTTCGTCGGTGTTGCCACTGTGTGAATCGACGTCGGAGCCGACGGCCCATACGTCGTTCGCGGACACCGCCGAGATCGCCCTGACGAAATTCACTCCGTTCGGCACGTTCGGCACCGAAACGACGCTCCACGCCGTGCCGTTCCAGTGCTCGAACAGCGGAAGGATCTGAGTGGGGGTCGAGAAATAGCCCGTCGCCCACACGTCATCGGCCGACACCGCGGCCACGCCGGTCAGCCGGTCGCCCTGCGTGCCCGGGTTCGGGCTCGGCACGATCGACCACGCGGCGCCGTTCCAGTGCTCGATCAGCGTGGCGCTCTTCTCGACGGACAGGTTGGAGTTCTGGACGCCGACCGCCCAGACGTCCTTCGACGACACGGCCGCGACGGCGGCGAACTGGCTTCCCGAGGTGCCGTCCGGAGACGGCGTCGCCGACCAGCGCGTCCCGTTCCAGTGCTCCGCCAAGGTGTGTTCGGTGGTGTCGGGCTTCGAGACGTAACCGACCGCCCACCCGTCCCGCGGCGTGATGCTCGCCGTCGAGGACAGGAGGTCGTTGGAGACCGGCGCCGTGGCGGTGTCGACGCTGGGCACCACCCGGAAGATCGAGGCGCTCGCGTCCGCTCCGGCGGTACTCGCCAGAACCAGGCCCGCGACGGCCAGTGCCAGTAAAGGAATCGTTCTTTTCCGCATGCTGTCCCCTCAAAGGATCGGCCTAGGACGATCGTGTCCACCAAGAGATACGACGAGGGGTTACACAGCGGATTCCCCACCCACATCACACCTCAGGCGCCGAGCGTCATAGCGAGACCAAGCAGCCCGCACACACCACGCCCCGCGCCACCCGAACACGCCACGCCCGCCCCCTCGCCGCCGAGCACCGTTTAAACAGCACGGATGAGAGAAGGACACCTTCACCGGCGACCACCGAGGGGCGGAAAAGAAATGGACACATATCTACTGAGAATCCTGACCGACTACCAGAAGCTGATCGATCCCACCGACATCGCCGGGCCGCCCGAGGAGGTGGCGAGGGTGGAGTACGGGATCACGCGAGCACAGATCCTCGGTGACGTCACGCTCTCCCCGCCGGTGGTCACACCATCGACCGACAAAGATCAAATCTATTCGCAGCAGTACACGAACAATACGTCGGTCGAGCAGTCTCAGACTCTCAAGTTCACCAAGACGCTCACTCGCACGGTGACGACGACCAAGACGAAGTCATTCGAAGTGGGGACGGAGATCTCCTTCGAGGCCGGTCTCGAAGGATTGGGAAAAATGTCAGGAAAGGTCACCGTCAAAGCAGGCAAGAACACCACGAACACCGAAACAAATAGTGTGAGCGAGATGTGGGGCATCGACAACCCGATCAAGGTTCCCCCGCGGTCGACCGTGGAGGCAGTGGTATATGTCCAGGAGGGCGAGATCTCTGTGGACTATGAATGCCAGGCCCGCATCTACGAAGGCAAGTGCGAGACTCCGCAAATCAAGCTCCAAGAGGACCAGGACGTGGGCTTCAGGCTCGCGAGGCTCCTGGCGAAGTACCCGGATCGCAGAGCCTACTATGGCGCCGATCTGGGAAACGCAAGCACTCCGGACAGCCCTCGCTACCGGCTGAACGGAGAACAACTGGTCGGCCGGGCCAAGGGGACGTTCACCGCGAAAGCGGGGGTATCAGTGCATACCATCGTGAACCAGCTTGACCCAAACAAGGGTCGGGTGCTTTCGTCCTCCGCTCAACTCCCCTTCGAGGTAGGGCCCTTTCCTGAAAAGACGCCTCTCGCGATGGCGCAGGCGGCACTCTCCGAGCATCGCCACAGCTCCTCGTAGCCAGGAGCCGTTACCTAGGCGCGACCGGGACCGGTCCCGTAGTGGTGGCCGGGGACGCTGGGCCCCTTGCTCACGGGAGGAGTTCGTAGATCGTCGCGTTGGCCTGGCCGCCGCCTTCGCACATCGTCTGGAGTCCGAAGCGGATGCCGTTGTCGGCCATGTGGTGGATCAGCGTCGTGGCGATGCGTGCGCCCGAGCCGCCGAGCGGGTGGCCGAGCGCGATCGCGCCGCCGACGGGGTTGAGCGCCGGTTCGGGCACGGCGTATTCGGCCTGCCAGGCGAGCGGCACCGAGGCGAACGCCTCGTTCACCTCGAATGCCCCGATGTCGTCGAGCCGCAGGCCGGATTTCGCGAGTGCCTTCGCGGTCGCCGGGATCGGTCCGGTCAGCATGATGTTCGGATCGCTGCCCACCACGACCGCCGTGTGGACACGCGCGAGCGGCGTCCATCCGTGGGCGCCCGCGATGTCCGAGGTGGTGATCAGCAGGGCGGCGGCGCCGTCACTGATCTGGGAGCTGTTGCCGGCGCTGATGACGCCGTCCGCGAGGAAGGGCGTGCGCAGCTTGGCCAGTGCTTCGATCGAGCAGTCCGGGCGCACCCCCTCGTCGGACGTCACGAGCCCCTCGGCGGTCTCGATCGCCGCGATCTGCGCGTCGAAGGCCCCGCGGGCGGCGGCGGCCGCGGCGCGGTGGTGGGAGCGCTCGGCGTAGGCGTCGAGTTCGCCCCGGCCGAACGACCACTCGCGGGCGATCCGCTCGGCGCCGAGCCCCTGGTTGGGCTGCCCGTCCCCGTAGCGCTCGGCATACAGCTCGCCTAGCGGGGACTGGTCGCCGGACGCCGAGCCCATGGGGACTCGCGACATCGACTCGACCCCGCCCGCCACGACGACGTCGTAGTGCCCGGCGACGACGCCCGCCGCGGCGAAGTGGACGGCCTGCTGCGACGAGCCGCACTGCCGGTCGACCGTCGTCCCGGGAACGGACTCCGGCCACCCGGCCGACAGCGCCGCCGTCCGCGCGATGTCGAAGGTCTGCTCGCCCGCCTGGCTCACACAGCCCCAGACCACGTCGTCCACGATCGACGGGTCCAGGGACGCGCGCTCGGCGAGCGCCGAGAGCACTCGCGCGGACAGGTCCGCGGGATGGACGCCCGACAGCGCGCCCGCCCGCTTGCCGACGGGGGATCTGACGGCCGCCACGACGACAGCGTCTCGCATGGGTTCTCCTTGAACTCGCTGGCTCACTCGGACTCGGCCCGTCACTCGGACTCGGCCCCTCACTCGCTCCGGAACGGGAAGGCCCACGGGCGCAGCGGCGACCCGGTGGCGCCGCGCAGCCGCAGGCAGGCCGCGAAGAACCCGAACTCGTACACCTCCGCCGCCGCGAGCTCTTCCAGGTCGAGCACCTCGATCAGGGGCGCGCCCGCTTCGGCGAGCAGGTAGGTGTGCACCGGCGTGTAGTTGTCGGGGTCGGACGAGGGCCCCTGCTCGACGCACACCGTGTCGGAGCCGACGATCATCGCTCCCCGCTCGACCAGGTGCACCGCGGCGGCGCGGGTCAGGCCGGGCGGGTTCTCGCCCCAGGCGGCGGCGTCGGGCCACGCCCGCATGCGGCCCGTCCGGACGAGCGCGACGTCGCCGAGCTGCAGCTCGACGCCCTGCTTGGCCAGGCACTCGTCGACGTCCTCGGGAGTGATCCCGTACTGGTCGGGGAGCATGTCGACGCCGCGCAGCGCGGCGAAGTCGAGCAGGACGCCGCGGGCCACGATCGGCGGCATCTTGTCGGCGCCCGCGACGCGCCAGTGCCGCGTCCCGAGGTGCTCCCGCTCGGTGAAGTTGTTGTAGATGCGGCCGTTGTAGCCGTAGTGGTTGAGCGTGTCGATATGGGTGCCGGTGTGGGTGTACATCATCATCGCGTCGCCGGAGTAGCCGATGTACTCGGTCATCTCCCGCGAGATGCCGGGCAGCTCGTCGACGACCGTGCCGTGCGGCGTGTGCGTCATCCAGATCTGGTAGGCCGGGTCGCCGAGCAGCTGCCAGGACGGCATCCCGATGAAGTAGTCCACGGACAGGTCGAACATCCGGGTCGCGTCGACCCGGCTGACGACGGCGGCGCGGGACTCGGGCGTCATCAGGTTGAGGCGGCCGATCTCGTCCTCGGGCCCGTACGGGCTGGTGGCCACCTCGCGGTCGGCGCCGGACGCCGGGTTGTCGGACATGGGGGTCTCCTTCTGCGGGGGTGGCGGGCGGCGGCTGTCGCCGCGCCCGCGTGGGGTGGGTTGCGGTGTGGTGGAACGGGCTAGCCCTCGGCAAGCGCCGGGGCCGCGAGGTGGACGTCGGTCATCCGCTGGTAGGCGTCCGCCACGCGCAGGACGGCGGCCTCGTCGAACGGTCTCCCGACGATCTGCATGGAGACGGGCATGCCGGCCCCGTCGAACCCGACGGGGACGGCGCACGCGGGATGCCCGGTCAGGTTCCACTGCGAGGTGAACGACGCGCTGGACCAGCGGTCCATCATCGCCGGGTCGGTCTCCCTGAGCAGCCGCGCGCCGGTCGGCATCGTCGGCGTGACCAGCACGTCGCAGTCGCGCATCGCCGCCGACGCCTCGCGGTGGAACGCGGCGGCGACCTTCTTCGCCTGGACGTAGTCCGCGGCGCCGTACAGCGCCCCCTTGGCGAGCAGGCCGCGGACGTAGCGCCCGTACTCGGCCCAGTGGGCGGCGAGGTCGTCCCGGTGGTAGGCGAACGCCTCGGTGAGCAGGACGATGTGGCTGGCGACCCGCGCCATGTCGGCGTTGGGCAGGCTCACCTCCACCACGTCGGCGCCCGCGTCGCGCAGCGCGGCGAGGGCCGCGGCCACGCTCGTCCGCACCGGGTCGGCGACGTTGCCGCTGTCGAAGAAGTAGCGCTTCGGCCAGCCGATCCGGAGGCCGCGGACGGAGCCGTCCAGCGCGTCGAGGTAGCGCGGGACGGGCCGCGCGCTCGACCCGGCGTCGTCCGGGTCGTGCCCGGCGATCACCTGGAGGAGCAGCGCGCAGTCCCACGCGGACCGGGCGACGGGCCCGACGGTGTCGAGGCTCGGCGACAGCGGCACCGTCCCGGTGGCCGGGACGCGCCCGTGCGTCGTCTTGAGGCCGGTCACGCCGTTCAGCGCGGACGGGTGCCGGATCGAGCCCGCGGTGTCGGTGCCGAGCCCGCCGAGCGCGAGGCCCGCCGCGACCGCGATGGCCGCGCCGGAGCTCGACCCGCCCGCGTAGCGGTCGGCGGCCCACGCGTTCCGCGGCATCGGGAAGCCGGTGGCCGGGTCGTTCAGGCCGAGCGCGAACTCGTTCGTCGTCGTCTTGCCGACGACGACCGCGCCCGCCTCGCGCAGCCGCGCGACGGCGGCGGCGTCCCCGTCGCACCGCCAGTGCCGGGGCCTGACCAGGCTGTTCGCCCGGGTGGGGCCCTCGGCCGCGGCGATCACGTCCTTGACGGCGAGGGGGATGCCGTGCAGCGGGCCGCGGTCCCGTCCGGCGGCGAGGTCGCGGTCGGCGCGCTCGGCCGCCTCCAGCGCGGCGTCGCCGAACACGCTCACGTACGCGCCGAGCCCCGCGTCGAGGCGGTCGATGCGCGCGAGCACGTCGCCGGTGAGCGCGACCGAGGAGGTCGTCCCGTCGCGGAGGGCGGCCGCGGCGTCCGCGATCGTCCGGCCGGTGGCCGACGGACGCTTCCGGCCGGCCGCGACCGCCTTGAACGCCGACGGCGTCGAGCCGTCGCGGGCGACGCCGTCGGCGCCGGTCCGCCGGACCTGCTCGGCCTGCTCCCGCATCGTCCGGTAGTCGCGGGCGAAGGCGGACAGCTCGTCGGCGCCCACCGTCAGCCCGGCGATGTCCAGCAGGGTGCGCACCCGCCGCTCGTCCGGCGTCATCGCGCACCGGACCGATCGCGGCGGGACGGGCGGCTTCCCGAGGTCACCGGTCGATCCAGCTCGTGTAGCGGCCCTTGAGCATGTCCCGGCTGACGATCATCTTCTGGGTCTCGGTGGAGCCCTCGCCGATCCGGCGGATCCGCAGCTCGCGGTACCAGCGCTCCAGCGGGAGGTCCTTCGTGACGCCGTACCCGCCGTGGATCTGGATGGCGCGGTCCACCACCCGGCCCGCCGTCTCGGTGGCGACGATCTTGGCGATGGCGACCTCGGTGCGGAACGGGCGGCCGCTGTCGGCGCGCTCGGCGGCGTCCAGTGTCAGGGCCGCCGCGCTCCGCAGCTCCATCTCGCTGTCGACGAGCATCCACTGGATGCCCTCGTGGTCGGCGAGCTTCGCGCCGAAGACCGAGCGGGTCCCCGCGTACTCGACGGCCATGCGGTGCGCCATCATCGCCACGCCGAGGCAGCCCGCCGCGTAGGGGATGCGGTTCTTCGTGAGCCGCTCGGTGGCCATCGCGAAGCCCTGGCCGACCTCGCCGAGCACCGCGCTCGCGGGCACCCGGACGTCCTCGAACGCCAGCTCGGTCGGGTAGTGGCCCGAGCGGAGGGTGTGGATCACGCGCCGCACGGTGAGGCCGGGGGTGTCGGCGTCCACGATGAAGCAGGTGATGCCGTCGCGTCCCGAGCCCTGGTCGCCGGTGCGCGCGAAGACCAGCCCGAAGTCGGCCGAGTCGGCGCCGCTGATGAACGTCTTGTTGCCGTTGATGATCCAGTCCGAGCCGTCCCGCTTCGCCCGGGTCTGGATCGACCGGGCCGGGTCGCTCCCGCCGGACGGCTCGGTCAGCGCGAAGAACGACCGCTTCTCACCGCGCAGGATCGGGTGGAGGTAGCGCTCCTTCTGCTCGTCGGTCGCCTCGTAGAGCTGCGCCATGTCCGGCTGGCCGAACGCGCCGTAGCACGGCGAGTACAGGCCGGCGCGGTGCTGCGACATCTCCATGGCCAGCAGCGTCCGCGTCACGGTGTCCGCGCCGACCCCGCCGAACTCCTCGGGGACGTCGAGGTTGTACAGGCCCATCTGCTTCGTCTTGGCGACGAGCCCGGCGAGGACGGGCGCGCTCAGCTCGCTCTCGTCCGGGTCGAGGTCGTACTCCAGCGGGACGATCTCGGTGCGCACGAAGCGCCGGACGTTGTCGATCAGCGTCCGCTGCGTCTCGGTGACGGCGAATCCCATGTCTGCTCTGCTCCCTCGGTCTCAGTTCGGCCGGATGCGTCCGGTCGGCGCGTCGGCGCCCGCGAGGTTCCGGGGAACCGCACCGAATTCGTTGGCGAACACCTGCACGAGCTCCCGGTAGCGGGAGAGGTAGGCGTTTGTCCGCTCGTATCGGAAGGACAATTCCTGTCCGTCGCGGAGCCATTCTTGAAGCGCTCCGCGGAGGCCGAACAGGCTGTTGCCGCCCGCGTAGTCGATGGCGATGACGCCGCCGCCGTCCGCGATCTCGAAGACGCCGACCGAGCCGGGCACAAGGGCCAGGTTCTCGGCCGTGAGCGGCGTCCAGGGCTTGGTCATGGACACGCTCATCCGGCCGCCACCGCCTCTTTCAGAAGTGCTCGCGGGATGTCCACGAATCGTGAACGCACGTATTCACCCAGTCCTTTCGCCTGCGGATCGGGACGGGTCGTCGCGGCGACGCCGTCGTCCAGCAGGCCGCGCACGACGAAGTTGACGGCCCGGAGATTGGGCAGTTCGTACCGCTCGACGTCCAGCCCTACGGCCTCGGCGAGCAGCTCGCGGAAGAGGTCGACGTCGAGGTGCTCGCGAAGCCATGCGAACGCCCCGTCGGTGCGGGCCCAGAGGCCGACGTTGGCGTCGCCGCCCTTGTCGCCGGACCGCGCGCCGATCAGCAGCCCGAGCGGCGCGCGGACGGTGTCGCCGCCCGGCGCGGGCCTCCGGCGGGGCGGCTCGGCGGGGCGCGGGACGTGGCGCTCGGTCGGCGGGTGCGGCACCGGCAGGCGCCGGCCGTCCTGGAAGACGACCTCGGGACGGAGCACGCCGACCGGCACCAGGGCGGGCCAGTAGACGCCGTAGGCGCTCGCCGCCCGGTCGGCCCGCTCCAGGTACATGCCGGGGTAGCTGGCCAGGCCGAACTCCGCGACGGCGTTGAAGAAGCGGCGCCCGACCTTGCGCTCGTCGGCGTCCTTCACCGTGATCCGGAGCCGGGCCTCGGCCTGGACGTTCTCCGGCGCGTCCGGGACGTCCGTGCGCAGCAGCCGCACGTCCGTCTCGGCGAACGCGTCCGCCCCGCCGAGGCCGCCGTCCAGCAGGAGGCGGGCGGCCTGGTCGGCCTTGGCCTCGATGTCCAGCCCGGTGAGGATGAACGTGGCGCTGTTGCGGTAGCCGCCCTGGTAGTTGAGGCAGACCTTGGCGGTGTCGGGCGCGGGACGGCCGCGCACGCCGCTGATCCGCACGCGGTCGGGGCCATCGCCGGACAGCTCGACGGTGTCGAACCGCGTGACGACGTCCGGGTTGAGGTAGTCGGGCGCGCCGATCTCGTAGAGGATCTGCGCGGTGACCGTCTCAACCGTGACCGCGCCGCCCGTCCCCGCGTGCTTGGTGATCACCGACGAGCCGTCCGCGGCGATCTCGGCGATCGGGTAGCCGGGCCGCCCGCCGTCCGGCAGCTCGGTGAAGAACGCGAAGTTGCCGCCGGTGGCCTGCGGGCCGCATTCGAGGACGTGCCCGGCGACGACCGCGCCGGCGAGCCGGTCCCAGTCGTCCGGCCGCCAGCCGAACGCCCAGGCGGCCGGGCCGACGACGAGCGAGGCGTCGGTCACCCGCGGGCACACCACGATGTCGGCGCCGGCGCCCAGCGCCTCGGCGATGCCCCAGCCGCCCAGGTAGGCGTTGGCGGTCACGGGCTCGACGGCGGCCTCGGCGAGGGTCTTCCCCGAACCGAGGTGCGCCAGGGAATGGCCGTCCCGCTGAAGCCCGGGAATGCGGTCGAGGAGGTCGTCGCCTTCGATATGGGCGATGCTCGGCCGGAGCCCGAGCCGTTCCGCGAGCCGCCCGAGTTCGGCCGCGAGACCGCCCGGGTTGAGCCCGCCCGCGTTGGTGACGACCTTGATGCCGCGGTCCAGGCAGGTGCCGAGCACCTGCTCCATCTGCGCCAGGAACGTCGTCGCGTAGCCGCCGGACGGGTCGCGCCGCCGCGCCTTCCACAGGATCAGCATGGTCAGCTCGGCGAGGTAGTCGCCGGTCAGGACGTCGAGCGGGCCTCCCTCGACCATTTCCCTGGCCGCGGCGAAACGGTCTCCGTAGTATCCCGAGCAGTTTCCGATCCGCAGGACGTCGCGTGTCGCCGGCATTCTCCCCATCTCCCGTTCCCCGTTCACAGCGGCAGCGCGATCGTGGCGGTCGCGGCGGCGCATACCGCCCCGTCGGACTCGCGGGTCTCGGTCACGTCGAGATGGACGAGCCCGTGTGTTTCGTCCGCCCGCTCCACGCCCGTGACCACGCCCCCGCAGACGAGGACGTCGCCGGGCACCGCGTAGCGCCGGACCGAGACCCCGAGCCTGGTCAGCCGCCCGGACGCGCCCATCCACTCCGTGCACAGCGTCACCAGGAAGGCGCCGTGCAGATGGGACTGGACGAGGACGTCCGGATATCCCTCCTGCGCGGCGTAGTCGGGGTCGAAATGGATGCGGTGGGTGTTCCACGTCACCGCGCTGTATCTGAAGAGCTGCAGCCTGGTCGGAACGCGGCGCATCTCCGGCAGCCGGTCGCCGACGCGGACGTCGCCGAACCGCGGTTCCCGGCCTGTGGCGGTTCCGGTGGCGGGGGTCGAACCGCTCATCATCGGACCAGCACCTTCCGTGTCGAGGTCACCAAGAGGACTCCGTCGCCGTCGACGAACTCGTGCCGGTAGCGGACGACGATGAACGGGCCCGTCCGCCCCTGCCGCAGTTCGGCGTCGAGCATCGTGGAGCGCTCCACCACGGTCGTCCCGGCCGTGATGGGCGCGTGGAACTCCATGTCCTCGCCGCCGCCCATCACCCGGACGCCGCTGGTCGGCAGGCCCTCCAGCTGCATCACGAGCGGCGTGCCGTCCTCGCGGAGGCCCTCGGCCGCGGGGCCCTCGTCCCAGCAGGTGATCGCCGTGACCAGGTTGGGCGGCGCGACGATCTCCGCGTGCCCGCGGGCGCGGGCGAATTCCGTGTCGAAATAGAGGGGGTTCGATTCGCCGATGGCGCGGGCGTAGCGCCGGATCGTCAGGGCGGTGACCGGTCCGAGCGAATGGACGGTCTCCGCGCCGACATTGGTCCGGATCGAGTCGAGCAGCGTCTCGTCAACGGGCATGAGTTTCTCCTAGACGACGTTCTCGGCGCGCAGTTCCCGGATCTCGGCGGCGTCCAGGCCGAGCCGCTCCGCGAGGACGTCCTCGGTGTGCTCGCCGAGAGCGGCCGCTCCCTCGGCGGGCGGTGGCGCCGAGTCCGCGAGGCGCAGCGGGCTGCCGAAGGCGTACGACGGGCGGCCGTCCGCGCCGCGCACCGGCCGGATCATGCGGTCGGCGCCGACGAGCGGCCCGGACATGACGTCGGCCAGGCCGCGCACGGCGGCGCACGGCACTCCGGCGCCCTGCAGCCGGTCGACCACGTCGTCGCGGGTGAGGTCCGCCGTCCACGCCGCGACGAGCTCGTCGAGCTCGTCCATCTGCGCGACGCGGGCGGGCGGCGACGCGAACGCGGGATCGTCCGCGAGGTCCGCGCGGTCCATCAGGTGGCACAGCGTCCGCCAGTGCCCGTCGGTCATGCACAGGACGGCGACCCACCCGTCCGCCGCCGGGTAGACGTTGTAGGGGCACACGGCGAGGCCGCCGTGCCGGTTGCCGGTCCGCTCCGGGAGCGTCCCGCCGCTGTCGAGGTAGCCCGCGATGCTGGACGCGAGCGACGGGACGACGGCGTCCTGCATCGCGACCTCGACGTGCTGGCCCCGGCCGGTGACCGTGCGCTGGTAGAGCGCCGCGGCGACCGCGCCCATCAGGTGGGTGCCGCCGAAGAAGTCGGCGACCGCCGGGCCCGCCTTGGTCGGCGGCTGGTCGGGCTGCCCGGTCGTCGCCATCACGCCGGTCACGGCCTGGATCGTCAGGTCCATGGCACGCTGCCCGGCCTGCGGCGTGGTGGCGGCGTAGCCGCGTCCGGACGCGAGGATGATCCGCTCGTTGGCCGCCGCGAGGACGTCGTAGCCGAGGGACAGCCGGTCCAGGGTGCCGGGGGCGAAGTTCTCCACGACGACGTCCGCCCGCGCGGCGAGGCGCAGGAACAGGTCCCGGCCGCGCGGCTCCTTCAGGTTCAGCCGCAGGCTCTTCTTCCCGCCGTTCAGCAGGTCGAACGCGGTCGTCTGCTGCTCCCCGACGACGCGCCAGCGGACGGGCTCGCCGCCGAACGGCTCGATCTTGATGACCTCCGCGCCGAGCTGCGCCAGCAGCAGGGTGCAGTACGGGCCGTTGTACACCTGGCTGAGGTCGAGCACGACGACGCCATCCAAAGCCCTCCGTTCTGTCAAGGCGGATCCTTTCTCCGGATGGACCGCGGATCGCCGATGTGGCACGGTCCGGTTACGCTGTACCGGCTCCCACCTGCGGGCTTGAGCAGAAAACATACTACTGCGTAGCTCATTTTGGAAGAGTGGAGCGGAGCCGGATCGGGGCGCTACGGGCGCCCGGCGGCGAGTTCGCGGAACGCGGCGGCGGCAGGGTCGCGGTCGTCCCGGCGGCCGTGGCCGAACGTGTCCGCGCGCGGCGCGGGCGCTCCCTCGCCCAGCCGGCGGCTCCAGTCCAGCACGCAGATCCGGTGCCGGATCCGCCAGCCGCCGTCGCGCCTCTCCAGCCGGTCGACGTACCGGCCCGCGAACAGGCCCGCGGGCGCGGCCGTCCCGGCGCCGTCGAGGTCCTCCATGTAGCAGAGGAAGTACGCCTCGCAGACGGCGGCCGCGTCCCGCACCTCGATCAGCACGTTCCCGATCAGGTGGTGCCGGACGCCCGGCCCGGACGGCCCCCGGCGCATCCGCGCCGTGAACTCCTCGACCGTCCCGCTGGCGAATCCGTGGTCGTCGTAGGCGCCCGGGTGGTAGCAGGACTCGACCATGTCGACGTCGCCGCGGTCGACGCCGTGCGCGTACCGCAGGACGAGCCGGGTGATCTCCCGCTCGTCCAGCAGGAGCCGCAGATCGCGTGCCGTCATCGCCGGTCCGTCCACCGGTTCCAGCGGGTGATGGTCTCGACGGGCGGACGGTCGGCGGGCTTGAACTCGTCGCCGATCGTGTAGGCGACGGGCAGCAGGGCGATGGGCGTCATCGTGTCGGGCAGGCCCAGCGCCCCGGTGTAGAGGCGCTCGTCCTCGTCCACGAACGGCGTCGTCAGGACCGAGCCCATCCGGCGGGACCGCAGTGCGAGCTGCAGGCTCCAGATCGCCGGGAAGATCGAGCCGTAGAACGCGGTGGGATGCGCCGCGCCCGGCGCGTCGGGACGTCCCTCGACGCACGGCACGATCAGCACCGGGACCCGCGCCAGCACCGTCGCGAGGTACCGGGCGCCGTCGTAGACGCGCCTGGTCTGCGCGTCCTCGATGTGCGGGTACCGCCGGTCGACGATCGCGAGGGTGCGGCGCGCGTAGACCTCGGCGACGGCCGCGCGCACCTCAGGGTCGTCCACGACGAGCCAGCGCCACGCCTGCTTGTTGCCGCCCGTGGGGGCCTGCACCGCGAGGCGGAGGCAGTCGAGGATCACCTCGCGCTCCACCGGCCGTTCGAGGTCGAGCCGGCGGCGGACGGCGCGGGTCGTGGACAGCAGCAGGTCCGTGACCGCGGTGTCCATCAGCTTCCGGACCCGTCGGACTTCGCGGCCCCTGCCTTGTCCTTGCCCTTGCCCTTGTCCTTGGCGAGGAACTCCGCGACGCGCGTCTTGATGTCCTCCGTGCCGAACGACTCGAACTCGGCGGCAAGGGCGAAGTTCAGGACGCTGTTCGCCGAGTCGAGCAGGTGCATGTTGAGGGCGCGCTTGGTGTCGCGCACCGACTGGGCCGGAAGCGCGGCGAACCGGAGCGCGAACTCCTTCGCGGTCCGGAGCACCTCGCCCGCGGGCACCACACGGTTGCACAGCCCGGCCCGCAGGGCGTCGGCGGCCGGGATCCGGTCGCCGAGCAGCAGGAACTCCTTGGCGGTGAGCATGCTGGTCAGCCACGGCCAGGTGACCGCGCCGCCGTCGCCCGCGACGAGCCCGATGGCGACGTGCGGGTCGCTCATGAAGGCGCCCTCCGCCATGACCACGAAGTCGGACATGGTGGCGAGGCTGCAGCCGAGCCCGACCGCCGGGCCGTTCACCGCCGCGACCACCGGCAGCTCGCACGCCAGCATCGCGCGGGCGAGCCGCTCGCCCTCCCGGATGTCGCGCCGCCGCGCCGCCTGGTCGTGGTGGTTGCGGACGAAGTTCGGCACGTGCCCGCCCGCGCTGAAGACCCGGCCCGCGCCGGTGAGCACGACGGCGCGGGCGTCCTCGTCGTCGACCAGCAGGTCCCACACCCGGCGCATGCCGACGTGCAGGGCGTCGTCGAACGAGTTGAGCTCGTCCGGACGGTTCATCGTGACGATCCGCAGCGGCCCCTCGGCCTCCACCAGCAGGCCGGGCGCCAGCCCCGAGTAGTCCATCCGCGACCTCCTCCGTGCGCGACGTCCGCCGCACGGCGCGGCGGGATCGTCCAGGCGAAAATAACCTACGTGGTAGTATGTATTCAACGCGGGCCCCCGCCGAACCGCCCGCCCGGCCGCCGCCGCGGCCCAGCGCCTGAGGAGGCCCGACTGATGGCAGACCTGGAGTACACGGTGCGGGACGGGATCGGCACGATCCTGCTGAACCGCCCGCGCCTGAAGAACGCGTTCACGCTCGGGATGATCGACCGGTGGGCCGAGGCGCTCCGCTCCGCGCGGACGGACCCGGACGTGCGGGTCGTCGTCGTCACCGGCGCCGGGGACGCGTTCTGCTCCGGCATCGACCTCGCCACGTTCGACGCGGAGGCGACCGGGCCCCTCGCCGTCAAGTCGCTGCTCACCGACCGTATCCACCGGGTCGCGCACGCGGTCGAGGAGCTGGACAAGCCGCTGATCGCCGCCGTGAACGGGATCGCCGTCGGCGCCGGGATGGACATGGCGCTGATGTGCGACGTCCGGCTGCTCGCGCGGTCGGCGCGGCTGTCGGAGGGCTACATCCGGATCGGGCTCGTGCCCGGCGACGGCGGCTGCTACTACCTGCCGCGGCTGGTCGGGATGGCGAAGGCGCTCGAACTCCTCTGGACCGGCGACTTCGTGGACGCCGACGAGGCCCGCCGCATCGGCATCGCCGACCACGTCCACCCCGACGAGGAGTTCCCGGACGCGTGGCGCCGGTACGCCCGCAGGCTCGCGGAGCAGCCGCCGGTCAACGTGCGGATGATCAAGAGGGCGGCGCACCAGTCGGCGCGGGCCGACGTCCGGACCGCGCTCGACCTGATCTCCTCGCACATGGCCGTCGTGCACGCCACCCATGACTCGGCGGAGGCGATGGCGGCGTTCCGCGAGCGCCGCGCGCCCGTGTTCGAGGGACGCTGACCAGAGGAGAACACGACATGACCCCATCCGAATCGGTGTTCGTCGCCCGGGACGGCGCGACGGCCACGCTCACGCTGAACAGGCCGTCCCGCAAGAACGCCCTCGACGACCGCGGCTGGCGGCTGCTGCGCGGCGCGCTGGACGACCTCGCCGCCGACGACGCCGTCCGGGCCGTCGTCGTGACCGGGGCGGGCGGCGACTTCTGCGCGGGCGCCGACCTCGGCGGCGGGCCCCGCGAGGAGCATCCGGTCGCGCGGATGCGCCGGATCGGCGCGATCGCCGCCGTCCTCGCCGAACTGCCGAAGCCGGTGATCGCCAAGGTCGAGGGCGTCGCCGCGGGCGCGGGCTGGAACCTCGCGCTGGCCTGCGACCTCGTCGTCGCGGCGGAGTCCGCACGGTTCTCCCAGATCTTCGCCAGGCGCGGGCTGTCGCTCGACTTCGGCGGGTCCTGGTTCCTGCCCCGGCTCGTCGGCCTCCAGCAGGCGAAGCGGCTGGCGCTGCTCGCCGAGCCGATCGGCGCCGCGGAGGCCCACGACCTCGGGCTCGTGACCTGGGTCAAGCCGCCGGACGAGCTGGCGGGCTTCGTCACCGAGCTGGCGCAGCGCCTCGCGGCGCTCCCGCCGGTCGCGCTCGCCCAGACCAAGGCCCTGCTCCACCAGGGCGCGGACGGGACGCTGCGCGAGGCCATCGGCAACGAGGCGAACGCGCAGGCGGTGAACCTCGCCACCGAGGACGCGCCCGCCGCGTTCCGCGCCTTCCTCGACAAGACGGCTCCCCCGGCCTACACCGGCCGGTGGGCGCTCCGCTGATCACCGGCCGAGGAGAGCGGCACATGGATTTCCTGGACCTCGAACCCGTCGTGCTCCCGGCCGAGCTCGACGGCCTGCGGGCGGACGTGCGCGCGTTCCTGCGCGACGAGCTGTCCGCGGGACGGATCGAGTCGCGCTGCGACCAGTGGCTCGGCGGCTGGGACGCCGGGTTCAGCGCGCGGCTCGGCGAGCGCGGCTGGCTCGGCATGGCCTTCCCCGAGCGGTACGGCGGGACGGCCGCGGGCGCGCTGGCCCGGTTCGTCGTCACCGAGGAGCTGCTCGCGGCCGGTGCGCCGGTCGCCGCGCACTGGATCGCCGACCGGCAGTCCGGGCCGAGCCTGCTCAGGTTCGGGACGGAGGAGCAGAAGCACGCCTTCCTCCCCCGGATCGCCCGGGGCGAGTGCTTCTTCGCGGCGGGGATGAGCGAGCCCGACACCGGCTCCGACCTCGCGTCCGTGCGCGCCCGCGGCACGCGGGTCGACGGCGGCTGGCGGCTCGCCGGGACGAAGGTCTGGACGAGCGGCGCGCACCGCGCGCACGCCATGATCGTCCTCGTCCGGACCGGGCCGCGGACCGCCGACCGGCACGCCGGGCTGTCCCAGTTCATCGTCGAGCTGCCCGATCCGGACGTGCACGTCCGGCCGATCCGGCTGCTCACCGGGGAGCACCACTTCAACGAGGTGGTGCTGGACGACGTGTTCGTCCCGGACGCCCGGGTGCTCGGCGAGCCCGGATCGGGCTGGCGCCAGGTCACCAGCGAACTGGCGATGGAGCGCAGCGGCCCGGAGCGCTTCCTGTCGACGTTCCCGCTGCTCTCCCTCGCCGTGGAGCGGCTAAGGGACCACGACGCGTCGCGCGTGGGCGCGGTGGTCGCGCGGATGTGGGCGCTGCGGCAGGCGTCCCTCGCGGTCGCCGGACGGCTGGCGGCGGGCGCCGCGCCCGCCGTGCAGGCGGCGGCGGTCAAGGACCTCGGCACCCGGTTCGAGAGCGTGGTCACCGACACCGTCCGGTCGCTGACCCGGGCCGTCCCCGACCTCGGCTCCGACCAGGCGCTGCCCCGGCTGCTGGCCGAGGCGATCCTGGACGGCCCGGGCTTCACCCTCCGCGGCGGCACCAACGAGATATTGCGCGGCGTCATCGCCAAGGAGTTGGGGGCTCGATGAACGAGATGACCGCGGCGCTTGTCGCCACCGTGCGGGAGGCGTGCTCGGAGCTGAGCGACGCCGGCGCCGTGGCGGCCTGTGCGGACGGCGGCTGGAACGCCGGGCTGTGGACGGCCCTGGAGCAGATCGGCGTCACCGCCGTGGCGGTGCCGGAGGCGCGCGGCGGCTCGGGCGGCGACGTCGCCCACGCCGTGGCCGTGCTGGAGGTGCTGGGCGAGTACTCGGCGGGCGTCCCGCTCGCGGAGACCGCGCTGCTCGCGGGGTGGCTCATCGCGGGCGGCGGCGGCACGGTGCCGTCCGGTCCGCTGGCGGCGGCGGTCGCGGGGCCGGGGCTGCGGACGCGCCCGGAGGGCGGCGGGCTCACCGTCCAGGGGACGCTCGCCCGCGTGCCCTGGGCGCGGCACGCCCACCGGATCGCCGTCCTCGACGGGACCCGCGTGATCGTGCTGGACCGCGCCGACGTCCGCCCGGTCCACGGGACGAACCTGGCGGGCGAGCCGCGCGACGACCTGCGCGTCGACGCCGCCGTCCCGGCGTCCCGGGTCCACGCCGCGGGCGCGGCGGTCACGGCGGAGGCGTTCCACGCGCGGGCGGCGCTCGGCCGCGCGGCGCTGATCGCCGGCGCCGCCCGCCGGGCGCTGGCGCTGGCCGTCGCCTACGCGGGCGAGCGCGAGCAGTTCGGCAGGCCGATCGCGCGGTTCCAGGCCGTCCAGCAGCATCTGGCCGCGATGGCAGGCGAGGTGCTGCTCGCGAAGACGGCCGTCGAGGCGGCGGCGCTCGCCTTTGACACAGGCGGCGACACGGGCGGCGACACCGGGCTCGCGGTCGCGGCGGCCAAGGTCGTCGCCGGGGAGGCGGCCGGCGTGGTCGCCTCGCTGGCGCACCAGGTGCACGGCGCGATCGGGTTCACCGAGGAGCACGCGCTGCGGCACAGCACGACCCGGATGTGGGCCTGGCGGGACGAGTCCGGCAACGAGGACGCGTGGTCCGAGGCGATCGGGCGGCGGGTCGCGGCGGCGGGCGCGGGCGGGCTGTGGCCGCTGCTCACCGGCCCGGCCCGGACCGGCGGATGACCGGTCCGGGCCGGGCGGCCGGTCAGCGCGCCGTCGCCCGCCCGGCCCGGGCCGCCCGCCGCCGCTGCCGCTGCCGCTGCCGCTGCCGCTGCCCGAGCTTCGGCCGGATCCTGCCGCTGAGCAGCGCGGCGCTCACCGCGGCGAGCAGCGCGACGCCGTTGAACAGGTCCGTCACCCAGAGCTGGCTGCCGTTGAGCTGGAGGCCCTTGACGCCGACGGCGAGCAGCAGCAGCGCGATGACGGTGCCGCCGACGTTGAACCGTCCCGGCTTGAGCTGGGTGGTGCCGAGGAAGCACGCGGCGAAGCTCGGCAGCAGGTAGGCCGGGCCGAGCGTGGGCGCCACGTTGCCGATCTTCGCGGTGACGAGCACCCCGGCGGTCGCGGCGAACAGCGAGGTCACCACGAACGAGCCCGCGACGTACCGGGCGGTCCGGACGCCCGCCAGCCGGGACGCGTCCGGGTTCGCCCCGACCGCGAACGCGCGGCGCCCGACGGGCGTGTGCTCCAGGACGTACCACGCGGCGACGCTCAGCACGACCGCGTACAGCGCGACGCTCGGAACCCCGAGGACCTCGTGGTTCGCGACGTCCTGGAACCCGGCGGGCACCGGGCCGACGAACTGGTAGTCCGACACCTGCCCGGTGACCGCGAGCAGCACCGAGCTCATGCCGAGCGTGGCGATCAGGCTGTCGATGCCGACCACCGCCACGAAGACCGCGTTGACCAGGCCGACGAGGAGCCCGATCAGCAGCGTCACCAGCACGGCGACGGCGGGGCTCACCTGGTGGTGGACCATCAGGACGCCGCAGACCATGGCGCTCATGCCGAGGTTCTGCGCCGCCGACAGGTCGAACTGGCCGACCGCCAGGGTCACCAGCAGGCCCAGCGCGAGGATCAGCGTGACCGACTGGTCGCCCGCGATGCCGGTGAACGTCGCGCGGGTCGGGAACGTCTCCGGCGACTGGAGGGTGAAGAAGACGGCCAGCGCCGCGCACAGCAGCAGCCCGCTGTACCGGGCCGCCCGCATCCGCGCGGCGGCCCGCCGGAGGAGGCGGATCCCGCGCGGCGCACCGGCGCCGCCGTCCGGCGCCGGTCCGGGCTCGGTGGCGACGGTCTGGGATGGGACGGTCATGAGTGCTCCTCGGTGTCGTCGGCGGAGTCGCGGATCGTCTCGCTCACGACGCGCGCGACCGACAGCTCGCCCTTCGCCAGCTCGGCGCGCACCGCGCCGTGCCGCATGACGAGCACCCGGTCGCACACGGCGCACAGCTCCTCGGCGTCGGAGGACGACAGCACCACCGCGCGTCCCCGCGCGGCGACGCCGGCCAGCACGTCGTAGATGGACGCCTTCGCGCCCGCGTCGACGCCGCTGGTGGGCTCGTCCAGGAGCAGCACCCGGGCGTCGAGGCGGAGCCAGCGCGCCAGCACCAGCTTCTGCTGGTTGCCGCCGCTGAGCAGCGCCAGCGGACGGTCGGGATCGGCGGGCACCACGTCCAGGCGCTCGATCCACGGCCGGACCTCGCGCCGTTCGAGCCGGTCGCCGAGCCAGCGCGCGGGCCCGGCGGTCGGCAGCCGCGGCAGGGTGACGTTCTCCCGCGCGGTCCACGCGGGGATGGTGGAGAGCCGCTTCCGGTCGGCCGAGGCGTAGGCCAGCCCGGCGGCGATCGCCCGGTCGGGCCGGTCCGCCGGGACGGCGCGGCCGCCGATCCGCACCTCGCCGGCGGCGCGGCGGCGGGCGCCGAACGCCAGCCCGAGCGCCTGGTCGTACCCGGAGCCGATCAGCCCGGTGACGCCGACGATCTCACCGGCCCTGACGTCCAGCGAGAAGTCGGCCACCTGCTCGCCGGCCACCCCGGACGCGCTGAGCAGCACCTCCGAGTCCGGCGCGGGGAGCGGCGGCGCGAACTCCGCCGGCTCCCGGCCGATGATCAGCCGGACGAGCTCGTCCGCGCCGCCGACGGAGCCGACCGGCCGGGTGGTGACGCGGCGCCCGTCCCGCAGGACGGTGACCCGGTCGCCGACCTGGAACACCTCGCGGAGGCGGTGCGTCACGTAGAGGATCGCGGCGCCGCGGTCGCGGAGCCTGCGCAGCAGGTCGAACAGCTGCTCCACCTGGTGCTGCGGCAGGGCCGCGGTGGGCTCGTCCAGGACGAGCAGGGCGGGCGCCCCGCCGGTCGCCGCGACCGCCCGCACGATGGCGACCATCGTCCGCTGCCCCGGCGTGGCCGCGGCCAGCGGGCGGCCGGGGTCGAGGTCCACCTCGAATTCCGCCAGCAGCCGGGCCGCCGCGCGGCGCTCGCGGCGGCCGGACAGCCACCACCGCCCGGCGTACCGGTTGCCGAGCGCCAGGTTGTCCACGGCGTCCAGCTCGGCGACGAGCCCGAGGTCCTGGTGGATGAAGGCCACCGACCGCTCCCGCGCGGCGGCCCTGCCGAGCGCCAGCGGAGCGCCGTTCAGGACGGCCGTCGCGCCGGGGTCCGGCGCGTGGTAGCCCGCGAGGATCTTGATCAGCGTCGACTTGCCCGAGCCGTTCTGGCCGAGCAGGCAGTGCACCTCGCCCGCCCGCAGCTCCAGGTCGACGTCGTCGAGCGCCTTCTGGGCCGGGAACGTCTTGGACAGCGAGCCGAGGCTCAGGACGACGCGCGCCGCCCCGGAGCCGCCCGCGCTCATCCCGCCCGCCAGGCCGTGAGGTAGGTCCGCGCGTAGTCCGGCGGCTCCGGCTTGTCGCTGGTCTGGGTGACGTTGCCCTTGACGTAGATCTGCTGCCATCCGGCGGCGTCGGCCCGGTCGCCGAGCGGCACGCCCGTCATCAGCCGGATGAGCTGGTCGATGGCGCGGTAGCCGGCGGCGCCGAGCTCCAGCCCGATGGAGGCCCACTGCGTCCCGGCCTGGATCGCCTTGAGGGACGCCGCGTCGGCGGCCCGGCTGAGGATCTTGACCTTGCCGGCCAGCCCGGCCGCGCGCAGCGCGGCGTCGAGCCCGGCGTTGTAGTCGACGACCGCGAGCGCGACGTACCTGGTGCCGGGGTGGGCCTGGAGGTAGCTGACGATCTGGCTCGGGACGGTCTTGCCGATGTTGGCGTTCGAGACCTCAAGGACGCCCGCCGGGCGCCCGGCGCCCTTCAGCACCTTCTGGTAGGCGTCCTTGATCGGGCCCCAGGAGCCGGTGAAGGACGGGTCCCAGACGAACACCGACTTCACGGGGCCGTCGGCGTCCGCCACCACCGCCTGGCCCATCAGCGTCCCGGTCAGCGCGGCGTCGTTCTGCCCGAACACGACGGCTTGGACCGGGCCGTTCGGCGTCAGCGCGGCGGTCTGCGGCGAGATCTCGGTGATCTTCGTCCCGGCCGCCTGGAGCTTCGCGAGCTGCGGGCGGATCGAGGAGTCCGGCACGGCCGGGATGTAGGCGAGGGCGTCCGGCGGGTTCGCGGCCACCTGGTCCATCACCGAGACGAAGCCCTGCGGCGTGCTGTTGGACTGGAGGGTCGTGACCGTCCAGCCCAGCTTGCGGGCGGCCTCCTCGGCGCCGTCCGACAGGGTGACGCAGACCGGCAGCGCGCACGTGACGACCGCGAGCCGCTTGCCGCGCGGCGCGGGCGCGGGCAGCGCCGGGACCGGGGCCGCGGGCTGCGGCCGGGTGTACTTCGCGAACGCCGCCTCGGCGTCGGCGATCACCGCCTTCGCGGCGGCGGAGGTGCCGCCGCCGTCCGCCTCGGCGCCGCCGTCGCCGCCGCAGGCGGCCAGCGCCAGGCAGAGCGCGCCGGCGGCGAGCGCCGCGACAGGGGTACTGAGCCTTGTCTGCATGTCTTCTCTCTTCGGCTCGTCGAGCGGTGTCCGCCCGGGACGTGCGATGGGGGTGGGGGTGGGGACGTTCCGCTCGGGCGGCTGGTCCGGACGGGGACGCGGGCCCTGACCTCGGCGCGACTCTGCACTTCGGCGGCGTGGTGTGCGTCACCCTGTCGAAAAAACATGCTACTCAGTAGGTTGTAGAGCGTCAACGGCCGATCCCGGCCGGACGCCTCGAAGCGACGCAGGTCGGGACGGGTCCGCGCCCCTTCGGCCGGGCCCGCGCGGCCGGTCCGCTCAGCCGGGGTCGGCGACGCGGAGGACGGCCTCCTGGGTCGTGCTGCCGCACAGCCGTCCGGCCCGGTCGAACAGGCGGCCCCGCGTCAGGCAGCGCCCGGCGCCCGCCCAGTCGCTCTCGATCTCGTACAGCAGCCAGTCGTCGGCGCGGGCCGGCGCGTGCAGGACGACGGAGTGGGCGATCGTGGCGAACCAGACCGTCCCGTCGGTGATCCGGTGCGGGTGCGGCTGGACGCTCGCCGCGAGCATGAGCAGGTCGGAGAGATAGACGACGCCAGCGGCCTGGGCCTCGGGCGCGTCCGGGAGCGGGTGCCGGGTCCGCGTCCAGAACCGCAGCGCGGCGATGTGCCCGCTCCCGCTCGGCACGTGCAGGGACGCGTCCGGGAACCGGACCTCGACCGGGAGCCAGGCGGTCACCTCGGAGATCCAGTCGAGGGTCCGCGGATCGCCCGCGAAGGCCCGCTCCACCGGGGGCAGCTCCTCGGGCGGCCGCACCCGGGCGGGACGCACCTGATGGCTCAGCCCGCGCTCCGGACGCTGGAACGAGGCGGTCGCCAGCAGGATCGCGCCGCCCGGCTGGCGCGCCTCGACCGTCCTGGTGCTGAAGGCGCCGCCGTCGCGCACCGTCCCGACCGTGTAGACGACGGGCACGGTGGAGTCGCCCGGGAGGAGGAAGTACGCGCCGAGCGAGTTGGGCGGGCGGCCCGGCGGCGCCGTCCGGGCGGCGGCCATCATGGCCTGGGCCGCGACCTCGCCGCCGTACAGCCTGACCCGCTCGCCCTCGTGGGCTCCGCCGCGGAAGGCCAGCGGTCCGAGCCGGTCGAGTTCGAGCAGCGCGCCGACCCCGCCCTCCCGGTCGATCCGCCCGGCCGCGCTCACGTACCGCTCACCTTGGCCACGATTCACATACTACCACGTAGGTTTTTTCTGGTCCCGTGGCGGACCCGAGCGGCTCCCCGCCACGGGTGGAAGATGGAGGCCCCGTCCCGGATCCGGACGGGCGATACATCCGGCCGAGTAGTATGTCGGCATGCGACAAGCCTTCGCCAACGGACGTACGGAGAAGCTGACCTCCAAGCGGCAGGCGAGCGCGCGGGAGATCCTCGACGCGGCGGCGACGGCGTTCTCCGAGCGAGGGTACGCGGCCACCTCCATCGACGACGTCGCCGACGTGCTCGGCTGCACCAAGGGCCGGATCTACCACTACTTCCGGACCAAGGGCGACCTGTTCATCGGGATCCACCAGCAGGCCCTGGAGTGGGCGCTGGAGGCCGTCGGGCCGACCGCCGAGCGCGACGACCTCGGCCCGGAGGAGAAGCTGCGCGAGATGGTGCACCACCACGCGATGCACCTCATGAACAGGGCCAACTACATGGGCCCCGCGCAGTACCAGATCGAGATGAACCTCGCCGGCGAGGGCCGCAACAAGGAAGAGCAGATGGCCCGCATCATGAAGATGCGCCGCCAGTTCGAGGCGTACTTCACGGCCGTCGTCAAGGAGGGGATCGAGGCCGGCGTCTTCCGCGACACCGACGTGAACACCCTCGTCAAGGCCGTGCTCGGCACCGTGAACTGGATGCACGCCTGGTTCCGCCCGGGCGGGCCGCGCGACTCGGCGGCCGAGCGCGAGCGGACCGCGGCGAGGCTCGCCGAGTACGCCGTCCGCGGCGTACTCGCCTGACCCCCGCCCCGGCCGCCCGCCCGCCGGGCCGCCCGTCCGGCCGCGCTATCCGGCGGCGCGCGGCAGCCCCAGCAGCCGCTCGGCGAGGATGTTGCGCTGGATCTGCGCCGACCCCCCGTAGATGCTCCCGGCCCGCCCGTAGAGGTACCGGTCGAACCACTCGGCCCGGCCGGGCCCGGCGGAGTCGACGGCCGTGTCGGTCAGCAGGCTGAGGCTGAGGGCCGTCAGCTTCTGCTCCACCGCGGTCATGAGCAGCTTGTCGATCGAGCTCTCCGGACCGGGCGGCGCGCCCGAGACGCGATCGCTCAACGTGCGCAGGCAGTGCATCCGCAGCACCTCAAGCGCGGCCGCCGCGTCGCCGAGCGCGCGGAGCGTCGCCCGGTCCGGCGCGGCCGGCCGCGCCTTGACGAACGCGGCGATCTCCGAAAGGTAGCGCTCGAACTTCGGCAGGTACCCGGTCTCGACGGCGCCCCGCTCGTAGTTGACGACGTCCATGGCGATCCGCCAGCCCTCGTTCGGCCGGCCGAGGATGTTCGCCGCCGGGATCCGCACGTCGTCCAGGAAGATCTCGGCGAACTCCTCGTCCCCGTTGGCCAGCACGATCGGCCGGACGGTCACCCCCGGCGCGTCCAGCGGGACGATGAACGCCGAGATCCCGCGGTGCCGGACGGCGTCCGGGTCGGTGCGGGCGAGGAGCAGGCAGAAGTCGGCGAACGCGCCGTAGCTCGTCCAGGTCTTGTGGCCGTTGAGCACCCACGCGTCGCCCTCGCGGACGGCGCGCGTGCGCAGCGCGGCGAGGTCGGAGCCCGCCTGCGGCTCCGAGAACCCCTGGCACCAGATCTCCTCGGACGCGAGCAGCGGCGGCAGGTAGCGGCGCCGCTGCTCGTCGGTGCCGTGGCTGAGCAGCGGCCGGCCGAGATGGCCGAGCGGAAGCAGGCTCGGAGCCCCGGCCCGGCCGAGCTCCTCGCTGAGGATCGCCTCCTCCATCGGCCCGAGGCCCTGCCCGCCCACCTGCTCCGGATACGACAGGGCGACCCAGCCGCCGCGGTACAGGTGCCGCTGGAACGCGCGCATGTACGGCCAGCGCTCGGCGAGCACGGCCGGCTCCGGATCGGCCGGCACGTTCTCCCTGAGCCAGGCGCACAGCCGCCCCCGGAAACCGGCTTCCTCCGGGGAATCGCGAAGGTCCATGTGTGTCCGCCCCTCAGACCTTTTCGAGGACGCGCCCGGCGAGGAACACCAGCGGCGCGTCCGGACCGCCGAACGCCGCGTGGTGCAGGTGCGCACCGCGCAGGCGGAGGTGGGCGTCGTGCTCCTGCGTCACGCCGATCCCACCGAGAACCTGGATCGCGGTCTCGCAGACCCTGATCGCCGCCGCCCCGGCGTGGGCCTTCGCGCCCGCCGCCACCCGTTCCGCCTCGTCGATCGGGGCGTGCTCCGCCGCCCAGGAGGCGCCGTAGGCGACGGAGCGGGACGTCTCGACATCGACGAGCATGTCCGCGCAGAGGTGCTGCACGGCCTGGAACGACCCGATCGGACGGTCGTACTGCTCGCGCCGGCGCGCGTAATCGACGGCCTGGCGCAGCGCCCCGTCGGCGAGCCCGGTGAGCAGCGCCGCGGCTCCGGTCCACGCGACCGCCCGCGCCCTGCGCGCCCCCTCGCCGGAGGCCGCGCCGGACGGGACGGGCCGCACCCGGCACAGCCGGTGCAGCGGATCGACGTCCGCGATCGGGTCGGCGTCGGCGAGGTCGTGCACCGTGGCGCGCCCGTCCGGGGAGAGCACGACGCCGCGGGCGCCGTCGACCCAGTCGAACGCGACCGTCGCGGTGCCGACCGGATGGTCGAGCCGTCCGTCGAGCAGGACCGAATAGGGGTCGCCGCCGCAGAGCCGGGCGAGCGGCTCCGCCGGGCCGTCCGCGAAGCGGAGCAGGGCCGCGGCCGCGATGGCGGTCCCGACGTACGGCACCGGCGCGATGTGGCGGCCGAGCGCCTCGGCCACGACGCAGGCGTCGGTCAGCGACCCGCCCGCGCCGCCCTGCCGCTCGGGGACCAGCAGCCCGACGAGGTCGAGCTCGACCAGCGTCGACCACAGCCGGGCGCGCAGCGCGCCGCCGTCCGTCCGCGCGCCGGTCACCGGCGACTCCGCGAAGAGTTCCGCGCAGACCTCGTCGGTCGTCCGCTGGAGGACGCGCTGGTCCTCAGAAAGAGCGAAGTGCATTCCGGCCTCCCCGGACCGCTTCGTGGACAGGACGCGACCGGAGGCGGCTCACAGCCGCGCCCCGCCGTCGACGTACAGCGTCTGCCCGGTGATGTAGGACGCCTCGTCGCTGCACAGGAACGCCGCCGCCGCGGCGACGTCCGCCGGTGACCCGACCCGCCTGACCGGTGTCACCTCGGCCCTGGCCCGGCGGAACTCCTCGACGTCGCGGCCGAGGCGGCGCGCGGCGCCGTCGGTCATCTCGGTGGCGACGAAACCCGGCGCGATCGCGTTGACGTTCACGCCGAACGGCCCGAGCTCGATGCCGAGCGTGCGGGTGAGGCCCTGGACGCCCATCTTCGCGGTGGAGTAGTTGGCCTGGCCGCGGCTGCCGAGCGCGGCGGTGCTCGACAGGGTCAGGATCTTGCCGTACCGCTGCGCGACGAAATGCCGCTGGGCCGCCCTGGCCATCAGGAACGCCCCTTTGAGATGGACGCCCATGACCAGGTCCCAGTCGTCCTCGGACATCTTGTGCAGCAGGTTGTCGCGGGTGATCCCGGCGTTGTTCACCAGCACGTGGACGCCGCCGAGCTCGTCGACGACCCGGTCGACCGCCCGCTCGACCGCGTCGGCCGCGCTGATGTCCGCGGCGATCCCGGCGGCCTTCGCGCCGTCCCGCACGGGCAGCCTGCCCGCCGCCTCGGCGACCGCGGCCTCGTCGAGGTCGACCACGGCGACCGACGCGCCCTCCTCGGCGAGGCGCGCCGCGATCCCGAACCCGATACCGCGCCCGCCTCCGGTGATGACGGCGACCCGCCCGTCGTAGCGACCCAATGGGACCTCCTGCTCGTTGTCTGCGCTGTTCACGGCACGTTGTTCACGGGGCGCTGCTCACGGCACCAAGAGCCGGACGGTCTCGGCGACGCAGGCGGGCCTGTCCTGGCCCTCGATCTCGATCGTGTGGCGGACGACGGCCCGGACGCCCGAGTCGGCGTCGTCGGCGCTGACCAGGGTCGCGCGGGACCGGATCCGGCTGCCGACCGTCACCGCCCGCGGGAAGCGGACCTTGTCGAGCCCGTAGTTGACCGACATCCGGACGCCGCCGACGGTGTAGATCCCGCGGCCCAGCACGGGGATCAGCGACAGCGTCAGGTAGCCGTGCGCGATCGTCGCGCCGTAGGGGCCCGACGCCGCGCGCGCGGGATCGACGTGGATCCACTGCCGGTCCTCGGTGATCTCCGCGAACGCGTCGATGCGGTCCTGGTCTATCTCGAACCAGTCGCCGACGCCGATCTCCTCCCCGGCGCAGGCGCGGAATTCGTCGATGCTGCCGAAATGGCGGGGGCCGCCTTTCTCGGACACGGTCATGCCAAAGCCCTTCGATCGAAGCCGGTGCCGCCCGTCCTGTGCCCGGGGCCCTTTCCGCCGGGTCAGAGGGAGCGGGCGATCAGTTCCTTCTGGATCTCGTCGGCGCCGCCGTAGATGCGCTGCGCGCGGGCGTCGGCGTACAGCCGGGCGATCGTGTACTCGGTCATGTAGCCGTATCCGCCGTGCAGTTGCAGGCATTTGTCGATCACCTGGCACTGGACGTTCGTGAGCCACCACTTGCACATGGCCGACGTGGCCAGGTCCAGTCCGGTCGACAGGTGGGTGGCCATGCACTCGTTGAGGAAAGTGCGGGCGACCTTCGCGAGCGTGGCGCATTCGGCCAGTTCGAAGCGGACGTGCTGCTTCTCCATCAGCGGGCCGCCGAAGGCTTCGCGCCGCTTCACATGGTCGGTGGTGACCGAGAGCGCCAGTTCGGTCGCGGCGACCGCCGTGATGCCGATGATCAGACGCTCCTGCGGCAGGTTGCGCATCATCATCGCGAAGCCGTCGCCCTCCTCGCCGAGGAGGTTCTCCGCCGGGACGAGGACGTCGTCGAAGAAGAGCTCGTTCGTGTCCGCGCCGTGCTGGCCGAGCTTGTCGAGGGGCCGCCCGCGGCTGAAGCCCGCGGCGTCCGCGGTCTCGACGGCGATCAGCGAGATGCCCTTGGCCCCCTTCGCCGGGTCGGTGGAGCACGCGACGACGACGAGGTCGGCGCTGCCGCCGTTGGTGATGAAGATCTTGGACCCGTTGATGACCCACCCGCGGTCCGTGCGCACCGCCCGGGTGCGGATCGCCTTGAGGTCGGAACCGGCGGACGGCTCGGTCATGGCCAGCGCCCCGATGAGCTCGCCGGTGGCCATCTTCGGCAGCCAGCGGCGCCGCCGCTCCTCCGTCGCGTACCGGTGGACGTAGTCGGCGACGACTCCGCTGTGCATCGAGTTGCCCCAGGACCGGTCGCCGTGCCGCGCGTAGGCCTCCTGGATCGCCGCCTGGTGGAGGAAGGTGCCGCCGCCACCGCCGTACTCGGCGGGGATGCTCGCGCAGAGCAGCCCGAGTTCGCCGCACCTGAGCCAGAAGTCGCGGTCGACGCGGCGTTGCGCCTCCCACCGCTCCCTGCGCGCCGGGACCTCGCGGTCGAAGAAGTCCGTCGCCATCGCGAACAGGTCGGCGGCGTCGCCCGTCATCCAGGGCCGAGACGTCGTGTCGGCCATCAGCGCTCAGCTCCGTCGAGGACGTCCCGCGGATGGTCCTCGGAAAGCCGTTCGAGGACGGTCCCGGTACCGAGCCCGCCGCCGCAGCACATCGTGATCAGCGCGTAGCGGCCCCCGGCGCGCTCCAGTTCGTGGACCGCCTTGGTGATCAGTATGGTCCCGGTCGCGCCGAGCGGATGGCCGAGGGCGATGGCGCCGCCGTTGACGTTCACCCGGTCGAGGTCCGCGCCGTGCTCCTTCGCCCAGGCGCAGACGACCGAGGCGAACGCCTCGTTGATCTCGACGACGTCGATGTCGGACAGCGCCAGACCGGTCCGCGCCAGGATCCTCGCGGTCGCCGGGATCGGCCCGGTCAGCATGAGGACGGGATCGGACCCGACCAGGACGGAGTCGACGACGCGCGCCCGCGGCCGCAGCCCGAGCAGGTCGGCCTTCTCCCTGCTCATCAGGAGCACCGCGCTGGCCCCGTCGGAGATCTGGGAGGAGTTCCCCGCGGTATGGAGGCTCGGCGGCACCCGGTCGGGCTGGTTGAGCCGCAGCCCGGCGAGACCGTCCAGCGTCGTCGGCCGGAGCCCCTCGTCGCGCGTGATCGTCTTCGTACCGACGATCTCGCCGTCCGCGCCGACGACCGGGGCGTCGACGGGGACGATCTGCCCGCCGAAGCGGTCCCGCTCCCACGCCAGCGCGGCGCGGTCCTGGGAGGTCTTCGCGAACGCGTCGAGCGCCTCGCGGCCCAGCCGCCAGCGCTCGGCGATCCGGTCGGCCGCCTCGAACTGGATCGTGGGCTCGTGGACCTCGGCGTACCTGCCGCCGCGAGGGTCGCCGTACGGCCCGCCCGGAGGCATGTTGCTGCCGAGCGGGACCCGGCTCATCACCTCGACCCCGCAGGCGATCGCGACGTCGGCGAGACCGCCCGCGATCATCGCCTGCGCGATCAGATGGGCCTCCTGCGACGAGCCGCACTGCGCGTTCACCGTCACCGCCGGCACCTCGGGCGGGAGGCCGGCGGTGAGCCAGGCGTTGCGGGTGACGTTCGCCGCCTGCATGCCGAGCTGCACCACGCATCCGCCGACGACGTGATCCACCTCGGCGCCGGTGAGGCCGGACCGCGCGAGCAGCCCGGCGAGGACGCCGCCGAGCAGCTCGTTGGAGTGCATGGACGCCAACCCGCCGTTGCGCTTGCCGACCGGCGACCGGACAGCGTCGACGATGACGACTTCACGCATATGAGCTCTTTTCTCCGGGAAGTAGAAACATACTACCACGTAGGTTTTTCTACGGGGAAGCGCGCGGTGGTCAGGACTGGACCGAGCCGCCGTCCAGGACGATGGACTGCCCGTTCAGCGCCGCGTTGCCGATGCAGAACCGGACGGCGTCGGCGACCTCGTCGGGACGAACCAGCCGCCTGATGGGGTGCCTGCGGGCCAGCCGGAGCAGCGCCCGGTCCTCGGACTCGTCCAGGCGCCGGGCGATCTCCTTCACCGTTCGGCGGGTCAGGGCCGTGTCGACGTACCCGGGGCACACGGCGTTGACGGTGACCCCGTCCTTCGCCACCTCGGCCGCCACCGAGCGCACGAGGCCGAGCAGGCCGTGCTTGCCGGCCGTATAGGCGCCGAGGCGCGGCTCGCCGCGGAGCGACGCCACCGAGCCGATCGCGACGATCCGGCCCCAGCCCGCCGCCGTCATCGCCGGCAGCGTCCGGCGCATCAGGCGAAACGGAACGCTCAGGTTGAGGTCGAGGAGGCCCTGCCACGTCTGGTCGGTCTCGTCCACGATGGGGGACTCCGCCGCCGCCCCGGCGTTCGCGACAAGGACTTCGACCGGGCCCCACCGGTCCTCCACCTCCTGGATCGCGCTCTCCAGTTGAGCGTCGTCGGTCAGGTCGGCGCGGACCGACATGGAACGTTCCGACGCTCCGGCGCCCGTCCTGGAGACGCGGGCGACGCGGTGCCCTTCGAGTTCCAGGCGCGTCGCGACCGCGGCGCCGATTCCCCGGCTCCCACCGGTCACCAGGCACGTCCGGACGGTCCCGGTCATCGGAAGGACCGGATGCCCGTGAGCTCCCCCGCGATGCTGAGGGCGTGGATCTCCTCGGTGCCCTCGTACGTCGCGACCGTCTCCATGTTGACGAGGTGCCGCATCGTGGCGTGGTCGAGGGTGATGCCCGCCGCCCCGAGCAGGCCGCGGGCGATCCGCGCGACCTCGGCGGCGGCGCGGACGTTGTGCAGCTTCCCGTAGGAGACCTGGGCCGAGCTCAGGCGGGTCGCGTCCTTGGTGCGGCCGAGGTGGTAGGCGACCAGCGACGCGTTGTTGACGAGGATCGCCATCTCCGCGATCTTGCGCTGGGAGAGCTGGAAGGCCGCCAGCGGCCTGCCGAACTGCCGCCGGACGAGCGAGTAGTCGAGGGCCTCCGCGAAGCACGTCCTGGCGGCGCCCACGACTCCCCACAGGATGCCGAACCGGGCCTCGTTCAGGCAGCTCAGCGGGCCGGAGAGGCCCTGCGCCGCGGGCAGGAGCGCCGCTGCGGGAAGGCGGACGTCGTCCAGGTTCAGGATGGCGGTGGCCGACGCGTTCAACGACAGCTTCCGCTGGATCACCGTGGCCGAGAACCCGGGGGTGTCGGTCGGGACGACGAACCCCCGGACGAGACCGTCGTGATCACGGGCCCACACGATGGCGATGTCGGCGATCGTGCCGTTCGTGATCCACATCTTCGTGCCGTTCAGGATCCAGTCCCCGGACGGGTCCAGCCGAGCGCTGGTCCGCATCGACCCGGGATCGCTGCCGGAGTCCGGTTCGGTGAGCCCGAAGCACCCGATGACGTCGCCGGCCGCCATCCGAGGCAGGTAGGACGCGCGCTGCGTCTCCGAGCCCCATCGGTGGATGGCGTACATCGCCAGCGAGCCTTGCACCGAGACGAAGCTCCGGATGCCCGAGTCGACCGCTTCGAGCTCGCGGCACGCCAGGCCGTAGGCCACGGCGCTCATGTCGGGGCAGCCGGGACCGTCGAGGTGCATGCCGAGGACGCCGAGCTGCCCGAACCGCTGGGCGAGCTCGCGGGGGACGCGGCCGGCGTCGTGCCACTCGTTGATGTGCGGCGCCAGTTCGCTGCTCGCGAACCGGGCGACCGTGTCGCGGATGTCGGCCTCCTCCGGCGTGAGGCCCGCCTCGATCATGAGGAAGTCGGTCGCCGTGCTCATCGGCCGGTCCAGTTCGCGGGACGCTTGGCGTTGAAGGAGGCGTGGAACTCGGCGTGGTCCGCGGTGGTCATGAGCAGTGCCTGCGTCATCGCGTCCAGTTCCATCGCCGCGCCGATCGGCATGTCGAGTTCGCGTGTGATGAGCGACTTGGTCTGCGCGTAGGCGAGGGTCGGCCCGCTTGAGATGCGGGCGGCGAGGGCTGCGACGGCGTCGTCGAGCCGGTCGTCCTCGACCAGTTCGGACACGAGCCCGTACCGGTCGGCGGTCTCGGCGTCGATCGTGTCTCCGAGCATGAGCAGAGAGGTCGCCCGTCCGGCGCCCACGATCCTCGGCAGGAGGTAGGCGGCGCCCATGTCGCCGCCGGAGAGCGCGACCTTGGTGAAGAGGAAGGCGAACTTGCCGGAGCGGGCCACCACCCGGAAGTCGGAGGCGAGCGCGAGCACCGAGCCGGCCCCGGCGGCGATGCCCTGGATCCCGGCGATGATGGGGATCGGGCACTCGCGCATGAGCCGGATGACGTCACCGGTCATCTTCGTGAAGCCCATCAGGTCCTTCGCGTCCATCGTGATTAGTTCGCCGATGATCTCGTTGACGTCGCCTCCGCCGCAGAATCCGCGGCCCTCGCCGCGGAGCACGATCACCCGGACGTCCGTGCGGTGCGGCAATTCCGTGAACAGGTCACGCAGGTCGGCGTAGGACTCGAAGGTGAGCGGGTTCAGCCGCTCGGGGCGGTTGAGCGTGATGGTGGCGACCCGGATTCGATCGAGAACCGGAAGTGCTTCCATTCGTCGGTGAACGGCGCGGACGCACGGTAGGTCCTCGGGCGGCTTTCGGTGGTCATCGGTCGTACTCCTTGACGTTGTGGGCCGGTTTTCCGGCCCGGATCAGCTCGCGGGCGATGATGGTCAACTGGACCTCTGACGCCCCTTCATAAATCCGCGGGGCACGGACCTCCCGGTAAAGGCGCTCAAGGAGGTGGCCGCGTTCCAGGGCGCGGGCGCCGTGGAGCTGCACCGCTTTGTCGACGACCCATTGCGCCTGCTCGGTGGCGAACCACTTGGACATCGCCGCCGTGAGCGTGACCGGCGAACGCCCCCTGCCCGCGTCGTACGCCTCGGCGGCGTCGTGGACGGTGAGACGGGCGGCGTGCACCCGCGTCGCCATCTCGGCCAAGAGGTGCGCCGCGCCCTGCTGGTCGGCGAGGACGCCGCCGAACATCCGCCGCGTTCTGGACCAGTCGACGGCGGCGTCCAGGGCCGCCTGGGCCATGCCGACCGCGAAGGCGCCGACCGAGGGCCTGAAGAGGTCCAGCGTCCGCATCGCCACCCGGAACCCCTGCCCGACGCCGCCCAGCACGTCGTCCGCGGAGACGCGCACGCCCTCGAACCGCAGCGTTCCGAGCGCGTGCGGCGACAGCATGCGCAGCGGTTCCCCGCTCAGCCCGGCCTCGTCCCCCGCGACCAGGAACGCCGTGACTCCGCGAGCGCCGGCGTCCGGGGCCGTCCTGGCGAAGACCACGTAGACGTCGGCTTCGGGCGCGTTGCTGATCCACTTCTTCTCCCCGTCCAGGCGCCATCCGCCCGGCACCGGGGTGGCGGCGAGTTCGAGGGCCGCGGCGTCCGACCCGGCTCCCGGCTCGGTGAGCGCGAACGCCGGCGCCACGCGGCCGCTCACGACACCCGGGATCCAGCGCTCGCGTTGGACGGCCGAGCCCGATTGGAGGATCGGGTAGCCGCCGAGCCCCTGGAGCGCGAGCGCGGTCTCGGCATGGGTGTCGACCGTGGCGAGGGCCTCGCGCAGCAGGCACAGCTGGAGCGCCGCCGCGTCCCGCGGTTCGCCGCCGGGATTTCCGAACAAGTCCCGCAGGAGCCCCAGCTCGCCCAGCCTGGCGAGCAGCCGCCGGTCGATGGAGGGGTCGTCGGCGCCGTCCCCGGGCCGCAGCTCGGTGCGGGCGACGGTGACGACCTCGTCGAGATAGCGCCGGCGGTCGGTGTCCGACCTCGATTCGAGAGGCATGTGTCGTTCCTCGCTCGTCGTGGCGGCCGCTCAGCCGACCATGGTGAGGCCGCCGCTGACGCTCAGCACCTGTCCGGTCACATAGCCCGAGCCGGGACCGGCGAAGAACGCCACCGCGTTGGCGATGTCGCCGGGCTGGGCCGGCCTCCGCATCGGAATGGCCCGGATGAGCGCGCCCTGGATCTTCTCCGGCTGAGCGCGGAACAGGTCGGTGTCGGTCGGGCCGGGGCATACGCAGTTGACGGTGATCTGATGACGCGCCATCTCGCGTGCCAGCGACTTGGTGAAGGCGATCACCCCGCCCTTCGCGGCCGCGTACACGGTTTCGCCGAGGCTGCCCACCCGGCCGGCGTCGCTCGAGATGTTCACGACCCGGCCCGGCAGCCCCTCGGCGACGAGCGGCTCAAGGAACGCCTGGCATAGGTAGATGGGCCCCATCAGGTTCAGCCGGTTCACCTTGTCCATGAACTCGGGCTCGTTCTCCAGGAAGGGCCTTCCGATGTTCCACCCGGCGCAGTTCACGATGATGTCGGTCAGCCCCATGTCGGCGGCCACCCGGCGTTGGAGCGCTCGCACGCTGTCCTCGGCGGCCACGTCGACCTCGAAGGCGGCGGCCGTCCCTCCGCTGGCGCGGAGCTCCGCCGCCACCTGCTGTGCGGCCTCGACGTTGACGTCGGCGATCGCGACGGCCGCACCGTTGCCCGCCAGCGTCGCCGCGATGGCGCGACCGATCCCGGCGCCGGCGCCGGTGACGACCGCCAGACGCCCGTCCAGCTCCTTCTTCATCTGTTCTCTACTTTCTTCTCGTGAAGGCACGCAGACGCGCGATCGTGCCGTCCGTCCTGTGCAGCAGCGCCTGACTCGCGCGTTCCTGGGCGAGACCGTCCGCGACCGTCGTCGCTCCGACGCACTTCTTGATCTCGCGTTGCGCGTCGCCCGAGGCCCGGCGGAGCGCGCCGACCACCTGGGCGACGCGCGCGTCGATGTGCCGCCGGTCTTCGACCCACTGGACGAGGCCCATGCTCAGCGCCGCGTCCGCGTCGACGAGCTCGGCGAGCATCATCAGCCGCAGGGCGTGGCCCTCGCCGACGAGCCGCGTCAGCCGCTGGGTGCCTCCACCGGCCGGGACGAGCCCGATCCCGGCCTCCGGCAGGCCCAGCAGGGCCCCGCGCGCGGCGATTCTGAGGTCGCAGGCGAGCGCCAGCTCAAGGCCCCCGCCCGTAGCGGCTCCCTCCAGCACGGCGATCGTCGGGCAGGGGATCTTCGCGAACCGCTCGAACGCGGACTGGATCTCGGTCGAGAACCGGTCCAGCGCGGGCGCCGGATCCGGCCGTCGAAGCACCTCGACCATTTCGCGGACGTCCCCGCCGGCCGAGAAGAGCCGGCCGCGGGCCCGGACGACGACGGCCCGGGTCTCGGGCGAGCCGATGATCCGGTCGACCGCTGCCCCGAGTTCCGCGACGCCGTCGCGCGTCCAGGCATTGGCGGGCGGACGGTCGAGGGTGAGTTCGACGACGTCCCCGCGGGACTCAGTCTCGATCATGGTCGGGCCCTCCCGGCCGGTCGGCCGACGGCTCCGGGTACCGGCGCCGCCCGTACGACCAGAGCTGCCGGACGCGTTCCACGTCGGCGGCCGCACGGGGCGGCAGGTCCCGGGTCAGGCGCAGTGCCGCGGTGGTGTGGCGCGCGAGTTCGGGGTCGCGTCCGGCGCGTTCGGCGAGCCTCTTCGCCTCGGTGAGCACGGCCGCGTCGTCCGCCATGAGGACGGCGCCGCTCGCCGACGCGAAGTCGGCGCCGCTCATGTCGACGTTGAACAGCCCGACGGCGGCGGCGCGGTATGCCCCGATCGACGCCGAGAGCGAGTTGAGGTGCCCGCCTCCGGGATGCAGGCCGTGGGCCGCGAAACCCGATCTGAGAAGCGCGTCGGGCGTCACCACGCACAGGTCGGCGGCCAAGGCCAGGTTCAGACCGGCGCCGATCGCGACGCCGGAGAGCGCGCAGATGGTCGGAACCGGTGCGGAGCGGAGGGTCTCGAAGACCTCGTAGACGTGCGTGATCGCATCGAAGGACCGCGGCTGGAGCGGCTCCTCCAGCACGCTGCCGAGCCAGCCGGTGTCCATCCCGCTGCAGAAGCCGCGCGGTCCGCCATGCAGGACGAGCGCGCCGACGTCCGGCCTCGCCCCGACGTCGCGCAAGGTCTCCGAGAGCGCCGCCACGAGTTCCGGCGACAGGGCGTTGCGCGTGGCCGGCTCGTTCAGGGTCACCACGGCGACGCCGCCGGCGACCGCGGTCTCAACGCTCATCGGCGCGCTCCCCGATGTCGCCGCGGATCCGCGCGCGCACCTCGGCCTTGGCGACCTTGCCCGACGCGGTGGTGGGGAAGGCGCCGTCCCACAGGACCAGCGACTCCGGCCAGTACGGCTTGGCCATCCCGAGAGCGCGCAGATGGTCGCGCGCGACGTCGAGCGAGGTCGGCGGGTGACCGGGGGCGGGCACGATCACCGCGCATGCGCGCTCACCGAGGCGGTCGTCGGGGACGCCGACCACGACGACGTCCGAGACTCCGGGAATCGAGCGGAGAGCGGACTCGACCTCCAGCACCGGGATGTTCTCGCCCCCGCGGATGATCAGATCCTTGCGCCGGCCGAGGAGCTTGATCGATCCGTCTCGGTTCATCCGGGCGATGTCCCCCGTGGCGAACCAGCCGTCCCGGTCGATCAGGGACGGGTACAGCTCGACCCCCGGGAAGTAGCCGACACACTGGGACGCGCTGCGAACGAGGAGGTGCCCGGACCGTCCCTGCCGCACCGGGCTCCCGTCGTCGTCGACGACCTTGACCTCGGCCCAGGCGACCGGGCGACCGTCCGTCAGCTCCGCCCCGCGCGCCCCCGGCGGAGTGATCGTGCATACGCCGTTCTCGGTCATCCCCCACGAAACGACCACGTCCGCACCGAGCAGCCGGGTCACGCGCTCCGCGACGGAGGCCGGGACGGCGGAGCCGCCGTTCTTGAAGTAGCGCAGCGTCGACGGCCGCAGCGCACGGGCTTCGGCGGCGGCGCACGCGTCGACCATCATCGCCGTCGCCCCGGCGGTGTAGGTGACGTGCTCGGAGGTGACGATGTCGAGGAACACGCCTGGATCCCAGGTGTCCTGGTACACCACCGACATCCCCTCGGCGAGGGGCATCCAGCAGCCGTTGAGGAAGCCGACCTGGTGGGCCATCGGCGTCATGGTCAGGACGACGTCGTCGCCGGTCAGGCCGAGGGTGGAGGAGACCGCCCGGTATCCGGTCCGGATGCCGTTGTAGGTGTGGACGACGCCCTTGGGCTGACCGGTCGTGCCAGAAGTGAACTGGATCTCGGCGACGTCCCCGCCCTGGACCGGTCCGGTCGGCGACGCGGGCGGCTGGGTGAGAAGCGAGGAGAAGGAGGTCGCCGGAGCCTCCGAGTCCACGTAGTAGGCACCGCGCAAGTAAGGGAGGTCCGGGCGGATGGCTTCCAGTGATTCCTCGAAGTCGTGCCCTCGCCACCGCGATGGAGCGATGTAGACGGTCGAGCGAAGGCTGCTCAGCACCATGGCGAGTTCCCGCGTGCGGAAGAACGGGAGGATGGGGTTGGCGATGGCGCCCATGCGCGCGCACGCGACCGCGACGACGGGGAACTGCCACCAGTTGGGGAGCTGGAAGGAGACGACGTCGCCCGATCGCACTCCCCGAGAGGCCAGGCCACCGGCCAGGCGGGCGCTGAGGTCGGCGATGTCGCCGAAGCTCAGGCGGACGCTTGGGGCGGCTCCGCTCCCCCACTGGGTGACGGCGATCTTGTCCGGCCGCTGGGCGGCGTTGGCGAGGAAGTCGTCAAGGACGGTGGAGGACGTCCACCACCCGGCCCGCAGATACCTGTCCGCGAGCGGATGCGGCTGCCCGTTCAGGTGAGACGCGATTTCGTCCCCCAGGGACACATGCAAGGCGAATCCCATTCTGTGTGATCAGGTTCTCAGAGGGTCCGGCTACCCTGATGGAAGTCGAGGCTCTTGATTCTCAGACCTTGAGAGTAGCTTCGCGCAGAATGAGAACACAAGGGAAGGGTCCATGGTGTCGGATACGTCACGCCGGAAGCCGACCAAGGCGGCCGGGGCCGAGAGCGCGCGCAAAGTCCTCGCGATCCTGCTGGAGTTCTCGGCGGAGCGGCCGCGCCTCACGATCCAGGAGATCGCGGCCGGGGTCGGGATGCCCGTGAGCAGCACATACCGGTACGTCTCACTGTTGCGCCAGATGGACCTGCTGGAGGAGGCTGGCTCCAACGCTTACCAGGTCACGCCCCTGATCGGGCCGGTCGCCCGGGCGGCCCAGGCCGTGAACGATCTTGGAGAGTTGAGCCGTGAGACGATGAGGTCGCTAGCCGACGAGCTGGGAGAGTCCGTACTCCTCACCAGGCGGATCGGCGACTCGGCGGTGGTCGTGGCCGCCGCCGAGTCCAGGCATGTCGTGCGCATGGCGCTGGAGCCGGGCATCCCGCGCCCCCTGCACCGCGGCGCGTCCGGAAAGGTGCTGCTGGCTCACGCCGGCGAGGGCGAGTCGGCCGCCTACCTGGACGCCCAGTGCGCCTCCGATCCGGCGCTGGCCACGCGGCGCCCGGCCCTGGAGTCCGAGCTGGCGGCCATCCGCGCCCAAGGATGGGCGGAGTCGATCGGCGAACTCGACCCGGGCGTCTGGGCGGTCGCCTCCCCCGTCAGGTACAGCACGGGAGCCGCGGCGCTCGCGGTCGCGGGCCCCGCCTACCGCATCGACGGCGAGAAGAGGAACGAGATCCACCAGCGCGTGGTCCAGACGGCCCGCGACCTCTCGGAGCGGATGCTGCAGCTGGCGTACTAGCCGATCTCGCTAGTCGATCTCGCCGAACCCTTGACAACGATCGGAGCCCCCTCTTACCGTCCACTGATATCGAATCCTCAAGTAGTGATAATGAGTGGGGACCATGTCGCAGATCTTCACGGGCGCACCGGCGGTACCCGTCGCGTCGGGCCTGCCGGACGACGGCCCGGAGCTGGCGGAGCTCGTCGCGCGGACCGACGAGTTCAACACCGGCCTGCGGGAGCGCATCTACCAGTTTCCGCTGGTCCCGTCGTTGACTCCGGCTCAGGTGCGCGCCGAGCGGGCCGCCGGCCGCACCGGATGGCCGCAGAGCGGCCGGCTCGACGTCGCCGAAGATGTGCTGGTCCCCGGGCGGCGCGGTCCGATCAAGGTTCGCGTTCTCGTTCCGCCGCGTGTGGAGGGCGTCTACCTCCACATCCCGGGTGGAGGGTTCGTGCTCGGTTCCGCGGACCGGAAGGACAAGGCCCATTGGGAGCTCGCGGTCGCGGCGAACGTGGCCGTCGTGAGCGTCGACTACGCCAAGGCGCCCGAGTCCGCCTACCCGGCGGCCCCCGACGACTGCGAGGACGTCGCCCGCTGGCTCATCGCCGAGTCGGCGGACAGATTCGGGACCGACCGGCTCGTCATCGGGGGCGAGTCGGCGGGCGGGAACCTCTCCGCCGTGACGCTGCTGAGGCTGCGCGAGCAAGGGCTGGCGGGGCGTTTCCGCGGCGCGAACCTCGTCTACGGGGTCTTCGATTGCGCGATGACACCCTCGCAGCGGCTTTGGGGAGAACTCGACCTGCTGCTTTCCACGCCGATGCTCGAATGGTTCTATGGCCACTACCTTCCGGGCGGCGTGGACCGGCGCTCGCCCGACGTCTCACCGATCTGGGCGGACCTGACGGGTATGCCCCCCGCGCGGATCTCGGTGGGAACGCTCGACCCGCTGCTCGACGACTCGCTGTTCATGGCGGCCCGATGGGCGGCCGCCGGAAACCCGGTCGCCCTACACGTGTATCCCCACGGCACTCATGGTTTCACGGCTTTCGCCGATCGACTGGAAATGGCGCGTGTCGCGAACGCCGCGGGCGCGGAATTCGTTTGCTGGGCCCTGGAGGACGAGAATGCAGCAGCCGGTGAATGAGTCCGCGGCCGCGGCGCCGGGCGACCGGTTCCTGGATCCGGCCGTGAAGATCCAGATCGACCACGTGTCGAAGGCGTTTCCCCTCCGCTCCGGCGAGGTCGTGGCCCTCGACGACATCAACCTCACCATCCGGCGGGGCGAGTTCCTGGCCATCGTCGGCCCGTCGGGGTGCGGGAAGACCAGCCTCCTGCGAATCCTGGGCGGTCTTGAGAAACACGACCAGGGCGAGATCCGCGTCCGCCGGTATGACCGGTCGAGGCCGGAGAACACGATCGTCTTCCAGCAGGAGAGCATCTTTCCCTGGATGACGATCCGGCAGAACGTCGGCTACGGGCTGAAGATCCGCAAGGCGTCGAAGGACGTCGTGCGCGCGCAGACCGACAAGTACCTGGAAATGACCGGGCTCCAGCAGTTCGCCGCGGCCTACCCGCACCAGCTCAGCGGTGGGATGAAGCAGCGGGTCGCCGTCGCCCGCGCGTTCGCGAACGACCCCGAAGTCCTGCTGATGGACGAGCCGTTCGCGGCTCTGGACGAGCAGACCAAGGCGATGCTGCAGCAGGAACTGCTCAGAATCTGGGACACCACGAAGAAGACCGTCCTGTTCATCACGCACAGCGTCGACGAGGCGGTCGTGCTCGCCGACCGCATCATCGTGATGAGCGCACGCCCCGGCCGGATCAAGAAGGACATTCCCGTACCGTTCGCGCGACCTCGCGACGTGCTCGGCCTGCGCTACCTCCCCGAGTACGGCGAACTCGTCGGCGAGATCTGGGACTCGTTGAAGGACGAGCTGCCGAACGAACAGCGAGGTCGATGATGACGACGAAGCACGCCCTGACGAGATCCAACGGCGTCGATCCCGGCGATGACATCACCGTCAAGATCGGCTCCCGAGATCGCCGGCAGCCGCGGCTGGGCCGGGGGAGCCGGGATCGCCTGCTCGCCGCGGGCTCCGTCGCCGGGACGCTCGTCCTGTGGGAGATCGCCGCGAGAGCCGGCGCCATCGACCCCGACTTCTTCCCGCCGCCGAGCGGCATCGCGCGCAGCTTCTGGTCCGTCGCCGCCGATGGCGCGCTCCTGGAGAACCTGCTCATCACGATGCGCCGATTGGCGATCGGCTTCACGATGGGCGTGATCCCCGCCCTCGCGCTCGGCCTCACCATGGGCTTCGTGCGGCCGCTCCGTATAGCGGTCACGCCCCTGGTGTCCGCCGTCTATCCGATTCCGAAGAGCGCGATCATGCCGCTGATGCTCCTCATCTTCGGGTTCGGCGAGCCCTCGAAATGGGTTCTCGTGGCACTCGGCGCGTTCTTCCCGGTGCTGATAAACGCCGCCGGCGGCGTGCTCCAGATCTCCAAGGTCTACCAGGACGTGGCGGCCAATTCCGGGGCGACGCGGCGCCAGTACTTCCGCACGATCGCCTTTCCGGGCGCGCTGCCGAGCGTGATGACCGGCCTGCAACTCGCCCTCGGCCAGGCGCTCATCCTGCTCACGCTCGCGGAGATCGTGGGCGCGCAGAGCGGGATCGGCTACATGATCTGGAATTCGTGGCAGGTCTTCAATGTCGAACTGATGTACGTCGGGCTCGCGACGATCGCGATCGTCGGCGGAATACTGGCCGCTCTTCTCCGGATCGCCGAGAGAAGACTGATCGCCTGGAACCCTCACACGCGGTAGGGGGCTCGAACCCGGGACCGCGCCGAGCGGCCGCCCCGGCGAGCCGAAGAAAGGTAACACCATGAGACACAAGCCCTTTGTTTGTGCTGCCCTGGCGCTGGGATTCGCCCTCGGCGCCGCGGCGTGCGGCTCGGGGGAATCCACGGTCGGGACGGTCAAGAGCAAGGTCAAGATCGGCTGGATCGGGCAGATGTCCGACGCCGGATTGATCATGGCACGGGCGTCCGGCTACTTCAAGGGCCAGGGGCTCGACGTTCAGTTCGTCCAGTTCAAGTCAGGCGCCGACATGGTGGCGCCCCTCGCCACGGGAGAACTCGACTTCGGCGCGGGCGCGTACAGCGCCGGCTTCGCCAATGCGGTGAACAGGGGCCGCCCCATGGTCATGATCGCCGACAAGAACTCGTCCCAGCCGAAGCACTCGACAGAGATCATCGAGGTGCGCAAGGACCTCGCCGGGAAGATCAAGAATGTGGCCGGCTTCGCGGGGCACAGGATCGGGTTCGCATCGTCCGAGGGCACCTCGGCATGGGTTTACCAATCGCAACTCCTTGAGCGCAACGGGCTGGCGCTCAAGGATCTGAAGATCACCTACTACTCCCCCAGCGACCTTTACCTCGCGCTGAAGCAGGGGGCCGTCGACGTGGGGCTGATGAGCGAGCCGACGGCGACACAGGCCGAGAAGGACGGCGTCGCGGTCCCCCTGATGACCGGCGACGACTACGCGCCGCTCGCCCAGATCGCGGTGCTGTTCACCAGCTCGAAGCTGGCGTCGTCCAGCAAGCCGACCGTCCAGAAGTTCGTCAACGCCTACGCGTGCGGGGTCCGGCAGTACACCGCCGCCATGGACGGCGGGACCGGCAAGGAAGGCGTGACCAAGACCATCGCGGACGCGACGGGCATTCCCGCCGACATCGTGGCGGCCGCGCGCCCCGCCGGATTCTCGAAGGACCTGACGGTCAACGCGCGAAGCATCGCGTTCATCAGTGACCAACTGGCCGCGAAGGGCCTGATCAAGAAGGCGCCGGAGGTCTCGAAACTGATCGACAATGGTTTCGTCCAGAAGGCGACGGGTGAAAAGCTCGCATGTCCGACCGCATAGGCTCCGCCGGCGGGGCCGCGTATTACATTCGCCGCCCCGCCGGTCTTCCGGAACCCGGCGCCTACTCCCACTTGAGCGTGACGGCGGGAAAGAACGCGATCGTGCATCTCGCCGGCCAGGTGGGAGTGACGGAGTCAGGTGAGATCTCCGGCGACGGGTCGATTCGCGCCCAGACGGCACGCGCGTACCGCAACCTGGAACTCGCCCTCGCCGGCGTCGGCGCCGGCCCCGGAGACATTCTCAGGTCCACCACCTACCTCGTCTCCCGGGAAAGCCTCGCTCCGTTCCTCGCGGCGAGAAAGGAGGTGTACGAGCGGATGTTCCCCGACGGCCGTTTCCCGCCCAACACCTTGATCATCGTCGCGGGCCTGGCGAACGAGAACCTTCATGTGGAGATCGAGGCGACCGCGGCGATCGAGGAAGGGAGGAGCGGCTGAGATGACGACCCATCACGGTTGGCTGGGACGGGTCTTCGGCTCGGGCGATGCCGGCGGGAACCATACGGCGATCGTCGGCCAAGGATTCGACATGGCGCGGGCTCCCGCGCTCGCGAAACGCCTCGGTGTCCCCGACACCGGGTTCCTGACAGAACTGTCCGATCGTCGCGTCACGCTCAGGACCTTCTCCCCGTACGAAGAACTGGAGCAGTGTTTTCAGACATCGCTTGCGGTTCTTTCGGCGCTGAACGTGCCCGAAGGCGAGACGTGGGAGGTGAGTCACGCCGAAGGGGATCGGCTCGAAGTCGTCCGCGAGCCGGAAATGACGTGGGCCGTGCCTTCCCTGGCGGGTCGTCCGCGGTTGGAACCGGTGCCGGTACCGGCGAACATCAAGGGGAAGGGCCGGGCGGCCGTGTTGCGGCAGGCGCGCAGCCGGCTCCATGTCCGGCTGGAGGATCTGGCTCACGTCAACGCGGTCGATTTGACGCCAGGCCAGGTGCTGGACCTGTGCGCCGAGCATCAGGCCGCGGGAGTCGTCATCTCAGGTCCGGTCGAGGACCGGTCGATTCGCGTGCGGGTGTTCACATCGTCGCTCGGCGGCGCCGAGGACTCGGCGACCGGCGGAGCCGTGATCGGCGTGGGCATCCTCGAATCGGTGGACGGGGTGCGCGGCGACGTCGTCGCGACCCAGGGACCGGAAGACGCCGCACGGCAGGGGCGCCTCGGGCTGAGGATCTCCGGCCCCTACGAAGTCGGGTTGGGCGGCGCGAGCCGAACGATCATGGAGGGCGAGTTCCGGGTCGGAGGCGCGCGGTGAACGCCGAAGTGATCTACCTTCCCGGCGCGGGCTCCGCCGGGCTCGCGTTCGAGCCGCTCCAACGGCTCGTCCCTGGACGCGTCATTCCGATTCCGGACCATGACACGGTTCAGGCCATGGCATCCGCGATCGCCTGTGAAATGGAGGACAGGGGCGGGCCGCGCATCCTGGTCGGCGCCAGCCTCGGTGCGATGGTCGCCCTCGAACTCTACGGTCGGGTGCGGATCGACGGCTGGGTGCTCATCGCCGCGGGCACGGGAATCCGAGTGGACGGCTCGCTCTTCCGGATGCTGGAGGCGACCCCCGAGTCCGCCGCCGGCAAGCTGGCACGCGCCGGTCTGGTGGACGCCGAGCATGACCGTGACCTGCTCGAAATTCGGGTCTGCGACTTCGAGGCCCGCGGGGTCGCGACCATGGCCAATCACTTTCGGGCACTGGCGGCCTATGAACCGGCTCCGATCGAGAACCCGCCGCCCACGTTCGTCATCTGGGGCACCAGGGACCGGGCGGTCTCGTTCGAGTCCCACCTGGAATTGTCGACCGCGCTCGCCGGCGCCCTGATTCCGATCGACGGTGCCGGCCACGCTCCCTTCCTCGAACGGCCGCCGGAGGTCGCCCGTTGGATCGACGACCTCGCCGCCATCGTGTCGGCCCGTGAATTGACCGGCAAAGGAGCAGACGCGTGAATCTTCTCGAAGGGCGGGTCGCCGCCGTCACCGGCGGCGCCCAGGGGATCGGACTCGCCATCGCGCAAACTTTCGCCTCGCATGGGGCGCGGGTCGTGATCGGCGACTTGGACGACGTCAAGGCGAAGGCGGCTGCCCAGGAGATCGGCACCGGATGCGCAAGGGGCACCGGGTGTGATGTCGTATCCGTCGACGACGTGAGGGCACTCGCCGACCTCGCGCGCGACACGTTCGGGGGCTTGGACATCTGGGTCAACAACGCCGGGATCACCCGGGACGCGATCATGTGGAAGATGACGGAGACCCAGTTCGACGAAGTGATCGACGTTCATCTGAAGGGCACCTGGAACGGGATCCGTGCCGCCGCGGAGGTCATGCGCCCGCGGAAGCGCGGATCGATCATCAACATGTCCTCGATATCGGGCAAGATCGGGCTGCCCGGCCAGACCAACTATTCCGCGGCCAAGGCGGGCGTCATCGGCCTGACGAAATCAGCGGCGAAGGAACTGGCCCGGCACAGTGTGCGCGTGAACGCCATTCAGCCCGGCCTGATTCGCTCGGCCATGACCCGGGCATTGGCCCCCGAGGTGTGGGAGAGCAAGGTGAAAGAGGTTCCTCTCGGACGGGCCGGCGAACCCGATGAGGTAGCGGGCGTCGCCCTCTTCTACGCGTCCGACCTGTCTTCATACATGACCGGAACGACGGCGGAAGTGACAGGCGGACGCGCGATGTGACCCGGTTGCGGCTGTTCGGAGACCAGTAAAAAACGCGGAGCTGACCTTTTGGCATGGCGTCCTCATCTGCGGCCGTTCTTGAATCTCCAGTAGGCGGCCGTCAGGAAGACGACGGCGTAGCCGGTCAGGGTCGCGGCGGCCAGGCCGGTGGACGGGACGCGTGCGGCGGGCGGGCCGGTGACCGGGCGGATCGTGGTCAGCGCCTCTGCCGCGTTGACCAGGAGCAGCTTGCTCGGCAGCGTCGAGACCCCCTCGACCGCGCGGGCGATCGGCCAGGCCAGGAACACCAGGCCGAACATGACGGCCATCGCCCCGGCGGTGTGCCGGATCAGCGTGCCGACCGCGAATCCGACCAGGGTCACCACGGTCATGTAGAGCGCCGCGCACACGACGGCCCGCAGCACACCGGGATCGCCGAGCGAGACCGACGCGTGGTGCCCGGACAGGACGGCCTGGCCGAGGAGGAACGCGGTGAACGCGCTGGCCGTGCAGATCGTCAGCGTGAAGGCCGCGAGGACGACGATCTTCGCGGCGTACAGGGTGCGCCGTCGCGGCACGGCGAGGAAGGTGGTGTCGATCAGCCCGGTCCCGTATTCGGAGCTGATCGCCAGCACCCCGAGCGCCGCGAACGCAAGTTCGGCGAACTGGAATCCGGCGAACGACTCGCTGACCGGGTCGAGCGAGGCCGGGTCGACGGCCGTCCAGTCGATGGAGGAGACGTCCAGGAGCCCGACGCCGAGGCCCAGCAGAACCGCGATGCCGGGGACGAGGACGGTCGAGCGGACCGTCCGGAGCTTGGCCCATTCGGCCCGGATCGCGGCCTTCACCGGTCACCCGCCCGGTATTGCACGGACCGGTCGGTGAGGCGCAGGTAGGCGTCTTCGAGCGAGCCCTCGCCCAGCGCGGCCAGCGGCGCGTCGGCCAGCAGCCGGCCGCGGCCGATCACCACCAGGTGGTCGGCGGTCAGCGCCATCTCGCTGATCAGGTGGCTGGAGACCAGGACGGTCCGGCCCCGCGCGGCCAGGCCGCGCAGCAGGTCGCGGGTCCAGCGGACGCCCTCGGGGTCCAGGCCGTTGACCGGTTCGTCCAGGATGAGGGTCGGCGGGTCGGCCAGCAGCGCCGAGGCCAGGCCCAGCCGCTGCCGCATGCCGAGGGAGAAGCCGCCGACGCGGCGGCCCGCGACCCCGGTCAGCCCGGTGAGCTCCAGGACCTCGGCGACCCGTGACCGCTCCAGCCCGGCCGCGGCCGACAGCCAGCCCAGATGGGCCCGCGCGGTCCGTCCCGGATGGACGGCGCCCGCGTCCAGCAGGGCGCCCACCTCGCGGAGGGGACGGGCGAGCGCACGGTAGGGGCGGCCGTTGACCAGCGCGGCGCCGGCGTCCGGCCGTTCGAGGCCGAGCAGCAGCCGCATCGTCGTGGTCTTGCCCGCGCCATTGGGACCCAGGAAGCCGGTGACCCTCCCGGGGTGGATCGTGACCGACAGCCGGTCGACCGCCGTGGTCCGCCCGTAGGTCTTGGTGACCTCGCGTAGTTCGAGCACTCGTACCTCCTTGGTAGGTACGTCCACGGTGTCGGCCCTTGGGCGCCGAGCGCGTCCGCCGCCGGAGCGGTCTGGGCGCTCTGCCCCCGGGCCCGGGTCTCTGCCTGTAGGCATAGGTCTCCGGAGGGATGTGGACGCCGCGATAGCCCTCTTACGCTGGGGCGATGAACGATCGTCCGGCACTCGCGGAAGGGCAGGACCGGCCAGGGGCGCCCGGAACCGCGCGTCCGGTGGAGCGGCTGAAGGCCACGGTCACGGCCGTCCTGGCACCGCACGTGCGAGACCGGGTGGCGGCGGTCGCATTCGCAGTGCCCGCTGCGCTGATGATGGGCAACCACGCGGACCGGGGCATGGCCGCGGCGCTCGGACTCGCGGCCGGCGTCGTGCTGTTCTCGCTGCCGATCGCCTTGGGCCGGCGCCGGCCGCTGCTCGCGCTCGGCCTGCTGCTGACCGGGCTGTGCCTGGTCCGCGTCGTCGACCCGCCCTCGACGGTCGCCGGGCTGGCGGCGCTCGGCTACGTCCTGTGGCCCCTGGCGTCGGGGCCGTACGCTTACGCCGCCCTCGCCCTGGCGCTGGCCTGCGCCTGGACGACGGCGCTGCCCGACTTCCGGCACCGGGGCGGCGCGGTCGCCTTCACCCTGCTCTACCTGCTGATCTGGACGGCCGGGCATGCGCTGGGCATCCAGCGCCGCCAGGCCCGGGCCCGCGCGGAGCAGGCGGCGACCGACGAACGGCTCCGGATCGCCCGCGAGATGCACGACCTGCTCGCGCACGGCATGAGCGTGATCACCGTCCAGGCCGGGTACGGCGCCCTGATCGCCCTCGACCAGCCGGACAAGGCCCAGGCCGCGCTGACCACGATCCAAACGACCGGACGGCACACGCTCAACGAACTGCGCGCCCTCCTCCACCTCCTCCGCCCCGCCACGACCGACCCCACCGGCGTCGGCGCTGATCCTGGCCTGGGCCCCGCGCCGTGCCTGGGCGACCTTCAGCGACTGGTCGACCAGACGGCCCGGGCAGGGGTCCAGGTCGCGCTCGAACTGGACGGCCCGCTCGACGGCCTGCCCGCGCCCTTGGACCTGTCGGCCTACCGGATCGCGCAGGAAGCCCTCACCAACGTGATCAAACACGCCGCCGTCGAGCGGGCCCACCTCCTGGTCCGGCGGACGTCGGACACGCTCACCGTCCAGGTCACCGACCACGGCGGCGGGGCGCCGCGCGGCTACCGCCCCGGACACGGCCTGCTGGGCATGCGGGAACGCGCACTCGTCCACGGCGGCGCACTCGACGCCGCCCCGCTCCCCGAAGGCGGCTTCCGCGTCAGGGCCGTCCTCCCGCTCCCCTCATGATCAGGGTCCTCGTCGCCGACGACCAGGCCCTGGTGCGGGCGGGCCTGGCCGGGATCATCGACACCGCGCCCGACCTCCAGGCCATCGGCGAGGCCGCCGACGGGGCCCAGGCCGTCGCACTGGCGCGTGAGCTGCGCCCCGACGTGGTGCTCATGGACATCCGGATGCCGGTCATGGACGGCGTGGAGGCCGCCCGGCGGATCACCGGCTCCCGCGTCCTGGTCCTGACCACCTTCGACCTGGACCAGTACGTCTACGCGGCCCTGCGCGCCGGAGCCAGCGGCTTCCTGCTCAAGGACACCCCGCCGCGTGAACTACTCGACGCGGTGAGGATCGTCGACCGCGGCGACGCGCTGCTGTCCCCGTCCATCACCCGACGCCTGATCACCACGTTCAGCACCCGTCCCTTCCCACCCGATCCGGGCTCCCTCCCCCACCTCACCGCGCGGGAACGCGAGGTCCTCCTCCTGGTGGCCGACGGCCTGTCGAACGCCGAGATCGCCGCCCAGCTCGGAATCGCCCCCGGTACCGCCCGCGCCCACGTCGCCGCCCTGCTCGGCAAGCTCAAGGCCCGCGACCGTATCCAGCTGGTCATCCTCGCCCACCGCGCGGGCCTGGCCACCTGACCGGCGCCGCACTCGCCGACCCCGCGTCCTGCCGGAGGTGCTTGTCGATCCGCTCAGCGGTCGGGTCGGGCTCTCACGGGCACAACGCGGTGTTGAGCGCGGCGCCCAACGTGGTGATGAGTCCCTGGACGGCTTGCGGCCCGTTGAGGGTCGCCGAGGCGGCGAACCAGCGGCGCCCGTCCTTGGAGGCGGCGGTCAGGGTGAAGTATCCGGGGACGCCGCCCGCGTGGCCGTAGAAGGTGCCGCACTTCAGCGGGATGTTCTCCACTCCGGCGCCGTAGCTGCCGCCGGGTGTCGGGGTGCGCATCTCGTCCAACTGCGCCGGGGCCAGGAGCCGGGGCAGGCCGCGCTGGAAGGTCGCCAGATCGCGGGTGTCGGAGACGATCCGCCCGGCCGCGTCCATGATCGAAGGGTTCAGGGCGGTGACGTCGACGTACCGGCCCGTCCCGCCGTCCAGGACGTAGCCCCGGTTGTGCCTTCCCTTCAGGAAGGTCTCGGTGCCCGGCACGTAGGTGTGGGTCAGGTTCAGGGGGCGCAGGACGCGTTGCCTGACCGCCGTCGCGTAGCGCGTCCCCGTGACCTTCTCGATGATCATGCCGAGCAGCACGTAGTTGGTCTGCGCGTAGTGGAACGTGCCGAGCGGCTCGCGTGGCCGCCCCTTGATCGCCGAGAGGAGCGCGCGCGGCGTCCAGGTGCGGAACGGGTCCTTCAGCGCCCCGCTGTCATCGAACGCCGACTCGTCGGGATACTCCGGCAGCCCCGAGGTGTGCCGCAGCAGATGCCGCACGGTGATCCCCGACGCCCCGTCCGGGACGGCGCCCGGCAACAGCCGTTCCACATCGTCGTCCAGCGAGAGTCGGCCTTCTCCGACCAGCTGGAGGATCACCGTGGCCGTGAAGGTCTTGGTGACGCTGCCGATCCGGAACACACCCTGCACGGCTGGGGCGTGCCCACCAGCCCTGCGGACCCCGTAACGGAACTCGTAAGACCTGCCGTCCACGCCCCACCGGGCGATGACCGAGGGCGCCTTCGCCTCGGTCACCACCTTGGTGAGCGCGTCCTTTGCCGTTGGCGTCTGCGCCACGGCCGTCGCGGGCATGGCGGCGACCATCACGACGGCCAGCGCGGTGGCTCTCATCACTGTCATGCGGGCCAGCCTCTCCAATGACCACCCCCGCCCGGCATCGGGGAAGACCCCCAGATCCCCCGTAGACCGCCAGGAGGACGCGAATTGCCCATCCGGCCGATTGCGCTGGTCGCCGTTGATCGATCGGCTGCCTTCCGACCTAGTTAGAGTTCGACTATGGACAGCCGGGCGTGACCCTAGTTAGAGTTCAAGTGTGGCTTTCAGGATGACGTTGCAGACCCAGATGGTCTTGCAGGCGCTGCTGCGCGACCCCACCCGCGAGCTCTATGGCCGGGAACTCTCGCAAGAGACCGGGCTGATGCCCGGCACCACCCACCCGATCCTGCTGCGACTGGAGACCGAGGGCTGGGTCACCTCCCGCAAAGAGGACATCGACCCGCACATAGAGAAGCGGCCCGCCCGCCGCTACTACCGGCTCACCGCCGGCGGCGCCGCGCAGGCCAGCGCCGCCCTGGCCGGTGCCCGCCGCCCCCGCGCCCTGCGCGGTCTGGCCGAGGGCGGTGCGAACTTCCAATGACCGCCTACGACCGCCTCGGGGTGCGCGGGTCCTTGAAGCTCGCCACGCACAGCTTCGGCGCCCTGGTCTTAGCCTGTCTCGTCGTCACCCTGACCAGTCTCGTCGCCGGCTACATCGGCTACGCCACCGGCCACGCCGAGACCGTGACGCGTCTGATCGAGCACGTCATCGCCAGCGGCCCGGAAACCTCTGAGGGCGCGACGTACTTCAGTTGCGGATTCGCAATCCAGAGCACCACCGCGGGCGGCGCGATCACCGGCCTGGTGTTGATCGTCGGGCTCTCGTCCGGCCGCCTCCGCGCGAAGCTGACCGCGATCTTCGACCGTGCCCACCGCACGCTCACCGTCCTCGCGATCATAGGAAGCGCCTGCACCGCTCTCTTCACTTTCCTGGTGATCACGGGGGCGGCCGAAACCGACCCATCGGACCCGCTCATCCGCGATCTCTCCCTGCTGGCCACCGCCGCGGGTGGCATCGCCGGGGTGCTCGCCCTCGCCGCGGGCGTCCTGACCGCGACCGTGTTGACCGTTGGTGTCCTGGTCCGGGTTCCGGCCGCTCTCCTCGGTGCGGCTTTCACACCCAAGAGACGGGCACCGGCCGACGTCATCGACGGCAGCGTCGTTCCCTGGTCGATCCGAGCGGCCGCGGCGCTCATGCCCCCCGAACACGCACGACGGTGGCGCGACGACGTCGCCGAGTCCCTGTTCGACTACGAGCCCGATGAGCACCCCACCCTACTGCGCGACTTCCTCCTGCACGCCCCGGCCGCCGTCGTCTGGGCCTGGACAGCCACCCTGCAACGCCATGTCTCCAGGGCCGGTCACACCCGAGGACGCCGAGAATGACCACTCCCACCAAGTCCGCCGCCGGCGTCCCGTCCAGCCGTGGAGCCTCCTTCGGCCTGGCCGCCACGATCCTGGCCGTACCGACAGGCGTCGCGCTCATCTACCCGGACCTTGCCGCCATCCTCGCCAGCGCCGAACTCACGCTCCTGCTCGTCATCCTGCTCGCCGCCGTCTTCGCCCCGGACACCATCAGCGAACGCGCCTTCCGCCTGCTTCGCTGGATGACCGGCCGCCCCGAGCCGACCCACACCACCAACCCCGACCAGACCTCACACACCCGCCGTCGATCCGCTGCATGACCGGCACAGATCGAACCCGACCGCTAGACGGGACTGGTCAACCGTCGCCACCAGGTCCCCATCGGCGACGCCCATGGCGCGCAACAGGATCTCGATCGCTTGAGAGCGCAGCGGTCCTAGTCTGACGGCCCGGTCTCGATTTCGCCGCTGGCGGTGAGGCCGAACCGCGCCAATCGGCTGGCCTCGTCAGGATTGTGGGCCTTCAAAGAATCGGCGAGATGCTCGGCGAACGGGCCGCCGTTGTCGGCGAGGGTGCGCAGGATGCCGAGGGCTTGCTCGGTCCGGCCTCGTTCAGCGAGCAGGCCGCCCAGCCGCATGGTCGCATATGGGTCGCCGTTCTCGGCACGGGTGCGTAGTTCCTCTGTCCGGTCTTCCTCGGCGAGCAGGCGAGCCAGTCGCAGGGCCGCGAGGTGGTCGCCGTCGTCGGCGCGGCTGCGCAGTTCATCGGTCTGGCCTTGCTCGGCGAGCAGGTTGGCCAGCTTCATGGCCGCGAACATATTGAGTTCGTCCGCGAGGGTGCGCAGGATGCCGAGGGCTTGTTCGGTCTGGCCTTCCCTGGCGAGCAGATCGGCCAGTTCCGTGGCCGCGTATTGGTCGCCCTTGTCGGCGCGGCTGCGCAGTTCGTCGACTTGGCCATGCTCGGCGAGCAGGTCGGCCAGCCGCATGGTCGCGTGCAGGCCCCCGTTGTCGGCGAGGGTGCGCAGTTCATCGATCTGGCCTTGCTCGACGAGCAGGTTGACCAACCGCGCGGCCGCGTGTGAGTCACCGTTGTCGGCGCGAGTACGCAGCACGCTGAGGGTCTGCTCGGCCCCGCCCTGCTCGGCGAGGAGGTTGATCAGCCGCGTGGCGGCGTATGGGTCGCCGTTGTCGGCACGGGCGCGTAGTTCCTCGACCCGGCGTTGCCTGGCGAGCAGGTCGGCCAGCCGAGTGGCCGCGTCCACGTCGCCGTTGTCGGCGAAGGGGCGCAGGACGCTGAGGGCCTGCTCGATCTGGCCTTGCCCAGTGAGCAGGTCGGCCAGCCGTGTGGCCGCGTAAAGGTCGCCGTTGTCGGCGCGGGTGCGCAACTCCTCCGCCTTGCCTTGCCTGACCAGCAGGCGGGCCAGCCGCATGGCGGCGTATGTGTCGCCATTGTCGGCACCGTGGCCGAGCAGGGGGATGGCGTGGCGGTAGCGAAGCCGGTCGGCGGCACCGCGGCCCAGACGACTGTGGTCGCCGGGGTCGGACAGGTGGGTCAGGCCGGCAGTCCAGAAGGTGGCGGGCGGGCTGTGCGGACGGCGTTGGGGAAGCGCGTGCTGCAGCAGGTAGTCGGCGAGCCGGTAGCCAGACGTGGTGCCCATGGTCATGCCGTCGCTGACGGGGCTGAGCGCGGCCGTGGCGCCGTGCAGGCGCTGGGTGGCGTAGTCCAAGGACTGCTCGAACCAGTTGGCCGGGGCCCTGGCCTGTTGGGCGGGAGTGCAGTAGCCGGGGGCGGCGTCCCGTAGCAGCCCTGCCGGCAGCGGGGAGCGCACGCCCAGCCGGACGGCGTCGACGGCGGCGGTCAGGATCGCGCCCGCGTAGGGATCGGCGTTGTTCCAGCACTCCACCAACTGGGGCGCGGCCGCGATGGTCTGAGTGAACCCGTACTCCTGGTCTCGCAGTGCCGCGCGCAGACGCGTATCTCCGCCGCCCGCGGCGGCGGGGTCGGCCAGGGCGCGGGCACGCTGGTCCTCGGCCGCGGTCGGACGGGCCGGAAGATGCAGGACCTGCGCCAAACGGATCACCTGGCGTTCCGCCCGGTACCGGTCAGCGTCCCCGCCGACGCCGAAGGCCGAGGCCGGTGAAGCGCGATACAGGTCGTGGTAGGACGGCCACAAGGTGCCCACCAGCACGCAGCCGCCCGAGATCAGCTTGTCGGCGGTCCCGGCGGTCAAACCACCGTCACCCATGTGGTCTTGCAGCTCGTCCAGCCACACCACCAGCCGCGGCGGCGGTTCGGCCGCCAGCTCGGCCAGGTGTCCGGGATCGCGCGGGCGCAGCAGCCACCAGTCGCCCAGAAGGGCGCGTACCGCCTCCAGCAGGCAACGGGTCTTGCCGGTCGAGGACCCGCCCACCACCACCACGAACCCGCCGCGTGCGGCGGCGGCCGCCATCCGGTCGCGTATCCCGCTGACCGGTTCACAGTCCAGATCACGCTCGACATAGGCGGGCAAGGTCCCAGGATCCGCACCGGGCACCTGGATCGGCTCGTGCACACCCAACATCCGCCAGTGCGCGTCCCTGACCCGCACCGCGCCGGGCGGCCCACCACCGGCTCCCGCACCGGCGCGGTCGCGGGCCCGCTCCCACGCCTCCCGCCGGTCACGGGGCACCCCGCACACCGCCAGATAGGTCAGCAGCGTCCCGGGGCGGCACAGCTTGCCAGGGTCGAACAGATCCCCCAGGGTGCTCGCGGGCAGCCGTGCCTGCGGCTCACCCGGCGCGCGCGGTAGTGCGCGTGCGGCCTTGTCCAACTCGGCATAAGAACGCGTGCCCCGTAACCGGTTCAAGGCCCGCGCCAGATCCCCAGTGGTGTGCACCTCTTCAGGGTCGGGCATCGCCGATCCCGGCTGCCCTGCCGTCACCACGTCGCGCCGCCTCCCCGTCCGCCTCACTGGCCCGGGAGCCGTTTCCCGGACTCCGCCGGACCCCTGCCCTGGCGCGGGAGCCGGTCCGGGTGAAGCCGCTGTCCAGCCTGCCCTGCCGACGGCGGCGCAGGAGAGAATCCTCCGGGTTGGTCCGGTATCCAGTCCGGAGGCGGCCACGACGGTGACGATGGAGTTCACCGCGGGCCCGGCCGGCCACCCGCTCTCCACAGACCACGGGGAGCACCCATGCGCACCTTCCTGCACCGACACCGCATCGCCCTGACCGGCATCCTGCGCGACGCCCTGCCCGGCGCGGTCACCGCCGGAGCCACCGCCGCCGCCACCACCTGGCTACTCAACTTGCTCGCACACCACCTTTGAACCCGGATCCCACCGAGGGCGAGGCGGCCGCCCGGGTCGCCACCTACCTGACGGCCCTGATCCGCCCCCTCGGAGGACCGGTCAGGGCACGTCCGCCCTCCCCGGCTCGTCAATGCCGAGATAGCCGATGTCGGTGGGTCCGGCGAGCCCCGCTCCCGTCGAAGGACACAGTGTCAGGTGGTTGGGGGTGGGGGGCTCGCTGGGGTGGACGAGGTTGTTGGGGTGCGCCAGCGGCGCATGACCCGGGTGATGGACGACGGTCTGAACAGCGCCGTGGGCGGGACGTTCATGCCGAAGACCTGGAAGATCGTCCGGCAGGTGGCCGGGTCGACGTTGCCCGCCGCCACGACGTGGTCCATGTACTGGTGCAGCAGCTTGACCTTCGCTCCCGGCGGGCGGCCTTGCGTCCAGGGGAAGCGGAGGTCCTCCCCGGTGGCCAGGCCCCACGCGTTGGCCGACTGCGCGGCGGCCACCCGTTGCAGGCGCGCGGAGTCGCGGCGGATCCGGGCGGGGTCCATCCCGTCGATCTCGTCGGCGACGGCTCTGGCGGTCATGGCCGCGACCGTCATGCCCTGGCCGTAGACGGGGTTGAACCGGCACAAGGCGTCGCCCAGCACCATGAAGCCGTGCGGCCAGCGGTCCAGGGACTCGTAATGGCGCCATTCGTTGGCGGTGTTGCGGAACGCCTGAGCGTCCGACAGGGGCTCGGCCTCCCGGAGAACGTCGTACAGGACGGGGCTGCGCAGGCTGCGGGCGTAGGCGAGGTACCGGTCGTCCCTGGTGGGCGGGATGCTCTCCTCGCCGCAGCCCAGGAGCGTGGCCATCCAGCGTCCCCCTTCGACGGGCACCAGCACCCCGCCGCGAGGGGTGTTCGGGCTGGTCTGGATGTAGATCGCCTTCCAGTCCTGCCCGATGGAGTCCGGCAGCTTGTAGTAGCGGCTGGAGTAGCCGAATCCGGCGTCATAGCGTTCCACCGCGGGCGAGGGGTACCCGAGTTCGGTCAACCACCGGGTGGCGTCGGACCGGCGTCCGCTGGCGTCGGCGACCAGTCCCGCGCTGAGGACCCGAGGCTCGGCGGAGCCCTCGCCGCGCACACGGACGCCGTTCACGCCGTCCCCGTCCGGAGTGGCCACCAGCCCCGTGACCTGGCTTCCCTCCAGGAACTCGATGCGGTCGTCGGCCACCGCCATGCGCCGCAGCGTCCAGTCGACCAGGGCCCGGCTACAGGTCATGTCGGCGGTGCCCGAAACCCGGGGGAACCAGCCGACAGGGCTCAGCCACAGGAAGTCCCTGGGGACGATCAACTGGTGGGCGCCCTGGTCGGTGAGTTCCCGGGTCAGGCCGGGGAGGAGGTGTTCGGCGCAGTCCACACCGTGTTTCCAGAACGCGTGGATCTGTGGGGACTGCGGAATCCCCGGCCGGAAAGCCGGCTCCCGCGGCAGGGTGTCGCGCTCGACGATGGTGACGCGGGCGAACCGGCGGGCCAGCGCCCGAGCGGCGAGGACCCCGCTGACACCGGCGCCGATGACGATCGCGTGATCGTCGACATCTCCCATGGCCAGCCTCCCTTTCGGCGCCGACCCGGTCGCCGGGCCTGCCACCCGCTCGGCGGATGCGTCGTCTCCCCTTCTCCACGACGCTCGGCACGTAATCGACCACAGTGAGTGGTCTACATCGCCAGGATGGAGCCTGCCCGGGGACGGGTCAACGGAGATCGAGTGAGCCTGGTATCACCCTTTGTTCACAGGGTTACGGCGGTGGCCTTTGCGAGCGCCGTCCACAGGGGGTGAGCAGGTCGGTGGTTCGTGCGGTGGTGGGGCGGGTTCATGGGCGGCGGCCTTCGGGCGTGGTTTCTACGAAGCGCGGGAAGCCTGCGCTGAAGGACAGGGCCGTCTGGAGGACGCAGATAGCCATGAGGAGTGCTATCGGGGCGGTCCAGGAGCCGGTTGCGTCGCGGAGGACACCGACGGTGAACGGGCCGAAGGCGGCCAGGAGGTAGCCGACGCTCTGCGCCATCGCCGAGAGGGCGGCCGTGTCCGCCGCGGTGCGGGTCCGCATGCTGAACAGCGCCAGGGTCAGCGGGAACACGCCGCCGCCGATGCCGACGAAGACCGCCCAGAGCCAGGGAAGCGTCTCCGGGCGGAGCAGGAGCCCGGCCAGGCCGGCGATCTGGACGACGGTCATGCCCGCGCCGAGCGCTCCCTGCCGCCGCAGCCGCGCCGCCAGGACCGGCACGGCGAAGTACACCGGTATGCCGACGAGGAGGGCGACGGCGAGGAGCGTGCCCGCCTCGTCCGGTGTGAAGCCGGCGTCGAGGTAGACGGTCGGAAGCCAGGCCATGACGACGAAGGCGAGCACGGACTGCGTCGCGAAGAGCAGGGTGACCGACCAGGCGACCGGGCTGTGCATCATGGCCGTCGCCGGCGCGCGGTGCTCGGCCGGGGCGGCGGTCCGGCGCGTCCGCGGCAGCCAGACCGCCAGGGTGACGGCGGCGAGGACGGCCCAGGCCGCGAGCCCGCCGCGCCAACCGCCGGTGGCGTCGCCGACCGGCACGGTGGCGGCGGCGCCGATCGCGGCCCCGGCGGACATGGCGGCGCTGTAGGCGCCGGTGACCTCCCCGACCCGGGCCGCGAACTCCATCTTGACGATCACCGGGACCAGCACGTTCCCCACCGCGATGCCGGCGCAGGCGACGAAGGTGCCCGCGAGCAGGGTCGCCTCGCCGCCGACGACCCGGACGAGCAGCCCGACCACGAGCAGTCCGAGGGCGAGGCCCAGCCCGGTGTTCGCGCCCGCGCGCCGGATGAGCCAGGGCGTCCCCAGGGCGAAGCCGCCGAAGCACACGACCGGCAGGGCCGCCGCGGTGGAGGCGGCGAACGTGGACATCCCGAGGTCGGCGCGGGCCTGGTCGAGGACGGCGCCGAGGCTCGTCACCGCGACCCGGAGGTTCACGGCGACGAGGACGACGGCGACCAGCGCCCCGAGGCGGCGCCGGAACGCGCCGCCGCGCCCGCGCGCCGCGTCGGCGGGACGCGCCAGCGCCGCGTCGACGGGCCGCGCCGGTACCGCGTCGGCGGGACGCGCGGGCCCGGGTTCGGGGGTCCGGCCGTTCGTGCCGGATCGGTCTGGCGAGTCTCCCTCGGCCTCCAGGGGCGGGTGGTCCGTGGTCACGTCGCGGCCCGTCCGGCGGGGCCGCTCGGCGTCGTCGGGCCCATCACGCTCCGGCGGCGGACCGCACGGGCGCGCCGGAGCGCGGAGCCGCCGCGATGAGGGCGCGCACCGCGTCCACGGCGGTGGCGAACAGCGGGTCGCTGGACGGCGCGGCGCCGGTGTCGATGGCGTCCCGGCTCCACATCATCACGACGCCGCCCGTGCGCACCCCGAGCACGGCGCCGACGATGAACACGGCGGCGGTCTCCATCTCCGAGCAGACGGCCCCGCCGCGGCGCCAGGCCTCGAACCGCTCGGTCAGCGCCGCCGCGAGCGGCATCCGGTCCGGTTCCGTCTCGCCGTAGTAGGAGTCCTTGGTGTGCGCCGGCCCGCACCGGTACGGGACGCCCGCGCGCTCGGCGGCCTCCCGGAGCGCGAGCAGCACGTCGAGGTCGGCGACCGCCGGGAACTCGACCGGCAGGTACTGCCTGGTGGTGCCCTCGTCGCGGATCGCCGCGGTGAGGACGGCCAGCTCGCCGTTCGCGGCGTCGGGCCGCATCGAGCCCGACACCCCGATCCGGATCATCGTGTCGACCCCGAGCGCGGCGAGTTCCTCGACGGCGAGGGCCGTGGACGGTCCGCCGACGCCCGTGGAGGTCACGAGGACCCGCTCGCCGTCCAGCGTGCCGCGCCAGGTCTCGAACTCGCGGTTGCGGGCGACGAACTCCGGGGCGTCGAGGAGCGCCGCGATCGAGGCCACCTGGTCGGGGTTGCCGGGCAGGAGCGCGTACCGCCCGACGTCCCCGGCGCGAAGGTGCAGGTGGTGGGCCAGCTTGTCGCCGTTCATCCAGATCCTCTCGTACATCAATTGCGGGCATACAGTGCCACAATCCACATACGTTCGTCACTATTGACATACACCGACAAGCCCGCCTACGGTTCCGTCCACGGAACTGACAGGAGGAGGCGACCGTGCGGCACACGCCGACGATGGAGTCCGCGCTGCTGGCGTTCATGAGCGCCCAGGAGGGCCCGGTGGGCGCGCGGGCCGCGACCCGCCACCTGCGGGAACGCGGCTTCGACGTCAGCGAGTCGACGGTGAGCCGGCTGCTCAACGACCTCGACGAGCGCGCCCTCACCCAGTCGCTGGGAAAGAAGGGGCGCATCCTCACCGAGGAGGGCAGCCGCGTCGCGGCCAACCAGCAGTTGGACAGCCGCCGTGAGTCGTCCTTCGCCGACGCGCTCGCCATGCGCGACGTCCACGACCTGATCGACCACCTGATCGGCCGCCGGGGCATCGAGCGGGAGGCCGCGCGGGCCGCCGCCCTGCGGGCGCGGCCGGAGGAGGTCGCCCGGCTGCGGGAGATGGTCGCGACGGACGGCGAGGCGCGCTGGCGGGAGCGGCTCGCCTTCCACAAGACGATCGGCCAGGCCTCGCACAACAAGCAGATCCAGGCCATCAGCATGACCGTGTTCGACGAGCGCCTCGACGTGCTCGAACGACTGCTCATCATGATCGGAATCAAGCGGGACGCACTGCTTCGGTGGGACCAGGAGCACCGCGGCATCGTCGCCAGCATCTCGGACCGGGACGCCGACGGCGCCGAACGGCTCATGGTCGTGCATCTCGACGGAATGATCCGTGAGACGGAGCACTTCGCCAACAGCGGAAACGCTCACGTCATCCACACGCTGCTCGCGGAAAACGACCTCGCGTAGAGCGCTAGCCCCATTCACCACGGCGATCACGACGACGACTCTTTCGGGAGCACGAATGACCCACACCTGCACGCCGCCCGGCATGGGCCGGCGTTCCTTCCTCCGGGTCGCCGGTCAGGGCGCGGCCGTGGCGGCGGTCGGCTCGGCCGTCCCCTGGCTGTCCGCCTGCGGTTCCAGCGACGCCGCCGGCGGCAAAGCCGGAAAAGGCCGGTTCGCGGTGAAGCTCGCCTGGATTCCGAACGCGGAGTACGCGGGCATCTTCATCGCGGCCGAGGACGGCCTCTACACCAAGCAGGGACTCAACGTCGACGTCCTGCCGGGCGGGCCGAACTCCGCGGTCGTCCCCATGGTCACGACGAGCCGGGTCGACCTCGGCGTCGAGGCGATCCCGGAGAACGTCGCCACCGCCGTCGCCCGCGGCGCGAAACTGAAGATCGTCGGGGCCGGGCTGCTGAAGAGCCCCGAGTCCTGGATCTCGCTCGCCGACCGTCCGGTCAAGAGCCCCAAGGAGATCGAGGGCAAGAAGCTCGGCATCACCCTGGCGGGGAAGAACACCGCCCTGGTGTTCATGAAGCGCAACGGCGTGGACGTCAGCAAGGTGAAGCTGGTGCCGATCCAGTTCGACCCCGCGCCGCTCGCCGCCCGCGAGGTGGACGCGATCTGGGGGTTCGCCTCGAACCAGCCGGTGTCGCTGGAGCTGCGCGGGGTCAAGACGCACGTGATGCCGCTGGCGGACTTCGGGTTCAACCGGATGCAGAGCGTCTTCTTCGCGTCCCAGAAGACGCTGGACGACCCCGCCGCCCGCGAGCGCGCCCGCAAGTTCATGGCGGCCAGCAGGCAGGGCTGGGAGGCGGCGCTGCGCGACCAGCGGCACGCCGCCGACGTGATCGTCAAGCGGTACGGCGCGAAGCTCGGCCTGAAGCACGACGAGCAGGCCAAGTCGCTCGCCGCCATCGCGCCGTACGTCAGCGGCGACGGCGGCGCCGCGTCCAAGGGGCTGTTCTGGATGTCCGACGCGCTCATCCAGGAGACGATCACGAGCCTGAGCAGCATCGGGATCAAGCTCGACACGTCGCTGTTCACCAACGAGCTGCTCGGGGGGTGAGGCGCGCCATGCCGGAGGAGAGAACACTGCCGGACGCCGATCCGTCCCGCGCCACCTCAGACGATGCGCAGGGCGCCGAGGGGATTCGCACGAGCGGCTTGAAGAAGACGTTCAGCGGCAAGGGGGCGTCGGTCGAGGCGCTGCGGGAGTTCACCTTCTCGTCCCGCCGCGGCGAGTTCGTCGGGCTGCTGGGCCCGTCCGGGTGCGGCAAGTCCACGGTGCTGCGGATGCTGGCCGACCTGGAGACCCCGACCGCCGGGACGGTCACCGTCCACGGCCGGACGCCGCGCGAGCTGCGCGAGGGGCACGGCGTCGGCGTCGCGTTCCAGGACGCCGGACTGCTGCCGTGGCGGAGCGTCGAGGCCAACATCCGGCTCCCGCTGGAGGTCGCGGGCCGGCGCGGCGGCGACGCGGTCGCCGACCTGATCCGGCTGGTCGGGCTCACGGGGTTCGAGAAGTCGCGGCCGTCGCAGCTGTCCGGAGGCATGCGCCAGCGGGTGTCGCTGGCCCGGTCCCTGGTCACCGACCCCGAACTCCTGCTCCTGGACGAGCCGTTCGGGGCGCTGGACGACCTGACCCGCCAGCGGCTCAACTTCGAGCTGCAGCGGATCTGGGCGGAGCGGGGCACGACCACGGTGCTGGTCACCCACGGCATCGCCGAGGCGGTCCTGCTCTCGGACACCGTGGTCCTGATGTCACCGCGGCCTGGAACGATCCTGGACGTCGTCCGGGTCGACCTGCCGCGGCCGCGCACGCCCGAGATCCTGCAGGACGGCGCCTTCCACGCGCTGTGCGACGAGCTGTCGGAGAGGCTGTTCGCCGGCCACGGGAACGGGACGCGCCCATGAGCACCCCCGCCCGGCAGGAACGGGAACGTTCCATGAGCGGCTCCGCCCGGCGGGAGCCCGGCGGCTCGGCGGCCGCGTCCTCCCGGCGGGGGCGCGGCGGCTCCCGGAAGGCGGCCGTCCGGAGGGAACGGGGCGCCTCTCCGGACGCTCCCGGCCCGCGCTGGGCCGCGCGCCTGCGGAACGCCGTCCCGCCCCTGATGACGGTGGCGGTGCTGGTCGCCGGCTGGCAGGTGCTGTCGCTCGGCGGGTTCGGGTCGCTGGTGCCGCCGCCCGGCGACGTGCTCGCGCAGATGCGCGACGACGCCGACTACTACGTCCCGAACGCGGCCGCCACCATGGCGTCGGCGTCGCAGGGCTACCTGTGGGGCAACGGCATAGCGATCGCGCTGGCCCTGTGCACGCTGCCGTTCCCCCGCGTCCAGGCGCTGTTCGAGCGGGTCGCGGTCGGCGCGATCGCGCTGCCGCTCATCGCCATCGCGCCGCTGCTCGCCATCGCGTTCCGCGGGAACGTCCCGAGCGTGATCCTCGCCGCGCAGGCCGTGGTGTTCACCACCCTGGTCGCCGCCGTCCTCGGCCTCGCCGGGGTGGACCGGACGTCGGTCGACGTGGTGCGCGCCGCGGGCGGCTCGGAGTGGACGGTCATCCGCAGGGTGCGGCTGCCCGCCGCGATCCCGAGCCTCGTCGGCGGGCTCCAGGTCGCGGCGCCGAGCGCCATCCTCGGCGCGATCATCGGGGAGTACATGGGCGGCGAGGAGGGACTCGGGGTCGCGATGATCCAGGCGCAGGGCGCGTTCGACGTCCCCCGCGCGTGGGGCCTCGCGATCGTGACCTCGCTGCTCGCCGCCGCGGCGTTCCTGGCGCTGCCGCTGGTGGTGCGGCTGGTCCTGCCCTGGACGCGGTCGACCGACACCGTCCTCGGCGCGCGTCCGGCGAGGCCCGGGCGGCGGGACGCGCGGCTCGCCGCCCGGCTGCCGCGCACCGCCTTCGCGGCGGTCGCGACCCTGGCGGGCGTCGTGCTCGGCTGGTGGCTGCTCGTCCTCGTCGTGCCGGGCGGCGCCGAGGTGGCCCGGGGGCCGCTGCAGGTCGCGCCCTACTTCGCCACCGGGGACACCCAGCTCGTCACCGCCTCCGGCGAGGCCGAGGACCCGCTGCCGTACCTGCTGTCGTCGCTGCTGCGCACCATCGGGGACGCGGGCGTCGGCTTCCTGGTCGGGCTGGTCCTCGCGGTGGCGATGGCCGTCGTCGCGCACGAGTTCCCGGTGATCGAGCGGGTGCTGATGCCCATCTCGATCGCCCTCCGGTCGATCCCGATCGTGGCCGCGATGCCGCTGCTCGCCCTGATGTTCGGGCGGGGGATCGTCGCCGTGACCGTCCTGATCGCGGTGATGACGTTCTTCCCCATCCTCGTCAACGTGCTGCTCGCGATGAGGGCCGTCCCGCAAAGCGCCGTGGACCTGCTCACCGCCGTGGGGGCGGGGCGCGTGCACCGCCTGACGAAGCTGCTCATCCCGTACGCGCTGCCGGCGCTGCTGGCCTCGGTCAAGATCGCGCTGCCGCTGTCCATCGGCGCGGCCATGGTGGCGGAGTGGCTCGCCACCGGCTACGGGCTCGGCGCCTCGATGACCGTCGCCGCGACCCTGTCGGACTACGACTTCGTCTGGGGCGGCGTCGCCACCGTCCTGCTGGCCTCGCTCATGGCCTACCGCCTGGCCGGCGCGCTGGAGGACGCCGCGCTCAGCCGCCTCGAGTAGCCGGCTTGAGCGGCTGGAGCGCGAACATTCACCATCCCGGGGCACCGGGAAGTAGGAGAGGGCGAATCATGTCCAGAATCATCCTGTCCAACGTCCGCCCGTACGGCGTGGGCGACCCGAAGACCATCACCGTCGCCGACGGGACGATCAGCGCCGTCGGCACGGAGCCGCCCGCCGACCTCGGCCCGGCCGACCACGTCGAGGACCTCGCCGGGCAGATCGTCCTGCCGGGCTTCGTCGACGGCCACGCGCACGCCGACAAGAGCCTGTGGGGCGAGCCGTGGGTCCGGCGGACGTCCGAGCCGATCACCATGGACCAGATGTTCGAGGACCAGTTGCGGCAGTGGGCGGAGACGACGACGCCCGTCGCCACGCGGGCGCGCGCCTTCCTCGACATGTGCGTCGCGTACGGCTCGACCTCGATTCGGACGTTCACCGACGTCGCCCCGGAGATCGGCCTCGACGGCGTCCACGGCCTCCTCCAGGTGCGCGCGGACATGGCCGACCTCGCGGACCTCCAGATCGTGGCGTTCCCCCAGCTCGGCATCCTGCGCAAGCCCGGCACCGCCGAACTGCTCGACCAGGCGCTGCGGGACGGGGCCGACGCGATCGGCGGGCTGGACCCGGCCGGTGTCGACGGAGACGCCGCCCGCCAGCTCGACATCGTCTTCGGCCTCGCCGACAAGCACCAGGTGCCGGTGGACTTCCACGCGCACGAGTCCGGCGAACTGGGCATCTGGCTCATCGAGCGGATCGCCGAGCGGGTCAAGGCGCTCGGCATGCAGGGCAAGGTCAGCCTGTGCGACGTGTTCAGCCTGGCCGACCCGACGCCCGCGCAGTTCGATCGCCTGGCGTCGGTGCTCGCCGACGCGGACATCGCCGTCGCCGTCGGCGTCCACGGGCTGCTGCCGGTGCCGGACGTCAAGGCCCTGCACGCGCGGGGCGTGCGGATGTGCCTGGGATCCGACTCAGCCCGCAGCCGCTGGTCGCCGTGGGGCGAGGGCGACATCCTCGCCAGGGCGACGTTCCTGGCCTACAAGCAGTACTGGCGCAGGGACGAGGACCTGGAGTTCGCGGTCACCATGGGCACGACCCTGGGCCGCGAGGTCCTCGGCGCCCCGCCGTGCGACCTCAAGGCCGGAGACGTCGCCGACCTGGTGGTCCTCCCGGGCGAGGCGGTCGGTGAGCTCGTCGTGGCGCCGCCGCCGCGGACGCTCGTGATGAAGCGCGGCAAGATCGTCGCCCGCTCCGGCGCCCTGGTGCAGGCATGACCGCCCTGGCACTGGCGCGGGAGGCCGCGGACGAGCTGCGTAACCGCACGTCGGTCGACTCTTTCGACGTCGCTTTGGTGATGGGTTCGGGCTGGGTTCCGGCGGCTGATGCGCTGGGCGCTGCGGAATTGGAGCTGGGTGTCTCCGAGTTGCCGGGGTTCGCTCCGCCTGGGGTGGAGGGGCATGCCGGGCGGGTCCGTGTCCTGGAGGTGTCTGGCCGCCGGGCCCTGGTGTTCCTTGGCCGGACGCATCTGTACGAGGGGCGCGGTGTGGATGCGGTGGTGCACCCCGTCCGGACGGCGTTGGCGGCCGGGGTGGGGACGGTGGTGCTGACGAACGCGGCGGGCGGGCTGCGGCCCGAGCACCAGAAGGTCGGGGAGCCGGTGCTGATCGCCGACCACCTGAACCTGTCGGGGGCCAACCCGCTGTCGGGGGCGTCGTTCCTGGATTTGACCGAGGCGTACTCGGAGCGGTTGCGGGCCTTGGCCAGGGAGGTGGATCCGACGTTGTCGGAGGGGGTGTATGCGGCGTTGCGTGGGCCGTCGTATGAGACGCCCGCCGAGATCAGGATGCTGCGCACGCTCGGTGCGGACATGGTCGGCATGTCGACCGTGCTGGAGACGATCGCGGCGCGGCGCGGCGGCGCCGACGTGCTGGGCGTGTCGCTGGTCACCAACATCGCGGCGGGTCTCGCGGGTGAGCCGCTCGACCACGAGGAGGTCCTCGCGGCGGGCCGCGCGGCCGCCGGACGCATGGGCGCCCTCCTCGCGACCGTCCTCGGGAAGCTGTGAGCGACCTGCGGGCGCGGGCCGGGGACTGGCTCGCGCAGGACCCCGACCCCGGCACCCGCGCCGAGCTGCGGGCCATTCTGGACGCGGGCGACGACGAGGCGCTGGCTGACCGGTTCGGGGCGCGGCTGGAGTTCGGGACGGCGGGGCTGCGCGGCGAGCTGGGCGCCGGTCCGAACCGGATGAACCGGGTCACGGTGATGCGCGCGGCGGCGGGCCTGGCCGCCTGCCTACCCCCCGACAGCCGGGTGATCATCGGGTTCGACGCGCGGCACGGCTCACGCCGGTTCGCCGCCGACACCGCGGCCGTGCTCAGCGGGGCCGGGCTGCGTCCCGAGGTGTTCGCCGAGCCGGTGCCGACGCCCGTCCTGGCGCACTTCACCCGGAGCTTCGCCGACGTCGTCGCGGGCGTGATGGTCACGGCCAGCCACAACCCGCCCCGCGACAACGGCTACAAGGTGTACTGGGCGGACGGAGCGCAGATCGCCCCGCCGACCGACGCGGAGATCTCCGCCGCCATCGACGCGGTCGGACGCGTCGACGAGCTGCCGCTGGGCGAAGGCTGGCCCGTCCACGACACCACCGACCTCTACCTGGACGCGGTGTCGTCCCTGCGCCTGGGCTTCACCGGTGACAGCGCCCTGTCGATCGTCTACACGCCACTGCACGGGGTGGGGCGCGACGTGCTGCTCGCCGCGTTCGACCGGGCCGGGTTCCCGGCCCCGGTCGTCGTGCCCGAGCAGGCCGAGCCCGACCCCGACTTCCCGACCGTCGCGTTCCCGAACCCGGAGGAGCCCGGCGCGCTCGACCTCGCGCTGGCGCTGGCCCGCGAGCGCGGCGCGGACCTGGTGATCGCCAACGACCCGGACGCCGACCGCTGCGCCATCGCCATCCCCGACAAGGGCGGCTGGCGGACACTCACCGGCGACGAACTCGGCGGCCTGCTCGCCGAACACATCCTCCGCCACACCACCGGCGACGACCGCCTGGTCGTCACGACGATCGTGTCGTCCTCGCTGCTGCGCGCCATCGCGGCCGGGCACGGCGTCCGATACGCCGAGTCACTCACCGGCTTCAAATGGATCATGCGCGCCGCCCGACCCTCCGACCGGATGGTGTTCGGATACGAAGAAGCACTCGGCTACAGCGTGGGCGACGACCGAGGCGTCCTGGTCAACGACAAAGACGGCATCAGCGCCGCACTCGCCATCACCGCACTCGCCACCCAGGCCCACCGCGACGGCCGCACCCTGCCCGACCTCCTGGACGACCAAGCCCGCCGATACGGCCTACACGCCACCACACAGGTCTCCATCCGGGCCCAGGACCCGTCGATGATCACAGCGGCAATGACGCGGCTACGCAAGGATCCCCCGCCCCGGCTCGGCGGGCGCGCCGTCGAGTCGCTCGACGACCTCGCCCACGGCTCGAACGGCCTACCACCCACCAACGGACTCAGATTCCACCTGGCCGAAGGCGCCCGAGTCGTCATCCGCCCCTCCGGAACCGAACCCAAACTCAAGTGCTACCTGGAAGTCGTCCACCCCGCCGGGAACGACGTCACAGCGGCCCGCGCGCAGGCCAAAGCCGACCTGGACGCCCTTCGCGCCGACCTCATCACCATCATCAGTTGATCGCGGGACGGCGTGACGACACGCTCCATGGTCAGCGCCCGATCTAGACCGTGGTGTGTGCCCACTCGGTGCGCGGCCGATTTCAGGCCCCGAACAAGCAGTACGACCTGCCTGGCGTTAGCACGGACCTGGGGGCGCCATCCCAGGCCGACCGCCAGGCTCATGGGGGCGGGGGCGCGTCGGCGCAGAGCACCTGTAGTTGCACCATCATGGCGAATCTCTGGTCGGGATCGTTGAGATCGCACTGCCCGACCTCAGCGGCCCGCCGGAGCCGGTACCGGAATGTGTTCTGGTGGACGGCGACCGATTCGGAGGCCGCCGCGACGTCCCCGAACGCGTACAGCCATGCGCGGAGGGTCTGGACGAGGTTGCCGCGGTGCCGGCGGTCGTAGTCGGCCAGCCGCGCCAGCGCGCCCGTCGGCCGCTCGCTTCGAGCCGTGGCGAGGTCGCGCAACTCCGAGATCAATGCTTCGCCCTGCAGTTCGTCGAAGCGGCCGATCCGCCGGTGGGGGCCTCCGTCGCGGAGCACCCGCAGAACCCGGTCGACGCAGGAGCGGCTGTGGGCGACGTCGGGCAGGCCGAACGCCACCGGTCCCACCGCGGTGATCGGCGGCAGCCGGTCGCCCACCCTGCCCAGGAAGTCCTGAAGGATCCGCACCGCGCGGGTCTCGGCCTTCTCCGCGGCCCCGGTCAGGGGCACCAGTCCGTAGCTGACCGCTCCGACCGCCGCCGCGGCCGACCGGGGGTGGATCGCGGACAGGTGCAGGGCGAACGCGTCGCTGAGCTGCTGTCGCTCATGGACCACGGCCGCGCTGTCCAAGCCGTCGTAGCGCGGGCTCCGCTCGTCGAGAGCCACGCCGAGCACGAGCAGCGCCTGACCCGACAATCCGAGCCGTTCGAGCGCCTCACCCGCGGCGGCGCCGCCTTCGAGCGCGGTGCTCAGCAGGTCGGCCCGCATCCGCCGCTGCACGTCGGCGCCGGCGCGGACCCTGAGCATGTGCAGCGCGACCAGCTTGGCCGACTCGCGCAGCGCCTCCTCACGCTCCTCGCTGAGCCGGGCGGGCACCGCCGCCCAGATGGAACCGAGCACCTCGTCCCCCGCGCGCACGGAGATGGCGACGCGCGGCAGCGTCAAGCCGCCTATCCCGTCAAGGGTGGGTTGGATGAAGACGGGCTGGCCGCTGCGGAGCAGCTCCCGGAAGACCCCGCGCTCGTGCAGGACGCGCGCGTACCGCTCCGGCACCTGCCGGCCGAGGATCGTCTCGACGCGGGACGGGTCGGCCTCGTCCTGGCGGCCGGAGAAGGCGAGCACGCGGGAGCTGCGGTCCTCGATGGTGATCGGCGCGTCGAGGAGCGCCGCGATCGCGTTGGCGACCGCGAACAGGTCGCCCGCGGGCAGCCCGCCGAGCGACTCCTCCTCGGGAGGCACCGCTCCCGTGCCCTGGGTGAGCAGGGAGCGGAGCAGCTCGCTCAAGTGGCCCCACGGCGCCCCGCGGCGCAGGCCGAGCACGGTGACCGCCGCCTCGTCCGCGGCGGCCCGCACCTCGTCGGTGAGCGAGATCGGCGCGCGGAGGACGAGCGCGGCCGCGTTCTGGCGCCCCAGCACGCGTATGAGCGCGGCCACCTGGTCCGAAGCGTCCACCCCGACGCCGAGCACCAGGGCATGCGGCGGAAGCACCGGCTGGTCGAGCGGGTCGTGGAAGACGACGGCGCTGATCTCGCCGGGACGGTCGGGGTCGCCGTACGCGAGTTCGAGCAGGGTCGCGCCGAGGTCGTCCACGACCCGGCCCAGGCTCCTGCGGGGACGCGCGGTGCTGACATGCTGCTCCACCGTCTCATGGTAAGTAAGCACTGGATTGCCACCAAGTCGGAACCGTCATGCCCAGTGGGCCTTCGTCGTGGTCAACCGTTCACAAGGTGAGCCACTCACTCGCGGTGGTGACCTCGGCGAGCCGGTCCGGCACCGGGGCCAGGCCGAGCCCGGGGCCGGTGGAGACATCGAGGTGGCCGTCGTCGAGCACGAACGGCTCGGTGATGTCCGAGGCGTAGTACCGCCCCGACGCCGAGGTGTCGCCGGGCAGGGTGAACCCGGGCATGGCGGCGAGCGCGACGTTGGCGGCCCGGCCGAGGCCGGTTTCGAGCATCCCGCCGCACCACACCGGAACGCCGTGCGCCACGCAGACGTCGTGGATCCGGCGGGCCTCCAGGTATCCGCCGACCCGACCGGGCTTGATGTTCACCACGCGGCAGGCGCCGAGCCGGATCGCGGCCACGGCGTCGCGGGCGGAGGCGATGGACTCGTCCAGGCAGATCGGCGTCCGGACCCGCTTGGCCAGTTCCATGTGGCCGAGCATGTCCTCCTCGTCGAGGGGCTGCTCGATCAGCAGGAGGTCGAAGGGGTCCAGCCGGGCGAGCTGCCGCGCGTCGGCCAGGGTGTAGGCGGTGTTGGCGTCCACCTGGAGCAGCAGATCGTCGCCGTACCGCTCGCGGACCGCGCGCACCGGCTCGACGTCCCAGCCGGGCTCGATCTTGAGCTTGACGCGGACGTAGCCCTCGGCGAGGTAGCCCTCGACGGCGTCGAGGAGCTCGGGAACGCTGTCCATGATCCCGACCGACACACCGCACGGAACCCGTTCGCGCACGGCGCCGAGCTCGCGGCCGAACGAGCGGTTCTCCGCGCGCAGTTCGGCGTCCAGCACCGCCATTTCGAGGGCCGCCTTGGCCATGCGGTGACCCTTGAACGGGGCGAGGACCTCGGCGACGGAGCGTGCCGCCGACAGCCCGGCCGCCATCACCGCCGGGACGAGGAACCGGCGCAGCACGTCCGCGGCCGCGTCGACGTATTCGGCGGAGTACCGGGGGCTGGTCATCGCCACGCACTCGCCCCAGCCCTCGGCGTCGTCGGCGATCACGCGGACGAGCAGGACGTCCCGGACGCTCTCGGTGCCGAACGACGTGCGGAACGGCGCTACCAGCGGCATGGAGATTCGGCGCAGTTCTACACCGGTGATGTTCATGATTCCCTCCGTACGACGTACCAGCCGGTCCGGTCGAAGCCGTCGATCCGGCCGCCCCGGCCGGTCAGGTCGATGAGCGCCGCGCGGACGGCGAGGCGCCAGCGCCGCGCCAGCTCCGGCTCCGCCGCGCGGAGCGCCGCGATGTCCGGGGGCACGGCGACGAGCGAGGTCGCGCCGTCGAGCCCGCCGGGGACCGGGCCGCCGTCCTCGGCGATGCCCAGCGCGACGACGGCGCCCGCTCTGAGCTCGGTTTCGGCGATGCCGCCGACGCCGCTCGCGGGTCCGGCGAGGCCCCCGTCCCCGTCGCGGAGCCGCCAGCGCACGAGAAGCCGGTCGGAGTAGTCGTCGCCGTTGAGGGCGTCCAGCATCGGGCCGTAGAAGTCCGGCAGGTACTCGACCGGTCGCGCGGCCAGCTTGACGAGGTTGAAGTAGGCGTTCCGAGCGGCCAGCGGGTCGAACGTCCAGGCGATCTCGGAGACGCCGCGCAGCAGCGCCCACGCCCGCTGGTGCAGTTTGAGCGCGAAGCCGACGCCGCGGCCGGCGGCGGCCGGGGAGACGCCGGCGATGTGGCTGTGGAGGGCGCCGCCCGCCGGGGCGTGGAAGAACCCCACGCAGGCGCCGACCAGGCGGTCGCCGTCGAAGGCGCCGACCACGTAGTTGCCCGCCTTGGCGAAGGCGCGCAGCAGGTCGATGGTCACCGGCGGGTTCGCGGAGCGGCCCCAGATGGCGCCGAACAGCCCGACGAGGTCGGTGAGCTCGGCGAGTCCGGAGAGTTCGCGCACCGAGACGCCGGCGGCCCGCGCCGCGGCGTCCGCGGCCCGCAGCGCGTGGTCCAGCACCGGCTCCGCTGCCGTTGCGCTGCTATCGGTCACGGCGTTCCCGCTCCTCAGCGTGTCGGGGGTCCCGCGGGCGCCCCGCGGCGGACGTGGCGAGCGGGCCCGGCGGGTCCGCCAGCAGTCGTTCGACCAGCGCGCGCAACAGCGAGGTGCGCGGCGGCATCTCCTCGATCAGCACGTGCTCGTCGTCGGCGTGCGCGCCGCCGCCGACCGCGCCGAGGCCGTCCAGGGTGGGTGTGCCGACGCCGGCGGTGAGGTTCCCGTCGGACGCGCCGCCGACCGCGGCCCGGGCGGGCTCGGGCAGTCCCCGCCGCGCGGCGATCCGGCAGAGCAGCTCGTAGAGCGGCGCCGAGGCGGCCGCTTCGAGCGGGGGCCGGCTCGACCCGGCGGTCGTCTCGACGCGCGCCCCGGGCGTCCCGGCCCGCAGGGCGCGGAGCGCCCGGTCGACCCGCTCCTGTTCCGCCACGGTTCTGGCCCGTACGTCGACCGCGAACACTCCCTCCGCCGGGACGGTGTTGGCGGTGGCGCCCGCGCGGGCGACGGTCGGCGTGACCGTGGTACCGGCCTCCTGGTCGGAGAGCGCGGCGACGGCCAGCACCTGGCGGGCGAGCTCAAGGGTGGCGTTCACGCCCCGCTCGGGCTCAAGCCCGGCGTGGGCGGCGCGCCCGGTCACGCGCACCTCGTACTGCGAGGCGCCCTTGCGCTCGGTCTTGAGGGCGCCGCCGGCGGACGCCTCGAGCACCAGGGCCGCTGCCGCCGCCCTGGCCTCCCGCTCGACCAGTCGGTGGGAGCTGGGCGAGCCGACCTCCTCGTCGCCGGTCACGAGCAGGGTGACGCCGTCGAGGCCGGCGGCCGCGTGGAACGCCATGACCAGCCCGGCCTTCATGTCGAAGCAGCCGGGTCCGCGCAGGATGCCGCCCTCGACGGCGCACGGGTGGTCGGCCAGCGAGCCGAGCGGCCAGACCGTGTCGTGGTGGCCGAGCAGCAGGACCCGTGACGGTCCCGTGCCGAGCCGCCAGCGCAGGTGGGTGCGACCGTCCAGCACGATCCGCTCGGGCGCGACGCCGAGGCGGGCGGCGCCGACCCGCGCGACGACCTCGGCCGAGCGCGCGACGGCGGCCCGGTCGCCGGAGGGCGACTCGCACTCGATGAGGGTGCGCGCGTCGGTGACCATGTCGCGGAGGACGGCCGTCACCGGCCCGCCTTCGGGGTCGCGCGAACACCGGTGTGCACGTACGGCTCGCCCGTCGGCAGTTCATAGAAGACGACCGGCTCCCAGGTCTGCGCCCCGGGCGGCTTGACGGCGAACAGATCCGGGCCGACGGGGACCAGCGGGTGCTCGTCGACCGGGTCCGGCACCAGCTCGGCGAGCGGCCCGGTGATGGTGGTCCGGATCAGCGGCCCCGCCGGGCCGTTCTCGACCTCGATCCGCACTCCGGCCCGCTCGTAGACGCCGACGTGGCGCGCCACGTCGGCGGTCACCGGTTCCGGCGGTGGCGCGAACGGCCGCGGCATCGCGACGCCGGCGACCTCCGCGAAGATCTCCCGGTACAGGTCCTCGTACAGGTCGCGGGCGTGGCCCCCGTTGGTGAGCAGGGCGACGGCGAGCCCCTGCGCGGGCAGCATCCGCAGGAACGCGGACTGCCCGAGTGTGTTGCCGTCGTGGCCGATCAGGCGGTGCCCGTCCCAGCCGAACCGGACCCAGCCGAGCCCCCAGGAGTCACCGAGGATGTGCTTGTCGGGCAGGTCCGCCTGGTGCGCGGCCATGGCGGCGGCGCTCTCCGCGCTGAGGACGCGCGTGCCGTCGGACGCGACGCCGCCGGTCAGGTGCAGGCGCGCGAAGGCCAGCACCTCGGCGGCGGTGGAGACGATCAGCCCGGCCGGGCCGAGCGAGCGGGGCAGCGACCAGGCGGGGGCCGGGACGATCTCGCCGTCGTGCTCGTCGTGACCGGCCGCGGCGGAGAAGAGCAGCGCCTCCTCGGGCAGGGTCACCGTGTGCGTCAGCCCGAGCGGGACGCGGAGCCGATCGCGCAGCGCCTGGTCCCAGGTCTGCCCGGTGACCTTCTCGATCATCCGGCCCAGCAGCGAGTAGCCCGAGTTGCAGTAGGAGAAGGTCGCGCCCGGCGGGTGGTTCTGCCCGGCGTCGCCGAGGACGGCGACGTATTTCTCCAGGCAGTCGTCGCCGCGGCCGGTGTCGGTGAACACGTCGCCGTCGATGCCGCTGGTGTGGTTGAGCAGGTGCCGCAACGTGACCGACTTCGTGACGTCCGGGTCGGCGAGGCGCAGCTCCGGCAGAACCTCGGCGACCGGGGCGTCCAGCGTGAGCAATCCCTCGTCGACCAGGGCCATCGCCAGGGTCGCGGTCCAGACCTTGGTGATCGAGCCGATCTGGAACAGCGAGTCGGTGCCGACCGGTGCGCCGGTGCGGACGTTGAGGACGCCGTGGGCGGCCTCGACCAGCTCGTCGCTTGATCCGTTCGTCCCGACGCGGAGGATGGCGAGCTGCGCGCCCGGCACGTTGTGCCGCTCGGAGAGCCGGGCCAGCCGACGCCGCCAGTGGGCGGCGTCCACGCGGGCCCGGCCGCCCCGGCGGGTGTGCTGTTCGAGCCAGTCCAGCACGCGGTGGTTGAAGTCGAGCCGCTGCGAGGGCGGGCCGAGCAGGATGAACACGTGCGAGGCGCCCGGGTAGACGACCAGCCGGGTGGGGACGCCCTGCTGGCGCAGCGCCGTGTGCCACTGCTGCGCCTGCCCGACCGGGCAGACCAGGTCCGCGTCGCCGTGCAGGAGCAGGGTCGGCGTGCGCACGTCGGCCACGCGGGTGAACGGCGACATGGCGGCGTACTCCGCGGGCTTCTGCCACGGGAGGCCGCCGAGTTCGTAGGCGCTGAGGAAGTGGCCCTCGAAGCTGGAGCCCGCCATGCTCACCAGGTCGCCGACCGTGCCCCCGGCGACGGCCGCCGCGAACCGGTCGTCGTGGCCGGTCAGCCAGCAGGTCATGAAACCGCCGTAGCTGTAGCCCGCCACCGCGAGCCGGTCCGGGTCCGCGAACCCCTCGGCGACGAGCCGGTCGATCGGCTCCAGGAAGTCGGCCGCGTCCGCGACGCCCCAGCCGCCGTGGACGCCGTCGTAGAACGCCTCGCCGTATCCGTCGCTGCCGCGCGGATTGACCAGCAGCACCGCCCAACCGCGGTCGACCAGCTCGTGGTGGTAGAGGTGGATCTCGTCCGCGGCCGTGTTCCACGCGTTGTGCGGGCCGCCGTGCACGTCGAGCAGCAGCGGCCACGGGCCGCCGCGCGCGGGGTCGTACATCAGCCACGCCTGCACCTCGGTGCCGTCGGAGATGGTGAACCAGCGTTCTTCGCGCGGGTACGGGTCCACGTCGGCGAGTGCGGCGCCATGGTCGGTCAGCACCGTTTCCGCCCCGGTCGTCAGGTCCACGACCGCGATCTCCCCGAACGACGTGGGCGTGGTGAGCGCGACCGCGGCGCGGCCGCCCGCGACCGACAGCCCCGAGACGACCCTGCCGGGCCCGGCCACGTCCGGGCGCGCGTCGCCGCCGTCGGTCATGACCGACCACAGGTGGGTGCAGCCGTGGTCGCGCAGGCAGAAGAAGACCCGGTCCTCGTGCTCCTGCGGCAGGCCGCCGGGATAGGCGGGGGCGCCGGTCATCACGTTGCGGTCGAGTGCGCCGGAGAGGTCGGCGACCGCGCCGTCGGTGACGCGGACGCGGTACAGGCGGGCGTGCCCGACGGGGTCGCCCGGCCACCCGGCCACGAGCAGCGCCGTGCCGTCGGGGGCCCAGCCCACGGTGGCGGCCGCCCCGTCCGCGAAGGCGAGCACTCGCGGCCGGGCGTGCGGGGCGTCCACCTCCAGCAGGTGCACCGGGCTGCGGTGCACCAGGTCGCTGCCGGCGCCGGCCTTGCGGACGAAGGCGAGAACGGAGCCGTCCGGCGACCAGGCCGGGTCGCCGGCGCTCTCCGGGCCGTCGGTGAGCTGCCGGACCTCGCCGCCGTCCAGGTCGAGGACGTGCAGTTGCCACCGCACCGGACCGTGGAACCCCGCGCCGTCGGTCTGGTAGTCGAGGCCGTCGGAGACCATCGGCCCCAGCGCGCCGCCGGTCGGGTCGACCGGCGCGGCGAAGGCGAGCCGGCGGCCGTCCGGGCTCCAGCGCGGGGCCCCGGCCCCGAGCGGCAGATCGGTCACCCGCTCGGGCTCCCCTCCCCCGGCGTCGAGCACGGCTACCTGTCCTTCTCTGAGGAAGGCGAGCCGGCGACCGTCCGGCGACCAGGCCGGCGCGGCGTCGGCCGGACCGGAGGTGAGGCGGCGGGGCGCCCCGCCGTCCGCGTCGACCAGCCAGAGCTGGTCGACGGTGCGGTCGCGGTCGCGGTCCAGGGTCCGGAGTGTGTAGGCGACCCGGCGCGCGTCCGGCGACAGCGCGGGTTGCGACGGGACCGCCAGGTCGGTGAGGTCCTCGATGCGCGGTCGTCGGCTCATGGCTTGCTCCTTCGTGTCGTTCGCCCGGGTACGGCGGCGAGCAGTTCGCGCGTGTATTCGTGGCTGGGTTCGCTGAGCACGCTCGTCATGGGTCCCTGCTCCACGAGCCGGCCGCCTCGCATGACCGCGACGTGCGAGGCGACGTAGCGGACGACCGCGAGGTTGTGGGAGATGAACAGGACCGCCAGGCCCAGCTCGTGCTGGAGCCCGCGGAGGAGGTTGAGCACCGCCCCCTGGACCGACACGTCCAGCGCGGACGTGATCTCGTCGGCGATGATCACGCGCGGGCGCGCCGCCAGCGCCCGCGCCAGCGCGACCCGCTGGCGCTGACCGCCCGACAGCCGGGACGGGACGGCATCGGCGCAGGACGGGTTCAGGTGCACCAGTTCGAGCAGCCGCTCGACCTCGGCCCGCCGCTCGGCGCGCGAGGCTCCCGGCGGCATCGCCTCGGCCACGCTGGCGCCGACCGTCATCCGCGGGTCGAACGACGAGTACGGGTCCTGGAAGACCATCTGCAGCGGACGCGGCCGGCCGCGGGTCGGAACCGGCGCGCCGCCGAGGGTGATCCGGCCGCGGCTGAGCGGAGCCAGCCCGACGGCGGCCCGGGCCAGCGTGGACTTGCCGGAGCCCGACTCGCCGACGAGCCCGACCACCGCGCGGTCCGGGACCGTCAGGTCGACCCCGTCCACGGCGGTCTTGTGGCCGTAGCGGACCGTGACGTCCTCGAAGCGCAGCTCGTTCATGGCGACTCCACCAGCTCGTCGGTGTCCCGCTCGACAGGCCGGTCCGGCAGCGGCTCGTCCGCGTGCCAGCACGCGACGCGATGGCGCGACTCGCCCGGGTCGGCCGCCAGCGGCGGGTCCTCGGCCCGGCAGCGGGCGTCGGCGAGCGGGCAGCGGTCGGCGTAGGCGCAGCCGGGCGGCACGTCGCCCGGGTCGACCGGCCGGCCCGGGATCGTCGCGAGCGGCTCGGCCGGGTCGGTGGTCATGTCGGGCACCGTGTCCACCAGCGCCCGGGTGTAGGGGTGCCGCCGGGCGGCGGTGGCCAGCTCGGCGGCCGGCAGGTCCTCGACGATCCGGCCGGCGTACATCACGAGGACCCGGTCACAGACCTCGCGGACCACCGCGACGTCATGGCTGATCAGGACCAGCGCGACGTCGTCGGCCGCGCGGATCGCGGCGAGCAGGTCCAGCACCTGCCGCTGGACGGTGACGTCGAGGGCGGTGGTCGGCTCGTCCGCGACGATCAGCGCCGGGGCGCCCATCAGCCCCATGCCGATCATCGCCCGCTGGCGCATCCCGCCGGAGAACTCATGGGGATACTGGCGCGCCCGCGCGTCCGCGTCGGGGATCCGGACCGCGCTCAACCGGTCGACCGCGCGGGCCGTCGCCTCCCGGCGGCCCATGCCCTGGTGGTGCGCGGCCGCTTCCGCGAGCTGGGCGCCGATCCGGCGGACGGGGTTGAACGCGGTCATGGGGTCCTGGAAGACCATGGCCAGCCTGGTGCCCAGCATCCGGCGCCGGGCCGCGGTGTCGGGCCCGAGCAGGTCGTTTCCGAGGAATTCGAGCCGGGAGGCGTCCACGCGGCTGTGGTCGGCGAGCAGCCGGGTCACCGCGAGGGCGGTCATGGACTTGCCGGAACCCGACTCCCCGACGATGCCCACCGCCTCGCCGCGGCGCACGTCGAATGAGACGCCCCGGACGGGTCGCACCGGACCCGACGGCCCGGAGACGGTGACCTCAAGGTCGCGGACGTCGAGCACCACATCCGACGGCCCGCCCTCCTCGCCGCGGTCGGTGCGCGCGGGCCCGGCCGCCGACCCGGCGCGCGTGGCGGGGAGCCCGCGCAGGCCCTTGCCGACCGGTACGCCGAGACCGTGGGCGACCGCCTCGCCGAAGAGGTTGAACGCCAGCCCGGCCAGCAACAGCGCCGCTCCCGGGGCGAGCGCCGCGGCCGCGTTCACGTACATGTTGCCGATGCCCTCGTAGAGCAGGCGGCCCCAGTCGTAGGAGGGCGATTGGACGCCGAGGCCGAGGAACGACAGGCCGGCGAAGGACAGCAGCGCGGTCCCGGCGCCGATGGTGGCGTTGACGATCAGCGGTTCGGCGATGTTCGGCAGCACATGGCGGACCAGGATCCGGGGGCGGCCGATCCCCATCGTCCGGGCGGCCGCGACGTAGTCCCGCGCGGCGACCCCGGCGACGAGCGTCTGGGTGAGGCGCGCGAACGCGGGCGCGCCCGCGAGCCCGATGGCGAGGACCGCGCCGGTGGCGCCGACGCCGAACACGACCGCGAAGAACAGCGCCAGCAGCAGCCCGGGGAACGCGACGGCTATGCCCACCCCGGCCGACACCAGCCGGCCGAGGCGGCGGCCGAGCACGAACGGCGCCGAGCCGAGCAGCAGCCCGAAGACCGCCGAGATCACGATGGCGAGCAGGGCGAGCACGATCGACAGCCGGGAGGCGACGAGGACCCGGAGGAGGATGTCCCGGCCGAGGCTGTCCGTCCCCGCCCAGTGCCGGCCGGACGGCCGGGCCAGGGTGTCGCCGGGATCGACGGCGTCGGCGTCGGCGCCCCACAGCACCGGCCCGAGGACGGCCAGGGCGACGACCGCCGCCACGAGCGCGGTCGCGGCGAGGCCCAGTGGGGTACGGACGACTCGGGTCCAGCGTCCTTGCATCCGTCAGTCCTCCCGGATCTTCGAGCGGGGATCGAGCAGGGCGAGGGCGACGTCGATGACGAGATTGATGATCAGCACGCCGACGCCGTACACGAGCACGATCGCCTGCACCACCGGGTAGTCCTTGGTGAGGATGGACCGCACGATCGTGCTGCCGAGGCCCGGCCAGGCGAAGATGTTCTCGACCAGGACGGTCCCGGCGACCATCGCGCTCAGCAGCAGCCCGCCCATCGTCAGTGCGGCCGTGACCGCGTTGGGCAGGGCGTGGCCGAAGTAGATCGTCCGGGCGGGCAGGCGCTTGGCCCGCGCCGTGCGGACGAAGTCCGCCTCGATCACGCCGACCATCTCGACGCGGACGATCCGGGCGAGGATCGCCGCCGGCCCGATCGCCAGCGAGAGCACCGGCAGCGCGTACGCCGCCGCGCTCTCGTCACCGGCGACGGGCAGCCACCCGAGCTGGATCCCGAACACGTAGACCAGCACGACGCCGATCAGGAAGTCCGGAACGGTCGCCACGACGACGCTGGCCGCGGTGAAGGCGAGCTCGGTCCGCCGCCCGCGACCGCGCCGGGTCAGCACGCCCGCGACGACGCCCAGCGGTATCGCCGCGACCACGGCCGCCAGGAAGGCGAGCACGGCCAGGGAGAGCGTGGCCGGCAGCCGCTGGGCCACCACATCGGAGACGGGCAGCCGCGCGACGAGCGATGTGCCGAGGTCTCCGGTGAGCAGCCCCTTCAGGTAGTGGAGGTACTGGACGTGGATCGGGTCGTCCAGGCCCAGGGCGCGCCGGCGCGCCTCGACCAGGTCCGCCGGCGCGGTGGGGCCGAGCGCTCCCCGGACCGGATCCCCGGGGATGAGGTGGATCATGGCGAAGGACGCCGTCACCAGCACCCACAGCGAGATCAGCAGCCGCCCGAGGCGCCGGACGCCGAACCGCACCCACGGACGGGCCCAGAACCGCGGTCGCGCCAGGTCCGCGGGCCCGCCCGGGGCGGTCGAGGTCACCGACATGTCCACTGCCGCCCTTCGCTACTTCGCCAGCATGCGGATGCTGGTCGGGACGAGCTGGCCGGGCGTCTGGAATTCCGCGGACCTGCCGAACGTGCGCACGACGTTGTTGGCGAACGGCACGACGTCCCCCTTGGCGATCAGGCCGGATTCGGCGGCGAGCCAGTCGCGGCACCCGGCCACGCCCTGGACCCCCATCGCCGACTTCACCGCCGCGTCGTAGTCGGGGTCGGAGATCCCGGCGAAGTTGTTCCCGTCCGGCGCCGCCGGCCCGGAGAGGAAGGGCACGAGTTGGTCCGGCGCGATGACGTTGACGGGGACCCAGGTGACGTCCCAGTCCCCGGCGCCGAAGAGGGTGCCGGTCAGCGTGGTCTCGTTCTGGCTGTGCGCGGTGGCCTTCACACCGACCGCCTTCCACTGCCGCACCGCCAGTTCGGCCGCGGCGTCGCCGCCGGTGCCGTTGTTGTTCTGGTACAGGAAGGTCAGCGCCAGCGGCTTGCCGCCCTTGGCGCGCATGCCGTCGCTCCCCTTGGTCCAGCCCGCCTGGTCGAGCAGCGCGCCCGCCGCCTGCGGGTCGTGGCCCGGCAGCGCGCGGGAGACCGAGTCGCCGCGGCAGGCGACCGGCTCGTTCGCGGCCAGCGTGGTGGCCGCGGTGCCGCGGCCCGACGTGAGCACCTTCCGCAGCTGGCCGAGGTCGATCGCGAGGGTCAGGGCCTTGCGGACCCTCGGGTCGCTGGTGGGCCGGCCGACCCGCTGGTTGTACCACTGCTCCCCCACGAGAGCCGAGGTCTTGGCGGCGTACAGGCCCGCCTTCTCCAGCCGCTCCGCGTCGGCCCCGACGATCTGAGCCGCGGTCAGCCCGCCCGAGAGCAGCAGGTTCGCGGCGGTCGTCCCGTTCTCGACGACCTTGATCACGACGGTCTTCGGCAGGCCCCTCGTCGCGGTCGTCGCACCGTTCGGACCCCAGGTGTAGCCGTCGCGGATCGCGTAGGTGTAGTGGTCCCCCGGCGCGGCCTCGACCAGCTTGTAGGGCCCGGTGCCGGCCGTCGCCGTCTTCAGCGAGGACCGCTTCTTCATGCCGCTGGGACAGACGATCGGCAGGATGGACAGCCCGTTGAGGACGAACGGGGCGGGCTGGGCCAGCGTGAGCGTCACGACCCGCGTGGCGTCGTCGGCCTTCGCCGTGGCGCCGACCGGGAGGAAGGCGCCCAGGAAGGGGCTCTTGTTCTTGGGATCACCGACGAAGTTGATGTTGTCCGCCACGTCGGAGGCGGTGAGGCGGGCGCCGTCGGAGCAGGTGATGCCGTCGGCGAGCGTCAGCGTGACCGTCTTGCCCTTGACCTGCCAGCTCTTGGCCAACGCCGACTGGATCTCGCCGGTCTCGGCGTCGACGCCGACCAGCGAGTCGTAGGCGAACTGGGTGACGGTGTTCAGGGCGCTCTCCGCGCCCATCTGCGGGTCCAGGGCGCCCGGGTCCGAGGAGAGCCCGAGGGTGAAGGTGCCGCCGTCGACCACCTCGGCCTTCCCGCCGCCCTTCGAGCCGCCCCCGCAGCCCGCGAGCGCGGTCGCGGCCAGCGCGAGGCAGAGGCCGGGGATGCCCACAGTGCTCAGTTTCATTTTGGTTCCGTCCCGTACGTTCTCGTGGCTGGGATCAGTGATCAGGCGCCGGCGCGGCGGACCGCTCGGCCGAGGTGCAGGTACAGCGCGCGGCCGGTGCCGTCGTCGCCCACGAACGCGTGCGGCGTGTGCGCGCCGCCGTCGGCATGGACCGGAATCAGCACGTCGTCGCGGTAGTGGACGAGCTCGGTGCGCTTGACCCGCTCGCCCATCTCCGCGAGGACTCCCTTGGGGGTCTGCTCGATCCAGATCCGCCGGTCGCCGTCCTGGCTGACGGTGAGGTCGAAGGCCTGGGCCGAGTAGGTGCCGACGTACCGCTCCGCGTCGATCGGCCGAGCCCGCTCGGGCGGGACGGGGAGGGCGGGCAGGGCGACATCGGCGAGCTCGCCGAGGACGCGGCCCGCGACGTCCTGGTGGAGCGAGACGGCGTCGCCGCCGTTGGTCAGGAGCGCGACGGCCAGCCGGGCGTCGGGGACCATCCGCAGGAAGGCCGCCTGCCCGATGGTGTTGCCGTCGTGGCCGACGATGGCGCCGGCGGGCGTGTCGAACCGTTCGAAACCGAGACCCCAGGACGTCCCCATGACGCCGAGATCGGGCAGGTCGACCTCCCGTTCGCGCATCCGGGCGGCGGTCCCCGGGGCCAGCACCCGGGCGCCGTCCGCCGCCACGCCGTCGTCGAGGTGCGTCCGCGCGAAGGCGACCAGGTCCCGGGGCCTCATCGCGAGCATCGAGCCGGCCGGGGCGTTCGACCGCGCCATGGCCCACACCGGCGCGGGCGCGTATCCGGCGCCCGGTTCCGGCTCGATGTGGCCCACCGCGGCGCGGAACATGATCGCCTCGTAGGGACCGGTGGCGGTGTGGGTGAGCCCCAGCGGCGCGATGAGGTGTTCGCGCAGGCACGCGTCGTACGGCCGCCCGCGCAGCGCCTCCACGAGCCGGCCGAGCACGCAGTAGCCGGCGTTGTTGTAGGAGAACCGCTCGCCGGGCGGGAAGAGCTGCGGCACCTCGCCCAGGGTCGCGACGTACTTCTCCAGGCAGTCGTCGCCTACCCCGGTGTCGGTGAGGATGTCGCCCTCGAACCCGGCGGTATGGCCGAGCAACTGCCGGACGGTGATCCGCGCGGCCGCCTCCTCGTCGGCGACGCGGAACTCCGGCAGGTAGGCCCGCACCGGCTGGTCGAGGTCGACCTCGCCCTCGTCGGCCAGTTGCATGACCAGGGTGCTGGTCCAGAGCTTGGTGACCGATCCGATCTGGAAGACCGAGTCCGCGGTCGCCGCCACTCCGGTCGCCTTGCTGAGCGACCCGGCTGCTCCGTCGACCACCTGGTCGCCCTGCGCCACGGCCCACCCCGCGCCCGGCACGTCGTGCCGTTCGAGCAGCGACGGAAGCCGCTCGTCGAGCCAGGCCCGAATGTCCTCAAGGTTGCCCATGCGGCTTGATGGTAGAGACAGTGTCACACAGGGAGTTCGTCGGCGACGACAATCTGCGGCCGCCGATTCGTTGTATTCACCAGTGATCCCCCACGCTGAAGGATGTCGGCTCGACGGCGGGCGATGAAAAAACGGGCCGGTTCCTGAATCAGGAACCGGCCCGAAGGCGCTCTCGACTCACCGGGTCCGGACGCGGACCGCCGTCCGCCCGCCGAATTCGAGCATCGTCACGCGCCCGGCCTCGTTTCGGATGAAACGGCCGGTGCGTTGCCGGGTGTCCTCGGCCCGCGCGAAGACGTCGTCGTCGACGAACGCCACGGTGAACGGCGGCGGCGAAGGCGCGTCCTGGTCATCCGGAATGGTCATCCGCACGCTGAGGTTCTCACCCGCGACACTGATTTCGAAGCCGAGGTCCCCCGTCTCGAACCGTCCGACGAAGCCGGACAGATCATCGACGGGCACTGTGGGCACGGTCGGCGGCGGGGTGATGCCCGCGACGTTCTCCAGGGCCCACCGCACGACCGCGGCGCCGACCGCGCCGCCTCCGCCGCTGTTCGTCAGAACGGTGACCGCGAAGTCCTCGCCCGGCACCGTGATGAATTCCGACACCTGGAGGAAACCCACGTTGCCGCCGTGGCGGACCACGGCGCGCTCGCCGTGCCGGGTCCGCAGCCAACTCAGGCCCACTTCCTCGAAGGCGAGCGCGGCACGCCGGTGCGGTCGCCACATCAGCTCACGCCCGGCGTCGCTGATCGGCTTCGTGCCCGCGGCCTCGCCGGTGAGGAAGAAGCGCGCCCAACGCAACTGATCGCGCGCCGACGACCAGAGGCCGCCCTCCGGGTTCCCCGCCCGGCTGAGTCCCATGGACGAGGGAACGGCGGGGCCGTCGGCCGTGAGGGCGTGTCCCGCGGAATGCTTGCGGAGGAGCACCTCCCACGGCAGGAACAGGGAATCGCGCATCCGCAGCGGTTCGAGGATGCGGGTACGGACGAGATCCTCGTATGACGCGCCGCCGACGACCTCGGCCAAGCGGCCGGCGAGCATGAACCCGGTGTTGCTGTAGGAGAACACGGTCCCGGGCGGGAACACCTGCGGCAGTTCGCCGAACCGGCTCACGGCCGCCGCAAGGGCGTCGTCCCCCCACCCGGCTTCGATGTCGCGGTCGCCGAGGAAGCCCCCGGTGTGGGTGAGGAGATGTCGTGACGTGACGGCCTCCCGCGCCACCGGATCCGCCAGGACCAAGTCGGGCAGGTACGCCACCACCGGTTCGTCCAAGTCCAGCAGGCCCTCTTCGGCCAGCGCCACCAGAAGCGCGGCGGTGAACGTCTTCGTCGTGGACCCGATCATGAAGAGGGTGTCCTCGTCGACCGCGTACTCGGAGTCCGTGATGGTCACGCCGGTAGACAGGAGACTCTCCCCGCCGTTATGAAGAATCCCGACAGCGGCGCCGGGTACTCCGGACTGCCGGGCCGTCTCATCGAGCAGCGCTTGGAGTTCCGGGTAAGAGCCCATGGTCCGGACCCCCTTCGTCAGTGGGACTTGACCTCGACGCTATCGACGCGGTGGCACAGCCGACTTCGTCGCGTACACCGAATCGCAGCAGGTCGTTCGTCCGAACGGACGAGGTCGGCCGCCCACCGCCCGCGGGCGAGTGCCTATCGCCCCGAGCGCAGCTCATCGACGGCGAGCCGGGCCGCGCGACCGATGGCGGCGTCCACCCTCGGCAACCGGTCGGCCAGCGAGTCGGCCCGGGTGAACACGGCGACCGCGTACCGCCTGCCGTCCGGGTAGCTGACTACTCCGGCTTCGTTGCGGATGGCGGGCAGGGTGCCCGTCTTCGCGGCGACGCCGACGTCCGGCTCGAAGCCGGAGCTGAGCCGGTGCGGCCAGACCTGCCTGGCCATGATGTCGCGTACCCGCTCACACGCTGCCGGCGGTCCGGCGCCGTCGGTCCAGACGGCGTCGAGGAGCGTGGTGATCTCGCGCGGCGTCGACGCGGTCGTGCGCGCCGGGTCCAGCACCGCGAGTCGCCAGATCTCGTGGGGGTCAGCCGCGGCGAGCGCGGCGTCCGGGTCCTGGCGGTCGTCCCCGCCGAGATCGGCCGCGATCGAGGCGAACAGATCCGCACAGCATCCGATCAGCCGCGTCCTGTGTAGCCCGAGGTTGCGAAGGACCTGGTCAACGGCTGCTTTCCCGATGCGGCGGAAGACGACGTCCGTGGCCGCGTTGTCGCTCAACGTCATCATGAACAGCACGAGGTCGCGCCATGTCATCGTCACGTCGTCGGCGCAGCCGGCCGTGCCGATGCCGCCGATGCGATACCCCGACGTGACCGTGATCCGTTCGTTCTCGTCGAGCCGCCCCGCGGCCACCTCGCACGCGTAGGCGACCGCGACCGGCACCTTGAACACCGATGCCAGGACTACGGGATCCTCAGCGCCGACACTGACCTCGGGGCCATCGCAGACGCCGACCTCGCGGGCGTGCAGGAAACCGCGCGCCCCCGCCGACCCGAACACCTCTGCTATCTCCGATTCCACCGGCGACCTGGTGCCTTGACCCACCCTCGAGCTCCTTGAATCACCGACGAGCACAAGCGACACCGATGAGCGTCGCCGAGCGACGGTCGTGCCGCATCGTCGAACCCGACGAATTGACCGAGCCCGAATCGTCGGCCGCGGCACACTCGTCCGACGAATGGGGGCGTTCGCCTTGGACCGAGGGCGACCCGCCACCACCGCGCCCTTGATCTGGCGATCACGACAGCCGTCTTACGGCGGGGCGATGGGAGACCTGAAGGAAACGGTAAGGGCCGTCCGGCAGCTTTGAGTCATCGAAACCGGCGCCGGGCAGGCGCCGGAAGGAAGAGGGAGCAGCACGATGCGCAAGCTGATCGAGTCGACGTTCGTGTCACTGGACGGGGTCATCAACGACACCACTCCGTCGACGGCGTCCCGAGCGGAGCCGCAGCACTGGGGCATGCCCTACTGGGACGACGACCACGGCAACTACTCGGCCTCCTTGATGAAGAGGGCGGACGCCATCCTCGTCGGACGGCTCACCTACGAGGCAATGGCGGACGCATGGATGTCGCGGGCCGGGGACCCCGTCGCCGACATGATCAACGCGATGCCCAAGTACGTGGCGTCGCGGACACTGACGGAGGCCCCCAGGTGGAACGCCACCCTTCTCAAGGACGTTCCCGAGGAGGTCGCCAAGCTCAAGGAGCAGCCGGGCAAGGACATCCTGAAATGGGGCACCGGCGAACTCGACCGCACCCTCGTCGAGCACGGCCTGGTCGACGAGTTCCACTTCTGGTATTTCCCCGTCATCCTCGGGGCCGGCCTGCACCTGTTCGAGGGCGCGGGCTTCGACACGACGCACCTGAAGCTGGCCGACGTCAACCGGTTCGAGTCGGGAATCGCCGTGCACGTCTACGTTCCGAAGTAGACGGTGGTGAGCGGTTCAGGCCCGGTCCTCGTCCGCGAGGGTCCGGGCCTGTTCGGGCGTGAGTTCGGCGCCCTGCTTGAAAAGGGCGTCGAAATCGGGCTCCGCCCGGCGAACGGCCGCCGTGATCCGGTCGAGTTCGGCCTGGTCGGAGGGCGATGGCGGCAAGATGGTCCCGCGCCGCGCGGTCTCGGCGGCGCCGAGCAGCCGCGCGGCGGCGCCGGGGCGTCCGTCCAGCGCCACCGCCTCCGCCATGCCCGTGAGCGCCCACGCCATCCCGCGCGCCGAGGCCTGGTCGCGGCATGTCGCGAACGCCTCGCGGTGGTGGGCGAGCGCCGTCGCCGGGTCGCCGCGCCGCGCGGCCAGCAGCCCCAGCTCGGCCAGGACCATCGGCAGGTACGGCGGGCTGCTCTCCGCGGTCTGCAGCCCCCGGGCGGTCGCCAGCAGCCGGCGCAGGTGCTCCTCCGCCTGGTCGAGATCGCCGCCGCGGCGCGCGGCGAACGCCACCGAGAGGGTGGCGAACACCTCCCCGGCCTGGCCCTGCTCCACCGCCAGCCGGCGCGCCCGCTCGCCCTGCTCGCGGGCGCTCGCGTAGTCGCCGACCTGCACCGACGTCCAGGCGAGCCAGCTCAGCCGGTCGGCCGCGTCGGACCAGAGCCCGAGATCCTCGGCGATGCGGAGGCCGTCCCGGGCGAGCCGGGTCGCCGCGGCGTGGTCGCCGGTCATGTCGGCGAGGCCGATCAGCCAGCTCGTGGCCTGGAGCACGCCCCACTCGTCGCCCAGCTCGGCGAACAGCTCGGCGCCGCGCCGGGCGTCGTGTTCGAGGGCGTCCAGGTCCCCGCGCATGTGGGCGAGCATGGCGCGGACGCTCAGCACCGCCGCCTCGCCCCAGCGGTCCCCGGCGGCGCGGGCCGTGTCCAGGGCGGACGCCAGCAGCTTCGTCGTGGTCGTCTCGTCGCCCGAGCTGATGATCGAACTCGCGAGGAACCACTGCGCCCGGACGCGTTCGACCGGGTCCGGCACCGCCTCCGCGTCGCGCAGCGCCCCGGCGACGAGCTCCGCCCCGGACCGGCCCCGCATGAGCGCCAGCCCGGCGTGCCAGGCCGCCGCCTTCGCCCGGACGCCGGCCGGCGCTTCGCCCGGCGCGTCCAGGGCGGCGGCGAGCACCCGGTCGGCCTCGGCGAACCGGCCGCGCAGGAACCAGTACCAGGTCAGCGTCCCGGCCAGGCGCAGCGCGCGGTCCGCCGCGCCGTCCCGGTGGAAGGCGTCCAGGGCCGCGCGCAGGTTCGCGGTCTCGGCGTCCAGCCGGAGCAGCCATTCGCGCTGGTCAGGGCCGCGAAGCCGCAGGTCGGCCGACGCCGCGAGCGCCAAGTAGTGGTCGGCGTGCCGGCGGCGCAGCGCCGCCTCCTCCCCGGCCTCCCGCAGCCGGTCGTGGCAGAACGCCGACACCGTCTCCAGCAGCCGGAACCGGGGCCCGGCGGCGCGGACGACGAGGGAGCGGTCCACGAGCCCGGCGAGCAGGTCGAGCACCTGGCCGGGCTCGACCTCGTCCCCGGCGCACAGCGCCTCGGCGGCGTCGAGCGTGCATCCGCCGGAGTGGACGGCGAGGCGGCGCAGCACGGCCCGCTCCGGACCGGTCAGCAGCCGCCAGCTCCAGTCGATCACCGCGGCCAGGGTGCGCTGGCGCGCGGGCGCGTCCCGGGGCCCGGTGCCGAGCAGGCCGAACCGGTCGCGCGGCACGCGCAGCCGGGCCGCGAGCTCGGCGACGCCGAGCGCGGGCACCCGGGTGGCGGCGAGTTCCAGGGCGAGCGGGATGCCGTCCAGCCGGCGGCACACCTCCGCCACGGCGGCGGCCGTCTCCGGCGCCGGGTCCAGCCCGGCCCGCGCGAGGAACAGCCGGACGGCGGGCGACCGGGACAACCGGTCCGGGTCGTCGGTGCCCGGGACGTCGAGTGGCGCCACGTCCCAGCGCGCCTCGCCGCGCAGCCGCAGCGGCTCCCGGCTCGCGGCCAGCACCCGCAGGCCGGGCGCGACCGGCAGCAGCGCCGCGGTCAGCCCGGCGACCGGCTCGATCACGTGCTCGCAGTTGTCCAGCACCAGCAGCGTCCGCCGCTCGCGCAGCGCCGCCGCCAGCCTTGCCCCGGCGCCGGTGCCCGCGTCGCCCGGCGCGTCCGGGATGGACAGGGCGGACAGCACGATCTCCGCCGGGTCGCCGTGTCCGTCCCACGCGGTCAGGTCGACCAGCCACACGCCGTCCGGGTACGCGTCGGCCGCGGCGCGGGCGGTCGCGATCGCGACGCTGGTCTTGCCCACGCCGCCCGGGCCGGTCAGGGTGACGAGCCGTCCCGCCGCCAGCAGCTCGCGGACGCGCCGGACGTCGTGGTCGCGTCCGATCAGCTCGGTCACCGGGGCCGGCAGGTTCGTGGTGGGCCTCACCGGACGCGGCACGGGCGCCGGCGCCCGCTCGGCCGGGTCGCCGGCGAGGATCGCCGCGTGCAGCGCGGTCAGCTCCGGGCTCGGGTCGAGCCCCAGCTCGTCGGCGAGCCCGCGGCGCAGATCCTGGTAGCTCTCCAACGCCTCGCCCACCCGGCCCGCCCGGTAGAGGGCACGCATGTGCGCCGCGCGCAGCCGCTCCCGGTACGGCTGCCGGGACACCTGCTCGCCCAGCTCGGCGACCAGCTCGCGGTGCTCGCCGAGGGCCAGGCGCGCCTCGGCGAGCGCCTCCGCCGCGGCCAGCCGCCGCTCCTCCCAGCGGGTCACGGCGGCCCGCGCGAACTCCGCGTCCGCGAAGTCGGCCAGGGCCGGGCCCCGCCACAGGTCCAGGGCCTCGGTCAGCAGCCCGGCCGTCGTCCGCGGGTCGTCGGCCGCCTGGGCCAACTCGGCCAGGTGCGCGAACCTCGCCGCGTCCACCGCGCCGGGCGCGGCCCGCAGCGCGTAGCCGGGCGGCTGCGACACCACGAGGTCGCGCGCCCCGGACTCGGCGTTCGCCAGCGCCCGCCGCAACTGCGACACCCGCACTTGCAGCGCGGCCGTGGGATCGGCCGGCGCCGCGTCGCCCCACAGGTCGTCGACGAGCCGGTCGGACGACACCGCTCGCCCTTCGTGGACGAGCAGGTCCGCCAGCAGCGCCCGCACCTTGCGGCCGGGGATCGCGACCGGCTCGCCATGATCCGTCCAAGCGGCCAGCGGCCCCAATACCCCGAATCTCACCTCGGCAGTCTACGAGTCGGAAAGCGTCCGCTTATGGCCAGGCGCCCCGCCAGGATCCGGCCTCGGCAGGTCCGCCGACCCGGTGCGACACCCGGTCTCACCGGTCGGGGGTGAGGATGGGTTTGATGTCCAGGATCGGGGTCGCGTCGAGGGCCTCAAGGTTTTGGACGTGAACGCGCGAACCGGTCACGGCGAGGACGTGCACGGTGTGCAGGCCGATCGGGTTGGGCCGGTCGGGCGACCGGGTGGCGAAGACACCGGTGACCGGCCGGGAGGCCTCACCGCGCGGATGGACGGCGAGGGTGTCGCGGTCGGCGCGGTCGAGCCAGGTGAACAGCAGCGCATCGGTGCCGGGGGTCAATCCGTCCAGGGCGGGGGCGTACTGGTCGTCGAACACCAGCCAGGCGTCAGGGGCGCCCTCATCGGGCTGGCGTGGCGCCTGCTCGCGATCGGTGAGGACCGACACGACACGCCCGACCGGGCGCAGTGTGTAATCGCTCAAGGCTTCTCCAGAATTCGCGAGCACCGGGATTGGATTCGCTATGGGCCGGACCGTATACCGAACGTCCTGCATCGACGGTCGGATCGCGCCGTCGACAAAGGATGCCATATCTGAACGCGGCTAGCCGACACCCGGTGGGCGACTTCGCCGGGGCACACCGACCGGGTGGAGCCGGGCCGCCCCCGCTTCGACCTGCGCTGGCCTATTCAGGGACCGCCGCGACAGGAATGCCCTCTCATTGTTCGGCTGTGATGGACCGGGCACCACAGCATTGAATTCGCGTACCCGGTGCGGAATGGAATGCAGCATCGGGGAAACGGGTCGGCGTTGTCGACCCGGCCAGCGAGCGGTCCCGCGGTCTCGGCAAGGTCTGTGTCCGCCTCAGTTCCGCGTCGGCTCCGGCGCGTCTTCACTCATGAACCGCGCCCTTAGAAGTCGCCTGCCGCTGGGAGTGCGGGCCGATGGATCCAGGCGGCAAGGTCCGCGGGCGCGCATTCGGCGACTCGGGCGGCGTACCGGGGAAGCTCCTCCTCGCTGAGGACCTGCCGCCACTGGCCTGTTGTTCCGCTGCGGAAGAACCGGCTGGGGTCGTGATAGAAGCCGTCGTGGCTGGCTTCGGGCGCGAGCTCGTCGGCCCGGCCCTTCATGGCCGCGAACGTCGCGGCCTGGACCAGGTCCGGCCAGGCTGTTTCGGTGATGGCGATCCCGAGCCGGGCCGCCATGTAGCGCATCTGCCCTTCGAGGTCATCAAGGAGGTCCTCGTAGCGCAGCAGCACGATGTTCGGCTGGTCGCGGACCTGCCAGAACGTGTCCAGATGGTGAAGCATGATCTCCAGGTCGGACACGGCCTTCCCGGGCGCGGCCGGATCGACCCAGGACCAGAAGCGCTCGCGCGCGGTCCCGCTCGGCGGGGACGGAGCGGCGGCCAGCAACTGGTCGAGGACCGCGGCGCCCACGGCGTCCTCCCGCAATGCCAGGGTCACGGCCCGGTCGGTGTTGCCGGCGTGGTTGTCCAAGGACACGGCCACATCCCGGGGGTCCCGGCTTGCGCAGAGGTAGGTGACCCGGTCGTCGAAGGGCAATCCGTCCAGCGGCACATGGGTCTTGATGAACCGCCGGTGCGCCTGTGCCTCAAGGTCGGCCAGCACTTCGGGGAGCGGGCGCAGCAGGACGTCCAGCCACGGCGAGATCTGGTCGAGCGGCCGGTCAAATGTCGCGCTCTTGAAGATCTCCAGGGCGCAGATCATCTGCAGCCAGGTCGTGCCGCACTTCGCCGGGGTGCTGATCACGATGTCGCCGGGACGGAACGCGAACCCGTCCCAGCGGGCCGAGTCCGTGAAAGAGGTCTGGTAGCGAACACGTCCCCCCGAGCCCATGTGGGAAGAATCGCGGCAACCAGATCGGGCCGTCAACCATGCCGTGAATGACCGGAGCGCCTCGCCGGCGCGATGCCCGGGGCCCGAAGCGGACGCGCAACGCGAAAGCCGCCGGCCAGATGTGTTCTGGCCGGCGGCTCTCATGTGGTGGAGGTGGCGGGAATCGAACCCGCGTCCTTCGGTGATGGGTCAGGGCTTCTCCGGGTGCAGCCTGCTTGGCGTTTTCTCAGTCCCGGCGCTCACGCAGGCGTGTCGCCGACGGACTCAGTCGCTGTTAGGTGTTCCTACCGGCCCCGCGACCGGGCTGGTAGGTGGAGTCTCCTAGCGATGCCAGACCCCGGGTCGGAGACGCTCCCGGGCTGACAGAGTTCGCTCCTCGCTCAGGCGGCGAGGGCGAACTCGGACTGCTTCTTGTTGGCAGTTATTGGTTTGCTGTCACAGGATTTACGAGGTCACGACAGCAACCCTCGACCCGCTTCCCCTGGCTCGAACGACCGAAGTCGAAGCCGGTCACCCCCATGTTGAGTTGTCAAGACGGAGTCCGAGGACGTCCGCACGACGACGTTACAAGGATAACGCGGGCACCGGCAACGTCATTCCCCGGCCGGGCACCCGTGAGCCCCGGTGGGCGTGCGCGTGGCGCGCCCACCGGGGTCGACCGGCAGGGTCGGGCCGGTCCGGACGGCAGAGCCTCCCCCGAGACGAGGCTCTGGTCTCATCACGGCGACTGGGGTCCGCAACCCCCCAAGCGGAAGCCCAGTCACCCGGAAAGACGCACGGGGGTGACGGGTTGGTTGCGTCCCGGGCGTAAAGAGCTGACAAAGTCGCGGCGCGGCCCGGTCAGCCTGTGGTTCGGGCGGTCCGCGGCGCGCCGCGCAGGAACAGCGCGGCGATCTGGGCGGTGGGGACGCGGCCCTCGACGGCGAGCGCGAAGGCGCGGTCCCCGGCGGAGCCGACGAACCAGGAGACCGTCTTCGTGCGTCCGCCCTCCTGGTAGGTGGTGAGCGCGGCCACGCCGACGACGTCGCCGGACACGCGCGCGGGTTTGGCGTTCCCGCGCGTCGCCGTCTGGCCGAGGACCTTCTTGAGGCTGGCGATCGGCTCCGGCTGGAGGCTCTGCGCCTGCGGCGGCTGGACGCTCTGCGGGATGTCCTTCAGCACGTACGGCGGCCGCCACGTGCCGCTCTGCGCCGCGCCCGCGACCAGGGCCATCGCGAGGGGGCTCACCTGGACGTTCCCCTCCCCGATCATCATCGCGGCCTTCTCGCCCTCGTTGGCGGGGGTCGGCACGGAGCCGGTGAACGCGGGGACGCTGAGCCCGTAGTCCTTGCCGAGGCCGAACTGCGCCGCCTCCTTGACGAGGGCCTGCGCGTCCAGCTTGGAGCCGAGCTGGGCGAGGGCGGTCTTGCAGGACGTGGCGAAGTGGTCGGCCAAGGTCCCCTTGCCAAGCCCCCTGTTCGCGAACGTCTTGCCGCCGATCGTGACGGTGCCGGGGCAGGTCGTCTCCGTGGACGGCTTCATCCCCGCCTGGGAGAACAGCGCCTCGGTGGACACGATGCCGAAGGCCAGGCCGGGCGGGTAGCGGCCCTCGAACGCGAGGTTGCGGCCGTTCGTCCCGTGGTTGGACACGGCCAGCACCTCGCCGGTGCTCGGCCGGACGGCCACCATCGACGCCGGATAGGGCAGCTGGCCGAGGGCGGCGTCGGCGCGGGCCTGGAAGGTCGGGTCGAGGGTCGTCTGCACGGCCTGCGGCTTCTGGCCCTCCCAGGACCGCAGCTCCTCGGTGTTCTTGCCGCTCTCGTCCTGCGCGACGACCTGGACGGTCGGGGTGCCCGCCAGGCGGCGCTGCTGGAGGAGCTGGATGCCGCTGACGCCGATCGTGTCGCCCGGCTGGTAGGGGGCGCCGACCTGCTGGAGGCGGTCAGCGGTCGCGGGCCCGAGGTTGCCGATCAGCTCGGGCGCGTAGCCGGGCGCGATCGGCGCCTGGATGCCCTTGAACTGGAGCCCCGGCACGTTGCCGAGCCGCTGGATCAGCCCGAGGTGCGCGGGGACCTGGAGGGTCAGCAGCGGCAGGAACTCCTGCGGCGGGGCGGACCGGACGCGGCCGAGGAGGCGCTCGGCGTCCAGCCGCCGCCCCCCGTCGATCTTGGTCTGCTTGGTGAGCAGGTTGATGGTGCGCTGCGGGTCGGCGAGCTGCCCGGGGTACACGCCGACCATGTACGCGCCGGTCACCCGCAGCACGGACCGGCCCTGCGTGTCGGTGATCAGGGCGCGCTTCGGCACCTTGGTCACCACCGCGAGCCGCTGCCCCTGCTTCAGCTTCGTGTGGATGATGGACGGGCTCCACACGACCTTCCACTTGCCGCCGACGCGCCGCAGGTGCATCAGCCCCGGGTACTCCCACGGCTGGCCGTTCTCACCGAGGTCGATCTTCACGGTGAAGCGCGCGTCGGCCTCGTCGCCCTTCTTGACGATCTGGTCGACCTCGCTGCCCGGCACCTCGGTGCCGAGGGACAGCCGCAGGGACGCCGCGTCGAGCTGCTGGCGGACGCGGCTCAGCGCGTCCTCCACCTGGTCGCGGTCGAGGCCGACGGTCCGCCCGGCGGCGGCGTGGTAGTTGCCGACCTGCCAGGCGATCAGGAAGTCGCGGACGGCGGGCATCGCCGACGGCTCGGCCCAGCACCCGGTGGTCATCGTCGCGACGAGGGCGCCGCAGCCCGCGAGCGCGACCGCCCGGCGGCCGCGCCTCCAGGCCGGCGTCCGCGTCCCCGCCGGAGCCCGCCTCCGGCCGCGCTTGCTCATCGACACCCTTCACCGTCTCCTGAACCGGGCCGCCGCAGCCTTCTGCATCTCCCGCTCGGCCTCCCGCTTGGCGATGGCCTGACGCTTGTCGTACGACTTCTTACCACGGGCCAACCCGATCTCGACCTTGGCCTTGCCGTCCTTGAAGTAGAGCGAGAGCGGGATCAGCGTCCAGCCCGGTTCCTCCGACTTCGTGATGATCTTCTGGATCTCGCGCTTGTGCAGCAGGAGCTTGCGGCGGCGGCGCGGCGCGTGGTTCGTCCAGGTGCCCTGCGTGTACTCCGGGATGTGGACGTTCTCCAGCCAGATCTCGCCGTCCCGCACGTGGGCGAAGCCGTCGACGAGGGACGCGCGCCCCGCGCGCAGCGCCTTGACCTCCGTGCCCATCAGCACCATGCCCGCCTCCCACGTGTCGTCGATGTGGTAGTCGTAGCGGGCCCGCTTGTTCTGGGCGATCAGCTTGTTCGACGTGTCCTTCTTGCGCCCGGTGTCCCGTGCCACTTCGTCAGTCCTTGTCCGTCGCGTGCAGGCCGCGCAGCACCGTCCGGGCGCGGCGCTCGGCCTCCCTGGGTGGACGGTCGGCGGAGACCGCCACGTCGGGCTCTATCCCGACCCCGTCGAGCGTACGGCCGCCCGGGGTGCGGTAGCGCCCGACGGTCAGCTCGATCACCGATCCGTCGCCGAGCCTGATGGGTTCCTGCACCGACCCCTTCCCGTACGTACGCGATCCTACGATCACCGCGCGGTCGCGGTCGCGCAGGGAGCCCGCGACGATCTCCGCGGCGCTCGCGGTGCCCGCGTCGACGAGGACGACAACGGGCGTCCGCCCGTCGCCGGGCCGCGTCACCGAGCGCCGCTGGACGGGCCCGCCGCGCGGCTCGTACGTCACGACGGGCCCGCCGGTGAGGAACGCCGACGCCGTCTCGACCGCCTCGTCCAGCAGGCCGCCCGGGTTGCCGCGCAGGTCGAGCAGCACTCCCCCGGCGGGACGGCCGGACGACGGCCCGCCCCCGGTCACGGCGGCGCGGACCGCGCGCCCTGTCCCGCGCGTGAACGCCCCGACCCGGATCAGCCGGGCGCGGCGCGGCAGGTCGGTCACGGTGACGTCGCCTCCCTGGACCGGCGTGCGGACGAGATGGAACCTCCTGGTTCGATGATCGCGCTCCACCGTGAGTTCGACCGGTTCGCCCGGACGTCCGCGCAGCGCGGCGGCGACCCGCCCCACGTCCCAGCCGGTCACGGACGCGGCGCCGACGCCGGTGACGACGTCGCCCGCGCGGACTCCGGCGCGCGCGGCGGCCGTCCCCGGCTGGACGCTCGCGACCAGCACCCCGGCGCGCCCGTCGGCGGCGCCGAGCCAGAGCCCGACGCCGCTGTAGTGGCCGGTGAGGCGTCCGTCCACGTCGTCGTACTGGCGGGCGGAGTAGTAGCGCGCCCACCTGTCGCCGAGCCCGCGCAGCATGCCCTCGATGGCGGCGCGGTCGAGCTCGCCGCGGCCGACCGGCTTCGCGGCCCGGCCGCCGATCGCGGCGGCGGCCTCGTCCAGCACCGACCCGCCGGCGGCGGCGGTGTGCCGCTTCGGGCTCGGGCCGCTCACGACCCCGGCCCCGTACGCGCAGACGATCGCGGCGGCGACGGCGCAGCCGCGCGGCAGGCGCCCGGCCCTCCTGCCCTCGGAAGGTCTCCGGGGCCGCCGCCTCCGAAGCGACGCGGACCGGAACATGCGGCAAGTGTAGGGCGGCACGCGACGCCGGATCCGGCGGTCCCGCCGGATCCGGTCAGCGCGTCAGATTCTGAGATATCTCCGGAGCGTCAGGAACGACGAGAGCGCACAGAGCAGCACTCCGAAGCAGATCGACACGATGATGACGGCCACCACGGTGCTCCAGCCGAGCTGGCTGACGAGCTGGACGTCCCCCGCCAATCTGTCGATCAGCAGTTTCTTGCTGAAGACAAGCAAGATGGACGCGAACAGACCTCCGATCAGGCCCGCGATCGCGCCCTCCAGGATGAACGGCATCTGGATATAGGTGTTGGACGCGCCGACCAGCCGCATGATGCCCGTCTCCCGGCGCCGGTTGAACGCCGACAGCCGGACCGTGTTGCCGACCAGCATCACCGCGGCCACCACCTGGATCAGCGCGATCATCAGCGCGGCGACCTGGAGGCCGTTCAGGATCCGGAAGAACCGCTTCAGGATCTCCTGCTCGTTGATCACCGTGTCCACGCCGGGACGGCCGAGCACCGCCTGCGAGACCGCCTTGTACTCCTCGGGGTTCCGCAGCTTCACCCGGAACGAGTCGGGGATGTCGCCCTCGCGGGTGCTCTCGACGAAGCCCGGCGAGCCGGAGAAGCGGTCCTTGAACCGGGCGTACGCCTGCTGCTTGCTCTCGTACTGGACGCCGGAGACCTGCGACATCCCCTTGAGCTGCGCCTGGAGCTGCTGCCGCTCCTGCTCGGTGACGTCGCGCTTCTGGCAGCTCGGGTTGGAGCTGGTCTTGGCGCACAGGAAGATCGAGACCTCGATCTTGTCGTACCAGTAGCTCTTGGACGCGCGGACCTGTTCGCGCAGGAGCATCCCTGTGCCGAAGAGCGCCATGGCGATGGCGACGGTGATGACGAGGGAGATCGTCATCGTCATGTTCCGGCGGAGACCGATCCAGATCTCCTGGAGAACGAACTGTACGCGCATGCCTCGCTGTCCTTGATCGCCTGTGTCCCGCCGGAAGCCTGGGCCGTCCGCGCCGGAGAACGGCCGGAGCGCGGCCTGAACGGCGGCCCGAGCGCGGCCCGATGCGGGGGTCCTGCCTCTGGGCCTCGGGGTGTCGTACGACCCGGCAGGAATCGATGGTTCAGATGGTCTGGTACGCGGTCTGACTGGTACGCGGGTTTAGTACGCCTGGCCGTACACGCCGCGGGACTGGTCGCGGACGACCCGTCCGTCCTCCAGCTCGACGACACGCTTGCGGAACGCGTCGACGATCGCGGCGTCGTGGGTGGCCATGACGACGGTGGTGCCGGTCCGGTTGATGCGGTCCAGCACCTTCATGATGCCGATCGAGGTGGCGGGGTCGATGTTCCCCGTCGGCTCGTCCGCCAGCAGGATCATCGGCCGGTTGACGAAGGCCCGCGCGATGGCGACGCGCTGCTGCTCGCCGCCGGACAGCTCGTCCGGCATCCGGTGGGCCTTGCCCTCCAGGCCGACGAGGTCGATGACCTCGGGGACGACCTTGCCGATGAAGCGCCGCGGCTTGCCGATCACCTCTAGGGCGAACGCGACGTTCTCGAAGACGTTCTTGTTGGGGAGGAGGCGGAAGTCCTGGAAGACGCAGCCGATCCTGCGGCGCAGGTGCGGCACCTTCCAGTTGCTCAGCCTGCTCAGGTCCTTGCCCGCCACGTGCACGTGACCCTGGGAAGGACGCTCCTCTTTCAGGATGAGGCGCAGGAAGGTCGACTTCCCCGAGCCGGACGGACCCACCAGGAACAGGAACTCGCCCTTTTCGATGGCGACGTTCACATGCTGCAGGGCTGGTCGGTTCTGGCTCGGGTAGACCTTGGTGACGTTGTCGAAATGGATCACGGCTGCATCACGGCGGTTCAGTCTAGGGGTTGGGGAGCGGCCCGGCGCGCGGTCGCGGACTCGTCCGCACCTCGCGTTCCGCGCCGCCCGGCTCCGCGACCAGGTGGGACGCTGAGCCTTGGAGCAGTGTAGAGGGGTGAGTCAACTGGCTCGTCCCACTCGGAGTGGTACGGCCGCCCGGAGGCGGCGAGGCGTCCGATCGGTGAACATTCGTCGTCCGGTTCGCGAGCGGTGTCCGGTTCGGGGGCGACGGACGACGAACGAGGACGCGGTGCGTGCCGTCCGATCAGTGCCATGCGAACCCGTCTCCCGACGTCCGGCCGTTTCGTACCGTCTAGCTCCCGGACTTGCCGGAACGACCATACAGTCCGGCTACGCTGGATGATGGCGAAAGATACCTAATGGGTGGTCGCACACCCGGCGGGTGGACGTTTCGCGCACGGACCCGCATGCCGTTCTCGGAGATTGGGGCCACGACATGAGCTGCGAACATCTGATCTGCGCTCGGTGCTCGAACCCGGTGGTCGAGGGACGCTGCGCCACCTGCCGGGAGGCCCGGTCGGAGCTGCACCGGCACGGCCCCTCGGTGCCGCCGTCGGTCGTCCTGGCGGGGCTGGTCGCGCTGTTCTTCGTCGCGCTCGTCCTGCAGCGCGTCTACGGCTAGCCGTCCGCGGCAGGCCCTTGGACTCTCAGGGTTTCTTGATCGGCGGGGTGGCGGCCTTGGAGATCGCGCCGTCGTCGGCCACCAGGTGCGCCTTGGCCTGGGTCTTGCCCTTCTTCGCCCGAGGGGGGTCGTAGGCGGCGAAGTGCAGGGTCGCCGTCGTGTCGACCTCGTTGCCCTCGACGGTCCCGTCGAGCAGATGCTCCGCCTCCTCCGGGATCTCCGGCTTCGGGGTGGACGGGTCCTTGGCGACGAGGGAGCTGGTGCGGAACAGGGAGTAGACGATGAGGCCGCCGCCGTGCTCCGTCCGCAACCCGAAGTAGGGGAACGGTGTCGCGGTGTAGACGACCTGGAGCGTGAGGTCGTGTTTCTTGGCGTCCTTCTTGGCCCGCTTGGCCTTCTGGTAGTAGCCCGTCGTGACCGCCCCGGACTTCATCACCTTGGCGGCGACGCTCCGCGGGCCCTCCGCCGCGATCGTCGCCTGGATCCCGCCCACGTCGCGCGGCCGGATCAGCACCGACGGGTCGTCCGCGCCGAGCGCCGTCGCGTACCCGGCGTCGTCGATCTCGACCTTCGGTTCCTTGGCCTTCGGTTGGAGGAGGGTCGCGAGCGTCAGCCGCCACGAGTCGGACGGCCCGCGCAGGATGAACGCCATCAGCGCCCGCCGCTTGCTCTTGGCCTCCCCCGCGACCGAGCGGTCCACGGACGCCACGAACCACTGCGGGTAGCCGTCGTCCTTCAGCTTCGGCACGTACAGCCTGGGCTCGCCGTACTCGAACCGCCGCACCGGGTCGCCGTCGTAGGCGGCCTTGCGGAACTCGGCGGCGGTGAGCTGGGACTGGCCGTCGGACGTCCAGGTCAGCGCCAGCCGCTCGTCGCCCGCCGCGCGCGCCACGTCCTCGTCGGTGACATAGGTACGGAACGCCCGCTCCGCGACCTTCGGGGTCAGCGGGACGGACGGCGGCGGCGACGTCGAGGGCATGCTGACGGTGGGCCGCGCCTCCGTCCGGCCCTCCCCGCCCCCCGCGCAGCCCGCGGCGAGCGGCAGGACGAGGGCCGCTCCGGCCACGACCGTCCGCGTGAATCCGTACACAGATCCGTCCCCCGGACCGAGCTCCATGCCGACCGTCCTCCGGCCGGGCTCCCTCGGCCCGTGATTCTTCCACCATCATGATATTGGCGGGACGCCCGGCCGCTCGTCCGGTACGGAACGCGCGGGCGGCCCGCACGTCGTCCACGGTGTCCGCGCGTTGTCCACAGGGCGTCGGCGCGCGACCAGCAGTGCCGGGACGGCGCTAAGCTCGGGGGCGTGGCAGGCATCGAACCGGAAGAGGAGCTCAAGGAGCTCGGCTCGACACTGTCCGGCATCGAGCAGGTGCTGGACCTCGACGGCATGCGGCGCGACATCGCCGAGCTGCGCGAGCAGTCCGCCGACCCTGAGCTGTGGAACGACCAGGAGCGCGCCCAGTCGGTGACGCGCCGCCTGTCCTACCTGGAGAGCGAGCTGAACCGGGTCGAGGGGCTGCGCCAGCGGCTGGACGACACCGTCACGCTCTACGAGCTCGCGGGCGAGATGGACGACGAGGCCACCCGCACGGAGGCCGACGAGGAGCTCGCGGCCCTGCGCAAGGCCGTCCAGCAGCTTGAGGTCCGCACGCTGATGTCGGGCGAGTACGACGCCCGCGAGGCGCTCGTCACCATCAACGCCCAGGCGGGCGGGGTCGACGCCGCCGACTGGGCGGAGCAGCTCCAGCGCATGTACCTGCGGTGGGCCGAGCGCCACAACTACCCGACCGAGGTCTACGAGACGTCCTACGCCGAAGAGGCCGGGATCAAGTCGACGACCTTCACCGTCAAGGCCCCCTACGCCTACGGGACGCTGCGCGGCGAGCACGGGACGCACCGGCTCGTCCGCATCTCCCCGTTCGACAACCAGGGCCGCCGCCAGACGTCGTTCGCCGGGCTGGACGTCGTCCCGGTGGTCGAGCAGAGCGACCACGTCGACATCGACGAGAACGACCTGCGGATCGACGTGTACCGGTCGTCCGGGCCCGGCGGCCAGGGCGTCAACACCACCGACTCCGCGGTGCGGATCACCCACATCCCGACCGGGATCGTCGTGTCCTGCCAGAACGAGCGCAGCCAGATCCAGAACAAGGCGACGGCGATGAACGTCCTGCAGGCGAAGCTCCTGGAGCGCAAGCGCCAGGAGGAGGCGGAGAAGATGTCCGCCCTGCGCGGCGAGGGGACGAGCAGCTGGGGCACGCAGATCCGCAACTACGTGCTGCACCCGTACCAGATCGTGAAGGACCTGCGCACCGGCGTCGAGGTCGGCAACCCGTCCGGCGTCCTGGACGGCGACATCGACGAGTTCATCGAAGCCGAGATCCGCTGGATGCGCCAACAGGGCCAGTAACCCGACACCGCCCCACGCGGCCGCACAGGCGGCGGCCCAGGTGGCGGGGGCGGCGGGACCCGGGCGGAAACTTTTCGGCGACTTTCGTGTTCGGAGCGTGACCTGGCGGTCACTCTGCGAAGATGTCCTGCGGTCCGGATCGCCGACGCCATATCGGGGGGCTTCGCATGGCCGCACGCACCGTCACCACCGCCTCAGTCACCTCATCCCTGCTGGTCGCCGCGGCGCTCAGCGCGGGATGCTCGGGCGGCGGAAACACCTCGTCCGCAGAACAGGGCGAACCCGCGGGCACACCCGCACTCAGCAGGGCGCAGGCCGAGCGGGTGCTCGCGTCCTACACCGACCGCGCGAACCAGGCCGCGCGGCGCTTCAACGGAACGGCCCTGCGCACGATCGAGGCCGAACCGCAACTGTCCATGGACGTCGCGGCGCTGAAGTTCCGCCGCGCCGCCAAGCAGCGGCCGCCGAAGGTGGAGTTCACGCCGACGGCGTACTACATCCCGCGCCTGACCGGGTATCCGCACTGGTTCGCGACCGCCGCGGTCAGCGGGAAGGGCAACCAGACGCTCCGGCACGCGATGCTGTTCACGCAGGCCAGTGAGGGCGCGCCCTGGCTGCTGACCGCCGCGCCCTACTCCGGGGAGGACGTCCTCAGCCGGGTCGCGCTCGCCCCGGACGGCACGGCCACGCCGGTCGAGCCGCGCGCCGGGGGCCTCGCCGTCCAGCCGGAGCGGCTGCCGCAGGCGCACGCCGCGCTGCTCACCGAGGGCCCGCGGGCGTCGGGCGCGGCGTTCCTCGCCGACGGCGCGAAGACCAGCGAGACGTACAAGGCGCTCCAGCAGGGCGAGAAGACCCTGGCCGGACGCGGCGTCACGCTGTCGTCGCGGTTCTCGGCCGCCCCGTACGGGGTGTACGCGCTGCGCACCAAGGACCGAGGGGCGCTCGTCTGGTACGTGTTGCGGCAGAACGAGGCGTACTCGTCGTCGCGGCGCGGCGCGCTCACCGTCGGCGGCGACCTCCTCGGTCTCGCCCCGGCCCGCGCCGCGACGACGCGGATGGACACGACGGTCCTCGTCCAGTACCTGGCGGCCGTTCCGCCGAAGGGACGCGCCGCCGTCGCCGCCATGTACCGCAAGGCCGTCGCGGTGCACGGCTCCTGACCTCCACCGGGTGCCGGGTGGTCTCGCTCCTCCGACCGCTGCGGCGAGCCCGACCGGCACCCGGTGGTGTTACTCCGCTTCCGCGCTCCCCACGGGGCGGGCGGCCGCAGGGCGCCCAGCGCCCGGAGGCCGCCC
>NZ_BCQP01000035.1 GCF_001552135.1 Actinomadura chibensis NBRC 106107 | reverse complement strand
TGGCCGGAGGCCTTGGCGGCCTCCGGCCGCCCGACCCGTGACCCCGGCTCAGGTCCGCCGGTTCAGGTTCGCCGGTTCAGGTTCGCCGGTTCAGGTCCGCCGGTTCAGGTTCGCCGGTTCAGGTTCGCCGGTTCAGGTTCGCCGGTTCAGGTTCGCCGGTTCAGGTTCGCCGGTTCAGGTTCGCCGGTTCAGGTCCGCCGGTTCAGGTTCGCCGGTTCGGGTTCGCCGGTTCTGGTTCGTTGAGGCGGGGTCGCCGGTTCGGGGCTTGCCGTCTCTGGGGCTGCCGCTCTCGGGTCGCCGTCTCCGCGCCGTGGGGCCGGGTTTGCCGCTCCGGGTCTCTGTTGGGGTGTCGGTTGAGGTTGTTGATTCGGTTGTCCGTTGGGATGTCGAGTGGAGGGCACGCGCCTGGCGGTCGCAAGTCAGCGGGAGGTGCCGCCGCTCTCTGAGTTCAGGCGGGCCAGGTAGCGGTTGTAGGCCGCCAAGGCCGGGTCCTCTTCCTCCTGGCGACGGATGATCTCGCGCTTGACCTCGTCCTCGGCGGGCTCCTCCAGGACGGCGGGCGCGGGGGCCGCGCCGGACCGCTCGTCGCGGATCATCTTGACCCACATCACGATCACGAAGATCGCGAAGATCGGCCATTCGAAGGTGTAGGCCCAGCTCCGGTCGTTGCCGCTCTGGGCGCGGTCGTACTGCCACCAGCCGAAGCCGAGGAAGGCGCCGCACAGCGTGATCGCGATCGCGTGCAGCCCTATCCAGCCAGGGGTGAGAAACCGTCGCACGTCAACGAGCGTACCCCCGGTGCCGCGGAATCCCGCCGCGACCCCATCGAACGTCAGCCCGCCGCGGGGAGGGGCGGGCCCGTGTAGACGGCGCGCGGACGCAGCGGGCCGCCCCGCCCGTACTCCTCCAGCGCGTGCGCCAGCCACCCGGCGGTCCGCGCCACCGCGAAGATCGCCTCGCCCGCGCCGGGCACGAGCCCCGCCACCGCGCCGAGGGCGGCCAGCGCGAAGTCGACGTTGGGCGCGGGCAGTCGGCGGCGCGCGGCCTCGGCGAGGACGGCGTCCGCGGCGGCGACCCGCTCGTTCTCCGGAGCGGCGGCGCGGACGAAGTCCAGCAGCGCCGTCGCGCGGCCGTCGCCCGCCTTGTAGACCGGGTGCCCGAAGCCGGGGACGCGCTCGCCGCCGCGCAGCCGCTCCCCCAGCACGCGTCCCGCGGACGCCGGATCGGCGACCTCGGCGAGCAGGCGCTCCGCGCCGTACGACGCGCCGCCGTGCAGCGGTCCGCTCGCGACGCCGAGGCCGGACGCGACGACGGCGTACGGATCGGCGCGCACCGACGCCGCCACCCGGGCCGCGACGGTCGACGCCGCCAGCTCGTGGTCGGCGAGCAGGATCATGGCCGACTCGAACGCGCGCAGCGTGCCCGCCTCGGGCGGGTGCGGGCACAGGCGGTCCCAGAGGCGCTCGGCCAGGCGGCCCTCGCCGGTGGACGGGCGCGACGCCGGGAGGGCCTCGATCAGGCCCGCGATCAAGGCGCGTCCGGTGGCGGCGACGCCCTCGGGGTCGAGGTGGTGGCGCAGCGGGTCGGCGGTGGCGAGGGCGGTGACGATGAGCTGGAGCCGGTCGAGCGGGAGGAGGTCCGGCGGGAGGCCGGACTGGGCGGCGACCGCCCTCGCGACGCCGTCCGCGTGGGCCTGCCAGGCGTGTCCGTTGGTCTCGCGGGACGTCCAGAGCCAGGTGGCGACGTCCTCGAAGGTGCTCTGTCCGGCCAGGGCCAGGACGTCGCGGCCCCGGTAGTAGGGGCGGTCGGGGCCGAGCGCGGTGATCGACGACTCGATCGCCAGCTCGCCGGGGCCGGGCGGGCGGCGCGGCCTGCCGCGCCGGGCCAGCTCCTCGACCTGGGCGGCGTCGAAGAGGCTGCGGCGGCCGTCGGCGGCGTGCCTGCGGCGCAGCACGCCGCGGCTCACGTAGGCGTACAGCGTGGCGGGCTTCACACCGAGCCGCTCGGCCGCCGCCCGCGCGTCGATCCAGCCGCCCTGCTGGTCGTTCTCGCTCATCTCAACGTCCTCATATTGATTTTCGTCAATATTGATACATGTGGATTGCGGTGTCAATCTGAGGGCATGCCTCAGATTCACTTCCTCGACGTCACCAACCGCGACGGCGTCCAGACGGCGCGGACCGGGCTCTCGAAGTTCGGCAAGACGATGGTCAACTTCTACCTGGGACGGCTGGGCGCGGCGCAGTCGGAGATCGGCTTCCCGTTCCTGTTCCACGAGGTCCCCTACGTGCGGGCGCAGCTCGCGCTGGCGGAGGCGGGCGCGTTCGGCGGGCTGCGGCTGTCCGGCTGGTGCCGGGGCGTCGCGGGGGACGTCGAGAAGGCCGCCGAGGTGCGGGCGGGCGGCGTCGGGCTCGCGCACTACAACCTGTCGATCTCCACGTCCGACTACATGATCGCGAACAAGTTCCGCGGGCGGCTGGACCGGGACGCGATCGTCCGGGAGATGGTCGCGGCCGTCCGGACGGCGAAGGCGGCCGGGGCGCTGACGGTCGGGGTCAACGCCGAGGACGGCTCCCGCACCGACGACGGCTTCCTCACCGAGTTCGCGCTCGCCGCGAAGGAGGCCGGGGCCGACCGCGTCCGGTACTGCGACACGATCGGGGGCGACACGCCGGAGCGCGTCAGGGAGCGCTTCGCCAGACTGGCGTCCGCCGTGGGGATGCCGGTCGAGACCCACTGCCACAACGACCTCGGCCTGGCCGTGGCGAACTCCGTCAGCGGCGCGCTCGGCGACCTGGAGGCGGGGCAGGACGCCTGGATCAACACGTGCGTCAACGGGATCGGCGAACGGTCGGGCAACGCCGACCTGCTGTCGACCATCCTCGCGTTCCGGCACGGGTTCGGGCTGGAGAAGCACGGCGCCGAGATCGGGGATCCGATCGACCTGTCCTGGGCGCGGCGGTTCGCCCTGTGGGCCAGTTACGCGTTCGGGCAGCCGCTCCCCTACAACCAGGTCGGGGTGGGACGGAACGCGTTCGCGCACGAGTCCGGCATCCACGCGGACGGAGCGCTGAAAGACCACGGCAACTACGAGCTGTACGACGAGGAGACGCTCGGCCCGTTCCCGGACGACTGGCACGCCCGTCCGGGACGGGTCGTCCTCACCGGCGAGTACGGCGGCAAGGCCGGGTTCAGGCACGTCATGGACGGACTGGGCATCGACCCCGTCGACGAGGACCTCGCGTTCAAGCTCGTCCAGCTCTGCAACGCCCAGACGGGACGCCCGCTGACCGACGACGAACTGCGCCTGATCGGCGGCCATCCGCGCGAGCTGGCCCTGCTCTTCCCAGGTCAGCTCGACTGATCTCCCGATGGGCCGCGCTTTGTCGGTGCGTGCCCGTACGTTCTCGGCATGGCGAGCAGCACCGTGGCGGCAGGGGCCGCCCAGGCATACACCTACACGCGGCCGTCCGGCCTCGACGGCGGGCTCCTCGGCCTGTCCACCTCGGGCGGGACGACCAGCGCCGGGCCGAGTCCGCACCCGCACTTCTTCAGCGGCGTCCTCACCCAGGCGGCGCCCGCCGCGGCGGGGCTGATCGCGCTGGCGGACGTCGCGCAGACCCGGTACCACCAGCCGCGTCCCACCTCGTTCCGGGACCCGGTCGTCACGTGCAACGGCGACCGGCTGCGGATGGAGTCGTTCTCCGCGTGCGGCGGCGTCTACGCCCGGCTGGACGTGCTGGAGCCCGCGATGGACGGCGAGGTCCACGAGCGCGGCACGACCAACGTCGACGTCAACGGACCGCTGCGCGAGGCCCTCGCGCGGGTGGGCGGCTCCGACCCGCTGCACCTGGCGGTCGGCGCCGAGGAGCTGGCCGTGACGACCATGGACGGCGCCGTCGTGGAGAAGAAGGTCCCGCTCCCGGACCGGTGGCTGCGGGGCTTCGCCGAGGTCCAGGTCATCACGGCCGGGTTCGACCCGCGCGCCGAGCTGACCGGGTTGGACGCGGTCCGGTTCCTCCGGTCGCTGCCCAAGCGCGCGCGGGACGTCCTCTGGGTGGTGCCCGCCGGACGGACGCTGCGGGTCTCGTCCCGTCCGGTGCCCGGCGCGGTGTGCCTGGCGGGGCCCGACCGGCTGCGGACGATGCTGCCGCTGCTCCGCTTCGCGAGCGCCCTGCGCGTGTACGGGCCGTCCGTCGCCGGCGGCAGCGGGCCGGTGGCGAGCGTGTGGGAACTGGAACTGCCGGGCATGCGCTACGTCCTCACCCTGTCCCCGCAGAACTCGCGCGGGTTCTCCGGCGAGGGCGCCGTGCTCGACGCCCTCGCGACGGACGAGGCCGCGGGCGACGCCGACCTGATCGGCGCGCTGCTGTCGTTCGAGCCCCGCGTCGACCCCGACCTGCTGTCCGAGCGGTCCGGCCTCACCCTGGAGCGGACGAAGGCCGCGCTGACCCAGCTCGGGACGTCCGGCCGCGTGGGGTTCGACGCCGCCGAGGCGGGGTTCTTCCACCGCGAATTGCCCTACGACCCCGCGCGCGTGGCGGCGCTCAACCCGCGGCTGCGGTCGGCGCGGGCGCTCGTCGAGGGGGACGCCGTGCGGTTCGCGTCCGACGGCACGGCCGTCGTGCGGACGGACGGCGGCGAGCGCCGGGTCAGCCTCGACGGCGACCGCGCCACCTGCACGTGCCCGTGGTGGTTCGACCACCGGGGCGAGCGCGGGCCGTGCAAGCACGTCCTCGCCGCCCGGATGGCCCGCCGCGAGGCCGCCGTGGAGGCCGCGCGATGAGCGAGCGGGACGAGATCCAGAAGGCCATCGCCGCCGGGGACGTGTCCCGGACGGCCGACCTCGTCGGCGCGCTCGACGCCGACGCCCGCCGCGCCGTGGCCAAGGACCTCGCGGCGCTGATCAGGTCCGCGCGGGACGGGGCGAGCTTCGGCGTCCACGCGCAGCAGGTGACCGCGGCGCTGCTGGTCGCGGGCGCGGGCACGATCACCGGCCCGGCCGCGGCCGCGACCTGGCTGAACCGCCGCGACCTGCAGATCTGGTGGTGGGCAGAGGACCGCGTCCCCGAGTTCCACGCGGCGCTCGGCGCGGTCACCGCCGCGCGGCCGGACGAGTGGCGGGCCGACGTCGGGCGGCGCCTCGCCGACCGCATCCGCCCCGCCGACGGCGACCGGGCGCGCTGGGACATGGCGGCGGCCCTGATCAGGTCGGCCGGGGTCGCCCCGCCGGTGTCGGACGGCTTCGTCGCCGGGTGGGTGGCCGGCCGCTCCCCGGACCCGGAGGCCCTCGCCGCCGACCCGTTCCTGGACACGCTCGTCCCCGCGCTGTTCGAGGCGAACGGCGTCGGCGCGGCCCTCGCCGAAGAGGTGCGGCCCGACCCGTCCGTGCCGAGCCCCTGGGCGAACGCCCTCGCCGCCCTGGCCCGCGCCGGGCGGCTCGACCGCGCGGCCCTCCTGGACGGCTGCGTCGGCCGCTTCCTGCGCGGCGGGACGGCCCGCGACCTCCGCTGGTTCGTCCGGCTGCACGACGCGCTGGAGCCGACCGACGCGGAGGCCGCCGACCGCGTCCGCGACTACGTCCACCTGCTCCCGGCCGCGCCGTCGACCGTCGCCGACCTCGCGCTGCGCGAGGTGCGCCGCGCCGACGACCAGGGGCGGCTCGACGCGGCGCTGTTCGAGGACGCGGCGGGCGCGCTGCTGTTCCGGCCGGAGAAGAAGCTCGTCCGCGCGGGGCTGACCTGGCTCGACCGCACGGCCCGCAGGCGCGACCGCGTCGACGCCACCCTCCGCGCCCTCGTCGCGGTGTTCCCCTCCGACGCCCTCGACCTGCGCGAACGGGCCGTGAAGAGCGCGGCCAAGCACGCGGCGCGGGCGGCCGAGGAGGTCCGCGCCGAGGTCCGCGACGCCGCCGCCGGGCTGCCCGCCGACCTCCGTGAGACGATCGCCGCCGCGTTCGGCGCGGTCGAGCCCGCGGACGCCGGAACCGGGCCGCCACCGCTCGCGGGGCCGCCGCCGTTCGTGCCGCGCCCGGCGCCCGTCCCGGTCGGCTCGCTCGCCGAGCTGGTCGAGGAGTTCACGGTGCTCACCCGGTCCCCGACGCCGTGGGCGACGGCCGAGCGCTTCCTCGGCGCGCTCGTCGAGTTCGCCTACCTCGACCCGGACGGGACGCGGAAGGCGATCCGGGAGGCGGCCTTCACGCACGCGCTCTGGATCACCCAGAACCACCAGTACATGAACGACTTCATCCGGAAGAGCTGGGTGCTCCTGCCGGTGCGGAGCCTGCTCTTTCCGAAGAGCCCGCCCAAGGTGGTCGAGACGCTCGTCGACTTCGTCAAGGGACGCTCCCGCGACCGCGGGAGGACGTCCAGCCCGCAGATCGAGCGGTTCCTCGCCTGGCGGCGGCACGAGGCGGCGGCCGCGGTGGGGAAGGTCCCGCTCCTGCTCGCGACGCCGACCGAGGGCAGCGGCCACATCGACCCCGACGTGCTGGTCCAGCGGCTGGAACGGCTGGAGGAGGCGGGTGCCGAGCCGGGCCGGGCCGATCTCACGCAGGCGCTGCTGCGCGTCCCGCGCGACTTCGACCAGGCCGCCGTGGCGCGGGCGAAGGGGCTGTCGTCCAAGGCCGGGAGGAGGGCGGCGGCGTGGCTGGCCGACGGCGGGCTCGCCGACCCGCCCGTCGAGTGCCGGGTGCTCGGCCAGTTCGTGGGAGACCGCGAGCGGAACGCCTCCCTTCCCGTCCGCGTCCGCTCCACGGTGGACGTCCCGGGCAAGTCCGACATCGCGCACCTGTGCCGCTTTCCCGAGGCCGGCTGGGCCGGCGTCCACCGGGTCCGCGGCGTCGACTCCGCCCCGCACTGGCCGTCCGTCCTGCCGTCCCACCGCGAGGTCGCCGCGGCGCACCTCGTCCCCTACACCGCGGGCACCGAGGACGGGGACTGGGGCCAGGGCTCCGTCCTGCTCGACCTCGCGGAGGCCGACGGCCCGACGGGCGCCGCGACCGGGACGCTCCTCGCCTGCGGCCTCGCCAACCGGCACGAGCGCGAGCGCGCGGACGCCACCGAGGCGCTCCTCGCCCTCGCCGCCCGCGACGCCCTCCCCGCCGCCGAGACCGGCACGGTGCTCGGGCGCCTCACCGCCGCCGGCCGCATCACCCTCCCCCGCGCCGTGAAGGCGCTCACGTCGGCCGCCGACGCGGGCGCGCACACCGGCGTCTGGACGATCCTCGCCGCCGCCCTCCCGCACGCGCTCCCCGCGCCGGGCGAGCGCGCGGCGGCGGGCGTCCCCGACCTGCTGGCCCTCGCCACCCGGACGGCCGAGTCCACCGGGGCGCGGGGCGCCATCGCGGCCGTGGCGGAGGCGGCGGGCCGCGGCGGCTCGTCCCGCCTGGCCAAGGAGTCCGCGCGGCTGCACCGCACCCTCGCAACGTGACGGCGTCCGGCGGTGTTGAACGGAATGTCGGTCCGGCATGACACGCTGGACCCGCCCGGGAAGGAGCGCTGAACGATGACCGAGACCCTCGCGTTCGGCACGGTCGACACCGTGCTCGGCCGCCTGCTCGTCGCGGAGACCGAGACGGGCGTCGCCGCCCTGCACTTCCGCGACACGCCCGCCAACCGCGCCCGCACGGCGAAGGCGGTCGGCCTGCCGGTGGTGGACGCGCCCGACCGCCTCGCCCCGGCCCTGTCCGCCCTCCGGGACTTCTTCGCGGGCGACCTGAAGGACTTCGAGCTCCCGATCGACTGGCGGCTCACGTCCGACCTGCAGCGGCAGGTGCTCTCGACGCTGTATGAGACGGTCAAGTACGGGGAGGTCATCACCTACGGCGGGCTCGGCGACCGCAGCGGCGCCGAGGTGCACGCCCAGGTGATCGGGCAGGTGATGGGCGGCAACCCGATCCCGCTGATCGTCCCGTGCCACCGGGTCGTCGCCTCGAACGGGCTCGGCGGCTACAGCGGCGGCACCGGCGTGGAGGTCAAGCGCTGGCTGCTCATGCTGGAGGGAGCGATCCCCGCCACCCTCGACTGGGACATCACCCGGGGCCCCTGAGCCCGCCGCCCGCGGGCCCGGGGCCGACCTAGGATGGACGGGTGCCGAAGATCAGCGAGGCGACCGTCGCCGAGCACCGGGCCCGGCAGCTGCGCACCCTCCTCGACGCCGCGCGGACGCTCGTCGCCGAGGAGGGCATCGAGGCGCTGTCGCTCGCCGCGCTGGCGCGGCGCGTCGGGCTGTCCCGGCCGAGCCTGTACGAGTACTTCCGGTCGAAGGACGACCTCGTCGCCGCGATCGTCGAGGACGAGCTGCCCCGCTGGGCGTCCGCCGTGGAGGCGGCGCTCGCCGGGGCCGCCGGGCTGGACGCGAAGGTCGAGTCCTACGTCCGGGCGCAACTGGAGGTCATGACGGACGGACGGCACGCCGCCGCCGTCGCGCTCGTCGAGCACGCCCTCGCCGAACCGGCCCTGGACCGCATCCGCGACGGGCACGCGCAACTGCTCCGCCCGCTGGTCGCGGCACTCGACGAGGGCGGCGTCCCGGACCCCGCGCTGCGCGCGGAACTGATCCAGGGCCTGGTCGACGCCGCCGCCCGCCTCGCGCAACGCACACCGTCCCAAGCGGAGGGCGTGATCGCAGCAACGGTGGCACAAGCCGTCCACGGCCTCAGCCCCCAAGCGAACACGAACACGTAAGCAAGCGCAGCACGAATGCGCACGCTGGGCGCAAAGGCGGGCACGAGCACGTAGGCGGGCGTTGGGCGCAATGACGGGCATGGCGCAAAGGCGGCCGCGAGCGCAAAGACGGGCGCGAGCGCAAAGACGGGCGCGAGCGCAAAGACGGGCGCGAGCGCAAAGGCGTGCGCTGAGCGCAGAGGCGGGCACGGGCGCGTAAGCCGTCACGCGGGCGCGGCGCGTAGGTCGCCAAGCGGGTCTGGTGCGGTGGGTGGGTGTTAGGCGGGGGTGGGGGTGTAGGTGACGTCGGTGAGTGTTTCGGAGATGTTCCACAGGCGTTCGGCCAGGGCTGGGCGGTCGGCCTGTGGGGGCGTGGCGACCTTGACCGGTGAGCCGCGGTACTGGAGCAGGCGGGGGCCGTAGCATGCGCCGCCCTCCGCGTCCGGGGACGTCGCCGCGTACAGCGACGGCAGCGCCCCCTCGGCGGCGGACTGGGCCATCAGCGCGTTGCCGAGCCCGGTCGCCTTCTCCATGAGCGAGCTGCCCCGCATCTTGGGCCCGGCCTGCTGCAGGTTCGTGGCCGCGTAGCCGGGGTGGGCGGCGACGCTGGTCAGCTCGCGGACGCGCCGGTCGAGCTCCTTCGCGAAGATCAGGTTGGCGAGCTTGGCCTGGCTGTAGGCGGACCACTTGCGGTAGCGGCGCTCGCCCTGGAGGTCGTCGAAGCGCAGGCGGCCCGTCCACGCGAAGCCGGACGTCACGGTCACGACGCGGGCCGGCCCGTGCGCGGACGCCGCGGCCCGCAGCGCGTCCAGCAGCAGCCCGGTGAGCGCGAAGTGGCCGAGATGGTTGGTGCCGAACTGCATCTCGAACCCGTCGGCGGTGGAGCGCCGAGGCAGCGCCATCACGCCCGCGTTGTTGACGAGGATGTCGAGGGGCTCGCCGCCGTGCCGGTCCGCGAACGTCCGGACGGAGGCCAGGTCGGCGAGGTCGAGCGAGCCGAGGACGAGGTCGGCGTCCGGCGCGGCGGCCCGCATCCGGTCGAAGGCGGCCTGCCCGCGCTCGGCGCTGCGGCAGGCGAGCACGACCGACGCCCCGTGCCGGGCGAGCTGGAGCGCGGTGTGGTAGCCGATGCCGCTGTTCGCCCCGGTGACGACGGCCCTGCGGCCGCGCAGGCCGGGGATGTCGCGCACCGTCCAACCGCCCATGCCGCACCTCCACGCAGGTCACATCGCGAATCCCAAGTTAGACGCCGACTCGAATAGAGGGCAACCGGGTAGGCGATGTGCCGCGCTTCCCACGGCGGTTCACGGGGCGCGCCCTCCGAGGGGCCCGGAGGGCGCGGCCGCGGTCAGGACGGGAGGTTCTTCTCGATGGCGGCGACGACCTCGTCCGCCTCGGGCTCGGTCTGCGGCGCGAAGCGCGCCGCGACCGCGCCGTCCGGGGCGATGAGGAACTTCTCGAAGTTCCAGCGGATGTCGCCGGTGTGGCCCTCGGCGTCGGGCGAGCCGACGAGGCCCTGGTACAGCGGGTGCCGCCCGTCCCCGTTGACCTCGATCTTCTCGGTCATCGGGAACGTGACGCCGTAAGTCGTCGAGCAGAACTCGGCGATCTCGTCGGCGGTGCCGGGCTCCTGGCCCATGAACTGGTTGCAGGGGACGCCGAGGACAGTGAAGCCGCGCCCGGCGAACCTCTCCTGCAGCCGCTCCAGACCGGAGTACTGAGGGGTGAGGCCGCACCGGGACGCGACGTTGACGACGAGCACGGCCTTGCCCCGGTACTGGCCGAGGTCCGCGGAGCCGCCTCGCAGAGCCTCGATCTCTACGTCGAAGACAGACATGAGGCCGATCCTAGGAGATCGTCCCCCCGATCGGCCGTGTCGTTCGTCTCGTTCCGCCGGCGCCGCCGGGCCGCACCCGCCCCGTGTGGAGGGAGGACCCCCACGCGCCCCCGGGAACGGTGGGCCCGTACCGCCGGCGCGCCCTTACGTCCCCAACGCGTTCACGAAGGACGCAAGCTGGTTGCCCGCCTTGCCGAGCTGGCTGAAGGCGTTGTTGACCACTCCCGCCGCGTCGGTCGGTGAGCTCAGCAAGTAGAAGATGACGAAGGCGATCGCCACATAGCGGAGGTTCTTCTTCATCCGTACGCCGTCCCTGGTTGTAGCGCAGCGACACAACTGACCCGATTCAATTGTGCCCACGCGCGTCTGCCCGCAAAGCGCGATTTTACTGTGACGCGCGGGCAACCGCTTGGTGTCGGGGCGCTAAGAAGCCCCGTACCGCCGGCGGTACGGGGCCTTCGAGCCGTCCGTCAGTTCGGGATCGCGCTCATGAACTGCGACAACGACTCGGCTGCGGTGCCGAGCCCGCTCAGGGCGTTGTTGACCAGATGCGCCGCTCCCTCCGGCCTGGTGATCACGTACCACGCCACGAAGGCGATCGCGGCGATCTTGATGTGCTTCTTATTCAATTCAACCACCCTCTGCGGTCTCCAGACTACGCAGAGTGATTCCCCGGGGCGGCGCGACGGAGATCAAGAGGGCGGAAAGAGAGCGTCAGGTCCCTTTGGGGTGCTCGGTGAGGTACTCGATGTAGAAGGGACGGAGCGCGTCGGCCATCTCGCCCTCGCCCGCGTGCGTGAACTCCTCAAGCAGCGACAGCCCGTGGAGCAGGTCGAACCTGGCGCGGCCGACCTCCCCGGTGGCGGCCGCCGCGGCGGGGATGGCGCGCAGCAGGTCCCACAGGAAGCCGACGTCGCGCCGCTCCTTCGCGAGGGCCAGCGCGCGGTCGTGCAGCTCCTTGGACGGCAGCGCCTCCAGGTCGGCGGCGCCGTCCGGCGTCACATCGGACATGACCCGACTCTAACCGGACGGCCCGCGCACCCGAAAAGGGGTCACTTGGTGATGACGTCCTCGGGGATCTTCTGGTCCTGCTTGAGCGCGTCGAACAGGCGGGACGCCTTGCCCCGGTCCCAGGTGATGTAGGAGCCCGCCGCCGCCGAGCTTCCGGCGCCGCCGATCGGGACGGTCGTCGTCACGCCGCCGCCCCCGCTGACGCCCTTCATCGCCCACATCATCCGGACGAGGTCGTACAGGTGGTCGCCGTCGTCGACGAGGAAGTTGCTGGTGGAGTTCAGGGCGAGCGGGACGCCGCGGAACGGGTTGAGCAGCGTCCCCGGGCTCGTCGCCTTCTTCATCAGCGCGGCGAAGAACTGCCGCTGGTGCTCGACCCGCTCCAGGTCGGCGCGGGCGAACTTGCGGGTCCGGACGTAGCCGAGGGCCTGCCCGCCGTTCAGCGTCTGGCAGCCCGCCTTGAGGTTCAGCCCGGCCTTCGGGTCGTTGATGTCGTCCTTGACGCAGATGTCCACGCCGCCGACCGCGTCGACCACGCCGACGAAGCCGTTGAAGCCGATCTCGGCGTAGTGGTCGATGTGGACGCCGGTCGCCTTCTCCACCGTCTGGGCGAGCAGCTTCGGCCCGCCGTAGGCGAACGCCGCGTTCAGCTTGTTCGACCCGTGCCCGGCGATCGGGAGGTAGGAGTCGCGCGGGAGGCTGATCAGGGACGTCCCGCCCGAGCCGTAGTGCAGCAGCATCATCGAGTCGGTGCGGCGGCCCGAGGCGAACCCGGTGCGGAGCCGCCGCTGGTCGGCCTTCGACAGGCCCTCGCGGCTGTCGGAGCCGACGATCAGCCAGTTCGTCCCCGGGGTGTCGCCGACCCGGCCCGGATAGTCGACGAGCACGGACTCCCGCTTGAGCCGCGAGTCGAGGTAGAAGTAGCCGCCGACGATCAGCAGCAGCAGCACGACGACGACGGCGCCGAGCACCTTCGGCCAGCGTTTGCGGCGGCGCCGCCGCGGCCCGCCGTACCCGTCGTAGGCGCCGCCGCCCTGGCCGGCGCGGTGCCCGGCGAGCTGGTCGCCCGCGTGCGGGTCGTCGTACGGATCGCCGTACGTCTCGCGCCCGTAGGCCGCGTGGTGGTGCTCCGCGCGTACGGAACGGTCCCTGCTGCGCGCCACCCGGTCGCCCTCCTCAGCCTCTCCGGCGCTGGGCCGGCCGTCTGTCGTCCCGTAGACCATAGACAACCGGGAGCGCTCGCCGCGTCCATCCGGCGAATGAATGTCCAATAGGGCGAATCACCTCGCTCTGTGACACATGGAGCGGACACCGTCCTCCTCAAGGTGCACACTGCCCTGGGCCGGACAGGACGCGCGAAGGGCGGCGCATGGGCACAGGACGGCGTTTCTCCCGAGGTAACCACCAGAATGGGACGAATCGGCGCAGCCGTCGCCGCCGGGAACCGCCCCCCGATCCCGGCCTTCCCGAGGTGATTCTCAACTGGCACGCGCGGGACAAGGAACTCACCGAGACGGGGATGCGCACGATGGCGCGGCGGCTTCCGGCCGTGATCGCGCAGGCGGCGGGCCTCGCCTGGCGGGCGAGCAGGAAGGACACGCTCGTCACCGTCAGTTTGAACCTCGCCGCCGGGTTCTTCACCGCGTTCTGGCTGCTGGCGACGACCGGGGTGCTCACCGCGCTGTTCAGCGAGGCGCCGACGCCGTCCCGGGTCCGGGACGCGCTGCCGTCGCTGGCGCTGGTGGCGGGCGCGGTCGCGCTGCGGGCCGGGCTGCAGGCGGGCGCGGGCTGGTCGCAGGCCCGGCTGCAGCCGCAGGTCGAGCGGCTCGTCGAGCTGCGGCTGTTCGAGGCCACGACCGCCGTCGACCTGACCGCGCTGGACGACTCCGACTTCCTGGACGAGCTGAAACGCGCCCAGGGCCGCGGCATGATGTCGGCGCCCATGGTCGTCCAGTACGCGGTGGACGTGCTGACCGGCGCGGTCGGCATGGTCGCCGCCGCCGGGACGCTCGGCGTCCTGCACCCGCTGCTGCTGCCGCTGCTCCTGCTGACGGCCGTGCCGGAGGGGTGGGCGTCGGTCCGCAGCGCGCGGATGCGGTACCTGATGCTGCTCTCCCTGGTCGGGGTGACGCGGCGCAAGTGGATCCTGTCCGACCTGATGGTGGAGCGGCGCCACGCGGCCGAGGTGCGGTCGTTCACGATGCGGGCGTTCCTGCTCGGCCAGTACGACCGGGCGGCGTCCTACCAGCGGCACGTCGAGCTGGACGTGGCGCGCAGGCAGACCGTCGTGAAGATCACCGGCGACATGCTGAAGGGCGTCGCGACGGCCGCGGTGTACGTCGCGCTCGGCGTCATGCTGTGGAAGGGGGCCGTGCCGCTGGCCGTCGCGGGCACGGCCGTGCTCGCGATCAGGACGGGCCAGACGTCCCTGGCCAACCTCGTCTACGCCGTCAACCGGTGCTACGAGGAGGGACTGTACTTCGGCGACTACGTGGCCTTCTGCGACGCCGCCGAGGAGCGCATCCCGCGCCGCGCCCTGCCCGCCGCCGCGGCGGAGCGGAGCGCGCGCCTGCCCGACGACTTCGCGCGCATCCGCGTCGAGGACGTCGCGTTCACCTACCCCGGCGCGGACGAGCCGTCCCTGCGCGGCGTCTCGGTCGACCTCCGCCAGGGCGAGGTGGTCGCGCTCGTCGGCGAGAACGGGTCCGGCAAGACGACGCTCGCGAAGATCATGGCGGGCCTGTACGACCCGGACGAGGGCGAGGTCCGCTGGGACGACGTGCCGCTGACGCGGGTCGCCCCGCAGGACGTCTGGCAGCGCGTCGCCGTCATCGCGCAGGAGTACACGCACTGGCCGATGACCGCCCGGCACAACATCACGATGGGACGCGGAGGCGAGCACGTCCACGGCGAGGACGAGGACCCGGCGCTGCTCGCCGCCGCCCGCGCGTCCGGGGCCGACGAGGTGGTGGACGGTCTCGCGGCGGGCTACGACACGCTGCTGGACCGCCGGTTCAAGGGCGGCGCGGAGCTGTCCGGCGGGCAGTGGCAGCGGCTCGCCGTCGGCCGCGGCTTCTACCGGGACGCGCCGCTGCTGATCTGCGACGAGCCGACCGCCGCGCTGGACGCGCGGGCCGAGCACCTGCTGTTCGAGCGGATCCGCACGCACGCCGACGGCCGGACGGTGCTGCTGATCACGCACCGGCTCGCCAGCGTCAGGTACGCCGACCGGATCTACGTCCTGGAGCGGGGCCTGGTCGTCGAGGAGGGCGACCACGCCGCTCTGATGGCGCGCGACGGCCTCTACGCCGACCTGTACTCCCTCCAGGCCGCCGCGTACGGGGCGGCCGACCCGCAAGCGCGCGCGGGCTAGATGTAGGGACCGAAGCCGATGCTCCGCTCGGGGGCCGGGACGTCGGGGAGGTCCTCCGGGCGGAGCGTGACGATCTCGTCGTGCGCGATCCCGCCGGGGGCGGCGTCGTCGGCGGCGGTGATCCGGCGCGCCTGCCGGGAGATCGACTCCTCCAGCAGGTTCCGGACGAGCCGCGCGTTGCCGAACGAGGCGCCGCGCGGCTGGGCGCCGACGAGCACGCGCAGCGCGTCCAGCACGCCGGGGGCGAGCGCGAACCCGGCCTCCGCCGCCATGAACTCGAAGATCGCGACGAGCTCGTCGTCGGTGTAGTCGGGGAACCGCAGCACCTTCGGGAACCGGGACTTCAGGCCCGGGTTGACGTTGAGGAACTGCTCCATCTCCGCGTCGTACCCGGCGACGATGACGACGAGGTCGCCGCGGTGCTCCTCCATCAGGCGGAGCAGCTCGGCGATCGCCTCGTGGCCGAAGTCGCGGCTGTCGCCCGCGGCGGACGACAGGGAGTAGGCCTCGTCCACGAACAGGACGCCGCCGAGCGCCCGCTCGACCGCGCCGCGCACCCGGGGCGCGGTCTGCCCGATGAACTCGCCGACGAGGTCGGCGCGGGCGACCTCCACCAGGTGGCCGGACGACAGCAGCCCGAGCCGCGCGTACACGGCGGCGACCAGCCGGGCGATCGTCGTCTTCGCGGTGCCCGGGTTGCCCATGAACACCATGTGCCGGGACGGCGACGCCGGGGACACCTTGGCGTCCCGCCGGAGCTGCTCGGCGCGGACCTCGGCGACCAGCGCGGCCACCTCCCGCTTGATGTCGGCGAGCCCGATCAGCCGCTCGATCTCGGCGAGCGGGTCGCCGGGGACGTCGTCGCGGCCCCGGCTGAGCGTGCCGGGGACGTCGTCGAGGAGGATCTCGTCGAGCGACTCGGTCTCGTCGACGATGCCGTCGGCGAGGACGCGGCGGCCCTGCAGCGCGACGGCCCGGTCCAGCAGGTTGATCATCGCGCGGGCGTTGCCGAACCCGCGGTCGCGCGGCGCGGAGTCGGCGAGCTCGCGCACCCGGTCGAGGACGCCGGGGGCGAGCGCGAAGCCGGAGTCGGCGGCCTTGGCGGCGAACACCTCGACCAGCTCGTCCACGGTGAGGTCGGGGAACCGGACGGTGCGCGGGAACAGCGCGGCGAGGTCGGGATGCGACTTCAGCAGCCCGTTCAGCTCGGCCTCGGGCCCGGTCAGCACGACGAGGAGGTCCTCGGTGTAGGCCTGGACGCCGGTGAGCAGCACGTCCAGTACCTCGCGGCCGCGCGCGGCGTCCGACGCGGCGGACACCAGCGCGTGCGCGTCCCGGACGACGAGCACGCCGCCGTGCGCCTGCTCCACCGCCCGCCGGACCCGCAGCACGCTCTCGCTCGCGAACTCCCCCAGCAGGTCGGCCCGCTCCACCTGGACGAGGTGCCCGGACGTCAGCACGCCGAGGTCGGCGTAGATCCGGCCGAGGATGCCCGCGACCTTGCTCTTGCCGGTGCCGGGGTTGCCGGTGAACACGAGGTGCCGGGGCCGGGTCCGCGCGGTCATGCCCGCCTCGCGCCGCAGCCGCGCCGCCTTCGCCTCGGCGACCAGCGCGTCCACCTCCCGCTTGACGGGCTCGATGCCCGCGCAGGCGGCCAGCTCGGCGAGCGGGTCGGCCTCCGCCGGACGCCCCGGGACGAGCCGCTGCGGCAGGTCGGCCGCCGTGACCTCAAGGGCGCCCTCCCCGTCGCGCCGGTAGGCGGCGGCGACCGCCTCGGCGGCCATGTGCTCGACCAGCCGCGCGCCGCGCAGGTTCCGCAGCGGCGGGGTGCGGCGGAGCATTCCGCCCGCGGTCGCGGCGACGCCCGGGGCGACGCGCGCGCCGCGCCGGGCGGCGGCGAGCGCGAACAGCTCGGCGAAGTCGTCCTCGCCGAAGTCGCGCGTGCGCGCCACGTCGAACGCCCGCACCAGGGCGGGGTTGGCGTCGAACAGCCGCCGGTCGCCGCCGGGACGGCACAGCGCCACGACGTCCAGCGACGGCGACCGCGCCATCAGCCGCCGCAGCTCCTCGGCCGCCGCCGCGCCGCACCGCTCGTGCGCGGCGAGCTTCTCCAGGTCGTCGACGACGAGGAGCATCCGCCCCTCCAGGCAGTCGCGGACCCGGGTCTGCAGCCACAGCACGGCGTCGCTCACGCCGAGCGACGCGAACACCTGGTCGGAGATCCACATCGCCTCGCGCACCGCGCCGCCCGCGGCGAGCCGGGCCTCGACGAGCTCGGCCGCCGTCCCCTTGCCGGTGCCCTCGGGCCCGGCGACCAGCAGCCGGACGGGCCGCTCCCCCGCGAGCCGCGCGGCCACCGCCTCCCCGACCGCCCCCGCGAGCTCCGGCTGCCCGACGAGCACACCGCCGCCGGCGACGGCGGCCTCCTCGCCGCCTTCTTCTTCCTCGACCCCGTCCCCGCCACCGAAGGTCAGCGTGTTGAAGACGCGCCGCACGGTGAACAGCCGCCGCAGGTCGGCCTGGAACATCCGGACCGGCACACGGCACCGCGGACTCACCGGCGCCTCGGGCAGACCTTGAACGGACCCGGTGATCCGCACGGCCATGTCCAGCCAAGCCCGGGCGGCGTCCGCCTCGCCCGCGACCAGACCGCGCGCCAGCCACGCCCGCACGTCCTGCTGCCAGGCGTCGGCCGAGAACCCCTCGCGCGCCGCGCGGAACCGCTCCTCCACGTTCTCGTAGCGGGTGGTCCCGAGCACCACCGCGAGCTCCGCCGGGACGACCCGCGCCTCGGCGGCGAGCAGCAGCCGCGCGAGCGAGACGTCGGGCTCGTCGCCGTCCGCGACGGCCCCGGCCAGCCGCCCGTGCGCCGCGTCCAGCCCGGAGCACGCCCACCCCAGATAAGCGACCGGCCCCGCCAGCTCCGGCAGGACCGCCAACTCCTCCTCGGTCAGCCCGGACACCCACAGGTCCTCAAGCCGCGGGTTCGGGACGCTCATGTCGAGCTCCCGCAACTCCGGGTCGGCGGCCCGCCGGTCGAACAGGTCCATCAGCGCCTTCCGCCGCCTCTGGACGGGTTCGAGCCCGTCGAACACGTCCAGCCCGGCGCGCGCCAGCTCGAACATCACCGCGCGCCGCTCGCGGTCGTTCCCGGCGGGCTCGGGCAGCCACAGCCCCGGCGGACGCCACCGCCCGCCCTGAGTGAACCACGCGGTCGGCTCCCGGACGGCCGACTCCGGCGTCGCGAGGAACGCCGACAGCAGCTCGTAGTCGACGTCCCCCCGCGACCCGCCGCGCACGGCGGACGCGCCGAGCAGGAACGTCAGCAGCGACCACTGCTCGGCGCCTGCCGCGCTGGTGTCGCTCCCGTAGAAGTCGCTGAGCTGCCGCGTCAACACCACGGCCCGCTGGTCCCGGTTGTACTCCAGCGCGCGCTCGCGCATCTCGTCGTACAGCCCGTCCGGCACCCGCCACGGCCCGAACGCGTACACATCCAGCACGGGCTCCTCGGTGAGCAGCACTTCAAGATGATCAGGCAACCGAGGAGAGCGCACCTGGGATTCCTTTCGAGTCAATCGAGGCCCGCGCACGAACATTCGCGCAGAACCGACGGCTAATCTAGCCCCGCCCCATGCGCCCCGCACATTTCCGCTCCCCGCCCCGCGACCACCCCATAACCGACTCGCCAACCCCCCAACCACCCCAAATCAATACATCCAAGACAATTCACACTCCCCCCGATCTCCCGCGAAAACCCCCCAACCCACCCCCAGCCCGAACGACCGAAGGCGGCCAGCGAGAACACTCCACGGACGGGCCCAACCCGACGCCGCAGGCCGGACCCCATACCGGCAAGAGCGCTCCTTGGACAAGCCCCAAACCCGCGCCACGGGCCGTGCGGCCGGAGGCGCCCCAGCGCCGGAGGCCGCACGGCCCGTCGGCGCAGGCGACCGCAGCGGCGCCGCACACACCCGCACAGGCACGACAGACCGAAACGGCGACGCGAGGATCGCCTGCGCCGCGACGGGGGGTTCCAGGGGGGTCGTCCCCCCTGGGCTACAGCGGCGTAGCCGTCGGGCGCTTCGGCGCGCGGCCGTCTCCGGTGGAGCGGCCGGTGGCGCGGCGGCCGATCCAGGGGAGGAGGTAGGTGCGGGCCCAGCGGACGTCTTCGCGGCGGAGGGTGAGCCAGTCGGCGGGGTCGGCGGGCGGCCAGGGGGCGCGCCAGTCGTCGTCGCCGGGGACGCCGATGACGTCGGCGACGAGGAGGGCCATGCGGCGGTGGCCTTCGGGTGAGAGGTGGAGGCGGTCCTCGGACCAGGCGCGGGGGTCGTTGAAGACGCGGAGGGGCCACAGGTCGACGACGGTGCAGCCGCGCCGGTCGGCGATGGCGCGCAGGTGCATGTTGTAGGTGGCGGCCTTGCCGCGGATGCGGCCGCCGGTGCGGAGTCCGCGGGTGTCGAAGCCGGTGAAGACGACGACGGCGGCGCCGGTGGCGCGGAGTCTGCGGACGGCGTCGTCGTAGACGACGGCGAGCGCGTCGGGGTCGGCGCCGGGGCGGATCATGTCGTTGCCGCCGGCGCAGAGGGTGACGAGGTCGGGGGCGAGGTCGACGGCGAGGGGGACCTGGTCGTCGACGATCTGGCGGACGAGTTTCCCGCGGACGGCGAGGTTGGCGTAGCGGAGGCCGGGGTGGCGCGCGGCCAGGTGTTCGGCGAGGCGGTCGGCCCAGCCGCGGAAGCGGTCGTCCTCGCCGGGGTAGGGGTCGTTCAGGCCCTCGGTGAAGCTGTCGCCGATGGCCACGTACGTCCTGATCCGCCCCATTTCTTGCATCGCAACCCCCAACACCGGTTCATGGTAGATCACGTAGATCATGCATCGTACACACGAGTCACGCGACCGGATTCCGGCCGGGTCGGGGGGCGCCGGGCGGCGGGCGTCAGGGCCTCCGGCGCCGGGGCGTCAGGTCCAGCTCGGCGACGTCGTTCCCGGCTGGACGCCGGGCGGCTGCGCGCCGGGGCCGGCGGGCGGCGCGGACGCGGCGGCGGGCGTCGCGGCGTGCACCGTCATCGCGTGCTGGACGAGCGTGATCAGCACCTGCTTCGTGGACTCGCGGCTCCGCGCGTCGCACTGCACGATCGGGACGTGCGCGCTGATCGACAGGGCCTCGCGGATGTCCTCGACGGCGTACTGGAACTCGCCGTGGAACCCGTTGACGCCGACCACGAACGGCAGGCCGAGCTCCTCGAAGTAGTCCACGGCGGCGAAGCAGTCCTCCAGCCGGCGGGTGTCGACGAGGACGACGGCGCCGATCGCGCCGCGGACCAGGTCGTCCCACATGAACCAGAAGCGGTGCTGGCCCGGCGTCCCGAACAGGTACAGGATCAGCTCGCTGTCGAGCGACACGCGCCCGAAGTCCATCGCGACGGTGGTGGTCGTCTTGTCCGGGACGGCGGACAGGTCGTCCACGTCGGCGCTCGCGGCGGTCATCACCGCCTCGGTGGTGAGCGGCATGATCTCCGAGACGGAGCCGACGAACGTGGTCTTGCCGACGCCGAACCCGCCGCCGACGACGATCTTGACCGAGGTCAGCTCGGCCTCGCCGCCGGGCGGGCCCGGGATCTGGTCAGAGCTTCCGAAGGCCACTGAGCACCCTTTCTAGCAAGCGGAGGTCCGGCTGTCCGCCGGCGGTGGTGGCGGGCTGGGACTGGTGCAGGCGCAGCAGCCCCTCGACGGCCATGTCGGCGATGAGGACCCGCGCGACGCCGAGCGGCAGGCGCAGCAGGGCGGAGACCTCGGCCACGGAGCGGGCGGACCGGCACAGGTCCATGATCGCCCGGTACTCCGGGGTCAGCACGGCCACGTCCCGCGGCGGGTAGGGCGCGGCGGTGACCAGGGCCTCGATGGCCAGGTCGTAGCGCGGCTTGGTCCGTCCGCCGGTCACCGCGTAGGGGCGCACCAGCGACGAGCTCGCGCCGGGGTCGCCCTCGTCGCGCCCGGGAGGACGTCCCTGCGCCGGCGTCCTCCCCTGGGGGTCGCCCGGCCAGCGTCCGGGCCCTCCGGGACCGCCTCCGAAGGGACTGCCTCGATCCATGTCGCCGACCTCCGGCCTAATCAGTCACGATCAATAACGGGCGGGCCCGGCGCCCATCTCGGTCACGGGAGGCCCCGAGAACGGCGGCTGCTGCTGGTCCTGGGCGCGCAGCGCGGGCGTGAGCACCCGGCCGACGCGCTCCACCAGCAGCGTCATCTCGTAGGCGACGAGGCCGAGGTCGCAGTCCGGCGCGGCCAGCACCGCGAACACCGACCCGTTCGTGATGGACATGACGAACAGCAGCCCGCGGTCCATCTCGACGACGGTCTGGTTCACGCCCCCCGCGTCGAAGATCTTCGCCGCGCCCTGGGTCAGGCTCATCAGCCCCGAGGCGATCGCCGAGAGCTGGTCCGCCCGCTCGGGCGGGAAGCCCGACGAGTAGGCCATCGGCAGGCCGTCCGAGGAGACCACGACGGCGTGCGCGACCTTCGCGACACGGTCCGCGAAGTTCGTCACCAACCAGTTGAGATCCTGCCCGCTCACCGGGTGCCTCCTGTCTCGTCGTCGCGCTGCGACGGCGCCTCACCTGACGTGCCTGAATCGCGGATCTCGTGGCGCCCGCGGTGGACGCCCCGCTGGAGACTCGCGAAACGGTTGCGTACGACGTCGGCCGTCTGGCCGTGACCCTGGCGGCCCTGGGCGGGCTGCCCCTGCGCGGGGGTCTCCCGCTCGGCCGCCCCCGGCGGCGGCTCCGGCGGCGGCTGCGCGGCGGCCGGCGCCGCCGCGTGCCCGACCGCGCCGGGGATGCGGTTCTTGCCGGGCACCCGCTTCGGGAGCCCGACGCTGGTGCGGCTCGCGGCCACCGGCCGGCGCGCGGCCTCGGCGGCCCGGAACCCGGCGTCGGCCGGGGACTCCCAGCCGCGGACCGGGTCCTCGCCGGAGCCGGCGTCGGCCGACCGGCGCTGGAACCACTCCGACTGCATCGCGTCGAAGATGGGCGAGCGTTCGGGGAGGCGGCGCGGCTGCTTCGGCTCGGGCGGCGCCTGCGGCGGGGCGGGGGCCGCGGGTTCCGGCGCGGCGCTCTCCGGCGGGGCGGGCGGGACCGGGACGGGGCGCTCCCCCGTCCGCTCGGCGGCGTCCGTCCACCGGGTGCCGTGCGCCCCGGTCTGGCGCGCGGCCCGCGGGTCGGGCGGCGCGGCGTCGGCGTAGGGGCCCTGCTCGCCCGGGACCTGCTCCAGCGGCCCGGTCTCCCAGGGGATCTGCCGCCCGGAGCCGGGGTCCGGCACGATCGGCTGCGCCTCCGGGACGACCGACTGCGGCCCCGTCTGGCCGGGGTTCGGCCGGTAGACCCCGTTGGACCCGGTGTCGTCGCGCCGCTCGCTGCGCGGCTGGAACAGCCCGTTCGGGCCGTCGTCGGAGGTGTTCGCGGCTCCGCCGCCGCCGGGCAGGTGCGCGCCCGGCCGCCGGACGGGCAGCTCGCCCGGACGGCGCGGCGGGCGCCGGTCGCCCGGCTGGTAGGGGTCGTCGGCGGGCGGGACGGCGGGCTGCGGCCCGGTGCCCGGCACCGTGGGATGCGCGCCCGTCCCGGTGGGGATCGGGCCGGTTCCGGTCGGGATGGGGCCGGTCTCGTTCAGGGCGGGCTGGGGGCCGGTGCCGCGCCGGATCGGGCGCAGCGGGCCGGTGCCGCCGACCATCGGGTGGGAGCCCGTCCCGCCGGTCATCGGCCCGGTCATCGGCCCCGTCATCGGCCCGGCCGGGCCGCGCTCGCCGGGCTGCTGGAAGGCGCCGCTCGCGCCGAGCGCGGGCGGCTCGGGCGACGTGGTGAGCGCGGCGAGCTGGCCGTGCGCGCCCGCCTCGCGCGGGCCGAGGCCGCGGGTGCCGATCCCGGCGGTGTCGCCGGGGGTGATCACGGCGTCCGGCAGGACCACGAACGCGGTGAGCCCGCCGCCCTGCGCGGCGCGCAGCTCCACCCGGATCCCGTGCCGGACGGCGAGGCGGCCGACCACGAACAGGCCCATGCGGCGGGCGGCGGAGAAGTCGATGACGGGCGGGTTCGCCAGCCGCCAGTTCGCCTGCTCCAGGTCCTCGGTCGACATCCCGACGCCGTTGTCGGTGATCTGGAGCATGGCGCCGCCGCCGCTGAGCGTCTGGCCGGAGACGGTCACCTTCGTGTGCTCGGACGAGAACACCGTCGCGTTCTCCACCAGCTCCGCGAGCAGGTGGACGAGGTCGTTGACGACGGGCCCGGCGACCGTCATGTCGCCTTGAACCCGGAGCGCGACCCGCTCGTACTGCTCCACCTCGGACAGCGACGCGCGGACGACGTCGATGAGCGGGACGGCCTGGTTCCAGCGCCGCACCTGCTCCTGCCCTCCGAGGACGAGGAGGTTCTCGCAGTTGCGGCGCATGCGGGTGGCGAGGTGGTCGAGGCGGAACAGGTTGCCGAGCTGCTCCTCGTCCCGCTCGCTCTGCTCCAGCTCCTCGATCAGGCGGAGCTGCCGCTCGATCAGGGACTGGCTGCGGCGGGAGAGGTTGACGAACATGGCGTTGATGTTGCCGCGCAGGACGGCCTCGTCGGCGGCGAGCCGCACCGCCTCCCGGTGAACCTCGTCGAAGGCGCGGGCGACCTGGCCGATCTCGTCGGTGGAGTCGACCTCGATCGGCTGCACCTCGATGCCGCCCGCGGCGGCCTCCGGATCTCGGAGCCGGTCGACCAGCCCGGGCAGCCGGGTGCCGGCGATCTCCAGCGCGCCGGACTGCAGCCGGCGCAGCGGCCGCACCAGCGAGCGCGCCATCAGGATCGTGACGAGCAGGACGGCGGCGAGCAGCACCGCGACGATGATCGAGTCGGTGATGGTGGACGTCCGGGCGGCGGCGCCCTGGTCGTCGCTGCGCACCTTGATGTCGTCGGCGAGCCGCTCCTCGACCAGGCGCATCTTGCCGACCATGTCGGTCATGGAGTCGCGGATCACGGCGGCGGACCGGGCGGTGCCGAGCGAGGGGAGCAGGTTCCCGCCGGACGCGCCGACGCCCGCGATCACGCGCTGGCGCACCTCGCGGGCCTGGTCGACCTTGGGGCCGACGACGGTGTCCTCGAAGAGCTGGATCTGGTCGAGCCGCGCCGAGTCGCGGAAGGCGGCGAGCTGGCTGTCCTCCTGGGAGCGGGCGGCGGTGAGCTCCTGCAGCTCGTCGGCGGCCAGCCGGTGCGAGCGCGCGCCGATGAGCAGCAGCGCCCGCTCGCGGGACACCGCCTCCTTGGCGCGGGCGAGCGCGCCGAGCGCCCGGCTGGACTCCGCGAGCCGGTCGTCGGCGACGTTCTGCGCGAGGCCGTCGAGGATGGCGACGAGCTCGTCGGTGGCCTCGGTGTACTTCTGCAGGACGGTGAAGGCCGGCACCTTGGTGCCGGTGACGAGGGAGCGCAGCGCCTTCACGCCGTCGAGCCTGTTGAGCACGGTGCGCGCGTCGCGCACGGCCTCCGTCCCGTAGGACGCGTTGATCACGCCGGCGGCGGCGCGCACCGGCTCGATCTGGGCGTCGGTCTTGCGCTGCTGGCCCTCCAGCTCGGGCAGGAGGGCGGCGGCGCGGTTGCTCGCGCTGTACTCGACGGCGAGGTCCCGTTCCGCCGTGAACTGCTGGACGAACCGGGTGATCCCGTCGCCCATCTCCGCCATGCGCTCGACCCGGCCGTACGCCTCCGCCTCGCTGAGGGAGCTGGAGATGCGCACCCCGGCCAGCGCGACGGCGGCGACCGTCGGAACCAGGATCAGGACGATGAGCCGCTGGGGCACCCGCCAGTTCCGCAGGCTCAGCCTGCTGCCCGACCGTGTCGGTTGGCCCGACTGCGTCCCGACGTTACCGGGTCGAGGACCGTCGCGACCTTCGTCGCTTGGTTGCATCCGCCGTTAACACCCTCTCCACGATGTCGCACTCTCCGTGGCTACACGGACGCGAAGGGTAATTGCGACATCTTCTTCACCCTCGGCGCACGACATTGCAGCACATCCACGGATAGGCCGCAAAGGACCATAGGCCAGCCGATATTGACCAATGCCATGATCGTGACTTCATGCCCGTATGTCCGTTTTACTGAGTACGGGCGATCACGCTCCGCAGTCGCACCTACGGTGATCGGAAACTCTCACAACGTAACAGGCGCTGCTCGTCCCGACCCGTCCCCCGGGCGGCGGAAACCGGTTCCGGGCCAGATGGCGCGGGGGCCGTGACTCTGCGGAGCAGCCCGGCGATGCACCGTCACCTGCGGCGGTGAAAGCCCGGGAAGCCCAACGAAGGCCACCGGCGGCCAATGAAACAAAACGGCGCGAACGTCTTATGGAAGGCCACTCCGGTTCGCACGCCCACCGTGCCTGGCACTCGCCCAGGACACAAGACAGTCACACAATTCGGAGCCAAACCACCCAAGTCACCCGGTACGCGATACTCTCCGGACGCACGTGATCTTCAGGCGTCCGGCGTGGTGGCTACAGTCGTTCCCCTGGCTCGCTTGTCCCGGCCGACAGCCCTGCCGATACAACTTCCCCCGTGAGTTTAAGGAGTGCCCATGCGGCAATCCCTCCGTCTCTCAGCGCTGGTGAGCGCTGCCGCCCTCCTCCTGTCCACCGCCGTCGGCTGCGGAGACTCGGACGACTCGTCCGGCGGCGGCGGACTTGAGAAGGACACCGTGACGGTGGCCGCGCTGCCCCTCGCCGACGACGCGGCGGTCTACATCGCCCAGAAGGAGAAGCTCTTCGAGAAGGAGGGGCTGAAGGTCGAGATCAAGCCCGTCCAGCAGAGCACCCAGGCCATTCCGGCACTGGTCAAGGGCGACGTGAACGTGATCGCCGGCGGCAACTACGTGTCCTTCCTGCAGGCCAACGCGAAGGGCACGCTCAAGCTGAGCATCCTCGCCGAGGGCGCGTCCCTGACCTCGCACATGATGGACGTCCTCGTCATGCCGGACTCGAAGATCCGCACCCCCAAGGACCTTGAGGGCAAGAAGGTCGCGGTCAACCTTCTGAACAACATCCAGTCGCTGACGCTGAACGCGATTCTGAAGGCCAACAACGTCGACGCCTCGAAGGTCCAGTACATCCAGGTGCCGTTCCCGCAGATGGCGACCGCGCTCCAGAAGGGCCAGGTCGACGCCATCCACTCGGTCGAGCCGTTCACCTCCGGCACCGAGAAGGCGCTCGGCGCCCGGGTGGCCGTGGACGCGGGCTCGGAGCCGGTCACCAACACCCCGATCGCCGGCTACCTCAGCACGCAGGACTTCGTCAAGGACAACCCGAAGACCGCCGCCGCGTTCCAGCGCGCGATCTTCAAGGCGCAGGAGATCGCCAGCAGCGACCGCAAGCGCGTCGAGCAGGTGCTCCCCACCTACACCAAGATCGACGCGAAGGTCGCGGGCGTCATCACGCTCCCCGGCTACCCGAGCTCGCTGAACACCACCCGGATGCAGCGGGTCGTGGACCTCATGACGGCGGCGGGCCTCGTGAAGGAGAAGCCGGACCTGAAGGCCATCCTGTTCCAGCCGGCGTCCTGACGCGGGGCACTGACGATCTATGGCCGACCAGACGACGCCGCCCCGCGGCCTCTCCCGTCCAGGAAAGTGGGCGCGGGGGGCCGCCGGGGTGGCGGTCCTGTTCCTGGTGAGCGAGGTCCTCGGTAGGGCCGGGATAGTGGACCGTTCCTTTCTGCCTCCCGCGTCGAGCGTCACGGCCCGCGCGATCGAGCTGTTCGGCGACACCGACTTCCTGTTCAACGTGCGCGTCACGCTCACCGCGTGGGCGCTCGGGCTCGCCATCGCCGTCGCGATCGCGGTGCCGCTCGGGCTGCTGCTCGGCAGCGTCCCCGCGGTCAACACCGCGGTCCGGGCGATCGTGGAGTTCCTGCGGCCGATCCCGTCGGTCGCGCTGATCCCGCTGGCCGGGCTGATCCTCGGCTCCGGGCTGAACATGGAGGTGCCGCTCATCGTCTACGCGTGCAGCTGGCCCATCCTGTTCAACACGATGTACGGGCTCCACGACGTCGACCCCCTCGCCAAGGAGACGCTGCGCTCGTTCGGCTTCGGCCGCGCGCAGGTCCTCGTCCGGGTCTCGCTGCGCAGCGCGGCCCCCTTCATCGCGACCGGGGTGCGGCTGTCGGCGTCCGTCGCGCTGATCCTCGCCGTCGGGACCGAGATCCTGTCCGGGTTCGGGGACGGCCTCGGCATGTTCATCGCCCAGGCCGGGACGGTCCCCGACGGCACCCGCGACGTGCTCGCCGGCACCGTCTGGGCGGGCTGCATCGGGCTGATCATCGACACCGTGCTGGTGCAGGCCGAGAACCGCGCGTTCCGGTGGCACCTGGCGCAGAGGAGTGGTGCGTCATGACGGCCGCCGCCGTGACCCGGCGCCCCGCGCGGCCCGGCGCCGCCGCCGGGCGGCTCGCCCGCGGCCTCGCGCACCGGCTGCTCCCCCTCGCCGTCCTCGTCGCGGCGTGGGAGGCGGCGACGCGGATCGCCGAGAGCCCGTTCTTCCCGCCGCCGTCGGACATCGTCCGGCGGATGCGGGACATGTGGTTCGCCGGTCCGGCGAACCACCTGTTCTTCAGCGGCGGGGCGCGCGACTCGATCGCGCCGAGCCTCGCCCGGATGGCGATCGCGCTCGTGCTGTCGGCGGTGGTGGGGATCGTCCTCGGGATGGCGCTCGGGCGCTCGGAGCGCGCCCTCGCCTACCTGGAGCCCGTGCTGCAGTTCGCGCGGGTGATCCCGCCGCCGACGATGGTGCCGGTGTTCATCGCCCTGCTGAACCTCGGCACGCAGATGCAGGTCACGTCGATCGTCTTCGGCGCGGTGTGGCCGATCCTGCTCAACACCGCCGACGGCGCCCGCAGCGTCGACGCGACGCAGATGCAGACGGCCGAGGCGTTCCGGCTGTCCGGGCCGCAGCGGATCCGGTACCTGATCATCCCGTCCGCGCTGCCGAAGATCTTCGCGGGGCTGCGGCTCGCGCTGTCGCTGTCGCTCATCCTGATGGTCTTCTCCGAGCTGCTGCCCGGCACGTCCGACGGGCTCGGCTTCGAGCTGACGAACGCGCAGAGCCAGTCCGACATGCTGACGATCTGGTCGGTGATCGTGCTGCTCGGCATCCTCGGCTACCTGTTCAACACGATTCTCCTCGCGGTGGAGCGGCGGCTGCTCTCCTGGCACCGCGGGGCGCGGAAGGCGGATTCATGACGGCGGAGTTCACGGTCAGGGACGCGGTGTTCGACTTCTGCCGGCGGATGGGGATGACCACCGTCTTCGGCAACCCCGGCTCCACCGAGCTGCGGATGCTCCGCGACTTCCCGGCGGACTTCGAGTACGTGCTCGGCCTGCAGGAGCTCGTCGCGGTGGGCGCGGCGGCGGGGCACGCCCTCGGCACCGGCGGCGCGGCCCTCGTCAACCTGCACTCGGCGGGCGGCGTCGGGCACGCGCTCGGCGGCGTCTTCAACGCCTACCGGGACCGGATCCCGCTGGTCATCGTCGCGGGGCAGCAGACGCGGGCGATGCTGCCGACGCGCCCGTTCCTCGGCGCGGACGAGCCCGCGCAGTTCCCGCGCCCGTACGTGAAGTGGAGCAGGCAGCCCGAGCGGGCGGAGGACGTGCCCGCCGCGTTCGCCGAGGCGTACCGCGTCGCGATGACGCCGCCGCGCGGGCCGGTGTTCCTGTCCGTGCCGGAGGACGACTGGGACCGTCCGGCCGAGCCCGTCCCGCACCGCGAGATCCGGGCCGGGTTCGCCGCCGACCCCGCCGCGCTGCGCGAGACGGCGGACGCGCTGAACGACGCCGCGAACCCCGTCATCGTCGTCGGCTCCGGCGTCGAGGACGAGAACGTCAGCCACCTGGTCGTGAGCCTGGCCGAGCGGACGGGCGCGCCCGTGTGGATCAGCCCGCTGTCCGGCCGGTCCGGCTTCCCCGAGGACCACGCGCTCTTCAAGGGGTTCCTGCCGCCCGTCCGGAACCGGCTCGTCGCCGAGCTGGAGGGGCACGACGTCGTGCTGGTGCTGGGCGCGCCCGTGTTCAACTACCACGTGCACACCGAGGGGCCGTTCATCCCGGAGGGCACGAAGCTGTTCCTGTTCGACTGCGATCCCACGCTGACGGCGTGGGCTCCGGTCGGGACGGGCGTCCTCACCACCCTCCAGGCGGGGCTGTCCGGGTTGCTTGAGCTGGTCGACAAGGCCGACCGTCCGGCCCCCGAGCCGCGGCCCCGGCTGGCCCGGCCGCAGCGGGCCGACCCGATCGACGCGGCCCTGGTCGTCGAGGCGCTGCGGGAGCGGATGCCCGCGGACGCGGTGCTCGTGGAGGAGATCCCGAGCCACCGGGACATGTTCCACGCGCGGTTCCCGATCACGAAGCCTGGAACGTTCCTGACCATGGGCAGCGGCGTGCTGGGCTGGAGCCTGCCGATGGGCGTCGGACGCGCGCTCGCCGGGTCCGGGGAGCGCATCGTGTGCGTCCTCGGCGACGGCGCGATCATGTACTCGGTGCAGGCGCTCTGGACGGCCGCCCGGCACCGGCTGCCGATGACGGTCATCGTCATGAACAACGGCGGCTACGGGGCGGTGCGGGCGCTCGGCCGCCGGATCGGCATGGACGGCGTCGTCGGCGCCGACATCGCGGGCATCGACTACGCGGCCGTCGCGGGCGGGCTCGGCGTGCCGGGGCGGACGGTCACGTCCGCCGCCGACCTCGAAGGGGCCCTCGACGAGGCGCTCGCGCACGAGGGCCCGTTCATCGTGGACGTCGCCGTCGCCGCCGACGAGGAGGCCATGTACTGGAGCGCCACCGAGCGATAATCAACGGAAATTCCTCTCATACCACTCATAGTTGATCTGTGGTGCGTTACGCTCCCCGCGCGGTGAACGATCTCCCGTCGACGGACTCCCCGCCCCCGCCCATGGAGCGCCCACAGACGGAGAAGGCGAAGGAAATGCTCCAGATAACCGGGCTCACGCACTCCTACGCGGACGGCCATCGCGCGATCGACGGCCTCGACCTCACCGTCCCGGACGGGCAGCTGCTCAGCATCGTCGGGCCGTCCGGCTGCGGGAAGTCCACGCTGCTGCGCTGCATCGCCGGGCTGCTCCGCCCCACCGGCGGGACGCTCACCCTGAACGGCGCGCCGATCAACGGGGTGCCCGACGACCTCGCCGTGGTGTTCCAGGACTACAGCAGGTCGCTGTTCCCGTGGCTGACCGTCCGGGACAACGTGGCGCTGCCGCTGCGCCGCCGCGGCATGTCGCGCCAGGAGCGGCGCGCCGCCGCGCAGGCCGCGCTGGAGTCGGTGGGCCTGCCGGACGCCGGGCGCAAGTACCCGTGGCAGCTCTCGGGCGGCATGCAGCAGCGCGTGTCGATCGCGCGGGCGCTCGCCTACCGCCCGTCCCTCCTGCTGATGGACGAGCCGTTCGGCTCCGTCGACGCGCAGACCCGCGAGGACCTGGAGGACCTCGTCCTCCAGGTGCACCGGACGCAGAAGATCACGATCCTGCTCGTCACGCACGACATCGACGAGAGCGTGTACGTCGGCGACCGGGTCGTCGTGCTGAACCGGTCCCCCGCCCGCGTGCACGCCGACCTGCCCGTCGGGCTGCCGTCCGACCGGGACCAGATCGAGACGCGGGGGATGCCGCAGTTCGTCCAGCTCAGGGCCGAGGTCGGACGGCTCGTGCGGGGCGGCGCGAAGGTCCCCGGCGCGGCGCCCGCGAGCGGCGGCCGCGCCTAGGACAGGCTGGAACGAAGGGGGCGTTTCATGCGCGTGGTCATCGTCGGCGCGGGGATCGGCGGGCTCACCGCCGCACTGAGCCTGCACGAGGCGGGCGTGGAGACGCTCGTCGTCGAGTCGGCGGCGCGGTTACGGCCGCTCGGCGTCGGCATCAACCTGCTGCCGCACGCCGTCCGGGAGCTCACCGAGCTGGGGCTCGGCGGCGCCCTCGCCGAACTCGGCGTCCCGACGGCCGAGATGGTCCACTTCGACCGGCACGGCGGGCGGATCTGGGGCGAGCCGCGCGGCCGCGCGCTCGGCTACGACTGGCCGCAGTACTCGATCCACCGGGGCGAGCTGCAGATGGCGCTGCTCGACGCGGTCCGGGCGCGGCTCGGCGCGGGCGCCGTCCGCGCGGGCACGCTGTTCGAGGGCTTCGAGCAGGACGGGTCGCGGGTGCGGGCGCGGCTGCTCGACCGCGCGTCCGGCACCGCCGAGACCGTCGACGCCGACGTGCTGGTCGGGGCGGACGGGCTGCACTCGACCGTCCGCGCCCAGCTGAACCCGGACGAGCCGCCGCCGCTGTGGAACGGCATCCGGATGTGGCGCGGCGTCACCGAGGGCGAGCCGTTCCTGTCCGGGCGGACGCTCGCCGTCGCGGGCAGCAACACCGCCAGCAAGCTCGTCGTGTACCCGATCTCCATCCAGGCGGAGCGCGCGGGACGGGCCCTGCTGAACTGGGTCGCCGAGGTCAGGCTCCCCTCCGGCGCCCCGCTCGGCCAGACCGCCGACTGGAACCGCACCGGCCGCCTGGAGGACGTCCTCCCCCACTACGCGGACTGGACGTTCGACTGGCTCGACGTCCCGGCCATGCTGTCCCGCACGGCGGAGATCCTGGAGTACCCGATGGTCGACCGGGACCCGCTCGACCGCTGGACGTCCGGCCGCGTCACCCTCCTCGGCGACGCCGCCCACCCGATGTACCCGATCGGGTCGAACGGCGGGTCGCAGGCCGTGCTGGACGCGCGCGTCCTCGCGCACGAGCTGGCGAAGGCCGCCGACCCGGCGGAGGGGCTGCTCGGCTACGAGCGGGCGCGCCGCGAACCGGTCAACGCGATCGTGCTGGCCTGCCGCGACATGCCCGCGGACCGCGTCCTGCACGCCGTGGGCGAGCGCGCCCCGGACGGCTTCGACAAGATCGAGGACGTCCTGACCCCGGAGGAGCTGCGCACGATCACCGGCGCGTACCGGCGGACGTCGTTCGACGACGCCGAGGCGCTGAACACGCGGCCGTCCTACTCCGTCAAGCGTTGACGGACACGGCCGCGAGGCGCGCCTCGGCCGCGCGGGCGCCCCGGTCGAACTGGGACGGGTCGTCGTGCAGCAGGGCGTGGGCCGCTCCGGCGCGGCAGACCGCGTCCAGCTCGAAGGCGAGCTGGGCGATGTCGGCGGCCGCGTCGATCTCGCCGAGCTCGCGCGCTTCGCGCAGGCAGCGCTCCAGGAAGCCGCGCCAGTCGCGCTGCGAGGTCGCGATCGCGTCGCGGACGCGGCCGGGCCGCGCGTCGAACTCGGCCATCGTCGAGTGGAAGAAGCAGCCGCCGGGGAAGACCGGCTCGCGCTGGTAGCGCTGCCACGCGGCGAGCAGCGCGCGGACCCGCCCGAGGCCGGGAGGCACGTCGAGCGCGGGCTGGATCACGTGCTCCCGGTACAGCTCGACGGCCTTGCGGACGGTCGCGAGCTGCAACTCCTCCTTGGAGCCGAAGTGCGTGAAGACGCCGCTCTTGCTGATCCGCAGCTCGGTGGCGAGCCGTCCGATCGACAGGCCCTCCAGGCCCTCCGCGGACGCGATGTCGGCGGCGCGGGACAGGATGGCGGAGCGCGTCTGCGCGCCCTTGAGAAGCCGTCCGTCGGTGCTCACACCCAATAATCTGCACGACCGTTCGTACAAAGTCAACGCGGGAACCCCCTTGACGGGAGGGCCTCGGACGGAAGAGTGTACGACCGTTCGTTTATTTTTCTTGGAGGCTCCTCCGATGTCGTCCGTCCAGACCGCCGCGGCGCCCGCCGCGGCCCGCGCGCGGCGCGACGTCCCCTGGCTCGCGGCCGGGGCGACGTTCCTCGCCATGCTCGACGCCACCGTCGCGAACCTGGCCGTCCCCGACCTGCACGCCGACTTCCCGGCCGCCTCGCTGTCCGGGCTGACCTGGATGATCACGCTCTACGCGGTGCTGTTCGCCGCGCTGCTCGCGCCCGCCGGGCGGCTCGCCGACCTGGTCGGGCGGCGCGCCCTCTACCGGTGGGGCATCGGGCTGTTCACGCTGGCCTCGCTCGCCTGCGCGCTCGCGCCGACCGTGCCCGTGCTGCTCGGGACGCGCGCCGTCCAGGGCGCCGCCGCGGCCGCGATGATCCCCGCGTCGCTCGCGCTGCTGCTGCGCGACACCCCGCCCGAGCGCCGCGCGGGCGCCATCGGGCTGTGGAGCGCGGCGGGCGCGTTCGCCGCCGCGATCGGCCCGAGCCTCGGCGGCGTGCTCGTCGACCAGTTCGGCTGGCGGTCGCTGTTCGTCATCAACGTGCCGGTCGGCCTCGCGCTGCTCGGCGCCGCGCTCCGCCTGCCGCGCGCCGAGGGCGGCACGGGACGGCTGCCTGACCTGCTCGGCACCGTCCTGCTCGGCGGCGGCGTCGGCGCCGTCGCGCTCGGCGTCACCCAGACCCGGGACTGGTCCTGGACGGACGCCCGCACCCTCGCCCTGCTGCTCGGCGGCGCCGCCGTCGTCGGGCTCGCGCTGTGGCGGTCGGCGCGGCACCCGGTGCCCGCCCTGGAGATCTCGCTGTGGCGCAGCCACCGGTTCGCCCTCGCCAACGCCGCCTCCTTCCTCTACGGGACGGCCCTCTACTGCTGGCTCCTGCTCGGCGTCCTCTACCTGACCGACAAGTGGGACTACTCGGTGCTCAAGGCGGGCCTCGCCTCCACGCCCGGCGCGTTCACCGCCACCGCGGCCGCCGTGCTCATGGGACGGCTGACCGGCCGGATCGGCGTCCGCCCGGCGGTGACCGGCGGCGCACTGATCATGGTCGCGGGCGGGGTCTGGACGATCGCCGCGCTGCCGTCCGAGCCGCACTTCGCCACGTTCTGGCTCCCCGTCGGCCTGCTCGTCGGGACCGGCATGGGGATGGTCACCACCGGCACCGCGTCCGCCGCCGCGCTGTCGGTCGACCCGCTGCGGTTCGCCGGGGCCACCGGCCTCAACACGACGGCCCGCCAGCTCGGCGGCGCGCTCGGCATCGCCGTCCTCGCCGCGCTGCTCCCGGCGCGGGCCGCGCACGGCGACTACACCGACGTCTACCTGTTCTGCACCCTCGCCGCGGGCGGCGCCGCCCTCGCCGGGCTGCCCCTGTCCCTGCGGCGCGCCGCGTCCTGAAAGGAGCCGACATGCCCGCTACGAGCCTGTCCGAGTGGACGGATCCCGCCGTCCTGCCCGCCGCCGACGCCGCCGCGCTGCTCGCGGGCGCGCCCTGGACGCGGATGGCGACGCTCGGGGACAGCGTCGCCGAGGGCGTCCGCGAACCCGTCCCCGGCTACCGCGACCTCTCGTGGGCCGACCGAGTCGAGGAGGCGCTGCGCGCCGCGACGCCGGGCCTCGCCGCGCGGAACCTCGGCCGCCGCGACCGCGTCGCCGCGCAGGTCACTGAGGAGCAGCTCGGCCCCGCGCTCGACTTCGGCCCCGACCTCGCGATCGTCGCGGCGGGCGGCAACGACATGCTCCGCCCGCACTTCGACGCGGACGAGGTGCGGCGCGAGCTGACCGCGATCGTGTCGGCGCTGCGCGCCACCGGCGCCGACGTGGTCACGATCGGCCTGCTCGACATCACCGTCGCGGGGCTCGGCCCCGTCCGCTACCGCGAGGTCATGTCCGCCCGGACGCGGCAGCTGAACGACATCGCCGCCGGGGTCGCCGCCGAGCACGGCTGCTGCCACGTCGCCAACCCGTACGACCATCCGGTCGCCGCCGACCCGGGCATCTACAGCACCGACAACCTGCACCTCAACGCCCGCGGCCACGCCTTCGCCGCCGCCAACACGATCCGCGCCCTGTCCGCCCACTACTTGACGTCCGAGTAGAAATCCAATGGACGGAGACCCCAGACCTCCAGTGCCAAGGGGCACCGCCGAGACGCGGGCCGTTTCGTCGCGTCCGCGGCGGGTTCACTCACGGTGCAGGCAGTGGGAGCGGGATTAAAACGCTGGCGTAGGCGCCACGCGGCAAAGAAACCAACACCGTTCACGTACTGTGATTGAGTAATGGCACATAGTTACGGTTGGTGATGTTCTCCGCTATCGAGTCTTTCTAGGAGCTTCCATGCCAGCCATCACCCGACGCACCGGTGCCACCCTGGCCGCGCTCGCGATCACCGCGTCCCTGCCCCTGGCCACGCCGACCGCCGCGCACGCCGCGACCGGCACGGTCACCTACCACTTCCCCAACCGTGATCCGGTCGCGGCGCAGTTCGACTACGGACAGGTCACCAACCCGCGAGGCTGGATCCGGTACAACACGACCGATGCCGGCGGCAACCTCCGTGTAGCGGAGCAGATCGACAACCGGACCGACAAGGTCGTCCGGGCCTACCCCGACCGAAACTGCACCAGCTACCCGCCCACCGTGATCAACCCAGGCAGTACCGCTCGCGGCGCCTTCCGCTGCTTCCAGGCCTTGGGCTGACCGACGCCCCGTCCTCCCCGCTCCGGTGGGGAGGACGGGGCGTTTCAACGCACGCCCGGCCCGTCTGCGGACCTCCGGCACGGGGCCGCCCCGCTCTCCTCGAAAAGCGAGCGGAGCGGTCCGAGCCCGCGGCCCAGGCGCGCGCCAGTTGACCTAGGCCGCGGAGTCCCTGGGACTACGGGTGGCGATCCGGACCCGGGCGCCGAGCATCTCGGCGGCGTCCTCGGGGTCGGACGGCAGGATCGCGCCATAGCCGTCGTCGGACGTCCAGCGCCGGTAGCTGTGCCCGTCCCAGCCGAGAACCAGCGGCCCCCGGTTGCAGTAGATGACGTGCACGCGGGTCAACCCGGCCTCCTCGTCGCACACACAGGCGACCGAGACCTGCGGGGCGATACGCCGGACGGCCGCGTCGAGCCGCTCGGCGGGACCGAACACCATGCCAATGCCTCCGGCGGCGGTGAGTCGGGCGAGGTGCTCGCCGTCGCAGCAGCAGGCGTCGCAGCCCGCCGAGCAGTAGCACTGGGGGTAGCTCGGGGTGGAGCTGCAGCACCAGGCCATCACTCGGCTGCCGGGGCCGTGGCGAGCGGCGCGCCGAGCGCCTGGGCGATGCGGTCGGCGGCCTGCTCGGGGTCGCTGCCGAGCCGGGCGCCGGTGTCCGGACCGGTGGCCCACAGGTACTCGGCGAGGTCGTCGTCCCAGACGACGCGGCGGGGGGCGATGTGGCCGTAGCCGACGCGCATGAACGTCGTCGGCGTGGCGCCCTCCGGCTGCGTCTCCGGGGTGGTGTGGACGCAGGCGGCGTCCACCTGCGGCGCGCGGGCCCGAACGGCGTCGTACAGCGGGTCCAACCGCCCGTAGGACTGGGGCATCGGTGTTCCTTCCCTCGTTCGTCGGAGGGGCGGCGCGGCCGGAGGCGGGGTCGACCGGCGGCGCCGCCCCGGCTCAGCGGGTGGGGTGGCGCAGCAGCCAGTTCACGGCGTACTCCGGCAGGCCGGTCACCCGACAGGCGCCGCGTGATCCGCGAATGGGACGAGGTCGCCCGCCGTGTCGCCGAGGGCGGCTTCGCCGCCGCCGAACTGTCCGGCGGAGCTTGGCGCTGACCACATCCCGAAGCCTTCCCGGCAGGGCACATCGAGTGCACATGAGGCCGGGAAGAGAGGTGATCTCTTCGGGAACTCCGGGGAAGTGCGCCGCCAGGTCAGCCCAGCGACCCCGGTCCGGTCACTGCTACGCAACCGCACTACTTGGCGTCGGAGTAGCGGGGGACGGTGGCGATCTCCATGGGGAATCTGGCGGGGGTGTCGCCGAACAGGAGGAGGCGCGCTTCTTCCGCTGCGGCGTGGATGGCGGCGGTTACGGCTTCGGCGAGGGGCTCGGGGGTGTGGACGATGACCTCGTCGTGTTGGAAGAACACCAGGCGCGGTTCGCCGAGGGCGGTGAGGCGGCGGCGCAGCGAGCCGAGCAGGGCGAGCGCCCAGTCGGCGGCGGTCGCCTGGACGACGAAGTTGCGGGTGAAGCGGCCCCGGCTGCGCAGCGCCTGGGCCGCCGTCCCGCGGCCGGGGCCGTCGTCGTCGCCAGCCGAGGTCAGCTCGCGCCACCCGGCGGACGGCGGCGGGCACGTCCGGCCCAGCCGGGACCGGACGAGCCGCCCGCTCTCCCCCGCCCGCGCCGCCGCCTCCACGTACTCGAACGCGGCGGGGAACCGGCTCTTCAGGACGGCGAGGAACTGCACCGCCTCGCCCGTCCCCCCGCCGTACATCGCGGACAGCAGGCCGATCTTCGCCTTGTCGCGGGCGCTCACCTCGCCGGAGTCGCGGAAGGCGTCCGACAGCGCGGCGTAGAGGTCGCCGTGCGCGGCCGCGGCGGCGAACGCGCGGTCGCCCGCGAGCGCCGCCAGCACCCGGGGTTCGAGCTGGGCCGCGTCCGCGACGACCAGCGACCAGCCCGGGTCGGCGACGACCGCCCGCCGCAGCACGCGCGGGATCTGCAGCGCGCCGCCGCCGCTCGTCGCCCACCGCCCCGACACCACGCCGCCGACCACGTACTCCGGACGGAACCGCCCGCCGCTGACCCACGTGTCGAGCCACGCCCACCCGTGCGCCGTGTGGAGGCGCGCCAGCTCCTTGTACTCCAGCAGCAGCGGCACCGCCGGATGGTCGAGCCGCTTCAGGACGTGCGCCCGCGTCGACTGCACCGGCAGGCCCGCCGCCGCGAACGCCTTGAGGATCTGCGCCGGCGAGTCGGGGTTCACGTGCGTGCGGGGGCCGAACGCCGCGCTGATCCGGTCGGCGAGGTCCTGCAGCCGGCGCGGCCGCAGCCCGCCGGACGGACGCGGCCCGAGCAGCTCGGTGAGCAGCGCGTCGTGCTCGTCCGCCGACCAGGGCAGCCCGTCGTGCGTCAGCTCCGCCGCCACCAGCGCCCCGGCCGACTCCGCCGCCGCGAGCAGCGCGAACCCGTCCAGCCCCGCCATCGCCCGGCGCTGCGCCGCGTGCACGGCGACGACCTGCTCGATGTCGTCGCCCGGGGTGTCCCGTTCTCGGTCGTCCTCGAACAGGGACGCCTGCGCCTCCTTCTCCGCGGGCGGGCGGTCGGGCGGCACCGGCTCCCCGCGCAGCCGCGCCCACGCCGCCCGGACCGACCGGGGCTCCCCGTACCGTCCGGCGTGGCCGAGCAGGAGGCTCTCGACCAGCTCCAGGTCATGGCAGCGCGCGACCCGCACGCCCGCGCGCAGCAGCCGCGGGTACAGCCGCGCCGTGGACGCCCACACCCAGCGCGGCGCGCCGTCCCGCTCCCGCTCCGCGATCGCCGCGACGAGATCGGGGACGCGGTGCGCGGGCCCGTCCGCCGCGCCGTCCTCGGTGAGGGCCCGCAGCACGCCCCCGCCCCGCCCGTCCTCCACGACCGCGACCCTCACCCCGCGATTCTCCCTCCCGCCACCGACAGAACCCGGTCCCGGAAACGCGAGAACCCCTCCGCGACGGGTGCGCGCGGAGGGGTTCTGTGCGGTCTTCAGCGGGGGCCAGGGCCGTAGCCCCTGGGGGGATCAGGCGACCAGGGAGACCTGCTGGCCGGCCGGGGTGTCGCCGTAGCGGTCGACGACCTTGTTGAGCTGGATCTGGTAGTAGAGCACGCCGAAGCCGAAGATGCCGAGCAGGAAGCCGATGCCGCCGCTGCAGGACGGCTGGAGCCCGGCGGCGCGCTGCGCCTGGGCGATGCGTCCGCCGAGCTTCACCCACATGACCAGCGGCCAGATGCCGAGGGTGATGAAGCCGAACAGCATCGACAGGAGCGCGTTGACGGCCGCGTTGTCGATGCGGCGGTCGTACTCGCTCAGCTCGTTGTGGACCTTGAAGAACCACACCAGGCCGTAGATGCCGAGCGTGATGATGGGCAGGCCTAGCCAGGCGCCGATGGGGTTGCGGCGCTTCATGTTGATGCCCGTGCCGACGGCGACGGGGGCCTGCTGCTGCTGGGGGGCGGGCGCGTAGCCGCCCTGGTGGGCCGCCTGCTGCTGGTGCTGGCCCTGCCCCTGCTGGGGATAACTCATTGAGTCGCTCTCCTGGGAGGGCGGTCGTTCTCCGGCCGACCGCCCGTTTACCGTTCACCCGTTTGGTGACCCAAGACTGTAACGGCATTCGCGCACGTCGCGCGGCAGGATCGCCGACATTCATCCCAATCTTCGGCAGTTCGGGGCGAAACGCCCCGACGCGTCGGCTAGCGCAGCGGGATGACGAAGTCGTCCTCGCACGGCGGCGCCTTCTCGTGGTCGCCGCAGCCGGTCGCCGCGTAGCAGCGGACGCGCAGCTCCGACTCGGTGACGTCCAGCCGCAGGAAGCTCTTGAAGAACGGCGGGTCGTCCCAGTCGGCGAACTCGGAGCGGAAGCGCTGCGGCAGCTTGTGGACGGGGAACCGCAGCGCCCGGGGCCGCCGCCGCTCCCCGCGCGGGACGCCGAGCACCGAGGCCACGAAGCGGGCGCGCCGGGACGGCGCCGGGTTCTTGTACCCGCGCCCCGGCCGGATGCCGAGCCGCCGCTCGACGGCGGCGGTGGCCTCCTCCGGGGTCAGCTCGAAGAGCCTCGGCAGCCGCAGCCAGCGCCCGTACAGCTTGCTGTAGCGGGAGAGGGAGTCGCCGCGCAGCGGGTAGCAGCGGAAGTCGCCCTCGTCGACGACGCGCGTGCGGGGGATCGTGTGCGTCGCGTGCATGAACGCGCCGCCGCCGCCCGACACGATGTACTGGATCGTCCGGCCGTCCGCGGACTTGCGCGGGTAGCGCTGGTAGTTGTGGATGTCGCCGCCGATCGCCGCGACGTAGTTGTGCGCCGGGTCCTGGACGATCTCGTCCACCGTCCCGCCGCCCTCGATCCCGCCGGGACGGTGGTCGTCGTCCACGTACAGCGGCTTTCCGGTCACGAGCAGCTTGGGTTTCGGTCCCCCGGACACCTCCCGGAGCCAGCGGCCCTGGTCCCGGTCGAGGACGCCGGTGATCCCCGTGTCGATCCCGATGACGCGCAGGGCCGGGGTGTCGATCGCCCAGTACGGCCCCGGCTGGAGGGACCGCTGCCCCGCCTCCCCCCGGAAGCGCCGCCCGGCCTCCGCCAGCGCCGGTCCGTCGACCTCGCCCGAGCGCCGCCACAGCAGGCGCGGGACGAACGACAGCGGCCCGCGCCACGGCGGCGGCGTGCAGTCGGCGTCCAGGCCGCAGAACACGTGCAGGAACCCGCGCAGCCCGTCGTACCAGTCGTGGTTGCCCGGGACGGCGAAGATGGGCCCCGGGTAGTCCTTGTAGGGCCGGAAGAACTTGTCGGGGTACTGGCCCGCGTCCCCGGTCGGGTAGATCACGTCGCTCGCGATGACCATGAAGTCGGTGTCGCCCGCGGCGTGCAGCAGCGGCGGGACGACCGCGTACTGCGACCTGTCGCCCTCCCCCGTGTCGCCGAGCAGGACGAACGAGAACTCCGGCTCCGCCCGGTGGACGGTGAACGCGGCGGGCGTCCCCCGCTCGCGGAGCGCGGCGACGCAGCGGCGGCGGATCGCGTTCGACGGGTCGCCGAACCAGCGCGCGAGCACGTCGTTGCGGGACCGCCACAGCACCTTCGGGCGGCGCCAGGAGAAGTCGGTCACGCGCGGCGGGAGCAGGTCGTTGAACGTGCCCGGCCTGCCGCACACCCAGCCCGCGCCCGCCTCGGAGGTGCGCGAGTTGTCGGGACTGCGTGGGTCGTCGGGATCGGGGGGGACCGCGGCACACACAGGACGCCTCCGGGCGTGAGTCAGGGGGTGCTCACAGCCTGTACGGAGGCGATCCGGAGCGTCAAGCGACATGCCGGAGCCGCGCCGGAAGCGGCCGCGGGCGCCGGGGCGGGGAGGTGACCGTGGTGGACGCCGGCGCCACCCCCAGAGACGCCGACGCCACCACGACGCGGGGGTCCGCGGTCATCATGAGTCCCCCCAGAACGGCGAGCAGTCGCCTTCTCATGATGTCGCCCGCAGACAACCCCAAGGTCCCTAAGCGGGACGTAACTGACGCTACCCGAGGGGCCGTAATGGACGCGTAAATCGACCCAAACAACGGGCCAAGATCCGGCGAGCGCCCAGGTCAGGGCGCGAGGACGCGCAGCGCCCCCGGCAGCACCCGCGCGGTGACGGGGAGCGTTCCCGGCAGCTCGCCGTCCGCGCCGTACGGGAGCGTCCGGCCGGACGTCCCGGCCAGCTCGATCCGCACCTCCCTGCCCCGCATGACCTCGATCTCGGGGCGGCGGACGTGCGTCCCGGCCTCCAGCTCGCGCATGACGGCGAAGAACAGCCGCTTCGGCGCCGTCTTGATCAGGACGACGTCGAGCAGCCCGTCGTCGACGCGCGCGTCCGGGGCGATGTGCTTGCCGAACCCGTAGTAGCCGGAGTTGGCGGCCACGACCGTGTAGCCCTGCCGCGCGTACGCCTCGCCGTCCACGGTGATCAGGTAGTCGGCGGGCCGCCACGTCGCGATCGCGCGCAGCGCGCCGAAGTAGTAGGCGGCCGAGCCGCGCAGCACCCGCGTCCTGTTGGCGTTGTCGTTGGCGACCGCGTCCACGCCCGCGTAGACGCTGCCGAGGACGGCCGTCCCGTTGGCGTCGATCGCGTCCACGGCGCGCGGCTCGCCCTCCAGCAGCAGCTTCGCCTGCTCCTCCGGCTCGGACGGGACGCCGAGCTGCCGCGCGAAGTCGTTGCCGCGGCCCGCCGGGACCACGCCGAACAGCGCGTCCGTCCCGGCGAGGGCGCCGCCGACGCAGCCCGCCATGCCGTCGCCGCCGACGCCGAGGACGACGCGCCCGGTCCCGGCGGCGGCGCGGGCGACGTCGGCGGCGTGCTCCAGGCCCCGGCTGTACTCCACGGCGACGTCGGCGCCCGCCTCGCGCAGCAGCCGGGCGAGCGTGATCAGCGACGATGCGGACGCGGAGCCGCCCGCCGCCGGGTTGACGATCGCGGTGAACGCACGTGCCTCGCCCATACGTCGCTCCTAACGGCAGGCTAGACGGCGGGCGGGACGAGCACGCCCGGGTTGAGGATCCCGGACGGGTCGACCCGCTCCTTGACGGCGCGCAGCACCGCCGCGCCGAGCGGCCCGATCTCCCGGGCGTACCAGTCGCGGTGGTCGGTGCCCACCCCGTGATGATGGCTGATCGTGCCGCCCGCGTCGATGATCGCGTCGCAGGCGGCGCGCTTGGCCCGCGCCCAGTGGGCGACCGGGTCCGCGCCCTGGGCCGACACGACCGTGAAGTACAGCGACGCCCCGGACGCGTACACATGCGAAATATGGCACATGACCAGCGGCGGCGTGCCCAGTTCGGACAGGGTCGCGGTCAGCGCCGTCCGGACGGCCTCGTACAGCGCCGGGACGTCCGACCAGAACGCGGCCGTCTCCAGCGTCTCGGCGAACGCGCCCGCGTCGAGCAGCGCGTCGCGCAGGTAGGGGGCGTCGAAGCGGCCGTGCTCCCACTTCTCGCCGGGACCGGCGCCGAGCGGCTCGCCGCCCGCGGCGCGCAGCGCGTCCGCCGCGCGGGCCCGGACCTCCGCGACCCGCTCCGCCGCGCCCTCGAACCCGAGCACCGCGAGGCACCCCGCACCGGAGTCTCCGCCGATCTCGGACGGGTCGGCCAGGCCGACCATCGTCTCGGTCTCGTCGGACAGCCGCAGGACGGCGGGCATCGGGCCGTCCTGGGCGAGCCCGCGCAGCGCGGCGGCGCCCGCGTCGAACGACGCGAACCGCCACCCCTCGTACTCCCGCGCCTCCGGCACCGGCCGCACCCGGACGGTCACCGAGGTGATCACCCCGAGCGCGCCCTCCGAGCCGAGGACGAGCTGCCGCAGGTCGGGCCCCGCCGCCGACTTCGGCGCGCGGCCGAGGTCGAGCGTCCCCTCCGGCGTCGCGACGGTCAGCGCGACCACCAGGTCGTCGAACCGCCCGTACCCGGCGGACGCCTGCCCGCTGGACCGCGCCGCCGCGAACCCGCCGATCGACGCCCACTCGTAGGACTGCGGGAAGTGGCCGAGCGTGTAGCCGCGCGCGCCGAGCAGCGCCTCCGCCTCGGGGGCGCGCAGGCCGGGCTGCAGGACGGCCGTCCGCGACACCTCGTCGAGCGAGACGAGCGCGTCCATGCGGCGCAGGTCGAGGGCGACGAACGCGGCCCCGCCCTCGGGCGCGAGCCCGCCGACGACCGACGTGCCGCCGCCGAACGGGACGACCGCGACGCCCCGCCCGGCGCAGAGGCGCAGCACGTCGAGGACCTCCTCGTGCGTGCCGGGCAGGACGACCGCGTCCGGCGCGGCGGAGGCGTCGCCCGCGCGGATGCGCAGCAGGTCGGGCGTCGACTTGCCGCGGGTGTGCCTGACGCGCGCCTCGGCGTCGTCCGCGACGTGCCGGTCGCCGACGATCCGGGCGAGCGCGGCCAGGTCGCCCGCGGCCAGCCGGGACGCGGGGACCGCGACGTCCGCGAGCGGGGGCGGCGGCGCCTCGGCCGGACGCACCCCGAGCAGGTCGTGGAGCAGCCGCACCACCGGCTCCGGCAGCGGCGCCGCCCGGCCGGGGTCGCCCCAGCCGCTCCAGAGCATGTCCCGCGTCGCCACCAGCGCCTCCCCCGTCACCGGACTCCCACCGGACCGTTCCTGTGCTTACACTGTGACACATGACGTCGAATCGTCACAAGAAGCCGCGCCGGACGGCGGACGACGCCGTCCTCGACGCGGCCCGCGCCTGCGTGCTCGCCGTCGGGGTCCGCCGCACGACGCTCACCGACATCGCCCGGCGCGCGGGCGTGTCGCGGATGACGCTGTACCGCCGCTGGCCGGACGTCCGCACGATCGTCGCCGACCTCATGACCCGCGAGTGGGTCGGGCTCGGCGACTCGATCCAGCCCCCGGACGACGGCCGCCCCGTCCGCCCCCGGTTCGTGGACGGCCTGGTCGCCGGGGTCCGCGCGTTCCGCGACCACCCGCTGCTCCGCAAGATCATCGAGGTGGACCCGGAGCTGCTGCTGCCCTACATGCTGGACCGGACCGGCGCCAGCCAGCTCGTCTTCCTGGACGCCTTCGAGGAGGCCCTGCGCGCCGGGCACGCCGACGGGACGATCCGCCGCGCCCACCCGGCCCGGCAGGCGCGGACGGTGCTGCTGATCGTCCAGTCCTTCGTGCTGTCGGCCCCGACGATGATCGACGACGCCGACCCCGACCTGGCCTCCGACGCCCTGGACGCCGAACTGTGCCACATCCTGGAGAGGACGCTCGCGCCATGACCACCGGACCGCCCCCCGGAACCTCGCTGAACGCCGCGCGCCGCGAGCGCGAGCTCGCCGCCCTCCCGGGCGAGGTCGTGGACGTCCTCGTCGTCGGCCTCGGCGCGACCGGCGCGGGCGCCGCGCTGGACGCCGCGTCCCGCGGCCTGTCGGTCGCCGCGATCGACGCCCACGACCTGGCGTTCGGAACGTCCAGGTGGAGCTCCAAGCTGATCCACGGCGGGCTGCGCTACCTCGCGTCCGGGCAGGTGGACGTCGCGCACGAGAGCGCCGTCGAGCGCGGCGTGCTGATGCGGCACACGGCGCCGCACCTCGTCCGGGCGCTGCCGTTCGTGATGCCGCTGACCCCGCTCGTGCCGCGCGCCCGCGCCGCCGCCACGCTGGCCGCCTACCGCGCCGGGGACGCGCTGCGCCTCGCCGCCCGCACGCCCCGCTCGGTGCTGCCCGGCCCGCGCCGCCTGTCGGCGGTGGAGACGCTGCGGCTCGCGCCCGCGCTGCGGCCCTACGGGCTGCGCGGCGGCCTGCTGTCCTGGGACGGCCAGCTCGCCGACGACGCGCGGCTCGTCACCGCGCTCGCCCGGACGGCCGCCGGGCACGGCGCCCGGATCCTCACCCGGGTCCACGCGGTCGCGCTCGCGGGCGACGGCGCCCTCGTCCGGGACGAGCTCACCGGCCGCGAGTACACGGTCCGGGCGCGCTCGGTGGTGAACGCCGCCGGGGTCTGGGCGGGCGGGCTCGTGGACGGCGTCCGCCTGCGCCCGTCGCGCGGCACCCACATCGTGGTGCGGGCCGAGACGCTGCGCGGGCTGACCGCCGGGCTCCAGATCCCCGTGCCGGGCGCGGCCAGCCGGTTCATGCTGGTGATGCCGCAGGGCGACGGCCGCGTCTACGTCGGCCTCACCGACGAGCCCTTGGACGGCCCGATCCCCGACGTCCCGGAGCCGACCGACGGCGAGATCGGCTTCCTGCTCGACATCCTCGGCTCGGCGCTCGACGTCCCGGTCCGGCGCGCGGACGTGGCCGGCGCGTTCGCCGGGCTGCGCCCGCTGCTCGACTCCGGTCCCGGCGGCTCGGCGAGCACGGCCGACATCTCCCGGCGGCACGCCGTCCTCACCTCGCGGGACGGCGTCGTCACGATCGTCGGCGGCAAGCTCACCACCTACCGGCGGATGGCGCGGGACGCCGTCGACGCCGCCGTCCGCGCCCGCGGCCTCGCCGCCGGGCCGAGCGGGACGGCCCGGCTGCCGCTCGTCGGCGCGGCGCCCCGCGACCGGCTGGACGCGCTGGACGCCCCGGCGCGGCTCGTCCAGCGGTACGGGACCGAGGCGCCGCTGCTGGCCGCACTCGGAGCGGACGACCCGGCGCTGCTGGAGCCGGTCGTCCCCGGCCTGCCGGTGCTCGGCGTGGAGCTGGCGTGGGCGGTGCGGCACGAGGGCGCCCTCGACGCGGGCGACCTTCTCGACCGCCGCACGCGCATCGGGCTCGTCGCCGCCGACCGGGCGGCCGCGCTCCCGGCGGCGGAGGCGCTGCTGCCGCGCGGCGCCCTGCGCTGAGCGTGCGACGGGCGTGCTCCGACGGCCACGGCGACCTGCCCCCACCTGGCCCTCCGACGGCCTCTTAGGTTACCCTTACCTAATTGATCGGTTGTGCCACGGGGGGTTCATGTGACGCGCGGCAACGGCTGCGGGCATTGCCCGGGGAGCCACACCGGCGAGCGGCCGTGCCTGGCGAGCGCGACGGAGAAGGCGCGCTCCTGGCTGCTGGTCGAGCACCCCGGCCCCTGGCCCGAGCACGTCGCCGACCTCGCCGCCCCCGCGCCGGTCGCCGCCGCCGTGCGCGCGGCGAAGCGGGCGGGCGTGCGGCCCCAGCTCATCCGGCGGCCGGGACGCCGCCGCGCCACCCCGCCCGTCCAGGTCTACGCGGCTTACTCCAACGGCCCCGACGCCTGGATCGAGGCGCGCGAGCTCGCCGACCCCGCCGAACTGGACGCCCTCGACCTCGCCGCGCTCGCCGCCGGGCGCTCGCCCGGCCTCGGCGAGCGGCGGACGGCCCCGCTCCTCCTCGTCTGCACGCACGGGCGCCACAACGCCTGCTGCGCCCGCACCGGCGCCCCGCTCGCCCGCGCCCTCACCGGGCGTTTCGGACGCATGGTGTGGGAGACCACGCATGTCGGCGGCGACCGGTTCGCGGCCAACCTGGTCTGCCTGCCGCACGCGATCTCCTACGGCGACCTCGGCGAGGACGAGGCCGTCCGGGCGGCGCACGCCTACCTGCGGGGCGAGGTCGTGCTGGACCGGCTGCGCGGACGCGCCGGGACGCCCGAGCCCGCGCAGGCCGCCGAGCATTTCGTCCGCGCGCACACCGGGCGCCTCGGCCTGGACGACGTCACCGTTCACTCCGTAACGGGAACATCTCCGTACGAAGCCGTTGTTTCAGTTCAGGACAGCCGTTACCGGGTCGTGGTGGAGGCCGTGCGGCAGTCCGCCCCGTGCGGGCCGGACTGCGCCGAGAACCTGAGAACCTACATTGTTAGGGACCTCACCCTTCTCAACGCGGCTGCCCTCGTGTAATCTCGCTGAGGCCCCATTCGTGGGTCTCCCTGTCGCACGTCCCCAGGTTTCCGGAGTAACCGGACGGGGAACAGAGCGGCAACTCCAGACGTTGGACCATTCGGCGCTTCTGACTCGTGTCACCTGAAGCATGTCGAGCGTCCATGTCCAGAAATTGTTCGAAACCAATCAAGGTGGGTGTTCCATGGCTCAGGTACGTCGGCAGGCAAACCTCCCTCGTCCCAGCTGGGGCTGGCAGGACGCCGCGGCGTGCCGGGGGGAAGACCTCGTCCTCTTCTTCGGTCCCGACGGTGAGCGTCAGCCCGAGCGGGAGATCCGCGAGCGCAAGGCGAAGCAGATCTGCATGGGCTGCCCCGTCCGCACGGATTGCCTGGACTACGCCGTGTCCAGGCCCGAGAAGTACGGCACGTGGGGCGGCTTGAACGAAGACGAGCGCGCGTCCGAGCGCCGCCGCAGGATGCGCCGCGCCAACGCCGCCTAGCCGAGACGCGGACCGCCCAAAACGCTCCCATCGCGCACCCCGGCACGCCACCGAGAAACGACACGGCCCCGCCCCGCGGGGCCGTTTGCGTTGGCCCGGGCCCGGCCCTCCCGAGGGGCCGGGCCCGGGCCGCTTCGTCACATGTGAGTCACATGTGCGTCACAACGGTCACGCCTTTCCGGGGAACGCCGGGCTTTTACCGCAAGCGTCCCCCGCGCGTGGCCAATTTCCGAAAATTCGCCACGCTAAATTCCGGCGGCGCCCGGCTCCCGGCGCCCGGCCCGGCTCAGCCCGCGCCGCGCGCCCGCGCCGCCCGGTCCAGCCAGGCGGTCACGTCGGCGTCGCTGAGCTGGTCGAAGTCGCGGTACCACTGGCCGACCGCGCGGAACTCCCACGGCGCCGCCGGCACCACCATGTCGTCCACCTCGGGCTCCAGGTCGTGGACGGTCTCCGCCGCCCCCACCGGGACCGCGAGGACGAGCCGCGACGGCCCCCGCTCGCGCATCGCCCGCACCGCGGCGCGGGCCGTCCCGCCGGTGGCGAGGCCGTCGTCCACGACGATCACCGGGCGCCCGGCCGTCTCCGGCAGCGGCCGCCCGCCCCGGTAGGCGGCGACCCGGCGGGCCAGCTCGGCGCGCTCGGCCTCGACCGTGCGGGCGAGGTCGTCCGCGCTGAGCCCGAGCCGGCGCAGCAGGCCGGCGTCGAAGACCGGGGAGCCGCCCTCGGCGATCGCCCCGACCCCGAGCTCCGGCTGCGGCGGATACCCGATCTTGCGGGTGACGAGGACGTCGAGCGGCGACCCGAGCCGCCGCGCCACCTCGTGGCCGACGGGGACCCCGCCGCGCGGCAGCGCCAGCACGACGGCGCCGTCGAGGCCCATCGGCGCGAGGCGCTCGGCGAGCACCCGGCCCGCCTCGGAGCGGTCGGTGTAGGGGAGCCGGACGGTCTCGGTCTGCCCCAGGTCGTCGCGAGCGGATCTGTTCGCGGGCCTGTTCCAGGACATCGGCGCACCCCCTTCCGGGGTCACCCCTACCCACTCCCCGCGCCGTTACAGGCGCTCAGGGCGTCCCATACGGGCGCGGAAGGCCCGACCCAGGGGGGGACCAGGTGGGCGGCGCGTCAGGCGCCCGTGAGCCAGCGCAGCGGGTTGTCGCGCAGGACGCCCTGGAGCGTCGCGTCGTCGGCGCCCGCGGCGCGCAGCGCGGGCAGGAACGTCTCGAAGAGGTAGCCGAAGCCCGTCCCGCCGTACCGGGCGATCTGCGTCATCCGGGACACGCCCGTGCTCAGCAGCACCCGCGCGGCGTGCCCGGCCTCCAGCAGGTCCATCACGGAGCGGACGCGGGCGCCGAGCGCGGCGTGGTCGTCCCCGGCGAGGCCGAGCGTGCCGAACGAGACGTACCCGCCGGTCTCGGCGATCTTGCGGTGCTGGCCGGGGTCGTCCACCCGGTCCTGCTGGCCGACCGCGACCCGGTGCGGGGGCAGCCCGGCGGAGGTGAGGATCTCCAGCTGGGCGAGCCCGGCGCGGCCGTAGGTGGCCACCGACAGCCCGGACAGCGAGGCGGCGCGGGCGGCGGCGCGCAGGCACAGCTCCTCCGCCTCCGTCGGCGCCTCGCCCCAGGTCCCGATCTCGCCGATCACGCCGGGCAGCGCGTTCGTGCCGTCCATGCCGAAGCCGACCTCGGCGAGGAAGCGCTCGGCGAGCCGCTCGGCGGCGGACGGGCCGTCCGGCGCGTCGCCCGCCGCGATCGCCTCGCGGACGAACGACGGGTGGAACGGCTCGGTGAACACGCCCGTCCCGGCGACGACCGCGACCCGCGCGCCGGAGCTGATCCGGGCCAGCGCGGCGGCGTTGCGCCCCATGCCGGAGCAGGTCAGGTCGACGACGAGGCCGAGCCCGTGGTCGCGGCGCAGCGCCGCCAGCTCCCGCTGGACCGACTTCTCCTCGTCCAGCCAGCGCCCGGGGTCGGACTCGACCAGCTTCGGACGGGCCGGCCAGCGCAGGTCCATCTGCAGGTGCTCATGGGACAGCACGGGTCCGGTGATGTCGGACGTCGGGATCGTGCCGGTCACGGTCCGCAGCCGTCCGGCCTCCGCACGGGGGGTCATGTCACGCGAGGCTACGACATGTTTGACCTATTCAGGACCTCAACGGGTTCTCTTTTTACCTTCCGCGGCGGCTTCGGCCCCGCTTTCGGCGGCGCCCCCGGCATCCGCCCCCGCGCCCGGCTCCGCGCCCGGCTCGGCGCCCGCCTCGGCATCCGCTTCCGCGGCGGCCTCCGCGTCGGCGGCGGCCGCGTGCCGCTCCGCCAGCTCGGCGCGCGCCGTGGCGGTGACCTCGCTCGGCCACAGCCGGTCGATCTCGGCGTTCAGGGTCGCCCCGATCAGCACCGCGAGCGCGGCGACGTACAGCCAGGCGAGCACGGCGATCGCGGCGGCGAGCGACCCGTAGACCGAGACGCCGCTGAACGAGCCGGTGAGGTAGATGCGGAGCGTGATGCTGCCGAAGATCCAGATCAGCAGCGCGAGCGCCGCGCCGGGCACCGCGCGCCACCACGCCGTCCGCACCGGGACGCTCACGTGGTACAGCGTCGCGAGGAACACGATCGACAGGCTGATCACGACCGGCCAGTACAGCAGCTGCACCGCCTGGGCGCTCTCCGGCAGCGCCTGCCGGACCAGCGCGGGCCCGGCCACCAGCAGCGGGATGACGACCACCAGGACCAGCAGGCCGACGAGGTAGAGGAAGAAGGCGCGCAGCCGGGTCCGGATCACGCCGCGGATGCCGGACAGCCCGTAGGCGATGGTGATCGTGTCGACGTACACGTTCGTCGCGCGCGAGCCCGCCCACAGCGAGATCAGGAAGCTGACCGAGACGATGTCGACCCGGCCGCCGTTGATCACGTCGTTGAGCAGCGGGACGACCGTCGTGTTCACCGCCTCGGCGGTCAGCACCTGCTGGGCGTGCCCGATCACCCACGTGCGGATGTCGGCGACGGCGTCGGGGCCGATCGCGCCGCGCAGGTGGCCCATCGTCCCGATCAGCCCGATCACGAGCGGCGGCAGGGACAGCAGCGCGAAGAACGCGGCCTCGGCGGCGAGGCCCGTCACCCGGTAGCGGAACGCGCCCGCCGCCGTGCCCTTCACGAGCGCCCAGCTGACCCGTCCGGTCGTGCGGGCGCCCGCCGCGGCGCGGGCGCGCAGCCGGTCGCGGGCGCGCGGCCCCGGGGCGTGCGCGGCGACCGCGCCGGGGGCGCGCCGGGCCGAGGCGTCCTGGGCGGAGGCGTCCTGGGCGGAGGCGTCCTGGGCAGGGGCGTCCGGGGCGTGCCGGGCTGGGGCGTCCTGGTCCGGTCCGGGTTCGGAGTCCCCGGCCGGGGGGACGCCCGCGGCGTCGGAGACGGTGGTCACACCGCCCCACCGTAGAGCGTTCCGCGTCCGGAACATGCCGCATCGACCTCGCGAGTCTCCCGCGCCCGGCCCGTCCCCCGCGTCCCCCGGGCCCCTCCGCTCATCCTGGTGATCCGCTTCGCACGTTCCGTTCCGACCGCCTCCCCCGCTCGATCGTCTCGCCGGTCGGCGGCCCGTTCCCTGCACGTCCCTGTGCCCATACCCGCTTTGACGGGACGGAACGTCCACCCGACCATGATCGTCTTTTACCCGGCGCGACGTGTGCCCGGCGCGTGCTCAGAGCATCCGCCACCATCGGCGACAATGGAAGGCGTGATCTGCCCGTCATGCCGTGACCGCCGCCACGAGGAGTGCCGCGGCGGCTCCTGGTGTGACTGCCAACACCAGCGCCGTCCGGCCACCGCGGTGCCCGCCGACCGCGCCGCCGCGCCCACCGGGGCGACCAGCGACGACGCCGAGCCCCCGGTCAACTGGAGGCGGCAGGGATGACGCATCTCACCCGCCCCGGTGCCGGACGTAACTGGACAGCCCGACAGAGGGCATGTCAAAGTTCAGGTATGACTGCCGCGGACCCGTTGCTGGCCAAGCGCCGGCACGTCGACTTCCTCCGCGTCCGCAGCGCGATCTGTCGGTGACGCTCCGACCACGCCCCTGCACAACCGGGCGCGTGGTGCATCGGCGTCACTGTTGAATCACCTCCTGCTCAGCGTCGAGCCGGCCGCTTTGACTGCCGGTGCGCTACGCGTCCCACTCTCAGACGAGGACGCGCGCCGTGCCACCCGCGATCAAGCGCAAGAAGGCCGAGGGCCAGTGGGCCCTCGGTTACCGGGAACCGCTCAACAAGAACGAGGAGAACAAGAAGAACGACGACGGGCTGAACGTCCGCCGCCGCATCATCGAGATCTACTCCAAGTCCGGCTTCGACTCGATCGACCCCGCCGACCTGCGCGGCCGCTTCCGCTGGATGGGCCTCTACACCCAGCGCAAGCCCGGCATCGACGGCGGCCGCACCGGCGCCCTGGAGGACGAGGAGCTCGAAGACCGCTACTTCATGCTCCGGGTGCGGATCGACGGCGGCCAGCTCAGCGGCCCCCAGCTGCGCACCGTCGCCGACATCTCCACGCGGTACGCCCGCGGCACCGCCGACGTCACCGACCGGCAGAACATCCAGCTGCACTGGGTGCGGATCGAGGACGTCCCGGCGATCTGGGAGGCGCTCGACGCCGTCGGGCTGCACACCACCGAGGCGTGCGGGGACGTCCCGCGCGTCATCATCGGCTGCCCGCTCGCCGGGATCGCGGCCGACGAGGTGATCGACGCGACCCCGCAGCTCCGCGACATCCACGACCGCTACATCGGCTCCCCCGAGTTCTCGAACCTGCCGCGCAAGTACAAGACGGCCCTGTCGGGGTGCACCGCGCACTGCACCGTCCACGAGATCAACGACATCGCGTTCGTCGGCGTCGTGAACGAGGCGGGCGAGACCGGCTACCAGCTCTTCGTCGGCGGCGGCCTGTCCACCAACCCGATGTTCGCGCAGAGCCTCGGCGTCTTCGTGAAGCCGGAGCAGGCCACGGAGGTGTGGCACGGCGTCACGTCGATCTTCCGCGACTACGGGTACCGGCGGCTGCGCAGCCGCGCCCGGCTGAAGTTCCTCATGAAGGACTGGGGCGCCGCGAAGTTCCGCGAGGTGCTGGAGAAGGAGTACCTCGGGTACGCGCTTCCCGACGGCCCCGAGCCCGCCGCGCCGCTCCCCCGCCGCGACCACGTCGGCATCCACCCGCAGCGGGACGGCAACTTCTACGTCGGGTTCGCGCCGCGCGTCGGCCGGGTGAGCGGCGAGCTGCTCGGCGTCATCGGCGACCTCGCCGACCGGTACGGCTCCGGCCGGGTCCGGACGACCATCGAGCAGAAGATGGTCATCCTCGACGTCCCGGAGGAGAAGACCGAGGAGCTCGCCGACGAGCTGGCCAAGCACGACCTCCAGGTGCGGCCGTCCACGTTCCGGCGGCAGACGATGGCGTGCACGGGCATCGAGTACTGCAAGCTCGCGATCACCGACACCAAGCAGCGCTCCATGGACCTGATCGACGAGCTGGAGGAGCGGCTCCCCGACTTCGACCAGCCGCTGACGATCAACGTCAACGGCTGCCCGAACGCGTGCGCGCGCATCCAGGTCGCCGACATCGGGCTGAAGGGCCAGCTCGTCCTGGACGAGAACGGCGACCAGGTCGAGGGCTTCCAGATCCACCTCGGCGGGCAGCTCGGCGCGTCGTTCGGCAAGAAGGTCCGCGGGCTGAAGACGACGTCGGCGGGGCTGACCGACTACGTCGAGCGGGTCGTCCGCGCCTACGACAAGCAGCGCGGCGAGGGAGAGTCCTTCGCCGAGTGGGTGCGGCGCGCCGACGAAGCCGATCTCCAATGACGGGCGAAGCGAACCGGGGGGCGTCGGGGGGCGCTCCCCGGCACGGCGGCGGTGGAGGCGAGCGCATGGCGCCCTTCTACTGCCCCTACTGCGGTGAGGAGAGCCTCGAACCCCGCGAAGAGCACGGGTCCTGGTTCTGCCCTGACTGCGTCCGTTCCTTCACGTTGAAATTCCTCGGTGTCGGAGCTCCCCGCACCGCGAGCAAGGAGGTCCCTCGGTGACTCTTCTGGAGACCGACAGACCCGCACTCGACCTCGAAGACATCGTCGAGTCCGCCGCCGCCGCGCTGGAGGGCGCCTCCACGCTGGAGGTCATCCGCTGGGCGGCCGCGACGTTCGGCGACCGCATCTGCCTCACCTCGTCCATGTCGGACGCCGCGCTGATCCACCTCGTGTCGAAGGTGAAGCCGGGCATCGACGTCCTGTTCGTCGACACCGGCTACCACTTCGCCGAGACGATCGGGACGCGCGACGCCGTCGAGGCCGTCTACCCGGTGAACGTGATCAACGTGACGCCGTCCCGGACGGTCGAGGAGCAGGAGGCCGCGCTCGGCCCGCGCCTGTTCGGCCGCAACCCCGACCTGTGCTGCCACCTGCGCAAGGTCGAGCCGCTCGGCCGGGCCCTTGAGGGGTACATGGCGTGGTTCAGCGGCATCCGCCGGGACGAGACGGCGAGCCGCCGCGACCGCAAGGTCGTCGAGTGGGACCGCAAGCGCGGCATGGTCAAGGTCAACCCGATCCTGGACTGGTCCCAGGACGACATCGACAACTACATCGAGGACAACGGGGTGCTCGTCAACCCGCTGCACTACGACGGGTACCCGTCGATCGGGTGCGCGCCGTGCACCCGTCCGGTCGCGCCCGGCGAGGACCCGCGCAGCGGCCGGTGGGCCGGGATGGGCAAGACCGAGTGCGGTATCCACCTGTGAGCTCCCCGCACCGCACGGGCCGTCCGATGGTGGCGGTCGCGCACGGCAGCCGCGACCCGCGCGCCGCCGCGACCGTCGCCGCGCTGCTCGACGCCGTCCGGGCGCGGCGGCCGGACGTGCCCGTGCACGCCTCGTTCCTCGACCACGCCCCGCCGACGCCCGACCGCGTCCTGGACGGCCTGGCCGCCGACGGCGCGGACGCGGCGGTCGTCCTGCCCCTCCTGCTCACGGCGGCCTACCACAGCAAGACCGACATCCCGGGCGTGCTGAACCGGGTGCGGGCCCTGCACCCGCGGCTGAGCCTCCGCACGGCCGAGACGCTCGGCCCCGACCCGCTGCTGATCGACGCCCTGGAGCGCCGCCTGTCCGGCGCCGGGGTGGAGATCGGCGACCCGGACACGGCCGTCGTGCTGGTGTCGGCGGGGTCCAGCGACCCGGCGGCGAACGCCGTCATCGCGCGGCTCGCCCGGGAGTGGCGGGCGCGCGGCTGGCGGGACGTCGTCCCGGCCTACGCGTCGGCGGCGCGGCCCCGTCCGGCGGAGGCGGTGGCGGCGCTGCTGGCCGCGGGCGCCCCGCGGGTGGCGGTGGCGTCGTACTTCCTCGCCCCCGGCTACTTCGCCGACAAGGTCCGGGCGGAGACCCTCGCGGCGGGCGCGGCGGCGGTGTCCCCGGTGCTCGGGGCGGCCCCCGAGGTCGCGGACCTGGTCGTCCGGCGCTACACCGAGGCGCTGGAGACGGCCCGCACGGCGGCGGCCGGATAGGCGAGGCGTTCGATAAGCCGCGCGTCAGGCGCGGTCGCGCCACCAGGAGGCGACCGCGCGGCGCAGCGGCGCGTGGTGCTGGTCATCGACGATCTTGATGTCGCCCATGACGGCGTTCGCGGTGACGCGGACGACCGGCACCCGCGCCCCCGGATGCGGGTCGCGGACGTTGACCCTGCGGTCGCCGAGGAAGGCGCGGCCGGTCAGCTCGACGGTGACGCCGTCCGGGACGATGATCTTCACATCGCCCATCACGGCGGTGGCGGTGATGTCGACGACGCCGCTCGGCACCTGCGCGCCGCGCAGGTCGAGCTCGACGTCGCCCATCACCGAGACGGCCTCCAGCGGGCCGTCGATGCGGCCGACGATGCGCTCCTTGCAGTCGCCCATGACGGCGCTGAACTTGCGCTGGACCTGGACGGGCGCCGGGTTCGCGCCGGGCGCGCCCATGCCGGGCAGGTCGGCGGTGATGCGGTCGAGGTCGCCGCGGGTGACGGCGGCGTAGGCGGCCTCGGTCCGCTCGGTGAGCTCCTCGAAGGTGAGCCGCCCCTCGACCGAGGCGATCCGCAGCCGCTCGACGGCGGCCTCGCGCTCGGCGTCCGAGGCGCGGATCACCTCGGGCGGCGGTTCCGGGGCCTGCCCCGGAACCGGGTCGAGCCCGGCGTCGGACGCCGCGACCTCGACCGGGCGCGGGCCCGGCCGCAGGTCCGGCGGGCGGCACGCGGACTGCCGCTCCGGCTGCGGACTGGACTGACTCATGGTTCGAAGGTATGCCCCCCGCGCCCCGGGACAATCCGCCGCGCGGACGAGATCGTCCCACCACTTCAGGAGGATGGACGCGGACCCCCGCCGGAGGCATGATCGTTTACCCGTCCGAACGCGGTTCTGTATCCTGCCGGGCAGCGGCGGCAGCGGCGGTCGCGCCGCCGCCGGGAGCGCGGCAGGCAGGAGCAGAGCGGTGACGCACGAGGTGTTCAATCAGGTCCCCCCGCTGGTGGGGCACGACGTGTCCGCCGAGGCCGTCCTGCTGGACGGGCTGGAGCGCGAGGGCGCGGGCTGGGCCGTGCCGGAGGTGCGCGAGCTCGGACGCCTCGCGGGCACCGAGCGGGCGCAGGAGTGGGGGCGGCTCGCGAACGAGCACCCGCCCGTCCTGCGGACGCACGACCGGTACGGGCGGCGGATCGACGAGGTCGAGTTCCACCCGGCGTGGCACGAGCTGATGGACGTCGCGGTGACGCACGGCCTGCACGGCTCGGCCTGGGCCGACGAGCGGCCGGGCGCCCACGTCGCGCGGGCCGCGAAGTTCTACGTCTGGCGGGTGGACGCGGGCCACGGCTGCCCCGTCTCGATGACGTACGCGTCCGTCCCGGCGCTGCGGAGGGCGCCGGAGCTGGCGGCCGAGTACGAGCCGCTGCTCGCCGCGCGGGAGTACGACTTCGGGCTGCGCGCCCCGCTGGGCAAGCGGGGGCTGCTGGCCGGGATGTCCATGACCGAGAAGCAGGGCGGGTCGGACGTCCGCGCCAACACGACGCGGGCCGAGCCCGGCGCCGACGGGACGTACCGGCTCGTCGGCCACAAGTGGTTCACCAGCGCGCCGATGTGCGACGTGTTCCTGACGCTGGCGCAGGCGCCGGGCGGGCTCACCTGCTTCCTGGTGCCGCGCGTCCTGCCGGACGGTTCGCTGAACCCGCTGCGGCTGATGCGGCTCAAGGACAAGCTCGGCAACAGGTCCAACGCGTCCGCCGAGGTGGAGTACGAGGACGCGGTCGCGTGGCGGGTCGGCGACGAGGGCCGCGGCGTCCGGACGATCATCGAGATGGTGAACATGACCCGGCTCGACTGCGTGATCGGCGCGGCGTCCGGGATGCGGCTCGGCGTGACCACGGCCGTCCACCACGCGGCGCACCGGAGCGCGTTCGGACGGCCGCTGGCCGAGCAGCCGCTGATGCGGAACGTCCTCGCCGACCTCGCGGTGGAGTCCGAGGCGGCGACGATCACGATGCTGCGGCTCGCGGGCGCCACCGACCGGTCGGTGCGCGGCGACGAGGCCGAGGGCGCGTTCAGGCGGCTCGCGCTCGCGGCGGGCAAGTACTGGATCTGCAAGCGGTGGCCCGCGCACGCGGCCGAGGCCCTGGAGTGCCTGGGCGGCAACGGCTACGTCGAGGAGTCGGGCATGCCGCGCCTGTTCCGGGAGTCGCCGCTGAACTCGATCTGGGAGGGCTCGGGCAACGTCGCCGCGCTGGACCTGCTGCGCGCCATGCTCCGCGAGCCGCTGGCGGTGGACGCCTTCTTCGACGAGGTCGGCCGGGCCGCCGGGGCGGACGCGCGCCTGGACGCGGCCGTGAAGGAGGCCAAGGACGACCTCGCCGACCCGGCCGCGATCGAGTACCGCGCCCGCCGCGTCGCGGAGCGGCTCGCGCTCGTCCTCCAGGGGTCGCTGCTGGTCAGGCACGGCCACCAGGCCGTCGCGGACGCGTTCTGCGCGTCCCGGCTCGGCCGCGACTCCGGCGCCGCGTTCGGCACCCTCCCGGACGGCCTGGACGTCGGCGCGATCATCGACCGCGCCGCCCCGGCCGACGCCTAGGACACGGACGCCTAGGGGGCTCCCGCCGAACGGCGCAGCAGCCGGTCGAGCGTGACCGCCGCCAGGATCAGCAGGCCCTCGATGACCTGCTTGTAGGTGGGGTCCCAGCCGAGCAGGTTGAAGCCGTTGGAGATCAGCGTCAGCACCAGCACCCCGACGAGGCTCCGCCAGACCGCGCCCTCGCCGCCGAGGATGCTCGTCCCGCCGATGACGACGGCGGCGATCGCGGTCAGCTCCAGCAGGCTGCCGAGGCTCGCCTGCGCGGACCCGGCGCGGGACGCGAGGACGAGCCCGGCCGTCCCGGCGCAGGCGCCGCTGACCGCGAACACGGCGATCCGGACGGGCGCGGTCCGGACGCCGGACAGCCGCGCCGCCTCCGCGTTCCCGCCGACCGCGTAGACGGCGCGGCCGAGCGTCGTCGCGGCGAGCAGCAGCCAGCAGACGGCGGCGACGCCCGCGAGGACGAGCGTCGGCACGGTGACCCGCCCGAGGACGGTCGGGTAGCTCAGCGACTGGAACGCGTCGAGCTGCCCCGCGCGCGGGTAGACGATGGCGCCGCCGGTGATCACGACCGCGAGCCCCCGGTAGACGATGCTGAGCGCGAGCGTCGCGATGAACGAGTGGACGCGGGACAGGGCGACGACGAGGCCGGTCGCGGTTCCCATCAGGGTGCCGGTCGCGACGCCCGCCGCGTACCCGGCCGGGACCCCGGCGGACCGCGTGACCAGCACGGCGACGACCGCGCTGACCGCGAGCACGGCGCTGACCGACAGGTCGAACACCCCGCACACGATGCAGAGCGTCATGCCGCAGGCGAGGAGCCCGACCACGACGGCCTGGTCGAGGACGTTCACCAGGTTCCCCGTGGTGAGGAACGTGCTGGTCGACAGCGACAGCGCGACGACCATCCCGGCGAGCGCGACGACGATGCCGTGGTCGCGGACCGCCGCGTACCTCATCGCAGGCCCGCCGTCGTGAGGACGTCCTCGGCGCGCGCGCCGCGCGGGAACTCGCCCGCGACGCGGCCCTCGCGCATGACCAGGACGCGGTGCGCGAGGCCGAGCACCTCCTCGACCTCCGACGACGCCATGAGCACCGCGACGCCGCGCGCGGCCAGCCCGGCGATCAGCCGGTGGACGTGGGCCTTGGCGGCCACGTCGACGCCGCGCGTGGGCTCGTCCACGAGGAGGAGGCGGGGCGAGCGGACGAGCCACTTGCCGAAGACCGTCCGCTGCTGGTTGCCGCCGGACAGCGTCCAGGCGGGACGGCCGACGCCGCCGACGCCGAGCGTGTCCGCCGTCCCGGCGACGGCCGACCGCTCGGCGCGGCGGCGGACGAAGCCGAGCCGCCGCCGCTCCGGCAGGCTCGCCAGCGCCAGGTTCTCCGCCGCCGACCGGACGAGCACGAGCCCCTGCTCGGCCCGCGACTCGGGGACGAGCCCGGCGCCGAGCGCCATCGCCCGGGACGGGGAGGGCCGCCCGGCGACCCGGCGGCCCGCGATCACGACCTCCCCGGCGTCGCGCCGGTCCGCGCCGAAGACCAGGCGGAGCGTCTCGGTGCGGCCGCTGCCGACGAGCCCGGCGAGCCCGACGATCTCCCCCGCCCGCACGTCCAGGCCGACGCCGCGCACCGCCGTGCCGCGCGCGAGGCCCCGGACCGACAGCACGACCGGCGCGTCGTCCGGGACGGGCTCGACCTCCGGGTACAGCACGTCGACGGGGCGTCCGACCATCGCCCGCAGCAGGTCCCGCGGCGTCAGGTCGGCGGCGGGCGCGGTGGTGACGTGGCGGCCGTCCCGCAGGACGGTGACGGTGTCGCAGGCGTCCAGGACCTCCTCCAGCCGGTGCGAGATGAGGACGACCGCGAGCCCGTCGCGCGCGGCGAGGTCGCGGGCCAGGCCGAGCAGGCGACGGGCGGCGGGCGCGGGCAGCAGGGCGGTCGGCTCGTCCAGCGCGATCAGCCGCGCGCCGCGCGCCAGCGCCCGCAGGATCTCGACCCGCTGGCGGCTGGCGAGCGGAAGGTCGCCCGCGCGGGCGGACGGGTCGAGGTCGAACCCCGCCCGCGCGGCGAGGGCGGCGAGGCGGTCCCGGTCCGCGGCGCGGGCGCGGAGCGCGCCGCGCGTCCCGAGCAGGACGTTGTCGGCGACGCTGAGGCCCGGGACGATCGCGCCCTCCTGCGTGACGAGCGCGATCCCGTGCCGGAGCGCGTCGCGCGGGGACCGGAGCGCGACGGGCTCGCCGTCGACGAGGACGCGTCCGGCGTCGGCCCGCACCGCCCCGCACAGGACGCGGGCGAGCGTGCTCTTCCCCGCGCCGTTCTCGCCGACGAGGCCGTGCACCCGCCCGCCGCGCAGGGTGACCGACACCCCGTCCAGGACGGTGGTCCCGCCGTAGCCCTTGCCGATCCCGTCGAGCGTGACGTCCACCCTGGTTGGCCGCGGCTACTCGTCGTACTCGCCGGTGATCCCGGACGAGGCGATCAGGTCCTTGGTCAGCTCGCCGCCGTTCGGGACGAGCGTCGACATATCGGTCGCCGCCGGGACGGTCCCGCCGCGCGCCTTGGTGAGGCCCAGCTCGGCGGCCTTCGCCCCGGCCGTCCGGATCGGCAGGTACGGGATGCCGTACCAGCGGCCCTCGCGGACGGCGGCCACCGCCTGCCGGGACGCGCCGTTGCCCACGTAGCGGATGTCCTTGCCCTTCGCGACGCCCTCCGCGCCGAAGAGGGCCTGCGACGAGCCGATGACGACGTCCACGCCGGGATGGGCCTGGAGGAGGTCCTGCATGGCCTTGCGTCCGGAGTCGCGGGTGTAGCCGCCCTCGATCTGCGCGACGACCTTCACGTCCGGCGCGCTCTTCAGCGTCTTCACGACGGCCTCGGTGCGCGCGTTGTCGAGCGGCAGGGCCTTCAGGCCCTCCAGGTAGGCGACCTCGCAGGGCTTGGCCTTGACCGTCCTGCAGGCGCCCGCGCCGAGCCGGCCGAGCCGCTCGCCGTTGCGGACGGGCACGTCCACCAGCGAGATCGCGCCCGGGACCTGCGGGTCGGCGGTGCCGTAGCGGGGCCCGACCGGGGTGAACTGGACGACCACCGCGATGCCGCTCTGGACGGCCTTGCGCACGGCGGGCACGGACGCCGTCCCGTCGTTGGCCTGGACGACGAACACCCCGAACCGCTTGGACGTGATCGCGTCCTGCATCTGCCTGATCTGGGCCTGCGCGTCGAAGTTGGCGTCGAAGAACTCGGCCTTGACGCCCGCCTTGCCCGCCTGCTCCTTCACGCCCTCGAACGTCGCCTGCGAGAACGAGTTGGCCTTGGCGAAGCCGAAGAACGCGACGTCCTTGGCGCCGCCGCCCGGCTTGGCGCTCCCGCCGTCATCGTCCGGATCCGCGCACCCCGCCAGGAGGAGGAGACCCGCCGCCGCTACCGCTAACTGCCTCTTCATGGTTTTCGACCCACTCCCACGTAGAACCATTCGCCGCCTGGACGCGTCCGGTCCTCCTCGTCGTCCGGACGCCATTCGTTGACCGCCGTGACCCCCGGTTCCAGCAGGTCGAAGCCCTCGAAGAACCGCGAGATCGCGGCGTGGGAGCGGTGGATGAGCGGCGCGTTCGCGCCGTCGTAGACCTCCCTGGCCGCCGCGCCGATCTCCGGATGGGCGTCGTCGGTCAGATGGGAGACGATCAGGTGGCTGCCCGGCGCCATCCGCTCGGCGAACGTCCGGACCACGCCCCACGGGTCCTCCTCGTCGGTCAGGCAGTGCAGGATCGCCACGAACAGCACCGCGACCGGCCGGGAGAAGTCGATCAGCCGCTCCACCTCGCGGTGGGCGAGGATCCGCCCCGGCTCGCGGACGTCCTGCCGCACGACCGTCGTGGTGTCGTCGATGGCCCGCAGCGCGCGGGCGTGCGCGAGCACCACAGGGTCGTTGTCGACGTAGACGACCCGCGCGTCCGGCGCCACCCGCTTCGCGACCTCGTGCACGTTGTCCTGGGTCGGCAGCCCGGTGCCGAGGTCGAGGAACTGCGTGATGCCCTGCCGCGCGGCGAGCCGGACGGCGCGGCCGAGGAACCGCCGGTTGGCGATGCAGATGTCCCGGCTCGGGCCGAGCGCCATGATCTTCTCCGCGGCGGCCCGGTCGGCCGGGTAGTTGTCCTTTCCGCCGAGGTAGTAGTCGTACATCCGCGCCGCGTTGGGAGTGTCCACGTCGGGGGTGTACGGGGTGAATTCCTCGTCGTCCATCGCTACCCCTTCACGCCGACGACGCAGCCGATCACGCGCAGCGTATTACCCCGAAGATCACAGGATGTGAACACTGGCAAGATCATCCAGAATATATCGATTTCCGCCCGGACATATCCGGTGTTTCGGTCAGCTCTTCCGGCCCACCGCGCCGTAGGCGTCGATCGGCGCGGGGGCGTCGTCGTCCGGCCGCCAGCCCGTGATCGGGACGAGCCCCGGCTCCGCCAGCTCCAGCCCCTCGAAGCATCGGGCGAGCTGCGCGGGGGCGCGCAGCACGTACGGGACGCCCCCGCTCTCCACCAGCTTCTCGGCGCCGTCGACGACCTCGGAGCCGGTGTCGGTCCCGTCCCAGAGGACGAGGTGGCTGCCGGACGGCACCGCGTCCATCAGCCGCCCGACGATGCCGCGCACGACGGCGAGGTCGGGCTCGTAGCCGAGCACCCCCATGAACATGACCGCCACCGGCTCGCCGAAGTCGAGGACCTCGCGCGCCTCCGCGAGGATCAGGTCGGGGTCGTGGTAGTCGGCGTGGACGTAGGTGGTCACGCCCTCCGGCGTCGTGTTGCCGAGCAGCGCGCGGGCGTGCACCAGCACCATCGGGTCGTTGTCGACGTAAACGATCCGGGACTCGGGCGCCACGTGCTGCGCGACCTCGTGGGTGTTCTCCATCGTCGGCAGGCCCGTGCCGACGTCGATGAACTGGCGGACGCCGCACTCGTCGGCGAGGTAGGTCACCGCGCGGATCAGGAACCGCCGCGACTCCCGCGCCATCGTGACGATCTCCGGGTACACGGCGGCGACGGAGTCCCCCGCGGCCCGGTCGGACTCGTAGTTGTCCTTGCCGCCCATCCAGTAGTTCCAGATCCGCGCCGCGTGCGGGATCTCGGACTGGACGGCGTCGGGCTCGACAGCGTCGGCCATGGCGGGCCTTCCTCGCGCGGGGTGGGGCCGGGCCGATCTCCCGGCCGGCCCAATCATTCCGGACACCGGCTCGCAGCGATACCGAGGGTCGATAGATCGTAAACTCAAGGTCATGTCCGAGGGCCGTTCCCCCTGCACGTGCGTGATCTGCCGCGACTACGGCGACCGCGACAAGCTGGACAACTTCCAGCTCCGCACGATCGTGCACATCACCGAGTACGGGTGGAGCGTCGTCCTCGTCCCGGCCGACGACGCCGGGCCCGGCTGGGCGTACACGATCGGGCTGTGGCACAGCCACCGCGCGCCCGAGCTCGCCATGTGCGGCGGCGACGTGTACGAGATGGAGGAGTCGCTGAACGCGCTCGGCCGGCACGCCGCCGAGGGGCGCGCCCCGGCCGACGGCGAGCGCCGCGACGGCGTCGTCCGCGGCCAGCCCGCCGCGTTCCGGGAGGTCGACCCGCGCTGGTACGACGGGCTGTTCGGCGGGGCCGTCGCGTTCTACCGGCGCCCGCCGCTGCCGATGCTCCAGGTCGTCTGGCCGAACCCGGAGGGGCTGTACCCGTGGCAGCCGGGCACCGACCTGACCTTCCGCCACTCCCAGCCGTGGCTGTGGCTCAGCCCGAGCCAGCACCCCGCCGGGGCGTGGACGCGGCGGCTCTGACCGGCGCTTCCACCGGGACCCTCCCGTCGCCGGGACATACGATCGGCGGGGTGTACGGGCCGCTCGCCGAGACCATCCGGACCCGGCGCCTCGTCCTGGAGCCGCTGGCGGTCCAGCACGCCGACGAGCTGGCACCGGTCCTCGCCGACCGGCGGCTGCACCGCTACACCGGCGGCGAGCCGCTCACCCTGCCCGAGCTGCGCGCCCGCTACGCCCGGCTCGTCGCGGGCCCGGCGCCGTTCCACCAGGAGGGCTGGCTGAACTGGGCCGTCCGCCGGGTCCGGGACGGCCAGGCGATCGGCTACGTGCAGGCGACCGTCGCCGCCGCGCCGCCCGGGTTCGCGGTGGCGCCGCCGTCCGCCGGGTCGACCGTCACGCCGGGGCCGCCGCGCCCCGTCGCGTCCGTCGCCTGGGTGATCGGGATGCCCTACCAGGGGTTCGGGTTCGCGACCGAGGCCGCCCGCGCGCTGGTGGACTGGCTGGTCGCGCACGGCGTGCGGGACGTCGTCGCGACCGTCCACCCGGACAACCGCCCGTCCGCGGCCGTCGCGGCCCGGATCGGGCTGCGCGCCACCGGCGCGACCACCGGCGACGGCGAGGACGTCTGGCGCCTCCCCCACCGAGGGTGACACTCGTGACACTCGCGTGGCGGGCCGTGCCGCGCGGGCGGCGCCGGGTAGGCCAGAATCGTCAAGCCAGGACGTACCGGCCGAGGAGTGGAGCGCATGGAGGTTTGGCCCGGGGACCCCTACCCGCTGGGCGCCACCTGGGACGGCACGGGCACCAACTTCGCCCTGTTCTCCGAGGTGGCGCGGCGGGTCGAGCTGTGCCTGTTCGACGACTCCGGACGCGAGACGCGCCGCGACCTGCCCGAGGTGGACGGCTTCGTCTGGCACGGCTACCTGCCCGGCGTCGGCCCCGGCCAGCGCTACGGGTACCGGGTGCACGGCCCGTTCGACCCGGGCGAGGGGCACCGGTGCAACCCGTCCAAGCTGCTGCTCGACCCGTACGGGAAGGCGGTGGAGGGCGGCGTCCGCTGGCACGAGTCGCTGTTCTCCTACCGGTTCGCCGACCCCGACGTGATGAACGAGGACGACAGCGCCCCCTACATGCCGAAGAACGTCGTCGTGAACCCGTTCTTCGACTGGGGCGACGACCGCCCGCCGCGCGTGCCCTACCACGAGAGCGTCATCTACGAGGCGCACGTCAAGGGCCTGACGAAGCTGCACCCGGGCATCCCGGAGGAGCAGCGCGGGACGTACGCGGGCCTCGCCCACCCGGTGATGATCGACCACCTGCTCGACCTCGGCGTGACGGCCGTCGAGCTGATGCCGGTGCACCAGTCGATCCCCGAGCACGCGCTCGTCGCGCGCGGCCTCGACAACTACTGGGGCTACAACACGATCGGGTTCTTCGCCCCGCACAACTCCTACAGCTCGTCCGGCCAGTTCGGGGAGCAGGTGCTGGAGTTCAAGGCGATGGTCCGCGCGCTGCACGAGGCGGGCATCGAGGTCATCCTCGACGTCGTCTACAACCACACCGCCGAGGGCGACCACCTCGGCCCGACGCTGTCGTTCCGGGGCATCGACAACGCGTCCTACTACCGGCTGCGCGACGACGACAAGCGCTACCACCTCGACTACACCGGCTGCGGCAACTCCCTGAACGTCCGGAACCCGCACGCGCTGCAGCTCATCATGGACTCGCTGCGCTACTGGATCCTGGAGATGCACGTCGACGGGTTCCGCTTCGACCTCGCGTCCGCGCTGGCCCGCGAGCTGCACGACGTCGACCGGCTCGCGGCGTTCTTCGACCTCGTCCAGCAGGACCCGGTCGTCTCGCAGGTCAAGCTGATCGCCGAGCCGTGGGACGTCGGCGAGGGCGGCTACCAGGTCGGCAACTTCCCCCCGCTCTGGACGGAGTGGAACGGCAAGTACCGCGACACCGTCCGCGACTTCTGGCGCGGCGCGTACGCGACGATGCCGGAGTTCGCGTCCCGGCTGACCGGGTCGTCGGACCTGTACGAGCACAGCGCGCGGCGGCCGTTCGCGTCCATCAACTTCGTCACCTGCCACGACGGCTTCACGCTGGCCGACCTCGTCTCCTACGACCACAAGCACAACGACGCCAACGGCGAGGACAACCGCGACGGCACCGACGACAACCGGTCCTGGAACTGCGGCGTGGAGGGCCCGACCCGCGACCCGGACGTCCTCGAACTGCGCGCCCGGCAGCGCCGCAACTTCCTCGCGACGCTGTTCCTGTCGCAGGGCGTCCCGATGCTCTCCCATGGCGACGAGCTGGGCCGCACCCAGCGCGGCAACAACAACGCCTACTGCCAGGACAACGAGATCGCCTGGGTGCGCTGGGACGACTCCGACGACGCCGAGTTCGTCCGGACGCTGTCGCGGCTGCGGCGCGACCACCCGGTGTTCCGCCGCCGCCGCTTCTTCACCGGGCGGGGCGCCGGCGCCGCCGCCGACATCGCCTGGCTCACCCCGGCGGGCGAGGTCATGACCGACGAGGACTGGAACGTCGGCTTCGCCAAGTCGCTCTGCGTGTTCCTGAACGGCGACGCCATCACCGAGCCCGACCCGCGCGGCCGCCGCGTCCGCGACGACTCGTTCCTGCTGCTGGTCAACGCGGGCGCGGAGCCGGTCGAGTGCACGCTGCCCGGCGGCGAGTACGGCGAGCGCTGGGAGGTCGCGCTCGACACGGCGGAGCCCGGGACGGCCGGCGACCGGCCCCGCGTCAAGGCGCGCGACGTCGTCACCGTCGCCGGACGGTCCCTCGCGGTACTCCGCAGAATCCCCTAGGCGATCTTCTGGGCGCGGGTCTCTACGGGCGGGTCACCTCCATCGCGGTGAGGAACACCAGGACGAACGTCATCACGGCCACTCCCCCGTGGACGACGACCGCGGCCGTCGGGAACGACCGCTCGGCCCCGCGCGCGTGGCGGCCCCCGCCGCCGACGAGCCACCGGGTGAACAGCATGACCCCCTGGAAGAAGACGACCATCAGGGCCGCGAACGCGGCCCACGCGTACTCGGCGCGCCCGGTGAGCAGGTAGCCGACCCAGACCCCGAGCCCGGCCACCGCCGACAGCGGATGGCCCGCCATGACGGCGACCGGGTACCGCGTCACCTTCGTCGCCCGCCCCTCGTGCGCCAGCCAGCCGACCAGCAGGTAGGCGCCCGCGACGGCGGCGACCACCCACGCGGCCAAAGCGGCGAATTTCAACCCCCCGCTCCTTTCACTGCAATTTTCATCCCCGTCCCCCGCCCCAGTGTCGCCCGACTGCGGCCCCGCCATGACGGATTCGTACAGATTGCCGTACGGACCGTCACCGCGGCGGCCGGTCCGGGGGCCGTTCGCGGCCGTGCAGTAGCTTGGTCTCCCATGCGAGCCCTGACCGCGGAGGACGGCGAGGTCGACCTCGCCGAGCGCTACGCCTACCCGCCGGACGGCGTCTGGCTGCGCGCCAACATGGTCGCGAGCCTCGACGGCGCGGCGCAGCGCGACGAGCGCAGCGCGGGCCTCGGCGGGCCCGCCGACCGGCGCCTGTTCCTGCTGCTGCGCGGCCTCGCCGACGTCGTGATCGTCGGCGCCGAGACGGTCCGCGCCGAGGGCTACGGCCCGGTGCGGCCGACCGACGACTGGGGCGGCGTCCGGGACGGGCGCACGCCCGTCCCGCCGCTGGCGATCGTCTCGCGGTCCCTCGACCTGGACTTCGACGCGCCCGTCTTCACCGAGGCGAGGGAGGACGCGCGGACGATCGTGCTGACGGCCGCGTCCGCCGACCCGGCGCGGCTGAAGGCGGCGCGCGAGCGCGCCGACGTGATCGTCGCCGGGGAGCCGTTGCTCGACTTCCAGGGCGCCGTCCGCGCGCTCGCCGAGCGCGGCCACCGGCGCCTCCTGTGCGAGGGCGGTCCGAGCGTCCTCGCGCAGATGGTGGCGGTCGGCCTGCTGGACGAGCTGTGCCTCACCCTGAGCCCGCAGCTCCTCGGCGGCGACCCGACGCGGATCCTGAACGGGCCGCCGGTGCCCGTCCCGGCGGAGCTGTCCCTCGCCGGCGCGCTCCGCGACGACGACTTCCTCTTCCTGCGCTACACGCGCAGGCGGTAGCGGACGAACAGCACGCCCTCGTCCAGGTAGAGGGCGGCGGGGTCGAGCGGGACCTCGGCGTCCAGGCCGTCCAGGAGGCGGGTGTGGCGGGCGGTGCCGAGCAGCGTCGGCGCGATGTTGAGGCACAGCTCGTCGACGAGCGACGCCCTGATCAGCGCGGACGCCAGCGCCGGGCCGCCCTCGCAGAGCAGCCGCGCGAGGCCGAGGTCCTCGCGGAGGGCCCGGACGGCGGCGGGCAGGTCGAGGTCGTCCTCGCCCGCGACGACCACCTGGACGCCGTCCGGCACCTTCCGCCGGGCGGCGCGCGTGGTGACGACGATGGTCGGCGTCTCCGCCTCGGTGAACAGCGGGAGCGTCCAGTCGAGATCGAGGGCGCGGCTGACGACGACGATCGGCGCGGGCGGGCCGCCGCGCCGCGCGCGGAGATCGGGGCGCAGGCGGGCGGGGCCGAGGCGCCCGGTCCGGACCGTCCCGGCCCCGACGAGGATCGCGTCGGCGAGGGCGCGCAGGGTGCGGAAGACGCGGAGGTCGGCGGCGCCGCCGAGGCCGTCCGTCCAGCCCTCGGCGTCGGTGGCGGAGCCGTCCGCGCTCATCACCATGCCGAGCCGCAGGCCCGGCGCGTCGCCGTAGGCGACGTACGGGTCGACGCCGCCGGCGGCGGGTTCGGGCAGCAGACGGCGCATGACCTGCAGGTTATCGGACGGATTCGCGGTGACCCGCCGTCCCGGACTGTCGGTGGCAGGGCGCACTATAGGGGCATGGACCTGCCGATCAGCCCGCCGCTGCCGCCGATGCTGGCCAAGGCGGTCAAGACCATGCCCAAGGGCGACCTGCTCTACGAGCCGAAATGGGACGGCTTCCGCTGCATCGTGTTCCGCGACGGCGACGAGGTGGAGCTGTCCAGCCGGGGCGAGAAGCCGCTCACCCGGTACTTCCCCGAGCTGGTCGAGGCGGCCAGGCGCGAGCTGCCGCAGCGGTGCGTCGTGGACGGCGAGATCGTCCTGCCGCGGGGGACGCGCCTCGACTTCGACGCCCTCCAGCAGCGCATCCACCCGGCCGCGTCCCGGGTCAAGCTCCTGGCGGAGGAGACGCCCGCCTCGTTCGTGGCGTTCGACCTGCTCGCCCTCGGCGACGAGTCGCTGCTTGAGGTGCCGCTCGGGGAGCGCCGGGCGCGGCTGGTCGAGACGCTCGCCGGGGCGAAGGCGCCGATCCACGTGACGCCCGCGTCCGACTCCTACGAGCTGGCGCTGCGCTGGTTCGACGAGTTCGAGGGCGCCGGGCTGGACGGCGTCATCGCCAAGCCGCGCGACACCGTCTACGAGCCCGACAAGCGGGTGCTGTTCAAGGTGAAGCACGAGCGGACGGCCGACTGCGTGGTGGCGGGGTTCCGCTGGCACAAGTCCGGGCCGATCGTGGGGTCGCTCCTGCTCGGCCTCTACAACTCCGAGGGCAAGCTCCAGCACGTCGGGGTGGCGGCGTCGTTCACGATGAAGCGCCGCGCCGAGTTGGTCGACGAGTTGCAGCCCTACCGGCTGGAGAACCTCGCCGAGCATCCGTGGTCGGAGTGGGCGAGCCAGAGCGAGGCCACCGTCGACCGCATGCCCGGGGCCGTCTCCCGCTGGACGGGCAAGAAGGACCTGAGCTGGGTGCCGCTGCGTCCCGAGCTGGTCGTCGAGGTGGCCTACGAGGGGATGGAGGGCGACCGCATCCGGCACACCGCCCGCTTCCGGAACTGGCGGCCCGACCGGACGCCGGAGTCGTGCACGTACGAGCAGCTTGAGGTGCCGGTCGCCTACGACCTGGGCGACATCCTGTCCGGCGGGGCGACGAACGCGCGCGCCGACCGCTGACGGCGGCGCGTGACGGGGTCCGGCTCCGCGCCGGACCCCGCCGCGCGGCGGTCAGGGCCGCTCGGTCTCGTTCTCCACGGTCTGGCGGATTAGATCCCGCTCCGATCGCGCCGACGCCTTGGCCGACTGGTAGGGGCGGAGGTAGGTCTGCTTGACGCCCGGCACGCGGTCCTCGATGACGAACGTGGCCTTGACCGACGCCTTCGCGCCCGGCGTCCGCACGGTCGGCACCGTCGTGAAGTCGGCCCTGAACTCGTCCTTGCCGATCTTCGTCAGGACGTAGCCGCGCTGGTTGTTGTAGAACCGCAGATGCGGGTTGATCTTCAGGTAGGGGTGGTCGGCCGGGTTGGAGTCCGCGCCGTCGCCGGTGCTGGTGATGGACGTGGCGACCAGCTCGGACCCGACCGTCTTCGAGCCGGGGTCGTCGTAGTCGGCCTTGAGGTCGCTCGCCCAGTGGGCGTGGACGTCGCCGGTGAGCACGACCGGGTTGCGGACCTTCGCGTCCAGCCAGCCCTTGGTGATCCGGTCGCGGGACGCGACGTAGCCGTCCCAGGAGTCCATCGAGGTCTTCTTGACCGGCCCGGCGGTGTTGTCGCGCTGCGCGAAGAACACCTGCTGGCCGAGGACGTCCCAGCGGGCGGTGGAGCGGCGGAAGCCGTCCAGCAGCCACTTCTCCTGCCTGTCACCGGTGATGGAGCGCTTCGGGTCGAGCGCGGCGGGGCAGTCCTTGTAGCCGTCGCCGCACGCCTGGTCGTCGCGGAACTGGCGGGTGTCGAGCATGTGGAAGGTCGCGAGCCGCCCCCACTGGACGCGCCGGTACACCTGGATGTCGGGGCCGTCCGGGATGGAGGACCGGCGCAGCGGCATGTTCTCGTAGTACGCCTGGAACGCGGCGGCCCGGCGGGCGCGGAACGCCGCCGGGGACGGGGTGTCGGACCCCTCCTCGGGCACGCCGCCGGCCCAGTTGTTCTCCACCTCGTGGTCGTCGAAGACGACGAGCCACGGCGCCACCTGGTGCGCGGCCTGGAGGTCGCGGTCGGTCTTGTACTGGGCGTGGCGGAGCCGGTAGTCCGCCAGCGTGACGGTCTCGGGGCCCTCGTGGTCGCGGACGTTGCCGCCCGGGATCGTGTAGACGCCCTTCTTGTACTCGTACTGGTAGTCGCCCAGGTGCAGGATCAGGTCGGGGTGCTGCTCGGCGAGCCGCCGGTAGGCGGTGAAGTAGCCGTGCTCGAACTGGGAGCACGACACGAACGCCATGGCGAGCGCGGGCCCGAAGGCGGCGGGGTGTGGAGCGGTCCGGGTGCGCCCGACCGGGGAGACGTACTTTCCGGCGCGGAAGCGGTACCAGTAGTCGCCGCCCGGCCGCAGGCCGTTCAGCTCGACGTGGACGGAGTGCGCGGACTGGGGCCGCGCGGTGGCGGTGCCGCGCCGCTCGACGCGCCGGAAGCGCTCGTCGGACGCGACCTCCCAGGCGACGGGGATCGGCCGGGACGGCATGCCGCCGCGGCCGTCCTCGGCGAGCGGGTTCGGCGCGAGCCTCGTCCAGAGGACGAAGCCGCCGGGGTCGGGGTCGCCGGACGCGACGCCGAGGGTGAACGGATCGCCGGGCAGGGCGCGGGAACGGGGGGCGGCGGCCTGCGCGGCGCCGGGGACGCCGGCCACGGCGACGGCGGTGGCGAGACCGCCGGTGACGAGGAAGGAGCGCCGGTCGAGCGGACGTGGGGGTGCGGCCAGGGAGTCGGCCATGTGTCGCGACCTTTCGGAGAAATCCGGCATGCAACGCCGGAATCCTCACCAAGGACCGTGACCTCGGAGCACCGCGCGGATGACGTCCGCCGCAACAAAGAAGATCTTCTGGGCGGCCCGGAAAGATCGCGCACGACGCGTGGAAGGATGGTAGGGTGGCGGCTTACATCAGTGCGCACACAAAAAACCCATCCTATGTATAGGAGTGTACCCGAGACATGGGACTCCGTCAAGCGGACGCTGTCAACCCCTCCGGCGCGGAAACGGCGCGCCGGGCCGCGCTGCGCACCGAGCAGGAGTACGTCTCGCGCGTGTACGCGCGGCTCGACGTCGAGCGGGCGCGCGCCGAGGAGGCGCTGCGCGCGGGCCCGGCGGCTGGCGGCGGCAGCGTGCTTCAGGCCCGGGTGGAGAGCGCCGTCGCGACCGAGGAGGCGGCCCGGCGGCTGGCGAGGCTCGGCGGCGTCGAGCACGGCCTGTGCTTCGGCCGCATCGACCACCGCGCGGACGCCGACGGCCCCGGCGACACGTTCTACATCGGCCGGATCGGCCTGCGCGACGAGGACCACGAGCCGCTGCTGATCGACTGGCGGGCCGCCGCCGCGCGCCCGTTCTACACCGCCACCCCCGGCGCGCCCGGCACCCTCGCGCGGCGCCGCCACCTGCACCTGCGCGGGCGGGAGGTGGCGCGGCTCGACGACGAGGTCTTCGACCTGGAGGGCCTGGCGGAGTCCGAGCGGCGCGGCATCGTCGGCGAGGCCGCGCTGCTCGCCACGCTCCGCCGCGGCCGGACGGGCCGCATGAGCGACGTCGTCGCCACCATCCAGGAGGAGCAGGACCAGGTCATCCGGTCGGGGCTGCAAGGGGTGCTCGTCGTCCAGGGCGGTCCGGGCACCGGCAAGACGGTCGCGGCCCTGCACCGCGCCGCGTACCTGCTCTACACGCACCGGGACGTCCTCGAACGGCGCGGCGTGCTCGTCGTCGGGCCGAACGCCACGTTCCTGCGCTACATCGAGCAGGTCCTCCCGGGGCTGGGCGAGACCGACGTCGCGCTGGCCACGGTCGGCGAGCTGTACCCGGGGCTGAAGGCGACCGCCGTGGACCGGCCCGAGGTCGCCGTGGTCAAGGGCGACCTGCGGATGGCGGATCTGGTCGAGGCGGCCGTGCGCGACCGGCAGCGCGCGCCCGCCGAGGGCCTGAGCGTCGAGTACGAGGGCATCACCCTGGTCGTGGACGCCGAGAAGTGCGAGCGGATCAGGGACACCGCGCGCGCTCTGCCCCTCCCCCACAACATGCAGCGGCGGCGGTTCGTCCACGACCTGCTGGAGGCCCTCGCCTTCAACCGGGCCGAGCAGTACGACCGCATCATGGACGAGCCCCTGGAGGAGATCGCCAAGAACGGCGGGCTGCCCGACTGGATCCAGGAACTCATCGACGAGGCCGAGGACGTCCCCCTCCTGGACGAAGCCGACCTCCGTCTCGCCAAGGCGGACCTCTGGCACGACACCGCCGTCCGTACCGCCGTCAACGCGCTGTGGCCGGAGCTGACGCCCGAACGGCTCCTGACCGACCTCTTCGCCGACCCGGGCGAGGTCGCCGCCCAGGCCGGTCTGACCGAGGCCGAGGCCGAGCTTCTGCGGCGCCCGGCCGGAAGCCCGTGGACGGTCTCCGACGTCCCCCTCCTGGACGAGGCCGCCGACCTCCTCGGCAAGGACGACTCCGCCGACAAGGCCCGCGCGCGCGCCGCCGCGGCCAAGCGCGCGGAGGAGGCCCGGTACGCGCAGGAGGTCATCCAGACCACCGACTCGGCGGAGGCCGAGAAGCTCACCGCGAGCGACCTGATCTCCGGGAGCGACCTGGCCGAGCGGCACGAGGACGCCGGACCGCCGCTCACCACCGCCCAGCGCGCCCTCGCCGACCGCGAATGGGCGTACGGGCACGTGATCGTGGACGAGGCGCAGGAGCTGTCCGCGATGGCCTGGCGGACGGTCATGAAGCGCGTCCCGACCCGGTCGCTGACCGTCGTCGGCGACATCGCGCAGACCGGCAGCGCGGCGGGCGCCGCGTCCTGGGGGCAGATGCTCGACCGGTACGTCCCCGGCCGCTGGCGCGAGCAGCGCCTGCTCGTCAACTACCGGACGCCCGCCGCCATCATGCGGGTCGCCGCCGAGGTGCTCGCCGCCGTCGCGCCCGGCGAGACGCCGCCGGTGCCCGTCCGCGACGACGGCCCGCCGCCCGCCGCGCTCGCGCTGCCGGTCGGCGAGCTCGGCCCGCTCGTCCGGTCCGAGCTGTCGATCGTCGCCGGGGGCGAGCCGGACGGGGCGTTCACCGAGGGGCGGCTCGCCGTGGTCACCTCCGCCGCGTGGCGGCCCGGCGTCCTCGCCGCGCTGCCGGACGCCGCCGTCGGCGCGACCCCGGAGGCCCTCGACTCCCCCGCCGTCGTGCTGACCGCCGAGGAGGCGAAGGGGCTGGAGTTCGACTCGGTCGTCGTGGCCGACCCGGCCGGGATCCTCGCCGAGTCGCCGAAGGGCGGCCAGGACCTGTACGTCGCGCTGACCCGTGCCACGCGGCGGCTGACCGTCGTCCACGACGGCGAGCTGCCCGCGCTCCTGTCGAGCCTGGCCTGAGCGGGCGCGGCGTCAGGGGGCGTGCTGGAGGGCGGCGAGGGTCTGGCGGAGCTCGGCCTCGATGATGCGTCCGGCGGCGGAGGCGTCGCGGTCGCGGACGGCCTCGACCAGGGCGGCGTGCGCGGCGCGGCCGTGGACCGCGTCGGCGGCGCGGACGTCCACCAGGGCGGCGAGGTCGAGGAGGCCGTCGCGCAGGACGGGCACGAACCCGGCGAACAGGTCGGCGAGGACCGGGTTGCCCGCGGCGGCGACGACGGCGGTGTGCAGCGCGATGTCGGCGTCGATGAACGCCTCGACGGCGGGCCCGGCGAGGGCGGCGTCGCGGGCGGCGAGGGCGGCGTCGAGCGCGGCGAGGTCGGCCGGGGTCCGCCGGTCCGCGGCCAGCTCGGCGGCGCGCACCTCCACCATCATGCGGATCTCGTAGACGTCGGCGACGGACGCGCGGCGCAGCCGGGTCGGCCAGTCCTCGTCCGGCTCGGTGGCGGTCACGAAGACGCCGGAGCCGTGCCGGGCCTGGACGAGCCCCGCCCCGGCCAGCGCCCGCAGCGCCTCACGGACGGTCGAGCGGCCGACGCCGAGCTCCTTCGCGAGGGTCGTCTCACCGGGGAGCTTCGTCCCGACCGGCCACGTCCCGGCGGCGATCTGGTCGCGGAGCCGGTCGGCGGCCTGCTCGACGAGCGGGCTGGGACGCAGCGGGCCGAGCGGCATGCTGTTCCTCCTCCGGCGGGTTCTGCGCGTGGATGTCGTCGTGTGGTGGGCGCCACGCGGTGTCCGCCGAGTCTAGCGGCCGCTCAGCTTGTCTGAGGAGCTGAGGTGTGAGTAGGGTGGCGGTCATGGCATGGCGCGTCCTTCTCCTCGGCCGCCGCGGCGGGGCCTGATCCGGACCGGCACCCCGCCGCGGGGTCCGGTGCCGCCGGTCGTCCGGCGATCGTTGAGGACAAGCCCCATGACCTTCCCGACCCTGCGCACCCCGTCCGGCCCCGTGCCGGAGGGCGCGCCCTTCTGGAACCCGCAGCGCGGCAGCTCGATGCCGTTCCACCGCTACCGCTCGATCCACGACCGCGTGCCGTCGCCGGTGCCCGCCGTCGACCGGACGTGGCCGTCCCGGCGGCTCACCGCCGCGCCGCTGTGGGTGCCCGTCGACCTGCGCGACGGCAACCAGGCGCTGGCCGAGCCGATGGACACCGCCCGCAAGCGCCGCATGTTCGACCTCTTCGTCGCGATGGGCTTCAAGGAGATCGAGGTCGGCTACCCGTCGGCGAGCGAGACCGACTTCGGCTTCGTCCGGCACCTGGCCGAGACCGGGATCCCGGACGACGTCACCCCCGTCGTGTTCACCCCGGCGCGCACCGAGCTGATCGAGCGGACGTTCGCGTCGATCGAGGGGCTGCCGAGGGCGGTCGTCCACCTGTACACCGCGACGGGCCCGACCTGGCGGGACGTCGTGCTCGGCGCGGACCGCGACGGCGTCCGGAGGCTGATCCTGGACGGCGCCGCCGACGTGGCCCGGCTCGCCCGCCCCGGCGTCCGGTTCGAGTTCTCCCCCGAGACGTTCAACTTCACCGAGCCCGACTACACGCTGGAGGTGTGCGACGCGGTCACCGGGCTGTGGGACGCGTCCCCCGACCGCCCGGTGATCCTGAACCTGCCCGCCACCGTCGAGATCGCCACGCCGAACGTGTACGCCGACCAGATCGAGCACATGCACCGGAACCTGGCCCGGCGGGACGCGGTGATCCTGTCCGTCCACCCGCACAACGACCGCGGGACGGGCGTCGCCTGCGCCGAGCTGGCGGTGCTCGCCGGGGCGCAGCGCGTCGAGGGCTGCCTGTTCGGCAACGGCGAGCGGACGGGCAACGTCGACCTCGTGACGCTGGCGCTGAACCTGCACGCGCAGGGCGTCGACCCGATGGTGGACTTCTCCGACGTCGACGAGATCCGCCGGACGGTCGAGCACTGCAACCGGCTGCCCGTCCACGAGCGCCACCCCTACGGCGGCGACCTCGTCTACACCGCGTTCTCCGGGACGCACCAGGACGCCATCGGCAAGGGCATGGCCCGGCACGCCGCGCGGGCGGCGGAGCTCGGCGTCCCGCCGGAGAGCCTGCCGTGGGACGTCCCGTACCTGCCGATCGACCCCGCCGACGTCGGCCGCGGCTACGAGGCGGTCGTCCGGGTGAACAGCCAGTCCGGCAAGGGCGGCATCGCCTACCTGCTGCGCACCGGCTACGGGCTGGAGCTGCCGCGCCGCGTGCAGATCGAGTTCTCCCAGGTCGTGCAGCGGGCCGCGGACGGCAGCGGGGAGGAGATCACGGCCGCCGAGCTGTGGGAGCTGTTCCGCGCCGAGTACCTCGACCGCACCGGCCCGGTGGCGCTCGTCCGGTGGCGGACGGCGCACACCGGCCCCGCGCGGCACGACTTCACCGGCGTGATCCGCGTGGACGGCGACGAGCGCGAGTACTCCGGCGCTGGCAACGGCCCGATCGCCGCGCTCACCGACGCGCTGCGCGCCGCCGGGGTGAAGGTGGACGTCCTCCGGTTCGTCGAGCACTCGACCGAGGAGGGCCACGACGCGGCGGCCGTCGCCTACGCCGAGTGCCGCGTGGACGGGACGACGTCCTGGGGCGCGGGACGCGACACGTCCGTGCTCGCCGCGTCGGTGCGGGCCGTGCTGTCGGCGGTCAACCGCGCGAAGGGCTGAGCGCCGCCCGGCCGGTGCGGGCGCCGTCCACCGCGCCGTCCACCGCGACGGGCCCGCGGCGGCCGGGAAGGCAAGGGCAGGACATGACCAAATCCGGTCCGAGATAGGCGAGCGCCGCCCTTTACCCGGCGTCCGCGGGCGAGGACCCTGTGCCCCCGTAGAGATCATTTTCTGAATCGGGAGGTGCGGGTCTTGGCCAGGCGATCCCTGAGACGAACCCGGCGGACGATGACGGTGGCCGTGCTGACCGGCGCGGCGCTCGCCGGGGCGGGCGGCGGCGCGACGGCGCTCGCCAAGCCGCCCCCCAAGATCGTCGTGAAGCACGGCGTGACCCAGCCGGTCTTCTCCTACAAGGACGCGATCCGCGAGCACGTGTACGTCGAGTCGAGCGTGGACAGCGACGGCGACGGCAAGAAGGACCGCGTCAACGTCGACATCATCCGGCCCAAGGAGACCGAGAGCGGCCTCAAGGTCCCGGTGATCATGGACGAGAGCCCGTACTACGACAACGCGGGACGCGGCAACGAGAGCGAGCGCAAGAACTACGACGCGAACGGGAACCCGCTCAAGTTCCCGCTGTTCTTCGACAACTACTTCGTCCCGCGCGGCTACGCCTACCTCGCCGCCGACATGATCGGGACGACCCGCTCCGACGGCTGCCCGGTGAGCGGCGGCCCGTCCGACGTGCTCGGCGGCAAGGCCGTCGTCGACTGGCTGAACGGGCGCGCGAAGGCGTTCCGGCCGGACGGCAGCGAGGCGAAGGCCACCTGGACCACCGGCCGCACCGGCATGATCGGCAAGTCCTACGACGGGACGCTCGCGAACGGCGTCGCCGCGACCGGAGTGCAGGGCCTGGAGACGATCGTCCCGATCTCGGCGATCAGCGGCTGGTACGACTACAGCCGGATGAACGGCGTGAAGTACACCGACGACGAGCAGCCCTGGCTCGCCGACTACGTCGACACCGACCCGCCCGCCAAGTGCGCCGCCGTCCGCGCGGCCCTGGACCAGGGCGAGGACGACGCGACCGGCAACTACAACGACTACTGGAAGACCACCGACTACCGCAGCGGCACGATCACAGACGTCAGCAAGGTCCACGCCAGCGTCTTCGCCTACCACGGCGTCAACGACCTCAACGTGAAGGACAACCACTTCGCGCTCTGGTGGGAGGGCCTCAAGAAGCAGGGCGTCGAGCGGAAGGTGTGGCTGTCGCAGCGCGGCCACGTCGACCCGTTCGACATCCGCCGGGACGACTGGGTCAACACCCTGCACCAGTGGTTCGACCACGAGCTGATGAACGTCCGCAACCGGGTGATGAAGGCGCCGGCCGCCGACATCGAGGTCGGCCCCGACCAGTGGATCACGCAGGCGGACTGGCCCGCCCCCGACGCGCGGCCGCTCACCCTGCGGCCCGGCCCGAACGGGACGCTGGGCACGCAGCAGGCCCCGGAGGGCGCCACGGCGGGGTTCACCGACGCCCCCGGCCCGTCCGGAGCGGGCTACCCGGAGGGCACCATGGTCAGCGACCCGCAGACGGCGCAGCCGTACCGGGCCGCGTTCGTGTCCGACCCGCTGCCGCAGACCGGCCGCCTGTCCGGCACGCCGGACGCGACGCTGCGCGTCAAGCTGGACAAGCCCACCGCCAACCTGACGGCGCTGCTCGTCGACTACGGCGACGACACCCGCGTCGACTACCTCGGCGCCGGCTCCGGGATCAAGACGCTCACCACCGAGGACTGCCACGGTGAGAGCACGCCCGACGACGACGCCTGCTACAAGCAGACGCAGGTCACCACGGTGAAGTCGGCGGTGAACGTCGTCGCGCGCGGCTGGCTGGACGCGCAGAACGCCACGTCGCTGAGCAAGCCGAGCCCGTTCGTGCCCGGCCGCTACTACGACGTCAAGTGGACGACGCTCAGCCAGGAGTACGTGTTCAAGAAGGGGCACCGGGTGGCCCTCGTCCTCGCCGGCACCGACGCCGACTACAACCAGGAGAAGGCCACGGGCGCGAAGGCGACCGTCGACCTGCGCGGCAGCTCGATCACCGTCCCGGTGGTCGCGACCGGGCGGCACGTGGGCCCGCTGGTCGCGCCGAAGTCGCTGACGCCGTGGCAGGGCCCGTCCGGGGTCACGCTGCCCGTCCAGGAACGCAGGTTCTCCTGAGCCGGTGAACTGAGGAGGCCGCCGCCCCCGCCTGGGGCGGCGGCCTCGCGGCGTCGGCACGCCGTCGGCAGGTCGTCAGCGGCCGGTCGTCAGCAGCCGCGAGTCGGGGGCCCGGTGGACGGTCACGCGGCCCGCGGGCCGGCCGCCGGTGAGCGACTCGAACGCCCACTCGGCGGACATCATCGCGCCCTCCTGCCAGCCGGGCAGCGGGCTGACCTGGTCGCCGATCACCATGAAGTTGCCGTGCCCCTGGACGTTGACGAGGGTCTCGTACCGCTCCCGGTGCTCGGCGAGGGTGTGGTCCCAGTCGGCCCAGGCGCCGAGCTGGTAGGGCACCTTGTGCCAGGCGACGGAGATGCCCGACCGGTCCGGGATCACGGACCGGTCGGCGAACTCGGCGTGCAGCCGCACCCCGGCCGCCCGGGCCGTCTCCAGCCGCTCGGCGTGCGGGCGGTCGCCGAGCTTGCGCCCGCTGCCGTAGGACGCGTACGCGCCGAGCAGGACGCCCTTGTCCGCGCGGGAGAAGTAGCCGGAGGACGGGTACCAGATCTGCGTGACCTCGTTGTCGATCAGGCTGATGCCGCCGTAGATCCGGTACTCGTCCGATTCCCAGAACCGCCGGTTCGCCTGCCAGCCGATCTTGCACGAGGGCGCGAACTCGACGCCCGCGACGGCGCGACCGAACTCGGCGGAGAACCCGGCGAGTTCGACGGACCCCCTCAGCACCGGGACGGGAATGCTGCTCAGGCAGTAGTCGAACCTCGTGTCGTGCTCGCCGCGGGCGTCCTTCCACGCGACGCGCACCCCGTCCTCGGCCGCCCTGACGGCATGGACGGGCGCGTTGAGCGTGACCGTTCCGGCGGGCAGCGCGGCGGCCATTCCGCGGACGATGGCGTCCATTCCGCCGACCGGCTGGAACATGGTGACCTGGTAGCCGAATCCTAGGTCCCAGTAGAAATAGTGGTCCCAGAATCCGCTGGCCAGCAGGTCCGGAAGAGATAGCGGGTCGAGTTTCTCGGGCTGCTGGTCGACGTCGAGCGGTTTGGCGATTCCCGAGCGCAGCGAGCCTTTGTAGGCGTGGTCGGCCTTGTCGAGGTCGCCGAACTCGTCCAGCAGGCCGAGCAGCCTCTCGCGCTGCGCGGCGCTCAGCTCACCGTCGAGCAGCCCCTTCCGGACGGCGGCCGCCGCGCGCTCGGCGACGAGCCCGCGGACGTCGTTGGAGATCCGGGTGCGCGGCACCGGCGCCCGCCCCCACGCCGAGTCGGCCTGGTACAGGTTCCTCGCGCTCTGCATGAGGAACGGTTCGAGCTGGATGCCGAGACGCCGGCACATCCCGAAGACCCGCTGGTCGTCGAAGGAGAGCCGGGCCGGGCCGAGGTTGGCGTAGAGGCCGCGGTCCAGCCGGCACGTCTGGGTGCGGACCGACCCGTCCGCCCACACCTCGGTGATCCGGTCGCCGCGGCGGGCGGTGAAGCTGCGGCCGCCGACACGTCCCTGCGCCTCCAGGACGGTCACCGCGTACCCCGCTTCGACGAACTTGAGGGCGGCGGTCAGCCCGCTGACCCCGGCGCCGAGGATCGCCACGGTCCCCCGCCCGCCCCCCTTCCGCGGCGGCGCCGCGGCGCCGGTGGGCGCGGGCGCCGCGTGGGCCGGGGCGACCCCGGTCATGGCCTGCAGCAGGGTCGCGGACGCGGCCATGCCGAGGAACCTGCGGCGCGAAGAGCCATCGTGCGACTGGTCCATCATGCTCCTTCAGGGGAGACGTCGACGGGCGACACATGAACGGACAGCACGGTAAATGACAAAAGCGCTCACTGATAGCCGATAAAAAAGCGCGATTTGATCACTTGATGCGGGAGTGACAGCTCACCGCACGCGAAACCCGCCCCGTCCGGGACCGGTCAGTGAAATTCGACACAAAGCCATTATCGGCACCCCGTTTTCGACGGAAGGGGCCCGCCGTCCCACCCCTCCAGGGGCGGCGGGCCCGCGGGGTGTCAGAGGCCGATCTCCTCACCCGGCTTGAGCAGGTGGAGCCGGGCGTCGAGACCGGCGGCGGCGAACGCGGGCGCGATCGTGTCGCGGCCCTGCGTGAAGTGCCCCCAGCCCTCGAAGTGCAGCGGGACGACCCGCGCCGCGCGCAGGATCCCGGCGGCCTCGGCGGCGGCCGCGCTGCCGAGCGTGAGGTCGCCGTCGACGACCGGGGTCCGCGCGGCGCCCGCGAACAGCACCGCGACGTCGACCGGCGCGAACCGGTCCGCGATCGCGCGGACGACGTCCAGGGACGCGTTGTCGCCGCTCACGTACACGGTGGGCAGCCCGTCCCCGGACAGGACGAACCCGGTGACCGGGCCGGTGAACTGCTCGGTGCCGTCCGGGCCGTGCTGGGCCGGGACGCCCGTCACCCGGAGGGTTCCCCCATCGGGGCGCGGAAGCTCGACGTCCTCCCAGTTCGGGAGCGCCCGGGCGGTGCCGCCGAGCCGTCCGGCGGCGGCCTCGGTCGTGAGCGTCAGCGGGACGTCGGCGAGGAACGCGCGGCCCCCGGTGTCGAGGTTGTCGGGATGCTGGTCGTGGCTGAGCAGCACGGCGTCGACGGGGCCGATGTCGTCCGGTCCGGCGATGGCGTCGGAGGTCTTGGTCAGGCTGCGCGGGCCGATCGGGTACTCGCCCGCCGGGTCGAACGTCGGGTCGGTGACGAGTCGGACCCCGCCGATCCGCAGGACGGCGCTCGGCCCCCCGAGGTACCTGACGTTCAGCAGTGACTCCGTGCCGGACATGGGACCGCCTTCCTCTTGATCGATCGGTTGCGTACTCACCGGTCAAGCGGGGGCCTCGGCCGGAAATTCCCTCACGAGCGGTTGTCGGTGTCCTTGCTCGGCTGGACGCGTTTCGGCTCGCCGGGCATCTTCGGATAGTTCGGTGGATAGGGCATGTCGCCGAGGCCGTGCTCGCGTTCGTCCCGGTCGGCGAGGTCGAGCAGGCCCTCCAGGGAGAACGCCTCGTCGTCGATGGAGGCGTGCAGGTCGCCCACCTTCGCGAAGCGGGCGGGCATGGTGGCGATGGTGAAGTCGTGCGGGTCGGCGTCGGCCAGTTCGTCCCAGGTCACGGGCGCGGAGACGGGCGCGTGCGGGGCCGGGCGGACGCTGTAGGCGGACGCGATCGTCCGGTCGCGGGCGTTCTGGTTGTAGTCGATGAACACCTGCTCGCCCCGCTCCTCCTTCCACCAGCGGGTGGTGACCTCGGCGGGGGCGCGGCGCTCCACCTCGCGGCCGAACGCGAGGGCGGCCCGGCGGACCTCGGTGAACGTCCAGCGCTGCTCGATCCGCACGTAGATGTGCACGCCGCCCTTGCCGGACGTCTTGACGAACCCGGTGAGCCCCAGCTCGGCCAGCAGCTCGCGGGCCGGGCCGAGCGCCACCCGAACCGCGTCGGAGAAGTCGGTGCCGGGCTGCGGGTCGAGGTCGATGCGCAGCTCGTCGGGATGGTCGACGTCGCCGTCCCGGACGGGCCACGGGTGGAAGGTCAGCGTGCCGAGGTTGGCCGCCCAGGCGATCACGGCGACCTCGGTCGGGCACACCTCGTCGGCGGACCGGCCGCTCGGGAACGCGATCTTGGACGTGCGGACCCAGTCGGGCGCGCCCTTCGGCACGCGCTTCTGGTAGAACGCGTCGGACTTGCCCGCCCCGTAGCCCGCCTGGCCGCGGGCGTAGTCCTCCCGGGTGGCCATGCGGGCGCCCTCGAAGACGCCGGCGGGCCAGCGCTCCAGCGTCGTCGGGCGGTTCCGGGTCGCGCGCAGGATGCCCTCCCCCACGGCGATGTAGTACTCCACGAGCTGGCGCTTGGTGTAGCCGTGCTCAGGAAAGTAGACCTTGTCGGGGTTGGACACCTTGACGAGCCGATCCCCGACCGGGATCTCGATGTAGGGCGAGGCCATGCAAGCACGTTAACCCACAGGTCGGACAGGCGGCCGGGACGGGGAGCCGGGTACCGTCGAGGGTATGGAGAAGATCCGCAAGAGCGAGGAAGAGTGGCGGGCCGAGCTCAGCCCCGAGGAGTTCCACGTGCTGCGGGAGGCGGGCACCGAGAAGCCGTTCACGGGCGAGTACACCGACACGAAGACCGTCGGCGTGTACCGCTGCCGCGCCTGCGGGACGGAGCTGTTCCGCTCGGAGACCAAGTTCGAGAGCCACTGCGGCTGGCCGTCGTTCTACGCGCCGTCCGACTCGGACGCGGTCACCCTGATCGAGGACCGCTCGCTCGGCATGGTCCGGACCGAGGTCCGGTGCGCGGTGTGCGACTCGCACCTCGGGCACGTGTTCCACGGCGAGGGCTACGCCACCCCGACCGACGACCGGTACTGCATCAACTCGATCTCGCTGACCCTCGAACCCGCCGAGTAGCCGCCCGGCGGGCGGGCCCGGCTACGGGGTCTCGCTGACCTCGCAGGAGTCCTTGTCGCTCTGCTTGTTGGCGAGGATGACGCTGCCGTTGTCGTCGCTCTCCCCGTGGACGAACACGCGGGGCTCGTCGTCGCCGCCGTCCTTGAGGAACTGCGTCGTCCACTTGCAGAGGTCGAGGGCGGGCTTGGAGTTCTCGTCCTTCTCCTTGAGGTCGGTGTAGACCCGGACGAAGCTGCCGCTGCGCCGGACGTCCGTGACGTGCTTGACGACCTTCTTCTCCGGGTCCTTGCTCTCGAAGTAGGGCATCGCGTCGGTGACCTCGTCGGGGTCGCCGACCGCGTCCACCTCCTCGTGCGGGGACGGCGACGCCCCGGCGCGGGCCTCGGCGGCCGTCCGGGACGCGGGGCCCGGGCCGCCGCCACCGCCGGGCAGCGCGAGCGCGGCGCCCGCCGCGAGCGCCGCCGCCGCGGTGAGCCCGGTCCCGGCGAGGACCAGCCGGCGCCGCCGCGAGGCGACCAGCCGGTTCCAGCGGACGGCGAGCGCGGACGGCGGCTTCGCGTGCCGGCCGCGGGACTGCTGCTTGGCGGGAGACTGGACGGGAGACTCGGTCACGGACCGCACCCTACTGCCGATCCGCCGCCCGCTCGGCCCGTCCCCGCCGGGACGGCCGAACGAGTCGCCGGGACGGCCGGGCAAGTCGCCGGGACGCTGGGCGAGGACGGCTAGGCGAGGTTCGCGACCAGCTCGCCGACCGGCTTGCGGCGCCCGGTGTAGAACGGCACCTCAAGGCGGGTGTGCAGGCGCGCCCGCGCGGCCCGCAGGTGCCGCATCAGGTCGACGATCCGGTGCAGCTCGTCGGCCTCGAACGCGAGCATCCACTCGTAGTCGCCGAGCGCGAACGACGCGACCGTGTTGGCGCGGACGTCCGGGTACTCGCGCGCCATCTTGCCGTGCTCGGCGAGCATCGCGCGGCGCTCCTCGTCCGGCAGCAGGTACCACTCGTACGACCGGACGAACGGGTACACGCACACGTAGGCGCGGGGCTCCTCCTCCGCGAGGAACGCCGGGATGTGGCTCTTGTTGAACTCGGCCGGGCGGTGCAGCGCCATCTGCGACCACACCGGCTCGCTCGCGCGGCCGAGGGCCGTCCGGCGGAACCGGGTGTAGACCTCCTGGAGGTCGTCGGACGTCGGCGCGTGCCACCAGAACATGTAGTCGGCGTCGGCGCGCAGCCCGGCGACGTCGTAGGCGCCGCGGGTCGTCACGTCCTTCTCGGCGGCCTGGTCGAGGAGGTCCTGGACCTCGGCCGCGTCGCGCTCGCCGACCGTCCCCGGCCGCGCCACCCGGAAGACCGACCACATGGTGTAGCGGATGACGTCATTGAGTTCGCGTGCCTTCGGCCTGCCCGCCGGCTGCGTCATGGTCTGCTCCTTCTCGGCTGCGCACATGGTCGAGGATCCGGGCCGCCGCCGCGCTCGCCGAGGCGACGCACGCGGGGATCCCGAGGCCGTCGTAGGCGGCGCCCGCGACGGCGAGCCCCGGCACCTCGGCGACCGCCGCCCGGACCTTGGCCACGCGGTCGGCGTGGCCCACGTTGTACTGCGGGAGGCCGCCGCCCCACCGGGTCACCCGGCTCTCGACGGGCGGCTCCGACACGCCGCAGGTGGCGGCGAGCTCGGCGGTCGCGGCGGCGACCAGCTCCTCGTCCGGGCGCTGGAGGACGTGCTCCTCGCCGAACCGCCCGATCGAGCACCGCGCCGCGAGGACGCCGGGGTCGTGGTCTCGCAGGTGAGGCCATTTTACCGAGCTGAACGTGACGGCCTTGACCCCGCGCCCGCCCCGCTCGGGATCGCTCTCCACGGCCGGGACGAGGTACCCGCTCCCCTCCGGCGGGCGCGGGAACGCGGCCACCCGGTAGGCGAGCGTGACGATCGCCATGCTGGCGTACTCGATCCCGGCCAGCTCGCGGGCGGCGGCGGGGACGTCCGGCTCCAGCAGCCGGGCCGCGGGCGCCGCCGGGACGGCGATCAGCACGGCGTCCGCGTCGAGCTGCTCGGGGTCGCGGGCCGGGCCGACGGTGAGCCGCCAGCCGCCGTCGCGGCGGCGCAGCTCGCGGGCCATGGCGCCGGTCCTGACCGTGCCGCCCGCGGCGGCGATGTCGTCCGCGATCAGGTGCGGGAGGGTGCCGAGGCCGTCCGGGAGGGTCGCGAAGACCGGGCCCGGGTTCGCGGGCGCGGCGGCCCTGACGTCCTGCACCGCGTTGATCAGCGACCGGCGGGTGCGCGCGGCCGCGGCGACGGCGGGCAGCGTCGAGTCGAAGGACAGCAGCTCGGCACGGCCCGCGTAGACGCCGCCGAGCAGCGGCTCGACGAGCCGGTCCACGACCTCCCGGCCGACCCGCGCGCCGATGAACTCGGCGACCGACACGTCCTCCCCGCGCGGCGTCTCGGGCAGGACCAGGTCGAGCGGCACGCGCGCCAGCCCGGCCGGGGACAGCACCCGCGCGGCGGCGAGCGCCCGCAGGTCCGACGGGACGCCCATGACCTGCCCGGACGGGATCGGCCGCAGCGCCCCCCGGCTGAAGATCCCCGAGGACGTGGTGCCAGGGTTCACGAGGTCGTCGGCCCGGCCCAGCGCCCCGACCAGGCCGAGGCCCTCGGGACGGCGGGCGAGCATCGACTCGGCGCCCTCGTCCACCGGGATCCCGGCGATCTCGCTGACCCGCAGCTTGCCGCCGATCCGCGGGGAGCCTTCGAGGACGGTGACCCGGAGGCCGTCGCGGGCCAGCAGGCGCGCGGCGGCGAGGCCCGCGATGCCGCCCCCGACGACCACCGCGTGCGCGGCCTTGGCGGTCTTGACGGCGCGGGACGTGCTCATGTCCTCCAGCCTCCCAGACGACCCGCGGGACCGCGCACCGGGGCCGCCGGGCCGCCGCGCCGCCGTGATTGCGGTGTGCCTCGTTCGTGCCCGGATCGCGACTCGGGCGCGGGAACGGTGATCCGCACCACCTCGTCCAAGCGCCATGCGGATCGTCAGGAACGTCGGGCTTGTGCGGAACGGACCGGGAACCATGAGACGGGCGCGCGTCCCCGGCGCGCTGGCCGTCCTGCTGGTCGCGGGGACGCTGGCGGCGTGCGGGGGCGGCGGCGACTCCGGCGGGGGCTCGGACTCGGCCGACCGCGGCGTGGCCGGGGCCCCGGCCGCGCCGAGCGCCGAACGCGCCCCGGCGGGCGGCACGGCCGGGCGGACCGGCGAGCGCGGCGGCACGCCCCGCCCGCTGGCGCCGCTGGACGCCGGGCGGGAGGTCGTCCACACGGCGCGGCTCCAGGTCCGGGCGAAGGACGTGGACGCGTCCGCGACCCAGGCGAAGCAATTGGTCGGCGCGGTCGGCGGCTATGTCGAGCGGGAGTCCAGCTCGACCGACCCGGCCCGCTCGGAGATCACGCTGAAGATCCCCGTCGCGCGGTACGGCGAGGTGCTCGACCAGCTCGGCACGCGGCTCGGCGCGAAGCTGTCGCTCACCCAGGAGGCCGAGGACGTCACGGGCGAGGTCGCGGACGTCGAGGCCCGCGTGCGCTCGGCCAAGGCGACCCTCGACACCTACCGCAAGCTGCTCGGACGCGCGAGCTCGATCACCGAGATCATGAACATCGAGAACGAGATCGCGGGACGCGAGGCCGACCTTGAGGCGCTCCAGGCGCGGCAGAAGGCGCTCAAGAACCGCACCCAGTTCGCGACCGTGACCGTGGTCCTGGTGGGCAAGTCCGTCCCGGCCGAGACGAAGCACGACCGGGGCGGGTTCGTCGGCGCGCTCGGCGACGGCTGGGACGCGCTCACCGCGTTCGCGGGCGGCGTCGCCGTCCTGCTGGGCTGGCTGCTGCCGTTCCTGGTCACAGCGGCGGTGCTCGGCGCCCCGGCGCTGGTCTTCCGGCGCCGCCTGCGCGCCCGCTTCGGACGCCGCCGCCCCCCGGCGGCCGCCTCCGCGCCGGAGAACTCGTCCCCGTCCAGCTAGAGCGCGTCCTCCTGGCTCGCCTCGTGGACGAGGTCCGCGAGGCGGGCCAGCACGTCCGGGTCCGTCGACGGCAGCACCCCGTGCCCCAGGTTGAAGATGTGCCCCTCGGCGGTGCGCCCGCGGGCCAGCACGTCGCGGGCGCGGCGCTCGACGGTCTCCCACGGCGCGAACAGGATCGCCGGGTCGAGGTTGCCCTGCAGCGCCTTGCCCGCGTCGACGCGGGCGACGGCGTCGTCCAGCGGGACGCGCCAGTCGACGCCGACGACGTCCGCGCCCGCCTCGCCCATCAGGCCGAGCAGCTCGCCCGTCCCGACGCCGAAGTGGATGCGCGGGACGCCGAGCGGCTCGATCTCGGCGAAGATCCGGCGGGTGTGCGGCAGCACGGACTCGCGGTAGTCCTGCGCGGCGACCGCGCCGACCCACGAGTCGAACACCTGCACGGCGCTCGCCCCCGCCGCGACCTGCACCTTCAGGAACGCGATCGTGAGGTCGGCGAGGCGGGACATGAGGTCGTCCCACAGCTCGGGCTCGCCGTACATCATGGCCTTGGTGCGCTCGTGGTTCTTCGACGGCCCGCCCTCGATCAGGTACGAGGCGAGGGTGAACGGGCCGCCCGCGAAGCCGATCAGCGGGGTCGCGCCCAGCTCCCCCACCAGGCCCTGGACGGCCTCCGTCACGTACGGGACGTCGTCCGGGACGAGCGGCCGCAGCATGGCGAGGCCCGCCGCGTCCCGGATCGGGTCGGCGATCACCGGCCCGACGCCCGGCTTGATGTCGAGGTCCACGCCGACGGCCTTGAGCGGCACCATGATGTCGCTGAAGAAGATCGCCGCGTCCACCGCGTAGCGGCGCACCGGCTGCATCGTGATCTCGACGATCATGTCCGGCCGGGCGCACGACTCCAGCATCGGGACGCCGTCGCGGACCCGCAGGTACTCCGGCAGCGACCGGCCGGCCTGCCGCATGAACCACACGGGCGTGTGCGGCACGGGCCGGCGGCGGCACGCCAGCAGGAAGGGGCTCTCGGCGAGGCCGCCGTGCTCGGGCGGGCTCGCGTTCGCGTCGTCGGTGCGGGATGCGTCAGCGGTCACGGTGCGATCGTCCCATGGACGGACGGTGGGAAAGCACCCGGACGCCCCCCTGAGCGGCACGAACTTCCGGACACGCCGAGCGAAGTCCCGCATTCTGTCACCGGCGCGTGCGAACGTGATGCGTGTCATAGCCGAGGGAGGTCCCCCTTGTACTGTTCCACCTGCGGTGATGAACGTATGTTCGAGCAGCCGCCGTGTCCGGACGGTCATGGCGAGGAGTGTCCCGAGCGGGCCTGCGTCGAATGCGGCTCGGCCGTCTTCGTCGGCTCGGTGGTGACCGCGCCGGTCACCGGGTCCCAGCCCGCCGCCTCCTCCTCCGCCCTCGCCGCCCCCGCGCCCGGCCCGGCCGACCGCCGCGCCGCCACCGTGCGGGCCGTGGCCTGACCGGCCCGGCCCCCGAGACGAAACCACCTGTGCCGTGCCTGCTTCCCCTCCGCGTCCCCCGGCCGTCGCCCGCGGCGGCTCCGATGTCCGGCATCACCGACCCGAGTCCCGCCCCCGCACCCGACCACTCCCCCGCACCCAGGCCGGTCCACCCATGAACCCACCTGCCTTCCAGCGGGCGCTCGACACGCTGCGCGAGATCCTCGACGGGCCCGGCCTCCGGCCGGAGCTCGACCTTGAGGACATGCCCGCCCCGCAGAGCCTCGCGCCGTACGCGGCGGCCCTGTCCGGAAGCGTCTACCGCGACGACGACACCGAGGTCGCCATGGGCCGCCTCATCGTCCTCTACGACCCCGACGGCCGCGGCGGCTGGACGAACGGCTTCCGCGTCGTCGCCTACATCCGCGCCGACCTGGAGCCCGACATCGCCGCCGAGGAGCTGATCGGCACCGTCGCGTGGGACTGGCTGCTCGAAGCGCTGGAGCCCGCCGGGTTCGCCGGCGTCTCCGGGACGATCACCCGCGCCGTGTCCGAGAGCTTCGGCGACAAGCGGGGCGAGCCGTCCACGACGGAGCTCGAACTGCGCGCCTCCTGGTCCCCGACCGGCGACGACCTCGCCCCGCACGTGGCGGCGTGGTGCGAGGTGATGTGCACCACGGCGGGGCTCCCGCCGTCCGGGGTCGCCGCGCTGCCGGACCGGCCTGGCGGCGCGGGCGGTTGAGCGACGTACGGTAGGGGGCGTGACCACCAGCGTCCGGAACCGAGGCGGGGGAGCACACGCGAGCAGGCTGCCGATTTCGTCCGCCGGTGTTCCGCAGGGCCTCGAACGGCTCGTCGATCCGAGGATGAAAAAGGTTCAGTGGGAGTGTCCGAAACGCGCGCGACCGGGCCCGAGCGGGACGCCGGTGCGGAGAACACGGCCGCGAGGCGGCCAAGGACCGTTCCAGAGCAGGCCGTCCGGCCGCCCGAGGACGAGCCGGGCGACGGCCCCCCGGCCGTCCCCCTGCTGGAGCCGCGCGAGGGCGTGCCGCCCGTGGTCACGGGCGCGGCGGAACTGGAACGTGTCATCGCCGCCTTCGCCGCGGGATCCGGCCCCGTCGCGGTCGACGCCGAACGGGCCTCCGGCTACCGGTACGGGCAGCGCGCGTACCTGATCCAGCTCCGCCGCGCGGGCGCCGGGACCGCGCTGATCGACCCGATCGCCCTGCCCGACCTGTCCGGGCTGGACGCCGCGCTCGCCGACGCCGAGATGGTCCTGCACGCCGCCAACCAGGACCTGCCCTGCCTCGCCGAGGTCGGGCTCGTGCCGCGCCGGCTGTTCGACACCGAGCTGGCCGGGCGGCTGCTCGGCTACCCGCGCGTCGGCCTCGGCTCGATGGTCGAGAACGTCCTCGGCTTCGTGCTGGAGAAGGGGCACTCGGCCGCCGACTGGTCGACCCGCCCCCTCCCCGAGGACTGGCTCCGCTACGCCGCGCTCGACGTCGAGCTGCTGGTCGAGCTGCGCGACGCCCTGCGGGCCGAGCTGGCCGACGCGGGCAAGCTCGACTGGGCGCTCGAGGAGTTCGCCGCGATCCTCACCACGCCGCCGAAGCCGCCGCGTCCGGACCCGTGGCGGCGGACGTCCGGCATCCACCGGGTGCGGAACCGGCGGGCGCTCGCCACCGTCCGCGAGCTGTGGGAGGCCCGCGACAAGATCGCCCGCGAGCGGGACCTGTCCCCCGGCCGGGTGCTGCAGGACGCCGCGATCATCGAGCTGGCGCAGCAGACCCCCGGGACGCCCGCCGAGCTGCAGGCCCTGCCGACCATGCGCGGCCGCGGCGCCCGGCGGCACCAGTCGGCGTGGCTGCGCGCCGTCGCCCGCGCCCGCGCGCTGTCGGACCGCAGGCTGCCGGAGCCGACCGTGCCCGGCGACGGGCCGCCGCCCGCGCACCGCTGGGCCGACCGCGACCCGGAGGCCGCGAAGCGGCTCACCGCCGCCCGCGCCGTCGTCGCCGCGCTCGCCGAGGAGCACTCCATGCCGTCGGAGAACCTCATGCAGCCCGACTTCGTCCGGCGGCTCGCCTGGACGCCGCCGGACGAGGCGTCGCCGTCCGCCGTCGCCGCCGTCCTGCGCGACCTCGGCGCCCGCCGCTGGCAGATCGAGCTGACCGCTCAGCCCATCGCCCGCGCCTTCCACCGGCTGGAGCACAAGGAGGGCTGATCTTCACGTTCCGGACATCTTGTCAGGGGCGGGCGAGAGGAACACACTGGCTTAGGTTAGGTTTGCCTAAACACAGGTGTGTGATCAGGAGGAGCGCGCGATGCTACTGGGCAACTTCCTCATCGGGCTGCGGGAAGGGCTTGAGGCCGCCCTGGTCGTGAGCATCCTGATCGCGTACCTGGTGAAGACCGGCAACCGCGCGGCCCTCCTGCCCGTCTGGACCGGCATCGCCCTCGCCGTCGCGCTCGCCGCCGGGTTCGGGATCGCGCTGAGCGCCGCCTCCTCGGAGATGCAGTTCAAGACGCAGGAGCTGTTCGGCGGCATCCTGTCGATCATCGCGGTCGGGCTCGTCACCTGGATGGTCTTCTGGATGCGCAAGACGGCCCGCTTCATGAAGGCCGAGCTCGAAGGCAAGCTGGAGGGGGCGCTGAACGTCGGCCCGCTCGCGCTCGCCGCCGTCGCGTTCCTCGCCGTCGGGCGCGAGGGCCTGGAGACCGCGCTGTTCCTCTGGACGAACATCTCCAACTCCTCCGGCGGGTCCACCCAGCCGATCACCGGGGCGTTCCTCGGCCTCGCCGTCGCCGTCGCGCTCGGCTACCTGCTGTACCGCGGCGGCCTCAAGATCAACCTGAAGCGGTTCTTCACCTGGACGGGCGCGGCCCTGATCGTCGTCGCCGCGGGCGTGTTCGGCTACGGCTTCCACGACCTCCAGGAGGCCGAGGTCTTCCCCGGCCTCGGCTCGGTCGCGCTGGAGCCGCACGCCTTCTTCGCCAAGTTCGGCGACGCGGGCGACTGGATGCAGACGGTCTTCCAGGGCGTCCTGAACGTCACCCCGCAGATCACCTGGCTCCAGCTCATCATGTGGCTGGCCTACCTGGTCCCGGTCATGGCCCTGTTCCTGCGCAACCCGTCCACGTCCAAGCCCGCCAAGGCCAAGACCACCGAACCCGTAACGCCGTAACTCCCAGGGGGGCGCCCCCCCTGGAACCCCCGTCACGACGCGGACGGCCTCCGGCCGCCCGGCCCGTGCTGTTCAGAGGTCGGGGAGGGGGTCTCGCGGGAGGCTGTCGCGGGCGAAGATCTCGGCGTCGGCGGCGTTGACGACCGGGACGTACTCGTCGTCCAGCTCGAAGACGGCCCCGCCGAACTCGAACGAGGCGCCGACGCCGGTCTCCACCGGGCCGATCCGGGTGCCGCGCGGGTAGCTGCCCCAGACGCTGCGCGGCGTGCCGCGGCTCATCGCGCCGGTGGAGATCACCGCGACCTGGTCGTCGGTGACGACGAAGATGAAGCCCGCGCCGCCGCCGAAGGCCAGCGCGGGGAAGATGTAGCGGATCTCCCCGTCGATCCCGAGGAACTCCCGGCAGCGCTCCCGGAGCGGGCGTGGCACCGGCATGGCGTACGAGGCACCTCCCCCAGGCGGAACTTCGGCGGGCCCCGGGGTGAATTCTGCGGGCCCGTCCCAATCATGCACCGGTTCGTCGGGACGTCGCCAGACTCAGACGGCGGCCAGCGCGAGGGTCGGCGGGAGCCGCGCGGCGCGCATCGCCGGGTACAGTCCGGCGGCCGTGCCGATCGCGAGGGTCGCGGCGAGCGCGCCGCCGAGCGCCCACACTGGGATGACCGGCGGCCATCCCTTCCACACCGCGAACCCGGCGGTCACGACCGTGCCGAGGACGACCCCGGCGGCGCCGCCGAACGCCGACAGCAGCAGCGACTCGGCGAGGAACTGCGTCCGGACCTGGCCGCGCGTCGCGCCCAGCGAGCGGCGCAGCCCGATCTCGCGGCGCCGCTCCAGCACCGAGATCACCATGGTGTTGGCGACGCCGACGCCGCCGACCAGCAGCGCGACCGCGCCGAGCCCGAGCAGCAGCCCGGTGAACGCGCCCGCCGCCGCGGCCTTCGCCTCCAGCGCGTCGGACGGGCGGCTGACCTCGACCTCCTCGGGGTGCTCGGGGTTGACCGTCCGGGCGAGGACGGCCCGGACGTCGGCCACCGCCCCGTCCGCCGACCGCTCGTAGATCGTCGTCGGATGGCCGTCGAAGCCGAGGTGGCGGCGGGCCGCGTCCCAGCCGACGAGGGCGGACCGGTCGATCTCCGGCGCCAGCTCGGCGGGCCGCAGCACGCCGAGGACGACGAACCAGCGCCCGCCGATCCACACCTGGCCGCCCGCCCGGTCCACGCCGAGCCGCCGCGCCGCCTCCGCGCCGAGCACGACGCCGGGATAGCGCTCGGTGCCCGCGTTCAGCCAGCGTCCGCCCGCCATGCCGACGTCGAGGGTGCCGAGCAGGTCCGTCGTCGCGGCCTGGACGGCGATGCCCTGCGTGACCTCCTTCGGGATCCGGTCGGTGCGGCGGACGGTCGCGTCCACCGAGCCGGTCGCGCCGACCGCGGTGACCGGCCCGATCCGGCGGACCATCTCCGGCGCCGTCTCCGGCAGCGCCGCCTTCCCGCCGAACAGCGTGTCGCCGGGCGCGGCGGTCAGCAGGTTCGTGCCGAGCCGGTCGAGCCGCCGCAGCAGGTCCGCCTTGCTGGACGAGGAGATCCCGATCACCGCGACCATCGTCGCGATCCCGATCGCGATGCCGAGCGCGGACAGCACCACCCGCGTCGGACGCGACCGCAGCCCGCCGAGCCCGACGCGCAGGACGTCGCCCGCGCCGAGCCGCGCGGGCGCCAGTGCGGAGCTCATACCGCGCCCACCTCCATCCGCTCGTCCGCGACGATCAGGCCGTCCCGGACCCGGACCCGGCGCGGCGCCGCGGCGGCCACGTCCAGGTCGTGGGTGATGATCGCGACGGTGGTCCCGGCGTCGTTCAGCTCGTCCAGCAGGGCGAGCACCTCCGCGCCCGCGGCGGAGTCGAGGTTGCCGGTCGGCTCGTCGGCGAGCAGCAGGTCCGGCTCCCCGACGACGGCCCGCGCCACCGCGACCCGCTGCTGCTCGCCGCCGGACAGCTCGTGCGGGCGGTGCCCGGTCCGGTGGCCGAGCCCGACGCGCTCCAGCGCGTCCCGCGCCCGCTCCCGGCGCTCCCTACGGGAGGCGCCGCCGTACAGGAGGCCGTCGGCGACGTTGTCGAGCGCGCTCACCCCGGCGGACAGGTGGAACTGCTGGAACACGAACCCGATGTGCCGCGCCCGCAGCGCCGACAGCTCCCGGTCGCCGAGCTCCGATACCTCGTGCCCCGCGACCCGCACCCGCCCCCTGGTCGGACGGTCCAGCGTCCCGATCATGTGCAGCAGCGTGGACTTCCCCGACCCCGAGGGCCCGACGATCGCGGCCATCTCCCCCGGCGCGATCGCGAGGTCGACGCCGCGCAGCGCCGCCACGCCGCCCGCGTACTCCTTGGCCACCCCGGCCAGCTCGACGATGTTCACCGGGCCGGCACCCCGACCTTCACGCCCGCGCCGATCCCGGTCCCGGTGACCTCGACGCGCCCGCCGCCGAACGCCCCGGTCCGGACGGGCACGAGCCGCCGCGCCCCGTCCGCCGCGACGACCTCGACGCCGAAGCCGCCCTCGCGGAGCGCGAGCAGCGCCTCGACCGGCACCGACAGGACGTCCTCGCGCCGCTCGCTCTCCAGTTCCACGGTGACGGGGGCCTCGTCGAGGCGTCCCGTCCCGGCGCCGCCGAGGGAGATGTCGACGCCGACCGTGGTCTTCTTGTCCGGCCCGGTCCCGGTGCTCTCGGCCACGCTGCCGACCTTGGTGATCGTCCCGCCGACCGTCCTCCCGCCCGGCAGCTCCACGGTGACCTTCGCGCCCTTCCTGGCGAGATCCTGCTTGTCGGCGTCCAGGTCGACGTGGACGAGCCGCCGCGTCCCCGCCACCGTCAGGACGGGCTGCCCCCGCGCGACCCGCTTCCCCTCCGGCGCCGCGACCTCGCGGACGCGGACGGCGCCGTCCAGGAACACCACCTGATCAGGGCCGACCATTCCCGTCTCGTCCAGCCCCTTGTCGTCCTGCCATTTCCGGACGGCGCTCTCCGTCGAACCCGTGAACTCCTCATCGACGGTGATGCCGCCGTATCCGAGCGCCCGCAGATTCCGTTCCAGATCCCGGACGTCCTTGCCCGAGTCGCCCTGCCCGAGCGTCCGGTACATGGGGCTGCCGCCGTACATCAGCGTCACGGGCTTGTCGGCGACCTTCACCAGCGTCCCGCCCCGCTTGATCGTCGCCCCCGCCTCCGGCGCCCAGGTCACCACCCCGGACGCCCCCGTCCACACCTGCCGGACGCCCTCATACGTCAATTTCCCGTCCACTTTCTCCGTGTCGACGAGATCGCCCCGGCTCACCACGGCGGTCGTCAGAGGAATCCCGGACCCGGCCTTCGCCTCCCCGCCGTCCGACGTCCACGCCAGAACGCTCCCGCCCGCGACGACCACCCCGACGACGACCCCGCCCGCCACCACGGCCCGCCTCATTCCCCGGCCCCCGGCAGACTCCCCTGGCACGCCTTCCGCGCCTTCTCCACCGCGCCCCGATCGACCCCTTCGGACGGCAGCCTGATCTTCCCGTCCGGCCCGGGATCGGGCATGTCCACGCCGTGCTCACGCATGCACTGCGCGAACTCGACGTACTGGTCGCGCTTCTTCGGATCCTTCATGTCGGGCAATTTCCCGCCCGCCTGAAGCCATTGCTGGCACTGCTTCAACGCGGCCTGCAACTTCTCCCTGCCGGCGCCCTTCCCGAGCCGCAGCGCCGACGCGTCCCCCGACCCCGGATCGGGGACGTCCACCCCGTTCTCCCGCATGCACTGCGCGAACTTGAGCCGAGAGTCCTCCGCCGAAAGCGAAGCACTGGGCGACGCCGAAACCCCGCCCGCGGCGGCCCCACCCGCACTGGCCACACCGCCCCCGTCATCACCGCCACCGCACCCCGCACCCCCGACCAGCACCGCGACCACGACGACCCACACCTTGAATCCCATGCCGTCCTCTCCCCGGAACCACCCGGCCCCGAACCGAAGAGCCATCACACCGACCCCCGCGTTAAATGCGCATTAGCGGATGTCCGGGTGGGTTGGCGGAGCGTGCCGGAGTTTGCGGTGCCTGCCGGAATGTGCGGCGGCGGGTCCGCGGGGTCCTTGCTGATCAGGGGGAACTTGGAAAGTGTGCATCGGGTCCGTTTCGTGGGTCTGGTGCCGGGGGGTGGGTTGCGGGAGTTTGGGGGCCATGTGGTCTCGAATTGTCATTGCCGTCCTGTCCGCTGGATTGCTCGTTCCCGTGGGGGGCTCCGCCCAGGGGGCCACGGGGCCTGAGCCCGACCAGATCGCGCTGCCGAACGGGTTCCAGCCCGAGGGGATCGCCACCGGGCCGGGGCCCGTGGCGTTCTTCGGGTCGCGGTCGACGGGGGCGATCTACCGGGCCGATCTGCGGACCGGGAAGGGAGAGCTGATCAGCAAGGGGCCGGGGACGCCGTCGCTCGGCCTGGAGACGCGCGGGGACCGGCTGTACGTGGCCGGTGGCAAGGCCGGGGACGCGCGCGTCGTCAACACCGAGAACGGGGAGGTCGTCAAGTCGTACAAGCTGACGACGAAGGCGGCCTTCATCAACGACGTCGCCCTCACCAAGGACGCGGCGTGGTTCAGCGACTCGACCAACCAGCAGCTCTACCGGGTCCCGCTGAGCGGGGACGGAGAGGTCAAGACCCTGCCCCTCACCGGCGACATCGTGTGGGGCGAGGGATTCAACTCCAACGGGATCGAGGCGCTGGACGGCGGGAAGTCGCTGGTCCTCATCCAGTCCAACACGGGCAAGCTGTTCAAGGTCGACCCGGAGACCGGCGTCGCGAAGGCGATCGGCCTGGGCGGCGAGATCCTCACGGCCGGGGACGGCATCCTGCTCGTCGGACGCACCGTCTACGCCGTGCAGAACCGGCTCAACACCGTGTCCGTGATCGAGCTGAACGACGCCGCCACCGAGGGGAAGGTCGTCAAGAAGCTGACCGACCCGCGGTTCGACGTCCCGACGAGCGTCGCGCGCTCCGGCTCCCGCCTGTACCTGCCGAACGCCCGGTTCAACACGACGCCGACCCCCGACACCCCGTACAACGCCGTCGCGGTCACCCCGTGAGAACGCGGGACTAGCGAGGGGGACGCCCGGCCGCCCAGGAGTGCGTGCGGCCGGGCGCCCCCCGGCGGAAGTGGGCGTTTATCGAGGCTTAACCCCTCACCGGTCATGCTCTCCGCATGCGTGTACTGATCGTCGAGGACGAGCGCGTGCTCGCCGACACCATCGCCGACGGGTTCCGCGAAGAGGCGATGGCGGTCGACGTGGTGTACGACGGCGACGACGCGCTGGAGCGGACGTCGCACACCGACTACGACGTCGTGGTCCTCGACCGCGACCTGCCGGGCGTCCACGGCGACGACGTGTGCCGGGAGCTCGTGACGCGGCGCGGCTCCGCGCGGATCCTCATGCTGACCGCGGCCGCCGACGTCGACGACCGGGTGGACGGCCTGTCCCTCGGCGCCGACGACTACCTGCCGAAGCCGTTCGTGTTCGGCGAGCTGGTCGCGCGGGTGCGGGCGCTCGCGCGCCGGTCGGGGCCGGTGGTGCCGCCCGTCCTGGAGCGGCGCGGCATCCGGCTCGACCCGTACCGGCGCCGGGCCGCGCGCGACGGCCGGGAGCTGCGGCTGACGAAGAAGGAGTTCGCCGTGCTGGAGGAGCTGCTGCGGGCGGACGGCGGCGTGGTGAGCGCCGAACGGCTGCTGGAGCGGGCGTGGGACGAGAACATCGACCCGTTCAGCAACATCGTCCGGGTCACGATGGCGACGCTGCGCCGCAAGCTCGGCGGCCCGCCGGTGATCGAGACGGTCACCGGGTCGGGGTACCGGCTGGGGACGCGGTGAGGCGGCCGGGCAGGCCGCGGCTGAGCGTGCGGACGCGGCTGACGCTCGTGTACGGGTCGCTGTTCCTCGTCACGTCGGCCGTGCTGGTCGGGGTGACGTACCTGCTGACCGTCCGCTCGATGGACCAGCGGTTCACGATGAGCGACCGGGTCACCCCGGTGACCGTGACGCGGCTGCGCAGCCTCGCCGTGAACGGCGACGTCGACCAGCTGATGGCGCTGAAGGCGGACGCCGACCGCCAGTTCACCCAGCAGAAGCACGACGTCCTCGAACAGCTCCTGCAGAGCTCCCTCGTGACGATGCTGGTCCTCGGCGTCCTCGCCGTGGTGATCGGGTACGTGGTGGCGGGGCGGATGCTGCGCCCGCTGCACACGGTCACGGCGACGGCGCGGCGGCTGTCGGAGAGCAACCTGCACGAGCGGATCGTCCTGGACGGCCCGCAGGACGAGATCAAGGACCTCGCCGACACGTTCAACCGGATGCTGGACCGGCTGAACCGCGCGTTCGACGCCCAGCGCCGGTTCGTCGCGAACGCCTCGCACGAGCTGCGCACGCCGCTCACCATCAACCGGACCGTCCTTGAGGTCGCGCTCGCCAGCCGGAAGAACCCGCCGGAGACGAAGGCGCTCGCGGACGTCCTGCTCGGCAACACGGCCCGGCACGAGCGGCTGATCGAGGGGCTGCTGACGCTGGCCCGCTCGGAGCGCGACCTCGCCGCGCGGGTCGCGACGCCGCTGCCGGACGTGGTCCGCAGCGCCCTGGACCACCTCGACGGCCAGGCGGACGAGGCGGCCGTCGACGTCGAGGCGAGGCTCGCGCCCGCGACGGTGAGCGGCGACCCCGTCCTGCTGGAGCGCTGCGCCGTGAACCTGCTGGAGAACGCGGTGAAGCACAACGTGCGGGACGGCCGCGTCTGGGTGCGCACCGGCGTCCGGGACGGCTCGGCGTTCCTCCAGGTCGTCAACACCGGACGGGCGGTGCCGAGCTACGAGATCGGGACGATCTTCGAGCCGTTCCGCCGGCTGCGCCCCGACCGCCCCCCGCGCGGGGAACGGGCGGCGGGCCGGGAGCGGACGGGGTCGGCGGACGGGGCGGGCCTCGGCCTGTCGATCGTCCGGGCGGTGGTGGACGTGCACGGCGGGACGATCGAGACCGTCCCGCGCCCGGAGGGCGGCCTGGCGATCACCGTCCTGCTGCCGCTGTCGGCGGAACCCGCCCTGACCGCCGTCGCCGCGACCTAGCCGGCCTGCTCCGCGTCGAGGGAGTGGGCCGAGTCCCGGGGCGGCGGCCAGCGGACGCTGCCCTCCGGCACGGTCTGGCCGGGGCGCGCGGCGAGCCAGCGGTGCACAACCTTGCCGGTGGCGTTGCGCGGCAGCTCGGCGATGAAGTGGACGTCGCGCGGGGCCGCGTACCGGGCGACCTGGGCGTGCACGTACGCGCGCACGGCGTCGGCGTCCAGCCGGGCGCCGGGCCGCAGGACGACGTACGCGGCGAGCCGCTGCCCCCAGTCCTCGTCCGGCACCCCGACGACCGCGACCTCGTGGACCTCGGGGAGGCGGAGCAGCGCGTCCTCCACGTCGCGCGGGACGATGTTCTCCCCGCCCGACACGACGATGCCGTCGCGGCGCCCGTCGACGAACAGCAGGCCCCGGTGGTCGATATGGCCGAGGTCGCCGGTGGCGAGCATCCCGTCGCGGACCTCCATCGGCTCGCCGCCCGTGTACCCCTCGAACAGCAGCTCGTTCGCGACGTAGATCTGCCCGATGGTGGAGCGGCCGACCCGGCGGCCGCCCGCGTCGCGGATGGCGAGCGCGGTGTTGCGCGGCGGGCGTCCGGCGGTGCGCGGGTCGAGCCGCAGGTCGCGCGGGGTGGCGATGGACACCCACGATGCCTCGGTCGACCCGTAGACGTTGTAGAGGCGGTCGCCGAACTCGTCCATGAACCGGGTGGCGAGGTCGCCGGGCAGCGCGGCGCCGCTGACCGCCGCGATCCGCAGCGTGGACGTGTCGTGCCGGGCGCGGACCTCCGGGTCGAGGTCGAGGACGCGCTGCAGCATGACCGGCACGGCGAACACGGCCACGTCCCGGTGGGAGGCGACGGTGCGCAGCGTCTGCTCGGGGTCGAACCGGCGGTGCAGCACGACCGGGGCGCGCAGCGCCCACGCCATCTGCAGGGCGGCGTAGCCCCAGGTGTGGAACAGCGGCGCCTCGACGACCATCGTCTGCCGGGCGCGCAGCGGGATCCGGGACGTCATCGACGCGAGCGGCCACAGCCCGGGGCGGGGCGGGCGGCGGGCGCCCTTCGGACGTCCGGTGGTGCCCGAGCTGAGCATGATCGTCCGGCTCTGGATCTGCGGCGGCGCCGCCACGGCCTCCGACTCCGGGACGGCGCGGATGACCTCGTCCAGGCTCCGTCCGCGCACCGGACGGCCCGGCTCCGGCGCGGGCCGAGGCCGGGGCGGCGCCAGCGGCAGCGGCGGCAGCGCCGCGAGCGGAACGGGCGCGGACAGCGGGGCGGGATCGGGGCCGGGACGGCGGTCGGCCCACAGCACCGTCCGGCGGAGCGCGATCGGCATGTCGGCGAGCAGCGGCGCGAACTCGGCGTCCGCGACGATCAGCGTGGGCCGCAGCTCGCCGAGCACGGCGCGCGTCCAGCCCGCCCCGGCGCCGGTGTTGAGCAGGACGACCTCCGCGCCGCGCCGGCTGCACGCGACGAGCGTCAGCACCATGCCCCGGTGGTTGCGGCAGAGCACGCCGACGCGCGGGCGCGGGCCGCGCAGCGGCAGCCCGGCGGCGAGCCGCGCGGCGCGCTCGTCCAGCTCGGCGAAGGTGAGGGCGCCGTCGTCGTCGATCAGCGCGGTCCGGGACGGGGAGCGCGCGGCGGCGCCCGCGACGAGCCCGGCGAGCGTGGTGCCCCAGCGGCGCAACATGCGGAGCTGGCGCCCGGCGCGGCGCGGGCCGCCCGCGAACGGCAGCCCGGTGCGGAGTAGGAGGGCGGTCAGATCGCGGATATGCCCGATCCGCCGGCGCATCCCCGGCCGGTACGCGGGCCTCGCGTGCGTCACCGCGCCCTCCTCGGTGATATCCGGCCACGTTACCCAGCCGCCACCTGCGGAACAAGACCGGTCGGGGCCGCTCCGGACGGGCGGACCGGCGTCAGTGGTTACTGACGAGTAGTATGAATGGTTACCGACTGGTAGCAAAGGCCCGGCGGCGCCGCCGGACCCCATCCGCAGGGAGGACGAACCGTGCCACGCACCGCACGCGACGTCGTGTTCGTCGACGGCGTCCGCACGCCGTTCGGCAAGGCGGGCCCGAAGGGCCTGTACGCGGAGACCCGCGCCGACGACATGGTCGTCCGCGCCATCCGCGAGCTGCTGCGCCGCAACCCGTCACTCCCGCCCGCGCGGGTGGACGAGGTCGCGATCGCCGCCACCACCCAGACCGGCGACCAGGGCCTCACCATCGGGCGGTCCGCCGCCGTGCTGGCCGGGCTGCCGAAGACCGTCCCCGGCTACGCCATCGACCGGATGTGCGCGGGCGCGATGACCGCCGTGACCACATCCGGCGCGGGGATCTCGTTCGGGTCCTACGACGTCGCCATCGCGGGCGGCGTCGAGCACATGGGACGCCACCCGATGGGCGAGGGCGTCGACCCGAACCCGCGGTTCCTCGCCGACAAGCTCGTCGACCCGTCGGCCCTCGTGATGGGGTCGACGGCGGAGAACCTGCACGACCGGTTCCCCGAGATCACCAAGGAGCGCGCGGACGCCTACGCCCTGCGCAGCCAGCAGAAGGTCGCCGCCGCGTACGCGGCCGGGAAGATCCAGCCCGACCTGGTTCCGACCGCGGTCCGCTCCGCCGAGAAGGGGTGGGGCCTCGCCACCGAGGACGAGCCGCCCCGTCCCGGCACCACGATGGACGACCTCGCCCGCCTGCGGACGCCGTTCCGTCCGCACGGCAGGGTCACGCCGGGGAACGCCGCCGGGCTGAACGACGGCGCGACCGCCTGCCTGCTCGCCGCCGAGGACGTCGCCGCCGAGCTGGGCCTCACCGCTCGCATGCGCCTGGTCGACTTCTCGTTCGCCGGGGTGGAGCCGGAGGTGATGGGCGTCGGGCCCGTCCCGGCCACCGAGCGGCTCCTCGCCCGCAACGCGCTGACCATGGACGACATCGGCCTCATCGAGATCAACGAGGCGTTCGCCGTGCAGGTGCTCGCGTTCCTCGCGCACTTCAAGATCGCCGACGACGACGCGCGGGTGAACCCGTGGGGCGGCGCGATCGCCGTCGGGCATCCGCTCGCCTCGTCCGGGGTCCGGCTGATGAACCAGCTCGCCCGGCAGTTCGAGGAACGGCGGGACGTCCGGTACGGACTGACCACGATGTGCGTGGGAATGGGCATGGGCGGGACGGTTCTCTGGGAGAACGTTGGATGGGAAGGCACCAAATGAGCGGGCTCGGGGAACTCTTCAGCGACGAGGTCGTCACCCACGCCCACGTGCGGGACGTGACGCTGCCCGGCGGCGCGGGCACCCTCGCGCTGATCACGCTCGACAACGGCCACGACCACACCAAGCCGAACACGTTCGGGCCGAACGGCCTCGCCGAGCTGGGCGCCGCCCTCGACGCCGTCGCGGCGCGCGACGACCTCGCGGCGGTCGGCGTCACCGGCAAGCCGTTCGTCTTCGCGGTCGGCGCGGACCTCAAGGGCGTCCCGCTGATCCGGCGGCGGGCGGACGCGGCGGCCATCGGCAGGCTCGGCCACGACGTGTTCCGGCGGCTCGGCGAGCTGGAGGTCCCGTCGTTCGCCTACTACAACGGCGCGGCGATGGGCGGCGGCGTCGAGCTCGGCCTGCACTGCACCTACCGGACGATCTCGTCCGGCGTGCCCGCGTTCGCGCTGCCGGAGGCGTTCCTCGGCCTCGTGCCCGGCTGGGGCGGGACGTACCTGCTGCCCCGCCTGATCGGCGCGGAGAAGGCGCTCAAGGTCGTCATCGAGAACCCGCTCGCGCAGAACCGGATGCTGAAGGGCGCGCAGGCGTACGAGCTGGGCATCGCCGACGCGGTCTTCGACTCCGCGGACTTCCTGGAGGAGTCCCTCGCCTGGACGGCCCGCGTCCTGAACGGCGAGATCACCGTCCGCCGGGCGGAGGTCGACACGGGCAAGGCGTGGGACGACGCCGTCGCGATGGCCCGCTGGAACGTCGACGCCAAGCTGCACGGGGCGGCGCCGTCCTACACGCGGGCGCTCGACCTGGTCGCCGCCGCCAAGGACCGCACCCGCGACGAGGGCTTCGCCGCGGAGGACGAGGCGCTCGCCGACCTGATCATGAGCGACGAGCTGCGCGCCGGGCTGTACGCGTTCGACCTGACGCAGAAGCGCGCGAAGCGTCCCGCCGGGGCGCCCGACAAGGCGCTCGCCCGGCCGGTGACGAAGGTCGGCGTCGTCGGCGCGGGCCTGATGGCCTCGCAGCTCGCGCTGCTGTTCGCGCGCCGCCTCGAAGTCCCGGTCGTGCTGACCGACCTCGACCAGGAGCGTCTGGACAAGGGCGTCGGCCACGCGCACGCCGAGATCGACAAGCTGCAGGCCAAGGGGCGCCTCTCCCCCGACCAGGCGGGCCGCCTCAAGGCGCTGATCACCGGCTCGCTGACCAAGGACGCCTTCGCCGACGCCGACTTCGTCATCGAGGCGGTCTTCGAGGAGATGTCGGTCAAGCGGAAGGTGTTCGCCGAACTGGAGGAGCACGTCTCGGACGAGTGCGTCCTCGCGACGAACACCTCGTCGCTGTCGGTCTCGGAGATGGCGGACGGGCTGCGGCGGCCGGAGCGGGTCGTCGGGTTCCACTTCTTCAACCCGGTCGCGGTGCTGCCGCTGCTGGAGATCGTCCGGGGCGAGTGGACCGACGACGCGGCGCTCGCCACCGCGTTCGCGACCGGCAAGGCGCTGAAGAAGTCGTGCGTGCTGGTCAAGGACGCCCCGGCGTTCGTGGTGAACCGCGTGCTGCTGCGGCTGCTGGCGGAGATCGTCCAGGCCGTGGACGAGGGCACGCCGATCGACGTGGCCGAGCGGGCCGCGCAGCCGCTCGGCCTGCCGATGCCGCCGTTCGTGCTGATGGGGCTCGTCGGCCCGGCGATCGCGCTGCACGTCAACGAGACCCTGCACGCCGCGTTCCCGGACCGGTTCCCGCTGTCGGACAACCTCGGCAAGCTCGTCGCGGCCGGCAAGTCCGGCGTCTACCTGCCGGACTTCTCCCTCGACCCGGAGGCCGTCGAGATCTTCGGCGGCGGGACGAGCCCGTCCACCGAGGAGCGGGTGCTCGACCGGGCGCTCGCGGCGCTCGCCGACGAGATCCGGGTGATGCTGGACGAGGGCGTCGTCGCCGCCCCGGAGGACGTCGACCTCTGCATGATCCTCGGCGCGGGCTGGCCGTTCCACCTCGGCGGCATCACCCCGTACCTGGACAGGTCCGGCGTCTCCGAGCGGGTCACCGGCCGCCGGTTCCTGGAGCCGGGGGTGGCGTCGCTTCCCGTCCAAGCCGCCACATAAGCCGCGCGCTGCCGGGCATAGGGCTGGCACACCCCTGTGATCAACACCCGGAGGAAGCGCGATGGACCTGCGCCGGACGAAGACGGTCGAGCAGTCGATCAGGGACACCGAGGAGCCGGGCCACCGGCTCCGACGCGCCCTGTCGGCGCTGGACCTCACCGTGTTCGGCGTCGGGGTCATCGTCGGGACCGGCATCTTCGTCCTGACCGGCCAGGTCGCCCGGGAGAAGGCCGGTCCCGCCGTCGCGCTGTCGTTCATCTTCGCCGCCGTGGTGTGCGGGCTCGCCGCGCTCTGCTACGCCGAGTTCGCCTCCACGGTCCCGGTCGCCGGGTCGGCCTACACGTTCTCCTACGCCACGCTCGGCGAGTTCCCGGCGTGGATCATCGGCTGGGACCTGATCCTGGAGATGGCGCTCGGCGCGGCCGTCGTCGCGGTCGGCTGGTCCGGCTACTTCGCCTCGCTGCTGGACGACGTCGGGATCACCGTCCCGGACTCGATCGCCGCGCCGCCGGGCGACGGCGGGACCGTCAACGTCCCCGCCATCGGGCTCGTCGTCGCCGTGACCGCGCTGCTCGTCCTCGGCATCAAGGTGTCGTCGCGGGTCAACGCCATCGTCGTGACGATCAAGATCGCGGTCGTGCTGCTGGTGATCGTCGCCGGGCTGTTCTTCGTCAAGGGCGCGAACTACCACCCGTTCATCCCGCCGTCGAAGCCGACGCCGTCGGAGGGCGGGCTCGGCGCGCCGCTGATGCAGGTGCTGTTCGGCATCACCCCGGCGAGCTTCGGCTGGCTCGGCATCTTCGCCGCCATCGCCATCGTCTTCTTCGCCTACATCGGCTTCGACATCGTCGCCACGGCCGCCGAGGAGGCCCGCCGCCCGCAGCGCGACATCCCGATCGGGCTCATCGGCTCCCTCGTCATCACGGCCGTGCTGTACGCGGCGGTGTCGACGGTCGTCGCGGGCATGCAGAACTACAAGGACCTGAGCACCGAGGCGCCGCTCGCGGACGCGTTCAAGGCGGTCGGGCATCCGGCGTTCGCCACGATCATCGACGTCGGCGCGGTCGCCGGGCTCATCACCGTCGTGCTGATCCTGCTGCTCGGGCAGAGCCGGATCTTCTTCGCGATGGGCCGCGACGGCCTCATGCCGCCCTGGCTGTCGGCCGTCCACCCGCGCTTCGGCACGCCCTACCGCTCGACGATCCTGATGGGCACGATCGTCGCGGTGCTCGCCGGGTTCATCCCGCTCGCCAAGCTCGCCGAACTGGTCAACATCGGCACGCTGTTCGCGTTCCTCGTCGTCTCCGTCGCCGTGGTGATCCTGCGCCGGACGCGCCCGGACCTGCCCCGCTCGTTCCGCACGCCGTGGGTGCCCCTCATCCCCGCCCTGTCGGTGCTGGGCTGCCTGTTCGTGATGATCAACCTGCCGGTGGAGACGTGGCTGCGGTTCGCCGCGTGGCTGGTCATCGGGGTCGTCGTCTACGCCGCGTACGGGTACCGGAGGAGCAGGGTGGGCGCCGTCCGAAACCCGTGAAATATCGGAGGCCCGCCGTGATGGGCCTCACGGTGTCCTTTTGGCGGCCGGGTGGGCACAATGGCGGCCATGGCTTCTCCAGTGCTCGTCGCGGTGATCGGGTCCGGCCCCGCGGGGATCTACGCGGCCGAGGCGCTCGTCAAGCAGACCGGCGGGGACGTCAGGGTGGACGTGTTCGACCGATTGCCCTCGCCGTACGGCCTCGTCCGCTACGGCGTCGCGCCCGACCACACGTCGATCAAGGCGATCGCCCGGTACCTGCAGAAGGTGCTGGAGAACCCGGCCGTCCGCTTCTTCGGCTGCGTCGAGCTCGGCCGCGACCTCAGCCGCGCCGACCTGCTCGGCTGCTACGACGCCGTCATCTACTCGACCGGCGCGATGGTCGACCGGCACATGCGCATTCCGGGCGAGGAGCTGCCGGGCAGCATCGCCGCCACCGACTTCGTCAACTGGTACTGCGGGCACCCCGACGCCGCCGACCACTCGTTCGACCTGTCGGTCGAGGAGGTCGCGGTGATCGGCGTCGGGAACGTCGCCGTGGACGTCGTCCGCATCCTCGCCAAGTCGGCCGACGAGCTGCGCGCCACCGACGTCCCCGAGCAGGTCATCGAGGCGCTGTCGCGCAGCCGCGTGAAGCGCGTCCACATGATCGGACGGCGCGGCCCCGCCCAGGCCAAGTTCACCACCAAGGAGGCCCGCGAGCTGGGCGAGCTTCCGAACGCGGGCATCCACGTCAGCCCGGGGGACATGGACCTCGACCCGGTCAGCGCCGAGCTCGCCGAGAAGGACCGGCACGTCCGGGGCAACGTCAAGGTGCTGAACGCGTGGACGGCGGAGCCGCCCGCCGACCGCCCGCGCCGGATCGACGTGCGGTTCTGGCGGGCGCCGGTCGAGATCCTCGGCACGGAGCGGGTCGAGGGCCTGCGGCTGGAGCGGACCCGGCTGGACGAGACCGGCCGCGTCACCGGGACCGGCGAGTTCGAGACGCTCCCCGTCGGGCTGGTGCTGCGCTCGGTCGGCTACCAGAGCGTGCCGCTGGAGGGCGTCCCGTTCGACGAGCGGACGTCGACCGTCCCCAACGCGGGCGGGCGGATCATCGGCCCGGACGGAACCCCGATCCCGGGCGAGTACGTCGCCGGATGGATCAAGCGAGGGCCGACCGGGGTCGTCGGCACAAACAAGTCGGACGCGGCGGAGACCGTCCGCAACCTGCTGGAGGACGTCCTCGCCGACGGGACGCGCACGCCCCCCGAGCACACGATCGAGGAGCTGCTGGAATCGCGCGGCCTGCGCGTCGTCACCTACGACGACTGGCTGAACCTGGACGCCGCCGAGATCGCCCTCGCCCGCGCGCTCGACCGGGGCGAGCGCGTCAAACTGGCGCGCTGGGAGGCGATGACGTCCGCGTGCCGCGGCCGCGACTGATTCACATTCCCGACAATCTCCCGGCCGTCAGGTAGTGACGGGTATGTCACTCTGGCGCTACGGTGCGGCGTGTGACCGGCGGTCCAGAACTGTACGGGTTCCCCCCACCCGAGACGGTGCCAGACCTCAGATGGCTCGGGCCCGACTACGTTTCCGTACTGGTGTACGACCTGACGCAGGGGCTCCTGCGCCAGGACCCGCGCACGTCCGTGATGGGCGTGCGGTGCGAGGGCGAGCCGCGGCTCGACCCCTCGGTCGACCCGGCGGGCGTCATCCGCGCGCACGACGCCAGCTTCCCGCTCCAGGTCTTCGTCCGCGACGGCTCGGGACGCCCCTGGCTGCTGCGCGGCCGCTGGACGTACTCGGGCCGCGAGCTCGGCACGGCCGCGGCGTCCATCACCCACTTCTGGCAGTTGCTCTCGGCCGACGGCGTCTAGCCGGGCGCCTACGACGGCAGCAGCACGCGAAGTCCGGCGCGGATCCGCCCGCCATCCATGCCTCACGGCCCTCGCCGCCTATCTGGCCGCGTCCGGCTACCGGGACCCGGAGTTGCCCTTCGCCCCGGCCGCGCCGGTCGAGGAGATCGAGCGCCACACCGGCCGGGTCGCCGTCCTGCGTCTGGAACCGGCGACCCGGGAGTGAGCGCGGCCAGGGGACTGCCGCGGACTTCCGGTCAGTCGCGGTCGGAGGTCTCGCGGTCGGAGGGCTCGCCGTCCGGCGCCGACGGGGTGTCCGCCGAGGTGATGCGGGCGACGTACTCGGTGAGGTCGCGCGCGAGGGCCTGCGGGGTGAGGCCGATGTCGGCGAGGATCTCGGCGCGGGCCGAGTGGTCGAGGAACTCCTGCGGGATGCCGAAGGTGCGGATCGGCGCGTCGACCTCGCCGTCGCGCAGCAGCCGCGCGACCGCGTCGCCGAGGGCGCCGGTGCGGCCGTTGTCCTCCGCGACGGCGACGAGGGCGTGCTCGCGGGCGAGGTCGAGCAGCGCCGGGTCGAGCGGCTTCACCCAGCGCGGGTCGACGACGGTGACGCCGATGCCCTGCGCGGCGACCAGCCCGGCGGCCTCGACGGCGGGCGTCGCCATCGACCCGGCCGCGACGAGCAGGACGCGGGTGCCGTTGGAGCCGTCGTGCCGGGCGAGGACGTCCATGCCGCCCACCCGGTCGATCGCCTCGATGTCGGCGGCGGCGGGGCCCTTCGGGTAGCGGATCGCGGTCGGCCCGTCGGACACGGCCACGCACTCGCGCAGCAGCTCGCGCAGCCGGGCGCCGTCGCGCGGGACGGCGACCCGCAGCCCCGGCACGAGCTGCAGGATCGACATGTCCCACATGCCGTTGTGGGACGGCCCGTCGTCGCCGGTCACGCCGGAGCGGTCCAACGCGAAGGTGACCGGCTGCCGGTGCAGCGCCGCGTCCATCAGCACCTGGTCGAAGGCGCGGTTCAGGAACGTCGCGTAGAGGGCGACGACCGGGTGCAGGCCGCCCATCGCGAGCGCGGTCGCGGACGTGACGGCGTGCTGCTCGGCGATGCCCACGTCGAAGATGCGGTCGGGGAACGCCTCGGCGAACGGGGCGAGCCCGACCGGGTAGAGCATCGCGGCGGTGATGCCCACCACGTCGCGGCGCTCGCGGCCGATCTCGACCATCTCCGCGCCGAAGATCTTCGTCCAGGCGGGGCCGCCCTTCTTCGGGGCGATCCCGCCGGTGGCCGGGTCGAACGCGCCGGGACCGTGCATGCAGTCCTCGGTGTCGTTCTCGGCGGGCGCGTACCCGTGGCCCTTGGTGGTGATGCAGTGCACGATGACCGGGCGGCCGAACCCGCGGGCCCGGCGCAGGGCGCGCTCGACGGCGTCCTCGTCGTGGCCGTCGATCGGGCCCACGTACTTGATGCCGAGGTCCTCGAACATGGCCTGCGGCTGGAGGACGTCCTTGAGGCCCTTCTTGATGCCGTGCAGCGCCTCGTAGGTGAAGTTGCCGACGACGGGGGCGCGCGGGACGGTCTTCTTGATGAGGTCGAGCGCGTTCTCGTACCCCTGGGTGACGCGCAGGTCGGCCAGGTGCGAGGCCAGCCCGCCGATGGTCGGCGAGTAGGAGCGCCCGTTGTCGTTGACGACGATGATGACCGGGCGGTCGGCGCCGCCCGCGGCGATGTTGTTGAGCGCCTCCCAGCACATGCCGCCGGTCAGCGCGCCGTCGCCGACGACCGCGACCACGGCGCGGTCGCCCTCGCCGCGGATCTGGAACGCCTTGGCGAACCCGTCGGCGTACGACAGCGCGGTCGAGGCGTGCGAGTTCTCGATGACGTCGTGCTCGGACTCGGCGCGGCTCGGGTAGCCCGACAGGCCGCCGCGCTTGCGCAGCCGCTCGAAGTCGTGGCGCCCGGTGAGCAGCTTGTGCACGTAGGCCTGGTGGCCCGTGTCGAAGAGGATCTTGTCGTGCGGCGAGTCGAAGACCCGGTGCAGCGCGATCGTCAGCTCGACCGCGCCGAGGTTGGGCCCGAGATGCCCGCCGGTCTTGGAGACCGCCTGGACGAGGAACTCGCGGATCTCCTCGGCGAGGCGGGGCAGTTGCGCGGCGTCCAGTCGTTTGAGGTCGTCGGGACCCTTGATCGACTCAATCAGGCGCACTCGTTTCAACTCCTCCGTCGGGGACCGGTTCCCCTGGCTCGGGCCGTTCCGAGTTTAATCCCGGTTCGCCCGCGCCGGGCAGAGGCGCACCCTGGCGGGCGGGTGCGAAACGGCTGACCCGCACGGGAAATTCGGACCCGACCGGTGCCGATGGGGTAGGAAGTGTTCATGGTCGTCGAAGAGATCGTGCTGCTCAACGCGGATGACGAGGCGGTCGGAACCGCGCCGAAGAACACGAGCCACCACAGGGACACGCCCTACCACCTGGCCTTCTCCTGCTATGTCGTCGACACGGAGGGTCGCGTACTGATCACTCGGCGCGCCCTCGGCAAGCGGACGTTCCCCGGCGTCTGGACGGGCAGCTGCTGCGGCCACCCCGCCCCGGGCGAGGGGCTGCGCGACGCGGTCCTGCGGCGGCTGAAGGACGAGCTCGGCATGTCCGACGCCGCGCTGACGTCCGTCCTGCCGGGGTTCCGGTACCGGGCCGTCGCCGGCGACGGCACCGTCGAGAACGAGCGCTGCCCGGTCGTGCGGGCCACCGTCCCGGCGGACGAGGCCGTCCACCCGAACCCGGACGAGGTCGAGGACGCCGAGTGGTGGTCCTGGGAGCGGTGCGTGGAGCTGGCCGGACGGCCCGAGGCGTCGCCCTGGTACCGGCTCCAGCTCGCCGAGCTGGCCCCGCTCGGCGCGCCGCCGGACTGGCCCGACGCGGGCCCGGCCGGGCTGCCGCCCGCGCTCGCCTGGTAGCCGCCGCGCCCTCGCCCCCGCCCTCGCCACGGCCCGCGGCACGGCCGCGTGCCGACGGAGCGTGGTGCTCGCATCACCGCTAGATCACTTTTCGACCCTCGGTGTTGACCCGTCCTCGCGTCCGAACGGACGCTTGCTTTTCCGGGGCAACCGAAGGGACGGACGATGCGAGTACGTGCTCCCAGGCGCCGCTGGACGGTGTTCGCGGCCGTGGCGATGACCGGCGCGCTGGCCCTGCCGGCCTGCGGCGCGAACGAGGACTCGGGATCCGGCGACGACAAGTCCAAGGTCGAGGTGTTCTCCTGGTGGACCGGCCCCGGCGAGGCGGACGGGCTGGCCGCGATGCAGGCCGACTTCCAGAAGAGGAACCCCGGCACGAAGTTCGTCAACGCCGCCATCGCCGGCGGGTCGGGCACGCAGGCCAAGGCCGTCCTCGCGAGCCGACTGCAGAACCGCAAGCCGCCGGACTCGTTCCAGGGCCACGCGGGCGCGGAACTGCTCGACTACATCAAGGCCGGTCAGATCGAACCGCTCGACGACTTCTACCAGCGGAACAACCTGAAGTCGGTCTACCCGCAGCAACTCCTCGACCAGATCACCTACAAGGGGCACCTTTACTCGGTGCCGGTGAACATCCACCGGTCGAACGTCCTCTGGTACAACCCCGGCATCCTCAAGGAAGCCGGAGTGTCCGGCGCACCGAAGTCGGTCGCGGAGTTCGTCACCGCGCTGAAGGCCGTCAAGGACAGGACGAAGAAGGTCCCGCTGTCGCTCGGCGCGCAGTGGACGGCCGACCACCTGCTGGAAAACGTCCTGCTCGGCGACCTCGGCACCGACGCCTACAACGCGCTGTGGAAGCCGGGCGCCGACTGGGGCGCCCCGGCCGTCACCAAGGCGCTCGGCGACTTCGCCGAGATCATGAAGTATACGACGCTGGAGGCCGCGTCCACCGACTGGCAGGGCGCCGCGAAGGCCGTCGTGGACGGCAAGGCCGCGTTCAACATCATGGGCGACTGGGCCTACGGCTACTTCACCGGGAGCGCGCCGAACGGCCTCGGCAAGAAACTCGACACCGACTTCAAGTACGCGCCCGCGCCCGGCACCGACGGCACCTATCTGTGGCTGTCGGACAGTTTCACCCTTCCCAAGGGCGCGCCCCACAAGGCGGGTGCCGAGGCGTGGCTCAAGGAGGTGTCCAGCAAGGAGGGGCAGGACCTCTTCAACCCGAAGAAGGGCTCCATCCCGGCCCGCAAGGACGCCGACAAGAGCCTCTACACGGGCTACCTCCAGTACGCGTTCGAGCAGTGGAACAACCCGGCCACGAAGCTGGCGGGCTCCTTCTGGCACGGCGTCAACGCGAACAACAAATGGCACACCGACATCGACACGGCGGTGGGCCTGTTCCTCCAGGACAAGGACGCGGGCAAACTCCAGCAAGGGCTGGTGAGCGCGGCCAAGAACAGCGGCCTGTGAACCGGTGAGACTCCGCCGCGCCAGGAAATGGCTGCCCGGGCTGCTGCTCCTCTCGCCGTCCATCGTCGCGATCGGCCTGTTCGTCTACGGGCTCATCTTCTGGAACACGCGGGTCGCGCTGAGCGGGAAGCACGACGAGGTCAGCGGATACGGGTTCGACAAGGGCAGGAACTTCGCCGACCTGTGGCACCAGCCGAGCTGGCCGGGCGCCGTCCGGCACGCCCTGCTGTTCACCGCCGTGTTCGTCGTCGGCGCGCTGGTTCTCGGCGCGTTCCTCGCGTTCCTGATGGACAAGGGGATCCGCGGCGAGGCGTCGTTCCGCGTCGTCTACCTGTTCCCGATGGCGGTGTCGTTCATCGCCAGCGGGGTCGTGTGGCGCTGGCTGATGAACCCGGCCCCGCCGGAGCGCGCGGTCGGGTTCAACCAGCTCTTCGACAGGCTCCACCTCGGGGCGCTGGCGAACGACTGGTGGCAGGACCCGGACTGGGGCATGGCGGCGATGGCGCTGCCCGCGGTCTGGCAGATGTCCGGGTACGTGATGGCGCTGTACCTGGCCGGGTTCCGGAGCGTCCCGGAGGAACTGCGCGAGGCGGCGCGGGTGGACGGCGCGTCCGAGTGGAAGGTGTACCGGTACGTGGTGTTCCCGCAGCTCCGGCCGGTGACGCTGTCCGCGCTGATCATCCTCGGGCACATCTCGCTGAAGGTGTTCGACCTGATCATGGCGATCGCGGGCAAGCAGATCATCACCTACGTCCCGGCCGTCGCGACCTACGTCGAGATCTTCGACCGGCACGACCCGGCGAACGGCGCGACCATCGCGAGCTACCTGCTCTTCGCGGTGGCGCTGCTGGTCGTCCCGTACCTGGTGTGGTCGGTGCGCGCGGAGCGGACCCGATGACGCGCCCGGCGCAGGCCGTGAAGCTCGCGGTGCTGCTGGCGTTCGTCCTGCTGTTCCTGATCCCGGTGTACGTGCTGGTCGTCACCAGCTTCAAGCCGCTGGACGAGGCCGACCCGAGCAGCGCGTGGAGCCTGCCGGGGCACTGGAGCACGTCCGGCTGGGGCTCGGCGTGGCACGCGCTGCGCCCCGGCCTGGAGAACAGCGTCAAGATCGCCGTGACCGGGTCGCTGATCTCGGCGGCGCTCGGCTCGCTGAACGGCTACGTCCTGTCGAAATGGCGGTTCCCCGGCGCGGACGTCGTGTTCACGCTCTTCCTGTTCGGCATGTTCATCCCGTACCAGGCGGTGATGATCCCGCTGGCCGGGCTGCTGACGGACATGGAACTGTCCGGGACGATCCGCGGCCTGATCCTCGCGCACGTCGTGTACGGAATCCCGATCTGCACGCTGATCTTCCGGAACTACTACGTGACGATTCCGGACGAGCTGATCGAGGCGGCCCGGGTGGACGGCGCCGGGATGCTGCGCGCCTATTGGTCGATCGTCCTGCCGGTGTCCGGGCCCGCGTTCGCGGTGACGCTGATCTGGCAGTTCACCTCGATGTGGAACGACTTCCTGTTCGCCGTGTTCCTCGGGGCTCCCGACAGTTGGCCGGTCACGGTTATGCTGAACAACACCGCCGGATCGGGCGCGGTGGCCGTCCAGTACAACCAGCAGATGGCCGAGGCGCTCCTGGCGTCGCTGCCGACCGTCCTCGTCTACCTTCTGCTCGGGCGGTTCTTCATGCGGGGCCTCATGGCGGGTGCGCTGAAGGGCTGAGGTCCGCCGGAAAGCCGTTTTTCGGACCGCCGAGAGAATTGCAGTGGAAGGCGCTCGGAGACGTCAACCCGGCCGGTCCCTCACGCGTCACATGGATGATCAAAGGAGCTCCGCGGTGGGAATCGAACGCGTCACCGATCGTCCCGCCGCGAAAGACCGACGTCGACGGCAGGGAGATGACCGCGTGCAGGCGATGAGTGTTCAGCAGCCCTGGGCGTTCGCGATCGCGCGTGGCGGGAAGTCCGTCTCGAACCAGAGCCTGCCGACCGCCTACCGCGGTCCGCTGCTGATCCACGCGTCCATGCGGGTCGACCTGAAGGCGTGCGACTCGCCGCTCATCCAGGCCGCCGGCTGGGACCCGCGCGACCCGCTCGCCACCATCGGCGCGATCATCGCGGTCGCCGACCTCGCCGACGTGTGCTCGGCGGGCGGCCGCCCGTGCGAGTGCGGGCCGTGGGCGGAGCCGGGCCTCCACCACTGGCACCTGAGGGACGTCCGGGCCCTCCCCCGCCCGATCGTGGCGCTCGGCCGCCCCGGCCTGTGGGAGCCGAAGGCCACGCTGGTCGCCGAGGTGACCGCCATGTTCACCGCGACCGCCGCGCTCAACAACGCGACCTGACGCTAGGCCTCGGCCGCCTCGCGCAGGCGGCGGAACTCGGCGGCGATCCGGTCGAGCGGCCAGCTCGCGTTGAGCCCGCTCGGGTTCGGCAGCACCCACACCCGGGCGTGGCCGAACGTCTCGTCCTGCGGTCCGATCTGGGTACCCGGACGCCCGAACGCCGTCCGATAGGCGGTGACACCGGCCACCGCGAGGTACGACGGCCGGAGCCGCTCCACAAGCTCGGCGAGCCGGCGCCCGCCCTCGCGAAGCTCGTCGGCGGTCAACTCGTCGGCCCGCGCCGTGGTCCGGTGCGCGAGGTTCGTGATGCCGAGCCCGTAGGACGGCAGGAGGTCCTGCTCGGACGGATCCAGGAGCCGGTCGGTGAACCCCGACCGGTACAGCGCAGGCCAGAACCGGTTCCCGGGCCGCGCGAAATGCCGCCCCGTAGCCCCCGAATACAATCCGGGGTTGATCCCGCTGAACAGCACCCGGAGCGTCCCACCGTCCGGCGGCAGGACGTCCGGAATGACACGGTCACGAGCAGCCTCAAGCTCATCCTTCGTCGGTCGCCGCATCAACCCAGATTACGGACGACCAACACCACCACCCTCTCTCCACCACATTTCATCGAGTTCTGAGCCGTTCGGGGCGGGTCAGAGGAGGTTGCGGATGATCAGGGCTAGGGCGGAGGTGCCTACGACGGCCAGGAGGGCGGTGCGGAGGCGGCCGTCGTCGAGGTAGCGGCGGAGGGGTCCGGCGGCGGCGAAGCCCGCTAGGACGAACGGGACCAGCGCAACGCCCGCCGTGACCTGCCGGACGGGGAGCCGTCCCGCCGCGGCGAGGGTGGCGAGGGAGAGCAGGGCGCCGACGATGAAGAACACGGCGAGCGTCGCGCGCACGCGGGGGCCGCTCTCGCGCTGGTAGAGCAGCGCGAGCGGCGGGCA
>NZ_BCQP01000034.1 GCF_001552135.1 Actinomadura chibensis NBRC 106107 | reverse complement strand
GGCGGGCCGCCGATGCCGGACGCGGTGCCGGTCGCGCCGGACACGACGCCCGCGGCGGCGAGCGTCCGGCGGTTGCGCGGCACCTCCCGCGACCAGGCCGTGACGGCGAGCGCGGCGAGGACGACGCCGCCGATCACGATGCCGAGCGCGCGCTGCGGGACGGCCGCGACCAGCAGCACGCCGAGCGGCGTCCCGACGAGGCGTCCGCCGAACGCCCAGCCGAGGCCGCGCAGGTCGGCGTGCCCGACCTCCCGCGCGAGCGTCGCGACAGGGAGGGCGAGCGCGACGACCAGGATCGAGCCCGGCATCAGCGACGGGAACAGCATCGTGACGATCGGCGTGGCGACCAGGCCGACGCCGAGGCCGACGCTGCCCTGGACGATCGACCCGATCAGCGCCGCCAGACCGCCGACGACGAGGAAGTCGATTTCCGGCACGACGTGGAACGCTACATGCCACGCTTTCCCGACTCATCCCAATATCGGCGGCCCCGGAGTCAGGCGGACGCCTCGGTGAGGCGGTCGAGCTGGTCGGCGGTCAGCGTCGTGCGGAAGGCGTCGACGAGCGGCGGGAGCTGGTCCAGCGTGCGGGCGCTGGCGATGGGCGCGACGACGGTCGGCTGCGCGGCGACCCAGGCCAGCGCGACGGTCGCGACCGCCTTGCCCTGCTCCTCGGCGACGATGTCGAGCGCGGCGAGCACCTTCTGGCCGCGCTCGCTGTCCAGGTACCGCGCGGCCCGGCCGGACCGGGCGCTGTCGACGGTCGTCCCCGGACGGTACTTGCCGGTGAGGAACCCGGACGCCAGCCCGTAGTACGGCATCGCGACGAGCCCGTGCCGTTCGGCGATGTCGCGGCGCGGCCCCTCGTAGGTGTCGCGGGACACCAGGTTGTACTGCGGCTGGATCACCACGTAGCGCGCGGTGCCCTCGCGCTCGCTGAACTCCAGCGACGCCTCCAGCCGGTCCAGGTCGATGTTGGACACCCCGATCTGCCGGATCTTCCCGGCGGTGACCAGCTCGTCCAGCGTCGTCATGATCTCCTCGACCGGGACGGACGGGTCGTCGAAGTGCGTGAAGTACAGGTCGATGCGGTCGGTGCGGAGGCGGCGCAGCGAGTCGTCCACGGCCGCGCGCAGCACCGGCGCGGACAGGCCCATGTGCTCCGGGTGGCGTCCGCCCTTGGTCGCGATGACGACGTCGTCGCGGTTGCCGCGCGCCGCCGTCCAGTCGCCGATGATCGTCTCCGACTCGCCGCCCCGGTTGCCCTCGATCCAGGCCGAGTAGGAGTCGGCGGTGTCGAGGAGGTTGCCGCCCGCCGCGGCGTAGGCGTCCAGGATGCGGAACGAGGCGTCCCGGTCGGCGGTCCAGCCGAACACGTTGCCGCCGAGCGCCAGCGGGGACACGTCCAGGTCACCGATCTTCTGCAGGTCCGTCATGCCCTCATCCAATCGTGGCTCGGGTCTGCCTTTCCCGCCGACCCGTGGAACATTCCTGGCAAAATGGACGGCATGGTCACCGCCTGTCTCGCGTTCGCCGGGGTGGCCGCGCTGCTCACCGTCACCCCCGGCGTGGACACGATGCTCGTGCTCCGCACGACCGTGACCGGCGGGCGGCGCACCGGCCACCTCGCCGCGGCGGGCGTCGTCACCGGGCTGGTGTGCTGGGCGATGGCGAGCGCGGCGGGGCTGACGGCGGTGCTGGCCGCGTCCCGGATCGCGTTCGACGTGCTGCGCGTCGCGGGCGCCTGCTACCTGCTGTGGCTCGGCGGCCAGGCGCTGTGGAACGCCCGCCGCAAGCGCGCCGCCGTCCAGGACGACGCGGACGAGCCCCGCCTGTCCGGCCTCACCGCCTTCCGCACCGGCCTCACCACGAACCTGCTGAACCCGAAGGTCGGCGTGTTCTACCTGAGCCTGCTGCCGCAGTTCATCCCGCACGGCTCCCCGGTGTTCTGGACAAGCATGCTGTTCGTCGCCATCCACGCGGCGGAGGCGCTGCTGTGGCTCGCGGTCATCGTGGGCGTGGCGCGGGCGGCGCGGCGGGCGCTGTCCCGGCCGTCCGTCAAGCGGCGGCTCCAGCAGGTCACGGGCCTCGCCTTCATCGGCTTCGGCATCCGCCTCGCGGTCGAACGCTAGACCGCGGCCGACGCGCCGACGCTTCACACGTTGAGGGCGGCCATCAGCTCGTCGCGTCCGGCCGCGCCGGTCTTGCGGAAGATCGCCTTCAGGTGGTCGTTGACCGTGTGGACGGACAGGTCGAACGCGCGGGCGATCTGCTTCGGCGCGTCGCCGCGCTGCAGTCGCTGGATGACCTGGCGTTCGCGGACGGTGATCCCGTACCAGTCGCAGTACGACGGGAGCAGCAGCGCCCCGGTCGCGCGCTGGATGACGACCGCGACCTCTCCCTCGTCCTCGCCGCCGCCGAGCGGCTGCGCCTCGATCGCCGTCCACCATCCGGCGCCGACGGACGGGACGCACAGCCGCGGCGCCCGCGGCCCCTCGCGCGCCGCGACCGCGAGGGACGCGAACGAGGACTCGGTCAGCCAGTCCGGCACCGCGAGCCGCACCGCCATCGCGTCCAGCCAGGTGCGCGCCTGCGGCGTCGTCGCGCGGATCCGGTCGTCGGCGCCGATGACGAGCATGCCCGGCGCCGGTCCGGGGTCGGCGGGCGCACCGGGGCCCGCCGTCACGTAGCCGCGCAGCGCGGCGATCAGCGCGGGCGCGAGCGCGGTGAGCCGCGCCGCGTCGGCGTCGTCGAACCGGCGCCGCACGTCGGCGGCCCGCAGCAGGCAGAGCACGCCCCACACGCCGCGCGCGTCGCGCAGCACGAGACGCAGTTCCGTGCCGATCGGCTCCCGGCCGAGCAGCGGGTCGCGGGGGCGGAGCCCGAGATCGGCCACCGCGGGCCGCGCTCGGTCCCGCACGTCGGTCGTCACGCCGTCCACGGTGAGCAGCGCGCGGCCGAGGTCGGGCTCGTACCCGTGCCAGAACGCCAGCGAGGTGACGCCCCAGCCGGTCGCCGGGTTCATCACCCCGCACCGCAGCGCGTCGTGGGCCACGACCGGCGCGACCACGCGGGACAGCTCGGCCCCGATCCGCTCCAGCCCGGCGCCGGGGAGCAGCGCCTCGCACAGGCTCCGACGAAGCCGATCACCGACCGTCACCATGTCCACCAGTGTGGCCGGGCCGGGCCGCCCGCACCATGGGAAACGGGCCGCTCCGTGCGGAGCGGCCCGTCGCCGTGCCGCTACTTGCCGATCAGGTTGCGCAGGACGTACTGGAGGATGCCGCCGTTGCGGTAGTAGTCGGCCTCGCCCGGCGTGTCGATGCGGACGATCGCCGTGAACTCCTTGCCGTCGGCCTTGACGGTGACCTCGTCGGGGACGCCGCCCTCGTTCAGCGCCGTGACGCCCGTGATGTCGAACGTCTCGGTGCCGGTGAGGCCGAGCGACTCGGCGGACTCGCCGTCCTTGAACTGGAGCGGCAGCACGCCGAGCCCGATCAGGTTGGACCGGTGGATGCGCTCGTACGACTGCGCGATGACGGCGCGGACGCCGAGCAGCGCCGTCCCCTTGGCCGCCCAGTCGCGCGACGACCCCGAGCCGTACTCCTTGCCCGCGATCACGACGAGCGGCGTGCCCTGCGCGGCGTAGTTCTGCGCGGCGTCGTAGATGAACGCCTGGGGCGCGCCGTCCTGGGTGAAGTCGCGGGTGTAGCCGCCCTCGACGTCGTCCAGGAGCTGGTTGCGGAGCCGGATGTTGGCGAACGTCCCGCGGATCATGACCTCGTGGTTGCCGCGCCGCGAGCCGTAGGAGTTGAAGTCCTTGACGGCGACGCCGTTGTCCTGGAGGTACTGCGCGGCGGGCGTCCCGACCTTGATGGACCCGGCGGGCGAGATGTGGTCGGTGGTGACCGAGTCGCCGAGCTTCGCGAGGACGCGGGCGCCGTGGATGTCGCCGACCGGCTCGGGCTCAGCGGTCATGCCGTCGAAGTACGGGGCCTTGCGCACGTAGGTGGACGCGGCGTCCCACTCGAACAGGTCGCCGGACGGGATGTCGAGGCCGGCCCAGCGCTGGTCGCCCTTGAAGACGTCGGCGTAGCTCTGCGCGAACATCTCCTGCCCGATGGACGACTCGACGATCGCGGCGACCTCCTCCGGCGCGGGCCAGATGTCGCGCAGGTAGACCGGGCCGTCCGTGCCCTCGGCGATGGGGTCGTTGAGGATGTCGATGTCCATCGTCCCGGCCAGGGCGTAGGCGATGACCAGCGGCGGGGACGCGAGGTAGTTCATCTTCACGTCCGGGCTGATCCGGCCCTCGAAGTTGCGGTTGCCGGACAGGACCGCCGTGACGGCGAGGTCGTTGTCGTTGACGGCCTTGGAGATCTCCGGCTGCAGTGGGCCGGTGTTGCCGATGCAGGTCGTGCAGCCGTACCCGACCAGGTTGAAGCCGATCTTGTCGAGGTACGGGGCGAGGCCGGAGCGCTCGTAGTAGTCGGTGACGACCTGCGACCCGGGCGCGAGCGACGTCTTCACCCACGGCTTGCGGTTCAGGCCCTTCTCCACCGCGTTCTTCGCCAGCAGCGCCGCGCCGATCATCACGTACGGGTTGGACGTGTTCGTGCAGGACGTGATGGCCGCGACGGCGACGTGGCCGTGGTCGAGTTCGAAGGTCGTCCCGTCGTCCAGCGTGACCGGGACCCGGTTGTGCGGCCGGAACGAGCCGTTCGGGTCGACGTGGCGGGGCTTGTCGCCGTTGGTGTCGTGGCTGATCGCCGGGGAGTCGGAGGCGGGGAAGGACTCGTTGGACGCCTCGTCCGCCGCGCCCCGGACGCTGGCGACGTAGTTCTGCACGTCCCGCCGCCAGGTCTGCTTGGCGTCGGCGAGGGAGATGCGGTCCTGCGGGCGCTTCGGCCCGGCAAGCGACGGTACGACGGTCGCGAGGTCGAGCTCCAGGTACTCGGAGAACTCGGGCTCCACGGAGGGGTCGAGCCAGAGGCCCTGCGCCTTCGCGTACGCCTCGACGAGCGCGATCTGCTCCTCGCCGCGTCCGGTCAGGCGGAGGTAGTTCAGCGTCTCGTCGTCGATCGGGAAGATGGCGCAGGTGGAGCCAAATTCGGGGCTCATGTTGCCGATCGTGGCGCGGTTCGCCAGCGGCAGCGCGTGCACGCCCTCGCCGTAGAACTCGACGAACTTGCCGACGACGCCGTGCTCGCGCAGCATCTCGGTGATGGTGAGGACGAGGTCGGTCGCGGTCGTCCCGGCCGGGAGCTCGCCGGTCAGCTTGAAGCCGACCACGCGCGGGATGAGCATCGAGATCGGCTGGCCGAGCATCGCGGCCTCGGCCTCGATGCCGCCGACGCCCCAGCCGAGGACGCCGATGCCGTTCTCCATCGTCGTGTGCGAGTCGGTGCCGACGCAGGTGTCGGGGTAGGCGACGCCGTCGCGGTCGAACACCACGCGGGCGAGGTGCTCGATGTTCACCTGGTGGACGATCCCGGTGCCGGGCGGGACGACCTTGAACTCGTCGAACGCCGTCTGCCCCCAGCGCAGGAACTGGTAGCGCTCCCGGTTGCGCTCGTACTCGCGCTGGACGTTGCGCTCGAACGCGTCCGGCGAGCCGAAGTAGTCGACGATGACGGAGTGGTCGATCACCATCTCGGCGGGCGCCAACGGGTTGATCTTGCTGGCGTCGCCGCCCAGGTCGCGGACGGCCTCGCGCATCGTCGCCAGGTCGACCACGCAGGGCACGCCGGTGAAGTCCTGCATGATGACGCGGGCCGGGGTGAACTGGATCTCCTTGCTGGGCTGGGCCTGCGAGTCCCACTGGCCGAGCGCGCGGATGTGCTCGGCGGTGACGTTCGCGCCGTCCTCGGTGCGCAGCAGGTTCTCCAGCAGCACCTTCAGGCTGTACGGGAGACGGGCCGAGCCCTCGACGGCGTCCAGCCGGTAGATGTCGTACGACCTGTCGCCAACCTGCAGCTTGTCAAGGCTGCCGAAGCTGTTCGCGGACACGGACTCCTCCTCCGTCAGCACCGCGCGTCTGACGGGAGCGCGCGGCGTTCATCTCGATCTTCGATATGCCCGCCCCTTCGGCCTGCGCTCACCGCGCGGCGAGGCGGGTCCTCGCCTACCTTGATCCTGCCTTAGTCGGGGACGCGCCACGGCACCAGGGCCGCCTAACTTCGGCAGCTTTTCTCTTGATGTCAAGCTACCTCGAATTTATCTCGATATCAAGCTACTTGCGCTCCCGCAGCACCCCCGCCGCCCGCCGCGCGGCCGTGGGATCGGCGACGGCGAGCCGTTCGAGGAGCCCGTCCAGGTCACCGGCCGAGACACGCCGGGACGCACTCCAACCTTCCCGCTCTCTAGCGATCGTCCAGCCGGGAAACAGATGCCTGAGCAGCAGCAGCGCGACGGCCTCGTCCTTCACGCGCGCGACCGGCACCGCAGGAAGCCGTCGACGACCTCCGCGGCCTCGCCGCCACAGAGGCACAGGAGCCCGCTCCGTCCGCGCGCGGCCTCATGAAGGCCCCACGCGCCACCGGGCAGCGCCAGCACGCACAACGTCACCGCCATCTCCCCGCCGTAAACGCGCAACAACGGCAGCCGCACCTGCACGATCTCCGGCTCGTACGTCCGTACGCACCGCCACCCGCGCCGCTCCAGCGCGAGGGCAAGCGTCTCCAGGTGTCCCACCGCCGTGTCGCGCTCCCAGGCCGTCCGCCAATCCAGGTACCGGACGCGGACCTTCCTGCGCACCCCGGTCAGCGAAGCTTGGCCCACGTGACCTTCCCTCCCTCATTGAGCGACCGGACACCCCATTCGTGGACGAGCTCCGCCATCAGCCGCAGCCCCCGTCCCGAGGTCTTGTCGAGGTCTTCCTCCTGAACGACCGGCCGCCCTTCCCCGCCGTCCCACACCTCCACGACGGGACGACGGTCGCGCTCATCCCGGAACACCCGCACGACGATCGGCCCGTCCCCGTGCAACCAAGCGTTGGTGACCAACTCACTGACCACCACCCGCCCGAGATAGTCGTCCGCGATCCCCCACTCCAAGAACCGCGCCGCCAAGAACCCCCGCGCCAACCCCGGCGCCCGATCTGTTGGGTCGAGGAGTAGTGGGACTTCCGGGGCGAGCGCGGCAAAGGACATCTGGACACGACCTTCTCGTGGAGATTTCTCGAAGCGTCTCCCCAGCGTGAAGCCCGAGAGTTACTTTCGGTGAGTGATTCGCCACGCCTCGGTGAGAGTGTGAAGCCGCTCCGAGGTTCCTTGAAGTCGTTGAAGTTCTTGAAGTCCGACAAATCACGGAGGTCCCCCGATGGTCGACCCCTACAGCCCTCAGGCCATCTGGGGTCGCGAGTTGCGGCATCGCCGCACCAAGGCCGGACTGACCCAGGCCGAACTCGCCGAGCGGATCAAGTTCTCCGAGTCGCTGATCTCTGGTGCCGAGACCGGACAGGTCCTGGCGTCCGTCTCGTTCGCCAAGGCGTGCGACCGTGAATTCGAGACGGACGGGGCATTTCTCCGCGCCCTCGATTTCAAGAAGGCACAGCGGTACCCCAGCGGGTTCGCCGAGTACCTGGAGGTGGAGAAGAAGACCAGCATGATCCGCTGGTACGAGGGCATGTGCGTTCCCGGCCTTCTCCAGACACCCGACTATGCGCGCGAACTCCTCCTCGCCGGACGCCCCGGCGACACCGCTGAGGAGATCGAGGCACTCGTCACCACACGGATGGAGCGCAAGACCTTCCTCGGCGACCCGGACGCACCGACGCTTTGGACCGTGGTGGACGAGTCCGTCCTACGGCGTCCCGTCGGAAGTGACAAGATCATGCAGGACGAGCTCGGCCACCTCCTGGAAGCCGCCACCCACCCCAAGATCGCAATTCAAGTGCTCCCGTTCGACACCGGAGCCCATGCCGGTCTCACCTGTTCCTTCATCCTGCTGACTCTCGCCGACGGGATGACCGTGGCATACGCTGAAGACCTGACAGGCGGCCGGTTCGTAGAGCGGCCGGAGGATCTGAGCCACTGGGTCGCGTGCTATGAGTCGATCAAGTCGTCAGCGCTACCGGTAAAGCAGTCCGCGGAACTCATCCGCCGCATCATGGGAGAAGAGCATGGGTACAAGTGAGACGGCCTGGCGAAAATCGTCGCGAAGCTCTGGCAATGGCGGCGCCTGCGTCGAACTCGCCCGCCTCCCCCAATCTATCGCCATCCGCGACAGCAAGAACCCGGACGGCCCAAGGCTGCTTCTAGGGCGCGATGCCTTCACCGCCCTGATCGCGACTCTGAAGCGCTAATAGCCTCCACAAGCAGGGACTCAGTCGACGCATGCCGGGCTCTCGAACGACCTTCCTCCTGCACCCGACGCCCAGAACGGCGGGAAACGATGAACATCGAAGCTGTCACGTGGCGAAAATCATCCCGCAGCGGCGGTAACGGCGGAGAGTGCGTCGAGCTCGCGTCGGCCTCCGGAATCATCGTCATCCGCGACAGCAAGGACGCAGAGGGTCCCGTACTGACCATGGGTCGGGACGAGTTCGCGGCCCTGCTGGCAGGACTGCGGCGACACTGACCACGGAGTGCGGGGGTCCGGGTAGGGACGCTCGGGACAGGTCCGTCCAGTCGGCTGGATGGACCTGAAACCGAAGGACGGCAGGCATGTGGGAGTCATTACTGACGGACTATGAGCGGCTTGCGGCGATCAAGTCCGCACACCAGGGTGGGCGTCAGTTCGAAGAATTACTGGAGCGGATGTCCCGGCAGGCGATCTTCACCCGCTCGGACCGCCTCCGCCGGACGTCACGTCAGGGAATGCAGATCCAGATCGTTTCCTCAGAGGGGACGCATCTGGGGAACACGCATCCTTTCACGATCGCCACGCTCGAAGACATGCAACAGGTGGCCTACGTCGAGACGCTGGCGCGCGGGTTCACGATGGCCGAGCCAACCGACCCAGTAGGCTTCGGCAGGGCACTACGGCAGGTTCAAGGGCTTGCGCTCCCGGTGGCGCAGTCTTGGACGAGATTCACGGGAAGGCGGCGACGTGGAAACAGACAAGATCGTCTGGCGAAAGGCGAACCGCTCGACCTCGACAGGAGGCGAGTGCGTAGAACTGGCCACGCTCTCCAACGGACTAACCGCCATTAGGGACTCCAAGAACCCCAGCGGCCCCAAGCTACTCCTAGAACGCAACGAGTTCGCAGCCCTTGTGACGGCTCTCAAGCGCTAATACCTCCAAACAAAGAGACCGAGCGTTCAACCTCCTGGTTGACGTTGCCCGTCAACCGCTCGGCTGACCTCATAGGTGTAACAGTGGACGTTGACGATTTTGTCTGGCGCAAGTCATCCCGCAGTGCCTCCAACGGCGGAGAGTGCGTCGAACTCGCCCGCCTGCCACAGGTCATCGCCATCCGCGACAGCAAGAACCCGGACGGCCCCAAGATCCTTCTAGGACGCGACCAATTCGCAGCTCTAGTGACAACCCTCAAGCACTGACACTCCCCGGCAACAAGAGCCATCTACGTACCCCTGTGAGCGCCCAGGGACAAGACAGAGCCCCACGCCTCGATTCGAATCATGCCCACCAGCGTCTCCGCGGGGGCTGATCAGTCGCTGTTTGGCGGAAAGCGAGCCGCAGTACAGCGCAAGGTGGTGACTGCGTCGAAGTCGCTCGCCCTTCCGGGTTCATCGGCGTTCGTGACAGCAAGGCCCCAGACGGCCCCAGGCTGCATATCACCCCTGACGCCTTCCGTGCACTGGTAACAGATCTGAAGCGCTAGCCCCCGCCAGCCCTGGACCGTCCTGGTCCGGGGCTTCTTTTAATGAGCAGAGGGGATGCTGGCGCCCTTCGTGCGGCTCCTGGGGAGCGACCGACTCGCGGCTCTGCTGGCAGTCCTCAAGCGCTGGTGCTCCCCCCACATCATGCGGGGGTTGGTGTATTGCGGGTGTATTGGAAAATGCATATGCCGGTGCAACGGGCTTTCGTCTTCGGTGTTGGTGCGGGCCGCAGGGGTCCGGGCCGGGCGTGCCTCGGTTTCGGGAAGCGCGAGAAGGACGAGAGCGTGGTTGGTGACCGAGGATGGGATCGGCGTTCGGTGCTCCGGGGCGCCGCCGTGGTGGCCGGGGCCGCCGCGACCGGGCCGCTGCTGGGCGGGACGGGCACGGCGCGGGCCGAAGGCGGTGACGCGGACGCGCTGTTCAGGGCCGGGGAGTTCGAGCAGGCGGGCCGCGCCTATGAAGAGATATTGAAGAGCGACCCCGAGAATGTGCACGCGGCACGGCAGCGCGGCTACGTGGGGCTGCTGAGCAACAGGTTTCCCGAGGCGGAGAAGTACCTCTCGATGGCCCTCGGATCGGCGCCCGACGACAAGGAGGCCCACCACCTGCTGGCCGACTGCTACACGAGGCAGGACAAGCTCTCCCTCGCCGCGCCTCATTGGCAGGCGGCCGGTGAGGAGGTCAGCGCCAAATGGGCGGCGGCGGTGAAGGGGACGCCGTACCAGGTCCACGGTGACGTCGCGCGGCTGCCGTGGTCGGAAATGGATCCCTTTCCAATCCTGGAGGGATCGGTCAACGGCGGGCCGCCGAAGCGGTTCACGTTCTACACCCGCGTCCCGTGGCTGGGCATCTCCGCGAAAGTGGCCAAGGAGGCCGGGCTGAGCGCGGTCGCCAGCCAGAAGATCGAGTACGCGGGCCACACCCTCTGGATGTACTTCGGAGTGCTCGGCTCCTTCAGGCTGGGCGGCATCGAACTGCGCAACGTCCCCGTGCAGTGGTCGGAGTCGGACGAAGAGACGCCCGGTCAGGACAATGACGGCATCATCGGCACGTGGATCCTGTACCACTTCCTGACCACCGTCGATTACGCGGGCCGGGCGCTGATCCTGCGCCGCCGGACGCCTGCAGCGGCCAGGAAGGTGCGCGCCGACGCCGCTCGTGCGGGTGCCGCGCCCCTTCCGCTGTGGTTGGCGCGTGAGCACCTGCTGCACAGCAGGGGCAGCGTCGCCGACTCCGGGCCCCGGGTGATCGCACTTGACCTCGGCGGAACCGGCGAGCAGGTCGCGGGCATCTCCGCGGAGACGGCCGAACGGCTGCGGATCCGCACCGACTACGACCGTCCGCTGGAGGCGTTCGCCGGGGGCCAGCCGGTCGTCAGCTACCCCTGCTACCCGAAGGAGGTCCGCCTCGGCGGCGCCGTCGCCAGGCACGCCTACTGCTACACAGACAAGGGCGGCGGCGCGGGCGGCCTCCGGCTCGCGGACGCGGAGAACGCCGCCCCCGGCGACTACGGCTTCGACGTCCTCGCCCATTTCGCCCACAGCTTCTACAAGCCGTTCAACATCACCCTCGACTTCACCGACATGAACGTCTACATCGCCCGAGGCAAGGCCACCTGATCGTCTGGGCCTGAACCGCCCCGGTGGGGGCCGGGGCGGGTCAGGTTCGGCGGGTCGTTTCCTGGTACTGGGCTCGGGTCAGGCCGATCTGCCAGGCGGCGGCTTCGATCGGGTCGCGGATCCAGCCGGGGACGAGTTCGCCGAACTCGCGGCGGGTGCCGTCGCGTTCCAGCGTTCCGTTGGTCATCAGCAGCAGGTGCAGGTGGTCGTCGTACAGCTCTTCGACGCACCAGAGGCTGAGGACCTGGCCGGGGTTGCCCGGGTCCGGCGTCTCCCGGCCGACCCGCGGCCAGCCCGACTCGGTGACCACGCGGCGCCAGCCGGCGCGGCCCGCCAGGATCTCCACGGCGCAGCGGCGCTGCTCGGAGTTGCGCAGCGACACCGCGCGGGCGATCGGGACGTCGCCCTCGACGATCTCGCGCGGCACGAGGACGCCGTGCCAGGCCCACAGGCACCAGCCGTCCGGGTACCGCACCGCCGGTCCGCTCGGATGGTGGAGCCTCCCTTCGGCGTCGTGGTGCAGTTCGGTCGGACGTTCGGTGAGGATCACGCTGTCGCGCATCGGCCACCACGCCCCGGCCGACCGTCCGACCTGGAGCAGGCCGCGGCCGTGCCGGTCCGGTTCCCAGACGCCGCACCGTTCGAGGTAGGCGAGCTGGGCCAGTTGCCGCAGCATCCGCGGACGGGGGGCGCCCAGCCGGGGCAGGGCGCCCACTTCGGGGAACCGCTCCGCGTCCTGCCAGGTCGCGGCGACCTGGTCGACGGCCGAGCCGACGGGTCTGTCGAGCCCCGGCTCGACCGCGGCGGCCACCTCGCGGCCGAGCCGGGACAGCGGGCCGCTCCAGCGCGGGTCGCGTTCCAGGCCGCCGAGGCCGGACGGCAGCGGGTCCAGCATGATCAGGTCGGTTTCCGGCTCGCCGCCCGGCACCAGGCCGGCGACGGCGTCGGCGGACGCCTCCGGCAGCGTCCGCCACGCCCGCCTGGTGACGAGCGAACGGCGGCCCGCGCGGATGTCCGCGCCGATGCTGCCCGCCATCGGCGAGCCCAGCCAGACCACGTGCTCCGGCGGCCGCCGGCCCGCGCCGAGGTAGACGTCGCGGACGCCCGCCTCGGCCGCCGCCCGGTCCGCCGGGCCCGTGGCGAGGCCGTGCGCGACCCATTCGTCCCGCAGCAGCGGGAGCAGTTCCTGCTGCGCCGCGGTCGGCGGCTCGTGGGCGGGGCGCTGGGCGGCCATCGTCAGTCCGCGACGAAACGGACGGACGCGAACTGCTCACGCTCCGCCTGCTCACGCTCCGCCTGCTCGCGAGCGGCCTGGGCGCGGGCCGCCTGCTTGCGGGCCAGCTTGCGGGCCTGCTCGCGCTTGCGGCGGGTCTCGGGGGTGAGCACGCGCGGCGCCATCTCGCGCTTGCGGCGCAGCACGTACCGGCCGGGGGCGATCCCGGTGTTCCCGTGCTCCGGGTGGTCGAGCCACGCGGTCGCGCCCTCGCCGACCTCCAGCGACCCGAGGGTGATGTCGCCCGCCGCGCCCTCGTGGACGTCGTACCGGACGTCACCGGAGGCGAGCAGGAGGTGCGTGTGCCCGCCCGCCTCGCCCCGGACCACGGCGACACCGGCCGCCGGGACCTGGGTCGCCGGACGCCCGAGGCCCTCCGCCGCCAGCGCGGCGGGGATCACCGAAACGTCGCCCTGATGCTGCAGTCCGGCGATCGTGGGAATGTCGAGTTCGGCGGCCAGATGAGCCAGGTCGGCGCCATTCGACCGCACGTTGCTGAGAAGTTTCACCATCGCCTCCCGCGAAGTGATTTCGCTCCGAATTTAGCGCCGCCCGCCGATCCGGGAAACTGATTTTCGAGTTGCCCGGGCCGATTGCGGAACACGCCGAATTCGCGTTGCCCGGGACGGTGAAAGTGCCCCCGCGCGACGGCGCGCGGCGCCCGCACGGCGGCGGCGGGCCGGTTGTGGACAGGCGGTCTGACCGGCCTGGCCGGTGATGAGGTGATTCAGGGTATTGATCATGAAATGTCGGGATAGCTAGCGTGCGGGCATGATGATCAAGAGGAGGACTTTGCTCAAGGGGATGGCGGCGGCTCCGGCCGTGCTCGCCCTCGGGAGCGCGTTGGACGGGACGGGGGCGCTCGCCGGTCCGTCCCCCCGGACGTCCCTGCTCGACGTCACCTACCCGCCCAAGGACGACTTCGGGCTCATCTTCATGGACAAGCCCCTGGACCGCGACATCAAGTGGGCCGACCTCATCAAGGCGCTGAAGCGGACGCTCCCGAGCCGCAGCGTCGACCAGGTCCTCGACTCCGCCAACCGGCACGGCACCGACGGCGGGCTCCCCGACAGTCCGCCCCGCGCCGACCACTGGTTCTGGCAGGACGGCGACCGCAACGACGACAACTGGGTCCCGCAGGGGCTGACGACCAGCGCCGACTACCACCAGGACGGCAAGTACAACGGGAGGGAGGTCCAGCTCGCGTCCTGGTACAGCAGGCACGCGACGAACAAGGGGGTGCGGGTCAGCTTCGTGGACATGACCGACCCGTCCAAGCCCGCCTACCGCCATGTCCTGCTGGTGGAGCCGACCGGCAGCGTGCTCACGCCCGACTTCAAGGCGATCAAGATCCACGCCGGCGGCATCATGTGGTACGGCGACCTGCTGTACGTCGCGGACACCTACAACGGCCTGCGCGTGTTCGACATGAAGGATCTGCTGGCGGTCACCTCCACCGGCGACCAGGACAAGATCGGACGGCAGCCCGACGGAACGTACCAGGCGCACAACTACGCCTTCGTGCTGCCGCAATCGGCCGGGTACAACTCCATCGTGCACGACCAGCCGGAGGTGCAGTACTCCTGGATCTCGCTCGACCGGACGTCGACCCCCGACAGCGTCGTCATCGGCGAGTTCATGGAGGAGCCGGACCGGGCGAGCCGCCTCTTCAAGTGGGACATCGACGCCACGACCCGCAGGCTCAAGGAGACCTCGGGCGTCGCCGAGCCGTCGTTCGCCGCGGTGGTCGACATCGACCGGATGCAGGGCGGGACGTGCATCAAGGGCAAGTTCTACCTGGTCCGCAGCAACACCAACAACGCGCCCGGCGACCTGCTGACCTGGAAGCCGGGGAGCTACGTCCAGTACCCGATCACGTTGCCTCCCTATCCGGAGGACGTCTCCTACGACGTCAACAAGGACTGGCTCTGGTGCCACACCGAGACGAATGACGCGCGGCAGGTGTTCGCGCTGAAGGTGTCCCAGATCCCGTAGGGCCCGGGGACGCTCCCGTCGGCACGCCGCGCCGGCGGGAGCGCTCCAGGCGCCGATGAGTTTCGGCGTCCCGGCCGGTCTCCACCCGGGAGGGACGAGGAAAGGGACGCGAAATGGCGAAGCAGCACACGCTCGACAAGAAGTTCAGGGCGACCTTGCGCAAGAGCCCCGCCAAGGGCGGCTGGACCTATGTGATCTGGCCCGAGTCGGCGGAGTTCTTCCAGACGCGGGGCCTCGTCAAGGTCAAGGGGACGATCGACGGCCACCCGTTCCAGGGGTCGTTCATGGCGCTCGGCGACGGCAACCACAAACTGGCCGTGAAGGCGGAGATCCGCAAGGCCCTCGGAAAGGACGAGGGCGACGACGTGACCGTCCACCTGACCGAGCGCCTGGGGTAAGGCCGCTTGACCTTGACACGGTGACAAGGGCTTCACTGTGCCGAGGAGGTGGTCCGATGAACGGGCGGGACGTGGGGCGGGCTCTCCGGGCGCTGGAGAGCGACGACCCGCAGGTGCGGCTGAAGGCGGCGATGGCGGTCGGCACGAGCCCGGACGCGGGGTTCGTCGGCAAGCTGATCGAGAGGTCGGAGGTCGAGCCCGAGTTCTTCGTGCGCGAGATGCTCACGTGGGCGCTCACCCGCCATCCGCCGTCGCTGACGCTGCCGGGGCTCATCGACGAACTGGCCTCGGAGAGCGCGCAGGCGCGGAGCCAGGCGCTGCACACGCTGTCCAAGATCGGGGACCGGCGGGCCTGGCCCGCGATCACCCGGGCGCTGCTGACCGACGCCGACGACGAGGTGGCGCGCGCCGCGTGGCGGGCGGCGGTCGCGCTCGTGCCCGCGGGCGCGGAACCCGAGCTGGCCAGGGTGCTGGCGACGCAGCTCGGCCGTGGCGGGCGCGAGACGCGGCTCAGCCTCAGCCGGGCGCTGATCGCGCTCGGCGAGCCGATCCCGCCGATCCTGAGCGCGGCGGCGCGGGACCCCGACCCGGCCGTGCGCCGGCACGCGATTGCGACGGAGCGTCTGTGGCATGACCCCGATGCCGGGTTCGAGACGGCGGTCGAGGAGGCCAAGCGCGTCGTGGCGCTCGGCACGGCGGGACGGGAGGGCGGATGAGGCGGTGCTGATCGGTGAGGTGGCGCGGCGGTCCGGGGTCAGCGCCCGCATGCTCAGGCACTACGAGTCGCTCGGCCTGGTGCGGCCGACGGGACGCACCGAGGCGGGCTACCGGGAGTACTCCAGCGAGGACATCCGGCGCATCTTCCATATCGAGAGCCTGCGCTCGCTCGGCCTGTCGCTGCGCGAGGTCGGGTCCGCGCTGGACGATCCCGGCTTCGCCCCTGCGGCGCTCGTCGACGACCTCGTCCGCCGGACGCGGGACCGCATCGCGAGGGAGACGGAGCTGCTCACCCGGCTCCAGCGGATCGGCGCCGCCGAGCCCGCCGACTGGGCGGACGTCCTGCAGACCGTCGCGCTCCTCCACGCGCTGGGCTCGGAGAGCGCCGGGACGCGCCAGCGCGCAGCCCTGTCCGCCGCCGACGACGCCCCGCTGCCGGTGGACGCCCTGGTCGACGCGGTACTGAGCGAGACGGACCCGAACGTCGCCGGGGCCCTCAAGTGGGCGCTGGCCCGGTCGGGCGACGCCGGGCTGCCGCGGCTCGCGGAGGGCCTCGGCGCCCCGGAGGCGGGGGTGCGCGAGCGCGCCGTCCGGGCCGTCGCCGAGATCCCGGGCGACGCGGCTGCGGCGCTGCTGCGCGACGCCCTCGCGAGCCCCGACCTAGCGGTCCGCAGGCACGCGGCCCTGGCACTCGGCGCGCGCGGAGCCCTCGGCGGGGACGGGGCCGCCGACGCGGTGACGACGCTCATCGACATGGTCGTGGAGGAGGTGAACGACGTCGAGGCGGCGGACGCGCTGGGCGTCCTCGCCGGTGACCCAGCGCTGACCGACCGGGTCGCCGCCGGGCTCGTCGAGCGGCTCGGCGCCGCCGGACCGGCCGCGCGGCGGCGGCTGACCGAGGCGCTCGCGGACGTCCCCGGCAGCACCACGACGCGCGCCCTCGCCGAGCTGGCGCGCGACGACGACCGCGCCGTCGCGCTCACCGCCGCCTACATCCTCAGCAGACGCGAAGCCTGATCCGGCGCTCACCAGCGCTGGCGGGACTCCTCGGCCCAGCCGGTCAGGCCGTCGAGCGCGATCCAGGTCCCGTCGTCGGCCCGCGCGCGGCCGGTGAACTCGCCGAAGCACTGGTGCGTGTCGGTGCCCACGATGCCGAGTTCGGTGCGCGCGGCCCGGACGTGGAACGGGTGGAACTCCGCTTCGACGCGCGGCCCGGTGATCGTCCAGGGGCGGTGCCAGGCGGCGCGGTCATAGGTCCAGTCGAGCTCGTCGCTGATCTTGTGCAGGCGGCCGTCGACGAAGAGGGCGTTCTCCGTCGAGCCGGTGCCGTCCGTCCATGTGCCGCCGAGCTGGAGGGCCAGGCCGGGACGGCTGGCCGCCGCCCAGTTCCAGGTCATCCGGTAAGGCCATTTCCCGCGCCCGTGGTCGAGCACGGCGAACGCGCCCTCGCCGATCTCGTGCTCGCCGGACGGCAGCCGCAACCGGCCGTGAACAGGGCGCCCCACGTCCTTCACCGTGTACTGGAACCGCCGGGAACTCCACGGCACGACCACGCCGAGCGACTCGTGGCCGTCCGGCAGCGGGACGCGGACGTCGAGGTCCAGCACGCCGGGCGCGACGGCCCGCACCCACGAGCCGGACGGCCCCTGCCGCACCCCGACCGCCATCCCCCGGCCCCGCACCGACGCCTCGCCCGCGCCGCTGCGGTCGGGGAACACGGCGCCGCGGGCGAACGGCGCGACGGCGTCCTTCCCGGTCTCCTCGCCGGTCGCGCGGTCGAGCACGTAGACGCTCTGGACGGCCGCGTAGTCCAGCGACGACGCGACCAGCCCGACGATGTGCCGGGGCGTGACGATGCCCCAGTACTCCCAGCGCTTCGTCCGGCCCCAGCCGCGCAGGTTCGCGCGGTGCAGCGGGCGGCGCGTCCAGCCGACCGCGCCGGGGTTCAGCCGGCCGTCCGGCAGGCACAGGTCGACCGGGGCGGTGATCTCGGTCTCGCGCATCACCCGAGACTAACCGGCGGATGGCAGAGTGGGCCGCGTGATCGTTCCCCCTCCCGTCCTCGTCGCGAACGCGCTCGGCGCGTGGGGCGCGGACGGCCGCCGCTGGCTGGACGACCTGCCCCGGACC
>NZ_BCQP01000033.1 GCF_001552135.1 Actinomadura chibensis NBRC 106107 | reverse complement strand
GGCCGCCGCTGGCTGGACGACCTGCCCCGGACCGCCGCCGCCGTCGCCCGCGACTGGGACCTGCGCGTCGGCGCGCCCTTCGCGCTCAGCTACCACTGGGTCGCGGAGGCGACCACGGGCGACGGCGCCCCTGCGGTCCTCAAGCTGGGCCCGCCCCAGCCGGGCCACCTCGCGCACGAGGCGGCGGCGCTCACGATCTTCGCCGGGCGCGGCGCGGTCCGGCTGCTCGCGCACGACGCCGAGCGGGGCGCGCTGCTGCTGGAACGCGCCACGCCGGGGACGCTCGCGCGCGACCTCGTCCCGCAACAAGACGAAAAGGCCACCGCCGCCGTCATCGAGGTGATCCGCCGCCTCCACCGGAAGCCGCCGCCTGACTGCGCCCTCCCCGACCTGGCGGAGACGGAGGGCCCGTCGTTCGCCGAGCACCTGGCCCGCTTCCCCGGCGACGACCCGCTCCCCCGGCATCTGGTCGAACGGGCGGCGGGACTCTTCGCCGAGCTGTGCGCGGACGGCGAGCGGGTCGTCCTGCACGGCGACCTGCACCACGACAACGTCCTGCGGGCCGAGCGCGAGCCGTGGCTCGCCATCGACCCGCACGGCTACGTCGGCGACCCCGGCTACGACACCGGCGCGCTCCTCTACAACCCCGACCCCGGCGACGGCGGCGAGGAGAAGCTGAAACCGCTCCCGGCCAGGATCGAGCAGCTCGCGGACGGACTCGGCATGCCGAGGGAGCGGGTCGAGGCGTGGGGGTTCGTCGTGTCCGTCCTGTCCGAGGTGTGGACGACCGAGGACGGCGGCGCCCCGGACGGCGGTCCGCTCGCCGTCGCGTTCCACCTTCTCCCCCGGCTGACCTGAGGAAACGTCCCGGGACGACCGGGCGAAGGTCAACCCCCGGGGCGGCGCGGACTCTGGAACGGTCCGTCCCGGGCAAGCGGCGTTTCAAGAAGTCCATACCTGGGCCAGAGTTTCTTTAGTGCCGGTCCGGACGATCTTCTGGGGGTGATCATTGAATCGCCCTGGAGCTTCGACGAGCACGACGCCGCGCTCGACCGGCTGGCGGCGCGGGAGAACTTCCCGGTCGCGGCGCGGCTGCTCCCCGCACGGCACCGGGCCGGGCTGCGCGCCCTCTACGGGTTCGCGCGGCTCGTCGACGACATCGGCGACGAGGCGCCGCCGGAGCAGCGCGCGAAACTGCTCGGCCTCGTGGACGACGACCTCGACCGGGTGTACGCCGGCCGGACGCCGGCCCTGCCGCAGCTCCGCCGGCTGGCGCCGGTGGTGCGGGCGCACCGGATCCCGGCGGACCCGTTCCGCGACCTGATCCGCGCCAACCGGCAGGACCAGGCCGTCCACCGGTACGAGACGTTCGAGGAGCTGATCGGGTACTGCGCCCTGTCGGCCGCCCCGGTCGGGCGCGTCGTGCTGCGGCTGTTCGGCGCCGACCGGCCGGGCCTCGTGGCGGCGTCCGACGACGTGTGCGCCGCGTTACAGATCATCGAGCACTGCCAGGACGTCGGCGAGGACCACCGGGCCGGGCGGACCTACCTGCCCGCCGAGGACCTGCGCCGGTTCGGCTGCGCCGAGGACGACCTCGGCCGCCCGGTCACGCCGACGCGGCTGCGCGGCGTCCTCGCGCTGGAGGCGGGCCGCGCCCGCGCCCTGCTGGACGGCGGGTCCGCGCCGCTGATGGCCGGGCTGACCGGGTGGGCCCGGGTCGCCGTCGCGGGCTACGTGGCCGGGGGGCACGCGGCGCTGGACGCGCTGGAGCGCGGCCGCTACGACGTCCTCGCGCACCGGCTCCGGCCCCGCCGGGCCGGGCTCCTCGCCGGATGGGCGCGGGGGTTGGGAAGGGGATGGCGATGACGGTTTCGGAGGTCCGCGCGGGCGCCGACGGGGTCCAGGACGCCTATCGGCACTGCGAGCGGGTGGTCCGCGAGGAGGCCCGCAACTTCTCCTACGGGATCCGGCTGATGCCGGGCCCGAAGCGGCGGGCGATGAGCGCGGTCTACGCGTTCGCGCGCGGCGTCGACGACATCGGGGACGGCCCCGAGCCCGCGTGCGTCCGGCTCGACCTGCTGGACCGGTCGCGGCGGCGCCTCGCGACCGTCCAGGACGTGCTGCGCTCGCGCGCGGACGCCCGGGCGCTGGAGGGCCACCCGGTGCTGATCGCGCTGGCGGACGCGGCGGCCCGCTACCCGATCCCGCTGGAGGCGTTCGACGAGCTGATCGACGGCTGCGAGGACGACGTCCGCGGCGCCGACTACAAGACGTTCGACGACCTGCTGCGCTACTGCCAGCGCGTCGCCGGGACGGTCGGCCGCCTCTCGCTCGGCGTGTTCGGCTCGGACGGCAGGCAGCGCGCGGAGGGCCTCGCCGACTCGCTCGGCGTCGCGCTCCAGCTCACCAACATCCTGCGCGACCTGCGCGAGGACCGGCTCGCCGGGCGGATCTACCTGCCCGCCGAGGACCTGGAGCGGTTCGGCTGCACGCTCGCCCTGGACGACTCCGGCCGGTTCACCGACCCGCCCCGGCGGCTGGACGAGCTGGTCGCCTACCAGGCGGACCGGGCGCGGGCCTGGTACGCCGAGGGGCTGCGGCTGCTGCCGCTGCTCGACCGGCGCAGCGCCGCCTGCACGGCGGCGATGGCGGGCATCTACCGGCGGCTGCTGGAGAACATCGCGGCCCGCCCGTCCGCCGCGCTGAACACCCGGCTGTCGCTGCCGACGTGGCAGAAGGCCGTGGTGGCGGCGCGGGCGATGTCGGGGGTGGAGCGGTGAGCGTCGTGATCGTGGGCGGCGGCCTCGCCGGGATCAGCGCGGCCGTCGCGCTCCAGGAGTCGGGCGTGCCGGTGACGCTGGTGGAGTCGCGGCCGTGGCTCGGCGGCGCCACCCATTCGTTCGCGCGCGGCGACCTGCGGGTCGACAACGGGCAGCACGTGTTCCTCCGGTGCTGCACCGCCTACCAGGGGCTGCTGCGCAGGCTGCGCGCCGAGCACCTGGTGGAGGTGCAGGAGCGGTTCGACGTCCCGGTGCTGCGCCCCGGGACCGAGCCGGGGCGGCTGCGCCGCTCCAACCTGCCGAGCCCGCTGCACCTGCTGCCCGCCCTCGCGCGGTACGCGCCGCTGCCGGTCACCGACCGGGCGCGGGCCGTCCGCGCGGCGGCGGCGCTGCGCCGGCTCGACCCGGACGACCCGGACCTCGACGGCGTCGCGGCCGGGACGTGGCTCGCCGGGCGCGGCCAGCGGGCGTGGGCCCGGCAGGCGCTGTGGGGGCTGTTCCTCACGTCCGCGCTGAACGCCGAGGTCGACGACGCCGCGCTCGGGCTGTCGGCGATGGTGTGCCGGCGGGCGCTGTTCGGCCGTCCGGACGCCGCCGACATCGGGGTGCCGCTCGTCCCGCTGGACGAGCTGCACGGCGGGCCCGCGCTGCGCCGCATCGCCGAGATGGGCGGGACGGTCCGGCTGAAGGCGAAGGTCGAGGCCGTCACGACCGACCCGAAGGTCGTCGTGGACGGCGTCCCGATGGCCGCCGACGCGGTGGTGCTGGCGGTGCCGCACGAGGCGGCGGCGCGGCTGCTGCCCGCGCAGGCGCTGCCCGACCCGCTGCGCTGGGACGAGCTGGACGCCAGCCCGATCGTGAACGTCCACGTCGTCTACGACCGCAAGGTGCTGCACGGCCCGGCGATCGGCAGGGCCCGCGTCCCGAGGCACGCCCCGTTCGCCGCCGCCGTCGGCTCGCCCGTGCAGTGGGTGTTCGACCGGACGGCCGTGAGCGGCCTGCACTCCGGCCAGTACCTCGCGGTGTCGCTGTCGGCGGCGGACCGCTGGATCGACATGCCCGCCGCCGAGCTGCGCGCCCGGTTCCTGCCGGAGTTGCGGCGGCTGCTGCCCGCCGCGCGGGACGCGAAGGTCCGGGAGGTGTTCGTGACGCGGGAGCGCCGGGCGACGTTCCGGCAGCGTCCCGGCACGGCCGCGGCCCGGCCGGGCGCGGCGACGCGGGCGCCCGGACTGTTCCTCGCCGGCGCGTGGACCGACACGGGCTGGCCCGACACGATGGAGGGAGCAGTGCGCAGCGGCCTGACCGCCGCGCGGCTGGTCCGTCGCCACCTGGAAGGGGTGAGGGACCGATGACCGCCGTTCCGGTCTCGATGACCGATGTCCGCGAGCTGGTCGACGGGGCGCTGCGCGCCGCCGTCGGACGGCTCGACCCGCGCACCTACCGCGTCGCCGCCTACCACCTCGGCTGGACCGACGAGGAGGGGCACCCGCGCGACGCGCCCGCCGGGAAGGCGCTGCGCCCCGCGCTGGCGCTGCTGTCCGCGCGGGCCGCGCTGGCGCCGCCGGAGAGCGGCCTGCCCGGCGCGGTCGCGGTCGAGCTGGTGCACGCGTTCTCGCTGCTGCACGACGACATCATGGACCGCGACCGGACGCGGCGGCACCGGCCCGCCGCGTGGACCGTGTTCGGCGAGCCGTCGGCGATCCTCGCCGGGGACGCGCTGCTCGCGCTCGCGCTGGAGGTGCTGCTCGAAGCGCCCGGCCAGGGCTCGTCGCGGGCGGCGCGGGCGGTGGCGGTGACGACCCGGCGGCTCATCGCGGGCCAGTCGCTCGACATGGACTTCGAGACGCGCCGGCAGATCGGCGTGGACGAGTGCGTCGCGATGTCGTCGGACAAGACGGCCGCGCTGATCGCCTGCTCGTGCTCGATCGGGGCCGTCCTGGACGGCGCGCCCGACCCGCTGGCGGCGGCGCTGGAGGCGTTCGGCGCCGACCTCGGCATCGCGTTCCAGCTCGTCGACGACCTGCTCGGCCTGTGGGGCGACCCGGCGGCCACGGGCAAGCCCGCGCTGTCGGACGTCCGGTCCCGCAAGATGTCGCTGCCGGTCGTCGCGGCGCTGAACGCGGACGGCCCGGAGGCGAAGCGGCTCGCCGAGCTGTACGCGCAGCCGGAGCGGACCGAGGACGAGCTCGCCGCGATCCCGCCGCTGGTCGAGGCGGCGGGCGGGCGCGCGTGGGCCGAGCTGGAGGCCGAGCGCCGGATCCAGCGGGCCGCCGAGCACCTCGTCACCGCGCGGCTGCCGGACGCCGTCCGCGCCGAGTTCCTGCACATCGCCGACTTCATCACCCGCCGGGACCACTGAATGACAGCGACCGAGCAGACACCCGACACCTCCGAGAGCACCGCGCCCCGGACGGCGGCGAACGCGCTGGACGCCGCCCGCGAGCACCTTCTCCTCCTCCAGTCGCCGCAGGGCTGGTGGAAGGGCGAGCTCCAGACCAACGTCACGATGGACGCCGAGGACATGCTCCTCCGCGAGTTCCTCGGCATCCGCACCGAGGACGACACCCGCGAGGCGGCCCGCTGGATCAGGTCGCAGCAGGCCGCGGACGGCGCCTGGGCCAACTTCCACGACGGCCCGCCCGACCTGTCGACGACGGTCGAGGCGTACGTGGCGCTGCGGCTCGCGGGCGACCCGCCGGACGCCGACCACATGCTCCGCGCCGCCGCGCACGTCCGGAGCGCGGGCGGCATCCCCGCGACGCGGGTGTTCACCCGGTTCTGGCTGGCGATGTTCGGCCGCTGGCCCTGGGACGAGCTGCCCGTCGTGCCCCCCGAGATGATCTTCCTGCCGCGCTGGTTCCCGCTGAACGTGTACGACTTCGCGTGCTGGGCGCGGCAGACGATCGTGCCGCTGACCGTGGTGGCGGCGCTGCGTCCCGTCCGGCCGCTGCCGTTCGCGCTGGACGAGCTGTACCCCGGCTACGACGCGCCGCGCCCGCGCGCCCGCGTCCGGCCCGGCTGGGACATGGCGTTCCAGACCCTCGACCGGGCGCTGCGCGGGTACGAGCGGCGCCCGGTGAAGGGGCTGCGGCGGGCCGCGCTGCGCCGCGCCGCCGAGTGGATCGTCGCGCGCCAGGAGCGGGACGGCTCGTGGGGCGGCATCCAGCCGCCGTGGGTGTACTCGCTGCTCGCGCTGCACCTGCTCGGCTACGGCGTGGACCACCCCGTCATCCAGCGCGGGCTGGACGGCCTCGAACGGTTCACGATCAGGGACGACCGGGGCCGCCGCCTCGAAGCGTGCCAGTCGCCGGTGTGGGACACCGTCCTCGCGATGACCGCGCTGTCCGACGCGGGCCTGCCCGCCGGGCACCCGGCGCTGGAGCGGGCCGCGGGCTGGGTGATCGGCGAGGAGGTCAGGGGGCCCGGCGACTGGTCGGTGCGGCGTCCCGGCCTGCCGCCCGGCGGGTGGGCGTTCGAGTTCGACAACGACGTCTACCCCGACGTCGACGACACCGCCGAGGCGGTGATCGCGCTGAACCGCGTCCGGCATCCGCTGGCCGAGCCCGCGATCGAGCGGGGCGTGCGCTGGATGGCCGGGATGGCGTCGAAGGACGGCGGGTTCGCCGCGTTCGACGCCGACAACACCCGCGCGCTGTGCCGCAGGCTGCCGTTCTGCGACTTCGGCGAGGTGATCGACCCGCCGTCCGCGGACGTCACCGCGCACGTCGTGGAGGCGATGGCGCACCGCGGCATGGCCGACTCGCTGCTCGTCAAGCGGGCCGTCGTGTGGCTGCTCAAGGCGCAGGAGCCGGACGGCTCGTGGTTCGGCCGGTGGGGCGCGAACCACGTGTACGGGACGGGCAGCGTCGTCCCCGCGCTGGTCGCGGCCGGGGTGCGCCCCGACAAGCCGGCGATCAGGGACGCGGTCGGCTGGCTGGAGCGCCACCAGCGCGACGACGGCGGCTGGGGCGAGGACCTGCGGTCCTACCGCGACCGGTCGTGGGTGGGGCACGGCGCGTCCACGGCGTCGCAGACGGCGTGGGCGCTGCTGGCGCTGCTCGCCGCGGGCGAGCGCGGGGAGGCCACCGAGCGCGGCGTCCGCTGGCTCGTCGACCACCAGCGCCCGGACGGGACCTGGGACGAGGACCACTTCACCGGCACCGGGTTCCCCGGCGACTTCTACATCAACTACCACCTGTACCGCCTGGTGTTCCCCCTCAGCGCGCTGGGCCGCTACCTGAAGGGGTCGTGAGAGATGGCGATGCCACTGCGCCAGAGCCTCCGCATCGGCGCGTACGTGCTGCGCAACCGGCTGGCCGGGCGCAAGCGGTTCCCGCTGCTCGTCGAGCTGGAACCGCTCTACGCGTGCAACCTGGCGTGCGCGGGCTGCGGGAAGATCCAGCACCCGGCGGACGTGCTCAAGCAGCGGATGCCGGTGGAGCAGGCCGTCGCCGCGATCCGCGAGTGCGGCGCGCCGATGGTGTCGATCGCGGGCGGCGAGCCGCTCATGCACCCGCGGATCGGCGAACTGGTCGCCGAGCTGGTCAAGATGAAGCGGTACGTGTTCCTCTGCACGAACGCGGCGCTGATCCCGAAGAAGATCGACATGTTCGAGCCGTCGCGGTACTTCGCCTGGGCCGTCCACCTGGACGGGCTGCGCGAGCGGCACGACGCGTCCGTCTGCAAGGACGGCGTGTTCGACCAGGCCGTCGCGGCGATCAGGACGTGCCGCGAGCGCGGCTTCCGGGTGACGACGAACACGACCGTGTTCAACACCGACACCCCGAAGACCGTGATCGACGTGCTCGACTTCCTGAACGACGACCTGCGCGTCGACCAGATGATGATCTCGCCCGCGTACGCCTACGAGAAGGCGCCCGACCAGGAGCACTTCCTCGGCGTCCAGGAGACGCGGGAGCTGTTCCGCAAGGCGTTCGCCGACGGCCGCCGCAAGAAGTGGCGCTTCAACCACTCGCCCCTGTTCCTGGACTTCCTTGAGGGGAAGGTCGACTTCCCCTGCACGGCGTGGGCGATCCCGTCGTACTCGCTGAAGGGCTGGCAGCGTCCCTGCTACCTGATGGACGACGGCTACACCGCCACCTACCAGGAGCTCCTCGACACCACCGACTGGGACTCCTACGGGCGCGGCAAGGACGACCGCTGCGCCAACTGCATGGCGCACTGCGGCTACGAGCCCACCGCCGTCTTCGCGACGATGGGCTCGCTCAAGGAGTCGCTGCGCGCCGTCCGGAGCATCTGACCGCTCTCCGGTCACCGCGGGTCACTCGGGTTCGTCCCTCAGTTCCTCGATGATGTCGCGGACGGCGTCCATCAGCGCGTCCGCGTCGTCGGTGAGGCCCGGGTCGAGCGAGAGTCCGAAGCACAGGTCGCGGTCGACGCCGAGGCCCGCGATGGCGAGCGGCGCGCCGGGCGCCAGCGGGACGATCGGGAACACGGCGGTGAGCGGCGCGCCCGCCAGCCAGAGCTGCTTGTCCGGGCCGGGGAGGCTCGACACCGTCCCCTGGAGGAACCGGCCGCTGTAGGACATCCGGGCGAAGCGGGCGTGCAGCGGGGCGGGCATGACCCGTCCGGCCTGCCACATCACGAACCAGGCGGCCTGCGCGCGGGTGCCGGAGCGCAGCACCCGGCCGCGCCGCGCGATCTCCGCGAGCCGGTCGGGCTCGGTCATCTTCCCGATCGGCAGGTCCACCATGACGGCCGTCGTGTGGTTGCCGACCATGGCGCTGCCCGGCGGCCGCATCATCAGCGGGACGGCGACGCGGCACGTGCCGGGCCTGCCGTCCTCCTCGCTGACGACCCGGTTCAGCGCGCCCGCGACCGCGCACAGCACGACGTCGGTGACGCGGGCGCCGTAGCGGCGGCCCACGTCCCGCACGGTCTTCAGCGGGAGCTGCATCGTGCCGTAGCGGCGGTCGGACGTCCCGCTCGCGGGCAGCGGCTCCGGCTTCGACACGGCGGTGGCGAGCTGGCCGAGCCCCACCACGGTCGCTAGCGCCTTCTGGAACGGCTTGCGCGGGAACTTCGCGCCGAGGTTGTCGGGCGGGGGCTCCATCAGGTACATCGCCTGCGCGACGATCCCGACGCCGTCGGCGACGACGTGGTGCATCAGGTACACGACGGCGGTGCGGCCGGGCTCGGCGCCCTGCACGACGACCATCCGCCACGGCGGCCGGTCGAGCGGCAGCGCCTCGGACTGGATCTCCGCGACCAGCGCGCGCAGCCCGGCCATGCCGTCGACGTGCCGCTCGGGGACGTGCCACTCCCAGTCCACCGTGTCGTGGTCGGCCCAGACGGGACGGCGCCAGCGCCCCCGTCGGACGAGCCGCTGCCGGAACCGGGGCAGCCCGTCCAGCCGCTCCTGGATCACGCGGATGAGATCGTCCCGATGGACGGGTCCGCGCTCGGTGTCCAGCATGATCACGCCACCGGCCTGCTGCGGCGCGGCGGGGGTCTCCACGGCGAGGAAGAACGCGTCCGGGCCCTGGACGCGGGCGGACGGCGCGCGGCCGATGCGGTCGGCCGCGTACACGGCGGCGGCGACGAACGGGACGGCGGCGGCCGCGTCCAGGATGTAGTGGTTGGCGGTCGCGAGGATCACGTACAGCGTGACGAGGACGTGCGCCGCGTTCACCACCTGCACCCAGCGGCGCGCGTTCACCCGGGCCAGCTCGACGCCGACCCACAGCGTCCAGCCCATGTGCAGGGACGGGACGGCGGCGAACTTGTCGGCGTGCTCGACCAGCGGCGAGCCCCACGACCCCCACGTCCTTCCGAGCAGGACCGTGTCGACGAACCCGAGGTCGGGCATCAGGCGCGGCGGCATGACCGGGTACAACGCGAAGCAGGTCAGCCCGCCGAGGTTGAGCAGGATGAACCCGTTGCGTGCCGTCCGGTACCGCTCGGGATGGCGGAGGAACAGCCACACCAGCAGGGCCAGCGCGCTCGCGATGTAGGTGATCGCGTACTCGTAGTTCGCGAGGACGCGGAGCACCGACTGGTCGGCGAGCCACCCGTTGAGCGTGGGCTCGACGTCGAGGTGGAGCGACTTCTCCAGCCGGAAGATCGCCTCGCCGTGGGCTCGGGCCGCCGCCGTCCTGCCCTGCTCGGGGAGCCGCGTGACCAGCGCGTACAGCGAGAACAGCAGCAGTCCGGCGAGCAGTTCCCGGCGGACGCGGAGCGGGCGGCGCGCCGCGTCCGCCGGGGCCAGCACCGCGTCGCGCGCGGTCACCGCTTCGTGTGTGCCCATGGCCCTCCCTTTACCGCTGTTACCCAGGATTCCTGGCGATCAGACGGCGATGACGGGATTTATGGATCATGCCCGGGTCCGGCGCGCGGCCCCGGACCCGGCTACGAGACAGCATCCGGCAGGGACGGGCCCGGTGGGAACCATCTGGCGCGACAGTACGTCTTCGATATATCGTTGTCGTATCGCGAGAACTCATAGAGAGATCTCAGAAGGCAGGTGGAGAACATGGGGCACATGCACGGCCGGGGCCCCTGGCGCGACTTCCCGTTCGGCGCCCTGTTCGGCGGCGGACCCGGCACCCACGGGCCCGGCGGGCCCGGTCCCGGCGGGCCGTGGGGGCCGTCGTCCTTCGGCTTCGGGCCGCGGCCGCCGTGGGCGCGCGGGCGCGGCGGCCCGTGGGGGCGCGGCGCCAAGGCGCGCAAGGGCAACGTGCGGGCGGCGATCCTCGTCCTGCTCGCCGAGGAGCCGCGCAACGGCTACCAGATCATCCAGGAGATCAACGAGCGCAGCGGCGGGGCCTGGAAGCCCAGCCCCGGCGCGGTCTACCCGGCGCTCCAGCAGCTCGCCGACGAGGGCCTCATCGCGGGCGAGGAGTCCGGCGGGCGCCGCTCGTTCCGCCTCACCGACGAGGGCCGCGGCTACGTCGAGGAGCACGCCGACCGGCTGGCCGAGCCGTGGGCCGAGATGACGCCCGAGTTCGGCGAGGGGGTTCCCGAGCTGTTCAAGCAGGCCGCGCAGACGGGGGCCGCGGTGATGCAGATCGTCCACTCCGGCTCCGCCGAGCAGGTCGAGCAGGCGCGGATCGTCCTGTCTGGGGCGCGCCGCGACCTCTACCGCATCCTCGCCGACGACGCGCCCGACGACGCCGACGACGGCGGCGGGCCGACCGACGCCGGGCCGACCACCAGGGAGTGAGCAATGGCACGCCAGGATGACATCCGCGTCGGGGACGCCGAACGCGACGCGGTCACGCTCGCCCTGCACGACCACTTCGCCGCGGGCCGCCTCGACCGCGCCGAACTCGACGAGCGGCTGGAGGCCGTGCTGTCCGCCCGGACGCGCGGCGACCTGCGGGCGCTCGTCCGCGACCTGCCGTCCCCCACCGGCCTGCCCGATCCCGAACCGGCGCCCGCCGTGTCCTGGGAGCAGGGCGCGGCGGTGATGTTCGGCGGGCCGGGGCACCCCGCGTGGAAGCGCCATCACCGGCACCTGTCCCGGCGCCACCGGCACGGGCCGCACTTCCCGGTGTTCCCGCTCATGCTCGGGGTGTTCCTGGTGCTCGCCTTCACGGTCGGGCCGGGCGCGGGGGTCCTCGCCGTCCTGCAGATCGCGCTCGTGATCTGGGTGGTGAAGGCGGTCGTGCTGGCGTTCGGGACGCGGCGGTCGCGGCACCGCGCGTGACCACGGCGCCCGCGCCGTGACCGCCGTGGCGGGCGGGCTCAGCGCAGGCCGGCGTCCCGGGCGAGGAGGCCGGCCTGCGTCCGGTTGGCGCAGCCGAGCTTGTCGAGGAGGCGGGAAACGTGGCCCTTCACGGTGGCCTCGCTGAGGTGGAGGCGGCCCGCGATCTGCGCGTTCGACAGCCCCTCGCCGAGGCAGCCGAGCACCTCGGTCTCGCGTCCGGTGAGGCCGCCGAGCAGGTCGCGGGTCCGGGCGCGGCCGTCCGCGCGGGCGCCCGCCGTGCCGAGCAGCCGCGTCGTCGCGGCGGCCGACAGCACCGTGTGCCCGTCGGCGGCGACCCGGACGAGCTTCACGAGGTCCTCCGGCGGCGTCGACTTCAGCAGGAACCCCGCCGCGCCCGCGCGCAGGGCCCGGATGACGTACTCGTCCGCGTCGAACGTCGTCAGCGCGACGACCACGGGCGGGGAGCGCAGCGCGGCGACGCGCTCGATGGCGGCGAGGCCGTCCACGCCGGGCATGCGCAGGTCCATGAGCACCACGTGCGGCCGGTACCGGACGACCGCCTCGACGCCCGCCGCCCCGTCGTGCGCCTCCCCGACGACCTCGACGTCGTCGGCCGCCCCGAGGATCGTGCGCAGGTGCGCGCAGACCATGGGCTCGTCGTCCACCAGCAGCACCGTGATCACGGAGCGCCCACCGGCAGGTAGGCGGGCAGGGACGCCTCGACGCGGAAGCCGTCCGGGTCGGGGCCCGCCGCGAAGGTCCCGCCGATCAGCTCGACGCGCTCGCGGAGCCCGGCGAGGCCCGTCCCGGAGCCGCTGGCGGCGAGGTCGGCGTCCGGCGCGCCGGACGGCGCCGTGTTCCGGACGGTCAGCGTCACCCCGTCGGTGCGGTAGCGGACGTCCACCCGGACGGCCGCGCCCGGCGCGTGCTTGCGCGCGTTGGTGAGCGCCTCCTGGACGACCCGGTACGCGGTGCGCCCCACGGCGGGCGACGCCGACGGCGGGTCGCCGTGCTCGGCCAGCTCGACCCGGACGCCGACCGACGCCGACTCCGCGACCAGCGCGGCCAGGTCCGGCAGCGGCCCGTGCGCGGCGGCGGGCGGCTCGCCGGGGCCGCGCCGCAGCAGGCCGATGACGTCGCGCAGCTCCTCGAGCGCCTGGCACCCGGCGCCGCGCAGCTCCTCGGCCGCCGCGCGGGTCGCCTCGTCCGGGGCGCGGACGCGCAGCGCGCCCGCCTGCAGCACCATCAGCGTCACCCGGTGCGCGACGACGTCGTGCATCTCGGCGGCGAGCCGGGCGCGCTCCTCCGCGCGGGCCCGCTCGGCGAGCAGGTGCCGCTCCCGCTCGGCGCGCTCGGCCCGCTCGGTGAGGCCCTGCACGGCGCGGCGGCGCGCCGCCGCGTACATGCCGAGCAGCGCGGCGCCCACCACGATCGCGACGCTGCGGAACACGAGGGCGTTCACGGTGCCGGTCTCGGCGGCGGCGAACCGCCGCATCGCCGCGTCGGGGAGGACGTCGTCCAGGCAGCCGATCGGGACGAGCAGCGCCGCGACCGGCAGCCCGCGGACCCAGACGGGCCGCCCGCCCTCGCGCGGGAACGCCATCGCCGCGTAGGCCGCGAGCGGCGCGGTCGGCGGCCACCACACGGCCGCGCTGAGGGCGTGGTCGGCGTGGACGCGCAGCAGCGTGCCGGGCGCGGCCAGCTCGACGAGCCAGTAGAGCGCGGCGAGCGCGGCGGTCAGCGCCGCGACGGTCATCGGGGCGCGGCGGCGGAACGCCAGCGCCAGCGCGGGGACCAGCATCAGCGCGAGGGTCGCGCCGCCGTGCCAGCGGACGATGGAGCCCGGCGCGGCGACCGTCCACCAGGTCACGTAGATCCCGGCGAGCACGACGGCGGCGTCGGCGGCCAGGTCGCGGGGGCGGCCGTCCGGGCGGAGCCGCCCGGGCAGCCGCGCGAGGACGGGACGCGGCGATCGCATGACCACACCGTACGCACCCGTCCGCGCGCGGGCACCCCTACGAAAGTCGCGTCCGGGGGCCGTTCGTCGCGGGCGGACGCGACGTTCCGCGCTGCCGCCGCCCGGCCCGCGCGGGCTGGAATCGGCGGCATGATGCTGAAGCTCGTCCTGCGCGGCCTCGCCGCGCACCGCGCCCGGCTACTGCTGTCCGGGGTCGCGGTGGTCGCCGGGGTCGCGTTCGTCGCCGGCACGCTGATCTTCTCCGCCACACTGGACCGCTCGTTCGACCGGGCCTTCGCCGACCTCGGCCGCGGCACGGACGTGGTCGTCCGGGCGCACCGGGCGTTCGAGCCGGGGCTCGGCGAGCGGGCGGCGGAGCGGCCCGTCCCGGCGGCGGTGCTGGACGCCGTCCGGCGGGCGGACGGCGTCGCCAAGGCGCACGGGGTCGTCACCGGGTTCGCCGCCGTCCTCGACCGGCGCGGGCGGATCGCGGGCGCGGAGCCGCAGACCGGCGTCGCGTGGGACGGCGACCCCGACCTGTCGCTGCCGCGCCTCACCGCCGGGGCGCCGCCCGCCGCCGCCGACGAGGTCGCCGTGGACGTCACCACCGCCCGCGCGGCCGGGTACCGCGTCGGCGACCAGGTCGCGGTCGCGCTGGCGTCCGGGACGCGGACGTTCCGGCTCACCGGCCTGTTCGAGGTCGGCGACTCGGCGCTGAGCGACCAGCTCTCGATGACCGCTTTCGCGCCGGACGCCGCGGGCCGCCTGCTGTCGGACCACCCGGGGGCGTACGCGCGGATCGTCGTCCACGCGGACGGCGGCGTCCCGCAGGAGCGGGTCCGCGACGCGGTCGCCGCGACGCTCCCGCCCGGGTTCGAGGCGATCACCGGGCGGCAGGCGATCGCCGAGCAGTCCGACTCCTTCAAGGACATCCTCACGGCGCTGCGGACGTTCCTGCTGGCCTTCGCCGTGATCGCGGTGTTCGTCGGGTCGTTCATCATCTTCAACACCTTCGCGATGCTGGTCGGCGGGCGGGTGCGGGAGCTCGCGCTGCTGCGCGCGGTCGGCGCGTCGCGCGGGCAGGTGACGCGGTCGGTGCTCGGCGAGGCGGCCGGGGTCGGGCTGGCCGGGTCGACGCTCGGCCTCGCGGCGGGCGCGGGCGTCGCGGCCGGGCTGGCGCGGCTGACCTCCCTCCTCACCGGCGGGGAGCCGCTGCCGTTCGGGACGCTGGTCGTGCCGCCGTCCGCCGTCGTCGCCTCGTACGCGGTGGGGACGCTCGTCACGCTGGCCGCCGCCGTCGTCCCGGCGCGCCGCGCGGCGGGGGTGCCGCCGGTCGCCGCCCTCCGCGAGGGGGCGGTCGCGCCCCGTCCGCTGCGCGCCCGGACGCTCGCGGGCGCGGCGGCGCTCGCCACGGGCGGCGGCCTGATCGCGGCCGGGCTCGCCGCGCACGACAAGGCCGCGCTGACCCTCGCGGGGGCGGGGTCCCTGGCCGTGTTCGCCGGGACGGTCGCCGTCTCGCCGGCGCTGAGCCGTCCGGCCGTCCGGGCGCTGGCGTGGCCGGTCGCGCGGTTCGGCGGGAGCACCGGCCGGCTCGGCGGGCGCAACGCGCTGCGCGACCCGCGCCGGACGGCGGCGACCGCGTCCGCGCTGACGATCGGGCTCGCGCTGATCGCGGCGGTGTCGGTGCTCGTCCAGTCGATGGCGGCGTCGGCGGACCGGCAGCTCGCCGCCGGGCTCACCGCCGACTACCAGGTCACCGGGCGGAGCCAGATCACGCCGATCCCGGCGGGGGCGACCGGCGCGGTCGCGGGGGTCGGCGGCGTGCGGGCGGCGATCCCGATCCGCACCGCCCGGCTCAGGCTGGGCGGCGCCGTGCGGACGGCGGCGGCGGGCGACCCCGGCGAGCTGCTCGGCCACTTCCGCCTCCCGTTCCAGGAGGGCACGCGCGCCCCGCGCGGGGACGAGCTGCTCGTCGGCCGCAGCGTCGCGAAGGCCCAGGGCTGGCGCGTCGGGACGGCGGTCCCCGGCCAGTACCAGGACGGGACGCGGCGCACCTTCCGCGTCGCGGGCGTCTACGCGGACCGCCCGTCGGTGACCCCGTCCGCGCCCAGCATGATCATCGGGTGGGACGGCTACCGCGCGCACGACCCCGACGCCCCGATCGACCGCATCGAGATCGACGGCGCGGGCGCCGACCGGGCCGCCCTGGAGCGGGCGCTCGCCCCCTGGCCGAACCTCGAACTGAAGGACCGCGCCCAGGTCAGGGCCGACGCCGCCGGGCAGATCGACCTGTTCCTCGACCTCGTCCTCGGGCTGCTCGTGCTGTCGGTCCTCGTCGCCGCGCTCGGCATCGTCAACACGCTCGCGCTCGCCGTGTCCGAGCGCACGCGGGAGATCGGCATGCTCCGTGCGGTCGGGATGCAGCGCGGCCAGCTCCGCCGGATGATCCGGTACGAGGCGGTCGTCGTCTCGCTGTTCGGCGGGGTCCTCGGCGTCGGGACGGGGATCGTGCTGGGGATCGTCCTGCAGCGGGCGCTGGCCAGGGGCGACGGCGGCATGGAGGTGCTCGACGTCCCCTACGCGCGGCTCGCCGCCTACGTCGCTGCGGCGGCGGTGCTCGGCGTCGCCGCCGCCGTGTGGCCCGCCCGCCGGGCCGCGCGGATGGACGTCCTGCGGGCGATCGGGACGCAGTGACGCGGCGTCAGGCGGCGACGAGCGCGCAGCGGTCCGGGACGGCGGCGCGCAGCGCGCCCAGCCCGCGCGCGATCAGCGGGTCGTCCCGGCTGCCCCGCCGCACGCAGGTCAGCACCCGCCGCTTCGGGACGCCGTCCCCCGACAGCGGCACCCGGACCACCGGCTGGTCGGACGGCCCGGCGGCCAGCCGGGGCACGAGCGACACGCCGAGCCCGTTCGCGACCAGCGCCCAGATCACCGACCAGGTGGTGGCGTTGTGCGCGATCCGCGGCGTGAACCCGGCGGCCGCGCAGTACGTCATCACCTGCTGGTGGTGGGCGCAGGCCTCCGGCTGGACGCTGATCCACGCCTCGTCCGCCGCGTCCTCCAGCCGGACGCCGGTCCGCGGCGCGAGGGGGTGCCCGACCGGGACGATCAGGTCGAGCGCCTCCTCCAGCAGCGGCTCCCGGTCGAAGCGCGGGTCGCCGGGCGGGGGCGCGTCGGGGGTCGGCTCGATGACCGCGATGTCGGTCTCCCCGGCGGCGAGCAGGCCCATGGCCACGTCGGTGTCGCACTCGCGGACCTCGACGACGAGGGCCGGGTCCGCGCGGCGGAGCGCGCCCGCGGCCGGGGCGATCAGCCCGCCGACGGCCGTCGTGAACCCGCACATGCGCAGCGGGCCGGTGACCCCGGCGCGGTGCGACTCCAGGTCGGCGAGGGTCTCCTCCCACTTGGCGAGCAGCCCGTCGGCGTGGACGATGAGCAGCTGCGCCGCCGGGGTGAGCCGCACCTTGCGGCCCTGCGGCTCCAGCAGCGGCACCCGCAGCTCCCGCGCCAGCTCGCGCAGGTGGTGGGACACCGCCGACGGGGTGAGGTGCATCGCCTCCGCCGCGGACGTGACCGTCCCGTACTGGTGGACGAGCCGGAGCATGTGCAGCCGCCGCAGGTCAATCATGTAACCATCTTGCACGGTCGGATGAGGAAATCTGAAATGGACGGCAACGGTCGACCGGCCGCAGACTGCTCCCATGAGCGAGCAGAACACGATCCTGTCCCGGCACCTGACCAGCGACGGCGTCGTCGTCTGGGTCCGCTGCGCCTGCGGGCGGCTCCGGATGGAGCTCCTCCCGAACGCGGGCGGGCGGCCCCTCACCGCCGGCCCCTGCCCGCACTGCGCCGTCAGTCCCGGTCGAGCGTGACCTCGTAGTGGAGCGTCCGGTAGCCCTTCATCCGGTGGAACAGCGGGACCGCGAACCCCTGCAGGAACGGGTGCTTGCGCGCCAGCATCCCCCGGACCGGCCGGGCCTCCTCCTCGCTGAGCAGCCGGACGCGCCCCCGCACCGCCCGGCCGGTCACCTTGCCCCTGGTGGTGCTCGGCGCGATCTCCACCTCCGGGTTGCGCGCCAGGCGCTTCGCCTTGAACGCCTTGTCGTAGGTGCGGAAGTAGGCGTGCTCGCCGCGCACGACGATGCTGACGGGAGTGCCGACCGGCGTCCCGTCCCTGCGGTAGGACGTCAGCATGACGGCGCGCTGCCTCCGCAGGCCGTCAAGCGTCGATGTGGTGGTCATGCCCTTGAGACGGGACGGCCCGCGCGGTTTGTGACATCGGGCCGCGGTCGGTGACATCAGGCAGGGCGGAGCGCGGCGGCCTCGGCGGCGAGCGCGCGGACGCGGTCGAAGTCGCCCGCGCGGACCGCGTCCCGCGGGGTGAGCCACGTCCCGCCGACGCAGCCGACGTTGTCCAGGGCGAGGTACTCGGCGGCGTTCCGGGGCGTCACGCCGCCGGTCGGGCAGAACCTCGCGCGGGGCAGCGGCCCGGCGAGCGCCTTCAGGTACGCGGGCCCGCCCGCGGGCCCGGCGGGGAAGAACTTCATCGCGGTGACGCCGTCCTCCAGCAGGGCGATCGCCTCGGACGCGGTCGCGACCCCCGGCAGGAACGGCAGGCGGGTCGCGAGCATCGCGGCCCGCAGCCGCTCGGTGCAGCCGGGGCTGACGAGGAACCGGGCCCCGGCGGCGGCGGACCGCTCCGCGTCCTCGGGCCGGACGACCGTGCCCGCGCCGACCACCGCGTCCGGGACCTCGGCGGCGATCAGCGCGATCGCCTCCAGCGCCGCCGGGGTGCGCAGCGTGACCTCGATGGCGGGCAGCCCGCCGGCGAGGAGCGCGCGGGCGAGCGGGACGGCGGCGTCCGCGTCGTCCAGCACCACGACCGGGATCACGGGCGCGAGGTCGAACAGCTCATCGGCGATCATGCGGGCTCCAGGTCGGTCGGATGCGAGGTGGCCGTGGCGGGCGGGGCTTGCGGGTCGGGCAGGCTCTGCGCGAGCCGGGCGGCGGCCCCGGCGAGCGCCGGGGCCGGATGGACGATCAGCGCGGTCGGGATGCCGCGCATGTACTCCTCCAGGGGTGGCTTCCCCTCGAAGCGCTCGCGGAACGCGCTGCCGCCGAGCACGTCGGCGACGCGCGGCAGGATCCCGCCGCCGAGGTAGACGCCGCCGCGGGCGCCGAGCGTCAGCGCGACGTTCCCGGCGAGCGAGCCGAGCAGCGCGCAGAACATCCCGAGGGCCTCGGCGCAGCGCGGGTCGTCGCGGCGCTCGGTGATCTCCTCGGCGGTGAGGCCGGGGGCGTCCGCGCCGTCGAGCGCGGCGAGGTAGCGGTGGATGCGGGCCAGGCCCGCCCCGGACAGCAGGTACTCGGCGGTCGCCGTGCCCTTCACCTTGCGGAGGAGGCGCGCGACGTCCAGTTCCCGGTCGGTCGCGGCGGGGACGTCGACCTGCCCGCCCTCCCCGGCCAGCGGCACCCACCCGGACGGCGTCGGGACGAGCCCCGCGACGCCCAGCCCGGTGCCCGGCCCGACGACGGCCTTCGGCGCGTCCGGGCTCGGGCTCCCGCCGCCGATCGGGACCAGGTCGTCCCCGCCCAGGCGCGGCAGGGCGAGGGCGAGCGCCTCGAAGTCGTTGAGGACGTCCAGGTACGGGACGCCGAGCCGGGCCCGCACCTCCTCCGGCGTGCCCTTGGGCCAGCCCGCGTTGGTGAGGTGGAACGTCCCGCCGGCGACCGGTCCGGCGACCGCGAGGCACGCGGCGGTCGGCCGGACGTCCGGCGCGTACCGGGCGAGGTAGGCGGCGGCCGCCTCGGCGAGCCCGGCGTGCTCGCGGGTCGGCAGCGACCTGATCCGGTAGGGGGCGCCGTCCGGGCCGTCGACCAGCGCGAACCGGGCGTTGGTGCCGCCGACGTCGGCGATCAGCCAGGCGCCGCGCGGCCCGGTCACGCGAAGACCCCCGCGCCGCGCTCCGCCGGGCCGACGGCGTGGCGGAAGGCGCGGAACAGCTCGCGTCCCGTCCCCCAGGTGTCGGACGCGGTGTCGGACAGGGTGTCGGACGCGGGTTCGCGGGCGGCGAACTCCTCGTCCGGGACGAGGACCTCCAGCACCCCCGCGTCGGCGTCGAGCCGGACGAGGTCCCCGTCGCGGACGCGGGCGAGCGGCCCGCCCGCCGCCGCCTCCGGCGACACGTGGATCGCGGCCGGGACCGCCCCGGACGCGCCGGACATGCGGCCGTCCGTCACCAGCGCGACGCGGTGTCCGCGGTCTTGAAGGACGGACAGCGGCGGCGTCAGCCGGTGCAGCTCGGGCATGCCGTTGGCGCGCGGCCCCTGGTTGCGGACGACCGCGACGACGTCCCGGTCCAGCTCCCCGGCGGCGAACGCGCGCTGGAGGTGTTCCTGCGAGTCGAACACGCGGGCCGGGGCCTCGATCGTCCGGTGCTCGGGGCGCACCGCCGACACCTTGACGACGGCCCGGCCGAGGTTGCCCCGGACGGTGTGCAGTCCGCCGTGGGTGTCGAACGGGTCCGCGACCGGGCGCAGGACGTTCCGGTCGCCCGACTCGCCGGGGGCCTCCCGCCATTCGACCGTGCCGCCCGCGAACTCCGGCACCCGGCGGTAGGCGGCGAGGGTGGCGCCGCCGACCGTGCGGGCGTCCTCGTGCAGGAGCCCGGCGTCGATCAGCTCGCCGATGAGGAACGCCGTGCCGCCCGCCGCGTGGAAGTGGTTCACATCGGCCGTCCCGTTCGGGTAGAGGCGGGTCAGCAGCGGCGTCACGGCGGACAGCTCGTCGAAGTCGTCCCAGGTCAGCTCGATCCCGGCGGCCGCGGCCATCGCGACGAGATGCAGCGTGTGGTTCGTCGACCCGCCCGTGGCGAGCAGCGCGACGACGCCGTTGACGAAGGCGCGCTCGTCCAGCAGCTCGCCGACCGGGGTGTACTCCTCGGCCAGGTTCGTGAGCTTCAGGACGCGCCGTCCGGCCGCCTCGGTCAGCGCCTCCCGCAGCTTCGTGTCCGGCGGGACGAAGCTCGCCCCCGGCAGGTGCAGGCCCATGACCTCCATGAGGAGCTGGTTGGAGTTGGCCGTCCCGTAGAAGGTGCAGGTGCCGGGCGAGTGGTAGGACGCGGCCTCGGCCGCGAGCAACTGCTCGCGGCCGATCTCGCCCGCCGCGAACCGCTTGCGGACCTTCGCCTTCTCCCCGTTCGGCAGCCCGGACGCCATCGGCCCGGCGGGCACCAGGATCACCGGCAGGTGCCCGAACGACAGCGCCCCGATCACCAGCCCCGGGACGATCTTGTCGCACACGCCGAGCAGCAGCGCCCCGTCGAACATGTCGTGGGACAGCGCCACCGCCGTCGCCATCGCCACCACGTCCCGGCTGAACAGCGACAGCTCCATGCCCGCGCGGCCCTGCGTGATCCCGTCGCACATCGCGGGGACGCCGCCCGCGAACTGCGCCGTCCCGCCCGCCGCGCGGATCGCGCCCTTCAGGACGTCCGGGTAGTCCTTCAGCGGCTGGTGCGCGGACAGCATGTCGTTGTACGCCGACACGATCGCGATGTTGGGCGTGACGTCGCCGCGCAGCCACAGCTTGTCCTGGACGCCGCAGGCCGCGAAGCCGTGGGCGAGGTTCGCGCAGCCCATGCCGCCGCGCGCGGGGCCCTGCGTCCGGGCGTCCCGGATCCGGGCCAGGTAGGCGCCGCGCGACCCGGCGCTCCGCGCGGCGACGCGCCGGGTCACTTCCGCCACCACGGGATGGACAGCCATAGAACGCTCCAGACCAGGGGGTTCGCTTCTCCGGATGGTCAAGCTACCGAGACATACGTAACGCACACAAGCCGACTTTTGAATATCTGCTTACAAAAGCCTGGCAGTTGCGCGACCTGGACGTACTGAATACGGGCGTGCTTGACTGGCCGGATGCCGCGCCCCGTCACGCGTCCGTCCACCGCAGGCGACCTGCTCCGGCTGATCCGGGAGGACGGCGTCGCCACCCGCGCCGAGCTGGGGCGGATCACCGGGCTGTCCCGCCCGGCGGTCGCGTCCCGCGTCGCCGCCCTCATCGCGCGCGGCCTCGTCGTGGAGCGCGCCGACGGGCCGTCCACCGGCGGGCGGCCCCCGGCCCGGCTGGAGTTCAACGCGGCGGGCGGGACCGTCCTCGTCGCGAACCTCGGCCAGTCGCGCGGCCAGCTCGCAGTGTGCGACCTCGCCGGGACGGTCCTCGCCCGCGCCGACGGGCCCCCGGCCGACACGTCCCCCGGCAAGACGCTCCCCCGCCTGCTGGACGAGTGGGAGGCGCTGCTCGCCGCGTCCGGGATCGGCGCGGCGACGGTGCGGGGCGTCGGGCTCGGCGTCCCCGACGCCGTCGAGCACGCCCCGGGACGCTGGGACGGCGTCGAGGTCGGCCCCCCGATCGCCGCCCGCTTCGGCGTCCCCGCCTACCTGGACAACGAGGTCAACGCCGCCGCCCTCGGCGAGCACCGCGCCCACCCCGGCGTCGACGACCTGCTGTTCGTCAAGGTGTCCACCGGCATCGGCGCGGGGCTGATCGCGGGCGGCCGGATCCAGCGGGGCGCGCTCGGCGCGGCGGGCGAGCTCGGCCACGTGCCGGTCTCCGCGCCCGTCCAGGCGCCGTGCCGCTGCGGCAACGTCAACTGCGTCGAGGCGATCGCCGGGGGCGGCGCCCTGCTCGCCCGCTCCCCCGCCGACGACCTGGCCGGGCTCGCCGCGCTGGCCCGCGCCGGCGACCCCGCCACCGTCGCCCTCCTCCGCGACGCCGGACGCCGCATCGGCGAGGTCGTCGCCACCGCCGTCAACCTCCTCAACCCGGCGGTCGTCGTCCTCGGCGGCGACCTGGTCGGCGCGGACGAGCCGCTGATCGCGGGCCTGCGCGAGGTCGTCTACCAGCGCTCCACGGCCCTCGCCACCCGCAGCCTCCGCATCGAGCCCAGCCGCCTCGGCGAGCAAGCGGGCCTCACCGGCTGCGCCGCCATGGCCCTAACCCACCTCCTCTCCCCCGCCGCCATCGACGCCGCCGTCTGACCCATGCCCGGCGCTTGCCGTCCGGCGATGGAGCCGGGATACCGCCGGGGCCGCTTGACCTCAAGTTTGGTTGAGGAAGAAGACTGGGCGTCCGATGAAGGGGGGACCCGGCATGCGGGTGATCGAAGTCAGGGAGTTCGGCGGGCCTCGGGTGCTGGAGGTCCGGGACGCGCCGGATCCGGCGGCCGGCCCCGGGCGGGTCGTGGTCGGCATGGACGCCGTGGACACCCTGTTCGTGGAGACGCGCATCCGCGCGGGCCTCGCCAAGGAGTTCTTCGACGTGCGGCCGCCGTACGTGCCGGGGGGTGGCGGGGCCGGTGTCGTGACCGCCGCCGGTCCGGACGTGGACCCCGCCTGGGTCGGACGGCGCGTCGTGGTCTCCGTCGATGGCGGCGCCTACGCCGAGCGGGTCGCCGTCCCGCTGGACGCCGTGGTTCCCGTCCCGGACGGGGTGGGCCAGAACGAGGCGGCGGCGCTGCTGCACGACGGCGTCACCGCGCTGTGCGTCTTCGAGGCCGCCGGGGTCAAGGCCGGGGAGACCGTCCTCGTGGTGGGCGCGACCGGCGGGATGGGCGTGCTGCTCGTCCGGCTCGCGCACGCGGTGGGCGCCCGGGTCGCCGCCGCGGCGCGCGGCGCGCGCAAGCTGGAACTGGCCCGCGAACTGGGCGCGGACATCGTCCTCGACTACTCCGAGCCCGGCTGGGCGGACGAGATCCGCGGGCAGGCCGACACCGTCTTCGACGGGGTCGGCGACCGGATCGGCCTCGCCGCGTTCGGCGCGACCGCCGACGGCGGCACGTTCTCCGCCCACGGCGCGACCCTGGGCGGCTTCACCGCGGCCGACCCGGAAGAGGCCGGACGCCGAGGCATCACGCTCCGCGGCATCCAGGACGTCCAGATCGGCAGGGACGAACGGATCCGCCTCCTCCGCAAGGCCCTGGCGAAGGCCGCCGAAGGCGTCCTCGGCCCCGTCATCGGCCAGACCTTCCCCCTCGAACGCGCCGCCGACGCGCACACGGCGATCGAGAACCGGACCGTCCTCGCCAAGACCCTCCTGCTCCCCTAGCCCATCGGGACCAACCCGTAGGGAGCCCGCTGACCTGGGCGGCGTGATCTCGAAGCGCGAAAGGGTGGGGTTAGCTCCACCTTCGGATGGGGGTTTTCCCTTCGGGCGAGGGGTGGTTGGGGCCAGTGCTTCCTGGAATGTCGGACGCGAAGGTTGTCATGGACGGCGAGGCGACCGATACGGGGAGGACGAATGGCGAGCGTGGCGATGCGGGCGGGCAGGGCGCGGCCGCTGCTGACCGAGGTGGGGCTGCTGCTGGCCTTGTTCGCGTTCTACAAATGGGGGCGGACGCTCGTCCAGCACGGTCCGGGTGAGGCCCTGTCGAACGCGAAGTGGCTGTGGGGGTTCGAGCGCGGGTGGCTGCCGAGCGAGGTCGGCTTCCAGCATTGGGCGCTCGGGTGGGACCACACCGCGTTCTTGGCGAACGTGTACTACGTGAGCGTGCACTTCCCCGGGACGGCGCTGCTGCTGGTCTGGGTCTACGCGCGGCACCGGTCGTCCTACCGGAGGGTGCGGAACGAGCTGGTGGTGCTGACGGCGGCGGGGCTCGTCGTGCACATGCTGTTCCCGCTGGCGCCGCCGCGGCTCGCCGGGGTGGGGGCCGTCGACACGATGCTGACGGTGGGGCCGTCGGCGTATCCGGCGGCGGCGGACGGGATCGCGAACCAGTACGCGGCGATGCCGTCGCTGCACATCGGGTGGGCGGTCCTGGTCGCGGTGACGGTGCTGCGGGTGTCGCGGAGCCGGTGGCGCTGGGCGGTCGCGCTCCACGCGCCGGTCACGGTGTTCGTGGTCGTGGTGACGGCCAACCACTACTGGACGGACGGCCTCGTCGCCGCCGTCCTGCTGGCCGGGGCGATGGCGCTGGTCGCGGTCGCGGAGCGGATGCGGCAGGGTGGTGGACATGCTGCCGACGCACACGAGCTCGGAGGTTCCGGACGTCCCGGTGGCGGTGCTGCCGGTCGGGAGCCACGAGCAGCACGGCCCGTTCCTGCCGCTGGCGACGGACACGGTGATCGCCTGCACGATCGCGGCGGAGATCGCGAAGGCGCACCCGGTGCGGACGCTCCCGCCCGTGACGATCTCGTGCTCGCATGAGCACGCGGCCTGGCCCGGAACGGTGAGCATCTCGGCGGCGACCCTGCACGCGCTCGTGCGGGACGTCGCCGAGTCGCTGCGCCGGGCCGGGGTCCCGAAGCTCGTGCTGGTGAACGGGCACGGCGGCAACTACGTCCTCGGGAACGCGGTGCAGGAGGCGCACGGCGACATGGCCCTGTTCCCCGGCCTGGACGAGTGGGAGGACGCCCGGAGAGCGGCGGGCATGGAGACCGGCGGCGACGCCGACATGCACGCCGGCGAGCTGGAGACGTCGATCCTGCTGCACGCCCATCCCGAGCTGGTGCGGGACGGCTACGAGACCGCCGATCACCTGGCCGGTGACCGGCGGTCCCTGCTGACCCTGGGGATGGCCCCCTACACCGCCTCCGGGGTCATCGGGCGCCCGTCACTGGCGAGCGCCGGCAAGGGCCGGGACGCGCTCGGCAGCCTCGTCGCGGCGTTCGGGGGGTGCCTGGCGGCGCTTCAGGGGCAGGACGGCCGCGCCCGGCAGGCACGCGACGAAGGTCAGCACGCCGTAGACGACGGCGACGGTCAGCCCCTGCGCTGAGCCGAGCCCGGCGGCCCCGAACGCGACGGCGAGGACGGCCTCCCGCGGCCCCCAGCCGCCGACGTTCACCGGCAGCATCATCACGAGCAGCGCCAGCAGCAGCAGGGGCAGCAGGTCCAGGAGCGGCGCGGTCGCCCCGGCGAGGCGGGCGGCGACGACGAACAGCGTCAGGTGCCCGGCGAGGGCGGCGGCCGACAGCGCGGCGACGGCGGGCCAGGCGTCCAGGACGGACCGGGCGTCGGCGAGCGTCGCGGCGAGGGCCCGGTGCCGCCAGCGGGCGAGGGCGAGCAGCACGCTCAGCACGACCCCGATCCCGATCAGCACGGGCGTCATCACCGACAGCACGGCGGGCTGCGTGAACAGGACGACGACCCCCACCAGCACCGGGACGGCCTGCCCCATCACCCGTTCGAGAAACACGGCGCGCACTCCGCCTGCGCCCGACCACCGCCCCTGGTTCACGGCCCGGTGGACGTCCCCGAGGACCCCGGCGGGCAGTACCGCGTTGAGGAACTGGGCCTTGTAGTAGTCCGCGACGGCCCAGCCGAGGGGCAGCCGGACGCCGAGCCGCCCGGCGACCAGGCGCCAGCGCGCCGCGCTCAGCACGGTGGTCGCCAGCCCGATGCCGAGGGCGATGAGCAGGGAGCGCCCGTCGATGGCGCGGAGGGCGTCCAGGAAGGCGCCGGTGCTGTGCCACCAGACCAGCCCGCCGAGGATGCCGACGCCCGCGAGCAGGCGCAGCCGGGGCCAGAGCTTCTTCACGACGCGCCTCCGGGGAGTGCGAGCAGGTCGATGTGGTGGACCTCGGCGGTGAGGCGGCCGGACGCGCATTCGGCGAGCCTCCGGTCCAGGTAGGCGGCCGCGGCGGAGGCCAGGTCGGGGCGCTGCTCCACGGCGGCGCCGACCCAGCCGCGCAGCCACACCCGGGTCAGCGCGGCCTGCCCGGGACCGAGCCGCCACGTGCTCGGCCGGGTCACGACGGACGCGCCGCGCCGCTCGAACGCCCGGGCCGCGACGGTCCCGGCGTCCGGTCCGAGGAGACCGTCGCGGCGCTGGTGGGCGTCGAACGCGTCCGCGATCTCCGCGTCGAGCGGGTCGGACGGCGACAGCCACACGCGTCCGACGACGGACAGGGTCAGCAGCGCCGGGCAGGCGACGGCCGCCGCGACGGCCTCGACCTCGTCCGCGGTCAGCACGTCCAGCAGCGCGGACGCGGTGACGAGCGACGCGCCGACGAGGTCGGAGGCGCGCAGCGCGCCGACGTCGCCGACGCGGGTCTCGATGGTGGCGGGCAGGTCGTCCACGGAGGTGTAGACGTTGCCGCGGGCCCGTTCGAGCAGGGCGGGGTCGCTGTCGTGCAGGACCCAGTGCTGCGGCCCGCGCAGCCGCCCGGACAGCCAGCGGCCGAGCGAGCCGGTGCCGCAGCCGAGGTCCCAGATGACGAGCGGGCCGGTGGGCGGCAGCGCGGCGCGCAGCGGCCCGATCAGCTCGGCCGCCCGCGCGGCCGCGTCCGCCCCCTCCCGCAGCGCCAGCCACGCGGGGTCGAATCCCGGCTCGTCGACGGTCGGCGTGTTCATCGGGTCTCCCGGCGAAGTCTGGAAAGGACGGCTGACATGCGGCGGGCCGTATCGTCCCAGCCGGGCAGGGCGGTGCGGCGGAGCCGCGCCGACGCGCGCAGCCGGGTCCGGGTGGCGGGCTCGACGAGCCAGCGGCGCAGCGCCCCGGCGAGCGCGGCCGGGTCGTCCGGCGGGACGAGCAGCCCCGGCACGCCGCCGGACGCGTCGAAGCCGAGCGTGTCGGGGACGGCGTCCACCGACGTGGCCACGACCGGGATCCCGCGCGCGAGCGCCTCGGTCACGACCATCCCGTACGTCTCGGCCCGGGACGCGAGGACGACCAGGTCGGCGGCGGCGTAGGCGTCGTCCAGCCGCTTGCCGGTGAGCGGCCCGGCCAGCACGACGCGCTCGTCCAGCCGGTGCCGGGCGATCCGCTGCCGCAGCCGCGCCACGTGGTCGGGGTCGCGGCGCAGCGGACCGGCGCACTCGCACCGCCACGGCAGGTGCGCGAGGCCGGAGAGCGCCTCGACGAGGACGTCGTGCCCCTTGCGCGGCGTCACCGACGCGACGCACAGCAGCCCGGTCGCCCCGTCCGTGCCGGTGGCGAGCGGCGCCGGGTCCGTCCCCGGCGGGACGGCGTGGACGCGCGACGGTTCGAGCCCGTGGTGGGCGATCAAATGGTCGCGGGCCCAGGGGCTGGTCGCGACGACGGCCCCGGCCGCCTCCAGCACCTCGCGCTCGCCCGCGTTGAGGTCGTCCTGGCCGGGCTCGTCCGCGAGCGGCAGGTGGACGAGGACCGCGAGCCGCAGCCGCGCCGCCTCCGGCACGACGATCTCCGGGACGCCGCACGCGACGAGTCCGTCCAGCAGGACGACGGAGCCGTCGGGCAGCGCGCCGAGCATCCGGGCCAGCCCCGCGCGGGCCCGCTCGTCGGGCCGCGGCCACCCGCCGGGCGCGGCCAGTTCCCGGAGGGGACGCCCGGACGCGGCGAGCGCCTCGCACAGCCGCCGGTCGTAGCGGTTGCCGCCGCTCGGCGCGGCCGCGTCGTCGATGTCGGCCGGGACGACCACGCACACCTCCGTGTTCATGGCGCCAGGTCCCGCTCGTAGGTGGCCCACGCGACGTGGGACTCGCGCAGTGTGACGGCGATGCCGGACAGGCCGCGCGCGTGCTCGCCCAGCGCCCCCGCGTTCACCCGGTCGGCGAGCCGGTCGGCGACGACCTTGGCGAGGAACTCGGTCGAGGTGTTGACCCCCGCGAACTCCGGCTCGTCGTCGAGGTTGCGGTAGTTGAGGGCGCCCAGCACCTCGCCCAGCTCGCGGGTGGCGAGGCCGATGTCGACGACGATGCCGTCCGGGTCGAGTTCGGCGCGGCGGAACGTCGCGTCCACCACGAAGGTGGCGCCGTGGAGCCGCTGCGCGGGCCCGAACACCTCACCCTGGAAACTGTGGGCGATCATGATGTGGTCCCGGACGGTGATCGCGAACAACGTGCCAACTCCAGTCGGTCGGGGTCTCAATAGGTGATTCGGTGGCAGAGCGCGGGAAGTTCACCGGACGCGAGACGCGGCATGACCCGGGGCAGGTCGGCGAAGCCGCTCTCCCCCGTGATCAGCGCGTCGAACGCCGGATCGGCGAGCAGGCCCAGCGCGACCGCCAGCCGGTCGGCGAACGTCCGCCGGGACCGCCGGGCCGGGGCCACCGCGCCGACCTGGCTGCTCCGCACGGTCAGCCGCCGCGAGTGGAAGAACTCCCCCAGCGGCACGGCGACCCGCCGGTCGCCGTACCAGCTCAGCTCGACGACCTCGCCGTCCGGGGCGAGCAGTTCCAGCGACCGCGCGAGCCCCGCCTCGGTGGCGCTCGCGTGGATCACGATGTCGCAGCCTTCTTCGGCGTCCTCGGGGCGGGCGAAGCCGACGCCGAACGCGCGGGCGACATCCGCGCGGGACGGGTCGGTGTCGACGAGCTGCACCCGGCACCCCGGGAACCCGGCGAGGACCCCGGCGACCGAGCACCCCACCATCCCGCCGCCGACGACCGCGATGCGGTCGCCTACCAGCGGCGCGGCGTCCCACAGGGCGTTGACGGCGGTCTCGACCGTCCCGGCGAGGACGGCGCGCTCGGGCGGCACCCCGTCCGGGACGGGCGTGACCGCGCCCGCCGGGACGACGTACCGGGTCTGGTGCGGGTAGAGGCAGAACACCGTGCGGCCGAGGAGGTCCGGCGGGCCGTGCTCGACCGCGCCGACGTTCAGGTAGCCGTACTTGACCGGGCCGGGGAACTCGCCCTCCTGGAAGGGCGCCCGCATGATCGCGTGCTGGCTCGGCGGGACGCCGCCGCGGAACACGATCGCCTCCGTGCCCCGGCTGACGCCGGAGAACAGCGTCCTGACCAGCACGTCGCCGGGTCCCGGCGCGGGCAGGGCGACGTCGCGGACCTCGCCCTCACCTGGCGACCGGATCCAGAAGGCGCGGGCCTCGCGCTCCATCCGTGCTCCTCCCCCGGTTCCCCCGGCCGTCCCGCCGCTCCCGGCGGACGAACAGCCATACGACGTCGCGTCCGAACGACCACAGCAGCAGCGCGAGCGCCGCCGCGACCAGCGCCGCCGGGTACGGGACGACGCCCGCCGCCGCCACGACCAGCGTCACCCCCTGCACCACCGCGACGGCCTTGCGCGCCACGCTCGGCGGCAGGTCCGCGCGCAGCCACGGCGCCGCGAAGGCCGCCGCGCCGAACGCGTACCGCATCGCGCCGATCGCGAGCACCCACCACCCGACCGTCCACGCGACCTCCAGGCTCAGCACGAGGACGAGGAACGCGTCGGTCTCCATGTCGAACCGCGCGCCGAGCCGGGACGCCGTCCCGGTGCGGCGGGCGACCCGGCCGTCCACCCCGTCCAGGACGAGCGCGGCGGACGCGACCGCGACCAGCGTCCAGGTGTGCCCGCCGCCGAGGAGATGCCCCGCGACCAGCGCCGCGACACCCCCGGTGAGGACGACCCTGGCCAGCGTCACGTGGTCGGCCGGGCCGAGGGCCGCGCGGGCGCGGAACGCCGCGCTGAGGACCGCCCAGGACGCCAGCGCGTACACGGCGCCGACGACCAGGCCCGCGAGGCCGGGGCGGACCGCCGCCGCCAGCCCGGCCTCGGCCGCCGCCGCGGCGGCCAGCTCGCCCGCCCGTCCCGGCCGGGGAAGGCGGCGCGGCACCGGCGGCGCCAGCGGCAGCGGCAGGGTCGCGGGCCGGGTCATCCGCGCACCTCGCTCACCGGCGCCTCGCCGAGCCGGACCGGGCCGTCGAGCTGCGGCAGGTCGTGCCCCAGCCGGTCGCGCTTCGCCGTCAGGTACCGGACGTTGTCCGCGCTGACCGGCACGAGCAGCGGGACGCGGGACGACACCCGCACCCCGTACGCCTCCAGGGCGCTGACCTTGTCCGGGTTGTTCGACATCAGCCGCACCGACCGGACCCCGAGGTGGCGCAGCACGCGGGCCGCCGGGCCGTAGTCGCGGACGTCCACCGGCAGCCCGATCGCGGTGGCCGAGTCGACGGTGTCGAGGCCCTGGTCGTCCTGCAGGATGTGCGTGCGGACCTTCGCCACGAGGCCGATCCCCCGCCCCTCGTGGCCGCGCAGGTAGACGAGGACACCGGCGCCCTCGCGGACGACGGCGTCCAGCGCCGCGCCGAGCTGGTCCCCGCACTCGCAGCGCGTGGCGGCGAAGATGTCGCCGGTCATGCATTCGGAGTGCGTCCGGACGAGCACGTCCTCCCGCCCCCGGACGTCGCCGCGCACGAGCGCCATGTGCTCGTGCCCGTCGACCGGGTCCCGGAACGCGACGGCGCGGAACACGCCCCGGCGGGTCCGCAGATCCGCCTCCGCGATGTCGTTTCGGTCGATGCCCTGATCGCGCATCGCTCCCCTTCCTCGGCTCCGCAGTCGTCCCTGGTACGTGGCGGACGCACCGGGCGGTTGCGTTCGAACGGTTCGTATGTCCGGTGGCACGGAGGGGAGGCGCCCCAGGGTTCAGCGCAGCCGGGCGGTCACCACCAAATCGTGGACGGCTCGCCGATTCGACGGGAGTTCCGGCAACTCAGAGCGCTCCCGCTCGGCCTCAAGCCGGGCGGTGAGGGCGGCCACGTCCGCCTCGATCCGGGACGCGCCCGGCGCGTCCGCGGGCAGCGCGCCGTGCTCGGCGCCCCGCTTCGCCTCGATCAGCTCGGCCAGGTAGGACGGGCCGTCCCCGGCGAGGCGCGTCAGATCGGCCTCGACCTCGCCCGTCCGCATCAGATGGATCCCCGTCAGCAGCGCGTTCACCGGGCCACGCTCCTTCGTCGGATGGAGATCAGCAGGTCCTCGACCGCCGCGCGGTCGGGCTCGGCGGGCAGCGGGCTGCGGTCGAGCGCCTCGTCCACGGCGGCGGTGAGGGCGGCGCGCCAGGCGGCGATCTCGTCCCAGCCGACCTCGCCGCGCCGCACGGCGAGCAGCCGGTCGCGCTGGTCGCCGACGTCCACGCGCGGCTCGCCGTGCCGGACGAGGTGCAGCCCGCACTCCAGCAGCCGCAGCGTGTGCATGACGTGCTTCCAGCGCGGCGCGCCGCCGTTGCGCAGGTCGCCGTCCAGCTTGCGGAACTGCGCGTCGGCGTAGCGGAGGAACGTGCGGTGCGCGCGGCGCGACAGGAACGCCCCGCGGACGGCCAGCAGCTCCTCGCCCGCCGGGGTGGCCTTCTCGACCAGCGGCGACCACAGGCACTCAAGGACGGTCGGGTTCGCCGCGAGCGCCAGTTCGCAGAACCGCTCCAGCTCCCAGGAGAACTGCTCGGGCAGCGGGCCGTCCACGTGCGTCGGCGGCTTGGCGAACCGCCAGAACAGCGGCGCGGGCGCGGCGTAGACGCCGCGCCGGTCGACGTCGCTGGCCCGCGTCGCGAGGCCGTAGGCGCGCGACCCGGCCACCACCGACAGGATCGTGTGGTCGCGGACGAGGCCGAGCGCGTCCTCGTCGTCGGAGATCGTCACGCGGGCAGCCTGGCGCAGCGCGTCCGGCGTGTCGACTCGATAACCGGGGCCCGCGAACGCACGGCGATCGTCCACGGCGACTGGGCGGGCGTGTTCCCTATCCTGTGCTCGATGCGCGTTCGTCCTCGTCGCGGCCCCCGGCGAGCAGGCCCCTCCAGCGGAAGGACGTTCATGAGCGAGGACATCCTGGCCGTCGCCTCGTCCGGTCGCGCGGCGGAGGGCGGCGGGTGGTGGCGCGACGCCGTCATCTACCAGGTGTACGTCCGCAGCTTCGCCGACTCCGACGGCGACGGCGTCGGCGACCTGCCGGGCGTCCGGTCCCGGCTGCCCTACCTCGCCTCGCTCGGCGTGGACGCGCTGTGGCTGACCCCGTTCTACGTCTCCCCAATGGCCGACTTCGGCTACGACGTGGCCGACTACCGCGACGTCGACCCCCTGTTCGGCACCCTCGACGACGCCCGCGCGCTGATCGCGGAGGCGCACGCGCGCGGTCTGCGGATCATCGTGGACGTCGTCCCGAACCACACCTCCGACCGGCACGCCTGGTTCCGCGCGGCGCTCGCCGCGCCGCCGGGCTCCGCCGAGCGCGCCCGCTACGTGTTCCGGGACGGGCGCGGCCCGGACGGCGCCGACCCGCCGAACGACTGGGAGTCGGTGTTCGGCGGCCCCGCTTGGACGCGCGTCCCGGACGGCCAGTGGTACCTGCACCTGTTCGCCGCCGAGCAACCGGACCTGAACTGGGAGAACCCCGAGGTCCACGACGAGTTCGCGAGCATCCTGCGGTTCTGGCTCGACCTCGGCGTGGACGGCTTCCGCGTCGACGTCGCGCACGGCATGGCCAAGGCCCCCGGCCTCCCCGACGTCGGGCACGGGAACCAGACGGAGATGCTCGGCACGGCCGTCCTCCCCTACTTCGACCAGGACCCCGTCCACGAGATCCACCGCGAGTGGCGCCGCCTCCTGGACACCTACGGCGGGGAGCGGATCGCGGTCGCCGAGGCGTGGGCGCCGACGCCCGAGCGGCTCGCCGCCTACACCCGTCCGGACGAGCTGCACCAGGCGTTCAACTTCCACTACCTGACCGCGCCGTGGGACGCGGCCCGGATGCGGGAGGTGATCGCGGAGTCGCTGCGCACGGCGGACGCGGTCGGCGCGCCCGCCACCTGGGTCCTGTCGAACCACGACGTGAAACGGCACGTCACCCGGTACGGCGGCGGCGAGGCCGGGCTGCGGCGGGCGCGCGCGGCGGCGCTGCTGACGCTCGCGCTGCCCGGGTCGTCCTACGTCTACCAGGGCGAGGAGCTGGGCCTGCCCGAGGTGCTCGACCTGCCGGAGGAGTTCCAGCAGGACCCGCAGCGGCGGCGCGGCGGGGGCGACGGGCGCGACGGCTGCCGCGTCCCGCTGCCGTGGGACGGCGAGGAGCCGCCGTTCGGGTTCGGCGCGGGCCCCGCGTCGTGGCTGCCGATGCCGACCGCGTGGCGCGACCTCACGGTGGCGGCGCAGCGCGGCGACCCCGGCTCGATGCTCGCCCTCTACCGGGCGGCGCTGCGCGTCCGGCGGGATCATCCGGCGCTCGGCGGCGGGCGGCTGCGCTGGCTGGACGGCCCGCCCGGCACGCTGTCCTTCGTCCGGACGGGCACGGGCGGCGGACGGCGGCTCGGATGCGCCGTCAACCTGGGCGAACACGCCGCCCGCGTCCCCCTGCCCGGCACGCCGCTGCTGGCGAGCGGGCCCTACCGGGCGGACGGCGGCACCGCCGAGCTTCCCGCCGACACGGCCCTGTGGTGGGACGTCCCCGCGGACGGCTGACCGGGTGACCGCCAGGTAACGGTTTCATTTCGGCACATTGACAGCACACCCGGTCACGGTCTTTTATCCGTGGGAGCGCTCCCACCACCGGTAGTCACAACCTGAGAGGGGTCCGCGATGAGGGCCATCATGCGGCGCGGGCTGGGCACGGCGATGGCGGCCGTGCTCGTCGGCGCCCTCGCCGTCGCCTGCGGCGGCGACGACAAGGGCGGCGAGGGCGGCGCCGAGTCCGGGCCGGTCGAGCTCACCGTCGACGTCTTCGGCGAGCCCGGCTACGACGCGCTCTACAAGCAGTACGAGCAGTCCCATCCCAACGTCAGGATCAAGCAGCGCAAGGTCTCCAGCCTGGACGAGTACAAGCCCCGCATCCAGCAGTGGATGGCCACCGGCAGCGGCGCGGGCGACGTCGTCATGCTGGAGGAGGGCATCCTCCCCCTCTACATGCAGCAGCGCGCGAAGTTCCTCAACCTGTTCGACTACGGCGGCCGGGCGCTGGAGAAGAACTTCCTGCCGTGGAAGTGGCAGATGGGCGTCAGCCCGGACGGCAAGCAGCTCGTCGGGCTCGGCACCGACGTCGGCCCGCTCGCCATGTGCTACCGCACCGACCTGTTCAAGAAGGCGGGCCTGCCGACCGGCCGCGACGAGGTCGGCAAGCTCTGGCCGACGTGGGACGCGTTCCTCGCCACCGGCCAGAAGTTCGAGAGCAAGGTGCCCGGCACCAAGTGGCTGGACGGCCCCACCGCCGTGTTCCGCGCGACCGTCCTGCAGAACGCCGGGAACGGTCCAGGCCACAGCTTCTTCGACAAGGACGACACCCTCGTCTACGACACCAACCCGGCCGTGAAGCAGGCGTTCGACACGGCCCTGAAGTTCGAGCAGGGCAAGCTCACCGCCGACATGTCGGTCTTCACCCCGCCGTGGCAGACCGCCCTCAAGCGGGACTCGTTCGCCACCGTGCCGTGCCCGTCCTGGATGCTCGGCGGCATCGAGGACTTCTCCGGGTCCTACGGCAAGGGCAAGTGGGACGTGGCGACCACGCCCGGCGGGTCCGGGTACTGGGGCGGGTCGTGGCTCGCCGTCCCGAAGCAGACGAAGCACGCCAAGGCCGCCGCCGCGCTGGCCCAGTTCCTGACCTCGCCCGAGGGGCAGGTGGGCGCGTTCAAGGAGAAGAACGTCTTCCCGTCCTCGCCGCAGGCCGCGCAGGACCCGGCGGTCGCCGGGGCGAAGAGCGCCTACTTCAACGACGCGCCGATCGGCCAGATCTTCGGGCAGCTCGTGTCCGCGGTGAAGCCGGTGCACCTCGGGCCGAAGAACGAGGACGTGCGGGCGGCGGTGGAGAACGTCCTGATCTCCGTCGGGCAGGGGCGGCGCAAGCCCGCGGACGCCTGGGCCAAGTCCGTCGAGGAGGCGAAGAAGGCGGCCCGGTAGAGCCGGCGGCCGTCCGCGAACCGGGACGGCGGCGGTGCGCGCCGCGCCGGCGCCGCCGCCGTCCCCCGTCCTTCGACCAGTCCTCGGAAAGGAGGCGCACCGCGATGACCATCGAGCTGCGCCCCGGCCGGAACGGCCCGCCGCCCGCGCCGCCTGGGCCCGCGCCCCGCCGCGTCTGGCGGGCCCGGCTCGCCAGGCTCGACCTGCGGGGCGCGCCCTACGCCTTCATCTCGCCGTTCTACCTCGTCTTCCTCGTGTTCGGCGCGTTCCCGCTCGGCTACACCCTCTGGGTCTCGCTGCACGACTGGGAGCTCGCGTCCGGGACGCGGAGGTTCGTCGGCCTCGACAACTACGACTACCTGCTGACCGACGCGGACTTCTGGCACGCGACCGTCAACACGCTCGGGATCTTCGTCGTGGCGACCGTCCCGCAGCTCCTGCTCGCGCTGCTCGCCGCGAACGCGCTGAACCGGCGGATGCGGATGCCGACGCTGTTCCGGATCGGGATGGTCGCGCCGCTCGTCACCTCGACCGCCGCCGTCGCGATCGTGTTCACCCAGATGTTCGACAAGGACTGGGGCATGGTCAACTGGGCGCTCGGCCTGGCCGGGATCGACCCGGTCGCCTGGACGAGCAGCCGCGGCTGGTCGTGGGTCGCCATCGCGACGATGGTCGACTGGCGCTGGACCGGCTACAACGCGCTCATCTACCTCGCCGCCATGCAGGCGATCCCGAAGGACCTCTACGAGGCGGCGGCGATCGACGGCGCGTCCAGGATCCGGCAGTTCTGGCAGATCACCGTGCCGATGCTGCGGCCGACGATCCTCTTCACGGTGATCATCTCGACCATCGGCGGGCTGCAGCTGTTCACCGAGCCCGTCCTGTTCAGCGTCGGCACCCCCAACAAGATGGACGGCGGCCCGATGCACCAGTTCCAGACGATCACGATGTACATGTACGACAACGCCTTCGGCCACGACCGGTACGGCTACGGCGCGACCGTCGCGTGGGCGCTGTTCCTGATGATCATCGTGTTCTCGCTGCTCAACTTCCTGGCCGTGCGGCGCGCGGGAGGCACGCGATGACGACCCTTCTCGCCGGGCGCCAGGCCGGGCGCCCCGGACGGTTCCGCGGCCTGTGGAACGCCAGTCCCCTCACCTACGTCACGCTGGTCGCCGCGCTGGCGCTGTCGGTCTTCCCGATCTACTGGATGATCATCGTGGCGACGCGGACGAACAGCGTCGTCGCCGACGTCCCGCCGCCGCTGCTGCCCGGCGGGCAGGGCGCCGACAACGTCGGACGCCTCTTCGACAACCCGGAGGCCTACTTCGCGAAGGGGCTGCTGAACTCGGCCATCGCGTCCGGCGCGGTGACGGTCTCGACGGTGTTCTTCGCCTCGCTCGCCGGGTTCGCGTTCGCCAAGCTGCGCTTCCGCGGCCGGAACGCGCTGCTGCTCACGATCGTCGCGACGATGATGGTCCCGGTGCAGATGGGCATCATCCCGCTCTACATGATCATGGTGAAGCTGGGCTGGCAGAACCATCTGCAGGCGGTGATCGTCCCGTTCCTGGTCACCGGGTTCGGCGTGTTCATGATGCGGCAGTACGCCGACCAGGCCGTCCCGGACGAGCTGATCGAGGCGGCCCGCGTCGACGGGTGCAGCACGTTCGGCATCTACTGGCGCGTGGTGCTGCCCGCGCTGCGTCCCGCCGCGGGCGTGCTCGGCCTGTTCACGTTCATGCAGACCTGGAACGAGTTCATGTGGCCGCTCGCCGTGCTGAGCCCGGACAACCCGACGGTGCAGCTCTCGATCAACAACCTGGCGAACGCCTACTTCAAGGACTACACGCTCATGTTCGCCGGGACGTCCGTGGCGATCCTGCCGCTGCTCGTCGTGTTCGTCGTTTTCGGCCGCCAGATCATCGGCGGAATCATGGAAGGTGCAGTGAAGGCGTGACCTCCATTCAGGATGAGACCGGCGCGGCTCCCGTCGCGGCGTTCCCGGCGGGGTTCCGCTGGGGCGCCGCCACCGCCGCCTACCAGATCGAGGGCGCCGCGCGGGAGGGCGGGCGCGGCCCGTCCATCTGGGACACCTTCAGCCGCGTGCCCGGCAAGGTCCTCGGCGGCGACACCGGCGACGTCGCGGTCGACCACTACCACCGGTTCGCCGACGACGTGGCGCTGATGGCGGACCTCGGCCTCACCGCCTACCGGTTCTCGATCTCCTGGCCGCGGGTGCTGCCGTCCGGGAGCGGGGCCGTCAACCAGGAGGGCCTCGACTTCTACCGGCGGCTCGTGGACGCGCTGCTCGCGGCGGGTGTCGAGCCCTGGCCGACGCTCTACCACTGGGACCTGCCGCAGCCGCTGGAGGACGCGGGCGGCTGGCCGGAGCGCGACACCGCGCACCGGTTCGCCGAGTACGCGGCGCTGGTCCACGGCGCGCTCGGCGACCGCGTCCGGCACTGGACGACGGTGAACGAGCCGTGGTGCGCGGCGTTCCTCGGCTACGCCTCCGGGGAGCACGCGCCGGGCCGCCGCGACCCGGCCGCCGCGCTGGCGGCCGCGCACCACCTGATGCTCGGCCACGGCCTCGCCGCCGGCGCCATGCGGGCGGCGAACGCCGACACCCTGGTCGGCGCGGCCGTGAACCTCTACGCGGTGTCGCCCGCGACCGACCACCCCGCCGACGTGGACGCCGCGCGCCGCGTCGACGGCCTGCAGAACCGGCTGTTCCTCGACCCGCTGCTGCTCGGCCGCTACCCGGCGGACGTCCTGGAGGACACCGAGCGGCTCGGGTTCGTCCCGGCGGGCGCGGACCTCGGCGCCGACCTGGAGGTCATCGGCCGCCCGCTCGACCACCTCGGCATCAACTACTACTCGCGGCACACCGTCGCCGGGACGCCCGGCGAGGCGAGCCAGACCGCGTCGTCGCCGTTCGCCACGCACTCCCCCTGGGTGGGCAGCGAGCACGTCCGGTTCGTGCCGGGCGGGCGCCCGGTCACCGGGATGGGCTGGGAGATCGACGCGGGCGGGCTGCACGAGGTGCTGACCCGGGTGCACCGCGAGTACCCGCCCGTCCCGCTGTACGTCACGGAGAACGGCGCGGGCTACGACGAGGCGCCGGACGAGAATGGCACGGTCCAAGACGCCGCGCGCATCGCCTACCTCGACGCGCACCTGCGGGCGTGCCACGACGCCGTCGCGGACGGTGTCCCGCTTCGCGGCTACTTCACGTGGTCCCTGCTGGATAATTTCGAGTGGGCCTGGGGCTACTCGAAACGCTTCGGCCTGGTTCACGTCGACTACGCGACGCAGCGCCGCGCGCCCAAGGAGAGCGCTCGCTGGTACGCCGGGGTGATCCGGCGCGGCGGGCTGCCCGGACGGCCCTGACCGCCCGGACGGTACGGACTGAGGGGGCCAGATGACGGGTAGGGGCGGGCGGCCGACCCTGGAGGAGGTCGCGGCGCGGGCCGGGGTCGGGCGCGGCACGGTGTCCCGGGTGGTGAACGGCTCGCCGCGGGTCAGCGCGCAGGCGCGCGCGGCGGTGCTGAAGGCGATCGACGAGCTCGGCTACGTGCCGAACCGCGCGGCGCGCCAGCTCGTCACCCGCCGCACCGACACGGTGGCGCTCGTCGTCGCCGAGTCCGACCAGCGGCTGTTCCACGAGCCGTACTTCGCCGGGATCATCCGCGGGATCAGCAACGGGCTCGGCGACACCGGGCTGCAGCTCCTGCTCGCGCTCGCCCGCTCCCCCGCCGAGTACGACCGGCTGGAGGACTACCTCACCGCCCAGCACGTGGACGGCGTGCTCCTCACGTCCCTGCACGCCGAGGACCCGCTGCCCGCCAAGCTGGAGGCGGGCGGCGTGCCGACCGTGCTCGGCGGGCGGCCGCCCGGCCTGCACCCGGTCAGCTACGTCGACGTCGACAACCGCAGCGGCGCCCGGGAGGCGGTGGCCCACCTCGTCGCGCAGGGGCGGCGGCGGATCGCGACCATCGCCGGGCCGCAGGACATGGGCGTCGGCATCGACCGGCTGGCGGGCTACCGGGACGCGCTCGCCGCCGCCGGGCTGCCCGAGCGCGTCGAGTACGGCGACTTCGGCGAGGCCAGCGGGGTCGCGGCGGCGGAGCGGCTGCTCGCCGCCGACCCCGGCCTCGACGCGGTGTTCGCCGCCGACGACCCGATGGCGCTCGGCGCGCTGCGGGCGCTGCACCGGCACGGCCGCGGCGTCCCGGACGACGTGGCGGTGATCGGGTTCGACGATTCGGCCGCCGCGCCGCTCGCCGACCCGCCGCTGACGACCGTCCACCAGTCGCCGGAGGAGATGGGCGTGGAGATGGCGCGGCTGCTGGTGTCGCGGATCCGCGGCGAGACGGTCCCCGACCCGGTGGTGATCCTGCGCCCTCACCTGGTCCTGCGCGAGTCCGCCTGACATGATCCGGGCATGGCATACGAACCGACCGACGCCGAGCTCGTCCATCTGAAGCGCTGCGTCGAGCTGGCCGCCGAGGCGCTGGAGGCGTCCGACGAGCCGTTTGGAACGGTCCTCGCGGGACCGGACGGGAAGGCCCTGTTCGAGGACCGCAACCGCACGGCGGGCGGCGACCACACCCGGCACCCCGAGTTCGAGGCCGCGCGCTGGGCGGCCAACAACATGTCCGAGGCGGACCGGGCGGCGGCGACCGTGTTCACCTCCGGGGAGCACTGCCCGATGTGCTCGGCGGCGCACGGGTGGGTCGGGCTCGGACGCATCGTCTACATCCTGTCGGCCGCGCAGCTCGCGGCGTGGCGGGCGGACCTCGGCGTCCCGCCCGGCCCGGTCACGGCCTTCCCGATCCAGGAGGTCGTGCCCGGCGTCCGGGTGGACGGGCCGGTGCCGTCCCTGGAGTCCGCGATGCGCGACCTGCACACCCGCGCGGCCGCCCGCCGCTGAGCGGAGCCGCCGAAGGCGCGCCGTCCCCTTCCGGTGGACGGCGCGCCTTTCCGGTCGGACGGTCAGCGCACGAGCAGCGCGTCCAGCCGCTCGACCGCCGCCCGCCAGTCCGGCGGGACCTGGCAGCGCGTCGCGCGGCGCCCGCGATAGGTGAGCGTGTAGGTGAAGTGATCGGCGACCTGGCATCCCGCCGACGACGATCGCATGGTCGTGATCCCGGCGAGCGCGGCGCGCAGGTCGCGCATTTCACCGTCGCGCAGCATGATCTTCCGGTCGCGGACGACCGCCGTCCCCGAATCGTCGACGGCCACGCGGTCGGCGAGCCCGGCGAATCCGCCGGTCCGCTCATAGGTCACCAGGACGTCCTGTCCCGTGTAGGCCAGCATTACGTCGAAGCCCTTCATTTCGGGCGGGCCGCCGGAAAGCGGGTCGAATCCCGTGCGGCGGCCCGCGGGTGCGCGGTCCGCGCCCTTACCGGAAAAGGATTCCGCCGGTCTCCCGCACCGCCGCGCACCGGTTGCCGTAGCTGCGGGCGAAACGCCGGGGCGCGCCGTGCCAGCGGCCCTCGGCGCGGACCCGGACCGGCGCGTACTCCAATGTGCACACGCCGTCCTGCGCGGGAATGCGCGACACCTCTCCGCGCACGGAATCCAGCTGGTCACAGGCTCGGGCCGCGTCCTCGTGGGTGCCTCCGTCCGGATCGCACGACAGCGTGCGGACGGTGCCGTGCCCGCTCTCGGGCGTCACCCACAGCCGGTAGAAGGCGGCCGGTTCGCGCGCCTGCGCGGGCGCCGCCTGCGCGAGGAACGCCATTCCCGCGGCCAATGCGGCCCAGCGGAGACGGGCACGCGACTTGTGCATGTCTTCCTCCCAGTTTCTGCCCGCCGCGTTCCGCGGCGTCGGCCGCCCGGACGCCGAATCGCCCTGGCGCCCCCTCATTGGGCGCGCCACAAACTCCCCCAAATAAGGTCAATTCCGGTCTCGGATCGGCCATCGGTAAACTCCGGAATCGAGTCTGCCCATTGTCGCGGCGCCGTAGCGGCGAAATGCGCCGGACGGCCGCGGTATCGCCCGCGAGCCGGTACATACCGCGCTAGGCTCGCATGTCATGACCGACCTGTTGAATTCGCCCTTCCTGAAGATCGAACAGCAGTCGTCGCAGCTCGACTACCGGATCGAGGGCGAGAACGACGTCCCCCTCGGTCACGCGACGCAGGTCGCGGGCCCGAAACCGCGCAAGGGGCTGCTCGGCGTGTTCGGCTCGGGGCTCAAGAACGCGAGGGTCGTCGTCCAGGTCGGCGGGCTCGACGGCGCGCCGCTGTTCTACGTCGACCACCAGGACGGCGCGCCGGTCGCGGTGGTGGCGCCCGGCGGCGCGGTGATCGGCCGGTTCCAGTACGACCTGCAGGGCGTGGCGCGGCAGATGGCGGCGGGCGGCATGATGGGCGCGATGTTCGGCCGCGCGCCCGCGATGCGGCACCGCCTGCTCGACGGCGCCGACCGCCCGCTGTGCGAGCTGGCGTGGGAGATGCGGCAGGTCGGCACGCCCGGCGACAACACGCTGCGGTGGATCCCGGTCGGCTGCGACTACACCGACATGAACGGGCAGCTGATCGCGCACGCCGACGTCCGGGAGGCGACCTTCAAGGACCGCTACGTCCTGCAGCTCATGTACCAGCTCCCCGAGCCGCTGCGAACGATGGTCATCGCCTCGCCCCTCGCCTTCGACCTGACCCGGAGCTGACGTGCCCTCCCTGTACGAAGCGCTCACCTGGACGATCGACGAGCCGCGGCGGCCGCGCGAGTACGTCGTCCACGACGGCGGGGAGCTGCTCGCCAACGTCACCCGCGTCCCCGTCCGGCGGCAGGACGACGCCGCGATGCCCTACGCCAACCCGCACGCCCAGTACGACGAGACGCGCACGGTGGTCTGCGTCGCCGGGCCCGACGGGACGCCGTACTTCTACGTCGACCGGACCAACGACCCGATGCGCCCGCAGCCCGCCTACGTGGTCGCGCCGAACGGCGGCCTGATCGGCTCGGTCGCGGTCATGACGGGCGGGCTGGGCGGCGTCGTCAAGCTGATGTCCGGCAAGCGGGGCGGCCGCTACGGGCTCCTCGACGCGCAGCGCGACGAGGTCGCGTTCGTGACCGGCCCCGGCATGCGGAACCCGAACGAGGAGGGCACGATCACCGATCCCGGCGGCACGCGGATCGGCTCGTATCTGACCGCCCACTCCCCCTACAACGACCGGCGGCGGCGCCACACCGTGCGGGTGTTCGCGCCGCTGCCCGAGCCGCAGCGGACGCTGGTGCTCGCCTCGCTCATCGGCGTCGAGCTGATGACCCCGGCGAGCTGACGGTCAGCCGCGGCACTCGCCGCCGTTCAGGGTGAAGCGGGACGGCGCGCCGTTCGCGCCGTCCTGGCGACCGAGGAAGCCGAACTCGGCTGTCCCGCCCGGCGGGATCGACCGGTTCCAGCCCGCCGCGGTGACGGTGACGGCGGCGCCCTCCTGGGTGCGGCTGCCGTTCCAGAGCTGGACGATCGACTGCCCGTCCGGGAACTCGAAGCCGAGCGTCCAGCCGTCGATCGCCCGGTCGCCGAGGTTCGTGATGCGGACGGACGCCTGGAAGCCCCGCGGCCACGTCCCCTGCAGGGTGTAGGTCACCGCGCAGGCGACGGACGGCGCCGTGGCGGTCGCGGACGGCGGACCCGGCCGTCCCGCGCCCGCCTTGTCGGACGAGTCGGGCGACAGCGCGGCCAGCAGCAGCGCCAGGAGGGCGAGGGCCCCGGCGGCGGCGCCGCCGATGAGCAGCGGTTTCCGGAAGGAGCGCGGCGCGGGCGGCGGGTCCTGCGGCGGCGGCTCGGCGAGGACGCGCGTCGGGTTCGGCGCGGGCTCGGGCGGGACGGGCGGACCGGCCAGGACGCCGGTCGCGGCCGCCGGCTCCGGAGGGCCCGGCGTCCAGCGGCCGTGCTCGGCGGGACGGGCGTCGTCCCCGCCGTGCCGCGTCGCGAGCT
>NZ_BCQP01000032.1 GCF_001552135.1 Actinomadura chibensis NBRC 106107 | reverse complement strand
CCCCGGTCGGCGGCGCCGCCGCCCCGGCTCCCGCCGCCGCCCGGCCGGAGGCCGAGCCGGAACCGGAACCGGCACCGGCGCGCGAGCCCGAGCCGGTCGCCGCCGCCCCGGCGGCTCAGGCGGCCCCTGCTCCGGCCGTGCCGCGTTCCTCGGGACGGTCGCGTCCGCCGTCGTCGCCGCTGGCCCGGCGGCTGGCCCGCGACCACGGCCTCGACCTCGCGACGCTGACCGGCTCCGGTCCGGGCGGACGGATCGTCCGCGCCGACATCGAGGCCGCGATCCGCACCACCGCGCCCGCCCCGGCGCCCGCGGCGGCCCCGGCTCCGGCTCCGGCTCCGGCCGTGACGGCGCGGGCCGTCGACGACCCGGACGTCGAGGCCGTCCCGCTGAACCGGTTCCGCAAGGTCGCGGCGCGGCGGCTCACCGAGAGCAAGCGCGAGGCGCCGCACTTCTACCTGAACCGGGAGGTGGACGCCGAGCCGCTGCTGGCGTTCCGCGCCACGCTCAACGAGGCGCTCGCCCCGGCCAAGGTCAGCGTCAACGACCTGATCGTGAAGGCGGCCGCGACCGCGCTGCGCGAGCACCCGGCCGTGAACGTCTCCTACACCGAGGAGAACCTCCTCTTCCACAAGCGCGTGCACGTGGGCGTCGCGGTCGCGGTCGAGGACGGCCTGCTCGTCCCCGTCATCAAGGACGCCGACCGCAAGAGCGTCTCGGAGATCGGACGGGAGACGCGGGAGCTCGCGGGCAAGGCGCGGGACGGGAAGCTGTCCCTGCCGGAGATGAGCGGCGGGACGTTCAGCGTCAGCAACCTCGGCATGTTCGGCGTCGACTCGTTCTCCGCCGTGATCAACCCGCCGGAGGCGGCGATCCTCGCGGTGGGCGGCGTCCGGGACGAGCCGGTCGTCCGGGACGGGCAGGTCGTCCCCGGCAAGCGCCTCGCGCTGACGCTGTCGGTCGACCACCGCGCCACCGACGGCGCGACGGGCGCGAAGTTCCTGGACCGGCTCGCCACGCTGCTGGAGAACCCGCTGCTGATCGTCGCCTAGCCCCGGGCGGGCCGCCCGGCGCGGCTAGAGCATGACCCGGCCTCCGGCCACGTCGACCGTGAGGCCGGTCAGCCAGCCCGCCTGCGCGGACGCGAGGAACAGCGCGGCGCCCGCGACGTCGCGCGTCTCCCCGATCCGGCCGATCGGGTGGGACGCGGCGACCGCCTCCCGCACCTCGGGCGACATGTACCGGTCGGTGCGCTCGGTGCGGATCGTGCCGGGCGCGACGCAGTTGACGCGGACGCCGTCCGCCCCGACCTCGGCGGCGACGTGCCTGGTCAGCGCCTGGACGCCGGCCTTCGCCGCCTCGTAGGCGACCGGCGCGCCCCACGGGTTGCCGAGCTCGCGCCCGCCGCCGCCCGGCAGGTTCGTCGGGAGCCGTCCGGCCGAGGACGACATCGTGACGACCGCGCCCGCCCGCCGTTCCTGCATGCCGGGCAGGAAGGCCTTCAGGGTGAGGAACGTCGCGGTCAGGTTGCCGTCGACGACCGACCGCCACTCCTCCTCGGACATGGCGGCGGTCGGCCCGGGACGCGCGATGCCGCCTCCGGCGAACGCGCACAGCACGCCCACCGGGCCGAGCCCGTCCTCGATCCGCCCGCGCGCCGCCTCGATCGCGGCGAGGTCGGTGACGTCGGCGACGACCCCGATCCCGCCGATCTCCGCGGCGACGCCGTCGAGGGCCGCGCCGTCGCGTCCGATGACGGCGACCCGCGCGCCCTCGGCGGCGAACGCGCGGGCGGTGCCCGCGCCGATTCCGCGCGAACCGCCGGTGACGACGACGACCGTCCCGCTGAGCTCGGGGTACATGGCTTCTCCTCTGCGCTCTCCGCTGCCTTCCCACCTGCGCCTTCAGTCTGAGTGAGCGCTCACTCATTGTCAAACGGACGCCCCGGCGGGGTGGCCGCATCCGGCCAACGGGCGGCCGGGACCAACCAGATCCGGGACCGGCGGCGAAGTAGTCGCGGGCATGGCGAAGAGACCGGTCGATCCGGCGTCGCGGCAGACCTAGCCCAGCGCCACCGAGGCGCCGCCGCGACGGGCGTCCGGAGGCCGGGAGGGGTATCCACGATGCCGACCGTTCGTCCGACCATCCATCCGACCGCGCGGCGGGCCGCCGCGCTGGTCGCCGCCGGTGGCCTGCTCCTCGCGGGCGGGTTCGCCGGGCTCGCGCCGCGGCAGGGCGCCGCGTCCAGCCACCGCGAGGCGCCGCTCATCTCGGGGCAGCCGCAGTACGACAACACCGACGTGTACGCGTTCGTCAGCCCGGACAAGCCGGACACGACGACGCTCGTCGCCAACTTCATCCCGTTCGAGGACCCGGCGGGCGGGCCCAACTTCTACAAGTTCGCCCGCGACGCCCGCTACGACTTCAACGTCGACAACGACGGCGACGCCCAGCCGGACCTCATCTACCGGTTCGAGTTCAACGACTTCCTGAAGAACGGCAACACCTTCCTCTACAACACCGGGCCCGTGACGAGCCTGGACGACCCCGACCTCAACTTCACCCAGACCTACGACCTGACCCTGATCCGCCAGAAGGACGGGAAGGTCACCGGCGTCAGCAAGCTGGCCAACAACGCTCCCGTCGCGCCGTCCAACGTGGGCAAGGCGTCCATGCCGAACTACTCCGTGCTGCGCCAGCAGGCGATCAAGCAGCTCGGGAACGGGACGACCGCGTTCGCCGGGCAGGCCGACGACTCCTTCTTCATCGACCTCCAGATCTTCAACCTGCTGTTCAACGGGAACCTCAAGGAGGTCGGCGACGACACCGTCAGCGGCTACAACGTGAACACGCTGGCCGTCCAGGTGCCGACGAAGGACCTGGTCACCGGCCAGGACCCGGTGATCGGCGTCAACTCCACCGTGCAGCGGCAGACGGCGGGCGGCGACTGGGCGCAGGTCTCGCGGCTCGGCGCCCCGCTGGTGAACGAGGTGGTCATCCCGCGCGGGAAGAAGGACACGTTCAACGCGTCCAACCCGTGGGCGGACGCGCAGTTCGCCCAGTTCGTCACCGATCCCGAGGTGCCGAAGCTGATCCAGCAGCTCTACAAGATCCCGGCGCCCGCGACGCCGCGCAAGGACCTCGTCCAGGCGTTCCTGACCGGCGTGCCGGGGCTGAACCAGCCGAAGAACGTGCGGCCGGCCGAGCTGCTGCGGCTGAACACCTCGATCAAGCCGAACCCGAAGCCGGACCGGCTCGGCGTCCTCGGCGGCGACGTCCAGGGCTTCCCGAACGGGCGGCGGCTCACCGACGACGTCACCGACATCATCCTCCAGGTCGCCGAGGGCGAGCTGCTCGGCAACAAGAACGACCTCGGCGACGCGGTCAACGCCAACGACCTCCCCTTCGACAAGGCGTTCCCGTACGTGGCGGCTCCCCGCTCCGGGACGGACGCCCGCGGCAGGACGCCGGGCGCCAGGACGTCCGGGCAGCGCACGGGCGCGGACGGCAAGCCGATGAGCTTCCTCAACGCGGGTGCGACGCGGAGCACGGCCGGCGACGGCGACGGCGGGTCGGCGCTGCTCGGCGCGCTGCCGGTCGCGGCGCTGGCGGGCGGCGCGACGTTCGTGCTGACCGGCGGGCTGCTGTGGTGGCGGCGCCGGAGCCCCGAGCCGGGACGGCGCGCGAGCTGATGCGCCGTCGCCCCCTGATCGCCGGGGCCTCGGCCGCCGGACTCGCCGTGGCGTTGACGCTCGGAGCGGCGGTGGCCCCCCACCGCCCCTCCGATGTGCGCGCCACGGCCGGGTCCGGCGCCGCCGGGGCCCCGGCCTCCGGCGTCGCGGGGCTGCAGGCGCGGCTCCGCGACCGGCCGCGCGACGCCGCCGGATGGGCGTCGCTCGGCCTCGCGTACGTGGAGCTGGCCCGGACCACCGGCGACACGACCTACTACCCGAAGGCCGACGGCGCGCTGCGGCGCTCCCTGAAGGAGGCGCCCGGCGACGACGGCGCGCTCGCCGGGCTCGGCGCGCTCGCCGCCGCCCGGCACGACTTCCACGGGGCGCTGCGGCACGCCGACGCCTCGCTCGCGGCGAACCCGTACGGGCAGCGGGCGGCGGCCGTCCGGGTGGACGCGCTGGTCGAGCTCGGCCGCTACGACGACGCCCTCGCGGCGGCGCGGCACGCGGACGCGGCCCGGCCGGGCATCCCGATCTTCACGCGGCTCGCGTACGTGCGGGAGCTGCGCGGCGAGGTGAAGGAGGCGCGCCGCGTCCTGGGCCTGGCGCGGACGTCCGCGACCGACCGGGGCGACCTCGCCTACATCGCGACCGCGACCGGCGAGATCTCCTGGAACGACGGCGACCTCGGCCGGGCCGGGCGCGAGTTCGCGGAGGCGCTGCGCGCGTCGCCCGGCTCGGTGCCCGCGATGGCGGGCGCCGCCCGCGTCCGCGCCGCGCGGGGCGACGTCGCGGGGGCGCTCGCCGGATGGGCGGAGATCGTCCGGCGGCTGCCGCTGCCGCAGTACCTGACCGAGTACGGCGAGTTGCTGGAGGCGGCCGGACGCCGCGCCGAGGCGGACCGCCAGTACGCCGTCGCCGCGACCTGGGCGCGGATCGCGAAGGCCGACGGCGTGGACGCCGACCTGGAGACCGCGCTGTTCGAGAGCGACCACGGCGACCCGGCGGAGGCGCTGCGCGCGGCGCGGGCCGAGTACGAGCGGCGCTGCCCGGGGGCGGCCCGCGCGAAGCAGTGCAGTATCCACGCGGCGGACGCGCTGGCCTGGGCCCTGCACCGCAACGGCAGGGACCGGGAGGCGCTCCGCTACGCCCGCCAGGCGACCGCGACCGGATACCGCCGCGCCGAGTTCCGCTTCCATCTCGGCGTCATCGAGAAGGCGGTCGGCGACCGCGCCGCCGCCCGCCGCGACCTCGCCGCGTCGCTGCGCCGCAACCCGCGGTTCTCCCCGCTGTGGGCACCTCGCGCCAAGGCCGCGCTGACCGACCTCGGAGGCACGCCGTGATCACACTCGCGCTCGCGGCCGGGCTCGCCGCCGCGCACCCGCTCGGCAACTTCACCGTGAACCACTACGACGGGCTCGTCGCGGCCCCGCACGAGCTGCGGATCGACCACGTCGAGGACCTCGCGGAGATCCCCGCCGCGCAGGCCCTGCCGGACCTCGACGCCGACCACGACGGGCGTCCGTCCGGCGCCGAGCTGGCCGCCTGGGCGGCCGGGACGTGCCGCCGCGCCGCCTCGTCGTTCCAGGTCACCGTGGACGGGCGGGCGGTGGCCGCGACCGTGCGGGCCGCGTCGGCGACGGCGCCGTCCGGGCAGGCGGGGCTGCCGACGCTGCGCGCCGAGTGCCGGATCACCGCCCCGGCCGGGCCCGGCGCGATCACCTTCCGGACGGGCGAGGCGGACGGACGGGTCGGCTGGCGGGAGGTCACCGCGCGGGGCGACCGGATGACGCTGTCCGCGTCGGACGTGCCCGCGACGTCGCGCAGCCGCCGCCTCACCGCCTATCCCGGCGACATGCTCGCGTCGCCGCTCACCCGGCGGTCGGCGACGCTCACGGTGCGGGCGGGCGGGCCGCCGCTCGCCGCGCCCGCCGCCGGAGGCGGACCCGAGCGCCTGCTCCCCCGCGGGACGGACGGCCTGACGCGGCGGTTCACGTCCCTGGTCGCGCGGCGCGACCTCACGCCGGGCTTCGCGCTGCTGGCGTTCCTCGTCGCGCTGGCGCTCGGCGCGCTGCACGCCCTCGCGCCCGGCCACGGCAAGACGATCATGGCCGCGCACGCCATCGGGTCCGGACGGCGGCGGACCCTGGACGTCCTCACCCTCGGCCTGACCGTCACCGCCACGCACACCGCCGGGGTGTTCGCGCTCGGGCTGCTCGTCACGTCCGGGACGCTGCTCGCCCCGGACGCGGTGTTCCCCTGGCTCGGCGCGGCGGGCGGCGTCCTCGTCACGGCGGCGGGCGCGGTCCTGCTGCGCCGCGCCCTCCGCGCCCGCCGCCACCCCTCCCACGGGCACGGCCACGGCCACGGCCATGGCCACGGGCACGGGCATGGGCATTCGCACGCGCCGCCGCGGCGGGGCGGGGTCGTGCTGATGGGCCTCGCGGGCGGGATGGTCCCGAGCCCGTCGGCGGTGGTGGTCCTGGTCGGCGGCGCGGCGATCGGGCGCGCGTGGTTCGGGGTCGTGCTCGTCCTCGCCTACGGGCTCGGGCTCGCGGTGTCGCTGGTGTCGGTCGGCGTGCTGGTCGCGGCGGGACGGGCCCTGGCCGGACGGCGCGTTCCGGCCATCCGGCGGTGGGTTCCGTCCGGGATGATGCCTATCGGGTCGTCCGCGACGGTCGTCGTCCTCGGGGTCGGCCTGACGCTGCGCAGCCTCGTCCTGTGACCCCCGATCCCCGGCGGGCCGCGCTGCGCGGCCCGGGTCGGGCGGCCCACCGAGGGGAGCGCGGCATGCCAGCGGAGACGGGACCGCCGGAGACGGGCGCCTCGCCGGGGCACGGCGCGGACGCGCTGCTCGGCCGGGTGGCGCGCGGCGACGAGCGGGCCTTCGAACGGCTGTACGACGTGGCGGCGGCGCCGGTGCACGGGCTCGTCCGGCGGGTCGTCCGCGATCCGGCGCTGGCGGAGGAGGTGACGCAGGAGGTCATGATCGAGGTGTGGCGGTCGGCGGCGCGCTTCGACCCGGCGCGCGGGTCCGCGCTGGCCTGGATCACGACGATCGCGCACCGCCGGGCCGTGGACCGGGTGCGGCGCGAGCAGCGCGCCGGGGACCGGGAGGCGCGGACCGCCGCCGCGCCCGGGTCCGCGCACGACCCGGTGGGCGAGCGGGTGGAGGCGCGGCTGGAGCACGAGCGCGTCCGGCGCTGCCTGCGGACGCTCACCCGGCTCCAGCGCGAGGCCGTGACGCTCGCCTACTACGCGGGGCATTCTTACCGTGAGGTCGCCGAGCTCGTCGGCGCGCCGCCGAGCACGGTCCGGACCCGGATGCGCGACGGCCTCGTCCGCCTGCGCGACTGCCTGGGAGTCGAGCGATGACCGAGGACCTGCACAGCCTCACCGGCGCCTACGCGGTGGACGCGATCGACGACCCCGGCGAGCGCTCCCGCTTCGAGGCGCACCTCGCCGGATGCGAGCCGTGCGCGGCGGAGCTGCGCGAGTTCCAGGCGACGGCGGCGCGGCTCGGCATGGCGGTCGCCGAGCCGCCCCCGCCCGAACTGCGCGACCGGGTGATGGCGAGCATCCGGAACGTCCCGCAGGCGCCCCCCGCCCCGGCGGACCGCGCGGTGGACCGGTCGCCGGGAAGGAGGGCACGTCCCGGGACGCCCTCGCGGCGGTGGCGGCGGGCGGTCGCCGCCGGGCTGGCCGCCGCCGCGTGCCTGGTCACGGCGGCGTCGGTCGCGCAGGCCGTCCGGGACCGGCAGCGGGTGGAGCGTGCCGAGGCGGCGTACCGGGACGTCGCGTCCGTGCTGTCCGCGCCCGACGCCCGCGCCGCGACGGGACGCGCCGCCGACGGCGGGACGGTCACCGTCGTCGCGTCCGCGGCGCGCGGGCGGGTGGTCGTCGCGTCCGCCGGACTGCGGGCGCTGCCGTCCGCGCGGGCGTACCAGCTCTGGCTGATCGGCGCGGACGGCCCGCGCTCGGCCGGGCTCCTGCCCGCCGACCGGAGCCGCCCCGTCGTCGCCGGGACATGGCGCCCGGCCGACAGGCTCGGCCTCACCGTCGAACCGGCGGGCGGCTCCGCGCGCCCGACCTCGGCACCGCTCGTCCTCCTCACTCCGGCCTGACCCGCGGCCCGCCCCCCCTTGTCGTCCTTCTGACGAGATGTGATCATGGCGGGATGTCGGTGAACGTCCCGCTGGGCCCGCTGCTCGATCCCGCCTTCCACCTCGGCGGTGTCCCGACGACCTGGGCGGAGCTGCTCGGCTTCGCGACGGGCGCGCTCAACGTGTGGCTCGTCGTCCGGCAGAAAATCTGGAACTGGCCGGTCGGCATCGCGAACGTGGTCCTGCTCGGCCTCGTGTTCCTGGACGGCGGCCTGTACGCCGACTCCGGGCTGCAGATCGTCTACGTCGCGCTCCAGCTCTACGGCTGGTGGGTGTGGCTGTACGGCGGGGACGGCCGCGACCGGCTCCCGGTGCGGCGCACCCGGGCGGCCGAATGGGCCGCGCTCGGCGCCGCGGCCGCCGCCGGGACGGCCCTGCTGACCTGGGCCCTCTCCGCCTGGACCGACTCGACCGTCCCCTTCTGGGACGCCCTCACCACCGCGATCTCGCTGACCGCGACGTACGGGCAGTCGCGCAAGCTGCTGGAGTCGTGGTGGCTGTGGATCGCCGCCGACCTCGTCTACATCCCCCTCTACTTCCACAAGGACCTGAAACTGACCAGCGCGTTGTACGTCGTGTTCCTGACGCTGTGCGTGTCCGGGCTGCTGGCGTGGCGGCGCGACCTGCGCTCCCGGGGCCGGGGCGCGGCGGGCCCGGCGGTCCAGCCCGCGTGAGGCACGCGCACGGGCTGGTGATCGGCAAGTTCTACCCGCCGCACGCCGGGCACCGCCACCTGATCGACACGGCCGCGGCGGCGTGCGACCGGGTGACCGTGGTCGTCGCGGCGTCGAGCGTGGAGAGCGTCCCGCTGCCGCTGCGGACGGCCTGGCTGCGCGAGGCGCACCCGCAGCCGCACGTGGAGATCGTCCCGGTGGTGGACGACACGAGGATCGACTACGGCTCGGCCGAGGTCTGGTCGGCCCACGTCGCGGCGTTCCGGTCGGGCGTCGCGACGTTGTCGGGCCTCGGCGTGCCCGTCCCGCCCGTGGACGCGGTGTTCAGCTCCGAGGAGTACGGCCCGGAGCTGGCGAAGCGGCTCTCGGCGCGGCACGTCCCGGTCGATCCGGCGCGGGACCGGTTCCCGGTGAGCGGCACCGCCGTCCGGGACGATCCCGCGGCGCACTGGGGGTTCCTCGCGCCGCCCGTCCGCGCGTACCTGGCGCGCCGGGTCGTCGTGGTGGGCGCCGAGTCGACCGGGACGACGACGCTCGCCCGCGCCCTCGCCGCGCACTACGCGGGCCGGGGCGGGGTCTGGGCGGCGACCCGCTGGGTCCCCGAGTACGGCCGGACGTTCACCGAGGAGAAGCTCGCCGCCGCCCGCCGCGCCGCGGGCGACCCGTCCCTGTGGCTGGACGACCTGACCTGGGAGCCGGCCGACTTCGTCCGCATCGCCGAGCACCACGCGGTGATGGAGGACGCCGCCGCCCGCTCGGGTTCGCCGCTGCTCGTCTGCGACACCGACGCGTTCGCCACGGCCCTCTGGCACGAGCGCTACCTCGGCGGACCAGCGCCCGCGGCGGTGGAGGCCGTCCACGAGCGGAACCCGCACCACCTGTGGATCCTCACCTCGCCGGACGGCGTCCCCTTCGAGCAGGACGGCTGGCGGGACGGCGCGTCCATCCGCTCCCGGATGTCGCGGCGCTTCGAGGAGGAACTCCGGCGACGGGGCCTGCCCCACGTCAAGGTGGCGGGCCCGCACGACCGGCGCCTGGCGGCCGCCGTCGCCGCGACGGACGCCCTCCTGGCCGAAGGCTGGACCTTCGCCACCCCGCTGACCCCCTAGCCCTGGGCCGCCTCCCGCTCGTCGGCGACGCTGAGAACCGCGTCGGCCGGACGGTCCAGGCGGAACAGGTCCTCGTCGATGCGGTCCAGGGCGAGCCGGACCGCGCCGAGGCCCACCGACTCGTCCCCCAGCTTGGACGCCTCGATCCGGACCGGGCTCGGGCACAGCGGCGCGACCCGCCTGCGCAGCTCGGCGACCAGCGCGTCCCCCGACCTGATCAGCGGCCCGCCGAGCACCACCATCTCCGGGTCGAGGACGAGCGCCATCGCCGCGATCCCGCGCGCCATCCGGGCGGCGAGCCGCTCGACCGCGTCCCGTGCGGCGGGGACGCCGCGGGCCGCGTCCTCCAGCACGCGCTTGGCCTCGTCGAACAGCGGCCCGGCGCCGGCGTCCGGGACCAGCGCGGCGGTGGTGTCGCGCAGGCCGAGCTCCGGCAGCATGCCGATCTCCCCGGCCGCGCCCCAGCGGCCCCGGTGCAGGCGCCCGCCGAGGAGCGCGCCCATGCCGGTGTGCAGCGCGGCGTGGACGCAGACGACGTCGTCGGCGTCGCGGGCGGCGCCGCGCCAGCGCTCGGCCAGCGCGGCGAGGTTCGCGTCGTTCTCCACGAGGACCGGGCACGGGAACGAGCGGCCGAGCTCGCGGCCCAGCCGCACGCCCGTCCAGCCGGGGACGACGGTGCAGGACGTGACGGTCCCGTCCGGCGCGACGACGCCCGGCGTCCCGGCGGCGACCGCCCGCAGCGACCGCCGCTCCACCGACGCGTCCCGCAGCCCCGCCCTCACCGCGGCGCGGACGGCGGCGATCCGCTCGCGCGGCGGGGCCTGCTCCGCCAGCCCGGCGCGGTGGCCGCCGACGACCGCGCCGGTCAGGTCCGCGACGACGACCCGGACGCGGCGCGCGTCGATGTCGACGCCGAGCGCGTGCCCGGCGCGGGCGCGGAAGCGGTAGCGGCGGGCGGGACGGCCGAGGCCCGCGCCGGGACGCGGCGCGTCCTCCGCGACGAGGCCGCGCTCCATCAGTTCGCCGAGCACGCCCTCGGTGGTGGGCCTCGACAGCCCGACCCGCGCGGCCAGCTCGGACAGCGTGCCCTCGCCGCCGTCGCGCAGCTCGCGCAGCGTCGCGGCGGAGTTGAGGCGGCGGAGCATCGAGGGGTCGCCCCCGCGCATGGAGTGTGGTGTCACGGCACCCTCTCGGACAGCGATCCGGCGGACGCGCCCATTATTCCAGGCCACTTATGAAAGACAGTTGCATAATTCGGCCGGGCGCCCGCGCCGCGGTCAGTAGTCGAGCCCGTGGCCGAACGGGAACAGCGGCGCCTTCCCGTCGCCCTTGTTGATCGGCTCCTGGCCGCTGTCGCGCATCCACGTCACGGGCAGGCGCCCGGTCGGGGCGGTCTCGCCGTACAGGACGTCGGCCACGCCCGCCCCCTCCGTGCCGGGGAGCCAGGCCGCGACCAGGGCGTCCCACCCCGGAAGCCGGTCGGCGACGTCCAGCGGACGTCCCGACACCAGCACGACGATCAGCGGAATATCGGCGGCGCGGAGCCGCTCGATGGTCTTCACATCGTCCGGGTCCAGGCGGAGGCCGTCCGGACGGTCGCCGTGGTACTCGGCGTACGGCTTCTCCCCCACGACGGCGATCGCCGCGTCGTAGGAGCCGTCGACACCGGCGCCGTCCCTCTCGTAGGTGATGTTGTCCGGCGTCTGGGCGACCTGGCGGATCCCGTCGAGGATCGTCGTCCCCTTGGTGATCGGGCCCGGCCCGCCCTGCCAGGTGATCGTCCATCCGCCCGACTGCATGCCGATGTCGTTCGCGCTCCGCCCGGCCACGAACACCTTGTCGTCGTCGTCCAGGGGCAGGGCGTTGTTCTCGTTCTTCAGCACCACCTGCGACTTCGCGACCGCCTGCCGCGCGAGCGCGCGGTGCGCGGCGCTGCCGACCGTCCTCATGTACGAGCGGTCCGCCAGCGGATGCTCGAACAGTCCGAGCTCGAACTTCTTCGTGAGGATCCGGCGGTTGGCGTCGTCGACGCGGGACATCGGGACCCTGCCGCTGTTCACCGCGTCGCGCAGGTAGTCGATGAACCTGCGCCATTCCGTCGGCACCATCACCATGTCGATCCCGGCGTTGACGGCCGCGACGACCTCGTCCTCGGTGAAGCCGGGCTTGTCGTCGATCCGGTCGATGCCGTTGTAGTCGGAGACGACGAACCCCTTGAATCCCAGCTCGCCTTTCAGCACATCAGTGATCAGGTAGCGGTTCTGGTGCATCTTCAGCCCGTTCCACGAGCTGTAGGAGACCATCACCGAGCCGACCCCGCGCCGCACCGCCTCCCGGAACGGCGGCAGATGGACGGCGCGCAGCTCCGGCTCCGTGATCCGCGCGTCGCCCCGGTCCTCGCCGCCCGCCGTCCCGCCGTCCGCCACGAAGTGCTTCGCCGTCGCGAGGACGGACGCGGGCCCGCCCTGCAGGCCGTCGACCAGCGTCGTCATCATCGAGGGCAGCTCCGGCACCTCGCCGAACGACTCGTAGGTCCGTCCCCAGCGGTCGTCGCGGGCCACGCACACGCAGGGCGCGAAGTCCCAGTTCACGCCCGTGCCCGCCAGCTCCTCGGCCGTCGCGGCGCCGATCCTGCGGACCAGCTCCGGGTCGCGGGACGCGCCGAGCCCGATGTTGTGCGGGAAGATCGTCGCGCCCGGAACCGTGTTGTGGCCGTGCACCGCGTCCACGCCGTACACGATCGGGACGCGCAGCGGCGAGGCGAGCGCGCCCCGCTGGTACCCGTCGTACATGTCCGCCCAGCCCGGCGGCGTGTTCGGCGACGGCGCCGACCCGCCGCTCGACAGCACCGCGCCGAGCCGGTACCGCGTGACGTCCTCGGGCGTGACGTACCTGCGTTCGGGCTGCGTCATCTGGCCGAGCTTGTCGTCCAGGCTCATCCGGCCGAGCAGGTCCCGGACCCGGTCCCCGACCGGGAGCCGCGGATCCAGATACGGCGCGGGACCGGGCTCCGCCCGCGCGGGCCCGCCGCAGACGGCCAAGGCGACCACCGCCGCGAGCCCGGACGCCAGCAGAGCCTTCAGGGCGGAACCACGCATACCTCGGGCTTTTCCCAGCGCCGATCAAAAACAATGCAACCTGATTCCAGCCCTTGGGCAATATCTACCCCCGAAAGGGCCCCCGATCGGGATCGAACCGACACTTCCAGGACCACAACCTGGCGTGCAGACCACTACACCACGAAGGCCGCGTCTCCGGCAGGACTCGAACCTGCGTCCTCCGGGTCCGCAACCCGGCGCGCTCTCCACTGCGCCACGGAGACCTGCGTGCTGAGCGCAGGAATCGAACCTGCCTGATGCGGCTTATGAGACCGCCGGACGCACCAGCGTCCCTGCTCAGCGCGGAGGGTGCGAGACTCGAACTCGCGCAGGGGGCGACCCTGACCACGGCTTAGCAAGCCGCTGCCTTCCCACTCGGCCAACCCTCCGAAAAACAAAAGACCGCCCGCGATCAGCGGGCGGCCGGAGCCGGGACGCGCGATTCACGTCCCCCGGCGGCACCCGAGATCGGAACGACGGCGATGCATTCGCTGACTGCGCATTTCCCCTGCCCCTTCCGATCCCGTTTCGGCTTCGTCCCTCATTCTGCCGGGGCCGCCTCCGCCCCGGCAAACCATTTTCCGGCGGCCCGCCGAGGGACGCCGGGCACGCCGCCGCGCCCGCACGCGGCCGCCCCGGCTGGATACCCCAGGGGGTATTTGCCATCGCGCCCGTCGCTCGGCTACCGTGGCGAACATACCCCCAGGGGTATCCGACGGGAGGAGGTCCAGTGATCGAGATCGTTGCGATGGACACGCCGTCGCTGGGAGACCGCAGCTACCTGGTGACGGACGGGACGGTCGCGTTCGTCGTCGACCCGCAGCGCGACATCGACCGGATGCTGGCGGCGGCCCGCGAGCGGGGCGTGCGGATCACGGACGTGTTCGAGACCCACGTCCACAACGACTACGTGACCGGCGGCCTGGCGCTGGCCCGCGCCACCGGCGCCGCGTACCGCCTCAACGCCGCCGATCCGGTGGCCTTCGCGCACGACCCGGTCCGCGACGGCGACGTGGTCGAGGTGGGGACGCGGATGCGGGTCCGGGCGCTCGCCACGCCGGGCCACACGTTCACGCACCTGGCCTACGTGCTGGAGGCGCCCGGACGCGCGCCCGCCGTGTTCACCGGCGGGTCCCTGCTGTACGGATCGTCCGGACGGCCCGACCTGCTGGGCGCCGAGCACGCCGCCGAGCTGGCCGCGGCGCAGCACGGCTCGGCGCACCGGCTGGCGGACGAACTGCCGGACGAGGCCGAGGTCTTCCCGACCCACGGGTTCGGCAGCTTCTGCTCGGCCACCCAGTCGCGGGCCGCGTCCTCGACCATCGGCCGGGAACGGCGCGGCAACCCGGTGCTCACCCTGGACCAGGCGGCCTACGTGGAATCGCTGCTGGCCGGGCTCGACGCCTACCCCGCCTACTACGCCCACATGGAACCGCTCAACACCGCCGGACCTCTGGCGCCCGACTTGTCGCCGCCGCGCCGCGCCGACGCGGCCGAGCTGCGCCGCCGCGTCCAGGACGGCGAGTGGGTCGTGGACCTGCGCTCGCGCACCGCGTTCGCCGCCGGTCACCTGGCCGGGACCCTCAACTTCGGGCTGGACGGGAGCCTCGCCACCTACCTCGGCTGGCTCATCCCGTGGGGGACGCCGCTGACCCTGCTCGGCGAGACGTCCGACGACGTGGCGGCGGCCCAGCGGGAGCTGGTGCGGATCGGCATCGACCGGCCCGCCGCGTCCGCCACCGGCGGGCCGGAGCGCTGGGCGGGCGGCGAGCGGCTCGCGAGCCACCCGGTCGCCTCGTTCGCCGAGCTGGCCGCCGTGCGGCACCACCGCCCGGTCACGGTCCTGGACGTCCGGCGCGATCTGGAATGGAACGGGTCGCACATCGACGGGGCCGTCCACATCCCGCTGCACGACCTGCCCGTCCGCATCGACGAGGTCCCGCCGGGCGAGGTCTGGGTGCACTGCGGCGCCGGATACCGCGCGTCCATCGCCGCCTCGCTGCTGGCCGCCGCCGGGCGCCGCGTCGTGGTCGTCGACGACGAGTACGGCTCCGCCGCCCGGACCGGACTGCCCCTCGTCACGGCCGCGTGACCCGCGCGGCCCCGTCCGCCCCGGTCCCGGACCCGGCCCGCACCGGGCCCGGGACCGGCCCGACACCGACACCCCGTTCGAGGTGAGACCGAGATGACCACCCTCCCCGCCGCCGTCGAGGCCGCGGACCTGCGCGAGCGCCTCGCCGCGCCGGACGCCCCGCGGATCCTGGACGTCCGCACGCCCGGCGAGTTCGCCGCCGCGCACATCCCCGGCTCCTACAACGTCCCGCTCGACACCCTCCGCGAGCATCGCGCCGACCTGCGCGCCCATCTGGACGAGATCGTCCTGGTCTGCCGGACCGGCAACCGCGCCACCAAGGCCGAGCGCGTCCTCGCCGCGGACGGGACGACCGGCGCGCACGTCCTGACCGGCGGGATCCTCGCCTGGGAGGCGGCGGGCGCGCCGCTCACCCGGGGCCGCGCCCGCTGGGACCTGGAGCGGCAGGTCCGCCTGGTCGCGGGAGTCCTCGTACTGGCCGGCGTCCTCGGCGCGCTCGCCGTCCCCCCGCTGGTGTGGCTGGCCGCCGCCATCGGCGCCGGGCTGACCGTGGCCGCGCTGACCGGCACCTGCCTGATGGGGACGCTGCTGGCCCGGCTGCCCCACAACCGCGCGCCCGGCTGCGACGCCGCCGGACTGGCCGCCCTGCTGCGGGACCGGGCCCCGCGATGACGCTCGCCCTCACCCTCGCCGCCGCGCTGGCGATCGGCGCCTCGCTCGGCCTGCTCGGCGGCGGGGGCTCCATCCTGACCGTCCCGCTCCTCGTGTACGTGGCGGGGGTGGACACGAAGCAGGCCATCGCGATGTCGCTGTTCGTCGTCGGCGCGACCGCCCTTGCCGGTGTGCTGCCGCACGCGCGCGCCGGACGGGTCCGCTGGCGCACCGGGCTGCTGTTCGGCGCCGCCGGGATGGCCGGGGCCTACGGCGGCGGACGGCTGGCCGCCTATCTCCCGGCGGGGGTCCTGCTGGCGGCGTTCGCCGTCATGATGGCCGTCACCGCCGCCGCGATGCTGCGCCACCGCGGCCCCGGAACGCCCGAGGGCCCCGAGGCTCCGGCGGACCGGCCCGCCGGACGGCCGGTCGCCCGGATCGTCCTCGAAGGCGTCTCGGTCGGGCTCGTCACCGGGCTGGTCGGGGCGGGCGGCGGGTTCCTGGTCGTGCCCGCCCTGGTGCTGCTCGGCGGCCTCTCGATGCCGACGGCCGTCGGCACCTCGCTGCTGGTCATCGCGATGAAGTCGTTCGCGGGCCTGGCCGGGTACCTGCACGGCGTCCAGTTGGACTGGAGGCTCACCCTCGCGGTCACCGCCGCCGCCGTCCTCGGCGGCGTCCCGGGGTCGCGCCTCGCCGGACGCGTCGACCCCGCGCGGCTGCGCCGCGCCTTCGGCTGGTTCGTCCTCGCCATGGCCGCGTTCGTGCTCGCCGGGCAGGCGCCGCCCGGGGCCCGCCACGCGCTGACCGCCCTCTCCGGCACCGGGACGGCGCTCGTCGCGGTCGCGCTGGCGGCCGGAGCCGTGGCGGTGCTCGGCGGCAGGCCCTGCAAGGCCCCCCTTCGCGCCGCCCCGCCACGACGGTGTTGGCGGCGCTGGCTGGACGTGGGAATATCAGCCGTCCGACGTGCGTCCGGATACCCATAGGGGTATATCTGAGGACGGCGCGGCCGAGCGCCCGAGGAGGAGAGCGGACATGCGGTTGGACAAGGACGACCTGGCCGACGTCGCGGTGCGGCTGCGCCGCGCCCAGGGCCAGATCGGCGGCATCGTCAAGATGATCGAGGAGGGACGGGACTGCGCCGACGTGATCACGCAGCTCGCCGCGGTCTCCCGCGCCCTCGACCGCGCCGGTTTCAAGATCATCGCGACCGGTCTGGAGCAGTGCGTCTCGCGTGAGAACGCGGGCACCGAGCAGAGCGAGATCGACCGCGCCCAACTGGAGAAGCTGTTCCTGGCCCTCGCCTGAACGCTGCCCGCCCTCAGCCGCTCGTCCCGCTCTCCAGGATGGAGACGATGGAGAACAGCGAGAAGCAGATGCCGCCGAGCCCCACGAGGACTCGGGCCGCGACGAGCACCGCCGGGTCGGCCGACTCGAAGAGGAACGCCGAGAGGTACAGGCACGCCAGCGCCGTGCCGACCGGGATCAGCGGGACCCGGTTCGCCAGCGGGGCCTTCCGCCGCCAGACGAGCGCGAGCAGCAGCACCTTGCTGAGGATGCTCCAGCAGATGAGCCCCAGCCCGATCAGCACGTAGAGCGCGGCCGGTTGCGAGGACCGGGTGTGGACGGCGATGGCGATCACCGCCCATCCGATCCCGACGGCCCCGAGGACGGCGGCGGCGCCGGGCCACAGGACGCGCTCCCGCGGCGTGTAGGTGTTCTGGATCTGCCGCAGAATGCTCGCCACCAGTCCGATGAGGCAGGTGCAGACGAGGGCGAGGCCGCCCATCACGTGCGCGGCGGTGAAGCGTCCCGCCGCGGCCCCGCCGCCCCCGCCCGCCAGCAGGAGGAACGCCCACGCCCAGGTGGCCAGGGCCGCGCCGACCGGAAGCGCCAGCAGGATCCGCGCGGCGGACGGGCCGAACGGCGCCGGGGACCGCGGCGGCGACCCCTCGGGCAGCGCCGAGTTCTCGCTGATCAGGAGGAACCGGGTGGAGGCCGTGGCGACGCACGAGACGCACACGCAGACCATGCCCACGCCGAAGATCACATGCCCGGCGACGAAGTCGGGCGGCGGCCGCGGGGTCCTCGCGAGCAGGTAGAGCCCGTACCCGGTGGGGACGGCGCCGACCGCGAAGCCGAACACCGGGTAGAGCAGCCGGTCCAGCGCGGTGTAGCGGCCGATGAGCTGCCTGATGATCGTGGCGGCGGTGGCGAACAGGCAGAGGCAGATCGCCGCGAGGAAGATGAGCACCAGACCGGCGACGCGTGCGCTCGGCCCGGACGAATGCGCGAGGACGTATCCCCCGAGCGCGGCCGATACGGCTCCCATGACGACGGGTATCGCGCGGAACAGAACGCTGATGTTGTAGTTCATCGAGCCCTCTGGGGAACGGCGTCGAGATCCGTCATCGTGCCGCTCCTTTCACATCATCAGGTGAGGGCGATGCAGAGAACGGCGATGGCGATCGCCACGGCGGCCAGCAGCGGCAGCCAACTTCGGAGGGCGGATTCCCCCGCCCCGGGGACGGCCTCCTTCGGCGCGACTCCCCCGCCGGTCCGCCGCGCCCGGAGAGCGGCGCCCCTGACGCCGCCCGCCACCGCCCCGACCAGGCACGCCGCCGCGACCAGGAGGATGCCGCCCGCCCAGTCCCCGGTGCCCACCCGGTAAAGGACCTGCGCGCCCGCCAGGACGGACGCGCACAGCCAGAACAGCGGCGGCGGGCGGCGCATCGGTCATTCCCTCCCGGCCCGGGGCTCGCTCGGGGGAAGGTAGGCGTCGGCCAGCTCGGTGCCGAGATGCGGATGGTGCAGGTCGAACGCCGGACGCTCCGAGCGGATCGCCGGAATGGAGTTGAAGTTGTGCCGGGGCGGCGGGCAGGACGTCGCCCACTCCAGGGAATTCGCGGTCCCCCACGGGTCGTCCGACTCCACCCTCCTCCCCCTCTTCCACGTCACGTAGATGTTGAGGAAGAACGGCAGCGTCGAGGCGCCGAGGACGAAGGAGAAGATCGAGGACACGTGGTTCAGCGGCTCGAAGAGGCGGGGGTAGTCGGCGTACCGCCGGGGCATCCCCCAGGCGCCGAGCCAGTGCTGGACGAGGAACGTGCCGTGGAACCCGATGAACAGCAGCCAGAAATGGATCTTCGCGAGCCGTTCGTCGAGCATCTTCCCGGTGAACTTCGGCCACCAGAAGTAGAAGCCCGCGTACATGCTGAACACCACGGTCCCGAAGACCACGTAGTGGAAGTGCGCGACGACGAAGTAGGTGTCGGAGAGCTGGAAGTCCATGGGCGGGGACGCCAGGATGACCCCGGTCAGCCCGCCGAAGAGGAACGTCACGAGGAAGCCCACGGCGAAGAGCATCGGCGCCTCGAAGGTGAGCTGGCCGCGCCACATCGTCCCGACCCAGTTGAAGAACTTCACCCCGGTCGGCACCGCGATGAGGAACGACATGAAGGAGAAGAAGGGCAGCAGCACCTGCCCGGTGACGAACATGTGGTGCGCCCACACGGTGATCGACAGCCCGGCGATCGCGATCGTCGCGAACACCAGGCCGACATAGCCGAAGAGCGGTTTCCGGCTGAACACGGGAATGATCTCGCTGATGATGCCGAAGAACGGCAGCGCGATGATATAGACCTCGGGATGGCCGAAGAACCAGAAAAGGTGCTGCCACAGCAGCGTGCCGCCGTTCGCGCCGTCGTAGATGTGCGCGCCGAGTTTCCGGTCGGCCTCCAGCGCCGCGAGCGCGCCCGCGAGCACCGGGAAGGCCAGCAGGATCAGAATCGAGGTCAGCAGCACGTTCCAGGTGAACAGCGACATCCGGAACATCGTCATTCCGGGGGCGCGCATGCACAGGATCGTCGTGATGAAATTGACCGCGCCGAGAATCGTGCCGACGCCCGACAGCACCAGGCCCGTCACCCACAGGTCCCCGCCGATTCCGGGCGACCGGACCGGGTCGGACAGCGTGGCATAGGCCGTCCATCCGAAACTTGCCGCCCCGTTCGGGGTGAGGAACCCGCTGACGGCGATGAGCCCGCCGAACAGGTAGAGCCAGTACGAGATCATGTTCAGCCGCGGGAACGCCACGTCCGGCGCGCCGAGCTGCAGCGGCATGACGGCGTTGGCGAACCCGGCGAACAGCGGCGTCGCGAACAGCAGCAGCATGACCGTGCCGTGCATGGTGAACATCTGGTTGAACTGCTCGTTGCTCAGCAGCTGGAGGCCCGGCCGCAGCAGCTCGGCGCGGATCGCCATCGCGAGCACCCCGCCGAGCAGGAAGAAGGAGAACGAGCTGATCAGGTACATGTACCCGATCACCTTGTGGTCGGTGGACGAGAGCCACGAGGCGACGATGCGCCCCTTGGACGTCCGGGGCCGGGCCGTCCGCGGCGCCGGCGCCCGCTCTTCGAGCGTGCTCACGGGCCGCTCCGGGGACCGGCCGCGATTCGGGCCATCGGGACGCGGGCGGGGCGCCGACCAGCCGACAGATTCGCCATCCACTGATCATCTCCGACGCCATTGAAATGGCCGCCCCGGCGGGCGCCAAAATGCGGGTAATATTCATCTCCGCCTGCCGTGACGCCCCCGGCGGGATCATCCCTCGCGCAAGGAACGGGTCAAGTTTGCGAGCGCGGCGTTTTTCCGTCCGGCGCGGGTGAACATAGTCGGCTGGAACGCTCCGCCCCGGCGGCTGGAATCCAACGTGGGGACCGGAGGGAGCGGCGACCGGAAGGTCTGGAATGTCCACGGGCTTGAACACGGGCGCCTCAGCGTGGCTGATGACCAGCACCGCCATGGTGCTGCTGATGACCCCGGGCCTGGCGTTCTTCTACGGCGGGATGGTCCGCTCGAAGAACCTCCTCACCATGCTCTACATGAGCTTCATCTGCATCAGCCTGATCACCGTCGTGTGGTTCCTCTACGGCTACGGCATCGCCTTCGGCCGCGACGCGGGCGGCCTCGGGCTGATCGGCTGGGGCGACTGGCGGCTCGGCCACGTCGGCCCGGACGCCCTGCAGGGCATGATCCCGAAGCAGCTCTACGCCTGCTTCCAGCTCACCTTCGCCATCATCACCGTGGCCCTGATCAGCGGCTCCATCGCCGGGCGGGCCCGGTTCGGCCCGTGGATGCTGTTCGCCACCCTGTGGACCACGATCGTCTACCTGCCCATCGCGCACTGGGTGTTCGCCTCCACCGGCTGGCTCAACAAGTGGGGCGTCATGGACTTCGCGGGCGGCCTGGTCGTCGAGCTGAACTCCGGCATCTCCGGACTGGCCCTGGCGCTGGTCCTCGGACGCGGCGTGGAGTTCCGGCGCGGGCACGGGCCCCGGCCGGACAACGTCCCGTTCGTCCTGCTCGGGCTCGGGCTGCTGTGGTTCGGCTGGTTCGGGTTCAACGCCGGGTCCGCGCTCAGCGACGGCGCCCTCGCCACCCGCGCCTTCGTCTCCACCATGATCGCCGGATGCGCCGGGATGCTGACCTGGCGGCTCATCGAATGGCTCCGCATCCGGCACCTGACCCGGCTCGGGTCCGCGTCCGGCGCCCTGGCCGGGCTGGTCGCGATCACGCCGTCCTGCGCCTTCGTCAGCGTCGAGGGTGCCTTCGCCATCGGGGTCATCGCCGCCGCCGTCTGCACCTACGCCGTCGAGCTCAAACTCGTCGCCGGGTACGACGACACCCTCGACGTCACCGGCATCCACGGCGCGGGCGGCGTCGTCGGCGTCCTGTCCCTGGGCTTCTTCGCGACCGGCTGGGACCAGGGCTCGGCGGGCCTCTTCTACGGCGGCTCGGCCACCGTCCTCGGCAAGCAGGCCGTCGCCGTCCTGGCCGTCGGCGCGTACGCCTTCACCGCCACCTACCTCATCGGCACGGTCGTCGACCGGCTCACCCGCATGCGCATGACCGACGAGGAGCAGGCCCTCGGGACGGACGCCCGCTTCACCGAGGGCTGACGGCCGCCGCCTTTCCGGAGCGTTGACGAGTGTTTGGCGCGCCGACTCCCATAGTCCGGCGAGCGCCGGGGATCACGGAGGACGGCGATCTCCGTGGGTGACCGGGTCATTCAACGCTCCATTGGCGAGCCGCCGCGATCGGAGGGTCGATGAACGAGCCGCCCGCGCACCGCTTCCACCATCTGCACCGGCGCGAGCGGGCCGAGGCCGCCGCGCTCCGCCCGCACAAGGCGAGGCCGTCGCCGCCGGCGCTGACCCCGCGCGTCGTCGCGGAGGTCGCCGGGGGCGGCGCGGCCGGCGCGGTCGCGAGGTACCTGCTCACCAAGGCGATCCCCGCGTCCGCGACGGGGTTCCCCTGGAACACCTTCACCGTCAACATCCTCGGCTGCCTCGCCATGGGCCTGCTGACGACGTACCTGCTCGGCGGCAGGCCGCACCCGCTGGCCCGGCCGTTCGCGGTGACCGGCTACCTCGGCGGCTTCACGACGTTCTCGCACCTCATCGACGGGATCTACACCCTCGGCGACCACGGGAGGCCGGGCCTCGGGATCGGCTACGCGGCCGCGAGCGTCGTCGTCGGCTGGCTCGCGGTCGCCGCCGGGCTGGTCCTCGGCCGCCGCATCCCGCACCGCTCGGAACCGGCATGACCACCTTCGTCGCGATCCTCCTCGTCTTCGCGGGCGGGGCCGTCGGCGCGGTGCTCCGCTACGTCATGGACGGCTACGTCAAGTCCCTCGCCGGCACGGCCTTCCCCTGGGGGACGCTCACCGTCAACGTGATCGGCGCCGCGCTCCTCGGCGCCCTGCACGGCGCGGGAACCGGCACCGACACCGAGGCGCTGCTCGGCACCGGCCTGTGCGGCGCGCTGACGACGTTCAGCACGTTCGAACTCGACACCGTCCACCTGATCCAGGACCGCGCGTACGGCCGGGTCGCCGCCAACGCGATCGGCAGCCTCGCCCTCGGCTTCCTCGCGTTCATCGCGCTGCACGCCCTCGCGGCGCACTTCCGCTAGGCGCCGGCGGAGCCGGGCAACTGCCCGGCCGGTACCGGCGACCACGAGGCGAGGACGCGGGCCAGCCCCGGCACCCGCTCGATCACCCGGCGGGCGGCCGGGTCGGTGTGCCGCAGGAAGGCCAGGTGGCGGACGGCGTGCGCGGCCACGTGCTCCATCCGCGGCCGGTCCGGCGACGGGCTCGCGGGGCCGTCGCCGTGGGCCAGCGTCCGGCCGGTCAGCGGGACGGCGGGGAGGTCGGGCCGCGGGTCGGGGCAGCACGCGTAGGTCAGCAGCACGCGGCCGGACGGCTCGTGCCGCCAGCTCGTCGAGTGCAGCAGGTGCGCGGCGGTGTCGCGGGGCAGCCCGAGCAGCCCCCGCGCGACCGCGTCCGGATGCCGTCCGCCGCCCAGCTCCCCCGCCAGCGCGCGGAAGGCCAGGCCGCCGTCGCCGGTCACGCGGAAGGCGAGCGCCTCCACCACGACCACCGACTCCACCGCGACAGCTTGCTGCGACCCCATCGCAACAGCATTTCACGCGCAGTACGGTCGGCGGCGGCCCGCCCTCCTCACGGGCCGGGGCGCCACCGGGTGCCGTCCGGTGTGTCGCGCACCTCCACTCCGACCGCCCGGAGCGCGTCCCGGACGGCGTCGGCGAGCGCGAAGCACCCCGTCCGGCGGAGCTCGGCGCGGACGCCGATCAACGGCTCCACCACCGGCTCCAGCACGTCGCGCGGGTCGGCCAGGCCGCGCCCTGCCGACTGCCCCAGCCGGACGATCAGGCTGCGCATGACGTCCCTGGCCCAGTCGGTGCCGCCGTCGTCCTCCTCGGTGTCCCCGGCCCACGCGGCCACGGCGGCGTCGATGTCCAGGACGGCCCGCACGAGCGCCTCGGCGTCGCGCTCGCGGAGCCCGGCCTCGAAGCGCCGCTCGCAGCGGACGACGGTGTCCCGCAGGGTCGCGGGGGGCGCCGCCGGTTCCGCGTCCTCGCCCCGCGGCCGGGCGGCCGGGCGCGCGACCTCGCCGCGCACCAGCGCCCGCAGCTCGGTCAGGGTCACCGACCCGCCCGCGGGGACGACCACGCTCTCCCCGCTGCGCCGGACGGTCATGCCGCCCCGCCCCCGCACCTCCACCGCGTCCCGGCCGACGTCGACCAGCGCGGCCGTGTGCTCGTCCAGCCCGAGCACGGCGGCGTCACCGGGGAGCTCGCGCTCCAGCGCGCGCAGGCGGCGCTCCCCGAGGTAGCAGTAGCGGGTGTCGTGCGTGCCGCCCTCGGCGTTGTCGTAGTGCGGGATCATCGCGACCTTCAGCCCGAGACGGCCGAGGACGTCCAGGCCGTCCAGCCAGTGGGGGCGTGCGCCGGACTTGTAGATCTCATAGACCGGCAGCGCGTACGCGCCGAGCGTGCAGGCCGCCGCCGAGGCGAACACGAGGGCGGCGCGTCCCGTCCGCGCGTGGTCGGCCAGGGCCTCGCCCACCGGGCCGTCCCGCCACTGCGCCAGCGCGTACGACGGGCTGCCCGGGCCCGCGAACACCCAGTCCGCGCCGCGCACCGCCGCCAGGCCCGCATCGCCGCGGGCACCGTCCGCGCCTATCGCGGCGGACCCGCGCAGGCCCGGCGCGACATCCACCCGTAACCCGACACTGCGCTCGAAGTAGGCCCGCGCCCGCGCCGAGATCTCCACGACGTTCTCCTGGAAGCCGTAGGGCGTGTCCAGCAGGACCGCCGACGCCGGACGCACCCGGGCCACGAGGTCGCGGTGCACGCTCACCATCGTCGGGGCGGTCTCCCCGGACCCCATGAGCGCCAGGACGGGTCTCCGCGCCCCGGCGTTCACACCGGCTCCCGGCGTCGCAGCCCCAAGTCTCCGGAGAACCCGCGCATGCCCGCAAGCATCGCACGCGGGTCAGGCGATCTCCCAGGGCGCTCGAACGGCCCGACCCGAGCCGTTCATGGCGAGCCGGGTGGTCAGGTGAGGAAGAACAGGCGGTTGAGCGGGAGTTCCGTGGCCGGTTCGATGTGGGCCGGCTCGCCGTCCACCGAGACCTTGTAGGTCTCCGGGTCGACCGTGATCTCGGCGAGCGTCGAGTTGCGCACCATGTGGCGCTTGTCGACCGTCCGGCACTGGCGGATCGGCCTGATGAGCCGCCGCAGGCCGAGCCGCTCGGGCACCCCGGCCTCGATCCCGGCCTGGGACATGAACGTCACGCACGTGCTCGACAGCGCGGACGCGTGCGCGCCGAACGTGGGCCGGTAGTAGACGGGCTGCGGCGTCGGCAGGGACGCGTTCGGGTCGCCCATCTGGTACCAGCTGATCAGGCCGCCCTTGATCACCATGAAGGGCTTGGCGCCGAAGGAGTGCGGCTGCCACAGCACCACGTCGGCGAGCTTGCCGTCCTCCAGCGAGCCGATCTCGTCCGCCATGCCGCTCGCCCGCGCCGGGTTGATCGTGAGCTTCGCCAGGTAGCGCAGGACGCGGAAGTTGTCGTTGCGGGACGAGTCCTCCGGGAGGGCGCCCCGCTTGTCCTTGTTGTGGTGGGCGATCTGGAAGGCGCGGGTGACCGACTCGCCGACCCGTCCCATCGCCTGGGAGTCCGACCCGATGATGCTGATGATCCCGAGGTCGTGCAGCACGGTCTCGCCGGAGATCGTCTCGGCGCGGACCCGGCTGTCGGCGAACGCCACGTCCTCGGGCACGTCGTAGCTGAGGTGGTGGCAGACCATCGTCATGTCGAGGAGCTCGTCGACCGAGTCGGCCGTGTAGGGCAGCGTCGGGTTGGTGGAGGCGGGCAGGACGTTCGGCTCCCCGGTGATCCGGAGGATGTCGGGGGCGTGCCCGCCGCCCGCGCCCTCGGAGTGGTAGGTGTGGATGGAGCGGCCGTTGATCGTGTTGATGGTGTCCTCGACGAAGCCCGCCTCGTTCAGCGTGTCGGTGTGGATGGCGATCTGGATGTCGTAGACGTCGGCGACCGACAGGGACGTGTCGATGACGGCGGGGGTCGTCCCCCAGTCCTCGTGGACCTTCAGCCCCGCCGCCCCGGCGCGGATCTGCTCCTCCAGCGGCGCGGGAAGGCTGCTGTTGCCCTTGCCGTACACCGCGACGTTGATGGGGATGTCCTCGTACGCCTGGAGGATGCGGGCGAGGTTCCACGGGCCGGGCGTGCAGGTGGTGCCGCGGGTGCCGTCGGCGGGGCCGGTGCCGCCGCCGACCAGGGTGGTGATCCCGTTGCTCAGCGCGTGCTGCGCCTGCTCCGGCGCGAGGAAGTGGACGTGGGTGTCGATCGCGCCGGGGGTGGCGACGAGGTTCTCCCCGGAGATCACCTCGGTGTCCGCGCTGATGATGAGGCGCCGGTCCACCCCGTTCTGGGTGTGCGGGTTGCCGGACTTGCCGATCCCGACGATCCGGCCGTCCTTGATGCCGATGTCGCCCTTGACGATGCCGATCATCGGGTCCATGACGACGGCGTTGGTGATCACCACGTCCAAGGCCACCGTGCTGGTCGACGCGGGGTCGCTCGCCATGCCGTCCCGGGCGGTCTTCCCGCCGCCGTACTGGGATTCGTCGCCGTAATGCCCTTCGCTGTGGTCCTTCTCCACTTCGACGATGAGATTGGTGTCCCCCAGGTGGAAACGATCCCCCACCGTCGGGCCGTACATGGACGCATATTTCTGGCGGCTGATGGAGGTCATTCGGGTTCACCTTCCTGACGAATTTCATTTCGTTCGTTCATCGCCCCGGCGGGCCTCGCGACGCGGCGGCGGGCGGCCGGGAAGGCGCGGCTAACTCGCCCCGATCGGGTCGTGGCAGGAGACCAGTTTGGTGCCGTCCTTGAAGACGGCCTCGACCTGGAGCAGCGGCAGCATCTCCCGGACGCCGGGCAGCACCTTGTCCGGCCCGAGGACCTGTTTGCCCAGCTCCATGCAGTCGGCGACGGACTTGCCGTCGCGGGCGGCCTCCACGATCTCGTGCGTGATCAGCGCCACCGACTCGCTGTAGTTCAGCTTCAGGCCGCGGTCGCGGCGCTTGAGGGCCATCTGCGCTACGGTGAATATGACCAGTCGGTCCATCTCCCGTGGTGTGAGATTCATCGGCGATCCTTTCGACGGACATTGACGAGACGACCAAAAGCGGCATACGGCCCCTGATGGGAACGGCCCGGTGATTTCTAGGCGCGGGTCGGCCGGAAGACGGCTGTTAGCCTGATCTCCGTTCCCCCGCGCGGGAAAGCCAAGAGCGCGCCATGACTCATCAATGATCACGACAGCGCCGCTTTCCGCCGAGTCGGCCCGGCGGGCGATGCGGGAGCGGCTGGGCCGGGCCGCGCGCCGCGCAGCGCCGTTCCACGGCCTCGCGGCCGGGCTCGGCGTCGGCCTGCCCCTGCTGCTCGGCCTGCTGAGCGGACGGCCGGACCGGGGGACGCTCGCCGCCATCGGGGCCTACCTGATCGCCGTGGCCGCGCCCACCGGCCCCTACGGGGCGCGGGCCCGGTCCATGGCCGAGTTCATCGTGGTCGTCGCCCTGGGCGGGGGGCTCGGCGGGCTGCTCGCCCCCTTCCCCTGGACGGTCGTCGTCGCGCTCGCCGCGATCGTCGCGGGCGCGGTGCTGCTGGGCCAGGTGAAGCCGGTCCCGGAGTTCGCCGTCCTGTTCACCGCGGTCCGCCCGCCTCCCGCGCACCCGCTGGAGAACATGGCGTTCATGGCCCTCGGCGGGCTGTGGGTCGCCGTGATCCTGCTGAGCCCCTGGCCGTTCCGGCGGCTGCGCCCGCTGGGCGGCGCGCTCGGGGCGGTGGCCGACGCGGTCGCCGCGATGCTGGACGCGGCGGCGGCCGAACTGCGCTCCCCCGGGACCGGCGCCGCCGACTGGGAGGCCCGGCGCAAGGAGGCGGCGGCCGCCATGCGGAAGGCCGCCACCACCTACAGCCTCTACCTGAGCGGGCAGCCGGAGACGCCGAACGCCCGGCCGCGGCGGCTCCTCGACGGGTTCCGGCGGATGATCCACCGGACGGTCGGCCTGGAGGCGCGGATACGGGCGCTGACCGCCGGTGGAGCACTGCCCGCGTCCGTGCCCGCTGCCTGGCGGTCGGAGACGGTGGCGGCGATCGGCGCGCTCGCGGCCGAGGCCCGGCGGCTGTCCGCCGGACTGGCGGGGACGCGCCCGCCCGCCGGCGGAACGGCCCCGCCGATGCCGCCCGACCGGGCCGAGGAGGTCTGGCGGGCCGCCGGAGACGACAAGGACGGCCTGCTGAACGCGGCGATCACCGACGGGATCACCCGGAGCGTCGACCGGCTGCAAAGCGCGCTGGAGTCGGCCCGGGGCGCGCTCGACGACCCGGCGCTGCCCGCGCCCGCCGTCCGCGTGCGCCCGGTGGCGCGGGCGGCGGAGGCCGCCGCCGAGGTCCGGCACCGGTCGGCGCTGTTCCAGCAGGCCGTGCGCGTCTCCCTGATGGTCGCGCTCGCGATGTCGGTCTCCACCGCGTTCCGGATCCGGCACGGGCAGTGGATGGCGATGACCGTCCTGGTCACCCTGCACGCCACGTACGGGGAGACGATGTCGCGCGTCGGCCAGCGGGTCGCCGGCAGCGCCGTGGGCTGCCTGATCGCGGCGGTGGTGCTGGCGCTGACGCCCGGCCGTCCGCACGCCGCGCTCGCGATGACGCTGTTCGCGGTCGTGGCGTTCACCCTGCGGCCGCTCGGCTACACGTACTGGAACGTCTTCGTCACCCCGCTGAGCCTCATGCTGATGGACCTCAGCTTCCTGGCGAACTGGTCCATCGCGCTGCGGCGCATCCTGCTCATCGCGGCGGGCGGCGCGATCGCCCTGGTGGGGACGCGGGTGCTGTGGCCGCGGCAGGCCGCGCGGGAGGTCCCCGGGCGGGTGGACGACCTCCTGTCCGCGTGCGCGGAGCTGGCCCGGGCCGCGGCGGCGGTGGCCGAGGGCGAGACGTCCCGGCTGCCGGACGGCCCGCTCACCGCGACCCGGAAGGCCATCGACGGCCTCGCGGACCTGCGGGACCGGATGGAGAACGAGCCGGACCACGACCCCGAGCGGATCGAACGGCTGACGACGGTCGTCCGGGCCTGCGGGCGCATCCGCGACCGCCTCATCGCGGTGGCGGACATCACCGGCGTGGCCTTCGGCTCGCGGAGCCCCGTCGCGCGCGTCCTCGACCGGGCGGCCGACGCCGTCGAGAACGCCGCCGCGCCCGGCGGCCCGCCGCCGGGGCGGTTCGACGTGAGTGAACTGCTGGACGACCTGGACGACCGGCTCGCCCGGGAGGCCCGCCGCCGCGGCGCGGAGCGCGAGCCTCCGGACCGGGCGGTGCGCGGCCTCGCCGCCGCCCGGCGGATCCTCGACGGCCTCGTCGCCGACGTCGACGACCTGGTCGGCGCGCTCGCCGCGCCGCCGCGCCCGTGACCGGCCGGGCGGATCACCGGCCCGCGGGGTACTCCGGCGCGGGCACGTGGAGGAGCAGGCGGCGCACCGCGTCCCACGTCCGGACGAAGGCCGCGTCGACCTCCGGCGACCGGTCGCCGAGGATCCGCGCCCACGCCCCGCGGTCGTCCGGCAGGACGCTCGCGCCGCCGCGCAGCCCGGTGGCGGCGATCGCCGCGTGCATGGCGTCGGCGACGACGCCCGCGGGCGCGGCCCCGGTGACGACGTAGAGGGTGGCCATGACCCCGAAGTCGTCCAGCACGGCGGGCCCGGTCACCGGCCGTTCGCCGGGCACGAGCCGGAGCGGGTCGGCGAACAGCGGGCGGCCCCGCCCGTCCCGGACCTCCAGGTCCGTGCAGTAGGCGGCGTAGGCGTGGCGTTCGCCGCGGGCGAGGCGTCCCGCCATCAGCCTCTCGCCGAGGACGACGGTCGCGCGGTCCCCGACGGTGACGCGCATGTGCTGGTAGAACCGCGAGTCCCGGAACGGGATCGTGGTCGCGGGCAGGTACTCGACGTAGCTGTCGGGCCCGGCGTCCAGCTCGACCACCTGGGTGGCGTAGTCGTGTTCCATCCGGTAGAGCCGCGTGGCGGTCTGGGTCGTGAAGTGCGCCGACGTCCCCCGCCCGCACTCCAGCGCGATGCGGTAGCGGTCGCCCTGCAGCACCCCGCCGCCGGACGTCAGGAACATCACGTACGGCATGTCGGGCAGCGCGGGGTCCACGAACAGGGGGCGGGCGATGTGCAGCGGCGCCTTCTGGAACCGGCGGGTCAGCTCGGTCCGCCCGCCGAGCAACTCGAACCCGAGTTCCAGGACGCCGACCTTGCCGGGCGTGCCGACGGGCAGGGTGTCGGGGACGGCCGCGTGCCGGGCCACGGCGAACGGGATCCGCTCCGGGGCGCAGTAGGCCGCGCTCATCCGGTCGGGCCGCCCCGGCCCGGCCGGGTCCGCGGACACCACCGCCGCGGTCACCCCGCCGGTGAGCACATCGCCTCCCTGCGCTCCAGGACGAGGTCGGCGACCTCGGGGACGCCGGTCCCGGTGAGGCAGTCGGTCAGGATGACGGGTTTCGAGCCCCGCACCGCGCGGGCGTCGCGCTCCATCACCGACAGGTCGGTGCGCACGTACCGGGCGATGTCGATCTTGTTGATGACGAGGAGGTCGGAGTCGGTGGTGCCGGGGCCGCGCTTGCGCGGCATCTTCTCCCCCTCGGCCGTGTCCAGGACGAACACGTACAGGTCGGCCAGGACCGGGCTGAACGTGAGCGTCAGGTTGTCGCCGCCGCTCTCGAACAGCAGGACGTCGATGTCGGGGAAGCGGTCGAGCAGGTCGGCCGCCGCCGCGAGGTTCATCGTCGGGTCGTCCCGGACGGCCGTGTGCGGGCAGGAGCCCGTCTCCACGCCGACGACCCGGTCGGCGTCCAGCGTCCCGGCCAGGGTGCGGCGGACGTGCTCGGCGTCCTCCTGCGTGTAGATGTCGTTGGTGATGACGCCGGGGCGGTGCCCCCGCTCGATCAGGAGCGGCACCAGCGCCTCGATGAGGGCGGTCTTGCCGGACCCCACCGGGCCGCCGACACCGACCTTGTACACCTCTTCCAGTTCCATGTCGTCCCTCCGGACGTCGATCGGTCGCGTGCGGGTCAGGTGACGAACAGGCGCGCCTCCGCCCGTTCGTGCAGGGCCGCGACGGCGTCCGCCGCCGGGACCGAGGCGTGCAGGTCCCACGGGTCGCGGGCGGCCAGCGCCGCGTCCGCCGCCGCGACCAGCTCCGGCCGGACCTCCCGCAGCAGCGCCTGCGCCCGCCGGAAGTCGATCCGGCCGAGCCGCACCGCCGCCGTGGCGCAGCTCGCCGCGAACGCGTACAGGTCGCCGGCCACGGCGTCCCGGACGGGAACCCCGAGCCCCGCGTGCACGGCGCCGACGACGACCGCGTGGTTGCCCGGCGTCTCGCCGGCCGCGACGAGCCGGGCCAGCCGGGCCGCCGGGGCCGAGTCGAACGCGGGGCCCGCCGTGTCCAGGACCTGCCGCCCGGTGCGGACGGACGCCGTCCGCTGCTCCCGGTTGAGCTTGATCGCGTGGAGCCTGCGGTCGGCCGCGACCAGCGCGTCCCAGTCGCCCGCCGACACCGCGCGGTGCGCGAGCGCCAGCGCCGCCGCGTCGGCGGTGCCCGCCGCCCGGACCAGGTCGCGGACCAGGTCGCCGAGGCCGTCGGCGCGGACGGCGCGGAGCTGGAAGTGGCCCTCCAGCCCGTGCGACAGCGTGTACAGGCCGCTCGGGAACGCCGAGTCGGTGAGCTGCAGCTGCGCCAGCAGCGGCCCCAGCGGGTCAGTGCCCGCCGGACGATCCACCGTGCGCCCCGGTGTCCTTGTACCCCCGCACGTGCAGCCGGTGGAGCGCCTTCTTCCGCGCGGACGAGGAGCGGATGCTCCCGTCGAGGAGGCCGCCGAACCCGACGATCCGCATCCCGCCGCCGTACTCGACGAGCCGCACCTCCTTGGTGTCGCCCGCCTCGAACCGGACGGCGGTGCCCGCCGGGATGTCGAGCCGCATCCCGAAGCTCTTCTCGCGGTCGAAGCTCATCGCCCGGTTGACCTCGAAGAAATGGAAGTGCGAACCGATCTGCACGGCCCGGTCACCGGTGTTCTGCACGGTCAGCGTCTCCCTGCGCTGACCGGCGTTCAACTCGATCTCACCCTCCGCGAACATGTAGCCGCCCATGTGCGGCCCCCTCCCCTGGTTCCATGCCGATGAATTCCGAGAAATCGTCGTGATGACGCGGCTCGCCCTCGCCGCCGTGCCCGTGACCGTGGCCGTGACCGTGCCCGTGGTTCGGCGCTGAAGCGAGGCCGTCGTCGTGGCCGCGCCGCCACCGGCGCTCCGCCTCGGCCGCGCGTTCACGGACCAGCGCCGCCAGCGCCGCCCGGCCGAGCAGCGGCCCCGCGGCCCGGTCGGCCGGGGAGCAGGGCCGGAGCGGGACGAGCGAGGCGGGCACGAGCACGACCTCCCCGGCCCCCAGCCGGCGGCAGCGCTCCACGCCCTCGGCCACGTCCGGGTCACCGCCCGCGAGCGCGACCTCGACCCACCGGACGGGCAGATACCGCCTGACCAGCCGCGCGACCTTGAACAGCTCCGCGTCGGCCTCCGGGTCCGCGGCCCGCGCCACCAGCAGCACCGCGCCGCGGAAGTCCGCGCCGGGGACCGCCCGCACGACCGCCGCCCGGATCCACCCGACGAGATGCGTGACCGTGCCGAGCGGCGGGGCGAGCAGCAGGTCGCCCGGCCGCCGGTCGCGCGCGGCCCAGGCCAGCGTCTGCGCGGCGGCCCGCGCGGTGCCGGGATCGCGTCCGAGCGTCATCGGCACCACGACGGCCCGCGCGTGCTCGCCGAGGGCGGTGCGCAGCCCCCGGCCGGGGTCGCGGATCCCGCCCGTCCCGGCGGCGAGGCTCTCGTGCCCGCCGACCGCCAGGACGGCGCGGTCCCCGGTCACGGGGCCCGCCGCAGCATGGACAGGGTCGGGACGGCGGCCAGGAAGATCCAGGTGGTGAGGACGAACGGCCAGGTCAGCGCATGGCCGCCGACAATGCCGAACGTGTTGGTGATGGCGGGGGTCGCCACCGCGGCGGTCGCCGCGCCGATCGCGGCGTAGCCGATCGCGGCGGGGCCCAGCACGACGAACGTCCCCGCCAGCGCGATCCCGGTCAGCACCGAGTTGTAGCCGTACAGGCCCGCGTCGAGGTCGGCCGCCTGCGCGCCGAGCCACCAGCCCGTCAGCAGCCCGATGATGCTCCCCGCGGACGCCGCCAGCGCGACCGTCCGGCTCGACACCGCGAGGCCGACCAGGAAGAGCAGCCCCACGTACCACTTGTCCTGGAAGAACACCTGCCCGAACCCGTTGAAGAAGCCGTGCCAGACGTCGCTCCAGGAGACCGCCGTGCCGGGGTGCTCGGCCGACGGCGGCGGGTTGAGCGGATGGTGGATCCACACCCGGTGGAAGGACGGCGCGGCGATCAGCATCATCAGCGTGACCACGCAGAACGGAGCCGTGAGGGCCGGGAGGTTGTACTGCTTGAGCAGGACGACCAGCGCGGAATTGACCATGCTGGCCCCGATCGCCGTGCCGATGACCACGAGGAAGGTCACCCAGTTCGTCCCGAGGTAGAGGACCAGGGCGACGCCGACGAGCGTCCCGGAGAACCCTTCGAGACCCGCCGAGACGCGATTCCAGGGGACCCCGAACAGCCAGGCGGTGAGGGTGGCCGTGACGCAGCCGAGCAGCCCGAAGGCGCCGAATTCCCAGCCGCCGACGAAAAGGGCGATGAGGAAGATGAGCCCGGTCCAATAGCTCGGCTGGAAATCGACCTGCGCCACGCCGCGCGGGATCGCGAGAAGCCCTTCCCGCATCCGTTCCGCGGACGGACGCGAGGGCTCGCCGGGGGCGCCCGCTGGCGGCGGCGGCGTGTCCATGGATGCTCTCCCATCAGGAGCGACGGCCGCCACGGCGCCCGGCGGCGGCCTTGCGGCGACGGCTTCCAGCACGGTTCCCCGGAGGCCGACCCGCAAATACCCTTGATCGCCAACGTTTGGTCAAGCGCGGAAATCCGGGCGGCGCCGAAAAGAAGGAACGGACGCATCCCCACATAGAGGACGGGTGAACGGGGAGAAGGGCCCTGTGGGAACGGTGGTCAGGACGGTGGTCAGGGACGCACCCCGTGGTCGCGCAGCGGGCCGACGGTCAGCCCGGCGGCGCGGCACCGCGCGACGACGCCGGGCAGCGCCGCCAGCGCCGCCGTCCAGGCGCCGGGCGCCGAGGTGACGTCGCTGTCGTGCAGGAGGAGCGTCGCGCCGCCGCCGAGTCCGGGCGCGAACGCCGCCAGCACCGACTCCGGGGTCGCGGCGGCCGTCCAGTCCCTGCCCCAGGCCGTCCAGAGGACGGGGCGCAGGCCGTCGCGGCGGGCGGCGAGGAGCGCCTCGGCGCTGAGCGCGCCGTACGGGGGCCGGTACCAGGACGGGGACACGCCGCAGACGTCCTCGATCAGCCGGACCGTCCGCCGCACCTCGCCGAGGACGCGGCCGGGGCGCGCCGTGAGCGTGCCGCCGTGGCGCCAGCCGTGGACGGCGATCTCGTGGCCGTCCGCGACGATGCGGCGGCCGAGGGCCGGGTCGCGCCGGAGCATCGAGCCGAGGACGAAGAACGTCGCGTGGCAGCCGAGCCGCGCGAGCTCGTCCAGGAAGAGGGGCGTCGAGCGGGCGTCCGGGCCGTCGTCGAAGGTGAGCGCGACGTGGCGGGGCCCGCCGCGCCCGGCGACGCGGGGGGTCAGGCGCCGGACCGGGCGCAGCCAGGTCGCCGCGGGCAGCGCGTGTCCCGCGAGGACGGCGGCCAGGGCGGCGGCGACGGCACGGCGCGACATGCGGGAAGTGTCACCGGGGGGAGCTCAAGTCATGGGCAAGCGACTCCTAATTCTGACGGCGGGCATGGGGGCCGGGCACGACGCGGTCGCGGCGGAACTGGCGCGCCGGCTGGCGTCGGCGGACGTCGAGACGTCGGTGCTCGACGTGCTTGAGCTCGTCCCGCTGCGGCTCGGGGACGGGCTGCGGCGCGCGTACGAGGCCATGGTCAGGTCCGCGCCGTGGACGTACGCCGGGATCTACCGGGCGTTCTTCACCTCCCGGCGCCCGCCGCGCCCGTCCCCGCTGACGGCGGTGATCGCGGCGCGGCTGGAGCGGCGGGTCCGGGAGCTGCCGCCGGACGCGGTCGTGTCGACGTTCCACCTCGCCGCGCAGGCCGCCGGGCACCTGCGCGGCACCGGGCGGCTCGGCGTCCCCTCCCTGGTCCTCGTGACCGACTTCGCCGTCCACCGGATGTGGCTGCACGCGGGCAACGACCGCTACCTGTGCCCGGACGAGCGGGCGGCGCGGGCGGTGACGCGGCGGACCGGCCGTCCGGCGACCGGGCACGCGCCCGTCGTCCGGCCGGAGTTCCGCCGCCCGCCCGGCGGCGGCGACCGGCTGCGGCGGCTGGCCGGGGCGGGGCCGGACGAGCGGATCGTGCTGGTCTCGGCGGGCGCGTGGGGCGTCGGGGCGGTGCTGGACACGGCGCGGGGCCTCGCGGCGTCCGGCCGGTACCTGCCCGTGGTGCTGTGCGGGCGGAACGCGCGGCTGCGCGAGCGGATCCGGGACGTGCCCGCGCTCGGCTGGCGCGACGACATGGCCGAGCTGATGGCGGGCGCCTACGCGCTGGTCGACAACGCGGCGGGATTGACCTGCCGGGAGGCGTTCGCGTGCGGGCTGCCGGTGGTCTCCTACCGGCCCATTCCGGGGCACGGGCGGGACGGCGCCGAGGCCATGGCGCGGGACGGCCTGAGCGTCTTCGCCCGGTCGCCCGCCGAGCTCGTCGACGCGCTCGACCGGCTCGGCGGCGCGGCGCTGCGCGGCACCCGGGCGCTCCGGATGGCCGCGCTGTTCGACGCAGTCCCGGCCGAGCGGGTCATCCGGTCCGCGCTGGGGTGACGCCGTGCTCCTGGTGCAGCAGCGGGGACCGGGCGATGCCGACGCTGCCGAGGAGGATCAGCGCCATGCCGATGACCTGGACGATCGTCCACGGCCCGTCGCGGACGTTCTCGCCGAACAGCCCGACCCCGAGGATGATGCTGGCGACGGGGTCGGACACGGTCAGCGCGGGCTGCACGGCGACGAGCGTGCCGCTGTGCAGCGCGTTCTGCAGCAGGTAGACGCTGGCGAGCCCGGCGACGGCCATGGCGTAGAGCTGCCAGGAGGTCACGACGGCCCGGATGCCGCGCTCGAAGTCGTGCGTGGCCTCGTTCATGAACGCGGCCGTCAGCGCGAACGACACCGAGGTGCCGACGCCGAGCAGCACCGCGCGGACCGGCCCCCGGATGACCCATGCCAGCGCGACGAGCCCGGCGACGCAGCCGACCGAGGCGGCCGTCGCGATGATCCACGCGGCGGCGTGCGGCACGTGGTAGCTCTCGTCCGGCGAGAGGGCGAACAGCAGCGCGCCGAGCCCGACGGTGAGCAGGGCGACGGCCGTCCACGGCACCCGTTTCAGCCCGCGCGGCGGCAGCCACCCGATCAGCACCATCGTGAACGGCAGCTCGACCGCGAGCAGCGGCTGGACGAGCGACATGCCCCCCGTCGACAGCGCCACCGCCTGCAGCAGGAACGCGGCGATGAGCGCGCCGATGCCGCCGAGCCACAGCGGGTTGCGCAGCATGTCCAGGATGAGCGCGGGCTTGAACGCGTCCGACTCCGGCGCGGTCTTGGCGGCCCGCCGCTGCAGGACGGAGGCGAGGGCGTTCGAGGCCCCGGCGAGGATCCCGAAGATGACGGGGATCATCGGCATCCCACCTCGTCAGCCGACGCCGACGGGTGCTCGCCCGGCTTGCCCAGGTGCGGCGACCGGCCGAGGATGACGATGCCCGCGACCATCCCGGCGAGCCCGAGCGCCTCCAGGGCGAGGTCGCCGACCGACAGCCGCACCCGCTCCCCGAAGATCACGATGCTGAGCGCGATGCCGGTGAGCGGCTCGGCCGCCGTGGTGGCGGGCAGCGAGATCCGCAGCGGCGCCGCGTCGAACGCGCTCTGCGCGAACAGCAGCCCGAGCGCGCCCATCGCGACCAGCGCGTACGGCTGCCAGGTCACCAGGGCGCGGACGAAGCCGTTGTCGCTCACCAGCAGGACGCTGCGGGTCAGGGTGTCCATGAGCCCGTAGAGCAGCCCGGCGCCGCAGGCCAGCAGCATCGCGCGGACGCGCAGGTCGCGGTGCAGGCTGCCGAACGCGCACAGGCAGACGAGGGCGAGCACGGCCGCCCCGGCCAGCCAGCGCGGCGAGTGCACCCCCGGCAGGGCGCCGCCGTGCGGCACCCCCACCCCGAGGAACAGCGCGACGCCGCCGGTCAGCAGCAGCGCGCCCCACCATTCGCGGGGGCCGAGCCGCTCCCGGTAGATCACGTGCGCGGCGAGCAGCGCGAAGATCAGGTTGACGGTGAGCACGGGGGTGACCTCGGCGACGTCCGCGATGTTCAGCGCGAACGCGAAGATGAGCTGGCCGATGATCATCGAGGCGATGCCGGTCAGCCACAGCCGGCTGCGCAGCAGGTCCAGGAGCAGCCGCGGGTGCAGGATCTCCGACAGCGGCTCGCGGAACGCCGCGTGCTGCTGCGCCACGAACCCGAGCCCGATGAAGAACGCCGCCGCCACGGCGACGGCCATCCCGAGAATGCTCATCCGAATCCACGATCTCCCCCGACCGATTCGTCAGAACCCGCACCTACCCCAGGCCACCGGACGGAACCCGCCCCGCGGGCGGCGAGCGGAAAAGGGTGCCCGGAGCGGGGGGCGCTGCGGCCCCGCCGACCCTGGACACCCTCTGCCGTACGGGTTCCGGATCAGGATCCGAGAGTGATCCCGTTGTAGTAGTACTTCAGGATCCTGGAGTAGCTCCAGCCCGCGTTGGCCTTGTCGCGGGAGCCGTACTGCGACAGCCAGTCACCGTCGACCCATCCGCCGCACGCCGTCGTGGTGGAGCAGTAGTGGGCCTGGAGGATCTTCCCGCCGCGGGTCATGCGGGTGCCCCACGTCGCGTCCACCGCGTCGTTCGTGGACGCCTTCGCCGACCCGGGCTTGTAGACCTGGCTCGACGTCGTGTCGTAGACGTCGAAGCATTCGCCCCAGGACGTCTTGTTCGTCGAGTGCAGCGCCCAGTACCAGCCGAAGTTCTTGACGGCCATCGCCCCGGAGCGGAGCGACTCCTTCGGCCAGCTCGGCACCCATTCGTTGGGCAGGACGTTCTTGACGTAGGTCTTGAACGCCACCCGGTCCACGCGCCCGAGGGAGACCCGGTAGACGAGGATCGTCGTGGGAAGCTTCGTCTGCGTGCCGTCGGTCTTGCAGCCGGTCGGCCCGGACGGCAGGAACTTGTGCGAGGCGTTCTGGTTCTTAAGGCTGGAGTTCAGGTTGCCCTTCGCACCCGCCTTGAAGTCCTGGTAGGTACCCCCGTAGTTGCTGTTGTAGTACACCCGGACGGTCTTGCTGCTGCGGTTCCAGACCGAGGCGGCGGCATTCTTGACGCATTTGCCCTTGCCGTTGCCCGGGCCCTTGAAGTCGTAGCAGGAGGGCTGCGCGGTGCCGTAGTCGGCGACCGAACCGGTGAAGTCCGAAAGCGAGCCCTGGTTGTCGCTGTTGAAGTAGTAGCAGAACTCGCCGCTTTCGCAGGTTCCGTTCCGGGTCGCCGCCGAGGCGGGCGACGCGACGGCGGCCAGCGCCGCCGCACCGAGCGCCATCGCGGCGGTCATCGCGCCCAGGCGCGACATCAGCCGAGCGGTTCGTGTTGACACGGTCGTCCTTTTCTCCCCGTCGCGGTACGGACCGCGTTATCGGACGTTGTAGCCCTGCGACTGCCAGAAGGAGGTCGGGTTCGGGTTGTCGAGGTGCGGGTCGTTGACGCTCTTGGCCGCGTGGGTCTGGCGCCCGAGGCGCATCTCGACGTGGGTGTGCGCGCCGGAGCTGGAGGACACCCCGTGCCACGACTCGTCCGCGATGATCTGGCCGCGGCTGATCGTCTGGCCGACGGCCAGCGACGACCGCGGAGCGGTGTGCAGGTAGATCACCGTCTTGTTCGCCGAGGCGTTGTAGACGGAGATGGTGGAGAGGCCCGAGCTGCCGGTGGCCCCGCGCGCGATGTAGATGATCTTGCCGCTGACCAGGGCGCGGACGTCCGAGCCGATGCCGCGGGCGATGTCGATGCCCTCGTGCCGGCCGGGGGTGCTGGTGTAGCCGTCGAAGCCGCAGGTGATGCGGCCGCCGCTGGCCTGGTACAGCCCGTACGACAGGTTCGTCCGCGACGCGGGCGAGAACTGGTGCGAGGCGTTCTGGTTCTTAAGGCTGGAGTTCAGGTTGCCCTTCGCGCCCGCCTTGAAGTCCTGGTACGTGCCGCCGTAGTTGCTGTTGTAGTACACCCGGACGGTTTTGCTGCTGCGGTTCCAGACCGAGGCGGCGGCATTCTTGACGCACTTGCCCTTGCCGTTGCCGGGGCCCTTGAAGTCGTAGCAGGAGGGCTGCGTCGTGCCGTAGTCGGCGACCGAACCGGTGAAGTCCGAGACCGAGCCCTGGTTGTCGCTGTTGAAGTAGTAGCAGAACTCGCCGCTTTCGCAGGTTCCGTTCCGGGTCGCCGCCGAGGCGGTCGAGGCCGTGGCGAGCGTCGTCCCGCCGATCGCCACCGCGGCGGCCGCCACGGCGAGGACCTTGTCGAGCGTTGCCATTCCGTTCTCCTTTTCTCTGACTTTCCTCAGCGGGGTCTGGAGCGGCGGCCGGTCAGCCGCGCTGGTACTCCTCCCAGGTGCGGATCGCGACCTTCGGGCCGTCGTCCGGGCCGCGGTTGGCGAGCCCGTTCCGGCCGAGGTAGTAGTCGCCGATCTGGTTCTGCGCCTGGCCGGAGAGATCGGTGTCGCTGATCGCGGCGGCGTGGATGTGCCAGGGCCAGTCGCCCTGCTGGGGGCTGCGCACCCAGGCGGCGAAGCCGACGCGGCGCAGCGCGCGGGCCACCGACACGCGGGTGGCGGCGCTCATCCCCTTCACCGAGACGTCGACGACGCCCCCGCCGTCGTGGGTGCCCGCGGACGTGGGGTCGCCGCCGGGGTTGTACGAGCCCTGGTCCAGGACGAGGGTGCGGCCGAGCAGCTTCTCCGCCTCGGCGAGCATGCTCCGCGTGCGGGTGTTGACGACGAAGCCGCCGCCGACCGTCACCTTCGTCCCGGGCGTGATGACGTGGGCGACCGTGAACCGGCTGGTGCCGAGCTTGGCGAGCGAGGTCTTGCCCGGCATCCCGTTGGCGTCCAGGCCGGTGTATCCGAGCGACTTCTGGTACTTCGCGTAGGCGGCGACCGTCGTGGTGCCGAAGTAGCCGTCCACCCACTTCTTGTCGAGCAGCTTCCGGTCCCGCAGCGCCTGCTCGACGAGGAGCACGCTGGCCTTGGCGCCCGGGGTCAGCGTGTCGTCCGGCCGCCGCGGGTCGATCTGGGCGGCCTTGACGAGGGCCTCCATGTTCACGCTCGGCAGCGCCTGGACGCCGGCCGCCCGCGCCGCCGGCGTCCCGGACACTCCGGGCAGGGAGGCGAGCAGCGCCGCCGTCGCCGTGACGGCGGCGGCGTAGGGAAGCAGTTTCATCGGTTCTCCTGGTTTCGGGCGCCGGGGCGCGAAGCCACGGCGGAACAGGCCGTCACGGATCGCTCACGTGGCGGAAATGGGGAGGCGGGCGCCGTCGGCCCGCGCACCGGACCCCCGTCAGGGCATGGGTGCGCCCCTGGCGGGCGGGTTCCGGTGAGCGGGCCGACGCGGCGGGACGGACCGGCGTCCCGCGCGCGTCGCCGCGTGAAGGCGGTCCCTTCGCGGGACCGGTTCGGTCAGCTCGGACGCGGTCGTCCAGACCGTCGACCGTGCGGCCGTCGAGGGGCCGGGCCGGTCACGCGCGGGCCCGGTGGTCGCGGACGGCGCCTGTCAGCAGCGTTCGCTGGTCTTGGCGCTTGGCCCGTCCGGGATCCAGCCGATCGCCTGCGTGCAGTGCGCCAGCGTGTTGGTCCCGAGCGACCAGATCTCCGTCGTCCGAGTCCGGCACTGGGTGCCCTCAAGGCTCCGGTCGGAATTGTCGCCGACCGCCACGCAGGCGTCCCAGGTGCGGTGCGAATTGCGGTAGCCGGCCCAGACGTAGAGATAGGCCCAATTCTTTCCGCATCCCTTGAACTGCTTCACCGACGCGAACGTCTGCCCGCCGGAATTGATGTGGGCGGTCGAGCCGATCTGCACGGTGCTGCCGCAGCCGGGTGCGGACTCGGCGTACGCGGCGGTCGGAACCGCCGCGATCGCCGGTACCGCGAGAAGCGCGGCCAGTGTCCCCTTGGCGAATCTCATCTTCGTCGAAGCCCCCTTGTGTCGCCGCCCGCAGCGGTGCGGGCAGTGACCACCCTGCCGAGGGCGGCGACGTGTCAGGTACCCCCCGTGACAGGTTCTGACATGCTCTTACACGGCGGGCGCGGCTACCTGGCGGCTACCTGGGGACTACCTGGCGACGTTCACCACGAAGTACACGGGACGCGCGCCGGGAAGGAGCTGCCGTCCCTCTCCGTCGACCATCTTCCAGCCGACCCAGCACGATCCGGGAGAGGCCGGAGCGGTGACGTGAACGCTGACCCGGACATGCGCGCCCGGTTTCGTATCGCGAATCGGGACCTTTCCCGGAGTGGAGCACGTGCCGTTGTCCGCGGGCAGCGTCGCGCGCGCCAGGAATCGCCCGTGCCACGGCACCGTGCCCGCGTTGGCGAGTTCCCAGGTCTTGATGAATTGCTGCCCGGTCTTCACCACCGTGCCATCGGGAATGGTCACGTCGCCGATGAACACGCTCCTGTCGCCGGCGATCACCGGGGCGCTCGCGACCGCCGGCTGCCCGGACTTGACGGCGGCCTCCTGGGGGCGTCCCGGCCGTCCGCCGGAATCACGGATCAGGGACGCGCCCGCCACCGCGCCGCCCACCGCCGCGCCGCCCAGGACGATCGCGAGGACGCGGCGCCGCCGCCTCCGCCCGGGAGGGGACGCGGGTACCAGCGTGGTGACGGCCGCCCGCTCGTCCGCTTCGACCGCGGAGACCTCGTCCACGTCCCCCGCGGGGACCAGGGCGAGCGGTGCGGGTGAGGCGGCCGGGGCGGATTCGCGCTGCTCGGCAGGGTCGGAGCGTTCGGCGGCGCCGTCCGAGTCGAGCACGGCGCACCAGTACTCGCGCCACTCCTCGACGTCGCCGCCGCACGCCTCGACGAACGCCTGCGTCGTCGTCCAGCTCGGGAACCTCGTGCCCCGGGCCGCCTCGTGCAGGGTCGCGTGGCTGACCGACCGCGACTTGCTCGCCATGACCCGGAACGAGGGGTTTCCGGCCTCCGCTCGTAACCGGCGGAGCCGCTCCGCGAACCGGTCACGCCCTTCCTGACCTCCGGCGGAGGACAGCACACCAGAGTCACCCATGGTCCACCTCACCAACCCGGTCGCCAGCGGCAAGCATGGACAATCTAGCCGAGAGACGAGTGCCGCAGCCGCGCGGCTCGAACGGTTTGCCGCGCCATTTCCCTTTCCGCCGAGATGACCGGTCGAGGGGTAATGCCGCCGGCTACGCGGCACCCCCGCCCTTCCTTCGCATACTCACACAATGCGCCGCCGCGAGCGCTTGTCGCCACGTCCCACGTGATCACCGATCACGCGCCGTGTTCGATAGCAGATTCACATGGAGTGCGGTGGGACCAAAGGGGCAGGCGCAATGAACAATTTTTCAACTAACTCGTGCTTTGCGCGCCCGCCGGGGGCCGCTCGCCCTCGGCGCTGGTCCGGGCGGGACGGCCCGCGCCGCCACGGTGACCTGCTCCGATCCGGCCGTGCGGCTAGATTCCCTCGGCGCCCAACTGGCGCAGGAGGGCGCGGTCGTCGGCGCGCACCCACTCCTCGACGAGGCGGCCCTGGTCGTCGAAGCGGAAGATGTTGATGAGGTCGAACACGACCCGTCGCCCGTTGGGCGGCAGCGGGCCCGTGGGCGAGTGGGTGAACTCGCGGACGAACGTGCCCTCGATCCAGGTCTGGCAGGCGAGGTGGTCGCCTTCGGCCACCACGATGCCGCGCCGGATCGTCCGGTCGTCGAACGCCGCGCGCACCGCGGCGAAGTAGTCGTCGAGGCCGTCGAAGCCGGACTCGACGCCGTCCGGGCCGTGGAAGCGGAACTCGTCGGTGTCGAAGTACGTCGCGGCGGCGGCGGGGTCCTCGCCCGACACCTCGAGCTCACCGGCGCGGACCAGGCGCGCCACGAGTTCGTCCCGAGTGAATCGCTGTGTCATGGCTCCAGCCTGCCCGGCGTCAGCCATGCGGTCCAACGATGCTTCGGCATCGATTCCATGAGCAGAACGCATGCAAGGTTCCGGGCATGGCCGAGTTCACCCTCACCGGGCTCCGCGTCGTCCAGCAGGTCGCCGCCACGGGGTCGTTCACCGCGGCGGCCGAGAAACTCGGCTACACCCAGTCGGCCGTCTCGCGCCAGGTCGCCGCCATGGAGGCGGCGGCCGGAGCGCCGATCTTCGACCGCGGGCGGCGCGGCGCGGCGCTCACCCCGGCGGGGCGGGTGCTCGTCCGGCGCGCGACCGAGATCCTCGCCGATCTGGCGGCGGCCGAACTGGAGCTGGCCGGGCTGCGGGACCGGCTCGCCGGCCGCCTGGCGATCGGGGCGTACCCGTCGGCCGCCATGGCGCTGGTGCCGCGCGCGATGGCGCGGGTGGCGTCGGGCCATCCGGGTCTCGATGTCGTGCTGGACGAGGCGTCGACGCCCGTCCTGCTGCGGCGGCTCCGGGCCGGTCGGCTGGACCTCGCGGTCATCGGGGTCGGCCACGGCCTGCCCGACTACGACCTGGACGGACTCCGGCAGACGACCGTGCTCGAGGGCGGCCTCCTGGTGGCCGTCGCGGACGCGCACCGGTTCGCGGGCCGCGCCGTCACCGTGGCGGACCTGGCCCAGGAGTCCTGGATCGCGGGCGACGGCGCGGCGGACGAGCCGCAGTTCGGGGCCTGGCCCACGCTGAGCGACCCGCACATCGTCCACACCGCGCGGAGCTGGTCGACCCGGCTCGGCCTGGTCGCCGCCGGGTTGGGCGTCACGGTCGTCCCCGAACAGGCGGCACCGGCACTGCCGAGGGGCGTGCGGACGGTGACCGTCACCGACGGCCGCTGGACCGGACGCGCGACCGTCGCCGTGACCGGGCCGCGTCCGTCCGCCCGGGCGCAGGCGATGGTGACGGCCCTGCAAGGCGAGGCCGCCGAACTCCGCAACGGCTAGGCTTCGCCCCCGAAAGAGGGGTGCACACGTGAAACGCATTGTGCTTGTGATGATCTGCTCTACGGTGGCCTGTTTGGTCGCTTTGACCGTTTCTGGATTGGTTTCCGGCTCCACGTCAACGTCCGTCTCCACCTCGGCCGCCGCCGCGCCGTCGGCCGCTTTCAAGCCGCAGCGGATCATCGGCCCGCGGCCGCCGAAAACGGGGATCGACCACAACGTCGTGGCACTCGGCACGGTGCGGCTGGCAATGGCCGCGAACCAGACCGGATACGTGGTCTCGTCGCTGCGCGCGAACGCGGCCACCGTTCGGACGATGGTGGACAACGAAGTCCGCTGCACCTGGCCGGGCGGCGGAAAGAATCTCGTGATGGGCCAGAACGTCTACGCGGGCACGGGCGAGAACCCGCAATGGGAGGACATCTGGATCGTCACCAAGTTCCTGCTGCACCCCGGCGTGGCCGTGACGGCCACCTGCACGACGTACGCGCGGGTCGCCTCGCTCTACAAGCAGCCGTCCTCGGTGCGGATCGCGGGCGGTTCGCTGCGCTTCGCCGACACCTCGGTCGCCAACGCGGCCAACGGCGAACCGTTCGAATACGCGATCCCTTACGGCGACCTGCCGGTGGACTCGGCCAAGGCCCACCGGACCGTGAGGCAGCCCGCCCTGCCGATCACCACCGCGCCGGCCGGATTCCGCGAACTGAACGTCTTCGGCGACGTGGACTACCAGGTATGCCAGCGGAACGTCGCGTGCAACAAATCCGGGTCGTCGACCGCCCGATTCACGCTGGTCATCAATCAGTGGAACAAGGAGGGCACCAAGCCCTGCCACACGGATTCGTCGACGAGCGTCACCAAGACGATCCCGTACTGGGTCCACCACGCCGTGGTGCCGCTGTACACCCCGCATTTCAAGGTATTGACGACACCGGGCTGCGCGCCGGTCTTCAACGCCTACGTACGAGTGGACTGGCTGCGCGGCGAGGCCGGCGCGCTCCAGGGCACGGCGGTCGGCCTGCCCGACTCGCGCGGCTCCGCCTCGACGCACCGGTCGGCGATGAGCCACCTCTACATCGTCCCGGCCTGACCCGCCTCGCCAGTCGCGGCGTAGGCGGGAACGGCCTCGCACGGCCGCCCACGTCACGGGGCCAGGCGCCGGCCCTCGTGCTGGGCGGCCGTCGCCGCGCTCAACGCCCGGAGCGCCTGGTAGACGCGGAGCTTCACCACGTCCACCGGCAGGCCCAGCGAGGCCGCGGCCTCGTTGACCGAGCGGTCCCTGAAGACGGTCTCCACGAGGATCTCGCGATGCGCGGACGGCAACGCCTGGAAGGCCCGGGCGACCACCGCGCTTCGCGTCCGCTCCCCCGCCGCGCCGGGGGCCGACGAACCGGCACTCCTACCCATTCGCACTGCCACGCCTAGAACTTCGCACCCCGCCCCACCCCCGACCCCCTCCTTATGCCCGCTTTAAGGAAGAGTTGAGGGTGGGATCGGGGGGTGTCAGGCGCGGGTCTTCAGGGCGTAGGCGGTCAGGCGGGTGGACAGGCGCAGGGCGGCGCGGCCGTGCCAGTCGGCGCGGCTCGGCGGGCGGGCGTAGCAGGGGACGCCGCCGCTGGTCAGGGCGTCCATTCCGGGGACGGCGAGGGAGCCGGCCGCGAACTCGAACAGGGCGGCCAGGCGCGGGACGATGACGCCGTAGTCGAGGGCGCGCGGCAGCGGGCCCTCGGCCGCGACGAGGTCCTCGACGCGGAGGCCGCGGAGCGGGTACCGCTCGGGGAACGCGCGGCGCAGGTCGAGGAAGAGGCCGACCGAGCCGCCGCGCGGGTCGCCGAGCGGGGCGCCGAGGGGCGCGAACACGCCGAGGGCGAGGCGGGGGCGCGCCACCAGCGCGTGCGCGTACAGGACGCGGACCAGCGCGACGTTCATCATGAAGCGCTCGGCGGGCAGTTCCTGGAGGGCGAGGGGTTCGCTCTCCAGGTATCCGGTGACGACGCTGGCGTTGTGGGCCCGGTACCAGGCGGCGGGCGACGGGCGGCGGACGAACTCCGTCCAGAGCAGGACGGCCCGGGAGGACGGCTCGCCCCGATGCCCGTCCGCGAGCAGCGCGGCCTCGGCCTTGTCGCGCAGGAGGCGGTCGTTGACGGCGCGCCACCAGGGGCTTCCCGGCGGGCGGTGCGTCGGCGGGTTGAGCACGCCCCGGGCGATCTCCCAGCGCAGGAAGCTGAGTTCGGCGCGGCCGTAGCGGCTCCGGTCGCCGACGTAGAAGTCCGCCGCCAGCCTGAGCCGCCGCGCCGCGCCGTCCGCGGCCCCCCGGACCCTGGCGGCGGCCGTTCCGGCCGCGTCGATCATGCCCCTGCCTCCATACGGGTTTCAGTGCCCCTTCCTTCAAGCACGGAGACGTCCCGGCCACGGGTTCAGCGCTTAGGATGAGCGCCGGGGGTGGTGGACGGTGGGCAAGCACAACAAGCCGGCGACGCGCGCCTGCCCCGGCTGCAACGGGACCGGCACGAGCACCGCCACCGGCGACAAGTGCCCCGTGTGCCGGGGCACCGGCCGTATCTGAGCCCGCGGGGCCGCACTCCGGACGTCGCCGCTGGTGCGCCTCTGGGGGGCTCCGCTGGTGCGCGCCGCGCTGATGGACGCGCCCCGCGCGGGCACTTGCGGCGGCGGGGCGTCCTACCAGCGGGAAGATCGTGAAGCGCTGACGTAGATACCCGACAAATGATTGAATCGCGTCCTATGTGGCACGCGTCACAACGATCTTCCCCGTGGCTGCGGCGGTATCCGCCCGGCGTTCCCCAGGAAGTGGACATCCCCGACGTCCCCGTGACCCGGTTGCTCGACGACGCCGCCGAGGCGCATCCGCGCCGTCCCGCGCTGCACTTCTTCGGCCGCCAGATCTCCTACCGGGACCTGCGCGAGGCCGTGGACCGGTTCGCCGACGGCCTGCACCGCCTGGGGGTGCAGCCGGGCGACCGGGTCGCGCTGATCCTGCCGAACTGCCCGCAGCAGGTCATCGCGTTCTACGGCGTCCTGCGCAGGGGGGCCGTCGCGGTGCAGCACAACCCGCTGTACACCGAGGAGGAGATGCTCCACCAGCTCGCCGACTGCGGGGCGCGCGTCGCGGTCGTGCTGGATCGTTCCTACGCGACGGTGCGCGCGGTCCGCGCCAAGCTCCAGCTCGAACACATCGTGGTGACGTCGCTGACCGACTTCCTGCCGCTGGCCAAGCGGGTCGCGCTGCGGCTCCCGCTGGTGCAGGCGCAGCGGCGGCGCGCGGAGATCACGGCGGACGTGCCGCCCGACCCGGACGTCCTCCCTTTTCGCGAACTGCAACGGCCGCCGCGCCGGCGGGTGCGGCAGCTCGATGTCGAGCCGTCCCGGCACCTCGCCGCCATCCAGTACACGGGCGGGACGGAGGGACGCCCGAAGGGCGCGATGCTGACGCACCGCAACCTCGTCGCGAACGCCTGCCAGCAGCACGCGTGGGACACGGCGGGCCGTCCGGGGACGGACGTGACGCTGGCGGTGCTGCCGCTGTTCCACTCGTTCGGGCTGATGAGCTGCCTGGTCGCGCCGGTGATGACGGCGGGGGCGGTCGTCCTGCTCCCCCGCTTCGACCCGGACCAGGTGCTCAGCGCGATCCGCCGGTACCGGCCGACGATCTTCCCTGGAGTGCCGACGCTGTACGAGCAGGTGATGGACAACCCGCGGTTCACGCCGTCCGACCTCAGCTCGCTGCGCATCCTCATCTCCGGTGCGATGGGGTTGGCGCAGAGCACGATCGACCGGCTCACCCGGGTCGGCGCCAAGGGGCTCATCAATTGCTATGGGCTCACCGAGGCGTCCCCTGCCGTCACGGGCAACCCGCTTGGGGGCGGGGCACGGAACCTGACCGTTGGGCTGCCTCTCCCTATGACCGAGGCCGTCATCGTGGACCAGGACGAGCCGACGAGGGTGCTGCGGCCGGGCGAGCCCGGCGAGCTGGTCGTGCGCGGCCCGCAGGTGTTCGCCGGATATTGGAACGCGCCGCTGGCCACCGCGCAGACCCTCTCGAAGGGCTGGCTCCGCACGGGTGACATCGCCGTCATGGACGAGGACGGTTACTTCACCATCCTCGACCGGCTCCGCGACATGATCAAGGTGAGCGGTTTCAGCGTGTTCCCGACCGAGGTCGAGAAGGTGCTGCACCGGCATCCCGCCGTGCACGACTGCGCGGTCGTCGGCGTGCCGGACGCCCGGCGCGGGGAGCGCATCATCGCGCACGTCGTGGAGCACCCCGCCTACCCTTTTTCGGCGGACGAGCTGCGGCGGCACTGCGAGCGTTATCTGTCGCACTACAAGGTCCCGGCGGAATTCCTGCCGCGCACGGAACTGCCCCGCAACATCCTGGGGAAGGTCGTCCGCCAGCGGTTGCGGGACGAGGCCGCGGACTCGCCCGCGCGGGCGGCGGGCGGCTCGCTCTGACGGCGGCGGGTGGTTGACTGGGCGGGTGCACACCGAGACCGTCCGCCCGGGGCTGTTCGCCCGCCTCGTGGAGATCGGGCGCGCCGCGTCGCCGTCCGCCGCAGCGGCGGCGGCGGAGCCGGAAACGCTGTACGACCGGCACGGCGTCCTGGTCGTGCGCGTCGGTGACGTGGCGGTCAAGGCGCATCAGGCCGACCGCGGGCACGGGTTCGCCGAGCGGGCGAGGCTGGCGGGCACGCTGCCCGGAATTCTGGTCGGCCCCCTGGGCCCGCCTCTCGATGTGGACGGCCGGATGGTCACGGTCTACCCGTTCGGCGTCCCGGTGGACCCGCGCCAGGAGCTCCCCTGGGAGGACGGCGCGCGCCTCTTGGCCGCACTCCATTCCGCAGCGGTCCCGGCAGATGCGCCGTCCTGGGGACGTCCCACGCGAGTGGCACGCCTGGTGTCCGAACTGGGTCACGGCCATGGCCATGGCCACGGCCCGGCGGCGGACGAAGTGCGACGGGCTTTCGCCACCCTCCCCGCCTGGATACGCGGTGAGGCAGTGGAATCTTCCAAAGAAGGAACATGCGTCATTCACGGTGACTGGCATCTAGGCCAGATGGTCCGCGCACAGGACGGGCAATGGCGCCTCATCGACATCGAAGACCTCGGTAGGGGCGACCCCGCCTGGGACTTGGCGCGTCCCGCCGCGCTCTACTCGGCGGGCGTCCTCTCCCCCGACGAATGGGGCCGCTTCCTGGGCGCTTACACGGAGGCGGGCGGTCCCGCCGTCCCCGCCGACGCCGATCCATGGACGACCTTGGACATACCCGCTCGAACTCTGGCGATCCAGATCGCCGCCACGTGCGTCCAAACGGCGGGGAGGGAAGATCGGCCGCTGGACGGAGCGGAGCAGGCGATGGTCGACGCCTGCGGGAGAATATCGGCGGCGGGTGACGCGGCATGACGTGGCGCGAAACCTGCCCTACATTTAGCCTCTACCTGGGGATCCATACCGGAAGGATGACAAGGCGATGCACTGCCCTAAGTGTCGTGGCGTGATGCGGACCTACAGCCGCAGCGGCGTCCACATCGAGCAATGTGACAGTTGCCGGGGCATCTTCCTCGACTACGGCGAGCTTGAGGCTCTGAGCCAGATGGAGTCGCAGTACCGGGCGGCCCCTCCGCCCGCCGCGGCGCCGGGATGGGGAAGCCCGTCACAGGTCCACCATCACCACCACGGTGGGCACCACCGCCCCCACCACGGGAGCGTCTTCCACATGCTCTTCTCGACCTGATCGGTTCTCCGGCTCCGTCCGGGACGACGGTCTTTCACGGGCCCGCCCCTGGGGAACGCCCCAGGGGCGGGCCCGCGCGCGCTCTGCACGGGTCAAAGGCGCGGGTCAAAGGCGCGGGTCGACGGGCTCCGACTCCAGTGCGAGGACGGCGAACACCGCCTGGTGGACGCGCCACAGCGGCTCGCCCCCGGTGAGCCGGTCGAGCGCCTCCACGCCGAGCGCGTGCTCGCGCATCGCGAGCGAGCGCTTGCGTCCGAGCGACCTGCGGCGCAGCCGTTCGAGGTTCTCCGGCTCGCGGTAGTCCGGGCCGTAGATGATGCGCAGGTATTCCGGTCCCCGGCATTTCACGCCCGGCTGGACGCGCCTGTCGTCCGGCGGCGGGCCGAGCGGCTTGACGACCATGCCCTCCCCTCCCCCGGCGGTGAGTTTCTCCCACCATTCGGTGACGGCTGCCTCCGACTCGGGCGAGTTCAAATCGACGGTCATCGACGCGGTCCGCTTCAGCAGGCCGCTGGTGTCGGCGTCCGCGAGGCGCCCGGCAACGGCCATGTGCCATTCGTGGTCGCGTGCCACGGCCCAGGAGCGGCCTTCCCCGGCGAGGATCTGGAACGGCGCGAGCCGCAGCCCGGACAGGCCGTCGACCGTCCAGCAGTAGCGCGCGTAGGCGTCGCGGAAGCGGGACGCGTTCGCGGCCCGCCGGTCGACGTGCTCGCGGAGCGCGCCGACGTCGAGGCCGCGCCCGGCCGCGCGGGCGAGGGCGTCGGACGCCATCGGCAGGGCGGCGCCGGCGGCGGCGCCCGTCGCGGCGTACTGCGTGCGGATGAGGTCCATGGCCTTGGCCGACCAGGGCAGCAGTTCGCTGTCGATGACGAGCCAGCCGGTGTCCAGCTCGTCCCAGAGGCCGGCCGTGTCTACCGCGCCGCGGACCCGGTCCAGTACTTCGGTCGTGCGGGACGGGTCGCGGAAGAAGGAACGTCCCGTGCGGGTGTAGACGGCTCCGGTCGTCCCGTCTGTGACACCGAAACGGGTGGCGGCGACGGACTCGTCCCGGCAGACGACGACCACGGCCCTGGAACCCATGTGCTTCTCTTCGCACACCACGCGGTCGATCCCCTTTTCCCTGTACGCGGCGAGGGCTTCGGCGGGGTGCTCCAGGTATCCGGGCAGCGGCGACGTCTCGGCGGGGGCCATCGTGGGCGGGAGGTAGACGAGCCAGCGCGGGTCCACGGCGAACCGGCTCATCACCTCCAGCGCGGCGAGCGCGTTCTCCTCCCGGACGGAGACGCGTCCCATCAGGCGGGTCTCGACTCCGCGCGCGCCCATCACGTCCTCGATTTTGAGGACGTCGTCCTCCCGGTGCCCGGTGGACGACGGCGCGTCCAGCGGACGCGTGGGCTCGTACCAGACCTGCTGCGCCGGGACGGACGTCAGCTCACGCTCGGGATAGCGCAGCGCGGTCAGTTTCCCGCCGAACACGACTCCGGTGTCCAGGCAGATGGTGTTGTTGACCCATTCCGCTTCGGGGACGGGCGTGTGCCCGTACACGACCGTCGCCTTGCCTCGGTAGTCGCGCGCCCACGGGTAGCGCACGGGCAGCCCGTATTCGTCGGTCTCCCCCGTGGTGTCGCCGTAGAGCGCGAAGGAGCGGACACGTCCGGACGCACGTCCGTGGTACTCCTCCTTGAGCCCGGCATGGGCGACGACGAGACGGCCGCCGTCCAGGACGTAGTGGCTGATGAGGCCGTCCATGAAACGCAGCGCCTCTTCGCGGAACTCGTCCGGTTCGGCGGCGAACTGCTCCATCGACTCGGCCAGGCCGTGGGTGAGGCGGACCTTGCGCCCGCGCAGGGCGCGGACGAGTTTCGCCTCGTGGTTGCCCGAGACGCACAGCGCGTCGCCCGCGTCCACCATGCCCATCACCAGGCGCAGCACGCCCGGCGTGTCGGGTCCTCGGTCGACGAGATCGCCCACGAACAGGGCCGTGCGGCCGCCGGGGTGGTGCGCGCCCACGGCGCGCCCCTCCGCGTCGCGGTCGATCGCGTAGCCGAGGCCGGTGAGCAGGTCTTCCAGCTCGGCGCGGCAGCCGTGGACGTCGCCGACGACGTCGAACGGGCCGGTCAGGTCGCGGCGGTCGTTCCACGCCCGCTCGTACACGATCGTCGCGGCGTCGATCTCCTCGACGCCGGTGAGGACGTGGACGCGGCGGAACTCGCGGGCCAGCGACCGCATCCCGCGCCGCAGTTCGCGCCGCTGGCGGGGGATCACGTGCGGGGGCAGGTCCCGGTCGGGGCGGACGGCGTTGCGCTCGGCGGCGACGCTCTCAGGGACGTCCAGCACGATCGCCACGGCGCGCACGTCGTGCTCGGCGGCGAGCCGCAGCAGCGACTGCCGCGCGTGGCTCTGCACGTTGGTGGCGTCGACGACGGTGAGCAGGCCGCGCCGCAGCCGCACGCCGACGATGTAGTGCAGGAGGTCGAACGCGTCGCCGGTCGCGGACTGGTCGTTCTCGTCGTCCGACACGACCCCGCGGCAGAAGTCGGACGACACCACCTGCGTGGGCTTGAAGTGCTTGCGCGCGAAGTACGACTTGCCCGATCCGGTCACGCCGACCAGCACGACCAGACCCATGTCGGGGATGCGGAGCTCGGTCATCGGGTGAACACCCCCATCTGCGTGGGCGCGCCCACGTCGGGATCGTCGTCGCCTACGGGCACGTGCCGGACGCGGTAGCCGTGCGCGCCCGCGACCCTGTCCGCCCATGCGCGGAACTCGTCCCGCGTCCATTCGAAGCGGTGGTCGGGGTGGCGCATCGACCCCGGCGCCATGCCCTCGTACCGGACGTTGTGCTCGGCGTTGGGTGTCGTCACCACCACCACGCGGGGTTTGGCGTGCGCGAACACGACCCGTTCGACCGCGCCGAGGCGCGGCGGGTCGATGTGCTCGATGACCTCCATCAGGACGGCCGCCTCATAACCGCGGAACCGTTCGTCGGCGTAGGTCAGCGCCCCCTGGAACACGTCGCGGACGCGGTCGTTGGCGGGACGCCGCCCCTCGTCCCAGCGGAGGCGTCGCCACGCGTGGGTGAGGGCGCGGTGCGACACGTCCGTTCCGGACACCTCGCTGAAGAAATCGTCCTTCGCCAGCCGCGCGAGCAGTTTCCCTGAGCCGCAGCCGAGGTCGATGACGCGGCGGGCGTCCTCATCGCGCAGCGCCTGGACGACCGACTGGAGGCGATGCTCCGCCAGGGAAACGTGCTGCTCCTCGCCGTCCTCGGGAGCGGGCTCCTCTTCCACCTGCGCGGGGTCGAGCGTCTCTTCGGACGACTCGTCCGCGTCGGCCAGCCGACCCAGCGCGGTACGGACGAGCCCACGCCGGTTGGCCAGATAGCGGCGGGTGATGGTTCCGCGGTCAGGGTGCGTGGCAAGCCAGCCCTCTCCCGCGCGGATGAGCTTGTCCACCTCGTCGGGCGCCATCCAGTAGTGCTTGGCGTCGTCCAAGACGGGCAGCAGGACGTAGAGCTGGTTGAGCGCGTCGGCGAGACGCAGAGTGCCGGTGAGCGTGAGCGTCACGTACCGGGAGTCGCCCCAAGCGGCGAACTCCGGATCGAGCGGGACGGGCACGGCCGACACGTCCCAGCCGAGCGGCGCGAAGAACCGCTCGGCCTGACCCGGCCCGCCCCTGCACGGGAGCGCGGGAAGGACGATTTCCAGCGGGATCGGTGTCTCCGCCAGGTCGGGACGCGGTTCGCACCGTCCCCGCATGGCGGTGCGGAAGACGCCCGCCATGGCGGATGCCAGCAGCGACGACGCCGCGTACGGACGGTCGTTCACGTACTGGCCGAGGGAGAAGTCCGGTGTGCCTCTGCCGCGCGTGCGCACGAGCTTGACCGGGTCGACGTCCAGGAGGAGGGCGGCGGTGCACCGCCGTGGGTCCGCGTCCGGGTAGAAGACGTGCGCCGTGCCGAAGGACTGCTCGAACCGCTGGACGCGATCGGGATGCTTGTAGAGGAGATAACCGAGGTCGGTCGCCGGGTCCATTGTGGTGGTGATCGTCAGAAGCACGACGACAAGTGTGACGGACGGCATCGCGCCGCCCCATCGATTTTCAACAGGCCCCAGCCGTTCGGGCGCCCGCGAAAAGGATTTGCGGCGCGCTTCCCCGTGCCGTCAGAATCCGGAGCGTTATGAGCAGACATCCCCGGCGGCAGATCGCGCAGGAGACCGTGTCCATCATCGAACGCGGCGGCTACGCGGGGCCGTCCGGCCGAACCGTGCCGCTCGCGGACGGCCTGGCCGAGGCTGTGCGGGGCACCGTCCTGTACCGCCCGGACGAACTCGACGACCTGCTCCGAGGGCTCCCCACGCCCCGACCCGGCGTTGAGACGCGCATCGAAGTCACCGACGAGACCACCCTCGCCGCGGCGCGCCGATTGCGCGCCCGGGGAACGGTCCCGTTCGCGCTCAACTTCGCCTCCGCGAAGAACCCCGGCGGCGGATTCCTGAAAGGCGCGCACGCGCAGGAGGAAGGGCTCGCCCGGTCGTCCGGCCTGTACGCGTCACTGCGTTCGGCGAAGGAGTTCTACGACTTCCACCGCGCGCAGGGAGATCTGCTCTACAGCGACCACATGATCTATTCGCCCGGCGTTCCGGTCTTCAGGGACGACGAGGGCCGCCTCCTGGACGAGCCCTACGAGGTCGCTTTCCTCACGTCCCCGGCCCCCAATCGCGGCGCCATTCGGGACGACGCCAAAGCGGCGCTCATCCGCGACGTCCTCCACCGGCGGGCGCGCAAACTCCTCGCCGTGGCGGTGGCCAATGACCACCGGCGACTCGTGCTCGGCGCCTGGGGCTGCGGCGTGTTCGGCAACGATCCCGTGGAGGTCGCCGAGGTCTTCGCCGATCTGCTCCGGCCGGGCCGGGAATTCGACGGACGTTTCGAGCACGTCGTCTTCGCCGTCTGGGACACCGCCCCGGGTTCCCCGAGGCACGCCGCGTTCCGCGACGTCTTCGCCTAGCGCGTTCCGCCCGGGCGCTCGACGTAGGACGCGATTCCGCGGATCAGGATGTCGATTCCGAACTCGAAACGCGTGTCGCCGCCCTCGACCGTCAATTCGTCCACCATGGAGACGATGTTCGGATAGCGGTCGACCGGTAGCGCCTTGAAATACTGGCGCACTTCCTCGATGTAGCGGCCGAAGTGCTCCCACGGGTCTTCTCCGGCGGGGAGGCTCGCGGTGTAGACGACGTCCTCGTAGGCGTCGGCGTCGATGAACATGCCGAGGGTGTCGACGGCGAGCGCCGCGATCCTCGGGGGCACGCCGCCCGCGCGCATGAGGGCGAGCTGCGCCTCGCCGATGGCGAGCACGTTCGGCAGCGTGGGGATGAGCCCCATCGACACCTTCGAGATGTCGCGGTGCCCGGTGTAGACGCGGCGGATCTCGTTGGCCAGCTCCTTGAGCTGCTCCTGCCAGCGCGCCGGGTCGACCTCGGCGGGCAGCCGGATCTCCGCCGCGACGCGGTCGAGCATCAGCTCCCGCAGCTCCTGCTTGCCCGAGACGTGCGCGTACAGCGAGGCCGGGCCCGTCCCGAGCTCCTGGGCGACGCGGCGCATCGTGACCGCGTCCAGGCCCTCGGCGTCCAGGACGCGGATCGCGGTCGCGACGATCGCCTCCTGCGAGAGCGGCTGCCGCGGCGGCGCCGCCCGGCGGGGCTTGCGGCCGGGCGGGGTGGGCATGTCCGGGCGTTCGTCGGCCACCGCGGGGACCTCGCAATCTCGCGATACATCTTGACATGGCCGGGACGCGATATATCTTCTCTAAGCGAGAGAAGAATCGATCCGGCAACGAACAGCGTACTTGACGCGAACAGCGTTCTGCTTTAGAACAGTGTTCGCGACTAACGAACACTGTTCCCCCCACTCGGAGGCATCGATGACCGAGACATTGACGGGCCCCGCCAGGGGCGCGGCGCAGGCCGCGTACCGGTGGCGCTGGGCGGCCCTCTTCGTGATCCTCGCCGGCGAGATCATGGACATGCTGGACGCGCTGATCACCAACATCGCGGCCCCCACCATCCGCGGCGACCTGGGCGGCTCCGCCGCCACCATCCAGTGGCTCGCCGCCGGCTACACCCTGGCCATGGCGGTCGGCCTGATCACCGGCGGCCGCCTCGGCGACCTGTACGGCCGCCGCCGGATGTTCCTCGTCGGCGCCGCCGGGTTCACCGTCGGCTCGCTGCTGTGCGGCGTCGCCGTCTCCCCCGGCATGCTGATCGGCGCCCGCGTCCTGCAGGGCCTGTTCGGCGCGCTGATGCTGCCGCAGGGCATCGGCATGATCAAGCAGATGTTCTCGGCGAAGGAGATGGGCGCCGCGTTCGCCATGTTCGGGCCGGTCATGGGCCTGTCCGCGGTCGGCGGCCCGGTCCTCGCCGGCTGGCTGGTCGACGCCGACTACTTCGGCACCGGCTGGCGGATGATCTTCCTGATCAACCTGCCGCTCGGCGCCGCCGCCGTGCTCGCCGGGCTGCGCTTCCTGCCCGCCGGACGGGCCGAGCACGCGTCCCGGCTGGACCTCGTCGGCGCGGCGCTCGCGTCCGTCGGCGCCGCCCTGCTGATCTACCCGCTCGTCCAGGGCCGCGAGCACGACTGGCCCGCCTGGACGTTCCTGATGATGGCCGCGTCCGTCGCCGTCTGGGGCGTCTTCGCCTGGTACGAGACCCGCAAGCAGCGCGCGGGCGGCGACCCGCTGATCGTCCCGAGCCTGTTCCGCAAGCGCGGTTTCACCGGCGGGCTCGTCGTCGGCATCGTGTTCTTCTCCGGCATGGCGGGCCTCGGCCTGGTCCTGTCGCTGTTCTTCCAGATGGGCCTCGGCTTCTCGCCGCTCAAGGCCGGTCTCGCGCAGATCCCCTGGTCGGTCGGCATCGTCCTCGGCTTCGGGATCATGCAGGCGGTGCAGCGCTTCGGCCGGACGGTGATCCACGCGGGGGCGATCATCATGGCCGGCGGCATCGTCGCGACCTACGCCACCCTCCAGCAGGCCGGGGCGGACGTCACCCCGTGGCAGCTCATCCCCGCGCTGACCGTGACCGGGCTCGGCATGGGCCTGCTGATGGGGCCGTTCTTCGACATCGTCCTCGCGGGCGTCGAGCCGGCCGAGACCGGGTCGGCGGGCGGCACGCTCACCGCCGTCCAGCAGCTCGGCAGCGCGCTCGGCGCGGCCGTCCTCGGCACGATCTTCTTCGGCCTGCTGGGCGGGCACGTCGCTTCGGCCGCCGACGACGGCGCGGGCGCCCTGCGCAAGGACCTCGCCGCCGTGTCCGTCCCGGCCGCGCACCAGGAGCGGATCGCGGCCGGGGTGCGCGACTGCGGCCACGACCGGGCGACCGCCAAGGACGCCGCCGCCGTGCCCGCGTCCTGCGCCCGGTTGGAGGGCGAGGTCAGGGCCGCGATCGCCGCCGCGCCCCAGTCGGCGCCCGCCGTCCAGAAGGCGGTGGCGCGGGCCGGGGAGGACTCCGCCAAGAACGGTTTCAGCGACGCCATGAAGATCACCCTGTGGGTGGAGGTCGGGCTCCTCGGGCTCACCTTCCTGGTGACGTTCCTCTTGCCGATGCACGCGCGTCCCGAGGAAGAGGTCGCCTGACCTTGCTGGACGCGAAAGGCCCGCGGAGTTCCCTCCGCGGGCCTTTCGGTGCTCCGGTTCGGCTGCTCTGCGGGGCAGGCGGTCAGACCTTGGTGAGGACTTCCGAGGCGAGGAGTTCCAGGTGGTCCAGGTCGTGCATGTCGAGGACCTGGAGGTAGGCGCGCTCGGCGCCCAATTCCGTGAACTGGCCGATCTTCTCGACGAGCTCGGCGGGGGCGCCCGCGAGGCCGTTGCGGCGCAGTTCGGACACGTCCCGTCCGATCGCGTCGGCGCGGCGGCGCACCTCGGCCTCGTCCCGGCCGCAGCAGACGACCTGCGCCACCGAGTACGTCAGCGGCCTCGTCCGGCCCGCCCGCGACACCGCCGCGCGGACCCGCTCGAACGCCTCGCCCGTCTCCTTCACCTGGTTGAACGGGACGTTGTACTCGTCGGCGAAGCGGGTCGCGAGGCGCGGCGTGCGCTGCGCGCCCGTCCCGCCGATGATGATCGGCGGGCCGTCCGGGCGGACGGGCTTCGGCAGCGCGGGCGAGTCGGACAGCGAGTAGTGCTCGCCGCTGAAGGAGTACGTCTCGCCGGGCGGCGTCCGCCAGAGGCCGGTCACGATCTCCAACTGCTCTTCGAGGCGGGCGAACCGCTCCCCCAGGCTCGGGAACGGGATGCCGTAGGCGGTGTGCTCCTCCTCGAACCAGCCCGTGCCGAGGCCGAGGTCGACGCGTCCGCCGCTCATCTGGTCGACCTGCGCCACCGCGATCGCGAGCGGACCCGGATAGCGGAACGTCGCGGCCGTGACCAGCGTGCCCAGCCTGATCCGGCTGGTCTCCCTGGCGATGGCGCCGAGGGTGATCCAGGAGTCGGTCGGACCCGGCTCGCCGGTCACGTCCCCCATCTTGACGAAGTGGTCCGAGCGGAAGAACGCGTCGAACCCGAGGTCCTCCGCCGCCTTGGCGACGGCCAGTTGCGTGTCGTAGCTCGCCCCCTGCTGGGGCTCGACGAAGATCCTTAGTCGCATGATCACATCTTGCTACCCGCGCGTCCGGTGTCCGACACCGGCCACGGCGGACCGGCCGCGACACGTGTGGACGGCGGGCGGCTCAGCGGGGCCGGGTGATCTTGGTGCGGACGGCCATGGCGTTGTTCGCCGGGTCCGGGTCGGCCGTCGGCGAGGACGCCCGCCAGGACGACTCCAGCACCGTCCCCGCCCGGACGTCGCGTCGCGGCACCGCCTTGACGTGCACCGTCCGCGACCGGCCGGGCTTCAGCGTGCCGACCGAGCAGAGGTTGCCGCGGCCGTAGGGCAGGCAGGCGGTGTCCCGTCCGACGATCTTCACGGGCCCGGCCGACCAGATGGTCACGTTCGTCGCCGTCCCCGGGCCGAGGTTGCGGACCTTCAACGCGTACGGGATCGCCGCGCCCGCCCGGGCCCGCGACGGCGCGGACTGGCTGAGCGCGAGGTCGGCGGTCGGCGCGACCCGCACCGCCGGGAACCGCTTCGTGACGCGGGCGCCCGCCCAGGTCACGGTTCCGCGCAGGCTGATCGTCCGGTCCGGTCGGGCCCGCTTGGACACCCTGGCCCTGATCGAGCCGGCGATCTCCTGGCCGCGCCCGATCGCGCCGAGGCGGCAGACGACCGTCCGCTCGCGGGACGACGCGCAGTTCCGCTCGCCCGACACGAACGCGAGCGACTTCGGCAGCGTCGTCCGGAACACCGCCCTGCCCGACCGCGCCGGACCGTTCGCGACGACGCGGTACGTCCACTCGTAGGCGCGTCCCGGAACGACGTCCTGCTTGGGCGCGCTCGCCTGAAGTTGGACCGCGCGCGCATGGTGGACGTGCGCCTTGCCCTTCTTCGCCTTGACGGGCTTGGACTTCGGCTTCGCGTGTGTCGGCTTCGTCTCCGCCTTCGGCTTCGTCTCCGCCTTCGGCTTCGGCTTCGGCTTCGCATGATTCGCCTTCGGCTTCGTCCTCGGCTTGGGCTTGGGCTTGGGCTTGGGCTTGGCGGCGGCCTTCGGCTTGGATTTCGGTTCGGCCTTCGGCTTGGCCTGCGCGGCGTGCGTCCTCGGCCGGGGCGGCGGGCCGGGAGCGTCGGCCCGGGCCACGGCCGACGTCGGCGCGATGCCCAGCAGCGGCGCGGCCGCCACCAGGACGAGACCGCGTTCCTTCCATGTCCGGATCACAATGAACCCCCGTGGCCTGCGTTTCCTTCATGCGGACACGTCCGTTGTAGCGAGCGCGGGAGCGTCCGCATAGCGCCACGTCGGCGTGTCGTCACGGAGAGTGACCCATGTCGCGGAGGTGCGTCTTGGGCCTCCAACGCCCCGAAAGGGATGCGAGTCTCCGACACACGCTGTTAAATCGGACAGACTCGAACCCCCGACCCATGGAGTTGACATGGCTGTCTTCGGCGTCGACTACGCCTGGGGCCGCCCTGGAGCGTCCGCGCTGAAACGCGCCGGGGTGAAGTTCGCCTGCCGGTACCTGTCGCATGACACGTCCGGCAAGAACCTGACCCGCGCCGAGGCGGACGACCTGTCCGCGGCGGGCATCTGGCTGGTGGTCGTCTGGGAGTCCGCCGCGAAACGGCCGCTGGACGGACGGTCCGCGGGCGCCGCCGACGCGGCCGACGCCGCCGCGCAGGCCAGGGCGTGCGGCATGCCGGACGACCGTCCGATCTACTTCGCCGCCGACTGGGACGCCCCCGCCAGCGCGCAGGACGAGATCAACGCCTATCTCGACGGCGCCGCGTCCGTCATCGGCCGCGACCGGGTCGGCCTCTACGCCGGATACGGCCCGCTCAAGCGGGCCTTCGACGCGGGGAAGATCGCCTACGGCTGGCAGACGTACGCCTGGTCGGGCGGCGACTGGGACGCCCGCGCCCAGCTCCAGCAGTACTCCAACGACCACGAGATCAACGGCGTGGGCGTCGACTACGACCGCGCCGTGCAAAGCGACTACGGGCAATGGCGCGTCGGCGTCTCGCCCGAGGGAGACGACATGCCCGACTACGTGTCCGTGACCACCGGAACCGAACAGCCGATTCCGCCCGGCAAGTGGACGAACGTCAGTTGGAACAAGGAGTACGCCGACAGCGAGCACCAGCACTGGGACAAGGGCGGCCCGAGCCTGCTGACCGGTTCGGCGCGCTACAGCCTGTCCGTCGCGGCGACGATCACGGGCGTCCCGGCGGGCACCCTCATCCAGGCCCGCGCGGTGGAGGTCGAGATCGAGGACACCACCAAGTTCGAGGCCGGGCCCGTCCAGGACTTCCTCTCCGTCGGCGACCAGACGAACCTCGTGTACGGGCTCGCCGCCGACACCGTCGGGAAGGGCCACCGGGTGCGCTTCCAACTGCTCCACCACGGCCAGGCCCCGGCGAGCGTCACGGCGGGCAGCGCCAAGGTCTTCTTCTGGAAGTAGCGATACGCCGCCGCCGGGTCAGGCCCGCCAGGTCGGCCGGTACGCCGGATGGTCCGCGTACGGCATCGCGAGCAGCCGCAGCGTCGTGCACCCGCCGTCCCGGACGCGCTCGCCGCACGTCTGGCAGACGCCCGTCCCGTTCATGCGCGAATGCAGGTCGAGCAGGCGGCGCTTGAGGTAGGTCTCGGCCACGACCCGCGCGGGCGAGTGCCGCGCGACGTGCAGCGCCACGCCCTCCTTGACGAACGGCACGTCCAGGACGTGGTGCGGTCCGAAGCCCGGACGGCTCTGCCACGGGTACTCGTTGACGCTCCGCAGCGCGACCGGTCTCTGCAGGTGGTCCATCGGGCGTCGGCCGAGCCTGAGGCGTTCGCCGTCGCGCGGGTCGACCCACTGCCACCGCTCCTCGCCGGACAGGTCGGCGCCCCCGTTCGGACGCGACCGGTAGTCCGCCGCCCACCGCGCGGTCTCCTCGTCCTCGAAGAGCCGCGCCCGCAGGAACTCCACCAGATCGCTCACAGCCACTCCCGTTTCCGCCGCAGATGCCTCGATCCTGCCATCACAAGATCGGCGGGGCCTCCGGCGTGGGAGGTCGGACGGGAACGATCGCCTTCCGGTTTCGCCGACGAAACCGGAAGGCGATCGTCTCCCCGCACCGCTCTCAGGCGGTCATGTGCTCATCCTCATGCAGATCGCGTAGACCGTCATCGTCGTGGCGGCCGACGACCGACCCCACGCGCTCCAGCCCTGGCCTGAGGGAAGGATGGGCTCGGTACCCGCGATGGTTCCGACGTCCGTGAGGCCCATGGTCGCCCCACCCCCCGTGACGGTGTAGCCGACAGGACAGTAGACGGCCCCTTGGACCGACTGGCCCGTCCCCGGAACATTCACGATCGACGACACGCGAATGGTCTCGGTAACCCCCTGAGCCAAAGGCCCAGTAGGCCCGGTCGGCCCAGTGGCCCCTGTCGGCCCGGTAGCCCCGACCCCCGTCGGCCCAGTAGCCCCCTCGGGCCCCGTCGGCCCAGTCGGTCCGGTCGCACCGATCCCAGTCGGCCCTGTGGGACCTTCCGCACCCGTCGGACCAGTCGGCCCCTCGACTCCAGCCGGACCGGTCGGACCAGTGGCACCGACCCCAGTCGGACCCGTCGGCCCTGTCGGACCAGTCGCACCCTCGACACCCGTAGGACCGGTCGGCCCCGCGACACCTGTCGGACCTGTGGGGCCGGTGGCACCGCCGACGCCCTCAGCACCGGTCGGACCAGTCGGACCCGTCGCACCCTCAACACCCGTCGGACCTGTGGGGCCGGTCGCACCTTCCAAGCCCGTGGGTCCCGTAGGACCAGTCGCACCCTCGGTTCCAGCCGGGCCCGTCGGACCGGTCACACCGATCCCCATCGGTCCAGTCGGACCCGTCGCGCCCTCGGCACCCGTAGGGCCAGTCGCACCCTCCGGACCTGTGGGACCGGTCGCACCCTCCAGGCCAGCCGGTCCCGTCGGACCGGTAGGACCGGTCACGCCGATCCCAGTCGGGCCGGTCGGACCAGTGGCACCGCCAACGCCCTCAGCCCCGGTCGGACCCGTCGGACCCGTCGCACCCTCAACACCCGTCGGACCTGTGGGGCCGGTCGCACCTTCCAAGCCCGTGGGTCCCGTAGGACCGGTCGCACCCTCGGTTCCGGCCGGGCCCGTCGGACCGGTCACACCGATCCCCATCGGCCCCGTGGGCCCTGTCGCGCCCTCGGCACCCGTAGGGCCGGTCGCACCCTCCGGACCTGTGGGACCGGTCGCACCCTCCAGACCAGCCGGTCCCGTCGGACCCGTCGCACCTTCCAGGCCAGTCGGACCCGTAGGACCGGTCACGCCGATCCCAGTCGGGCCGGTCGGACCAGTGGCACCACTAACGCCCTCAGCCCCGGTCGAACCCGTCGGACCCGTCGCGCCCTCAGCACCAGTGGGGCCAGTGGGCCCTGTTTCGCCGATTCCGGTCGGACCGGTCGGGCCCGTCGCGCCCTCGATACCCGCAGGCCCCGTCGCCCCGGTCGGACCGGCAATACCTTCAGCGCCGGTAGGCCCCGTCGGGCCCTCCGGGCCTGTGGGCCCGGTCGCGCCCTCCAGGCCAGCCGGACCCGTCGGACCAGTCGCCCCCTCAATACCCGAGGGACCGGTCGGACCAGCCGGGCCCTCCGGACCGGTGGCACCGTTCACCCCCTCGGCACCCGTCGGACCAGTCGGCCCCGTCGGACCGGTCACACCCAACCCGGTCGGGCCGGTGGGACCAGTGGCACCGCCAACGCCCTCAGCCCCGGTCGGGCCGGTCGGGCCCTCTGGGCCGGTGGCACCGTCCAGGCCGTCGGCTCCGGTCGGGCCCGTCGGACCGGTCACACCGATGCCGGTCGGGCCGGTCGGACCCGTCGATCCATTCATGCCTGCCGGGCCGGTGGGCCCTGTCGCGCCCTCGATACCGGCCGGGCCGGTCGGGCCCGTCGCACCGTCCGCGCCGGCCGGGCCGGTCGCGCCCTCGGCGCCCGTGGGGCCTGTCGCGCCCGGCATGCCTTCAGGGCCCGTCGGGCCCGTGGGGCCGGTGGTGCCGATACCGGTCGGGCCGGTGGGGCCTGTCGCGCCGGTGGGGCCCGTCGGGCCCGTGGCGCCGTTCTCGCCTTCGGGTCCGGTGGGCCCTGTCGGGCCTGTCGGGCCGGGAGGTCCGTGCTTGCACCATTTGCCTTTGTGACAGCATTTGCCCTCTTGGCAGCATTTCTTCTTGTGCTTTCCACAGGCGATCTCGCCCGTGGCCAGCCGTTGCTCCTGCGTTTTCTCGTCGCGGACGGATTTTCGCGTCTCGTCGGCCGTCGACGCGGAGGCGCGGCCGGTCGCCAGCGGCTGCACCATGGCGGCCGAGACGAAGGCGCTCATGATCACGGCCTTTTTGACCATGCGCCTTCGTTGCAGCATCAAGAAGAACACGCGGTGACTCCCTCATGATCACCGGCGCGCCCAATGACGTCTTCGGCGCGCCCCACCGTTCGATGAGCGCTCCAGGCACGAGCCGCCTACTGCGCACGGCAAAGACCGGAACTAGGCCCGGACGTTCCCACGGTCAGATCACACATGAGGACGCGCCCCGTCTTTTGCCGCGCGTTTGCGTGTTTTATTGGCGTGCGTTTAGAGAGCGGCCGGTCAGATGATCAAGACCGTAGAAATGGGTGGCCTCTTGATCAGCCACGTGACGGTCAATCGCGCTGTCGGCCACAGAACACACATTCACCTGGTTGCGGCGTGTTTCGTTACAACACCCATATCAGACGGGCATGTCGAAGATCTGGCCATCACTCGCAATCATCCTGGACGTGTGGGATGCAGGGTTGGCATGAGTACGTCCGTTATCCGACGTGCATTCGTCCTCGATTTCGCGCTGGCGAAGCGAACTGAGGAGGGGGCAGAGTGCCGTCCGGACGTCTCAGGCCCGGTGGGTCACCTCGTGCGGCGCCAGGCCACCCAGCCGCCCGCGCCCGGCAGGCGCGCCGAGACGATGTGCCAGTTCGGCGGGGCGGCGGGCCAACTGCGCGCAATCACCGTACCCCTGGGCCAGGGGACGACGACGAGCGTCAAATCCCTGGGAAGAGGGAAGCGGCCGGAACTGTCGATCGGCACGAGCCCATGACGAGACTGGAACGCCTGGAGCACCCAGACCCGCCAATCGAGTCCGGGAAAGTTCACGCCGACCTTGTCGTCGGGACGGAGTTCCTCTTTCAGGCTGGCGGCGACGGCATACCGGTGGTCCCAGGGAGTGACGATGTGGTTGGTGGCGGCCACCGCTGCGGCCACGTTGACGGCGGCGACCATTCCGGCGGTGGCCATGATGGCGCGACCGCCGCCGTAGGCGATCAGCGCGGCCGCGCCGACGAGCAGCAGCAGGGCGGCGATGGTGGCGGGCCACAGCCGGAACGCGTCCCATTTCCAGGTGAGGAAACCGGTTTCGGGGAAGTCGGTGGAAAGGAAGAAGCCCCGGGAAAGGCGGCTCCCCGCGCTCAGCCAGACGATGGCTCCGGCGGCCAGCGTGACCGCCGTCGTGATGGGCGCGGCCTGGAGCGCGGTGACGACCGGTGCGCGCACCGCCAGGACGGCGGCGGCCATGAAGAGGACCGGCACCAGGCAGGTCAGATATCGGCCGTAGACGAAATTGGAAACGGTGTGCTCGTCCGGTGTGGCGGCCGAGGTGGCGAATGCGAGACCGGCCGTGCAGACAAGGGTCAGCGCCGCCGTGACGCGGGTGCCGAAAGGCGCGTGGTCGCGCACCGTGACGATGACCAGGGCGACGAGTCCCAGCCCGGCGATGCCCCAGGTCGAGACGATCAGGTACCACAGTTTCCCGACGGTCAGCGAGAGCGTCCACCCCAGGCCGGAAAGGCTGGTGAGCCGGTCGACCAGCAGACCGTCCAGCGCATACGCGCCTCGGGGGTAAAGCTGCGAGCGCACCCAGTCGTTGACCTGAATTCCCACGATCGTGGTCGCGACGAGCAGCCACGCCATGACGGTCACGCCGCGGCGGTCGGCCCAGCGCCGCCACCACGCCACGCCCAGCAGGCCCGCGAACACGACGACGAAGATGAAGCCCCGCACGTGAATCCATGAAAGGTACGCGGCGAGCACGCTCGCGATCATGCCGGGCGTCTGCTTCTGGGACGTGAGCCAGGAATGCACAGCCAGCAGCCAGCCCAGCACGATCACCGGCAGTACCGCGTCGGTCAGCACGAACTGGCTGTAATGGACGTTCGACGGCACCAGCGCGGTCAACGTCGCCGCGACGTACGCCGGAACCTGCGCCATTCCGATCCGGCGGAGCGCCAGATAGGCCAGCGGCAGCACCGCCGAACTCAGCAACGCGTTTATCACCAGGACGATGTGATACACCGTCCCGGGATCGTCGCTGAGCCAGTTCGCCGGGGTCAGGAGCAGCGAATATCCGCTGTAGTACAGCGGCCGTCCGGTCAGGTCGCCGACCGCTCCCCCGGCGAACAGCCGTCCGCCCAGCAGATATCCGACCTCGTCGGGAACATACAGTGGAACGTTCCGCCCGCTGCCGAGCGCCACCCGCAGCAGCACCTGCGAAAGCCATCCCGCGCCGAGGAGAATCGGCCACAGGGGAAGCTGGTTCGCCGCCTTTACCCGCGTCCGGACCCGTTCACGGAGCGCGACGTCGACGCCAATCATGACCGACCTTCCCCAAGGTCCCGCCGCAGCCGACGTCCGCTAGCGGGCTCACCTTCCGCACATTTCACGGGCCCATCCACTGCGATCCTTTTTGTGGGGCCAAAACCCCAAAGCCACATTCTGCGGCTCGCAAGGCACCGTACCGAGGACACGGCAAACCACAGCACTCACCAAGTCGCCATTGGCGAAACACATAAGCAACCTTCGCCTACAGAAAACCCGCCCCCGCTCAAACCGGCCTTCACGACGATCGCCGCCGATGCCGCCTAGGCTCACCGGCTCATGAACCGCTCCGCGACGGCCGGCGGGTCGACGTCGCCGGGCTGGAACACCTGCCGCACCTTCCCGAAGGTGTGGCCGCGCCACCAGTTCGGCGAGCCGGGCACGGCGTAGAAGGCGCCCACGACCGGCCCGTCCCGCTCCGCGATGACGTACACCCCGTCGCACTTCCCTCCGTAGATTTCGTACCCGTCCGGCGTGCTCGCGAGGACGGGCCTCGCCGCGTCACCGGTCATCGCGGATGACCTCCCGGATCTTCTCCGCAAGCCCCTCGGGCGTCTCCGCCGAGACGTCCGCGACACCGCTCAACTCCTCCCGCGTCAAAGGCCCACGCGTCGCCCACCATGTACCGATGTCGGTCCGGATGATGGACCAGGCCGGGAACTCGCCCTTGAGCCGGGCCTTCGTCTGTTCGATGTCGTTCGCGGTCGTCTTCACGGGGGCCGTCCTTCTGCCTGCGATGCGCGGATAGCCGGTCACAACCAGTGAATCTGTGGCGGACGCCGCAGGTCAGCGTGATAATCGCGGATGAGCGCGGACGCGGTCCGGCGTCCGCGAACTTCCAGGCCGAGGGGCACCACGACATGTCGTCCCGCAGTAGGTCCAGCGGTGCGCGCCTGCGCGCCGCGAGGAAGGCGGCCGGATTAACCGTCGCCGACCTCGCCGAACAGTGGCGTGACCTCGCCCCCGAGCGCGTCCGGCGGCGGCTGCCGTCGCTCAGGGACCTTGAGCGCACGATCCGCGGCCACGAGGCCGGCACGCACGCTCCCGGCCCGCGCTACCGGCTTCTCTGGGCCCAGGCCACCGGCAGCACCGAGGCGGAGCTGTTCGACGAGGCCGGACGGCCGCCCGCGTCGCCCCCGGCCATTCGCCCCCGCGAGCCGCTGGAGGCAGGAATGACGGCCGGGCCAGGCGCGATCGTGCCCGGCACCGGTCACCATGGGCGTGTGGCACCCGAGTTGGTCGGCTACTTCCGTCAGCAGCTACCCGGCCACTACAGCGCCGACATGTGGCTGGGCCCGCACATGCTGATCTCCACCGTGGACGCGCAGACGCGCCTTCTGAAGCAGCTCGTCAAGGACGCCGACTCGCGCGTCCGGCGCGGCCTGCTGGAGATGGGCGTGGCCTACGCGGCCCTGCTCGGATGGCTCTACCAGGATGCGGCCGATCTGGACGGCTCGGCCCGCTGGCGCGATGAGGCGCTCGACATGGCGCACCGGCACGGTGACCGCCAGCTCGTCGCCTACGCGCTGGCCAACAAGGCGATGCACGCGATCGACCTCCGCGACGGCGCGGCCATCGTCGACTACGCGCAGGCCGCCCTCGACGAGGAGCACCGCCTCGCCCCGAAGGTGCGCGTGCTGGCGCTCGTCCACCTCGCCCACGGACACGGCTTCCTGGGCGACCGCGACGCCGTCGATCGCGCGCTCGCCCGTGCTCAGGCGCTCATCGACCACGTCGACGCGGAACACCCGTGGGGCAACGCGTGCCGCCGCACCCCGAGGTACATGGAGATCCAGCGGGCCACGGCATACGGGCGCGCGGGCCTGCATGACGAGGCGGCGCGGCTGTGGGACGAGATCCTCGGTGACCAGCCGGACGACCACCGCCGGGACACGGGTGTGTTCCGGGCGCGGCAGGCCGCCGCGCTCGCCGCCGCCGACGCTCCCGAGCCCGAGAAGGTCGTCGAGATCGCGGGCGCCGCGGTGACCGTCTGCGCGGAGACCGGCTCAAAGCGGCTCCGCGCGGAGTTGGTCGCGCTCCCCGCCCACGCGGCCCCGTGGGCTCGCAGTCGGCACGGCCGGGACCTGGCTGAGATCATCGCGTCCGTCACCTGACCGGAGGTACCCGTGACCATCCCCGAACCCCTGACGGACGACCAGATCGCCGAGCGGCTCGCCGCCGCGCCCGGCTGGACCCGCGACGGCGACGCGATCAGCCGGACGTTCAAGCACACCTACCACGAGACCGTGCACCTGGCGATGTACGTGGCGGCCAAGGCCCGCGAGGTCGGGCACCACCCGGACATCCACATCACGTGGCAGCGCATCAGGTTCGCGATCACCACGCACGACGCCGGCGGCCGGATCACCGCGAAGGATTTCGACCTGGCCCGGCACATCGACGCGATCGCCGCCGGTCACGGCGCCGAACCGGTCTAGACGAGCCGCACAACGCACCGGCACCCGTCCTGTTCCCCCGCCATGAGACGGACGCGGGGCTGGGGCCGTCGCCCAGCCGCCGATCATGTTCGTTCGAGCCTCCTGAGAGGACGCACCGCCCGACATACGCAAGCTGACCATGATCGTGCGCAGCACGTGCGCGGAGCAGTGTCCCTCTCAGTCAACCTCTGACCAGGACCGCCAAAAGTTCTACGTGGTGGGTCATGGGGAAGGCGTCGAAGGCGCGGAGGGTTTCGAGGGTCCAGCCGCGGTCGCTGAAGTAGGAGAGGTCGCGGGCCAGGGTGGCGGGGTCGCAGGAGACGTAGGCGATCTTGCGGCCGGCGAGGCGGGTGATGTGGTCGACGACCTCGCGGCCGGCGCCCGCGCGGGGCGGGTCGAGGACGACGATGTCCGCGCGCCGGACGCGCTCGCCGCGGTGGTGGCCGCCGGTCCGCTTGTTCTGCGAGCGGGACGTGCCGTCCGCGCGGCCGAACTCCAGGTCGGCGACGACCTCCTCGACCGGGCCGCGCTCGATCGACACGTTCGGCAGGTCGCGCAGGTTGAAGCGGGCGTCGCGGACGGCCTGCCCGTCGGACTCGACGCCGACGACGAGGCCGTCGCGGCCGACGCGGTCGGCGAGGACGCCCGCGAACAGGCCGACGCCGCAGTACAGGTCGAGGGCGATCTCGCCGGGCTTCGGTTCGAGCGCGTCGAGGACGGCGTCGGCGAGGAGCCGCGCGGCGCCCGGGTGGACCTGCCAGAAGCCGCTGCCGCTGACCTGGTACAGGCGTCCGGCCACTTCTTCGCGGACGTACGGGAGCGCGGCGCCCGGCTCGGGCTTGCCGCGGACGAGCCGGACCGGCACGTCCAGCCGCGGCACCCGGATCTTGCGGCGGTCGCGGCCGCGCAGCACGACCAGGCGGTCGCCGGTGGTCGCGGACACGATGCCCTCGACGCCCGACGCGCCCGGCCAGCGCTTGCGCTCGATGCCCATCAGCTCGACGCCGGGGTGCGCGATCAGGCACTCGTCGATCGGCTCGATGTCGTGCGAGCGGTGCCGCCGCAGCCCGACGGCCCCGGACGACACCGTGAACTGCACGCGGGTGCGCCAGCCGAGGCCGGGCGGCGGGGCGGAGTCGCCGTCCACCGGGTAGGGGACCTCCTCGACGGTGACCGTCCGGGTGATCCCGGCGAGCCGCTGGAGCTGCTCCTCGACGACGGCGGCCTTCAGGGCGCGCTGCGCGGGCAGCGAGGCGTGCTGCCAGTCGCAGCCGCCGCAGCGGCCGGGGCCGGCGAACGGGCAGGGCGGCTCGACCCGGTCGGGGGACGCCTCGATGATCTCCACGGCGTCGGCGCGCAGGAAGTTGCGGGCGCTCTCGGTGACGCGGGCCCGGACCCGCTCGCCGGGCAGGGCGTGCCGGACGAAGACGACCCGTCCCTCGTGCCGGGCGACGCAGAAACCACCGTTCGCGACGTTGCCGACCTGCAGTTCAAGGACGTCGGGATCCACATCAGTCACGGTCTGAAACACTACCGGCACCGGGGCGTGAACCGGTCCGCGGCGGGCGCCGGGACGCCCCGGGGCCGGGCGGCTCGGCCCGCCCCTTGAGCCGGTCGGACGACTGGAGCTGCCACGCCACGCTCGTCACCATGACGCCCGGCTGGAACAGCAGGCGTCCCTTCAGCCGCAGCGCGCTCTGGTTGTGCAGGAGCTGCTCCCACCAGTGCCCGACGACGTACTCGGGGATGAACACCGTGACGACGTCGCGCGGGCTCTTGCGCCGGATGCTCTTCACATACGACAGGACGGGACGCGTGATCTCCCGGTACGGCGAGTCGAGGATCTTCAGCGGGACGGGGATGTCGAGCGCGTCCCACTCGTCCTGGAGGCGCTGCGACTCGGCCGCGTCGACCGCGACCGTCACCGCCTCCAGCGTGGACGGACGGGTCGCCCGCGCGTACGCCAGCGCCCGCAGCGTCGGCTTGTGGATCTTGGAGACGAGCACGATGCCGTGGTTGCGGGCGGGCAGCGCGACGTCCTCGCCGGACGGGACGAGCTCGGCCGCGATCCGGTCGTAGTGCCGCCTGATCGCCTTCATCAGCAGGAACAGCAGCGGCATCGCGATGCACACGATGTAGGCGCCGAGCGCGAACTTGGTGATCAGCACGACGACGAGGACGATGCCGGTGAGCGTCGCGCCGAACGCGTTGATGCCCCGGGAGGTCTTCATCCGGCGGCGCTGCGCCGCGTCGGTCTCGGTGGCCAGCAGCCGGTTCCAGTGCCGCACCATGCCGACCTGGCTGACCGTGAACGACACGAACACGCCGACGGTGTAGAGCGGGATCAGCCTGCTGACGGACGCGTCGTAGGCGTAGATCAGCAGCCCGGCCATGGTGGCGAGGATGATGATGCCGTTGCTGAACGCGAGCCGGTCGCCGCGCGTGTGGAGCTGGCGGGGCAGGAACCGGTTCTGCGCGAGCACCGAGCCGAGCACCGGGAACCCGTTGAAGGCGGTGTTGGCGGCGAGGAACAGGATCAGCGCGGTCATCGCGGTGACGAGCGCGAACCCGAGCTCGAAGTTGCTGAACACGGTGTGCGCGACCTGGGCGATGACGGGGTCGGCGTCCACGACCGCGCGGCCGGTGTCGGGGTTGATGAGCTGGCTGCCCTGGTCGGGCTCGGCGAACTTGGCGTCGGTGATGTAGGCGAACGCGGTGACGCCGCCGAACATCGTCATCGCGACGATCCCGAGCGCGAGCAGGGTCTTCGCGGCGTTCTCGCCCTTCGGCTTGCGGAACGCGGGCACCCCGTTGCTGATCGCCTCGACCCCGGTCAGCGCGGCGCAGCCGGACGAGAACGCCCGCAGCAGCAGGAAGACCAGCGCGAACCCGGCGAGGTCGGTCTCGTCGCCGCGGACCTCGTAGTGCGCCGTCTCGGCCTGCAGGTCGGTGCCGAGGACCAGCCGGACGCCGCCCCACAGCAGCATGCTCATCACGGCGAACATGAACAGGTAGGTGGGGATCGCGAACGCGACCCCGGCCTCCTTGATCCCCCGCAGGTTGCCGATCGTCAGCAGGACGACGATCCCGATCGCGACGACGACCTCGTGCGGCTGCATGAACTTCAGCAGCGCGCCGAGGTTCTCCACGCCGGACGACACCGACACCGCGACCGTGAGGACGTAGTCGACCAGCAGGGCGCTCGCGACGACGACGCCCCAGTTGCTCCCGAGGTTCTCGGTGGCGACCTCGAAGTCGCCGCCGCCGCTCTGGTAGGCCCGGACGTTCTGCCGGTAGGAGGCGACGACCGTCAGCAGGATGACCACGACCGCCGCGGCCACCCACGGCGTGTAGTGGTACATGACGAGGCCGCCCGCGCCCAGGGCGAGGAGGATCTCCTGCGGAGCGTAGGCGACCGACGACAGCGCGTCGCTGGCGAAGACCGGCAGCGCGATGCGCTTCTTCAGGAGCTGCTCGTGCTGCTGAGCGCTGCTGAGCGCGCGTCCGAGCAGCAGCCGCTTCGCAAGGTCCGGAACCTTTGACACGAGAGGAGACTCTAGCCCGTGGGAATGACGCCTCAGCCCCGCCCCCGTGCCCGTCCCGCCGGGTAGTACTCCCCTGGGGGGATGTGTAGGTTTGCAGCCCGGTAGGGATCATTCACAGGAAACGATCCTCGGGTGCAGCACGGCATGGCTGTGGGCGATGAATGCCGTGCACGGCGCGGGGGGTACAGGGGGAACGTCCCCCTGGACGGATAGAGGGAACGGCCGTGCATATCGTGATCATGGGATGCGGGCGGGTCGGCTCGACGCTCGCCCACATATTGGAGGACAAGGGTCACTCGGTGGCCATCATCGACCAGAACCCGGAGGCGTTCCGGCGCCTGCGCAGCGGGTTCCGGGGCCGCCGCATCACCGGGTTCGGATTCGACCGCGACGTGATCGCCGAGGCCGGGATCGAGCGCGCGTCCGCGTTCGTCGCGGTCAGCAGCGGCGACAACTCCAACATCATCTCGGCCCGGGTGGCGCGGGAGACGTTCGGCGTCGACAACGTGGTGGCCCGGATCTACGACCCCCGCCGGGCGGAGGTGTACCAGCGCCTCGGCATCCCCACGGTCGCGACCGTCCGGTGGACCGCCGACCAGATCCTGCGCCGCCTGCTCCCCGAGGGCGCCGAGCCGCTGTGGCGCGACCCGACCGGCGCGGTCGTCCTCGCCGAACTGGACTCCGGGCACCTGTGGGTGGGCGAGAAGGTCGGTGCGCTGGAGGAGCACGGCGGCACGCGGGTGGCGTTCCTGTCGCGGATGGGTGAGGCGCTCGTCCCCGACCGGGACACGGTCATCCAGGACGGCGACATCGTCCACATCATGGCGGGCGCCGACGACCTGGAGCGCGTCAACGCCGCCGTCGCGGCGCGGAGCGGGGAGGAGTCCTGATGCGGGTCGCGATCGCCGGGGCGGGCGCGGTGGGCCGGTCCATCGCCGCGGAGCTGCTGGAGAACGGGCACGAGGTGCTCCTGATCGACAAGAGCCCGAAGGCCATCAAGGTGGAGATGGTCCCGCGCGCCGAGTGGCTGCTCGCGGACGCCTGCGAGATCTCCGCGCTGGACGACGCCGCGCTGGAGCGCTGCCAGGTCGTCGTCGCCTCGTCCGGGGACGACAAGGTCAACCTGGTGGTGTCGCTGCTCGCCAAGACCGAGTACGGGGTGCCGCGCGTGGTGGCCCGGATCAACCACCCGAACAACGAGTGGCTGTTCAACGAGTCGTGGGGGGTGGACGTCGCCGTGTCCACGCCGCGGCTGCTGTCGGCGCTCGTGGAGGAGGCCGTCAGCGTCGGCGACCTCGTTCGGCTGATGACGTTCCGGCAGGGCGAGGCGAACCTCGTCGAGCTGACGCTGCCGGACGACGCGCCGCTCGGCGGGGAGCGGGTCGGCTCGGTGGACTGGCCGCGCGACACGGCCCTGGTGGCGATCCTGCGGGAGGGACGGGTGCTCGTCCCGACGTCCGACGACACCCTGGAGCCCGGCGACGAGCTGATGTTCGTGGCCAGCCAGGACGTCGAGGACGAACTGGCCGAACTCCTCGGCGGCCACTGACCCCGAAGACGGCGGAACCCGCCGGGCCGACGACGGCCCGGCGGGTTCTTCGCGTCCGGTGGCCGGGACGACCCCGCGGGACGACCTCGCGGGATGACGGTCAGGCGGGCTCTTCGCATTCGATCGGCGTCCGGCCGCGGGCGAGGAGGCCGACCATGGCGGCGAGCGCGGCCACCTGCAGCGGCCAGCCCATGACGATCTTGGCGGCGCCGAGCAGCCCGCTCTGGTCGCCGTCGGCGAGGTAGATCGGGTACTGGACGGCGACCCGCGCGACGCACGGCAGCACCAGCAGCCAGGTGAGCCGCGAGCACAGCTTCACGATCCCGGGGTCGCGGCGCCAGGCGGTCGGGTCGCCGGTGACCGAGCCGATGATGAAGCCGACGACCGGCCAGCGCACCGCGATCGAGAAGATCATGGCGGCCGCGTACCCGGCGTTCAGCATGATGCCGGGCAGGAACGCGTTCTCGGCCTTGCCGGAGCGCAGCGCGAAGAACGCGGCGATCGCGATGCCGACGAGGCTGTTCAGCACGAACTGCGGGCTGGAGCGCTGGACGATCCGGACGAGCAGCAGCAGCACCGCCGCGCCGACCCCGAGGGCGACGGCGAGCTTGATGTCCTTCGCCGCGACGTAGGTGGCGGTGAACGCGATCGTCGGGACGGCGGCCTCGATCATGCCGCGGACGCCGCCCAGCGCCTTGTTCAGCTGGGCGCGGACGGCCGCCTCGACGGTGTCGTGCGCGGCCGCCCCCGGAGCGGGCTCCGCGCCGCCGGGCTCCGGCCCTGGCCTCGCGCCGGTCTCCGGAGCCTTCGGAGCGGGCTCCGGGCCGTCCGTCGCGGGCTCGGCGCCCGCCTCCACTTCGTTCACGTCGCCACTCCCGGCCGCCGGCCGCGGCATCAGGAACCGCCGCGCAGCTCGTATCGCGGATTGAACATCACCTTGCGCCCGTCCTGGACGCTCACCAGCCCCTCGGCGCGCAGCATGCGGCCGGGGTCGATGCCGGCGATCTTGCGGCGGCCGAGCCACACCAGGCTGATCACGTCGGTGCCGTCGTACAGCTCGGCCTCCAGCGCCGGGGCGCCGCCCCGCGGCCGGAGCGTCACCGTACGCAGCGTACCGGCCACGCAGTGCCGCGTGCGCTCGCCGCACTCGGTGATCGGCGTCGCGCCCTCGTCGCCCGAGGTCCGCTGCAGCTCCTCGGCCTCCAGCTCGGCCGTGCTCGACGCCATCCGGCGCAGGAAGCGCCGCAGGCCGCCGCCCTTGGCCGGCGGCCGGTCGCCGCGGCCGCGCCCGCGCCGTCCGGGCCCGGCGCCCTGGGGTGTGCCGGCGGAAACCTCGTCCATGGTTCGAAGCGTATGGCATGACCGGACGAATCGGACCCCCTTGCCGCCATCCCGGCATGGCTTCCCGGTCAGCTATTGGAATGGACCATTCCGTTCTGCTACTATCGGAACAGAGCATTCCGCTCCAGACGGAAGGAAGAGCCATGACCGCCACCCTCGACACCCCGGCCGCGGCGCCCGCAGCGCCCGGGACCCGTCCGGACAGCGGCCCGCGGCCGCACCCGCGCCGCTGGCTCGGCCTCTCGGCGATCCTGGCCGCGACCCTGCTGAACCTCCTCGACTCGACCGTGGTGAACGTGGCCGCGCCCGCCATCCGCGCGGACCTCGGCGGGTCCTACTCCGCGCTCCAGTGGATGGCCGCCGGGTACACGCTCGCGCTCGCCGTCGCGCTGCTCACCGGCGGGCGGCTCGGCGACATGTTCGGCCGCAGGCCCGTCCTGCTGGCCGGCGCGGCCGGGTTCCTCGCCACCTCGGCGCTCTGCGCGCTCGCCTGGTCGCCGGAGAGCCTGATCGCCGCCCGGGTCGCGCAGGGGCTGTGCGCGGCGGTGATGGTGCCGCAGTGCTTCGGGCTCATCCGCGACCTGTTCGGCGCGAAGGACATGGGCAAGGCGTTCGCGCTGTTCGGCCCGGTGATCGGGCTCGCCACGATCCTCGGCCCGGTGCTCGCCGGGCTGCTGGTGGACGCCGACCTGCTCGGCTCCGGCTGGCGCGCGATCTTCCTGATCAACCTGCCGGTCGGCGCGTACGCGCTGGTCATGGGCGCCCGGGTGCTGCCCGCCCCGTCCGCCGCCGACCGCTCCGGCGGGCTGGACGCCACCGGCATGCTGCTCGGCGGGCTCGGCATGAGCATGCTCGTGTACCCGCTCGTCCAGGGACGCGAGCTCGGCTGGCCCGCCTGGACGCTGGCCGTGCTCGCCGGTTCGGTTCCCGTCCTCGCCCTGTTCGCGCTGCACCAGCTCCGCCGCTCCCGCCGGGGCGGGACGCCGCTGCTCCGCCTGTCGGTGTTCGCGAACCGGTCCTACTCCTCCGGCGTGCTGTTCGTCGTCGTCTTCTTCGGGACGATCACCGGCTTCTCCCTCGCCGTCGGCCTGTTCCTGCAGCTCGGCCTCGGCTACACGCCGCTCGCCGCGAGCCTCGCGATGTCGTCCTGGGCGATCGGCGCGTTCGCCGGGTCGGCGTTCAGCGGGATGGCGATGACCCGGCTCGGCCGGACGATCCTGCACATCGGCCTGGTCATGATGGCCGCCGGGCTCGGCGGGCTGTACGCGGTGTTCGAGACGGCCGGGACGGGCCTGACCGGCTGGCACCTCGCCGCCCCGCTGCTGGTCTTCGGCGCCGGGATGGGCATGATCTTCGTCCCGCTGTTCGACATCATCGTCGCGGGCATCGCCGACCACGAGGTCGGGTCGGCGTCGGCGGCGCTGGAGTCGATCCAGCAGCTCGGCGCGTCGCTCGGGATCGCCGTCCTCGGCACGGTGTTCTTCGGCGCGGTCGGCGCCCCGGCGGCCGGGCACTTCGACCCCGCCGCCGCGCTGGAGGCCGCGAAGCGGGTCGCGGAGCTGACGCTCCTCCTCACCGCCGCCGCGTTCCCGGTGGCGTTCCTCCTCCCCCGCCGGGCCCGCGCGGTCTCAGCGGCTCGGCCGTTCAGCGGCGCAGGCGCGCGGCGGCGATCGAGGTGAAGTAGCCGATCTCCGGGACGCGCATCACCCGCGCCGCGACCACGTAGAGCGCGCCGCCGCCGAGCCCGCCGACGACGACGGCGAGCAGGTCCGACAGCCGTCCGGCGGGCAGCCGCCCGAAGCTCCAGACGGCCGCCGCCGCGAACGCGAGCGCGGGCAGCGCGGCCATGTGCAGCCGGACGAGCGCGCGGGAGATCCGCCGCCCGTCCAGCCCGCCGAGGCGGCGGCGCAGCACCAGCGCGGCCCCGATGCCGCCGACCACGTAGAACAGCCCGTACGCGGCGGGCAGCCAGACCACGACCCGCCGGGCCGGGAGGAACTCCAGCAGCGCGAACGCGGTGACGCCCTGCGCGACCCCGGCCGGGACGGCGATCAGCCCCGGCGTCCGCGTGTCGCCGAGCGCGTAGAACACGCGCATGAGGAGCTGGTGCAGCGTGAACGGCAGCACGGCGAACGCGAACACCATGAGGGCGGTCCCGATGCGGTGCGCCCCGTCCTCGGTCAGGCTGCCGTGGGCGAACAGCACCACCGACCCGGGGACGGCGAACACCAGCATGCCGAGCCACAGCGGGACGAGCAGCGCGCACGCCAGCCGCAGCCCGCGCGAGAAGTCGTCGCGGACGAGGTCGCGCCGCCCGGTGGCGACGTGCGCGCTCATCCGCGGCAGCAGCGCCGTGATCACCGACACCGCGACGACCGCGTACGGGAGCTGGAACACGACGAGCGCGAACGAGTAGGTGGCGATCCCGTTGCCGCCGCCCGGGGCGCGGTGCCCGGCCCGGGTCGCGACGTTCGCGGTGATGAGGACGCCGACCTGCATGACCACGACGTAGACCAGCATCCAGACCGCGGTGCGGGCCGCCTCGCCGAGGCCGGACCCCCGCAGGTCGAGGCGCGGCCGCCAGCGGAACCCGGCGCGCCGCAGCGTCCAGGCGAGGACGGCGCTCTGCGCGACCGTCCCGAACGCCGACCCGAGGCCCATGAGCGTGAGCTGCGCGTCGGTGACGGTGTTCGGGGTCCGGCCGCGTCCGGCGACCCAGAGGAACAGCAGGCCCGCGCCCATCGTGACGACGTTGTTGACGACCGGCGCCCACATCGGCGCGCCGAACCGCTGCCGGACGTTCAGCATCGTGCTCGCCAGCCCGCTGACGCCGATGAAGAAGATCTGCAGCAGCAGGAGGCGGGTGAGCAGGACGGTGACCTCGCGCTGCCGCCCCGTGTACGCGCCCGCGTAGAGGGAGACCAGCGGTCCCGCGGCGAGGACGGCGACGACCGTCAGCACGGCGAGCGCGAGTAGCACGACGCCGAGCAGCCGCCGCTCGGTGGCCGCGCCGCCGTCGGCGTCCGCGAGCCGCCGTTTGACGAGGAACGGGACGAACACGCTGGCCAGCAGCCCGCCGAGCAGCAGCTCGTAGACGGTGTAGGGGACCATCTCGGCGGCCTTGTAGGCGTCGCCGAGCAGCGCGGTGCCGAGCGCCGCGCCGATCACGACCGTGCGCAGGAAGCCGGTGAGGCGGGAGAAGAACGTCCCGATCGCCATGACGGCGCTGGAGCGCGCGACGCCCCGCGGCGCGGCGGCCCCGGCGCCGCCGATCTCGGTGCGCTCGGAGCCGGGCCGGACGGCGGGGCCCGGGTCGCCGACGCCGTCCGGGTCGCGGACCGGGACGAGGCCGGGCTCCGGCTCGCCGGGCGGCTCGGCGCGCTCCGCCTCGTCGAAGACCCCCGGCATGAGGGGGCGGCCCCTGCCGCGCCCGGTGTCCGGCCCGGTGTCCGGCCCGGTGTCCGGCCCGGTGTCCGGCTCGCCCTCGGTCATCGGCACCACCCCCAGGGGCGCCAGTATGCCCGCCGGGCGCCCGGGGCGGACGGTTTCAGGTGATCATGAAACGGACGGCGGACACCGCGATCACGACCCCCGCCACGGCCCAGTACGCGCCCGACGCCGCCGCGACGACCCGCACGCGCCGCGGCTCGGGCAGCGCGGTGAACGTGAGCAGCCACGCCAGCAGCGGCAGGACGAGGATCGCGTGCATCGTCACGAAGTGCGCGGGCTTCAGCGCCGCGACGACGTGGTAGGCCGCCTGCTGGTCCCCCGACTCGACCTTCGCGACGCCGCGGGCGATCATCGCGCCGCCGGACGCCAGCGCGAGCATCAGCGCCGCGAACCCGGACCGGACGGCGAGCCGCATGCTCGGCGCCGTCCCCGGGTTCGCCCGGAACGCGGCGACCGCGAGCGTCACCAGCGTGACGATGAGGACGCCACCGCCGGCCGCCAGCATCCGCGTGATCACTGTGTCGAGGGTCGTCTCCATGTTGAAGTGCGACGGCACCCGCCGCCACGCCTGGACGGTGATCAGCGTGACCTCGACGACGCAGTCGGCCGCGAACACCCCGACCAGCACGGTGCGCGCCCGCTCGCCGAGCCGGACGAACGACCCGACCCACGCGATGGTGACGAGCGTCAGCCCGAACGACAGCCCGAACGTGACGGGCTTGCGCCAGGAGACGGGGCCCGTCCAGGGGCCGCCGTCCACGGCGAAGACGACGAGGTGCAGCAGGCCCGAGAGGAAGAGCGCGGCCCCGACGGCGTAGGCGACGCGCTCGACCCGGCGTCCGCCGGTCCAGGCCGACCGCAGGCCGCGGAGCGCGTCCGCCACCGGCAGCCCGCGCGGAACCCCCACCGAACCGGCCATGTCCCCTCCCAGAAATGAGTGAGTGCTCACCCAGTATGGATGAGCACCCACGCGGAGCACAACCGGGCCGCCCGCCCGTCCGGGTCAGCGCAGCGCCGCCTCGACCGCCGGGACCCGCACCGCGCGGCGCGCCGCGCCGTGCGCCGTGGCCCCGGTGAGGACGGCGGCGAGCGCGACCACCGCGACGTAGGTCCAGACGCTGCCGTCCGGGGTGGCCGAGTCGCGCCGGGCGAGCCCGAACGGGACGATCGTGAAGACGGACGCGACCGTCCCGCACAGCACGCCGGTGACCGTCAGCACCGCCGACTCCAGCCCCACCGCGGCGAGCACCTGGCCGGGCGTCGCGCCCGCGAGCCGGGTCTGGCCGAACTCGCGCCGCCGGTGCGCGATCGCCGCGATCAGCGTGTTGACCAGCATGATCGCGGTGAACAGGACCACCATGCCGATGACGACGAAGTTGAGCGTCTCGATGCTCTTCTGCTCGGCCGTCTTGGCGAGCCCGGCGGCGTCCATCGCGGCGTTCTCGGTCGCCTGCAGGAACAGGGTGCCGACGGCCGTCCCGACGAACAGGATGACCGGGGTGACCGCGGACGCCAGCGCCGACGTCCGGCGGCGCATCGTCGCGGCGGCGAACTCGCCCGCCGGGCCGAACGCCCGCAGCGGCCCGGCCGCCAGCGCCGTCGCCCCGCGCATGATCACCGGGCTGAGCAGCGCCAGCCCGATCGCGGCGAGGATGTCGGCCTGGCCGGAGGTCGCCATCGCGTCGCTGCCCTTGCCGTCCATCACGGTGATGGTCAGGACGCCCTCCCAGACGGCGGCGAGGAGGAACAGCACCGCGAACACCGTCCGCTTGCGGCCCATCCGGCCGTCGCCGATCGCGGCGTCCGTCATCGCCTCGGCCACCCGGACGCGGGTGGTCCGGCGCGCCGTGATCATCGCGGCGGCGACCGCGGACACGAGCGTGATCCCGATCCCCATCGACAGCGCGACCGGGCCGAAGCTGTAGCCGATCTCGGACGGGACCTGGTCGGTGCCGTGCAGCAGGCCGAGCAGCCCCCGGCCGAGCAGCATCGCCGGGACGATCCCGAGCAGCGAAGCCACGACGGCGAGCCCCGCCGCCTCACCGGTGATCATCCGGCGGAGCTGCGCCGGGGTCGCGCCGACGCTCTTCAGCAGCGCGATCTCCTGCGCCCGCTGCCGGACGGCGAGCGTCAGCGTCGAGGCGACGGCGAACACCGACAGCAGCAGCCCCCACCCGCCGACCACGTTCGCCATGATCGTCAGCGTCTCCCGGGCCGTGCCGGTCGCGCCGCTGGCCCGCGCCGTGTCGAGCATCGAGGCGAACGCCATGATGATCGCCGAGCCGAGGAACATCGCGAGGAAGCTCGCCGCGAACGCGCCGGTGCGGTGGCGCAGCGAGCGAAGTGCCAGTCCGAGCATCGTCACGCCTCCGCCATCGTCCGCTGACGCTCGACCTCTTCGGCCAGGTGCGTCATCCGCTCCGCGACGGCCTCGGCGGTCGGCGCGCTCTGGTGGCCGACGATGCGGCCGTCGGCGAGGTACAGCACCGCGTTCGCGTACGACGCGGCGACCGGGTCGTGGGTGACCATGACCACCGTCTGCCCGGCCATGTGCACCGACTCCTGCAGCAGGCCCAGCACGTCCCGGGCGCTGCGGGTGTCGAGCGCGCCGGTCGGCTCGTCGGCGAACAGGACCCGGGGGCGGGCGACCAGCGCGCGGGCGATCGCCACCCGCTGCTGCTGCCCGCCGGACAGCTCCGCCGGGAGGTGCCCGAGCCGCTCGGCCAGTCCGACCCGGCCGAGCGTCTCCCGCGCCAGCTCCCGGTCGACCCTGCGCCCGGCGAGCTTCAGCGGCAGCACCACGTTCTGCAGCACGGTCAGCGTCGGCAGCAGGTTGAACTGCTGGAACACGAAGCCGATCCGCTGCCTGCGGAACTTCGTCAGCTCCGTCTCGTTCTCGCCGGTCAGCTCGGCGCCGTCCACCAGCACCCGGCCCTCGGTCGGACGGTCGAGCCCCGCCGCGCACTGCAGCAGCGTGCTCTTGCCCGACCCGGACGGGCCCATCACCGCCGTGAACGACCCGGCGGGCAGCGACAGCGACACGCCGTCGAGCGCGACCACCCGGTTGCCCTCCGTCCCGTACACCTTCCGGACGCCCTCCAGCCGAAGCGCCTCACCGGTCGCCTGGCCCGCGGGGTCCGGTCCCTTGCGTCCGAACATCGTCCTTACCTCCAGCCCGGGCGCCCTCGCCGGGCGCCTCCGAGAAAGAAGCTACGGACGCCGGACGCGCCGGAGGATGGGCCCAGCACGCCGATCGGGGTAGGCAAAACCCCACCATCGCCTGGCGCCGCCCAGGCCCCGGTTCGACCCGGCGCGGCCCGTTGCCGCTAGGGTCGGACGCGGTGCGCCGGGAAGTCTGGTCGGCAGGTCCCTCGTCCGCATGCCGATCGGGAGTCACCGTTGGCCGTCGCCGCGATCGTCGTCTTCATCGGCGCCTACGTCCTGATCGCCTCGGAGCGGGTGCACCGGACGGCGGTCGCGCTCGGCGGCGCGGGCCTGATGCTGCTCCTGCGCGTCACCGACGCCGAGGGCGCGTTCTTCTCCGCCGAGTCCGGCATCGACTGGAACGTCGTCTTCCTGCTCCTCGGCATGATGGTGATCGTCTCGGTGCTGCGGCGGACCGGCGTGTTCGAGTTCGTCGCGATCTGGGCGGCCAAGCGCGCGCGGGGACGGCCCTACCGGCTGATGGTGATGCTGATCGTCATCACGGCGGTGGCGTCGGCGCTGCTCGACAACGTGACCACCGTGCTGCTGGTCGCGCCCGTGACGTTCCTCGTCTGCGACCGGCTCGGGCTGCGGTCCGAGCCGTACCTGATCGCGGAGGTGATGGCGTCCAACATCGGCGGCACCGCCACCCTGGTCGGCGACCCGCCCAACATCATCATCGCGAGCCGCGGCGGGCTGTCGTTCAACGACTTCCTGGTGCACCTCGCGCCGCTGGTCGTCCTGCTGGTCGCGGTGTTCTGCGCGCTGTGCCGGTGGCTGTTCCGCTCGGCCTTCGTCCACGACCCGGCGCTCGCCGCCGAGGTCATGGAACTGGACGAGCGGAAGGCCATCACCGACCGGGGCCTCCTGCTCCAGGGGCTGACCGTCCTCGGGATCGTGGTGGTCGCGTTCGTGCTGCACCCCGTCCTGCACTACGAGCCGTCCGTCGTCGCGCTGCTCGGCGCGGGGCTGCTCGTCGCCGCGACGAAGGTGACCACCGAGGAGGCGCTCAGCGAGGTCGAGTGGCCGACCCTGGTCTTCTTCGCCGGGCTGTTCGTCATGGTCGGCGGGCTGGTCGAGACCGGGGTGATCGACGACATCTCCACGGCGGCGGCGGACGCGACCGGAGACCGGCTCGGCGCCGCGTCGATGCTGCTGCTGTGGGCGTCCGCCGGGCTGTCGGCGATCGTGGACAACATCCCCTACGTGGCGACGATGAGCCCGATCGTGTCGGACCTCGTCCAGCAGCACCCGGGGACGGAGGGCCACGTCCTGTGGTGGGCGCTCGCGCTCGGCGCGGACCTCGGCGGCAACGCCACCGCCATCGGCGCCAGCGCGAACGTCGTCGTCCTCGGGATCGCCGCCCGCAACGGCACGCCGATCAGCTTCTGGCGGTTCACCCGGTACGGCCTCGTCGTCACCTTGGTCACGGTCGCGCTCGCCACGCCTTACCTGTGGCTCCGCTACCTGTAGCGATGGGCCAGGATGAGGGGATGGACGAGGTACCTGAGGACTGGGACCGCGCGCTCGCCGTCGTGGCGCACCCCGACGACCTGGAGTACGGCGGCTCGACCGCCGTCGCCAAATGGACCGCCCAGGGCAAGACGGTGACGGAGGTGCTCGCGACCCGCGGCGAGGCCGGGATCGACTCGATGGACCCGGACGAGGTCGCCCGCGTCCGCACCGGGGAGCAGATCGAGGCGGCGCGCCGGGTCGGCGTCGAGACCGTCGAGTTCCTCGACTTCGCCGACGGCGTGCTGGAGTACGGCCTGCCGCTGCGCAGGGCGATCGCGGCGGCGATCCGGCGGCACCGCCCCGAGGTGGTCCTGTCGGTGAGCTACCGGGAGCGCTTCCCCGGCGGGCCGTTCAACATGGCCGACCCCGGGCGCTCGGTCTCGCCGCCGTCGACGCGATCAGGGACGCCGCCAACCGCTGGGTGTTCCGCGACCTCGGTCTCGACCCCTGGCAGGGCGTCCGGTTCGCGCTGCTCGGCGGCTCGCCGGAGGCCGCGCACTACGTGGACGTCACCGGCCACCTCCAGGCGGGCATCGACTCGCTGCTCGCGCACCGCGTGTACTTCTCGAACCTCGGCGCGGACTTCGACGCGGCGGCCTTCCTCACCGGCATCGCCGAGGAGGGCGGACGCGCCGCCGGGGTCGAGCACGCGATGCCGTTCGAGCTGATCGCCTGAGCGGGCCCGGTCCCGGCGGTCAGTGACGGGCGTTGGGCCGTTTTCCCTTGTTGCACTTGCCGCGTTTACGTGCCCGGCGCTTGCGCGTCTTCTTCGACATGTCCTGATTCAGCACCCGGGGGACGCCGCTGGCAAGGGACGGCCCGCGCGCCGCACGGAAAAACCCGCCGTGCCGCACGTCCGAAAAGGCGTGCGGCCGGCGGGTCGGAGATTCTGGCGGACCGGACCCGGACGGGTCAGCGGACCTCGGTGATCTCGGGGCCGCGCTCGAAGGGGTTGAAGGTCTCGACGGCCTCCTCGGCCTCCTCCTCGCCGCCCTCGCTGAACTCCTTCGGGATCTGCAGCTCAAGCAGGTCGCGCGGCGGCATCGGGGCGTCGCCGCGGACGACCACCACGCCGTTCAGCACGTCTTCGAGGACCTGCCACTGCTCCTCGTCCTCGATCGCGGCGCCCTGCACCACGGCCTGGAGGAACCAGCGGGGGCCGTCCACGCCGAGGAAGCGGATGATCTGCGGCGCCCAGCCCTGCTCGACGAACTCGGCCGGGATCTGCTCGCGGGCCTCCGCCGGCATCTCCGCGAGGACCTCCTCGGTGAGCGGCGTCGGGATCATCGCGAGCAGCTCGGTGCCGAACGGCCCCTCGCCCTCCTGGATCTGGCCCTGCGCCTCTTCCTGGATGTCCTTGGCGGTCTCGCGGCGCACGTCGTCCCAGATGCCGGAGCGCTTCGGCGCGGCGAACGCCTGGAGCTGCATCACGCTCTGCTCGTACTGCACCAGGACGGCGACCGGGCGCCCGTCGAGCGGGTTGCCCTCCTCGTCGACCTGGGTGGCCTCGAAGTTCACCTGGAAGCCGAGCCCCTGCGCGACCGGGACCAGCATGGAGCCGAAGTCGAGCCGCTGGATATCGGGGTAGGAGTCCTCCGAGTCCCACGGTCCGCCATCGGCGCGCTCCGCCACGGCGGAAGCCTCCTCCTCGGCGTCCTCCGCCGGCTCCTCGGTCACCTCGGGACCCTCAGCGGGCTCCTCGGCCTGCCGGCGACGTCCAAAAGCCACGACTCACGCTCCTTCTCGACTGTGCTCATTGTTCCCGAAAACGCGCGTGGAGCCGAATCCGCCGGTGGAGCCGAAGCCGTCGGTTCCGCGCGCCGACCCGGGCAGCTCGGCGACCTCGTGGAACACCGCGTGCTCCACCCGCTGCACGACCAGTTGCGCGATGCGGTCGCCGCGCCGCAGCGTCACGGTGGCGCGCGGGTCGGTGTTCAGCAGGGTCACCTGGATCTCACCCCGATAGCCGGCGTCGACCGTACCGGGTGCGTTGACAATGGTCACCCCCAACCTAGCGCCCAAACCGGACCTCGGGTGAACGAACGCCGCGTAGCCGTCGGGCAGCGCGATCGCCATCCCGGTGGGGACGACGGCCCGCTCCCCGGGCGGCAGCTCGACGTCCACGGCCGCGACCAGATCGGCGCCCGCGTCGCCCGCGTGCGCGTAGCGCGGGAGGGGCAGCTCGGGGTCCAGCCGACGGATCAGCACCTCGACCTTGCTCACGGTCTCACCTCATGATCACCTGCCGGAGAACCACACGACCCTATCCGGGCCGCGGGGCCCGGCCGGGGCTGAAACGCCGCCGCCGCGCGGGTCCGGCAGTTGACCCTACCCGCTCCCGCGGATGACCACTTCCGGAAGGTTTGGCCCCAAAGTGAGGCATCACCCGTAGCGTTACCTCTGTTACCCGCGGTGCTTCTGTGGGACGTGCGTCCCGCATTAAGGGGACGGCATGGGCAGACCCGGACGCGACGCCACCGACCGCGTCACACACCGCTCGTTGGACGGCGTGCGCGTCAGCCTCGCCGGACCGCACGACCTCGACCGGCCCTGCACGTCGGTGGCGCGGATCGCCGACCGCGGGCGGCTCCACGAGATCTCCAGCGGGACGCGGGCCGACGCCCTGTCCTGGGCCGACGACATCGGCGTCGACCGGTTCGACGAGGAGTTCCGCATCCAGGACGGGCGGCTCCGCGTCGGCCGGACCGAGACCCGCGACCCCGACACCGGGCATCGCGACCCCGTCCTCGCCGCCGTGTGGGAGGGCCGCCGCCACGCCGTGTTCACGCACCTCTACCACGCGCGCCCGGCCGACGCGGTGGCGTTCTTCGGAACGCTCCGGCTGACCGAGCACGACGACGGGATCGTCGCGGTGCCGCGCGGGCGGGCCCGCCGCCCCGACCCGGCGGAGCTCGTGAAGGAGGTCCCCGGGCTCGGGCTCCTGGAGATCACCGCGCTGACGGCGCGGACCCGGCGGCGGCTGCCGCCGTGGCGCGGCGCGTCGGTCGCGGGCGGCGAGCTGTTCCGGGACACGGTCGAGGGCCAGGGGCCGTATTTCCTGCTCGCGCTGAAGGCCCTGCTGGTGACCGTGCTGCCGGAGGAGGACCGGGTGCGGGACGTCCCGCGGCGGCTCGGCGGGCTGGCGGTCGAGGCGGTCCGGTGACGGGGCTGCTCGCGGGGATCGCGGCCGTCGCGCTCCCGGTCGTGCTGCTGGGCTCGGTGTTCGGGCAGGTCAGAAGGCCCGGCGCGGTGGTGTCGGCGGTGCGGGCGCAGGGCGTCGTGCCGCGGGCGCTCGCCGGACCGGCGGCGCTGGCCGCGATCGCGGCGGAGGCCGCCGTCGGGCTCGTCGGCGCCACTTCGCTCGTCCTCCGGCTGGACGGCCCGGTCCGCGCGGCGTCCGGCGCCGCCGCCGTGCTGCTCGGCCTGTACGCGGTGTACGCGGCATACGTGTCGCGGACGCGGCGCGGCGTCCCGTGCGGGTGCGCGGGCGCGGACACCCCGATGACCGGCTGGGTCGCCGGACGCGCCGCCGCCCTCGCCGCGCTCGCGCTCGCCGGGGCCCTGCGCGGCCTGCCCGCCGACTGGTCGGCCTACGAGGCGGCCGTCGCCGGGACGGCGGGGCTGGGCTTCGCGGCGATCCTCTGGACCCTTCCCCACGCGATGATCGAGAGGAGACCGGCCGGATGAGTTTCCAAGCCAGTGCCCTGCTGCTGTCATGGGCGGCGATCCTGCTGCTCGCCCTGGTGGTCGCCGGCCTGGTCCGGCAGGTGCACGCGCTGTCGCGGGGCGCGCCCCGGCCCGCCGAGCTGGGGCTCCCGCCGGGCCGTCCGGCGCCCGCGTTCGACCGGCTCGGGCCCGGCCTGCTGCTGTTCCTGGACCGCGACTGCGGGGTCTGCGCCGCCGTGCTCGCCGCGGCGGGCGGGTCGGACCGGCCGCTGCACGCGATCTTCGCCGGGGAGCCCGCGGCCGAGGCGGCGGCCCGGCCGGGGATGACCGTGCTCGCGAGCGAGCGGGACGGACTGTTCGCCGACTACCGCGTCCCCGCCACGCCGTTCGCCGTCCTCGTGGACCCGGACGGGCGGGTGCGGGCCGCCGAGCCGGTGGGCTCCCCCGAGGCCCTCCGCGAACTGACCCTGGAGGAGGCGCACGGAGGTGGGGCGCGATGATCGAACTGGATGACATCCCGCCGCTGCGCGGGCCGCGCCCGGCGGGCGCGCAGCGGGTCAGGCGGCGGCCCGTCCCCGCCGACGCGCCCCGAATGCGCCCGGCGCGGCGCAGCGTCCTCGCCGGGCTCGCGGCGGCCGGGGCGACGGCGGGCCTCAAGGCGCTCGGCGTGTTCCCGCCCGCGCGGGAGGCGCTGGCGTCCGGGTTCCAGTTGGTCGGCTACTACGACATCTATCCGCGCTGCCCGTCGTACGCGTCCGACCACAACTGCTCGCCCGGCTGCGGCCCGAGCTACGCGTGCAGCTGGTGCTGCCGGACGAGCGGCAAGTACAAGGGCTTCCACAAATCCGGGGCGTCGAATCCGGGGTGGTACAAGCTGCGCCCGAACCAGTGCTACGGCGGCGGTTACGACGGGTGGATCTGGGCCTACGCGAAAAGCTGCGGCTCTTGCAAGAAGGGCGTCACCTGGCGCTGCCACGACGGGTGGAAGAAGTCGAAGAAGGGCGTCTGGTACAAGACCATCTGCCGCAAGGCGACCGCGTGCAAGAACTGACCGCCGGACGAGCCCGGCGCGGTCTGACCGATCCGCTGCTGCCCGTCGCGGCCCTCACCCTCGTCGCGCTTTCGGCCGCCGCGCTGGACGCCGCCGTCCTCTGCTGGGCCTCGGTCGGCGCGCTCGCCGGGTTCTCGCTGTCGGGGAGCGTTTGAACGCGGAACAGCGAATCCGTGCTGTTCTCGCCAGGTTGGCGGGCCCCCGTACGGCAGGACGAGGTCCTCGCCGTCTTCACCTTCGGGCTGCTGCTCGGAGGGACGCTCAGCGCGGCGGTGATCTGGCTGCTGTCCGGCCTTTCCGCGCCGTTGCCGGGGCCCGTCCGCGCGGGCGCGATCCTGGCCGCCGCCTTTCTCGGTGTCGCCCGGGAATGGGGCCTGATCCGCATTCCGCTCCCCCAGAACGCGCGGCAGATCCCGCCGGACGTCCTCCAGACCCATTTGCGCCGGGGCGCCCTACAGTTCGGCTTCGAGTTGGGCACCGGGGTTCGCACTTATGTCTCGTCCAGCGCGCCCTATGTGCTGGCCTTGGCGCTCTTCCTCGGCCACGGGCCGCTCCGCACCACCCTTCTGGCGGGAACCGCGTTCGGCGCGGGACGCGCGCTGAGCGCCGCGCTCACCTACCTTTCCCGGGACGCGCACCGCGACGCCGCCGTCGCCGCGCGAATGCCTCCGGTCCGGAACGCCACCGCGCTGAGCGCGCTCGCCGCCCTCGCTCTCCTGCTGCTCACCTGATGTGGCAGAGTTGGCGCGGAAGAGGAGGCCTGTCCGTGCTCTGGTCGCTGGTGATCTCCGTGGTGCTGCGGGGCTTCGCCATGGCCGACTGGGCGGGCCCGGGCCAGTCGCTGCTCGTGCTGATGGGCACGCTGACCGTGGCCGGGCTGCTGGTGCTGGCGGCCGTGCGCCTCGGCGCCGCGCGCCGGGGACACCGGGTCGCCCTGGCCAGGGTCCGGACGACGCTGCGCGAACGCACCCTGCGCACCGCCTTCCTGCCGCAGCGGGATCCGGACGCGGCGGGACGCCCCCGTCCGCGCGCCCCCGGAACCGGGATCGCGGCCGCCTGAGCGCGGCCGGAAACGCCACCGATCCCCCTCCTTCCGGAAGGTTTCCCCATGTTCGGCATTCTCGACGTTCCCGTCTCCATCGCGGCCTTCCTCGTCGGCGGGCTGGCCGACGTCCTTCGCCCGGCCGCGGGCGGACTCGCCACGGCGCTGGCGATCGTCCTGTTCACCGCGCTGGTGCGGCTGTCGCTCGTCCCGTTCGCGGTCGGCGCGGCCAGGGGCGAGCGGACCCGCGCCCGGCTCCTGCCCAAGATCCAGGCGCTGCGGGACAAGCACGCGAAGGACCCGCGGCGGCTCCAGCGCGAGATGGTCGCGCTCTACGCGGCGGAGGGCGCGTCGCCGCTGGCCGGATGCCTGCCCATGGTCGCGCAGACGCCGTTCTTCATGGTCATGTACCGGCTGTTCGTCTCGGCGACCGTCGCGGGGCACCAGAACCTGCTGCTGGCACACACGCTGCTCGCCGCGCCGCTCGGGCAGAACTGGATCGGCGTCGTCGGCGGCGGCCTGTTCGCGCCGCCGTCGCTGGTGTTCCTCGGGCTGTTCGTCCTGCTCGGCGCGGTGGCCGTGTGGACGTCCCGGCGCGTCACCGCCGAAGGGCCGATGGGCCTCGTGGCGCGGGCGCTGCCGTTCGGGACGATCGCCGTCGCCGCGTTCGTCCCGCTGGCGGCGGGGCTGTACCTGCTGACGTCCGGCGCGTGGACGGCGGCGGAGCGCGCGGTGCTGCGGCGCGGGGTCGTCCTCGCGGGGGCGTGACGCCTCGCCCGGGGGGGCTTGACGGAGGTCCGGGCGGTCGGTTCGATGGAAACCGAATGGCGTTCTGACTCAGGACGGGCGGTGCGCGGTGGCGACGAAGGTACGGGACACCGGCGGGATCGACCTTTCCGACCTCGCGTTCTGGTCGCTGCCGCCGGACCGGCGGCTCGCGGCGTTCGCGCGGCTGCGCGAGCTGGACCGGCCCGCCTTCTTCCCCGAGCTGAAGCTCCCGTTCATCCGGACCGGCCCCGGCTACTACGCGCTGACCAGGCACGCCGACGTCGTCGAGGCCAGCCGGACGCCCGAGGTGTTCAGCAGCGAGCCGTGCTCCAACAGCGTCGCCGACCTGCCCCGGTACATGGCCCGGTACTTCGGCTCGATGATCAACATGGACGACCCGCGGCACGCCAAGATCCGGCGGATCGTGTCGCGGGCGTTCACCCCGCGCGTCCTCGCCAAGCTGGAGGCCGACCTCCAGGCGACCGCGACGCGGATCGTCGACGACCTGCGCGGCCGGGACTCGGCCGACTTCGTCACCGAGGTCGCCGCCCGGCTCCCGCTCCAGGTCATCTGCGACATGACGGGCATCCCGCACCGGCTGCGCCCGATGGTGTACGACCGGACCAACACCATCCTCGGCCTCGGCGACCCCGAGTACACCGGCGGCAAGGACTTCAACCGCGACGGCATCACCCGGATCGGCGTCCTGTACGGGCTGCTCAAGGCCATGACGGCCGGGTACGAGCTGAACCACCTGGCGATGAGGCTCGCCCGGCGGCGGCGCGGGCGCCCGGGCGACGACCTGGTGTCGCGGCTCGTGTCCGCGAACGTCGACGGCGAGTACCTGACCGACCAGGAGATCGGCTCGTTCTTCATCCTGCTCGTCGTCGCCGGGAACGAGACGACCCGGAACGCCATGTCGCACGGCCTCAAACTGCTCACCGACAATCCCGAGCAGCGCGCCCTGCTGATGGAGGACTTCGACGCCCGCGCGCCGGGGGCGGTGGAGGAGATCGTCCGGATGGCGACGCCGGTCATCCAGTTCCGCCGGACGGTCACCCGCGAACACGAGATGAACGGCCAGCGCTACAAGCGCGGCGACAAGGTCCTGCTGTTCTACAACTCGGCCAACCGCGACGCCGCCGTGTTCGAGAACCCGGACGCCTTCGACATCACCCGCTCCCCCAATCCGCATGTGGGATTCGGCGGCCCCGGCCCGCATTTCTGCCTGGGCGCGAACCTGGCCCGGCGGGAGATCACGGTGATGTTCCGGGAGCTGTTCGCCCGTCTCCCGGAAATCCGGGCGACCGGCGAGCCGCGGATGCTCTATTCGAACTTCATCAACGGCATCAAGCACCTGCCCTGCGAGTTCTGACCACCGCTCACCTCCGCCCGGCCGCCCGCGCGGCGGGCGAGACGGCGAGGTAGTCGAGCGCCCGCCGCGTCGAGCATTCGCGGGACGGGTGGTAATCGCGCCGCAGATAGGCGCGCGCGGCCGACAGCATGAAACGGTTGCTCGGGAAGAGCCCGCGCCGGACGGCCCGCCGGTAGTCGCGGATCCGGGGCCGGACGCCTTTCAGCGTCGGATCCGCCCGGCACAGGAAGACCGCCCCCGCGTAGACCATCAGCGGCATCGCCAGGACGCCGATGAAGAAGGCGATGAAACGCGTCCAATAGCGTCCGGCCACGTGCTGGTAGACGTCGAACGCGACCGAGCGGTGCTCGACCTCCTCCGCGCCGTGCCAGCGCAGCAGGTCGAGCATCGTGGGGTCGGCTCCGGCCTCGTCGAGTTCGCGGGCGTCCAGGATCCACTGCCCGAGCACCGCCGTGTAGTGCTCGATCGCGGCGATGACGCCGATCCGGACGTGCAGCCACCGCGTCCGCGAGAGCAGCGGCACCGGCGGGCGGTCGCCGAGGATCCGGGTGAAGACCCACTCGATCCGGACGGTCAGCGGCCGCGGGTCGAGCCCCCGCGCGAGCATCTGCCGGTCCAGGACGCCCTGGTGCGAGTACGCGTGCACGGCCTCCTGGCCCATGAAGCCCTTGACCTCCCGGTGGAGGCGCTCGTCGTCCTCGACCAGCGGGAGCGTCTGCTTGTAGACGCGCACGAACCAGCGCTCACCGGCGGGCAGCAGCAGGTGCAGGACGTTGATGAAGTGCGTCGCGACGGGCTCGCCCGGGATCCAGTGCAGCGGCGTGTCCGCCCAGTCGAACTTGACGCGGCGCGGGGTGATGACGGGATGCCGCTCGTCGATCTCGCTCATGCCGCCGCCTCCCCGGACCGCCCGCCGCTCCAATTGGACGTTTCATCCAATATGAGGAGTGCGCGGAATCCGCGTCAAGGGGCGGGCGGCCGGGGTGATCTAGGTAACGGGCGCGAGGACGACGTCCACGGTGAGGTCGGCGGGCGCGTCCTCCAGCGTCAGGTCGGCGATGCGCCCCGCCGCGGCCAGGTCCGGCCGCGCGATCCGGGCCGCCGCCGCGCCGCGCACGACCGCGCGGGACACGTCCGCGCGCATCGACGCCTTCGCCTCCGACTTCGCCTTGCGGACCTGCCGCAGCGCCTCCCCCGTCGCCGCGAGGACGGCCGGGTCGCCGCCGCGCGGCAGCTCGGCGGCCGACGGCCAGGACGCGGTGTGCACCGACCCGGCGCGCCACCACGACCAGACCTCCTCGGTCACGAACGGCAGGACGGGCGCGAACAGGCGCAGCAGGACCGACAGCGCGGTGCGCAGCGCGGCCCGCGCCGACCGCGCCTCCGGGCCCTCCCCGTAGGCGCGGGTCTTGACCAGCTCCAGGTAGTCGTCGCAGAACTCCCAGAAGAACCGCTCGGTCCGCTCCAGGGCGCGGGCGTAGTCGTAGCCGTCGAAGGCGTCCGTCGCGTCCTCGACGACGGCGGCCAGCGCGGCGAGCATCGCCCGGTCGAGCGGCTCGGTCACCGGCGCGTCCGGCTCGACCTCGCCGAGCCCGAGCACGAACTTCGACGCGTTGAGGATCTTGATCGCGAGCCGCCGCCCGACCTTGATCTGCCCGGTGTCGAACGCGGTGTCGGTGCCCGGCCGCCCCCCGGCCGCCCAGTACCGGACGGCGTCCGACCCGTACTGGACGAGCAGGTCGATCGGCGTGACGACGTTGCCCTTCGACTTGGACATCTTCTTGCGGTCCGGGTCGAGGATCCAGCCGGACAGCGCCGTCGCCCTCCACGGCAGCGACCCGTGCTCCAGATGCGCGCGGACGACCGTGGAGAACAGCCACGTCCGGATGATGTCGTGCGCCTGCGGGCGCAGGTCGTAGGGGAAGACGCGGCCGAACAGGTCGGCGTCGCGCTCCCAGCCGCCCGCGATCTGCGGGGTCAGCGACGAGGTGGCCCAGGTGTCCATCACGTCGGGGTCGCCCGCGAAGCCGCCGGGCGCGCCGCGCCGCTCCTCGGTGTACCCGGGCGGGACGTCCGAGGACGGGTCGACCGGCAGCGCGTCCTCCGCCGGGACGATCGGCTCGTCGTAGCGCGGCTCGCCCGCCTCGTCCAGCGGGTACCAGACCGGGATCGGGACGCCGAAGAACCGCTGCCGCGAGATCAGCCAGTCGCCGGACAGTCCCTCGACCCAGTTCTCGTAGCGGGCGCGCATGTAGGCGGGGTGCCATTCCAGCTCGCGCCCGCGGGCGAGGAGCTCCGCGCGGACGCCCTCGTCGCGCCCGCCGTTGCGGATGTACCACTGCCGGGTCGTGACGATCTCCAGCGGCTTCGTCCCCTTCTCGTAGAACTTCACCGGCCGGGTGATCTCGCGGGGCTCGCCGTCCAGGTCGCCGGACTCGCGGAGCAGCTCGACGACCCGCTGCTTGGCGGCGAAGACCGTCCTGCCCGCCAGCTCGTCGTAGGGCCGCGCGGGGACGCCGGGCGGCGGGTCGGCGGCGAGGCGGCCGTCCCAGCCGACGACCGCGCGGGTCGGCAGGTCCAGCTCGCGCCACCAGAGGACGTCGGTGACGTCGCCGAACGTGCAGACCATCGCGATGCCGGAGCCCTTGTCGGGCTCGGCGAGGCGGTGCGCGACGACCGGGACCTCGACGCCGAACAGCGGCGTCCGGACCGTCCGCCCGAACAGCTCCCGGTAGCGCTCGTCGTCCGGGTGCGCGACCAGCGCGACGCACGCGGGCAGCAGTTCGGGACGTGTCGTCTCGATGTAGACCGGACGCTCGTCGCCGTGGAAACGGATCCGGTGGAACGCGCCGGGCTGGTCGCGGTCCTCCAGCTCGGCCTGGGCGACGGCCGTGCGGAACGTGACGTCCCAGAGCGTCGGCGCCTCCGACACGTACGCCTCGCCGCGCGCCAGGTTGCGCAGGAACGCGCGCTGCGACGCCGTCCGGGAGGCGGCGCCGATCGTCGTGTAGAGGCTGCTCCAGTCGACCGAGAGGCCGACGCGGCGCCAGATGTCCTCGAACGCCTTCTCGTCCACCGCGGTCAGCCGCTCGCACAGGTCGATGAAGTTGCGGCGCGACACGGGGACCTGCCGTTTGGCGTCCGGCTTGGCGGGCGGCTCGAAGTCGGGGTCGTAGGGCAGCGACGGGTCGCACCGGACGCCGAAGTGGTTCTGGACGCGGCGCTCGGTGGGCAGGCCGTTATCGTCCCAGCCCATGGGGTAGAAGACCGCGCGACCGCGCATTCGGTGGTACCGGGCGACGGTGTCGGTGTGGGTGTAGGAGAAGACGTGGCCGACGTGGAGGGAGCCGCTCACCGTGGGCGGCGGGGTGTCGATCGAGAAGACCTCGGCGCGCGGCCTCGTGCGGTCGAAGCGGTAGACGCCCTCCTCGTCCCAGACGCGTACCCACTTCTCCTCCAGGCCGTCCAGGGAGGGCTTGGCGGGGACGTGCGGAATACGCGGCTGCTCTGTCATGCGCCAATCGTATTGACATCCGCGCCGGACGCACTCCGGTTATCGGCCGCGACGCGGCGATCACCGGCGGGCCGGTCCGGTAGCGTCGGAGACCACAGGACGACTGGAAGGACGAACATGGCGGACAAGGGCGACATCGGCTGGCGGGTGGTCGCCGGCGCCGCGGCCTTCGCGGGCGGCTTCGTCGCGAAGAAGGCCATCACGTTGGCCTGGAAGAAGAGCACCGGCAAGGAGCCGCCGACGAACCCCGAGTCCCCGGACGTGGCGCTGGCCGAGGCGATCGGCTGGGCGGTGGTGATGGGCGTGGGGATGGAGCTCGCCCGCCTCCTCGCCACCCGCGTCGCCGCCCGGCAGTGGGCCAAGGGCACCGGCGAGCTGCCGTCCCACCTCAAGATCGAGGGATGAGGGCCGGGCCCGCGGGGTCAGCCGCGCGGCAGCGGCGGCGGGGCGCCGGTGTTCGCGCGTAGGTCGTTGCGGATCTTGGTGCCGAGCGCCCGCGTCGCCGAGCGGTTCAGGGCCGCGCCCGCCGCCGCGCCGGTGAGCAGCGGGCCCATCGTGCCGATGCTGCGGCCGAACGTCCGGAGCATGCGTTTGCGCAGGGCCGACTTGGCGGCCGTGCCGAGCGCGCTGGTGAGGGAGCCGGCCTCCAGGGGGTTGATGCCGCGCTGCCGGGCCCAGGACGTGACGAACGCCGCTCCGCGCGCCGTCCCGGTGCCGTGCACCTGGACGCCGTACACCTCGTGCAGCTCGGCGATCATCTTGACCTCGATCGCCGCGACGACGAGCGTCTCGGCGGCGAGCTGCGCGGGCGCGGTGAGCAGCAGCGGCGGGGCGGCGAACTGCACCGCGGCGAGCGCGCCGCCGGCCGCGCCGACGGCGGTGGTCGCGTTCCCCGCCGTCTTCACGAGCCGGTCGGCGAGCTCCTCGCCCATCAGCCCGCGGTGGTGCGCCTGCAGCGTCTCGATGTCGCGGATCGGAATGTGGGGACCCACCTCGACCAGCAGGTCGCCCAGCCACCGTCCGCGCGCGAGACCCGCGGCGCCCGCCTTCCGGGCGCTCTGGCCGAGTAGCGCGGCCAGCCGCCCGAGCAGCCGTCCGCGGGTCTCGCGGTCCATGTCCTCGTCGCCGGTGAGCCGCCCTATCAGCTCACCGACCTCGGCGGAGCCGTCGCCGGGCGGCGGCTCCAGGTCGTCCCGGCGTCGTTCGATCTCTCCCGTCACCCGCGGCCACTCCCGGTCAGGCGGCGCACTCGCGGCAGATCGGCTGGCCGTTCTTCTCGGTGGCCAGCTGGCTGCGGTGGTGCACCAGGAAGCAGCGCGTGCAGGTGAACTCGTCGGCCTGCCGCGGAACCACCCGGAAGGTGAGCTCCTCGTTGGACAGGTCGGCGCCGGGCAGCTCGGCGACCTCGCCGGCGTCCAGGTCCTCATCGATGATGCTGGCGGCCTTGTCGGCGCGCCGGGCCTGGAGCTCCTGGAGGCTGTCCTCGCTGAGATCGTCGTCGGTCTTGCGTGGGCTGTCGTAGTCGGTCGCCATCTTCTATCTCCATCCCCCTCAGTGCTTTATGCGCCCCGTCGCGCGGAACTAACGCACGGGGGGCCGTTCTTGTGCCCGATCCGGGCGGGAAATTCTGTCACGGTTGGTGACCTGCGACACACGAGGCGCGACCGTTCCCACGAGTGACACCCATCACCCGGTTCTCTTCCTCGCGATGTGTCTTCCGTCACACGCCCGGCGGCGGCCTCGGTCTGGTCCGGGACCGGGGCGCCCCGCCGGGGTATCCCGCGGCGGCGGGGATCATATCGGTCCCGGCGGCGTTCCGCGCGCCAGCCTCCCCGGCGTGGCGGATCGGCGCGATCGGCCTGGTCGTCCATCGAACCGCACACTTCGGTGAAACGTCTGAACTAACGCGATATCGTGCCCGCCTGAGGTTGGGGGCGGGTCCCCTGCGGGTCCGCCCGGCATTCGCCGGCCGACGGCCCCGCTGCGGGGTCCGGCGCACGCCATCGCGGCACATCACTGCGGGTCACTGGAGGGTCAGATGCCGGATGCCGCTCCGCTGGAGCCAGGCGATCCTAGGGCACTGGGACAGTACGAGGTCGTCGGACGGCTCGGCGCCGGGGGGCAGGGCGCCGTCTTCCTCGGCCGGGCGCCGGGGGGCGAGTACGTCGCGGTCAAGCTGCTGCACGCGCAGATGGCGAACGATCCGGCGGCGCGGGCCCGGTTCACGCGCGAGGTGAGCGCCGCGCAGAAGGTGGAGCCCTTCTGCACCGCCCGCGTGCTTGAGGCGGACGTCCACGGCGACCAGCCGTACGTCGTCAGCGAGTTCATCGACGGGCCCTCGCTGCACGACGTGGTCGCGCACGACGGTCCGCGCGGCGCCGCCGAACTGGAGCGGCTCGCGATCGGGACGGTCACCGCGCTCGCCGCGATCCACGAGGCCGGGATCGTCCACCGCGACTTCAAGCCGAACAACGTCATGCTGGCCGCCGACGGCCCGCGCGTCGTCGACTTCGGCATCGCGCGGACGGTCAACTCGCAGGAGAGCGCTGTCACCGCGACCGGCATGGTCGTCGGCACCCCCGGCTACCTGGCGCCCGAGCAGCTCACCGGCGCGCCGCTCACCCCGGCCGTCGACATCTTCGCCTGGGGCGCGACGATGGTGTTCGCCGCGACCGGCCAGTCGCCGTTCGAGGCCGACACGCTGCCCGTCATCATCAACCGGATCCTCAACGAGGAGCCGGACCTGTCCGCGCTGCCCGCCGGGCCGCTGCGCGACCTGATCGGCCGCTGCCTGTCCAAGGACGCCGGGCTGCGGCCGCCCGCGGCGCAGCTCCTGCTGAACCTGCTCGGGCACGTCGGCGCCGCGCCCGCGGGCCAGGGCGGCGGCCAGGAGGACCTGCTCAACCAGGGCACCCGGATCGCGTCGCAGCTTCCGCCGCCGCCCCCGGTGCCGCCCGCGCCGCGTCCGCAGCCGCCCCAGCCGCAGCAGCAGCCGCAGCACCAGATCACGCCGCCGCCCATGCCGATGCACCAGGCCGGGATGCCGCAGGGCGGCATGCAGGGGCCGAACACGCCCCCGCCGCAGCCGATCACCCCGCCGCCCATGCCGATGTACCAGGGCGGGGGGATGCCGCCCCCGCCGCCGCACACCCAGCCGGGCGCGCCGATGCAGCACCCCGTCCCGCCGGGGCCGGGATTCGCGCCGCCGAAGCAGTCCAGCTCGGCCGGGCCGATCATCGCGATCGGCTGCGGCGCGTTCGCGCTGATCGTGATCATCGCGATCGTGGCGATCGCGGTGGTCGCGGCGAACAAGGACGACCCCGAGCCGAGCCCCACGTACCTGCCGCCGAGCACGTACACGCCGAGCGAGACGCCGTCGTCGCGGGTGACGTCCGGCGGGCTGCTCGGCGTGTTCGACGGCGACGGCAACCAGCCCGCCGCGGGCGCGGGGCACACGACCTTCCAGGTCCGGTTCGCGCTGCTGTACACGAGCGGCACGGCCCGCTACACCTACCCGTCCGGCTCACAGGACAACTGCTACACGCGGCTGTCGCTGCTGTCCGGCGACCAGAGCAGCGAGAAGGTCGAGTACCAGGAGACCCCGATGGCCGGGATGGACCCGAAGGAGTGCGCCTCCGGCTACATCACGTTCATCCCGTCCTCGGGCGGGAGCACCCTGAGGTGGGAGTGGCGGCAGACCCGGAGCGCTCCGACGGCCGCCGCCTTCGGAACCGTCTCCAAGTGACCGAGGAGGTCGCCCCGCTCCGCGCGGGTGATCCGTCCCGGCTGGGCGCCTACCGGCTGGCCGGGCTGCTCGGCGAGGGCGGTCAGGGCACCGTCTACCTCGGCGAGGACGAGCCCGGCCACCGGGTCGCGGTGAAGCTGCTGCACGCGCGCTTCAGCGGCGACCCGAAGGCCAGGTCGCGGTTCGCGGCCGAGGTGGCGGTGGCCAAGCGGGTCTCGGCGTTCTGCACGGCCCGCGTCCTCGACTCCGACGTCGAGGGCGACCGGCCGTACATCGTCAGCGAGTACATCGACGGCCCGTCGCTGTCGGAGGTGCTGGCCGCGGAGGGCCCGCGGCGCGGCGCCGCGCTGGACCGGCTCGCGATCGGGACGATGACCGCGCTCGCCGCCATCCACCAGGCGGGCGTCGTCCACCGCGACTTCAAGCCCGCGAACGTGCTGCTGGCCCCGGACGGCCCGCGCGTGATCGACTTCGGCATCGCGCGGGCGCTGGACGCCACCGGCACCATGTCCAGCACGGCCGTCGGGACGCCCGCGTACATGGCCCCCGAGCAGATCTCGGGGGCGCGGGTCGGCCCGGCGGCGGACGTGTTCGCCTGGGGCGCGACGATGGCGTACGCGGCGAACGGGCGGCCCGCCTTCGGGCAGGACTCCATCCCGGCGGTCATGCACCGCATCCTCAACCTGGCGCCCGACCTCGGCGACCTGCACGAGCCGCTGCGCCAGATCGTCGCGGACTGCCTCAGCAAGGACCCGGCGCTGCGGCCCGCGTCGCAGCACGTCCTCGCGCATCTGCTCGACCTCGCGGGGAGCCTGCCGCAGCCGGGCGCGCCGCGCGACACGGGCGACGGCGAGGCCGCCGTGATGCTCACCCAGGGCGCGGCGACGGCGGCGACCGGGGCGGTCCGGCTGCGCTCCACCGCGCCGCCGCCGGTCAACGGGCCGCCGGGGGCGACGCAGCCGCCCGGCGCGACGTGGCCGCCGCCTCCCCCGCCGCCGGACGGGCAGGGGTTCACCACCTGGCCGTCCGCCGGACCGCCCGCTTCCGGACCGCTGAGCGCCGGGCCGCGGCCGCCCGCCGGCCGCAAGCGCGGGATCGGCGTGCTGGCGGGCGTGGGCGGCGCCGCGCTGGTCGCGCTGGTCCTCGCCGGGACGGCGGTCGCCGTCCTGATCGCGAACCGCGACCACGACAGGTCCACCGCGACCGCCGCGCGGGTCGGCGGCACGCTGGAGATGCTGTCCGACGACACGACCACCGACGGGCTGCTCGACCCGGGGCATGCCGCCGGCACCACGCAGCAGTTCCTCGCCAAGCAACTGTTCACCGGGCTGACCGCGCTGGACGGGGAGGGCGTGGCGCAGAACCGGCTCGCCGCCTCGATCACGCCGGACGCGTCCTGCCAGACCTGGCGGATCACCGTCCGGCGGGGGACGACGTTCAGCGACGGCGAGCCGGTCGACGCGGAGGCGTTCGCCCGGGGCTGGGCGCGCGCCGCCGCCACCACCGGCGGCCCCGCGTCGTACCTGATGAACGACATCGACGGGTTCCAGGGGGCGTCCACCGGGTCGCCGGGCGGGCTGTCGGGCGTCAAGACGGTCGGCCCGGCCGACCTCAGCGTCCGGCTCACCTCCCCCAACTGCGAGTTCCCGACGCGGCTCGCCAACCCCGTGTTCGCGCCCGTCCCCAAGGCCGCGGGCGACGCGACCAACTCCGCCTACAACACCCGTCCGGTCGGGAACGGGCCGTTCAAGCTGGAGAGCTTCACCGAGAACCGCAGCGCCGTGCTCGTCCGCAACGACAGGTGGGCGTTCGGCAAGACCAAGCTCGACAAGGTGGACGTCCGGCTCGCCGCCGACCCGGCGGTCGGGCGCGCCGCGTTCACCGGGGGCGAGGTCGACCTGGCCATGCTCGCCCCCGGGACGGGGACGTCCCCCACGCAGGCCCTCGGCGCGGACGGGGTGTCCCGGCCGACGCCGTACACGCGGATGATCGTCCCGCTGACCCGGCGCGGCCCGCTGAAAAGCCGGGACGCGCGGCTCGCGGTGTCCTACGCGCTGGACCGGGCGCGGATCGCCGCGGCGACGCCGGGGTACAACGAGGCGGCGCACGGCATCGTCCCGGCGGCGGTGCCCGGCGGATTCGGACGGCCCGGCGCCTGCCCGTCCTGCGACACGCCCGACGCGGCGAAGGCCAAGGAGCTGGCGGCGCGGGCGAAGCTCGGGCCCGGCACGAGGATCCGGCTCTACCACCCGAACGTCGAGACCTACCGGCCCATCGCCGAGGCGGTGTCCCAGCAGCTCAGGTCCGCGCTCGGATGGCAGGTCGAGCTCCGTCCCACCGAGTTCGCCGACCTCCGCAAGACCCTCTCGGGGAGCGACGCCTCCGGCCTCGCGCTGTCCTCGTGGGGGGCCGACTACCCGACCCCGTACACGGTCCTGTGGCCCCTGCTCGGAAGCACGGCCGCCGCCACCGAGAGCAACGGGTACGCCAACTACAACGGCTGGAAGAACGGGAACTTCGACGACCTCGTGTCCAGGGCGCTGCGCAGCACCTCCGCCGAGACCCGCACGTCCCTCTACAAGGAGGCCGAGAAGGTCGCGCTGGACGACCTGGCGCTCATCCCGCTGACGTCCGGCCGCCGGGCGGCGCTCGTCCGCAAGACGAAGGTCACCGACCTGAGCCTCGACTACGACGGCGACCCGGTCCTCGTCGCCGCCGCGCTGAAGTAGCGCCGGACCCGCGGGCGCTCAGCCGGACGGCAGCCGGACGGTGACGATCAGCCCGCCGCCGGGACGCGGCGCCGCGTACACCGCGCCGCGGTGCGCGAGCACCACCGACCGCACGATCGACAGTCCGAGCCCGGCGCCCTTGGACGACTCGACCCGGTCGGCGTTCAGCCGCCGGAACGGCTCGAACAGCCGCTCCACCTCGTAGGCGGGGACGGCGGGCCCGGTGTTCTCGACCTGCACGGTGGCGTAGCCGTCCAGCAGCCCGGTGCGGATCCACAGCTCGCCGCCGGCCTCCTCGTTGTGCTTGATCGCGTTCTCGACGAGGTTGGACACGAGGTGCTCCAGCAGCACCGGGTCCCCGAGGGCCTTCCCCGACGTCAGCTCCGGGTGGACGGACACGTCGTTGTCGTGGTCGCGGCGCGCCGAGTGCTCCAGCACCGTCGCCGCGACCTCCGCGAGGTCGACCGGGGTGCGGGTGGTCAGCTCGCGCTCGCTGCGGGCGAGCAGCAGCAGGCCCTCGATGAGGCGCTCGTGCCGGGCGTTGGTCGCGAGCAGCGTCCGGCCGACGGCGCGCAGGTCGTCGGACACGTCGGGGTCGCCGAGCGCGACCTCCAGCAGCGTCCGGTTGATCGCGAGCGGAGTGCGCAGCTCGTGCGAGGCGTTGGCGACGAACCGGCGCTGCGAGTCGAACGCGTGCCCGAGCCGCTCCAGCATCGCGTCGAAGGTGTCGGCGAGCTCCTTGATCTCGTCGTCGGGGCCCTCCAGCGCGATCCGCTCGTGCAGGGTGCTCTCGGACAGGCGGCGGGCCGTGGTGGTGACCCGCTGCAGCGGGCTGAGCGCCCGGTCGGCGACGAACCAGCCGAGCACCAGGGTGATGATCCCGACCCCGCCGAGGGCGAGCAGGGACCGTCCGACGAGCTGCTTCATCGTCTGCTCGACGAACTGGCGCTGCAGCGCGGCGGCCTGCTCGTCGGTGGTGATGCCGAAGCCGATCACCTTCACGCCGCCGAGGATGTCGGCCATCAGCACCGACATCACGGCCAGCAGCAGGGCTCCGGCCAGGAAGAACAGCAGGCCGTAGAAGAGGGTGAGGCGCAGCCGGACGCTCATCCGGCCGGGCAGCGCCTTCAGCTCGGCGAACGACCCGGCGTTCTCGCCGCGCCACATGCCCTTCGGGGCGGGGGGCGGCTCGGGGACCTGCTGCGGGCCGGGGCGGCGCCAGCGTCCGCCGCGCCGCCCGCCCTGGGCCGCGGCGTCCTCCTGGTACGGCCCGCCGCCGGCGGGAGGCTGGGCGGACGCGGCGGTCGCGCCGGGCAGGGCGTCCGGGCGGGGCTCCTCGGAGCCGGTTCGGGGTGCGGGTTCGGCGGTCACAGTCGGTATCCCACTCCCGGGACGGTCTCGATCACCGGAGGTTCGCCGAGTTTCTTGCGCAGCGTCATCATCGTGACGCGGACCACGTTCGTGAACGGGTCGATGTGCTCGTCCCAGGCCTTCTCCAGGAGCTGCTCGGAGCTGACGACGGCGCCGTCCGCGCTGAGCAGGACCTCCAGGACGGCGAACTCCTTGCGGGTCAGCTCGACCGGGCGGCCGTCCCGCGCGACCTCGCGGCGGGCCGGGTCGAGGCTGATCCCGGCGCGCTCCAGGACGGGCGGCAGCGGCGCGGCGGCGCGCCGTCCGAGCGCCCGCACCCGCGCGATCAGCTCGGCGAAAGCGAACGGCTTGGCGAGGTAGTCGTCGGCGCCGATGGACAGCCCCTCGACCCGGTCGCCGAGCTCGCCCGCCGCGGTCAGCATGATGATCCGCGCCGGGTAGCGCTGCGCGACGAGCTGCTTGCAGACGTCGTCGCCGTGGACCTTCGGCAGGTCGCGGTCGAGGACGATGACGTCGTACTCGTTGACGCCCGCCCGCTCCAGCGCGCCCGCGCCGTCGTAGGCCACGTCCACGGCCAGCGTCTCCCTGCGCAGGCCGGTGGCGATGGCGTCGGCGAGCACCCGCTCGTCCTCGACGACTAGAACACGCACTGATCCCCCTCCATGGCCGGGGCGCGGGACGCCCCGGGTTCCAGATATCCCACGCGGGCCGTAAGAAGCCCGTAAGCACCTGTTCACTGATCGCCCGACGGGCCGCGGTCCGGCGGACGCAAGAATCCGCGAAAATTGCATCGGCGTACAGGTTTACCTCCAGCCTAGGTCTGGGTACGCATGGGCACGATCCGGGAGGAGGCCAATGGGCGAGTTGTCACGCATGATCCAGCAGCGGCTAGACGACGCGTACGCGTCGCTGCGGAGCGCCCACGCAGAGGGAGACACCTACCTGGCGGACATCCGCCAGGAGGAGATCAACGACCTGCGCCGGATCGCAGCGAACAACGACATCGGCGTCGAACCGCCCCGCTGCGACTGAGGACACGCGAACCGAGACGGGGAGCCCGGGACCGGCAGCGGTCCCGGGCTCTCAGTCGGTGAGCGGGTCCAGCGGCGCGAGGAGCGCGTGCAGGGCCTCGAACGTGCCCGCCCCGGCCGCGATGGTCAGCTCCGGGCTCGCGGGCGCGCCGTGCAGGCCCCCGACCCGTCCGCCCGCCTCCTGGACGATCAGCGCCCCCGCCGCGACGTCCCACGCCTGGACGCCGCGCTCGTAGTAGGCGTCGACCCGTCCGGCGGCGAGCGAGCACAGGTCGACGCAGCAGGAGCCGCCCCGGCGGATGTCGCGGACGCTCGGCAGCACCCCGGTGAGGACGCGGGCCTGCCCGGCGCGCCGCTCCGCCGAGTACCCGAAGCCCGTGGCGACGAGGGCGCGGTCGAGCGGGACGCCGGAGTTCACGCGGAGTTCACGCGTCCCGGACGAGGTGCGCAGCAGCGCTCCCCCGCCGCGCACGGCCGTGTAGGACTCGCCGCGGCGCGGCATCTCCACCGCCCCGGCGACGGCGGCGCCGTCCACCTCGGCGGCGATGCTGACCGCCCAGTCGGGCAGGTCGTAGAGGTAGTTGACGGTGCCGTCGATCGGGTCGATCACCCAGCGGACGCCGCTGCCGCCCGCCTGCGTGCCGCCCTCCTCGCCGAGGAAGGCGTCGTCCGGGCGGGCCGCCCGGATCCGCTCGACGATGAGCTGCTCGGCCGCCCGGTCCATCTGGGTGACGACGTCGGTCGGGGACGACTTCGTCTGCACGACGTCCGGGCCGTCCGCCGGGCGCTTGTCGACCAGCATCCGCCCGGCCTCCCGCGCGGTCTCGGCGGCCAGTTCCAGCAGGTCTTCGGGGAGGCTCATCGCGTCTCGTCCAGGAGGTGGCGGGGCAGGGCGGCGAAGCGCGGGTCGGCGCCGGGGGTGGCGGCGCGGACGAACGCGACGCCGAGCTCCCCGGCGCGCCCGGCGGCCTCCACGTCGAGGTCGTACTTGACCTCCATGTGGTCGGAGACGAACCCGATCGGCACGACCGCGACCGCGCGGACGCCCTCGCCGTGCAGCTTCTCCAGGTGGTCGGTGATCTGCGGTTCGAGCCACGGCTGCGCCGGCGGCCCGCTGCGGCTCTGGTAGACGAGGTCCCAGGGCGTGCCGGGGGACGCCTTCTCGGCGACCGTCCGGGAGGCGGCCTCCAGCTCGGCCACGTACAGCTCGCGGTTGGGCTGGGAGAGGGGGACGCTGTGCGCGGTGAAGACCAGCCGCGCGCCGGCCGGGAGGCGGCTCAGGGCGTCCTTGGCGGCGTCCACGAAGGGGGCGATGAAGCCGGGCCGGTCGGAGTAGACGGGGAGCTTGTCGATGACCGGCGCGCCCTCGACCTCCTCGCGCGCGCGTTCGATGTCGGCGAGGTACTGGTCGTTCGTCGAGTAGCCGCTGTAGGCGGACGTGACGAACGCCGCCGCCCGCCGGACGCCGTCCGCCTTCATCTGCCGGACGGTGTCGGCGAGGTAGGGCGTCCAGTTCCGGTTTCCCCAGTAGACGGGGAGGTCCAGGCCGTGGGCGGCGAAGTCGGCCTCGATGGCGCCCTTGAGGTCGCGGCAGAGCTGGTTGATGGGACTGACCCCGCCGAACAGGTGGTAGTGCTCGCCCACCGCCTCCAGCCGTTCGCGGGGGATGTCGCGGCCGCGGGTCACGTTCTCCAGGAAGGGGATCACGTCGTCCGGTCCTTCGGGGCCGCCGAAGGAGAGCAGGAGCAACGCGTCGTACGACGACGTCATGCCTCCATCCAACCAGGCCCCCGCGCGTGCCCCGTGCGGGCCGGGTCAGTCGAACGCCGGGTCAGTCGAACCGCGCCTGGTACGCCTTGGCCAGGTTGAGGACCTTCTGGACGTACCAGTCGGCGTGGTTGTACTGCCACACCGCCCGGTAGAGCTGCCGCCCGCCCCGTCCCGCGCCGCTCGCGCACAGGTACTTCGCGGCGGCGGGGACGGCGTCGTAGGGGTTCATGATGTCGGCCTTGCCGTCGCGGTCGCCGTCCACCCCGTAGGTCCGCCAGGTGGCGGGCATGAACTGCATCGGGCCGAGCGCGCCCGCGCTGGAGGGGCCCGCGTTGCGCCCGTGGTCGCTCTCGACCTGGCCGATCGCGGCGAGGACCGTCCAGGACAGGCCGGGGCACGTCCGCGCCGCCTGCTTGTAGAGGTCGAGGTAGCCGCCGGGGCGCCCGCTCTCGCCGGGCGTCTGGAACCGCCGCTCGTGCAGGTTCACGACGTTCGCGCCCGGCCCGAGCGCCTTCGTGACCGCCTGGACGACCTTCGCCGGGCTCACCCCGGGCGCGTTGACGAGAAGCGCGATGTTCGGGACGAGCCCCATCCTGCCGCCGGACGTCCGGCTGACGAGCATGTCGATGCCGGGCAGGCCGAGGGCGCCGGAGCCGCCCATGGTGAGGTTCGGCATCGTCCGCCCCACCACCGGGTAGCGCATGCCGCGGTTGAGCCTGAGCTGCTCGGCGGCGGCCGGGGAGACGACGAAGTGGTCGGCGGCGAGGGCCTCCCACAGGTCGGTGCGCTTGGCCGTCCCGGGCGGCGTCCAGGACCGGAAGGACGACGGGTCGACGGCGAACGCGTTGACCTGGCGGCCCTGGAGCTGGACGGCGCCGCCGTCGACCGCGACCACGTCCCTGACCTTGCCGAGCTTCGCGACCTTCCTGATCCGCGCGGCGGGGATCGACCCGCCGCCGACGGCCAGCACGTCCGGCGGGACGACGCGGCGCAGCGGCGCGACCTGACCGCCGCTGACCACGTTCACCGGGTCGCCCGGCGGCGCGCCCGGCGGCTGCTCGTCCCGCGCGGCGGCGGGCTCGGCGTCGCCCGCGGTCAGCGCGGCGAGCACGCCGCCGGATCCGGCGGCGACGGCGAGGAGGGCGATCGCGGCGACCGTGACCGGCAGCGCCCGGCCGCGCGGTGCTGAAGGAGGAGCCACACCATTCCCCAACGAGAGTCGCTACTGACGGTTACCCGGCGTTCGCTTCCTTCCCCCATGGAAGGGGATCATGAGGATCATGGGGTCGGCGGGCACCGAACCGGTGCCGACCGCCCGCCGCCCCTGTGGGACGGATCGGATCGTATCGCCTCAGACCGGACAGAAACGTGAACTTTTCTCGCGAACAATCGCCGAGTAGAGTCACGCCATGTCCCCCGTGAAGTCCCCCGTGAACGGACGCGCCTGGCAGAACTGGGCGGGAAACCAGCAGGCCGCGCCGCAGCGCGTCGTGACGCCGCGCACCGGTGCCGAGGTGGCCGACGCGGTCCGGGCGGCCGCCGAGGACGGGCTCACCGTCCGCATGACCGGCACCGGGCACTCGTTCACCGGGGCGGCCGTCGCGGAGGGCGTGCTGCTGCGTCCGGACGCGCTCACGGCGGTGCGTTCGGTGGACACGGCGACGGGGCTCGTCACCGTCGAGGCGGGGCTTCCGCTGCACGCGCTCAACCGCGTCCTGGACGAGCACGGTCTCGCGCTGGCCAACATGGGGGACATCCAGGAGCAGACCGTCGCCGGAGCCCTCCAGACCGCCACCCACGGCACGGGACGCGACAGCGCGGGCCTCGCCTCCCAGGTCGCCGCGCTCGAACTCGTCCTGGCCGACGGCGGCGCCGTCACCTGTTCGCGCGAGGAGCGGCCGGACCTGTTCGACGCGGCGCGGGCGGGCCTGGGCGCGCTCGGCGTCGTCACCGCCATCACCTGGCAGACCGTCCCGGCCTTCCTGCTGCGCGCACAGGAGCAGCCCATGAAGTGGGACGAGGTGCTCGCGCGCATCGACGAGTTCGACGCCGCCAACGAGCACTTCGAGTTCTACTGGTTCCCGCACACCGAAGGGTGCCTGACCAAGCGGAACAACCGCGTCGAGGGCCCGGCGGAACCGCTGTCCAGGGTCAAGTACTGGATGGACGACCAGTTCCTGTCCAACACCGTCTTCGGGGTCGTCAACAGGCTCACGCACCGGGTGCCCTCCGCGACGACCTTCGTGAACGGCGTCTCCGCCAAGGCGCTCGGGGCCCGCACCTACAGCGACACCTCGTACAAGGTGTTCACCAGCCCGCGGACCGTCCGGTTCAAGGAGCAGGAATTCGCGATCCCGCGCGAGGATCTCGTCCCCGCGCTGCGCGAGCTGCGTTCCCTGTTCGCCAGGAAGGACTGGCGGATCAGCTTCCCCATCGAGGTGCGGCTGCTCCCCCAGGAGGACGCCTGGCTCTCCATGGCCCATGGGCGCCGGAGCGCGTTCATCGCCGTGCACGTCTACCACCGCGACCCCCACGAGGACTACTTCAAGGGGGTCGAGGACCTGATGACGTCCCTGAACGGGCGTCCGCACTGGGGCAAGCTCCACACGCGCGACGCCGCGTACCTGGAGAAGGTGTATCCCCGGTTCAGGGACTTCCGCGCCCTGCGCGACGAACTCGACCCAGAGCGCCGCTTCGCCAACCCGTACACCAACCAGGTCTTCGGCGAATAGGCGGATGGCAGGCGGCTGGACGGATCGGGCGGATCGGTCGGCGGGACCGCCTCAGCCGCCGGGGGTGGAGCGCTGCTGCTGCTCGGCTCCGCCCGGCGGCTGACCGCCGTCCTGCGGGTTCTCGGTGGGCGGCGGGGCGGTCGGCGTCGTCGGCGCGGGCGTCGTCGGACGGCCGGTCGGCTCCTGCCGCGTCGGCGTCTCGGTCGGCCCGGTCGGCTGCTGCCCGCCCGGCGTGGTCTGCTGCGTGGACGGGGTCTCGCCGGTCGGCGTCCCGCTCGGCGTCCCGGTGGGCTCGGTCGTGGTGTCGGTCGGCGTCGGCGTGGGGGTGTCGTCCTGCTTCCCGCCGCCGTTGCCGCCCAGCACGTTGGTCACGGTCAGGCCCTTGTCGCTCTTGCCGATGGGCTTGCCGGTAGTCGCCTCGTAGACCGTGATCCCGCCGATGACGATCGCGAACACCGCCGCCGACGACACCACGAGCTTGACCCAGTGCGCCTTGGCCCATTCGACGGTGCTCTGCAGCGCCGACCGCCGGACGACCTCGCGGACCGCGTCCTCGCCCGCCGCCTCGGCGAGCGTTCCGGCCACGGCGTCCACCGGGTCCAGCCTGGTGGCGTTCGGGTCGGCGCCGCCGAACACGGGGTCGAGCCGGGTCGCGTTGGGGTCGCCGCCGCCGAACGACGGGTCGAGCCGGGTGGCGTTGGGGTCGGCGTCATGGGGCCAGGCGACGGTGCGCGTCGGGTCGGCGCTGGTGGCCGCCTCGGCGGCGTGGCCCGCCGCGTCCCGCCGCCGGACCGCCACCTGGACGTGCGACAGCTCCTTGAGCTGCTCCCGGCCCTGGTCGAGGTAGTGCTTCCCGATGGCCGACCCGGCCGTCGAGATCACGCTCATCAGCGCCGCGCCGATGATCGTCCCGTAGACGCCCAGGTAGGACGCCCCGAGCGCGGCCACTCCCGTCGCCGCCGCACTCGCGATCAACTGCGTCGTGCTCAGGTCCGGCAGCTTGCGCGGCATTCCCCGGCTCACCCCTGTCTCTCGATGTCAAAACCCCCGAAAAGAAACTAACCGGGACAAGTCGGTGTTCCTGCCGCGGACGTGACGCTCGCAACTCCGAACCGGTGGCGCCGCACCCGCCGGTCAGGCACGGTGAGGAAAAAGATGGACAAGAATCGAGCGGGACGGGCCCCCGCCGTACTCGGCGCGGGCAAGCTTGGTCAGGTGCCCTCTTCGACCTCGTGGAGGGGGCTTCGAGAGCGGCGATGTTCGGACATGCCGGGTACGGTGCTGGCAGCAGGTGTGTCCGAAAGAGAGACTCGGGAACCCGGGGGAAGGGCACGCATGCGCCCTCGGTGGGCATCGGGCGGCCGACCGTCGAGCACGGTCCGCCGCACCGGCGTCCTCCGTGCCGTAAGGACAGGGCAGGAAGGACACGCATGCAGGAGCTGCGCCTCGTCGCGGTCAGCGAGGACGGTACGTACCTCGTCCTGGCCACCGCGGGCCGAGGCACCCGGTTCACCCTGCCCGTCGACGACCGGCTCCGCGCCGCGGTCCGTGGGCACTTCTCCCGCCTCGGCCAGTTCGAGATCGAAGTGGAGAGTCCCTTGCGCCCCAAGGAGATCCAGGCCCGCATCCGGTCCGGCGAGACCGCGGAGGAGATCGCCGAGTCGGCGGGAATCCCGGTCGAACGCGTCCGCTGGTTCGAGGGCCCGGTCCTGCAGGAACGCGAGTACATGGCCCAGCAGGCGCAACGCGTGGCGGTGCGCCGCCCCGGCGAGTCGGCCCCGGGCCCGCCGCTCGGCGAGACCGTCGAGGAGCGCCTCGGCCGCGGCGGCGTCGACCTCGAAGAGGTCGAGTGGGACTCCTGGAAGTGCGAGGACAACACCTGGCGCGTCCGGCTGTCGTTCTTCGACAACGGCCGCCCGCACGCCGCCGAGTGGACGTTCGACCCGCGCCGCCGCCACGTCTCCCCGCTGGACGAGGTCGCCGCCCGCCTCACCGCCGTCGAGTGGGACGACGAGGCGCTCTCCGACACGGTGACGCCGCTCGTGCCGCGCCGTCCCGCCATGAAGGTCGTGTCCAACGACCGCGACCTCGACCGCGACCTGGAGCGCGAGCGCGACCCGGCGCCGCGCGGGCTGCCCGCCGAGTTCCCGGCGGAGGTCCCCGCCGAGCCCGCGCAGGCCGGTCCGGCCGCGCGGCCCGCGCCGTCCGGCCGGCCCGAGCCGCTGCGCGCCGCCGAGCCCCGCGAGTACGTCATCGAGCGCGGGCGGATGGCCGAGCCGCGCCCGGCCGTCCGCGAGCCCGGCGAGGGCGCCGCGCTGCACGAGGCCGCCCGGCCCCGCGAGCCGGACGAGCGCGCCGCGCCCGCGCCGCTGCGTCCCCGCGTCGCCGAGGAGCCCGCCGCGCCGCGCGAGGCCGTCCGGGAGGCCGTCCAGCAGGCCGCCCCGCCGGAGGAGGAGCCCGCCGCCGCCGAGGCGGACGAGAAGCCCGCGCCCGCCGCCGACGAGCGCGACGACGCCCCCGAACCGGCGGCCGAGCCCGCCGAAGCGGAGCGGCCCGCCGAGCCGGTCGCGGAGGAGGCCGCCGAGGCCGACGAGACGGACCGGGCCGAGGAGGCGGACGAGGAGCGTCCGGCCGACGAGCCCGAGCCCGCGCCCGAGCCGCAGGCGGTCGACGAGCCCGAGGAGGCGGCCGCCGCCGAGCCGGAGCCCGCCGCCGCGAAGGCGCCGGAGGCCGAGCCCGTCGCGGCGAAGCCGGAGCCCGCGCCGGAGCCGGAGCCCGAGCGGGACGAGCCCGCGGCGGAGCAGAAGCCCGCGGCGGCGGCGCAGCGCCCGGCGCAGCGGCAGCCGCCGCGGACGCCCGCGAAGAAGAAGCCCGCCGCGCGTCCCGCCATGCCCGCCGCGCAGGACAAGCCCGCCACCGGGTCGCCCGCCGCCGCGGCGGCGGCGGGCGGCGGCGACTCGGCCGCGCAGCGTCCGGCGCGGCGCCGCAAGGCCAAGGGCAAGCGCGCGTCCGTCCCGTCGTGGGACGAGATCATGTTCGGCGCCCGCCGTCCCGACTAGCGGTCGGGCGGCGGTTCCAGGAACGGGGTCACCCACGCCGGGGTGATCCCCGCGGCGAGCGACACGGCGTCCGCCTCGGACATGTCCGCGGCGGAGTAGCCGCCGTCGCCCGCGCCGACCGCCGCGAACAGCGTCGCGAGGCCCAGCCTGCGCTGGAAGAGCGTGCGGCGGATCCGCCAGCCGACGACCGCGCCGTGCTCGACGACCACCTGGCGCCGCCGCAGCGAGCCCGAGCGGACGCTGAGCCGCTCCCCGTCCGTGACGTGCCCGAGCTGCCGGTACCGGTCGAGCCCGAGCAGGACGGCGGGCCCGGCGAACACGGCGAACGCGCCCGCGACCCACGGCTGCCCGGCGACCAGGGCCAGCGCGGCGAGGCCGAGCGGCGGCGCCACCGCCCGCGCCACCCGGCGTCCCCGCGCCGCGCGCGGATGCGTGGTCAGCGGGCCGGGGACGTTCCCGACGACCCGCGCCGCCAGCGCCTCGGCGACCGGGCGCGGCGCGGCGGGCAGCAGCCGCCCCCGGTGCGCGGCGTCCCCGAGACCGGTGATCAGCGCGCCGAGCCGGGTCACCCCGGCCGCGCGCTCGAACGGGTTGTCGGCGAGCTCGACGCCGCGCAGCCTGCGCCGCTCCAGCGACACGCTGCGCCGGGTGAGCAGGCCGCGCTCGGCGACGAGCGACCCGTCCCGCTCGTGGACGGTGAAGTCCCAGTTGAACAGCGTGAAGACGATCACCGACATGACCGGCATCGCGATGAGGACGAGGATGGCGAGCGCCACGACGAGCGCCGTGGGCAGGCCGACCACGTCGTGGCCCACGCCCTCCACCCGCTCCCGCGTGATGAGCCCGAGGTCGTCGCCGAGGTTGTAGAGGGTGCCGAGCAGGCTCCCGGCGAGCGCGAACGGCGTGAACAGGTACGCGCCGCTGAGCGGGGCGTACACGTACCAGCGCCGCCGCATCCGGGCCAGGACGCGGCGCGGCGGCGCGGGCGCGTCACGGGCCAGCAGGACGCGCCGCAGCCGGTCCGCCTCGTGCCGGGACACCGCGTTCAGCGTCCCCTCCCCGCCGTCCGCGCCCGCGTCGACGTCGACGACCGCCAGGCCGAGCAGGCGGTGCGGCAGGGACGCGCTGATGTCCACGCCCCGGATCCGGTCGCGCGGGATGCTCTTGACCGACCGTCCGATGAGCGCGCGGCGCAGCTCGATGCGGTCGCCGTACAGGACGTAGGTGAACGTCACCCAGTCGGCGACGTGGAAGGCGAGCCCGAACGCGAGCCCGACGAGCGTGAAGTAGAACGCCGTGGACAGGCCGCCGACCAGCAGCCCCGTCGCCCCGGCGGCGATCAGCGCGACCAGCTCCCGGACGGCGCCGACGACGAACGTGAACGGATGCAGCCGGTGCGCGTGACCGGCGTCCGCCGGACGGCCCGGCACGGCCCCGTCGCGATGCCCGTTGGACGCGGTGACGCCGTCCGAACCCCCGGCGGGACCGGGCACGGGTTCGCGGACGGGCTCGGGCGCGGGGTCGGGGACGGGGTCGCCGTCTCGCAGGTTCACGTGGCGTCGTCGCGGAGGTCGTGGGCGCGGTGCGCGAGGTCCTCGGCGAGGCGGGTCGCCACGTCCACGGGAAGGCCCGAGACCTCCGACGACCCGGTGTGCGAGGCGGTGTTGACCTCGATGGTCGCGAGGCCCAGCATCCGCTCGATCCAGCCCTGCTCGGTGTCGACGGTCTGGATGCGGCTCACCGGCACCAGCAGCCATTCACGGCTGAACCATCCCGTCCTGGTGTAGACGACGTCCGCGCTGACCTCCCACCGGTGGACGCGGTAGCGCCACACGGGCGCGACCGTCACCATGAGCAGGCCCGCCGCGCCGACGACGTAGGGCAGCCAGTCGACGCGCCCGGTCAGCCAGCCGGGCACCCCGTCCCACCCGGAGTCGCCGACCCAGGCCGCGACGCCCAGCGCGAGACCGAACGCCAGCCCCCAGAGCAGCAGGTACTCGATCGCCCAGTGCGCGACGGCGCGCGGCGAGACCCGGTTCTCCGGCGGCCGCAGCCGCGGCGGGCGCGCCGCCCCGCCGTCTCCGCCGTCCCCGTCGTCGTCCCCGTCGTCCAGGTCGTGACCGCACCGCACCGACGTCACACCGCGAGTCTAGAACGCCGGAGGCCCCCTCCCGTTCTCACGCCAGACGCGAAATCGTCCCGCCTGAGGCATCGTGGCGGGCATGTCAGCGTTCTGTCAGTGGCGCATGCGATGTTGGGAGCGCGTCTGGACACCGCCGACGGAACCGCGCCCGAGGCGGACGAAAAACCGGATGCGCACCATCCCGGACACCGCATATTTTGACTGGCTCCCCTTCCCGGAGGGCGCAGACGTCCGGCGAACGACCCACCTAGGAGATCACATGACTTACGCCATCCAGGCCGAAGGTCTGGAGAAGCGGTTCGGTGAGACCCAGGCGCTGGCCGGCGTCTCACTCACCGCCGAAGCCGGGACGGTCCTCGGCGTGCTCGGCCCGAACGGCGCCGGGAAGACCACCATGACCCGCATCCTCGCCACGCTGATCGAGCCGACCGGCGGCAGCGCCAAGGTCGCCGGGTTCGACGTGGTCAAGGACGCCCACAAGGTGCGCCAGCTCATCGGGCTGACCGGGCAGTACGCCGGAGTCGACGAGATGCTCACCGGGACCGAGAACCTCATCCTCATCGGACGGCTCCTCGGCATCTCGCGGAAGGCCGCCAAGGCGCGGGCCGCCGAACTGCTGGAGCGGTTCCAGCTCACCGAGGCCGCCGAGCGCGCCGCCAAGACCTACTCCGGCGGGATGCGCCGCCGCCTCGACCTCGCGGCGAGCCTCGTCGGCCGCCCGCAGTTCCTCTTCCTGGACGAGCCGACCACCGGCCTCGACCCGCGCAGCCGCAACGGCCTGTGGGACATCGTCCGCGGCCTCACCGACGACGGCGTCACCGTCCTCCTCACCACCCAGTACCTGGAGGAGGCCGACCAGCTCGCCGACGACATCATCGTCATCGACCGCGGGCAGGTCATCGCGCACGGCACCTCCGACGTGCTGAAGGAGCAGGTCGGCGGGCAGGTGCTGGAGGTCACCCCGGTCAACGCCGCCGACCTCGACACCGTCTCGCGGATCGTCGGCGAACTCGCCGAGGCCGTCCCCGAGGTCCGCGACGGGCTCGTCAGCGCGCCGATCACCGACCCGCAGCTCATGCCCGCCGTCGTCCGCCGCCTCGACGACGCGGGCGTCACCGTCGGCGAGCTGTCCCTGCGCAAGTCCAGCCTGGACGAGGTGTTCTTCGCCCTCACCGGCCACCACACCGACGACATCGACGCCGAGGCGGGCGAACTCGCCGACGCCGCCGACAAGGAAGGGGCGTCCGCATGACCGCCGCGACGTTCGCGCCAGAGAACCTCTCCAAACGGGTCTCGCCGGGCACCGCCGTCCGCAACACGCTGACGCTCGCCTGGCGCAACCTCGTCCAGATCAAGCACAACCCGATGGAGCTGCTCGACCTCTCCATCCAGCCGATCATGTTCGTGCTGCTGTTCGCGTACGTGTTCGGCCCGGCGATGGCGGGCAGCGTCGACAAGTACCTGCCCGTCGTCATCCCCGGCATCATCGCGCAGAACGCCCTCTTCGCCGGGATGAGCACCGGTTTCGGGTTGAACACCGACATCACCAAGGGCGTCTTCGACCGGTTCCGCAGCCTGCCGATCTCGCGCAGCGCCCCGCTCGCCGGACGGATCATCGCCGACACCGCCAAGCAGGCGTGGTCCATGACGATCCTGCTCGCCGTCGGGTTCGCCATCGGATTCCGCATCGAGACGAACGTGTTCGCCCTGCTCACCGCGTTCGTCCTGCTGCTGGCCTTCGCCGTGCTGTTCTCCTGGACGTCGGTCTTCATCGCGATGAAGGTCAACGAACCGGAGAAGGTGCAGATCTTCGGCTTCGTGGTGATCTTCCCGCTGAGCTTCCTCAGCACCGCGTTCATCCCGAACACCGACGGCATCCCCGACTGGCTCGCGTTCATCATGGACAACAGCCCCGTCACGCAGCTCGTCGAATCCATGCGCGGACTCCTGGTCGGCGGACCCGTCCTCGAACACGCCTGGATCGCCCTCGCCTGGGGCGTCGGCATCTCACTGGTGTTCGCACCGCTGTCGCTAAGGGCGTTTAAGCAGAGGGCGTGATTTCCCAGGGGGGCGACCCCACTTTCCCAGGGGGGCGACCCCCTGGAACCCCCGTTGCGCGCGGCGGGCCGTTTCCCGAGGCCGCGTTCGCGGCTCGGGAA
>NZ_BCQP01000031.1 GCF_001552135.1 Actinomadura chibensis NBRC 106107 | reverse complement strand
CGGCCCCGGCTCAGGTCCCGTCCAAGAGGGCTTGCTCTGGCACGTCCGAGAGGCTTTGCCCTGGCCCGCCCGGAGAGGGGCTGCTCTGGCACGGCCAAAGGGGCTTGCTCTCGCACGTCCGAGAGGGTCTGCTCTGGCACGTCCAAGAGGGCTTGCTCTGGCGCGTGCGAGAGGGTCTGGTCTGGCAACGTCCGAGGGGGGTTGTCTTGGGCGTTCAGGGGTGTGGGGGCGGGTTGGCGGGCGGCGCTTGTGGGGGGTCGGGCGGGGTTAGGTTGAAGGTCTTCAGGACGTCGTTGAAGGTCTTTGTTGTGCCTCGGGTGTAGGCGGTTTCGTAGGCCGTGTCGCCCAAGGTCGTGCGGACGGCCGTCTCCGTGGCCAGGACGTCCGGGAGGGACAGGTCTCGGGTGCCGCGGAGGGCGTCGGCCGTACCGAGGAGTTCGGCGGCGCGTTCCGGGTCGCCCAGGGTGCGGGCGCGTTCGGCGTACCCGGCCAGGACGTGGGAGACGACCGGGTAGTCCTGGGACCGGACGGCGCAGCGCAGCGCCTCGTCCAGGCGGGCGGTCGCGTCGTCCATGGCGCCCGTCTCGATGTCGAGCCGGGCGCATGTGCACAGGAGGAGGGCCCGGAACTGCGACGGGCCCGGCAGGTCCGCCGTGAGCCGGTCGGCGCGCGTCAGGCGGCGCCGCGCCTCGGCCGCGTCGCCGGAGCGGCGCGCCAGCTCGCCGAGCTGGTAGTGCAGCGCGGCCCTCTCCTCCGGCCAGGCCGTCTCCCGCGTGTCGCGCAGCGCGGCGTGCAGCAGCGCCTCGGCGCGGTCCCGGTCGCCCGCGAGGTCCATCTCGTTCGCCAGCTTCATGTGGACGTGCAGCAGCCCGGTCGTCCCGCCGCCCAGCTCGCCGTTCAGCCGCAGCGCCTCCTCGTAGAGGGCGACGGCGCCGCGGTGGTCGCCGCGCCGCCCGAGGATCTCCGCCTGCGACGTCAGCGTGAACGACTGGCCCCACCGGTCGCCGGACTCGCGGAACGCGGCGAGCGACCGGTCGAAGGCGTCGTCGATCTCGCCGACGCGGCCGAAGTTCTGCGCGATGTGGCCCTGCATGAAATGGCCGAGGCCCCGCACCCACGGGTCGGGGTCCGCGATGAGGACGCCGACGCGCGCGCCGGGATCGTGCTCCCAGCCGCCCAGGTACATCTGGACGGTCTCGACCGCCAGCCGCAGCATCGGATGCAGGTCCGCCCGCTCGTACCGGGAGCAGATCGCCTGGGTGTGCTCCAGCCAGGACGCGGGCAGCTCCCCCGGCCGCTGGCTGTCGAACAGGATCATGGCGCCGAGCGCCAGGGCGCGGGCGGTGACCTGGTCGTCCGGGACGCCGGACAGGGCGAGGATCTCCGCCAGGCTGTCGGCGCCGTCGCCGAGCCGCCCGTGCAGGAACCAGTACCAGCCGAGCGCCGCGCAGAACCGCAGGGCGAGCGGGGCGTCCCCGGCGGCGACCGCCCAGCGCAGCCCCGCCGAGATGTTGTCGTGCTCGGCGGACAGCCGCCGCAGCCACACGAGCTGGTCCGCGCGGATCAGGCGCGGCTCGGCCTCCTCGGCGAGCCGCGCGAAGTGCTCGGCGTGGGCGCGTCCGGCCGAGGTCTCCTCCCCGGCCTCGGCGAGCCGCTCCAGGCCGTAGGCGCGGATCGTGTCGAGCATCCGGTAGCGCGGGTCGCCGCCGTCGCCGTCGACGGTCAGGAGCGACTTGTCGGCCAGCGCGGCGAGCGCGTCGAACACCTCGGAACGCGCCAGACCGGGTCCGGCGCACACGGCCTCGGCGGCGCCCACGGTCGCCCCGCCGGGGAAGACGGCGAGGCGTCGCCACAGGGCGCGTTCGGGCTCGTCCAGCAGGTCCCAGCTCCATTCGACGACGGCCCGCAGCGTCCGGTGGCGCGGCAGGGCGGTGCGGCTGCCCGCGTTGAGCAGCCGGAACCGGTCGTCGAGCCGGGACGCGACCTGCGCGGGCGTCAGCGCCCGCAGCCGCGCGGCGGCCAGCTCGATCGCGAGGGGGATCCCGTCGAGGGCTCGGCAGATCCGCACCACCGCCCCGGCGTCGTCGCCGGTCGCCGCGAACCGCGGCGAGACGGCGGCGGCGCGGTCGGCGAACAGCCGGACGGACGGGTAGGCCACCGCCTCCTCGGGCCCGGCGGACGGCGGCGGCAGCTCCAGCGGCTCGACCGGCCAGAGGCTCTCCCCGGTGATGCCGAGCGGCTCGCGGCTCGTCGCGAGGACTTGGACGCCGGGGCAGCGCGCGAGGACCGCGTCGGCGAGCCGGGCCGCGGCGTCGAGGAGGTGCTCGCAGTTGTCCAGCAGCAGGAGGAGGCGCTTGTCCGCCAGCGCCGAGACGAGCCTGTCCAGGGGGTCGGCCGGGTGGTGGGGCTGCGGGCGGCCGGGGACGGCGGCGATCGGCGGCGGCTCGCGCAGCCCGAGCGCGCCGAGCACGGCCGCCGGGACCTCGGCCGGGTCCGTGACGGGCGCCAGCTCGACCAGCCAGGCCCCCTCGGGCGTCCGGGCGCGTCCGGCCGCCTCCAGCGACAGCCTGCTCTTGCCCGCGCCGCCCGGGCCGGTCAGCGTGACGAGCCGGGACGCGGCGAGCAGCTCGTCGACCCGCTTGAGGTCGTCGTCGCGGCCGATGAAGCTCGTCAGCCGCGCGGGCAGGTTGCCCCGCGCCGGGGCGGCGGCGGGGCCGGGCGGCGGCGCGTCCGGCAGCAGCGACGGCTCCTGCCGCAGGACGGCCAGGTACAGCGCCTCCAGGTCGGGCGACGGGGCGACGCCCAGCTCCTCGCCCAGCGCCCGCTTCGCCTCGTCGTAGCGGGCGAGCGCGTCGGCCTGCCGTCCGGACGCGTACAGGGCGCGCATCAGCAGCGCCGTCACCGGCTCGCGGAGCGGGTCGGCGGCCGCCAGGGCCTCCAGCTCCGGGACGAGGTCGCGGTGGCTGCCGAGCGCGAGGTCGGCCGCCAGCCGCTCCTCCAGGGCGGCGCGGCGCAGCGCGTCCAGCCGGGCGGCCGGGGCCTCGGCGAAGCGGAGCCCGGCAGCGTCGGCGAGGGCCGGGCCGCGCCACAGCGCGAGGGCGGCGCGCAGCCCGGCGGAGCGGGCCTCGGGCGCGTCCGCGCGGCGCGCGTCCCGCACCCGGGCCTCGAAGTCGCGGGCGTCGACCGCGTCCGGCGGCAGCGCGAGCCGGTACCCGCCGGGGCGCGACTCGATCGCGTCCCGGCCGATCGCGGCGCGGAGCCGGGAGACGAGCGACTGCAGGGCGTTCGGCGCGCCGCGCGGGACGTCGTCCTCCCACAGCCCGTCGATGAGCCGCTCGGCCGGGACCACCGCGCCGGGGTCGAGCGCCAGCAGCGTCAGGAGCGCGCGGAGCCGCGCGCCCGCGACGTCGACGGGCGCGCCGCCGTCCGGGCGCACCTCCAGGGGGCCGAGGATGCCGATCCGCACCGGCTCATTGTGCCCCGGAACGCGCGGCGCCCCGGCGGCCGAGCGGCCGCCGGGGCGTCCCCGGCCGGTGGTCAGGCGGCGTTCTCCGACACGGGCCGCTCCGCGTTCCGGTGCCCGGCGCCGTCGAGCGCGGCCAGCTCGAAGTCGGCGCGCGGCTGCTCGACGGTGGCGAGCGAGACGGTCTCGCGCTTGAGGAACAGCGCGAGCGTCCAGTCGGCGACGACGCGGATCTTGCGGTTCAGGGTCGGGACCATCGCGCCGTGGTAGGTGCGGTGGAAGAACCACGCGGGCCAGCCCTTGAGCTTGATGCCGAGCGGGTTCGCGACGCCCTTGTGCAGGCCGAGGCCCGCGACCGTGCCGAGGTTGCCGTGCACGTAGGGCTTGAGCGCCTTGCCGCGCAGCGACCGGACGATGTTGTCGCCGAGCAGCTTCGCCTGCCGGACGGCGTGCTGCGCGTTCGGCGGGCAGAACTCGCCGTCCTGGGTCAGGTCGGGGATGGCGGCGTTGTCGCCCGCCGTGAACGCCCGGACCAGGCCCTCGATGGTCAGGTACTCGGTGCCCTTGACGCGGCCCTTCTCGTCCACGGGCAGGTCGCCGCGCCGGACGACGGGCGACGGCTTCACGCCCGCGTTCCACACGAGCGTCCCGGCCTGGAAGGAGCTGCCGTCCGACAGCTCGATCCGCCCGTCGACGGCGGAGACGAGGAGCGTCTTCATCTTCACGTCGATCCCGCGGCCGCGGAACTGCTCGGCCGTCCAGCGGCCCATCTCGGGGCCGACCTCGGGCAGGATCCGGTCGGTGGCCTCGACGAGCATGAACCGCAGGTCCTGCGGGGTGACCTTGCGCATGTACTTGGTGGCGTCGCGGGTCATGTCCTCAAGCTCGGCGATCGCCTCGACGCCCGCGAACCCGCCGCCGACGAACACGAAGGTCAGCGCCTTGCGGCGCAGCTCGGCGTCGTCGGTCGACTCGGCGATCTCCAACTGCTCCAGGACGTGGTTGCGCAGGTGGATGGCCTCGCCGACGGTCTTCAGGCTGATGCCGTTCTCGGCGAGCCCGGGGATCGGCAGCAGCCGCGGCACCGCGCCCGCCGCCATGACCAGGTAGTCGTAGGAGATCCGCTCCGGCGGCCCGGCGAGCGGCTGGACGATCGCCCACCCCTCGTCGTGGTTCAGCTCGGTGACCCGCGCCTTGCGGACGGTGCACTTCGGCAGGACGCGGCGGAGCGGGACGACGACGTGCCGCGGGGAGATGTTCCCGGCCGCGGCCTCGGGAAGGAACGGCTGGTACGTCATGTACGAGTTGGGGTCCACGACGGTGACCTTGACCTCGCCTCGTCTCAGCTCGCGCTTGAGCTTCTTCTGCAGGCGCAGGGCGGTGTACATGCCCACGTAGCCCCCACCCACGATCAGGATGTGGGGGGCGCCGGGGGCGTGCTCGGCGGTCCTGGCCATGACGGCCTCCAAATGTCGCGGTCTGCTTGTGAAGACATTCACAAGCTACCTGATCCAACGTCGCTCGCACCAATCGATAACCGGGGAAGAACGTCAGAACTTCCCGTCTTGGCAAAGGCGGACGCCGATATCGCTGTGAAACACGCCACTCCTTATCGGATTCGGCGCGGAGGCGGCCGCCAGCACACATGACCAAGCTCACAGCGTCCGCGCGCGGCGGGCCGCGGCCGCGCGCCGCTGCGGAAACCGGGCCGTGCCACCCCCCGCGACGCCCTATCGTTAGGGCGGACGAGGGAAGGGGGCGCCGGGGCGGGACGCGCGGCCGACGGACGGGCCGGGACGGCGGCGATCCGGCGGCGCGCGGCGTACGATCTCGCCCGGGAGCGAATCGATGATGAGCAGAGACCGGCGTCCGATCAAGGCCGCGGCGGGCGCCCTCGCCCTCGCCGGGTCCCTCGGCGGCTGCGGGCTGATCGGCCAGCCCGAGAACAAGAGCGCCGAATTGTCCGAGTGGTTCACCGTGACCAGCCCGGTCTTCCGCGATGGGCGCGACTTGCCCCCGCGGTACGGCTGCAGGACGTACGCTGGCGGGCAGGGCAGGACCCCGCCGCTGCGTTGGTCGGGCACCCCGGCCGGGACCAGGTCGTTCGCGATCGTCATGGACGACCCGGACGCGTCCGGCGGCGCCTACGTCCACTGGGTGATCGCGGGGATCGACGGCACCGTGAACGAGCTCGTCGAGGGAGCCCCGCTGGACAGGACCGTCGAGGGATTGACCACGGAGAAGAAGGTGGGCTACGCGCCGCCGTGCCCGCCCAAGGGAGAACGGCACCAGTACCGGTTCACCATCTACGCGCTGGACGATCCGGCGCCGTTCGAGAACGGGGCCGCACTGAAGGACTCGCTGCCCGCCATCGCCGAGCACACGATCGGGCGGGGACGGATCACCGGGAACTTCGGCGGCAAGCAGGCGCGTTGATCGTGGAGCCGCGAGCGCGCGGTCAGCGCGGACCCCACCGGGGGGCCGGAGCCGACAGGGGTGTGCGGACGGGCCGGACGGCCGGTCGGCACGCGCCGTGTGAGGGTTAAATGTGCGCGAAGGGTGTGACAACGGTCATAGCGGTCGGAGACAATCTGGCTGAGCCGGGGCGGCCGGCTCCCGGGACGAACCGGCCGCCGACGTCCACCGGCACGGACCCGCGGTCCGCGCCGGGGACTCTCGCCGGGCCAAGGCATTGGGTGGTGGCATGACTTCTTACATCGTGGTCTTCGGCCTCATTGTGGTCGTGGTCCTCGTGGTCGTCCTCGTGGCGCTCGGCTTGCGCGCCAGCAAGGCCGGACGCGACGACGACGACTGGATGGACGACGAGCCGAAGCAGCCGCGCGGCCGCAGAGGAGTCCCGCCGCCCGAGGACATGGGCGGCCCGGACGAGTACGGCGGCTACGGCGACGGCTACGACACCGGCTACGACGCGGGCTACGACCGGCACGGCGCGCCCGAGCCCGCCGCCGCTCCCGACCGCCGCGTCGCCGGCGGGCCGCTCGCCGCGCCCACCTCCGCGCCCGCCCCGCCGCGTCCGTCGGCCCCGGCGTCCGACGAGATGGAGGACGACGACTACTGGGCGACGATCACCTTCGACAAGCCCAAGTTCCCGTGGCAGCACGACGAGAACGGCGAGCGGCCCGACGTCGACCCCGCCGCCGACCCGCTGAACGCGCAGGCGCCCGCCGACCAGCCGCCGGTCGACCAGCCGGGCCCGCCGCACCCGAGCCTCACCCAGCCCGCCCTCACCCAGCCGGTCTCCATGAACGCCGACGGGCAGCCCCTCGGCCTGGACGGCCAGCCGCTCGGCATGGGCGGCGGCACCGGCCCGCAGCAGGTGCCCGCGCCCGGCGGCTTCCAGGGCGCGTCCCCGTTCGCCGGGCACGACCCCGGCTCGACGGCGCTGGACCCGATCCCCACCGACCTCGGCGGTCAGGGCATGCCCGGGGGCCAGCCGTCCTACGGCGGCCCCGGCGTCCCCGACCAGCAGGTGTACGGCGGGCAGGAGCCCCAGCCCGCGTACGGCGCGGCCGACTACGGGGGCGGCGAACCGTCCTACGGGGGCGGCGGCCAGGACCAGGGCTACTCCGACCAGCCCCAGTACGGCTCCCACGAACCGCCGTCCTACGGGGACTACTCCTCCGACCCGCTGGGCGGACGTCCACCCGCGAGCCCGCCGTCCGGCGGGCGTCCGGACGCCTTCGGTCCGTCCACCACGGGTCCGTCGACCACGGGTCCGTCGACCACGGGTCCGTCGACCACCGGGCCGACGCCCGCCGGTCCGGGCGGGCCGCTCGGCGGCGACCCGCGCGTGTCCGACCCGCTCGGACTGCCGCTCGGCGGACGTCCGGACGAGCCCGCCGTCCCGCCGCCCGCTCCCCCGGCGCCGCCCGCGCCCGCCGCACCGGCGGCGCACACCGGCGGCGGGTCCGACACCGACGGCCACAAGCTCCCGACCGTGGACGAGCTGCTCCAGCGCATCCAGAACGACCGGCAGCGGTCGTCCGGCCCGTCCGGGTCCGACCAGGGCGGCTCCTACGGCGGCGGTTCCCTGAACGACCCGCTGGGCGACCCGCTCGGCACCGGGTCGTTCGGCGGCTCGTCCGGGAGCGCGGCCCCCGGCGGCGGCGGGAACACCGGGCCGTGGCCGTCGCCCGGGCAGTCGAGCGGCTACGACTCGGGAGGCGGCTCCGGGCTGCCGTCCGGGTCCGGCTACGACTCGGGGCTCGGCGCGCCGTCCGGCTACGGGCAGGGGCAGCAGAACGACGGCTACCCGACGGCCCCGGCCTACGGCGAGACGGCCTCGCCCCGCTACGACGACCCGCTGAGCGGCGGCCGCGAGTCCTTCGGCGGGACGTACGGCGGCGGCGCGGAGGGCGGCTCCAACGGCGGCTCCAGCGGTTCCGGCGGCTCCGGCGGGGTCTACGGCGACTTCAGCGGCAGCAGCTACAACGGCGGCAACGACCCGCTGTCGGCCCCGCCCGACCCGAACGCCACCCAGGCCTACGGGCAGGGCGGCTACTCCGGCGGCTACCAGCAGGGCGGCTACCAGCAGGGGCAGCAGAACGACGGCTCCCAGTACGGCTCCCGCCCGCCGGCGGACGACTGGGAGAACTACCGCCGCTGACCCACCGCGTTCGAGGGCCGCCGGATCCGTCCGGCGGCCCTCGCGCTTTTCCACGGCCCGGCTCCAACGGTGAGGGGCGGGTGGCGGGTCGGGGGTGGGCGTATGGCGGGTGGGGTGCCGGGCATTCTGGTTATATACACAGAGTGACTTCAAAGCCACTCAGTGTTCCCTCCTCCCTCCGCCATGACCTGCTCGCCTCGTTCGTCGTCTTCCTCGTCGCGATCCCGCTGTCGCTGGGCATCGCGGTCGCGGCGGGCGCCCCGGTCGAGGCCGGGCTGATCGCCGCCGCCGTCGGCGGGATCGTCGCCGGGGCGGTCGGCGGGTCGCCGCTCCAGGTGAGCGGGCCCGCGGCCGGGCTGACCGTGATCGTCGCGGAGCTCGTGCAGACCTACGGCTGGCGCGCCACCTGCACGATCACGCTGCTCGGCGGGCTGCTGCAGATCCTCCTCGGCGCCTGCCGGATCGCCCGCGCCGCGCTCGCCGTCTCCCCCGCCGTCGTGCACGGGATGCTCGCGGGCGTCGGCGTCGTGATCGTCCTGGCGCAGGCGCACGTGGTGCTCGGCGGCGGGCCGGAGGAGTCGGCGCTCGCCAACCTGCGGGAGCTGCCCGGCCAGCTCGCGCACCCGCGTCCCGATCCGGCGCTGCTCGGCGGGCTGACGGTGCTCGTCCTGCTGGCGTGGTCGCGGCTGCCGCGCGGCGGGCGGCTGCGGCTCGTGCCCGGTCCGCTCCCGGCCGTCGCCCTCGCCACGCTGGCCGCCTGGTCGCTCGGCTCGGACGCGGCCCGCGTCGACCTGCCGGACTCGCTGCTCGGCGGCTGGAGCGCGCCCGTCGCGCCGCACGGGTCGCTGCCCGGGGTCGTCGGCGCGGTCGTGTCCGTCGCGCTGGTCGCGGCGGTCGAGTCGCTGCTGTGCGGCGTGGCGATCGACCGGGCGCGGCCCGCCGGGGTCCCGCGCGCCGACCTCGACCGCGACCTCGTCGGCCAGGGCGCGGGCAACGCGGTGTCGGGGCTGCTCGGCGGGCTGCCGATCGCGGGCGTGATCGTCCGGAGCGCCGCGAACCTGGAGGCGGGGGCGCGGTCGCGGTGGTCGGCGGTGCTGCACGGCGTGTGGGTGCTCGTCCTCGCGCTGGCCTGCGGGCCGCTGATCGAGCAGGTCCCGGTGGCCGCGCTCGCCGCGCTGCTGATCGTGCTCGGCGTCCGGCTGACCGACCTCGGACGGGTCCGCGACCTGCGGCACCACCGCGAGGCCCCGGCGTACTACGCGACCCTCGCCGGGGTGGTCCTCCTCGGGCTGGGCGAGGGCGTCCTGCTCGGCATCGGGATCATGGCGCTGCTGGCGCTGCGGCGGCTGACCCGGCTGTCGGTGCGTGCGGAGCGGCTCGTCCCCGCACCGGACGACGGCCCCGCGCCGCCCCGCGTCCACGTGGTCGTGGAGGGCACACTCACCTTCCTCGGAGTCCCGCGACTGTCCGGAGTTCTCCAGGACGTCCCGCCCGGCGCCCACGTCGATCTGGACCTCAACGTCGACTTCATGGACCATGCCGCGTTCGACGCCGTCCACCGGTGGCGGATGGCGCACGAACGGCAGGGGGGCCGGGTCGACATCGACGAGGTCCACGAGGCTTGGTATGAAAGAGCGGTGACAGGCGAAATGTCCGCTCCACGTAAGTCGCCCCCGCCGTCCCGCTGGTGGGCTCCCTGGGCGAACCGGCGACGGCGCCCGCGGGCGGAGCTGGACGCGCCGGAGGTGTCCCCCGCCACGGTGCTGCTGAACGGCGTCCGCGAGTACCACGGCCGCACCGCGCGCCTCGTTCGGCCGATCATGGCCGAGCTGGCGATGGCGCAGAAGCCAGAGCACCTGTTCATCACCTGCGTCGACTCGCGCATCGTGCCCAACATCATCACCGCCAGCGGGCCCGGGGACCTGTTCATCAACCGGAACGTGGGGGCGCTCGTCCCCCGGCACGGCTCCCGGACGCCGGACGACTCCGTCGCCGCGACCGTCGAGTACGCGACCAACGTCCTCGACATCCGGACGATCACCGTCTGCGGCCACTCCAACTGCGGCGCCATGGCCGCGCTCCTCGCGGGCGGCGCGGAGGTCGAGCACCTCACGGCGCTGTCGCGCTGGCTCAAGCACGGAAACCACAGCCTCGCCCGCTTCCTCGCCGAGGAGCCGCCCGGGACGGACGAGCCGCCGCTCACCCGGCTCTGCAAGATCAACGTGATGCAGCAGCTCGACAACCTGCTCAGCTATCCGTGGCTGCGGGAGCGGGTCGAGGCCGGGGAGATCGAACTGGTCGGGCTCTACCTCGACCTCCAGTCCGCCGAGGTCGAGATGTTCGACCGGGCGCGCGGGGCGTTCGTCCCCGTCCCGGACGAACCCGTCCCGGACGAGCCCGTCCCGGCCGAGGCGCCCCGCTCCTGGACGGTCGGCTAGCGGAGACGAAGCGTGGGATCGTCCCCCCGCCCGGACGACCCCACGCGCTCAACAACGGTCCGCGGTCAGCGCGGGGAGCCGGGGGGCGGCGACGTCCCCACCAGCTCCCCGTCGCGGTGCGCGGTGTCGCGGACGTACATCCCCGTCACCCGGCGCGCGCGGCGGGCGCGCCGGTCGGACGCCGGGAGGAACAGCGCGTCGCGCCTGCTGGCACGCGAGAAGTCCCACAGGTAGACGAGTCCCGCCAGTCCCCCGACGAGCACGAGGGCCACGAACACGATGACGAACATCTGCGCTCCTCTCAACGGGGCCCGGCACCCGGCCCCGCCGTCGTCACCGATCAGGGCGATCAGCTCTTGACCTGACGGTAAGCGCACCGTTTCTTCTGTTCTGTGTCGCGTGCCCCAATCCAGTCGCGTCGCACGCCGCTCCCGCGCGCCCCGCCCCCCGCACTGGCGCGCGGGCGTGAGCCGCCGCCGCGGGAGTCGCTAGCAGTTCTTCCACGCGAGGCGGTAGACCGTCTTGCCGCCGTCGCCGGTGTTCATGGACACGGAGCTGACCTTCGACTCGTCCGAGGTCCCCTTGTCGACGCGCAGTTCCGTGTTGACGTTGAAATTGCGCTCCACACCGCACGGCTTCCACACGAGCTGGCTCTCGGGCACCACATCGGTGAACTTGAAGTTGCTGCTCGGGCCGGACAGTTCCACCGGGGTGCCCCCCGTCTGCTGACCGCCCTGGAAGTAGTAGCTGGACTTGTAGGTGGCTTTCGCACCGGTCTGCAGGTTGCCGTGAATTCCGTGGTCCATTCCGGAGATGGCGTAGGTGAAGTTTTCCGGGACGTGGATTTTCAGGTTGATCTGGCAGTTCTTGCGGGCGTCCGTCGGTTTCGACGACCCGCCTGCCTGGGCGGTGAAATCGGTGTAGTCGATGACGAACGCCCCGGCGTCCTCCGCCAGGGCGGCGGAGGTCGTGCCGATCGCGCAACCGGAGCCGTTGGTGGTCGCGATGGCTATCGTGACGCCGGCGGGCCCGGCGGCGGGCGTCCGCGTGGCGGCCGCGGCGGAGGGGGCGAATCCCGAGGACAGGACGAGCGCCGCGGCGGACGCGGCGGAGACGGCGATCCCTTTGCGCATGTGATTCCCTCTTCACGGAATGTGGTCGAGTTTCTTCGACAGCCGAAGAGGCGCGCGCCCGGAAATGGTGTTTCCGGGCGCACGTCAATGAACACGGATCCAGGATCTCGACGGAGAGTAACCAGGCCCCCGGGGGTTGTCAATCGCCGGTTTTCAACTTCAACGCACCCGTCCGACCATTCAGTGCTTGACGGCGATGCCGCCGTGAATGGTGACCTGCGGGTCGTCCAGCCGGGACGATTCCTCGTCGGGGTGCCAGCGGTGGACGGGGACCACGCCCGGGTCGAGGATTTCAAGTCCGTTGAAGAAGGTCTCCACTTCTGGTTTGGTGCGTGCCACGGTCGGGATGCCGTGCGCGTTGTAGGCCGCCACCCCCGCCGCGACCACTTCGGGATTGTTGTCCAGCGTGGTCGTGGACAGCGCGAGGATGCTGCCCGGGGCGAGCGGGGCCATCAGGTGGTCGATGATCCGCCGCACTTCGGCGTCGTCGGTGATGAAATGCAGGATCGCGATGAGGCTCAGCGCGACGGGCTTGTCCAGGTCCAGGTACTCGCGGAGCTGGTCGGACTCCAGAATCGCGTCGGGGTCCCGGAAATCGGCGTCGAGATAGCCCGTCCGCCCCTCGGGGGAACTCGTCAGCAGGGCCCGCGCGTGGACGAGCACGATCGGGTCGTTGTCCACGTAAACGACCCGCGACTCGGGCGCGACGCCCTGCACGACCTCGTGCAGGTTCGGGGACGTGGGGAGTCCGGTGCCGATGTCGAGGAACTGCCGGATGCCGCGTTCGGCGGCGAGGTGGTGGGCCATCCGCGCCATGAACTTCCGGTTGGCGCGCATCGACACCGGGAGGTTGGGCCAGTCCGCGACGATGTTCCCCGCCGCCGCCCGGTCGGCCGGATAGTTGTCCTTGCCGCCGAGGAGGTAGTCGTAGATCCGTGCCGAATGCGGGATGTCGGTCTGCAGATCCAGCTCACGCTCGGTCACATCTGTCCCCTGATCCATCGAGTCAATAGATGATCTACATTAGGCGATTCCTTCCGCCGGAAAGCACATCGGTTTCACCCAATGAAACGGACAGGAGAGACAGGGAGGGATGTGGGTGGACGAGTCGGCCTATAAGCCGGGTTCTGTGCCCGCCGCCCGGAAAGGCGGCGGGTGACGGCCATCCATCTCGGGCCGCCGTTGCCGACGGCCTCCAGCGGTCTACCCGCAGGCTCGGGCGGGCCGCCCTCGAACGCCTGCGCGGGGCCCGGAGGCCCCTTCTTGACCTTGCTCCGGGTGGGGTTTACCGAGCCGCCCACGTCACCGTGGGCGCTGGTGAGCTCTTACCTCACCGTTTCACCCTTACCACCGGCGGACCGGTGGCGGTCTGCTTTCTGTGGCACTGTCCCGCGGGTCGCCCCGGGTCGGCGTTACCGACCACCCTGCCCTGTGGAGCCCGGACTTTCCTCGACGGGAATCGCTTCCCGACGCGGCCGTCCAGCCGGCTCGTCCACCACTACGAAGGCTATCGGGTGTGGCAAATCACGGCAGCGTGGTGAGGGCCTCGTCCAGGCGGGACTGCGGCAGGGCGTGGTCCTCCATGCGCCCGGAGAGGAAGCGGTCGTAGGCGGCCATGTCCAGGTGGCCGTGGCCGCAGAGCGCGGTGAGGATCACCTTGGGCTCGCCGGTCTCGACGCAGCGGCGGGCCTCCTCGACGGCGGCGGCGAGCGCGTGCGTCGGCTCCGGCGCGGGGACGATGCCCTCCGTTCGGGCGAACAGGACGCCCGCCTCGAAGCATTCGCGCTGCGCCTTGGCCTCGGCGCCGAACAGGCCAAGGTCGTAGATGTGGGACAGCAGCGGGGCCATGCCGTGGTAGCGCAGTCCGCCCGCGTGGATGGGGTCGGGGACGAAGTCGTGCCCCAGCGTGTGCATCTTCAGCAGCGGCGTGAGGCCCGCGGTGTCGCCGAAGTCGTAGGCGTAGCGGCCGCGCGTGAACGACGGGCACGCCTCCGGCTCCACGGCCCGGATCTCGGGGTCCATCCGTCCCCGCAGCTTCTCGCGCAGGAACGGGAAGGCGAGGCCCGCGAAGTTGGAGCCGCCCCCGGTGCACCCGACGATCAGGTCGGGGGTGTCGTCGACCATGGCGAGCTGTTCGAGCGCCTCCTCGCCGATCACCGTCTGGTGCATGAGGACGTGGTTGAGCACGCTCCCGAGCGCGTAGCGGGTGTCGTCCGGGGCGGCCGACTCGACCGCCTCGCTGATCGCGATGCCGAGGGAGCCGGGCGAGTCCGGGTCGTCGGCGAGGACCTTCGCGCCGGACGCGGTGAGCGGCGACGGGCTCGCGTGCACCCGCGCCCCGAACAGCTCCATCATCGACCGCCGGTAGGGCTTCTGGTCGTAGGAGGCGCGCACCATCCACACCTCGCAGTCGAGGTCGAACTGCGCGCACGCGAACGAGAGGGCGCTCCCCCACTGCCCCGCGCCGGTCTCCGTCGTCAGCCGCCGGACGCCCTGCCGCGCGTTGTAGAACGCCTGCGGGACCGCCGTGTTCGGCTTGTGCGACCCGGACGGCGACCCGCCCTCGTACTTGACGTAGATCCGCGCGGGCGTCCCGAGGGCCCGTTCGAGGCGGTGGGCCCGGATCAGCGGCGTCGGCCGCCACAGCCGGTAGACCTCGCGGACCTCCTCCGGGATCTCGACGAAGCGGTCGGCGGTGACCTCCTGCGCGATGAGGTCGGCGGGGAACAGCGGGGCCAGGTCGTCCGGGCCGAGCGGCTCCCGGGTGCCGGGGTGCAGCGGCGGGGGCGGCGGCGCGGGCAGGTCGGGGACGACGTTGTACCAGCGGTCCGGGAGCCTCGACTCGTCCAGCAGGATCTTGGTTGCCACGGGTCCCTCCCCAGGTCACGGCGCCGATCGCGGCCTTGCGCGCAGCGTAGGCGCCCGCGGCCGGGCGGGGGAAGGCCGGTTCCGGTCAGGCGCCGTCAGGTTTCCAGATGGTGGACGTCGTTGAACGCGCGGAGCGTCGCCGGACCGTCGGCGTACCAGTCGATCGAGGAGAGCGACCCGACGTCCAGGTGCATCCGGTACAGGGCCGGGAGGGGGGCGCCGAGGGCGTCCGCGACCAGCAGCTTGATCGGCGTCACGTGCGAGACGACGAGGACGGTCCGCTCGCGGTAGCGCACCTTGAGCTTGTCGAGGGCCGTCCGGACGCGCCGGGCCGCGTGCGCGAAGCTCTCCCCGCCGGGCGGCGCGGCGTCGGGGCTCGCGAGCCACGCCTTCAGCTCGCCGGGCCACCGCTCGCCCGCCTCGGCGAACGTGAGCCCCTCCCACTCGCCGAAGGCGGCCTCGCGGAGGCCGTCCTCGACCCGGACGTCCAGCCCGGTCGCGGCGGCGACCTCGGCGGCCGTGTCACGGCAGCGGGCCAGCGGGGACGTGACGATCGCGTCGAGCCCCCGCCCCTTGAGCGCGAGCGCGGCGGCGCGGGCCTGCGCGCGGCCGCGCTCGGTGAGCGGGGCGTCGGTCGTCCCGGCGAAGCGCTTCTCGACCGACAGCGGCGTCTCGCCGTGCCGCAGCAGCACCGTGGTGAGCGGCGTGGACGACGAGGGCGTGGACGACGCGGGCGCGGGCGGCGGCTCCGGCTCGCCCGGCTCCTCCTCGGTCCTGCGGACCCAGTGCTCGCCGCGCGCGGCGGCGTCCATCGCCTCGTTGGCGAGCCGGTCGGCGTGCGCGTTGCGGTTCCGCGGGATCCAGCCGTAGGACACCGCGCCGAGCCCCGCCGCCAGCTCCCTGGCCTGGAGGGCGAGCGGCACCATGTCCGGGTGCTTGATCTTCCAGCGGCCCGACATCTGCTCCACGACGAGCTTGGAGTCCATCCGGACCTCGACGCGGGCGGCGGGGTCGATCCCCGCCGCCGCCGCCAGCCCCGCGATCAGCCCCCGGTACTCGGCGACGTTGTTCGTCGCGTGCCCGATCGACTCGGCGACCTCGGCGAGCACCTCGCCGGTCAGCGCGTCGCGGACGAGGGCCCCGTACCCGGCCGGGCCGGGATTGCCGCGCGACCCCCCGTCCGCCTCCACGACCAGCTTCCGCGACGCGCCGCCCCTGTGGGGGGACGACCCCCCACGCCCCCCGGCGACCCCACTCACAGGCCGGACTCCGGCGTCCGGACGAGGATCCGGCGGCACTCCTCGCAGCGGATCACCTCGTCCTCGGGCGCGGTCCTGATGTTGTTCAGGTCGACGGTGTTGAGCGCCAGGTGGCAGCCCTGGCACGCGCCCCGGAACAGCTTGGCCGCGCCGACGCCGCCGAACTGGCCGCGCAGCTTCTCGTAGAGGGCGAGCAGGTCGTCCGGGATGTCCTTGGCGACGGCGGTGCGCGCGGCGCTCGTCGTCCCGGACTCCTCGTCGATCTCCCGGCGCGCGGCGTCGCGGCGCTCGGCCACGGCGGCCAGCTCGTCCTGCGCGGCGGACTGCTCGGCGCGCAGCGCCGCGACCCGGCCCTCCGCCTCCTCCGTCCGCTCCATGATCTCCAGCACGACCTCCTCCAGGTCGGACTGGCGGCGCTGCAGCGACTCGATCTCCGTCTGCAGGCTCCCGAGGTCCTTCGCGGACGTCACCTGCCCGGAGTCGAGCCGCTTCTGGTCGCGGTCCGCGCGAGTGCGGACCTGGTCGACGTCCTGCTCGGCCTTCCGCTGCTCCCGCTGCAGGTCGCCGACCTCGGTCTCGGCCGCCACGATCGCGTCGCGCAGCTCGGTCAGGCGGCCCTCGAGCCGCTCGATCTCCGCCAGCTCGGGCAGCGTCCGGCCGCGGTGGGCCAGCCGGTCCAGCGAGCTGTCGAGCTCCTGCAGGTCGATCAGGCGAAGCTGGGCTTGCGGTGCGGCTTTCAAGTTGCTCCTTCGTCGTGGAGGCGCCACGCGTCGGTGACGAGCGCGGACACCCTTGTCTCCAACTTGCCCGTGTCCGGCGAGACCGCGGCCAGCCGCCGCTCGGCGTCGGCGAGCCAGGGCCACTCCGTCGCCCAGTGCGCGGCGTCGACCAGCGCGGGCCCGTCGTGCTCGGCGAACTCCGACGCGGGATGGTGCCGCAGGTCGGCCGTGAGGTACACGTCGACGCCCGCGGCCCGCGCGGTGTCGAGCAGCGAGTCGCCCGCGCCGCCGCACACCGCGACCGTGCGGACCTCGCGGCCGGGGTCGCCCGCCGCCCGGACGCCCTGGGCGGTGGCGGGGAGCCCCGCCGCCGCCCGCCGCGTGAACTCGCGCAGCGGGACGGGCTCGGCCAGCTCCCCGATCCGGCCGAGGCCGCGGCGCGGGTCGTCCTCGGCGGGGACCATCGGACGCAGGTCGCCGGTCAGGCCGACGGCCCGGGCCAGCGCGTCCGACACCCCGGGGTCGGCCCGGTCGGCGTTCGTGTGCGCGGTGTGCAGCGCCACCCCGTTCGCGATCATCCGGTGCACGAGCCGCCCCTTCGGCGTGGTCGCGGCGACCGAGTGGACGCCGCGCAGCAGCAGCGGATGGTGCGTGACGATCAGGTCGGCGCCCCAGTCCAGCGCCTCGTCGACCACGGCGGCCACCGGGTCGACGGCGAACAGCACCCGGCCGACCTTCTGATCGGGATCGCCGCAGACGAGCCCGACCGCGTCCCAGGGCTCCGCCCACGCCGGCGGATACAGCTCCTCAAGTGCCGCGATGACATGGGATAGGCGCACGTCCCGCAGGCTACCGCGCCGGGCCGCTCCCAACGAGCCGCCGTGCGTCACGGGGACCGCCGGGGGTCTGGAACGATGGCGAGGGGCCAATCCGAGCGAGAGGAGCACGCCATGTCGGCTTCCGGCGCCGCCGCGGAACCGGAGCCCGCGGAGCCCGCGGCGGAACGTCCGTTCATGCCCGGCTACGGCATCCAGGGACCGGACCAGGGAAGCGGCCTGCTCCCCTGGTCGTGGGCCGTGGAGCGGCTGCGGGCGGCGCGCAACTTCTGGCTGAGCACCGTCCGGCCGGACGGGCGCCCGCACACCATGCCGGTCTGGGCCGTGTGGAACGGCGAGGCACTGCTGTTCAGCAGCGCCGTCCCGTCCAGGAAGATGGTGAACCTGCGCGCGAACCCCCAGGTCACGGTCGCCACCGAGGAGGCGGAGAACCCCGTCGTCATCGAGGGCCGGGCGGAGATCCTCACCGAGCGGCGCGACCTGCAGCGCTTCATCGACCTCGTCAACTCCAAGTACTCGACCCGATATCGTGTCGACTTCCTGGACCCCGAGGTGAACGCGACCGTAGCGGTGCGGCCACAGCGGGTGTTCGGGCTCCGCCAGGGAGACTTCACAGGCTCTCCCACCCGGTGGTCGTTCGCGACCTGACTCCCGCCGGGATCAATCTGGAGACTCATCGCGTTGGAGAGTGTGTGAAGTCACCCTTTCGCCGCCGCAAGCGCGTCAAGGGACGCGCCATGGGCAACCGTCCCGAGCCGGCCCAGCATGAGTCCGTCGAGTGGCCCACCGACGGGACGGGCAAGTCGTCCCTGATGGGCGCCATCCGCGGCGACGGCAAGACCGGCGCCGGGTTCGGCGGCGGCATGTTCGAGGACCTCGCCTCCGTCTTCGAGGGCTCGAAGAAGGTCAAGGTCGAGGAGCAGGAGCGGCAGAAGTCCATGCGCCAGGACGACCACCAGATGACCGGCGACGGCGACTCCCGCGACGACCTGGCCTCCGGCAAGATCCGCATCCGGCGGACCCCGCCCGCCGAATGACGCCCGCCACCTATCGAACATAGGTTCGAATCCGGGTTATCCTGGCCCTGTGAGCGCCTACGTCCCGCCCGGCTGGCCGTCGCGGGTCCACCCGCCGGGCACCGACCGCTTCGAGGACACCGCCCTCGCCTGGCTGCTGGAGCTCGTCCCGCCCGAGTACCGGCGCTACGGCGTCCTGCGCCGGTACCCGATCGCCCTCGCCCGGATGGCGCGGCACCACGTCGCGGCCTCCGTGGAGGCGGCCCGCGAGGGGTTCCGCACCGCCCGCGTCGACCTCGGGGACGTCGTCCCGCCGCACGGGGTCGAGTCCGTCCTCGACGCCTACCGCCGGGAGGGCGCCCGCCTCGTCGCGCTCCTGCACGGCATCGAACTGGTCGAGACGGCCCTGCGCGGCCTCGCCGAGCCGGACGACCCCGCCCACCGCCGCCCCTTCACGCCGAAGCTGTGACCGCCCCGTTGACGCTGAGTCGCGGCGTGCGCAAGCCTTGACCCGACCCTGACGGGAGGCGGAGTCCGGTGAGCGCACCACCTGGGTGGTACCCAGATCCGGAGTTGATGGGCCGCGAACGCTACTGGGACGGCCACGCCTGGACGGACCACTCCCGCCCCTTCCGCTCCCGCACCCGCCACCGCACGCCCCCCGCGTCCCCACCCGCACCCGAAGACACCCCCACGCCCCCTCCACCCACGCCAACCGAGCCACCCCCGTCTCCCCCCACCCCGACACCCCCCGCACCACCAGCGTCACGCCCCTCACCCCCACCCCCGCAGCCCTCCCCGCCACCTCTGCGCCCAACGCCACCCCCCGCACAAGCCCCGCCCCCGCCTACTCCGCCAGCCCCAAGACCCGCGCCTCTACCTCCACACCGGCAGCCCCCGCAGCCCCCGCCACCGCCAACCCCGCCAGCCGCGCGACCCGCGCCTCCGCCCCGGCAGCCTTCACCGCCCGTGGCGCCGCCCGCACAGGCCCCGCCACCTACGCCACCAGGCTCAACACCCGCGCCCCCACCCCGACAGCCCTCGCAGCCCACGCCACCGCCCGCACAAGCCGCGCCACCGCCAGCCTCGCGGCCAGCACCTCCACTCCCACCCCGACAGCCCTCGCAGCCCACGCCGCCGCCTGCACAGGCCACGCCGCCGCCTGCGCCGCCTGCTTCGCGGTCTGCGGCTCCGGGTCCGCCCCGGGAGGTCTCGCAGGCCGTGCCGCCGCCTGGGCAGGGTTCGCCGTCGGCCTTGCGGTCTTCGTCGGGGCGGGCGGCGCAGGACGATGGTCGCGGGACCGGGGGCGGGGAGGCCACGGCGTCGTTTCAGATGCAGCCCGCGCCCTCGAAGCCGGTCCGGAGCGCTCCGCCTCATCCGGTGGCGCGGGAGCGGGCGGCTCTCGCGCGTCCGGCACCGGTCGAGGCGCCTTCCCAGGGCCCGCTGTACCTGCCTCCGGGCACGGCTCAGGTCGAGGCGGGACGGGATTGGGCGGGCGTCTCCATCGGGCTCGTCCTGGTCGTGGAGGTGCTCGGGGTCGCCGCCGCCGCGGCCTGGACGCGGTCGGTATGGCCCGGTTGGGGAGCCGTGATCGTCGTCGCGGCGTGGGCGGTGCTGCTCGCCGTCCCCCTGGGCGCCGGGCGGGTCCACGGGCACCGCGAACCGGACGGGGACGAGCGCGCCCGCCTGGCCGAGCCGTGGCGGGACGTCCAGCGCCGCGCGGGGACGAGCGCCCACCGCCTGGTCGTCGTCGATTCGAGCGAGCTGAACGCGTGCGCGTCCTTCGGCCGGACGGTCGCCGTCACCGCGGACTCGGCGCGCTCCCTGCCGCCGTTCCGGCTGGCGGCGGTGCTCGCCCACGAGCTCGGGCACGTGCGCGGCCGCCAAGCGGGCATGGCGTTCGTCCGCGCGCAGGTCACGCTGCCGGGCCGGGCCCTGCTGTGGACGCTGCGCGCGCCCTGGTCGCCCGTCGCGGCCATGTGGAGGCGGGCCGTCAAGTGGCACAGGCCCATCGGGTTCGTGCTCGCGTTCTTCGCGGCGGTCGCCGCGGCGGCGGTGTCGGCGGTGGTCGCGGCGCCCGCGCTGGCCGGCGGCGCGGCGGCGGTGGCCGCGCGGCTCACCGGCGGGCTCGCCGAGCGGCGGGCCGACGCCTTCGCCGTCCGGACGGGTCTCGGCGCCGAACTGCTGGCGGCCGTGGAGCACCGCATCGACGGCGCCGACCCCATGCCGCTGCCCCTCGTGAAGCGGGCCGAGGCGCTCCGGCGGCGGCTCGGCTGAGCCGACGGGGTCAGGCGCCGCCGCCGAACAGCGGCGGCGGGCCGCCGTCCGCGGGCGGGCGCGGGCCGGACCGGTAGCCGGGCGGCGGCCCCTGCTCGGTCGTCAGCGGCGGACGCGGCGGGGGCGGGGAGGGCGGCGCGGCCCACTGCCTGTCGGACGGCGCGGCCCACCGCGGCGCGGCGGGCCGGGCCACCTCGGGGGCGGCGCCGGGCGCGGCGATCGCGGGGCGCGGCGCGTCCGGCAGCGGGGCGGTGCTGACGCGCTCCAGCGTGATGATCGCCGGGTCGCATTCGACGGCCGTGAGGGTGCGTCCGCCGCCGGGCGCGGACTCGACGAGGAGCAGCGCGTGGTCCGGGAGGTGCTGGAGGGTGACGGGCTCGACCGCGTACTCGTAGACGCGCTGCGTGGTGTCGGCGTCGCTCCAGTTGGTGCCTTCCGCGTAGGCGTAGGCGGCCGACCAGTTCCGCGACGTGGACGTCGCCGTCCCCTCGGTGTAGCTCGTGTTGGTGGAACCGCCCTGGTTGCTTCCGCGCTGGTAGGACGTCGACCGGTCGGGGAACAGCCCGAACATCTCGCCGCCCGAGTAGCCGCTGCCGGACGACCGGCTCGTCCCCCAGTTGCTGGACGTCCCGGTCGTCTGCCCCGTGCTCGTCGTCTCGGAGTCGGACTCGCCCTCCGTGCCGGTGGTCGTGTGCGACTCGTTCCCGCCGACGTTCTTCGTGATCTGCGACAGGACGAACCGGTGGTCGCGTCCGATGAAGTCGGCGGCGCGGGTGGCGTCCTCGTGGTTGCCGAGCCGCATGAACGCGACGGCGCCGCCGCCGATCATCTCGGCGGACGTCTCGCGCAGCCGCCGGAACAGCAGGGTCAGCGGGACGCCGCGCCGCTCGCACGCGTCCGAGAGGCGCTCCAGGTGGCGGCGGGCGAGCTCGTCGGCCCCGGCGACGAGCACGGCGGGCGTCGCGTCCCGGGACGCGGTGACCCGGTGCGTCACCCACTGCACGATCAGGTCGGTGAGCAGCTCGGACCGGACGTTGCGCGCCTGGCTGTCCAGGGCGACGCAGGTCAGGTAGCCGGTGCCCGCCCGCGACGGCTCGGTGCCGAGGTTCTCCAGCGGATGGACGTAGGACTCGATCCGCGACAGGTTCGCGTGCGCCTGCCGCCGGTACTCGACGCTGAAGAGGTCGGCGGCGATGCGGCGGCGCTCGTCGCGGGTCAGCGCGTCGCCGTCGTCGGGCTCGCCCATCAGCGCCCGCAGCGCCGCCGCGATCCGGCCGAGGGTGACGCGGTCGCCGAGCGCGTCGCACACCTTGCTCAGGATGCGGCCGTCCATGCTGCGTTCGGCGCGGGAGTCGTCGGGGTTGCCGCCGTGCATCGACTCGACGATCGCGTCCACGAGGTCCTGCGGGGACAGGTCGGACAGCAGGCTGGACGACGCCTGGCGGCTCGGCAGGAGCTGCGCGTCCACCTCCATCCGGGTCGCGCGGGCCAGGTCGACCAGTTCGCGGCTGACGACCTCGCGCGACAGGTCCAGCACGAGCAGCGGCTGGACGGCGAGGGCCGACGTCCCGTACGTGGTGAGGAGCGCCTCCCAGGCCCAGAGCGTCCCGCCGAAGACGTCCAGGCGGCGGGACGGATGCGGCGCCACGCCCCATTCGGGGAGGCCGTCCAGCCGGGCGCGTTCGGCGGTCTCGTGCGCGTGCCTGCGTGCCTGCCAGCGGTTCGCCTCCTCCTGGTAGCCGTCGGCGTTCTGCCGCTGAGCCAGCTCGTGGGCCCGCCGCGCGCCCTCCCGCCGCCGGACGGCGAGCGCCGTCAGCGCCGCGCCGGGCGCGGCGACGAGGACGCCGAGCAGCAGCGCCCCGAGCGCGACCGCGTCCGGGACCGCGGACGCGGCGGCCCCGAACGCCGCGACCAGCGCGAGGACGGCGGCGGCGAGGCTCGCGGGGAGCGTCCGGCGCAGCCGCCGCCGGGCGAGCCGCTCGGTGTCGGCGGCGCGGCGGGCGAGGTACTCCGGCAGCGCCCGCCTGTGCGGCGGGGCGTCGGGGAAGGGGCGCAGGAACCAGAAGCGGTCGCGGAACACCCAGCCGAGGCGCGGCTCGGGGCTGAACAGGCGCTCGCGGCGGGCCCGCGGCGCGGCGGGATCGACCGGGTCACCCCTCACGACGTGAGCTCCGTTCTGTTCGGGTGCCGTCTCGATCGTCACGCTCGCGGGGACATGCGCGGCGGCGCGCACTGCGCGGCGATGCGCGAACCACCCAAGCAGATTGACATCGGACTTGTCAGGCCGTCCATGCGGTTTCGACCTTCCCCTCGGACGCCTTGCTCAATAACCTGACCGACCATGACCTTGGACCGGGACGGCAACACGGAGAAGACCGACCGTCCGGCGGAGCCCGCCGAGCGTCCGCCCGCGCCGCCGCCGGATCGTCCCGGCGCCGAGGGCGGCCCGTCCCGGACGGAAAGCCGCGCGGAGAGCCGGGCGGAGAGCCGGGCGGAGAGCCGGGCGGAAAGGCGCGCGGAAAGGCGGGCGGCGGGCCGCGACCGTCCGGACGAGGCGTCGTCCGGCGAGAGGGAGGAATGGTTCGTGGTCTCGGCCGCGTCCCGTGCTCCCGGGCCGGGCGGCGGCGGCGCGTCCGACCGGGCGCTCTTCCCCGTCACGGCGGACCAGTCCGGGTACACGTTCTCCGCGCGCGAATTCGGTTTCGCCGACGTCACCCCCGAGCGGGCGTGGGACATGCGGGCCCGCCGCGCGCCGCTCGGAATGCGTCCCGAGCAGTGGACACGGTGCGTCGACGAGCTGCGGGACGCGCTCGCGGCGGAGGGCATCGCCGGCGCCGACGTCCGGCTGCAGGGCCCGGGCGCGGACTTCTGCACGCAGGACCCGAAGAAATGGTTTCCGCAGACCGAGGGCGAACTGCGGTCGAGGGTCATCCAGCAGCACCGGGGCGCGTCGGACGACGAGCGGATCCGCCGGGCCGACAACGCCGTCGCGAAATACCGCTCCGCCGGTTTCTCGCAGGACGGCCCGAAACCCGCCAAGCCGTTCTTCGACAGCCTCTACAAGCTCGACCTCGCCCGCGATCCCGACGCGTACGAGTTCCAGTTCGCGGGCGACGACCTCGCCGCGCGCCTCCGGGACGTGCAGCACGACGCCCCGGCGCTGCACGCCTGGGCGTGCCGCTGGGAGGAGGCCACCGGCCGCGACTTCACCCTGTCCGCCACCGACCGCCGCAACCCCGGAACGGGCCTCGGCGAGGACGACTGGATGGTGATCGACGAGGGACGGGACGCCTGACGTGTGGGACGCGGTGCGCGGCCTGCCGGTCTGCCGCCTCCTCGAAGTCCCGCGGCCGGACGCGGCGGACGGCCGCGACGAAGGGCACGACCAGCGCGTGGCCGCGCTCGTCTCCGCCTACCACGCGGGCGCGGAGCCGGTCCTCGTCGGCTGGCGGCGCGCCCTGCCGTCCGGCCCGACCGAGGTGTTCGTCGGCGGCGACGGCCTGCTCGCCGACCACGACGGGCGGTCCGCGACCCTCGCCCTCCCGGCGGGCGGACGCGGCGTGCTGCTCCCGGACGGCCTCGCCCGGGACGCGATGCCCCACTGGGTCGGCGTCGGCGCCATCGCGGACGGCCTGCTCGCCGACGACGACGCGCCCGCCGAGCCCGCGCGCCCGTCCCTGGAGGACGGCCTCCTCGCGGTGTGGACGCGGCCGTTCGCGTGGCTGCTCGTCGCCGAGCCCGTCGACCCGGCCGAGGCCGGGCGGCTCGCCGACGACCAGGCCGACGCGGAGCGGCGCGCCCGGTCGATGGCGGAGCTGTCGCCCGAGGAGTCGGTCGCGGCCGACCGGCTGGGACGGCGGCACCGCGAGCTGCGCCGGGCCGCGACGTCCGGGCTGTGGCGGGTGCATCTGATGGCGGGCGCGGAGACGCCGCGCGCCGCCGCCCGGGTCGCGGCGCTCGTGTGCGCGTCGGCGGACCTGGGCCGCCTGCCGTACGCGCTGGTCCCGGGCGCGCCCGGCCCGTTCGAGGCGGGCACGCCCCTGGTGGCGGCGCTCGCCCGCACGCCCGCGCGGGAGGTCCCCGGGGTCCGGTTCGCGATGCGGCCGGAGTTCGACGTGACGCCCGAGTCGCCGGACGGCGGGGTGCCGCTCGGCCGCGTCCTCGACCGGAACCGGCGCGACGTCGGGCCGCTGTCGCTGCCGCTGTCCAGTCTGAACCGGCACACGTTCGTGTGCGGCGCGACGGGCGCGGGCAAGTCGCAGACCGTCCGGTCGCTGCTGGCGGAGGCGTCGCGGGCGGGGCTGCCGTGGCTGGTCGTCGAGCCGGCGAAGGCGGAGTACCGGCTGATGGCGGCGCGGCTCCCGGACGCCGAGGTCGTCACGATCCGCCCCGGCGACACCGAGGCGATCGCCGCCGGGATCAACCCGCTCGAACCGGCCGCCGGACCGGACGGCCGCCCGTTCCCGCTGCAGACGCACGCCGACCTCGTCCGCGCGCTGTTCCTCGCCGCGTTCGACGCCGACGAGCCGTTCCCGCAGGTCCTGTCGGCGGCGCTGACCCGCTGCTACGAGCACCTCGGCTGGGACCTCGCGCTCGGCGAGCCCGTCCGGCCGGGGGCCGAGCCGCGCTACCCGACGCTCGCCGACCTCCAGGACGCCGCCGAGCGGGTCGTCGACCAGATCGGCTACGGCCAGGAGATCACCGACAACGTGCGCGGGTTCATCCGCGTCCGGCTGTCCAGCCTGCGGCTCGGCACCACCGGCCGGTTCTTCGAGGGCGGGCACCCGATCGACTTCGACGCGCTGCTCGCCCGCAACGTCGTCCTGGAGATCGAGGACGTCGGCGACGACCGCGACAAGGCGTTCCTGATGGGGACGGTGCTGGTCCGGCTCGTCGAGCACCTGCGGATGCGGCAGCGCGCGGGCGCCGCGCCCGGGCTGCGCCATCTGAGCGTGTTCGAGGAGGCGCACCGGCTGCTGCGGCGCAGCGAGCAGGCCGGGCCCGCCTCGCACGCCGTGGAGACGTTCGCGAGCCTGCTCGCGGAGATCCGCGCGTACGGGGAGGGGCTGATCGTCGCGGAGCAGATCCCCTCGAAGCTCGTCCCGGACGTGATCAAGAACACCGCGGTGAAGATCGTCCACCGGCTGCCCGCGCGGGACGACCGGGACGCGGTCGGCGCCACCATGAACATCACCGATGCGCAGTCGCAGTTCCTCGTCACGCTCACGCCGGGCGAGGGCGCGGTGTTCGCCGACGGCATGGACTTCCCGCACCTCGTCCGCATGCCGGACGGGTCGCACCTGGAGACGTCGGCGCCGGTCGCCTCGCCCCGCTCGCTCGTGAGCCCGCGGAGTTCCACATGCGGGACCGACTGCCGCGACTCCCCCTGCACGCTGCGCGACATGCGCGCCGCCCAGCGGACGGTGGCGGCGCGGCCGGACCTCGTCCTGTGGGCGGAGCTGGCCGCCGCCTCGCACCTCACGGGCTGGGGCGTCCCGCGTTTCGCGCTGGACGGCCTTTCCGCGCGCCTTCACGATTGCGCCGTCTCGCACGCGGTGGACGCCGCGGTGAAGGCGCGCGGCGGGCCCGTCGCCTTGGCCGTCCATCTCGCCGCCGCCCTTCGGGGACGCCATTGCGAGGGCGACGAGACCGAATTCTTCGCCGCGCCGTATCGGTGGTGCCTCGTCCTGGAAGAACTCCAGCGGGCGCATCGGACGACACCGGACGCGGGACGGCATCCGCTGAGCGACGAATGGGCGTCCCGCTACGGCAAGGCCATTCCCGGCGGAACTCTCGCCGAGCAACTCAAGCACGTCACCGCATGGTGGGAACGCGACCAGCGCGACACCGAGACCCGCATCACCGCCCTTTGGGGAGGCGGCCCGTCGGCGATCGAAACGGCCGTGGGCGCCGTCCGCACCGACCCGGATTGGCCCGACCGATTCCGCGAGGCGACGTCCCCGCTCGGATTCAGCGACGGCCTCCTCGCCTCCTACGTCACGGCCCCCGAAGACGGCGCTCATGCATCATAGAAAGCATGGGGACTCTGGAGCAGGTGGCGCCGAATCTGGTCGACGTCCTCCGCCGCGACATCTGGTGGATGGGCTGGAACACCCTTCTTGCCTGGATACCGGTCGCCCTCGCCTGGGTCCTCTTCCGCGGACGGCGCCTTTCGCGCTCGCCGTTCTGGTGGGCCGGGCTCGTGCTGTTCGTGCTCTTCCTGCCGAACGCGCCGTACGTGGTCACCGACCTCGTCCACCTGCGGGGCGACATCATCCTGTCCGACCAGGGCGGCCCCGTCGTGACCGCCGTCCTGCCCGTCTACGCGCTGCTCATAGGCTCGGGATTCCTGGCCTACTACCTGGCACTCGGCGCCGCCCTGCGCCACCTCTCCCGCATCGGCCTGGGCGCGTGGCAGGGACGCGCGACCATCGCGGCCCACGCCGTCTGCGCCATCGGCATCTTCCTCGGCCGCTGGGCCCGCCTCAACAGCTGGGAACCGGTCGTCGCCCCGCACGCGGCGCTTGAGCGGATCGTCGTCCAGCTCACCTGGACATGGGCGCCCGTGCTCATCGTCGGCACCTTCCTCGTCACCTGGACGTGCCATTTCATGACGAAGGCGATCACGGAGGCGTCGTTCGACGCCACGGTGCGAAACGCGCGCCGCCTTTTCGGCGCGCTCACGTCCTGATCAGGACGGCGGCGGCCCCTGCGGCTGCTGCCCCCATTGCCGCCCGGGCGGCGCCTGCTGCTGTTGCTGCTGCTGCGGGGCCTGATATTGCGGCTGCCCCGCCTGCCCGTACGGAAGGGCCTGCCCGGGAAGAGGCGGCGGCGTTTTCGGACCGGCGGTCAACTGGAATCCGATCCCGGCCAGCACAAGGGCCGCGCCGACGATCGCGTAATTGAGCATCGCGGCGAGCTGGAGCTGGACCTCCCCCTTGTCCGCGTCCGACTCGTCGATCTTCGCCCCCGCCGCCGTACTGCCGACCAGCGCGAATCCCACGATCAACAGCCCCGCGAAACAAAGCAGCACGAAAACCGGATTGATCTTCTTCCCAGACATGCAAGGCACGATACGCCCCGGGCGCCCGCCGGCGGAGGGACTCTCCGTCCCGTGCCCTTCGTCAGGTCAGTTTCTCCAGGCGGTCGGCGGCCTCGGTGGGAGCGCTGGACGCGGCGATGGCGTCGCGGACGCGGGAGGCGGCGGTGCGGTGCGGCCCGTCGGCCGCAAGGACGGCCGTCAGGGCGGCGCGGAGTTCGGCCGCGTCGGCGCGGGTGTAGCGGACCGTGACGCCCGCGCCCGCCGTCGCCACCTGGCGGGCGATCACCGGCTGGTCGTCCCGGATCGGGGCCGTCACCAGCGGGAGGCCGTGCGCCAGGGCCTCGCAGACCGTGTCGTGCGCGCCGTCGCAGACGACGGCGGAGAGGCGTTCCAGCAGTCTGAGGCGCGGGACGTGCTCCTGCACCAGGACGTTCGGCGGCGGGCCGGGCACCGTTCCCGGCGGCGCGAGGACGACCGCCTGGATGTCCAGGTCGCGGACGGCGTCGGCGGCGGCCCGGTGGAAGCGCTCCCCGCCCGGCCCGGCGCCGAGGGCGACGAGGACGGCGGGACGGCCGTCCAGCCACTCCCAGGGGAACGCGCTCGGCGCCGGTCGCCCGAGGACGGGCCCGACGAACGCGACGTGGTCGGGGAAGAACGACACGTCCCCGATCAGCGCGCCGGTCGAGAAGACCAGCACGAGGTGGTCGGAGAACCGCAGGTCGAGCAGGTCGTCGATGCCGTGGTCGAGCTGGAGGTCGGCGATGCGCTCGCGGACCCACTCCTCGACCTTCGGCACGTGCGCGAGCGGGCGGGTGAACTCGGCGGACGTCGCCGCCGACGTCGCCCACGGGATCTCGCGCAGCCGCGCCGCGACCGGGGCGGCGAGCGCGATCTGGTCCGCGACGACGACGTCCGGCCGGAAGCGGTCGACGGCCTTCTCGACGCCCGGCATCATCGCGTGCCCGAGCGGGACGATGAACTCCTCCCACCGGAAGCGGAGGGCCGCGTACCCGCGCAGTTCCAGCAGCCGGTCGCGGAGGGCGGGCAGGCGGGCCTCGAAGTCCCGCTCCAGGGCGGTGAAGAGGCGGGCGCCGGGGCGCAGCAGCCGTTCGAGGGTCGGGCGGTGCCCCGCCCAGGCGACCTTGTGGCCGCGCCTCGCCAGTTCGGCGGCGACCGCGGCGAGCGGTTCGACGTGCGCGGCGACGGGCGGGACGGCGAACAGGAAGCGCCGCTCCGGCGCCTTCGCGCGCCGGATCCCGGGGTCGTCGAGCAGGGACGGGACGCGGACGCGCCGGCTCACCGGGCGGTCCCGGCGTCCGCCGGAGCCCCGGCGGACCGGCCCGCGATGTGGTCGGCCACGTCCCCGACGGTGAGGTTCATGATCTGGTCGAGGTCCAGCCCGGCGATGAAGCCGGGCAGGTCGGCGCGGTCGCCGTAGCGGGCGCGGAGCCGGTCGACCAGCGCGACGAGCTCGATGCTCTCCAGCGCGAGGTCGTCGCCGAGCGCGGTGCCGTGGCCGATCTCCGCGCCGCGCGGGAGGCCCTCCCCCACCACGTCGGTCAGCGCCCGGACGACCTCGGCCAGGACGTCGTCTGCGGGTGGGTTCATGCGCGGGCCTCCTCCATGTCGGTGCCGCCGGACGCGACCGTCCAGGCGACGACGTGTCCTTCGAGTTCGCGGGTCTCCACCGTCGTGACCGTGCCGTCCGCGGCGATGAGGAGCCGCTCGGCGTCGGCGACGGTCACGACGAGCTCCGGCCGCGCCCGGCCGGCGTCGATGGCCTGGAGCACCGCCTGCTTGGCGGCGCGGAGCCGTCCGTCGGCGTCGCTCGGCGCGAGCCCGATGCCCGCCGGTTCGCGGCCGTGCCGGACGAGCGCGACGCCCAGTTCGGCGTCCGAGGCGATCGAGACCCCGAGGGGGTCGTCGAACGGCCCGGTGACGACCGGACCGGACGCGCCGGACCGGACGCGGAGCTCCGCCGGGAACAGCGGCCCGTGCCCGTTGCGCCAGAGGTGGTCGCGGACGGCGTCCTTGGCCGCGATCCGTCCGAGCAGCCAGGCGCCCTGCGCGAACGGGGGCAGGGCCTCGTACTCGGCGCGCTCGGCGGCGCGCAGGTACTGGCGCATGAGCAGGTCGCGGGACGCGGTGCCGTCCCACCGCCGCCGGGCGAGGCACCAGCCGCCGGGCTGCGGCTCCCCCGTCCCGGAGACCTCGGCGGTGAACCTCATCCGCCAGAGGGCCTCGTCGGTGTAGAAGCGGTGGGTGGTCCAGCCGTCGACGCGGGCCCAGACCGTCCCGTTCTCGCGGACCAGCTCGGCGGAGCAGCGCATGGTCGTGTCGGTCAGGGACTGGTTCCAGATCGTCGTGGCGAGGCGTTCGCCTTCGGGCGGCAGCGGCCCGTACAGGGAGACGTGCTCGACGCCCACCGGGAACACGGTCTGGTTGGTGTCGCCGTAGACCTGGATCCAGTGGCCGCAGAGCTGGCCCGCGCTGTCCAGGAGCGCGCCGGGGGCGGGCAGCGAGGTCAGGACGGCCCGGACGCCGTCCTCCGCCAGCGCGGTGATCTCCTTGATGCCGCGGAAGCGCGGCCCGTGGAACATCCAGCGTTCCTCGTACAGCCGTTCGGCGGTGACGATCGGGGGGCCTTCGATGGTCAGCGGCGTGCGGTCCGGCGCGGGCGGCGGCGGGTGCCGCTCGGCGAGCAGGACCGTCCCGTCCGCGTACCCCTGGACGACGACCTTCACCTTGCGCGGGCGGTCGCCCTGCCCCACCGGGTACGCGGTGATCTCGGCGGTGGTCGGCGGCGCCGCCACCACCCAGCGGACGGCCCGGACGTGCTCGAACCCGACGACCACGAGGCCCGGCAGCAGCTCCCGCGCCGTCTCCGCCATGACCTCCAGCAGCGTCGCCAGCGGGACGATCGGGAACCGGTCCGACAGGTCGGGCCAGCCGGGCGCCTGCGGGAACACGCAGTGGTCGGCGAGGTAGGGCATGGCGTCCACGGAGAAGACCCGGGTCACCGACAGCTCGGCGGGTCCCGGCGGCGGCGCGGCGGCCTCCGCCACGGCGGGCCCGGCGCCGAACGCCTCCACGACGGACTGCGCCCCGGTCGCCGCGTCGTTGAGCAGCGCCTCCAGCTCGGCGAGGACGGGATCGCCCGCGGGCAGCGGCGGCACCCCGGCCGCGAGGCGCAGCGGCGGGACGGCGCCGTCCAGCCTAACCAGCGGCGTGCCGAGGTCGAGCCGGACGCCCCCGGCGGGCGCGGGCGGCGGCGCGGACGCCCCGTACCCCTCGGCCCACAGCGCGGCGACGACGCGGCGGAGCTGGGCCGTCCCGTCGCGTTCCGGCACGTTCGCGGCCATCGCGAGGTGCTCGCGCCCGTCCAGCCGGTCGGCGACGAAGCCGGTGAGGCTGCCGGGCCCGACCTGCACGAACACCCGGACGCGGGCCGCGCCGTACAGCTCTTCCACGAGCTCGCTGAACCGGACGGGTTCGAGCACGTGCCGGACGGCCAGCTCGCGGACGGCGGCGGGCTCCCGCGGGAAGGGCGCGGCCGTCGTCGCCGACCACGGCGGCACGCGCGGCTCCCGCACCGTCAGGGCCTCCAGCGCGCGCCGCGCCCGCTTCCCGTGCGCGTCCGCCAGCGGCGTGTGGAACCCGGCCCGGAACGGCAGCTCCCGGCCGAGGACGCCCTCGGCGGCGAGCCGGCCGAGGACGTCGCGCACCTCGTCCTCCGGGCCGCAGACCACCGACTGGTGCGGGCAGTTGTCGTGGCTGACGAACACGCCGGGACGTCCGGCGACGGCGTCCGCCGCCCGGTCCGCGCCGCAGCCGAGCGCCGCGTAGACGACGCCGGGCGCCTCCTCGTCCAGGGAGCGGACGAGCGCCTCCACCTCGTCCGGCTCGCACATCCCGGCGACGGTCATCGCCGTCCATTCGCCGGCGCCGTGGCCCGCGACGACGTCGGGTTCGACGCCGAGTCCGGCGAGCGCGGCGGCGAGCAGGCGGCCGACGCCCAGCGCGTCGGCGGCGCGGCCGGGCAGGTCGGCGCGTCCGGTGAGACCGGGTCCGGGGAGGCCGAAGCGGGCGGCGACGTCGTCCACGCGCGGGTCGAAGGCGGGCTCGAACCCGGGGAAGAGGAAGGCCAGCCGCCCGCCCTCGGCGAGCAGCGGGCGGGGCGCGAACCAGACGTCGCTGCGGCCGCGCCACGGCGTCCCGCGCTGCACGACCGCCCGCGCGAGGTCGAGCCTGCGCGGGGTCGGCGCGACGATCGCGAGGCGGCAGGGGAGGTCGGGCGGGTCGTCCGGCACCCGGGCGAGCAGCTCGTCGTCGGGGGCGGCGAGCGCGGCGGCCAGCTCCTCCGCCGTCCGGGCGGCGAGCCTGAGCACGCCCTCCTCCGCCGACGACGATGGAGGGTCGGGCGCGCGGCGGCGCCGGGCCCGGCACGACGGCGGCTCCTCCAGGACGACGTGCGCGTTCGCGCCGCCGAACCCGAACGCGTCGACCACGGCGCGGCGCGGACCCGGTCCGCGCTCCCACTCGGCGGCCTCCCGGACCGGCCGCAGGCGGCCGTCCGCGAGCGCCGGGTGCGGGTCGTCCACGTGCAGGGTCGGCGGCAGGACGCCGTCGCGCAGCGCGTACGCGGCCTTGATCAGCCCGGCGATCCCGGCGGCGGGCATCGCGTGCCCGATCATCGACTTGACCGTGCCGAGCCCGATCGGCGGCCCGGCGGCGCCGAAGACGCGGCGCAGCGTCGCGAGCTCCGCCTCGTCGCCCGCCGGGGTCGCGGTGCCGTGCGCCTCGACGAGGCCGACCGCGCCGGGCTCGGCCGGGTCGAGGCCCGCGTCCCGCCAGGCCCGCTCGACGGCGAGGACCTGCCCGTCCACGAGCGGGCTCATGATGCTCGTCGCGCGCCCGTCGCTGGACGACCCGACCCCGACGATCACCGCGTGGATCCGGTCACCGGCGCGCTCGGCGTCCGACAGGCGCTTGAGCAGGACGATCCCGGTGCCCTCGGCGAGGAGCGTGCCGTCCGCCGACCGGTCGAACGGGCGGATGGTCCCGGACGGGCTCAGCGCGCGGAGCCGGCTGAACACGCTCCACACCGTGACGTGGTGCGCGTGGTGGACGGCGCCCGCCAGCATCGCGTCGGCCTGCCCGCCGCGCAGCGCCCGCACGGCGTGCTCGACGGCGAGCAGCGACGACGCGCACGCCGCGTCCAGCGTGTAGGCGGGGCCGCGCAGGTCGAACCGGTTCGCGATGCGGGACGCGGCGAAGCTCGGGACGAGCCCGGCCGGCGCGTCCGGCCCGTCCGGGCCGAGCCGGTCGCGGAACGCGCGCCGGATCTCCTCCAGCCGCCCGCTCCCGAGCTCGGGCACGAGCTCCGCGAGCACCCCGGCGACCTGGTGCGACACGCTGACCCGCTGGTCGCACCGCGCCACGCCCGGGGTGATGTAGCCGCCGCGCCCGACGACCACGCCGATCCCGGACCGGTCGGGCAGCCGCTCGTCGCCGCCCGCGTCCGCGATCGCGGCGGCCGCGGCGCGCAGCGCGAGGAGCTGGTCGGGCTCCATCCCGGGGACGGCGGCGGGCGTGATCCCGAGCCGGGCCGGGTCGACGGTGGCGTGCTCGTCGACGAACCCGCCGCGCTTGCAGTAGAAGCGGTCGCTCTCCGGCGCGCGGTCGTAGGCGTCCGGGTCGTAGTAGAGCGCGGGGTCCCAGCGCCCGGCCGGGACGTCGGTGATCGCGTCGACCCCGGCGAGGACGTTGCGCCACAGCTCGGCCGCCGACCCCGCGCCGGGGAACACCGCCCCGGCGCCGACGATCGCGATCGGCTCGCGCGCCGCGTCCGCCGCGCGGCTCACCGGACGGCCCCCGTGAACACGACCTGCGTCTCGTGGCCGTGCGCGATCTCGCGCAGGAGCGCGGCGGCGCCCGCGTCCGGGTCGACCAGGCCGACGCCGAGCCGCGCGTACTCGCGCGCGAGCTCCGGCGTCACCATGCCGACGCCCGCCCACGGGCCCCAGTCGGCGACGAGGACGCGGCCGCGCAGCCGCGTCCGCCAGACGTGCGCGAGCGTGTCGCAGGCGTCGTTCGCCGCCGCGTGGTCGGCCTGCCCCCGGTTGCCGGCGACGCCCGCGACGCTGCCGAGCACGACGAAGAACCCGAGGTCCGGGCGGACGGCCTGGGCGAGCGCGCACGCGCCGTCCACCTTCGTCCGGAACACGCGGTCGAACGACTCGGGGCTCTTGTCGCGGACGAGGCGGTCCTCGGCGACGCCCGCGCCGTGCACGACGCCGTCGAGGCGGCCGTGCCGGAGGTAGGCGTTGTCGACGACGCCGCGGACGGCGTTCGGGTCGCGCACGTCGGCCGCGTGGTAGCGGACGGACGCCGCGTGCCGCCGCAGCGCGTCCAGGTTCCGCCGCTTCTCCCGCTCGACGAGGACCGTGCGGATCGTCGCCTCGATCTCGGCGGGCTGCCGGTTCCCCTCGGCGACGAGGGTGCGGCGCAGCGCGGGCTCGTCCGGGGCGTCGGGGAACGCGGGCTCCCCGCGGGGCTCCGGCGTCCGGCCGATGATCTCCAGGTGGCAGCCGCTCGCGCGGGCCAGTTCGAGGGCGAGGCGGGCGGTGACGCCGCGGGCGCCGCCGGTGAGGAGGACGACGCCGTCCGGCTCCACCGGCGGGGCGGGGTCGCCGTCCAGGTCGGCCGGGACGACGCTCAGCCCGTTCCGCCGCTCGCCCTCGTGCCCGACGACGACCGGGCCGTCCGGGTCGAGCAGCTCGGCGAGGATCCGCTGCGCGATCGCGCGGGGCGTCTCCTTGGTGTCGACGTCCAGCGCGCGGACGTGCACCTCGGGGTGCTCTTGGGCGATCGTGCGGGCCAGGCCGCCGAGCCCGGCGCCGGGGGCCGGGTCGCCGATGCCGCCTCCGGCGTAGCGGCGGCCGAACGTCCCGCCCGCGCCGCTCACGAGGACGAGCCAGCGCGGCCCGCCCGCCAGCGCGCGGCGGATCCCGCCGTAGGCGCGCGGCAGGATCCCCGGCTCGCCCGGCCGCAGCGCCGCCAGGTGGACGAGCCCGTCGCGGTGGTCGCCGTCCGCCTCCGCGTCGTGCGCGGTCCGCACCCGCGCGCCGTGCCGTTCGAGGAGGACGGCCAGCTCCAGCGCCACGCCGCGGCCGTCGTCCACGATCTGGAAGCCGCGTCCGGTGAACTCGGTGCCCGACTCGGGCGGGCGGGGCAGCGCGTCCAGTTCCACGACGCGCGGCACCTGCCGGACGACGCCGGGCCGCGTCGTCGGCTCGGGCCCGCTCGCCTGCGCCGGGACGACGGGCGCCGGGGGCGCGGCGGCCTCGGCACCGTCGTCGACCATGGTCTCGGTGCGAGCGGTCCGCGCGCCGACCGCCTCGGGGACGGCGGCGTGGTCGTCGCGCGGCGCCTCCACGGGCGCGGGCAGCGTCTCGCCGGGCAGCACCGGGCGCGGCGCGGGCACGTCGGCGGGCCCGGGGCCCGGCGCGTCGGGCGGGATCGCGCCGAGGTGGCGCAGGATGACCTCGCGCTGCGCGGCGATCATCTCGCGTCCCGCGCGCAGGTATTCGAGGACGGCGGCCGCCGAGCCGCCCGCGCCGCCGTCGTCCCGGACGCGTTCGGCGGGCCGGAGCGCCCCCGGCGGGTAGCCGCCGTCGGCCGTCCGGACAAGGTGGCCGTTCACGATCCAGCCGGGCGCCCGGGCGGGGCCGGAGAGCGCGCGGGCGTCCCGCCCGGCGAACAGGGGCAGCGGGTCGACCGGCACCCCGGCCGCGGCGAGTTCGGCGAGCGCGTGCAGGAACCGGACGAGGGCGTTCTCGCCGGGCGCGTCGCAGCTCACGGCGGTGTGCGGACGCTCCCCGAGGATCTCGCCGACCAGCCCGGTCAGGACGCTGCCCGGCCCCGCCTCGACGAAGACGCGGGCGCCCGCCGCGTACATCGCCTCGATCTGCTCCACGAACCGGACGGGCGTGGCGAGCTGCCCGGCGAGCGTCACGGCCAGCTCGGCGGGGTCGGCGTCGTAGGGCGCGGCGGTCGTGTTCGCCCAGACCGGGAACGCGGGCGAGCGCAGGTCGCGGCGGGCCAGCTCGGCGCGCAGGCCCGCCGCCGCGGCGCCGACGAGCGGGCTGTGGAACGCGCACGGCGCCGGCAGCCGCTCGGCGGCGACGCCCGCCCCGGACAGGACGGCGAGCGCCCGCTCCAGCCCGCCGGACGTCCCGGCGACCACGACCCGGCGGGGCGCGTCGTGGTGGGCGACGACGACCTCCGACAGCCCGGCCAGCAGCTCGCGGACGGCGTGCAGCGGCGCGGCGACGGCGGCCATCGCGCCGGGATCGGCCCCGGCGGCGGCGAGCACCGCCTCGGCGCGGGCGGAGCTCAGCTCGATCAGGTCCGCGTCGTCGAACACCCCGGCGGCGCAGAGCGCGACCAGCTCGCCGCAGCCGTGCCCGGCCGCGACGTCGGGGTGGACGCCGAGCGCGGTGAGCAGCCGGTGCACCGCCAGCCCGGCGATGCCGAGCGCGGGCTGCGCGGCCCGGGTGTCGGTGATCGCGGCGTGCTGCCGCCGGACGTCGTCCGGGGTGAAGGCGGCGGGCGGGAACATGGCGGGCGCGTGCCGTCCGCCGTCGAGGCGCAGCAGCCGCTGGAGGCGGGGGAACGCGACGAACAGCCCGGCGAGCATGTTCGGCCGCTCCCCGCCCTCGCCGGGGAAGAGGAACGCGACCTGCCCCGGCTCGCCGGACGGGACGTACACGCCCGGCCCCGTCCGGAAGTCGGCGGCGGCGGTGAGCGCGCGGCGGAGGTCGTCCACGCCGGTCGCGACGACGGCGGCCTGGACGGGGCCGTCCAGCGCGGCGGCCGTGCGGGCGAGGTCGCGGAGCCGGGGCGGGGCGCCGCCGTCGAGCAGGGCCAGCAGGCGGTCGATCTCCTCCCGCGCGGCGGCCCGGTCGGCGGCGCGGATCAGGAACAGCTCGGCGGGCCACTCCGCGAGCCCGGACACCGGCTCCGGCGCGCCGCCGTACCCGGACAGGACGGCGTGGAAGTTCGTCCCGCCGATCCCGGACCCGCTCACCCCAGCGTGCCGCCCGCCGGGCGGGGCCGCCCACGGGCGCGCGGCGGCGCCGAACGCGAACGGGCCGTCCGGCGTCCACGCGGCGTTGGGCTCGGACAGGTGCAGCGTCCCCGGCAGGACGCCGGTGTGCAGCGCGTACGCGGTCTTGATCAGCCCGGCGAGCCCGGCGGCGCACCCGGCGTGCCCGATCTGCGACTTCACCGAGCCGAGCGTGACGGCGCCCGGCGCGGCGGCGGCGAAGACCGCGCTCAGCGCGGCCAGCTCGGCGCGGTCGCCCGCCTCGGCGCCGGTCCCGTCCGCCTCGACGAGCCCGACCGACGCGGGCGGCACCCCGGCGCGCTCGTAGGCGCGGTCCAGCGCGAGCCGCCGCCCCTCCGCGCGGGGCGCCATGAGACCCCCGCCGTCACCGGCCCCGGCCACCGCCCTGACCACCGCGTAGATCCGGTCGCCGTCGCGTTCGGCGTCGGCGAGGCGCTTCAGCACGACGCACGCGACGCCCTCGGCGAGCGCGACGCCGTCGGCGGACGCGTCGAACGCCGCGCACCGCCCGGACGGCGACAGCGCCCCCGCCGCCGCGAGCAGCAGGTGGTCCTGGACGCCGGTGCGCAGGTCGGCGCCGCCGCACAGCACCATGTCGCTGGCCCCCGTGGCGAGGTCCTTGCACGCGGCGTCGAGCGCGGCGAGGGACGCGGCGCCCGCCGCGTCCACGGTGTAGTTCGCGCCGCCGAGGTCGAGCAGGTTCGCGATCCGCCCGGCGATCACGCTGGTGAGTACGCCTGTGCAGGACTCCTCGGCCGGACGCGGGAGCAGGGCGTCCAGCGCGGGCGGGACCTCGCCGTAGTAGGACGCCAGCGCGGCCCGCGTCGCGTAGGCGGTGCCGAGGTCGCCGCCGCCGCCCGCACCGAACACGACCGACGCGCGGGAGCGGTCGAACGGGCGGTCGGCGTACCCGGCGTCGCGCAGCGCGCGGGACGCCGCCTCCACCGCCAGCAGCTGCACCGGCTCGACGGCGCCGAGCGCGTCCGGGGAGATCCCGTGGGCGAGCGCGTCGAACGGCACGTCCGGGAGGAACCCGCCCCGCTTCGACGGCGTCTTCCCCTCCTCGGGCGGCCCGTGGTGGATCTCCGGGTCCCAGCGGGCGACCTCGGTGACGGAGTCGACGCCGCCGACGACGTTCGCCCAGTAGGCGTCCGCGTCGGCCGCGCCGGGCAGGACGCAGCCGATCCCGACGATCGCGACGTCGGCCGGACGCGCCGGGGCCGCCGGGACGGAGCGCCCCACCCCGAGCTCGGCGGCGCGGGCGGCGAGGAACGCGGTCGCGCCGGACGTCACCTGCTCGTGCAGCGCCGCGACGCCGGTCGTCGCCGTCCGCAGCGCGGCGACCTCGCCCATCAGGAACATGCCGTCGGACCGCTGCGCCGCCGCGTCCACCGGCGCGGCGCGGCGCAGCCCCTTGCTCGCGACACGGAGCCGGACGAGGTTCAGCTTCTCCAGGCGGCGCCGCACCTCCCGGCGCGGCGTCCCGGCCTGCTCCAGCTCGCGGCGGGTCTCGTGGAACGTGTCGACGTAGGGGGTGCGGGCGCAGCGGACGGCGTGTCCGGGGGACGTCTCCAGCAGCGCCGTCGTGGCGCAGCCGAGCGCGGCGTCCTGGTAGCCCGGCAGGATCGCGCCCGCCGCCACCGCCTCGGACGTGAACAGGTACGCGGTGCCCATCAGCACGCGGACGTCCGCGCCCCGCTCCGCGAGCGGCCCGGCGAGCGCCGCGACCATCGCGGCGGACCGCTCGTCGTGGATCCCGCCCGCGAACATCACCGACAGCTCGGCGGGGTCGATCCCGGACTCGGTCAGCCGCTCGACCTGCGCGTCCCACAGCGGGAGGCTCGCCTGCGGCCCGACGTGGCCGCCGCACTCGCGGCCCTCGAACACGAACCGGCGGGCGCCCTCGGCGAGGTACAGGTCGAGCAGGTCGGGCGACGGGACGTACAGGTACGTCCTGATCCCGGCCGCCTCCAGCGGCGCCGCCTGGGCCGGGCCGCCCCCGCCGATCAGCGCGTACGGGGGCCTGCTCTCCCGGACGGCCGCGAGCTGCGCGTCCCGCGCCTCCGGCGGCGCGGACCCGAGGACGCCGACGCCCCAGGGCCGTCCGCCGAGCCGCGACGCGGTCTCGCGGAGCAGGTCGCGGACGCGGTCGCCGTCCATGAGGGCGAGCGCGAGGAAGGGGAGGCCGCCGTCCTGCGCGACCGCTCCCGCGAACGCCGAACCGTCGCTGACGTGCGCCATCGGCCCCTGCACGACGACCGGGTCGCCGCCCCGGCGGGCGAGCGGCTCGGCGCGGACGGCGGCGCGCAGGTGCGCGTCGATCGCCTCCCGGACGGCCCGCACCACTCCCCCTGCGGTCTTGTACCGGGCGGCGAGCGCGGCGGCGAGCGGCCCGTCCCGGCCCACCGCGAGCGGCCGCCCGGACACGGCGTCGGCGGGCGAGTCCATCTCCCGGACGTGCGCGAGCTGCGCGTCGAGGACGACCCCGGCCGCGCCGCCCGCCACCGCCGCCGCGGCCGAGTGCGTGCCGATCCCGCCCGCCGCGTACACGGGGACGTCCAGCGCCGGGTCCGCCAGCAGCCGCTGGAGCAGCACGAACGTGCTCAGCGCGCCGGTGCGCCCGCCCGCCTCCGAGCCGCGCGCGATGAGCGCGACGTCCCCGGTGTGGGCGCGCGCGGCGGCGAGGGCGGCGGCGGCCTCCTCCGGCCCGACGACCTCGACCAGCAGGCGGCGGCCGCGGGCGAACCCGGCGACGTCCACGGGTTCGTCCGGGTGCAGCAGCGGGGCGTCGACGATGACGGTGTCCACCGCGTCCGGCAGCTCGTCGGGTCGCACCCGGCACCCGGCCGGGACGCGGACCCCGAACGGGCCCGTCCACCAGCGCCGCACGTCCGCGAGCGCGGCGAGCGCGGACGCCCGGTCGGCGCCGAGGTCGAGCACCCCGGTCCCGCCCGCCCGCGCGACCGCCACGGCGAGCCCCGGGACGGGACGGCCGAACGGGGTGACCCCGATGATCCCGGGCCGGGCTCCAGGCAGGGGGCGGTCTCCCGGCCCCCGTCCGTACTCGTCCGCCGCCAATGCACTGCCCCCCGACGTCCGGCGGCCCTCCGCGGGCCCGTGACAACGGTGCGCCAGACTACGGTCGGCGACCGTCCCGCGACCGGGACGACACACCGCCCGGCCCGCCCATGGCGGCGCCGCAAAGGACTTTGAACCGTCTATTGACCCGCAATGGGGATTCCGGCCGTTCGCTAATCGCGAGGGCGCCCCGGGAACTGTCCGCTGTGGGACGCCGCTGACCAGGGTCTCGCCTCGGCGGAGAATTTCCCGCATAATGGCGATCACAGCCCGTAGCGGCGTTGCGACGGGCGTCGGGCCAGGTGGGGGCGTGATGGCGACGCTCATTCCGGCGATCGGACGGCTGCGGCCGCCGGTGCGGCGAGGGGAGGCGTCCGGCGGCCCGGACCCCGTGCGGGCCGCCCTCGCGCCACTGCTGGCCGCGCACCGGACCGCCTGCCCGGGCGCGGACGAGGCGGAGCTGCTGCGCGGCTACGCGGTCGCCGAGCGGCTGCACCGGGGGCAGCTCCGCAAGTCGGGCGCCCCGTACATCACCCACCCGCTGGCCGTCGCGCTGATCCTCGCCGAAATGGGCCTCGACACCACGACCCTCGTCGCCGCGCTGCTGCACGACACCGTCGAGGACACCCCGTACACGCTCGGGGAGCTGCGCGCCGAGTTCGGCGAGGAGATCGCGGTCCTGGTGGACGGCGTGACGAAGCTCGACGGCGAGCGGTGGGGCGACCGGGCCGAGGCCGAGACGTTCCGCAAGATCGTGCTGGCCGCCGCCGCCGACCTGCGGGTCCTTGTGATCAAGCTGGCGGACCGGCTGCACAACCTGCGCACGCTCGGCTTCCAGCCGCCGCACAAGCGGGAGCGGATCGCGAAGGCGTCGCACGAGCTGCTCGTCCCGTTCGCGGAGCGGCTCGGCATCCACGTCCTCAAACGGGAGATGGACGACCTCGCCTTCGCCGCCCGCGACCCCCGCGCGCACGCCGCCACCGCACGGGCCGTCCGGCGCGCCCTGCGCGGCGCCGACCGGGCGTTCGGGCCCGCGACGGCGCTGCTCGGCGCGTCCCTCGCCGAGCACGGAGTCGCGGCGGAGGTGCGGGTCAGGCCGTCGCACCTGTACGCGGTGCACCAGACGTCCGGCGGCGACCTCGCCGGGCTGCGGCCGTGCGAGGCGGCGCGGCTGCTGCTGCTCGTGGACGGCGCCGAACGCGACTGCTACATCGCCCTCGGCGCGGTGCACGCCGCGCTCCACCCGGTCGCCGGGCAGGTCCGCGACTTCATCGCGACGCCGAAGGACAACCTGTACCGGTCGCTGCACACCCGCGTGATCAGCCCGGACGGCGACCCGTTCGAGGTGATCATCCGGAGCCGGGCGATGCATCCGGTCGCCGAGTACGGGATCGTCGCGCACATCCGGGACGCGGGCGGCGCGGCGGGCGCCGCGGTCACCGAGCGCCGCGACCTCGTCTGGCTGAGCCGCCTGCTCGCCTGGCAGTCGGACGCGCCGTCCGCCGAGTTCCTCGACCGGCTGCGCGCCGACCTCGCCGCCGGGAACGTCGCCGCGTTCACCCCGGACGGCGACATCGTCCCGCTGCCCGCCGGGGCGACCGCGCTCGACTTCGCCTACGCGCTCGGCCCGCGGATCGGCGACCGCTGCATCGGCGCCGTCGTCAACGGGCGGCTCGCGCCGATGTCGGTGCAGGTCCGCAGCGGGAACGTCGTCGAGATCCTGACCGATCCGGGCGGGACGCCGTCCGAGGACTGGCTGGGCTTCGCGGTGACGGTGCCCGCCCGCGTCCACATCCAGCAGTGCCTCGCCCGGCGGCACGCCGAGGAGGCCGCGGACGCGGGCCGCCGCCGCCTCGTCCGCGCGCTGGCCCGGCGGGACATCGACCTGCTCTCCGCCGAGGCGCACGGCGACTCCCTCGCGGTGGCGCGCGACCTCGGCTACGCCGAGATCGACGAGATGTACGCGGCCCTGGACGGCGGCTCCCTCGCCCTCGACGACCTCCTGGACCGCTTCACCCGCACCTGAGCCTCGGCCGAGCCGTGCGGAACGGGGCTCGTTACGCTGGCGCCGAGGTGATCGCATTGGGGTTCGAGTACGGCGTCGACGGGCCGAAGGTGATCGTGGCCGGTGTGGACGGGTCCGAGACGTCGCTGCGCGCGGGCGCCTACGCGTGGGGCCTCGCGCGCCGCAGCGGGGCGCGGCTGATCGCCGTGCACGTGGCGTCGGTGTCGTCCCTGTCGGCCCTCACCCCCGGCGGCGCGGCCGCGATGCGGGAGACCGCCGACGACGTCGCCGCCGACCTGCGCCGCAACCTGGAGGAGGCCGCCGGGCGCGCCGGCGTCCGGTACGAGTTCGTCACCGAGCCCGGCGACCCCTACACGGTGCTCGCCCGCGTCGCCGACGAGTCCCGCGCGGACGCCGTCGTCGTCGGCGCGTCGGCGCAGGCCGGGCACCGGCTGATCGGGTCGGTCGCCGTCCGCCTCGTCCGGACGGGCCGCTGGCCGGTCACCGTCGTCCCCTGAGCGGGGACGCGCTCAGCGGCGGCGGGGCCAGCGACGGCGGCGGGGCCGGAGACCGGACTCCCACGCGAACGGCCGGGTGCCCGCCACCACGGCGGACAGCAGCACGACCACCGCCGTCCCGCCGACGAGGTTGAGCCCGGACGTCGCGAGCGCCGCGTCGAACGGCCCGTTCATCGTCAGCGGCAGGATCGCGAGCAGCAGCACGGCGAACCCGCCGATCCACGCGAACGCCCGGACCGGACGCGCCGCCGACGCGAGCAGCAGGTGCATCAGCGCGGTCGCCTGGATCGTTCCCGCCATCGCGCACAGCGCGTAGCTCGTCGCGGCGGGCGCGTCGGCGGTGTGCCCGCCCGCGAACACCGGGACCTCCGTCCCGAACGTCGTGCGCAGCCCGACCACCGCGGCGAACGCCAGCATGCCCCCGGTCAGCGCGGCGCAGACGCCCGTCCACCAGAGCGGGCGCAGCGGCGGCCCGGCGGCGGCGGAGATCCGCTCGTGCAGCGCGACGTAGTCCTGGTAGCGCCGGGCCGGGGCCGTCTCCGGAGGGCGCCGCCGCGCCGTGGCGGGACACCGGATCGACCGTTCCCAGGGCCGTGGCGCAGGACGGCCGGCGCGCCTGCCGTGCGGGCCGCCGGAGTACCGCCCGAACGACGAATCGGGCATCTTCCCTCCCCCGATGCGAACGTAGGGGTGCTACCCGGCACCACGGGGCGGAACTCCCTCAAGTAGACATTTTGCCGATGCTTGGCCGCGCCGCCCGGCCCGCTCGGACGCCCTTTCATCGGCGGCGACCTGGGCAAACGCGACGGCCCCCAGGGGAGCGGTCGCTCCCCGGGGGCCGTGGCCTCGTCCGGTCAGCCTCGTCCGGTCAGACCTGTCCGGCCCGCTCCAGCGCCGCGCAGCAGGTGCCGGTGATCAGCCGGGCCACCGTGTACGGGTCGACGTTGGCGTTCGGCCGCCGGTCCTCGATGTAGCCGCGCTTGTCCAGCTCGACCTGCCACGGGATCCGCACGGACGCGCCCCGGTCCGACACGCCGTAGCTGAATTCGCTCCACGCCGCCGTCTCGTGCATGCCGGTCAGCCGCCGCTCGATGTCCGCGCCGTACCCGGCCACGTGCTCCTGCGCCTTCTCCGCGAGCGCCTCGCACGCCGTGATGATCGCGTCGTAGCCCTCGCGCATGGCCTTGGTCGAGAAGTTCGTGTGCGCGCCCGCGCCGTTCCAGTCGCCCTCGACCGGCTTCGGGTCCAGGGTGGCGGAGACGTCGTGGTCCTCGGCGATGCGGTAGAGCAGCCAGCGGGCGATCCACATGTGGTCGCCGACCTCGACCGGGCCCGCCGGGCCGATCTGGAACTCCCACTGCCCCGGCATGACCTCGGCGTTGATCCCGGAGATCTTCAGCCCGGCGGCGAGGCAGGCGTCCAGGTGCTGCTCGACGATGTCGCGGCCGAACACCTCGTCGGAGCCCACGCCGCAGTAGTAGAAGCCCTGCGGGGCCGGGTAGCCGCGCTCGGGGAAGCCGAGCGGGCGGCCGTCCTTGAAGAACGTGTACTCCTGCTCGATCCCGTACCAGGAGTCCTGGTCGGCGTACCGCTCGGCGACGGGGCGGAGCTTGGCCCTGGTGTTGGTCTCGTGGGGCGTCCCGTCCACGAGGTACACCTCGCACAGGACGAGCTTGTTGTCCCCGCCCCGGATCGGGTCGGGGCAGGTGAACACCGGCTTGAGGACGCAGTCGGAGCGGTCGCCGGGCGCCTGGTTCGTGCTGGACCCGTCGAAGCCCCAGTCCGGCAGCTCGGCGCCGTCGGCGAGGACCCTCGTCTTCGACCGCAGCCGCGCGGTCGGCTCGGTGCCGTCGATCCAGATGTACTCGGCCTTGTAGCTCAACGTCGGTCCCTTCGGGCGGTTTCGGCTGATCTCACGGTGCCAACCCGGCATTTCGGACCTGTTGCCCGGTTGTGAACGGCATGTAAACCGGGCCCCCAGGCCCGTGACGCACGTCACGCGCCGCGACGCGTCCGACAATCCCCCCTTTCCGGAAAACCGGCAAACCTCACCGCCCGCCGAAAGCCCCGTGGAATGTTTTACTTCTCGCACATCGACGGAATAGCGTTCCGGGTTCAAGATGATCTAGGAATTCCGTTGCCGTGCGGGGCCATGGACCCCGCGCGTGCGCCAAAGAATCGGGGGAAAAGGAATGAGGCGGACTATTGCGGCCGCGCTAGGAACGACGGCGGCCCTGGCGGGAATCGCCGGGATCACGCCGGCGGCCCAGGCAGCGGCGCCCCGCGCCCGCGTGCACGTCGTCCCGCCCGGGCACTCGATCCAGCGGGCCGTCGACCGGGCCAGACCCGGGGACGTCATCAAGCTCAAGGCCGGAAACTACGACGGGGGCGTCATCGTCCGCAAACGCCTCACGATCCAGGGCGAGGGCAACCGGACGATCCTGCGCCCCGGCGGCACCGACCACTGCGCCAAGGCCAAGCACCCGGGAATGGGGATCTGCGTCGTCGGCCGGGCGGGCCGTCCCGTCAGCGGCGTGACGATCCGGAACCTCGTCGTCCGCGATTTCGAGGACACCGGTGTATTCGGCATCTACACCGACCGCCTGTCGGTGCTGAGCGTCCTCGCCCGGAACAACGGCGAATACGGCATCGCGGAGTTCAATTCCACCCGCGGGCGCTTCCGCTGGAACTGGGCCGTCGACAACAAGGACGACGCGGGCCTCTACGTCGGCGACACCGCCAACGCGCGCGGCACCGAGGTCTCCGACAACCATTCCAGCGGCAACACGCTCGGGGTGCTCGTCCGGCACGCGCGGCACGTCCTCGTGCACGACAACTCGATCGCCTACAACTGCGTCGGCGTGGCCCTCGTCGACGACGGCCAGCGCACCGGCCAGGGCAACACCCTGGTCTGGAAGAACCACGTGAACAAGAACAACCGCTCCTGCGCGGCGCACGGGCCCGTCCCCGCGCTCGGCGGAACCGGCATCCTCTTCTTCGGCGGCGACCACAACACCGTCGAGCGGAACAAGGTCACCGGCAACAGGGGCAGGCTCCCCTACTCCGGGGGCATCGTGTTGTTCCGCGGCGTCCCGCCGCAGAGCCGCCCGGCCCGGCACAACCTGATCAAGGAGAACCTCGTCCGCGGCAACGCGCCGTTCGACCTGGTCGACAAGAGCGGCAGCAGGACGAACCGCTTCGTCCGCAACCACTGCCGCACCTCGGACCCGCGCGGCCTCTGCTGACCGATCCGACCGGAGCCCCCTGTTTCAGGACAGGGGGCTCCCGGTACATGCCCGCGACGCCGATCCGAGCCACGAAACGGCGCCAATGCCTTAACGTACCGGCCCGTGGACATTTCCCCCGACGCCGCGAGGTCCCTGGCGGGAGCCCTCCTGCAACTCAACCCGCTATTGGGCCTGGGCCTGATCTGGACCGAGACCCGGCTGCGCGAACGCGAGACCCCTTCCCGCGGCGGTCAAAGGCGCCGGCAGCGAAACACGCAGCAGCAACCGCCCCAGTTCATGGACCGGCTCAAGGGCCAGGAATGGCTGATATTCGTCATCTTCCTGCACTCGATCACATGGCAGATCATCGTGATCGCCGATCCCACCACCATCAGGGTGAAGGTCGCGCTGGGGATCAGCATCATCTGGATCAGCTTCGCGGTGATGCGGATCGTCTCCACCATCACCCTCACCGGCCGCCGGGAGAAGATCACGTTCTGGCTGGTGATGACCACGACCTGGTACCCCCTCTGGGGAGCGGTGGTCACGATCCAGGTGGACGCCAAACCGGACCCGCGCCCCGCGGTGGTGACCCCCGCCACCCCGCGACAAACCCCCTGATCCACCCGGGACCGATGATTTCGGCGGACGGGCGCGGTCTACACACCAGACCGCAACCCGTGACCCTCGGAGGGGCCCATGTCCGCCAAGCCGCTACCGCCCGTCGTGGACGCCGAGACCTGGCAGCGCCACCTGGACGACCTGCGCGCCCGCGAGAAGGCCGCGACCCGCGAACTCGACGCGATCGCCGCCCAACGCCGCCGCATGCCCATGGTCGAACTGCCCGACTACACCCTGGAGGGCGAGGAGGGCCCCGTCCGCCTCCCCGACGTCTTCGAGGGCAAGTCCCAGCTCATCGTCTACAACCACATGTGGTTCCCGGGCGAGGAATGGCAGTGCGACGGCTGCACCGGCTTCACGTCCCAGTTCACGCGCCTGGAATTCCTGGACGCCTACGACGCGCGATTCGTCATCGTCACCCAGGGCCCGATCGACGAGGCCCTGGCCTACAAGCGCCGCGTAGGAAACCAGATGCCCTGGTACTCCACCGCCGACAGCCCCTTCGGCGCCGACGTGGGCGCACCTCCCGGCGGCGGCTTCGCCGTCAACGTCTTCCTCCGCGACGGCGACACCGTCTACCGCACCTGGCACACCACCGGCCGTGGCACCGAGCAGCTCAGCCACACCTTCGCCCTGATCGACCTGCTCCCCTACGGCCGCCAGGAGGAATGGCAGGACTCCCCGGAAGGCTGGCCCCAATCCCCCGCCTACACCCGCTGGCAGTCCTCCCAGGCCATAGCCGCCGCCTACGGCCCAGGCCATTGAGGCACATCACCCACTGAGCGGTTTCTCCCACGTCAACGAGTAGCGACGGAGCACATGCCGCCGATAACGCACCCCAGGCAACAGCCGCCGCGCCGCGGCCCGCACTTCCCCATAACTCATCCGCGGATCGGCGACCGGCATCCCCTCCGGCCCACGCGCCCGACGCAGCACCTTGACGACCCGGACAACCGGAGCGGCCGCGATCAGCGCCGCCCACTCCCCCAGACTCGCCTCGCGCGCCAGCCCGACCACCACCAGCCGCCCGCCAGGCCGCAGCAGCTCGCGCATCCGGGTCAGAGCCGCCTCAAAGTCCATGTGATGCACCGTGGACACCGAGCAGATGAAGTCGTACCCCTCGACCGGGAGATCGACGGCAAGGAAGTCGCCCTCGACAAAACTCAGATCCGGTTCCCCACCGGCCAACTCACGCGCCCAGGCGATCATCGTCGCCGAACAGTCAAGCCCGGTGACACGCTTGGCGTACCCGGCCAACTTGCGCACGAGCAGACCGTCCCCGCAACCGACGTCCAGCGCATCACTGCACCCCTCGGGCACCGCCCGCAGAATGCCGGGATGCCGCGCGACATTGGTGTTCCAGTACGGCTCCAGACCGCCCTGCCCCATCCGACCACCCCCCTGCTCGCCACAACCGCCGAACCAGTATGCCGTCACAAGATCAAGGCCATGATCCGCGTGAGCGGATCATGGCCTTTGAGGTGGGTGGGCGCGGACGGTTTCGAACCGCCGACTCCTCGCTTGTAAGCCAAGCCCACCCGGAGCCGACACAACTCCCCGCCCTGCACAGCGGTACCCCCGAAGCCAGCAACGTCCACCGGCGTCTTCCACAACTGTCACTCAGTTAGACACTCATCTAGCGCAACTTGCTTGCTGGACGACGGCCCTGCGTCTCTCGCACGACCGCCCAGGGCCGACCATCCGCCAGCATCGCCGGGAAGCCAGTTGGCAGCGTCTTCGCAACGTACTGAGCGCCGAGACCGCTTCGCCTTCCAACCGCCACAGCCCGCGGGAGAGGTGCGTTGTAAGCCCACGAATCGTACGTAGCCACCGGTAGGTTTCGCGTGAGCGCTAGAACATGGGGAGGAGCTGCTCGTGAGCGAAAGCGCGTCAGCGAGGTCAGATGTGGGAGGGAGCGCAGGGGCCGGGGGCTATCGCTACCAAGATCGGGTTGCGGCCTGGTTCGCTGTGGCTGCTCTTGCGGGCAAGGCTGCCGCTGCAGTCCCCGGTATGTGGTCGGGCCTAGTACAAGGAATCGCGTGCGAGACCGGCGACCCCGTCGATGACTGTCGCGTGGACACGGACGACGGGGTCGTACTGGCAATTCAAGCCAAGCGTTCCATCAACCTCTCCTCCGGGGACTCTAGTGAACTGGCCAAAACAACCGCACAGTTCGTACAGCAGCACCTTACTCCCGGCCACGAGCACGACCGGCTTGTTCTAGTCACGACATCCGAGGCGTCCGGTGCGGTCAGAACAGATCTAAGGAAGGTTTTAACACGGATCCGGTGCGCGGCGGTTGGCACCAACGTGAATGACCTTGCCCTCAGCAAAGCACAGCGGACCGCCTACGACAAATACATCAAGCATGTGGGCAACTCCTGGGAACGGCAGCGGGGCACAATACCTGCACCTGCCGAACTCGAGAATTTTCTTCGCAAATGCCATGTGTGGGTCTTGGATGTGGAGAAGGGCATGCCGGGCGAGCGCGAGGCGCTGGATCGGCTCCGCACCATGGTGATCCTTGATCCCGACTATGCCACAGCCGCATGGGAGGTACTGTTGGGCGAGTGCGCCGAACTGGCTATCGCCCAAATGGGTACCGACAGGGAGAGGCTGCAGGCGTCACTAGCCGCTTCTGGCATAGCACTGGTCACTATGCGGGACTTCACCGCCGACGTGAAGCGACTATCGCGCTGGACTCACGAGACTCTCGAACAGCTTGAAGGCGGCCTTACCACTATCCCGACACCTAACGGTCCGGTGGCGATCCAGCGTGGTCAGGTTGCGGAATTGGTGTCCCGGTCTCAGCAGGAGTCCTTCCTGGTGGAAGGTGATCCAGGTTCGGGCAAGACAGTGATCTTGCATCAGCTCGCCCGAGCTGGCGTCGCTGCGGGACGACCAGTGTTCTTTACTGCGGTGGGCGGGCTCGCCGCCACGAGCAGCGGTTCGCTACAGGCCGAGTTGGGTCTTGAGCACCCGCTGCTGGACGCACTGGCACAGTGGTCGCCTGATAGCAGTGGTCTACTGCTCATAGACGCCTTGGATGCGGCCCGCGCAGATTCAATGGCGGGGCTCTGGTATTCGATCATCTCTGAAGTACAACGACGGCTTCCCCGCTGGCAAGTGATTGCCTCGATACGTACGTGGGATCTACAACATTCTAAGCGGTGGCGAACTCTTTTCCCGGCCATGCCCGCGCGGGCGGAGAATCTGAGCGACCAGGAGCTGAACCAGGCTGGAACTGCCTTTCCTGCCTTGGCCGACCTGCTAGCTGACTCGACCACAGCGCAGCGGCAACTCCTGCGAAATGCCTTTAATCTACGGTTGGCTGCCGAACTCCTCATGGAGGGCATCAGCGCGAGCGAACTGGTGGGCGTCGGGAGTCGGCTGGACTTGCTGGACCGCTACTGGCACATACGGGTTATTGACGGTGAGGGCGGTTTCGCCCGAGCGGCTGTCCTTGGGCGCCTGTGCGCAATAGCGGCGTCTGAACGCCGACTTTCTGTTTCAACCCTGCGGCTCCTGGAAGGAGACATCGCTGCCGAGGAGGCAGTGCGGGACTTGCTGTCCAACTCAGTGTTGGCCTCTGGGCCTGGTGTCGCAGCGGGAGCCGGGCTGGGCCCAGTGCAGTTCACCCACCATGTATTGTTCGACTACGCCCTAGCCGTGACGCATTTCGCTTCGTTTAGCCACCAATCGTTCGGCGAAGGACTAGTTGGTTCACTGAGCGCCGACCCCGACCTAGTGCTGTTCGCACGCCCCAGCATAGGTATCTTCCTCCAGCTAGCGTGGGGGCAGGGGCCGGAGGAGTTCTGCACCCTGGCGGTGCAGTTGGCCGCCCCCCAACTGCCGTCGATGGCGGCAACCGCAGTCGCGGACGTCGTGGTTCGCAGCATCAGAAGTTCAATTGAGCTCGAACCTCTCCTCGCGAGCATCATCGAGGGCTCCCAGGAAGCCCGACGCATCGCGACTGCGATGGCGGTCGCGGTATCACTGGCAATCAAAGACGGCACGCTGATCAACCAGGCAACGTGGGCCAAGGTCGCCGAGCGGCTATCCCTAAAGGCAGAAGCCGCCGGCCCTGCTCTGGGCATCCTGGTCACCAACCTGACCGCCGATGCCCTGACGGCCTCGGCGCTGGCGTCGTGCGGCTTGGCAGCGCGACGCCTGCTCGAATACCTATGGACCCAGCGTTCCTCAGCGCCAACCCGCCTGGTGATCAGAGCGGTGATCGCTACTGCTTCAAGCGACCAGGAGGCGGCCTACGTTCTGCTGCGCCAGGCGTTGGAACCTGGGCAACTGCAGGAACGTGGTCACAACGACCTGCTCGCCCTAGCCGACGATGTACCACAGTTGATTAGACAGCTACCCAAGTTGATACCTGAACTGTACGTCGCGGCCATGAGCTATGAGGAGGAGTCGACCGAGCCGACGCAGTTGGGCTCAGGTGCAGTGCTGTCGCTACAGTCCACACGCAGACAAGACTTCGACTCTTCCAAATATCAACTCGTAGAATCCTTCTCTGAGGTCCTACGCTGGGACATAGGCCAAGCAGTAGAGATCCTGACCGCGCTAAGCTGCCATGGCCTCACTGATTCGCCCGTACATCAGGTAGTCCTGGCTGGCGCCACAGCGGAGATTCTCCTCGATGACTCGCGCTTGTGGGAGGACACTACAAGTCACACCGGCAAGGATTTGGTCGCGCTGCTCGATGCCTTCCTAGGCCATACGACTGTCGCAGACCTTGAGGCTACTCAGGCTCTTATTCAATTCGCTACATCGGCTCCACAGGCCGCCTGCGTGTGGCGGCGAATTTTGAAGGCCTCTGCCGAGAATCCCACCGTCTACCAGATCGTTTTCCCAGAGCCAGCTAGCGTCCTCGCTGGACTTCTAGTCCCAGACCTTCTCGGTCCGGCTTCCGCTCTTCTCCATAAGGTACATAAAACCTCCGACCGTAACGGCCGGGCTGTGCTGGAGGAAAAAATCCTGGCCCTCAAGCCGCTGCAGCCAGAGGATGACAGCACGGACGGGCACACCGTCCCCAGCCACTACAGCATTTGCCTAGAAGCGCTGTCCCCGGCTCACATCATTACGCCAACTCTACGCACCGACCGGTCAGCTCGCCTTTACGTGCAAGAAGACCACGGATGCAAGGTGGTACCCCACGAAGAGGTCCCCAAAGGCGCGCAAAGCACCGAAGACGATGGCACAGAGTCACGCGCAAGAATCCTTATCGCACAATTGGAAGAGTTCGCCGCTACGAATCTCAATAACACGCCCAGCACGGCAGACATCAGCGCTTGTGAAAGCACTGTATCCGCACTCCAAGACATTTTGACGGAGGTCGGCGACCAAGTCCGGGCCGACGCTGAGGATGTACTCGCACATGTAGCGGAGATATGGACACGAAACGCCCAGGCACCTGCAGAAGCTCTGACCCGCGCACGTGACATCTTGCTAGGCCTCGCAGCTAGCCCCCGACCCCGACCGACTGCCGACAACGCCAACTTTGATATGCTCATCCCGGCAGGGGCCCGGGGGTACGCGGCACGTGGTTTGCTCCAAGCAAGTCGCGTTTCTAATCTTTACACCCCGCTTGTGGCGGACGCCCTAAGGAGTTTGGCCGAGGATCCTGTTGGATGGGTCAGATATAATATCGCCAATGGCACGTGGATGCTCCGGGTTAGCGACCCCAGCACTGCCTGGGACCTACTGAACCGCCTTGCTACTCGCGGCGGTGATGAAGCAGTGCATTCTGCCGTGGTGAGATCGGCCTGCCTTCAAATGGGTGACCCTCAGCGCGGAATCGAATTGCTCCTCCACCTTATCGAGCAAGTTACACCAAGTAAACATCGCCACTCCGCCGCCGAAACCTGTGCAACAATTGCGTCATTACTATGGGTCCATCGAGGCATGCCAGGAGCAGACACAGCACTTGACTACATGATCAGGTCCTGGCTCGGTCAGAATTCCTGGTCCTCTTGCCTTCACGAACTTCGAACTTCCGGGTCCTTCGCTGATGCCGATGAATCCGTTCGTCAGCGCCTATTTGACTTGCTGACCAGTCTTGCTGGCCCAGCATTGGCTGACGTTCAGCACTTCTCGAGTCTGCAGGCACCACTGACCCCAACTGAGCTTGATCATCTGAAACGCGAACTGCGTTTGCTTGACACCATTACTTTCCAGTTGTATTTGGCCATCGGCGCTAACAAGCACGCCGACCAACTCCCGTCCCGCGAACAGATCCGCCTCATCGACGAAGCCAACCCCCTGCTTCAAACACTCGCGGCCACCCCTGTAGCCAGCGTGGTGCACCGGCTCGTTGAGATCTACGACCACGTCCTGGACTGCCGACCGGAGCAGGCCCTCCTCGCCGTACGGGACATCCTCCTGCAGGTAGGTACGCAGAGCGGATATACCGGTGACACGCTCGGCATTGCCATCTGCGTGCGGTTCGTCGAGAGGGTCCTTGCCGACCATCGCAGCATTCTTCGCGAGCCCGACAACTTGACTGCATTGCGAGAAGTCTGCGACACCTTTATCGACGCTGGTTGGCCTCAAGCCCACCGTCTTGTCTACGGCATCGAACAAATCTTCCGTTAACCGCATCCGATTGACACGCCTCGGTAGCGTGAAGCATTATGGCGGGCCGAAGTTTGGCTGCTGCATGGCACGTATGAAGACTGGAAGGCCCCGTCGAAGGAGCGTGAATCAGCTTCGAGTAAAGTCCACCTGGCTACGCTGGGAGCGCGAAGTGGGTCTTGACGTCCCGGTGAATCGCGAGAAGGAACCACCCACAATTCGGCAGAACCTCCCTGTGCTGATCTGGCTTGTAGCCAGGCGCTGCGAGCGATAATTCGTCACTGGAGGACGTGGATACCGTCATGTTGGCGGATGGGCACGGCTTGGATGGTCAGGGCGTCTTGGACCCGTATGGCGAAGGCCTCGTCGGCCAGCTCGGTAACCTCGTCGGCGGTGACCCAGCGGAAGGCGGAGGTCTCGTCAGACTCCCGGGGAGAGCCGGCATCGACCTTGCAGCGGAAGACCAGGGCCACGATGCCGCGGGGCATGTTCTTGTAGACGCCGGTCAGGGCGATCGGGGTTACCTTTAGGCCGGTCTCCTCCTGGACCTCGCGGCGGAGGCCGGTGATGATGTCCTCCTCTTGCTCTAGGACGCCGCCCGGCGCTTCCCAGTGGCCGTTGTCTCGGCGCTGGATCAGGAGGGCACGGCCTTGGTCGTCGACGATGACACCCGCCACGCTGACAGAGTGGCGGCTGTCTACCGTCACAGCAGTGAGGTCCCATCGTGGGCTCGGACGAACGGGCCGCCCTCACTGAGGGCGTCCGTGACGCGGATGGCCCGGGCCTCTGGCATTGCTTCGATCGCCTCCGCGGGACGGAGCCAGGCGACCGAGACCGCTTCGTCTGATGTTTGTGGCTCTCCATCGACAGGCCGGCAGAGGATGGCCAGGGAAACTACGCCTAGCTTCATGTTCTTGTAAACGCCGGTCAGTCGCTCCGGCGCGACTTTTACCCCAGTTTCTTCGAGCACCTCGCGGACTACACCCTCATACGGAGTCTCGTCCAACTCCAACACGCCGCCTGGCGGTACCCATCGACCGTCGTCAGCTCTCTTGATTGCCAAGATGCAGCCGTCAGCACGTAGCACGATTCCCGACACGCTCACCGAATGACGAGGGAGGTTAGCATCGCTCATCACGCTTCAGCAGTCCATTCGTAGGTGAGCTTCCATAGCTGACTGGGGAAGGCGTTGATCACAACCTCTAGGGGTCTGCCCGTCCGGTCGAAGGCGAACCGCACCACTTCGAGAACATGCTGAGCGGTGCTGATCCGTAGGAAATCGGCCTCTTCAGGGGAGGCCCTGCGGGATTCGATCTCTTCAGCGAAACGCACAACTCGGTGACCGCGCTCGGCCAAGCGCTCATAGAGACCCGTTGGCCCAGTATCCGGGAACGCGATATCGACGTCGCCGGCTACGGACATCGGGATGTAGGACGCAGCCAGTTGCACCGGCCGTTCGTCCGCGAACATGTGGCGCTTTCGGATGAGCGTCAACTCCCCCTCTGGCAGATGTAGACGCGTAGCTACCTCGGGGGGCGGTTCAACAGCCTCGGCCTGCTTCAGCTCCGTTCTCGGTGCAAGACCCGCTTTACGCATACCTTCGGCGAAGCTACTGCCGGCCCCGTTTTCGCGGGTAGGAATACGGCGGACACGCTTAACCGTGGGGATGTCTAGCACAAATGAACCGACGCCTCGTTCCGTCCGGATGAGTCCCTCCGATTCGAGGATCCCGATGGCGCGGCTGATCGAGGTCTGGTTGAGCCCGTACTTGCGTGCCAGCTCTGGCTGGCTCGGCAGCGCGGCACCCGGACCGTAGGTGCCCCGGACGATGGCCTCTCGGAGATCGTCCGCTACCTGGCGGTAACGCGATCTCGGGTGCTGCAGGGGCACGGTCTCTCCTCCGAGCTGCAGGAGCTTATGACCGCAACCCTAGCGCCTGCGCCGCTTGCGTTCTGTTTCTACTGGTCAGGACGCTGATTGCCGCAAGCCCTTGGCACTTATGACATATGTGTTAAGCTCCGCACCGGTGCAAGCAACCGACCACGGACGCTTGCGAACCAGCAAGGAAGGGCCCTCGGCAACGTGCCGGGCCTCAAAACTCTGGAGGTACCCCCATCGTGACCAGTCCCCCTGTTCAGGCGGCTTCGCCAGCCCGGTTGTACCGGGTCAGTGAGGCGATGGAGTTGCTGTCGCTGTCTCGGTCGGTGATCTACGAGCTGATCCGGTCGGGTCGGCTGCGGTCGGTTCGGGAGGGTCGTTCGCGGCGGATCCCGGGTTCGGCGATCGCCGAGTACATCGCGTTGCTGGAGAGCGAGGCCCGCTGATGGCCCGCGCCCACAGCAAGCTCGTCCCCGAGGTGGCTGTGACCACCGAGACTGCCGGTTCGGCGCTGGTGTCGGGGTTGCTGATCCGGCTGATCGGTCTGCCGGAGGAGGTGGCGGCGGACACTGAGGTGCTGGCGGAGGTGTTCGACGTGGTCGAGGTGTCGAAGGCGTACCCGTGCCGCCGCGCGTCTCGGAACGTGCGCGTGTACGTGGAGGCGCGGTTCACGAGCTCTGGAACGTAGAGCGGCCCTCGTCCTGGCGACGCAACCGCCGGACGAGGACCTTGATCGGACCTTGGGAGGTCCAACCCGATGAACTCTCATTCTGACAGCTTCACGGCCCCGTTCTGGGTCGATGAGGACTACGACCGGCAGAACGCCAGCGACGGCGTGTCCCGGTACGGCGCCTACGTCCGGGACCGGCTGGACATCGCGTTCGCCGAGTGCTGGGACGACGGGGACGAGTCGTCGATCCGGCTGGCGGAGTTCGCGGCGGCGGCCTGGCGGACGGCGACCGGGCCGGTGATGGTGCCCGGCTACGTCCGTCACAAGTCGCGGGTGCTGGGCGTACGGGTGGAGCGCAGCAACTGGGACGGGTCGCTGATCGCGACGGTGAGTCTGGTGGCGCCCTGGCCGGCGGAGCTGGCCCACTCGTCGGGCTGGCAGCGCGGCCCGCGCTGGCGCGACTGGCCCACCGAGCTGCGCGGGAAGGGCTACGACTTCGTCCACCCGAGTGAAAAGGACGTGACCGAGTCGCCGTTCCTGCAGGCCAGCCTTGCTGTGACCTTCCCGGTCACGCTCGACCGGATGCCGGAGGCTCCGGCCGACCCGCGCGACGACGTGGTGGGCCGGGCCCAGCTGACGGTGCAGGTCCTGGCCGCCGAGCTGAACCACATCGTGCGGCCGGTCCTGGACGTGCTGGACGGGAGGTGGCCGCGGTGACGGCGAGGATTCTCAGCGGGCGGCGGCAGGCCGAAGACGAGGCGCTGCCCGAAGTCCAGGTGCCCGAGGAGTTGGCGCGGGAGTTGGCGCGGCGGCGGGAGCTGGCGGACGCGCGGCGGGCCGACGAGTTGGCGCGGGCGCGGGCTGAGGCCGGTCACGGCCGGGCGCGGGCGGACGTGGCCGAGGAGACGCGGCTGGCCGAGTTGGCGCGGGCCGAGCGTGAGGCCGATGTCCAGGCCGACGCCGAGCTGGCGCGGATGTTTCGGGAGTTCCGCGCGAACGGTGCGCGGACTCGGGTCCGGGCGGACATGGCGCGGTCGGGTGAGGCGCGGGCGCTGCGGTTGGAGTGGCTGCGCCGGTTGAACCTGCGCGTTTTGGTGCCGGTGCTGGTCGGGTTCGGGGTCTGGTCGACGACCGGGGTGCAGCAGGGCGCGGCCCGGCTGATGGCCGTCGACTCCGGCTCGCCGGTGTGGTGGGCGCTGTGGGGGCTGGAGGCGCTGCTGATCGGCGCGGTGTGCTGGATCATCATCGCCCGCGCCCGCCTGTCGGCCTCCGGCGGGGAGCTGGCTGCCTCGGCCGAGCGGATCGGGATCGGGTGCCTGACCACGTCGGTGTTCCTGAACCTGATCGCGGCCGTCCCGGTCGGTGACGGGCCGCACATGTCGGGGTGGGCGGTGCCGGGCGCGATGTTCGCGCACGCGCTCGGCCCGGTCGGCGCGGCGGTCACCGCGCACCTGATCGGCGTGATCGACCGGTCGATCAGCTCCGCCGACCCCTGGCGCGACGCAGACGGCAGCCCGGTGCCCCGGCTAGCCGAGATGGACCTGAGCGTCCCGCCCGTGCCCGTGCCCGTGCCCGCGTTCGCCGCTGCGTCTGGGGCTGCGTCCGAGGTGCGTCCGGCGGTGGTGTGGCCGGTCTTGCGCGGTGATCGTGTTGGGCTGCCCTTGGTGGCCCGTCCGCAGCCCGTAGGGCCCGTTGAGTCGTCTGGACGGGATGCGTCACGAACGCGGGCTGACCGGGGCGGCGAGCGGCCGCGCCAGGACGGCGCGGAGGCGTCGGGCGGGCCGTCTGCCAACCGCGGTGAGGTGCGTCCGAACCGGGGTGTGCGGGTTCCGCCGACCGCGCGTCGGCGTGCCAGCGCCAACCGCAGCCGCACCGATGAGGAGCTGAGCGCGCGGCTGGCCGAGCTGGTGGAGTCGGGCGAGTTGGAGCCGGTGTCGGTGCGCGCGGTCGAGCGCACGCTCGGCGTCGGACGCGACCGCGCCAAGCGGGTGCTGGAGCTGGCCGGTCTCGGCGGAAGCCTGACGCCCGGGTCGGCTGTCGAGTCCGGCGACCAGGGCGACCGTGCGCTGACGGTGCTGGCGGGGGGTGCGCGGTGATGGCGGTCAAGAGCGCGAGCCCGGCGCCGTCCCCGCTGGCCTTGTTGCGCAGCCCCGGGCAGTTGCGCAAGGCGCTGAGCAGGGCGCGCCGTGACGCCGAGGCGTGGCGGTTGCGGTACGCCGAGATGCACGTGGCCTACGTGGAGCTGCTCGCGCGGGCCCGCGCCGAGGTCGCCGAGACCCGGACCGGGACGCCGCAGCGGGCCGGTCACCTGGCCGGGTACCTGGACGAGATCGGCCTGTTGCCGCCGGACGGCGCGGTCCCTGACGCGCTGGTGGCCGAGGGCCTGGCCGTCGCGGCCGGGTTGGAAGACCCGCGATGACCGCGCCGACCTTGAAGCCGATCGACGCCGAGCTGGCCGCGGTCCGCGGTGAGCAGGCCCGGCTGGACGCCAAGTGCGGCACGCTCACGGCCGTGGTCGGCGCGGTGATGGCGATCCTGACCAGCCAGATCGGACGCGCGCCGCTGGCGGTCCGGGTGGTCCTGGCGCTGGCCGGGGTGGCGTTGGCCGCGTCGGCGGTGGTGCTGCTGGTCGGGGTGTTGCGGCCGCGGCTCGGCACGTCGGGGTTCGTGCGTTACGCGGTGATGACCCCGGCTCAGATCACCACGGCGTTCGCCGGGTGGACCCCCAACGAAACCTCTACTGACCTGCGGTTCCTGTCCGAGCTGGTCTTGGTCAAGCAGCGTCGCCTGCGCCGGGCGATCGACCTGCTGATCGTGGGCCTGGTCCTGGTCGGGATCGCACTCGGCGTGGCGGTGATCGCGTGAGCCACCGCCCGTGCTCGGCGGGCAATCCCGCCCCCGGGCAGGCGAAAGGCCCCGCCGGAAGTCCCTAGCAAAGATCACCGGCGAGGCCACCTCAAGAGAGGCAGGTCCCAGTATGGCCGACCAGCGCAGCAGCAGCGGCGGAACCGTCAGCAGCGGCGGCGGACCGGCGTCCAGGGGCGAGCCGCAGAGCGTGCGGGACGCCTACGACAAGAAGCGGAGCGGCAAGTGACCGGGAAGGCGTGCTGCCCGAGCTGCGGAACCGCCGCCCGGGTCAGCTACGGCGGCCGCCGGGGCGGCTCAGGCCGCAGCCGCGACGTGTGGCGGTGCTCCCAGCACGGCGAGTTCACCACACCCGCCCGCTGACCCGCCCGCTGAGCAGGTAAGACGCGGGGCCGGTCCTGGACCGACCGGCCCCGCCACCCAACGGATCAACCCTTCCGAAGGAGCTTCCAATGATGGCATTCACCGTCACCCAGGCCGGGGCGGTCGCCGCTGTCCAGGCGACCGGACACCCGGCGGTTCCGGCTGGTCAGCCCACGGCGTTGGTGCTGGCCGAGGCGCCGCAGCAGGCGCCCGCGCAGCTTCCGGGCGAGGCCGAGGGCGGCACGATCATGATCCTCGTGGTCCTGGCGTTCCTCTGGTACATCCTCAAGCACAAGAAGGCCAAGCCCACCCACGTCGTGGTCTCGTTCGTCGCCGGGGTGCTGTTGGCCGGGTCGCTGTTCGGACTGATGGCCCGGCAGGTCTCGGCGTCTCTCGGCACCGGCATGCAGTCGATGTTCAGCACCGTCACCACCACCGGCGGCTCGGGCAGCGGCTCGGGCTCGGGAACCGGCCGCTGACACCGCGCGGTGGTGACAGGCAGTGAGCGGGCGGCGGTCCGGGGCGATGTCCCTCTTGGTCTCCGCGCCGCCGCCCCCGGCCCCGGATGGCTCCCGTCTCGGGCGGTGTCTCACCGTCTCGTCTCACCGTCTCGCTCCCCCTCTTGACACGCTCTAAGGCGCGCGCGTATGCGCGCGCGCGAGCCCCTTCTGAGACAGCCCCGTTGAGACAGCCCGCCAGACCGCCCCCGGGAGGGGACACCGGATGACCTTCGACCCTGACGCCGTCCCGGCCCGGCCCGCTACGGCGCGTGAGCTTCGCCAAGCGCGCCGCCGGGCCGACAACCGCCGGGAGTTCTTCGCCGCCAAGCGCTCGGCGGCCGCCACCGCGACCGACCGCGCCGCGACGGCGTGGGACCAGTGGCGCGCCCTGATCCGCGACCTGCCCGAAGCCGAGGCCGAGCGACTGGCCGAGGAGATCGCCGACCGCCTCGCCGACCAGATCGACCACCTGACCACCCTGCAAGGAGACCGGTCGTGATCGTGCAGCCCAACGACGACCCCGACGAGCGTCGTCCCGAGCCAAAGCCAGGCCCTAGCCCGGTGGACCTGAACAAGAACAGCCCGCGCGCCGGGCGGTCGGCTGCGCAGCAGACCGCCCCCGCCGCGGCGGGGGACGAGGCGGCGGTGCCGCGCCGGTACCGGCCCGGGGTCCTGGACGTGGTGCACGACGCCGTCCAGAACTGGCGCGAGCGTGACGAGCCTCCGCCGGTGTCCCCGTACGGGGACGAGCCCGACGCTGAGTCCGCTCCGGCGGCCGCGACTTCCGCCGATCCGGCGGTGGCGGGTTGGGCGGCCCGGCAGGGCGCCCGCGTCAAGGTCGGTGCGCGGGTGGGCGTCGTGCGGTGGCGGGTGTGGGTCACCGCGGCGGACCTGACCGCGGACGAGTTGGCCGAGCGGGCCGCTGAGCGCGTCGCCGAGCGGCTCCGGAATGAGGCCGAGGCTGAGCAGGAGGAGCGGCAGCGGACCCGCCAGGCGACCGCTGAGCGGCGCGGTGGCCGGTCCTCGCGGACGCCGCGGGCGGCGGCGCGGTCGGTGCGGGTGCGGGCCGAGGACGTCGAGCCGACCGCTGCCGAGATCGCCTCGACCCGGACCCGGATCCGGTGGGCGCGCGGTGGCGGCTCGGCCGCGGCCGTGGTGTTGGGCTGGCAGGTCGCGATGCGGATGCCGCTGGTGCTGGTGGTGGTGATCGCCGGTGGGCTGGCGGGCGCGTGGTGGCTCGGCCGCCGCGCCGAGACCGAAGCGGGCCGCGACCGCCTCGCCGACGACGTCGACCAGGGCCACGACGACCACGGCGAGGCCGTGTCGGTGCCCGCCACGACCGCCGCCACGGCGCCCAGCACGGCGGCCGCGCGGCCGGTCGGCGACGTCACCCCGCCCGGCGGTGTGCCGGTCCTAGCCGACGACGCCGCCCAGACCACCGGCCACAACGAGCCCCAGGGCGAGGACGGCGACGCCGCCCGGGCGGTGGCGCCGCGCTACGCGTTGCCCGCCGATGACCTGCTCAAGTCCCAGCCCCCGGCCACCGGCGGGGGCCGTGAGGCCGACCGGGTGTGTGAACGGATCACCAAGGTCCTGGCAGACCACAACGTGGACGCCAAGGTGACCGGGTACACCCGTGGGCCCACCGTCACCCGGTATGAGATCGCGCCCGCGCCCGGCGTGAAGGTCGAGAAGATCACCGCCCTGCAAAAGACGCTCGCGCTGGCCACCCGCGCGGTCGCGCTGCGGATGCAGGCGCCCATCCCCGGTAAGTCCGTGGTCGGCGTGGAGATCCCCAACGCCGTCAAGGACGTCGTCAGCCTCGGCGACGTGCTCCGCTCCAAGATCGCCCAGTCCGAGCGGCACCCGCTGATCGTCGGCCTTGGCCGGGACGTCGAAGGCCGCACCGTGCTGGCGAACCTGGCCAAGATGCCGCACCTGCTGATCGCCGGGGCGACCGGCGCGGGCAAGTCGACCTGCATCAACGGGCTGATCACCTCGGTGCTGATGCGCGCCACCCCGGCCGAGGTGCGGATGATCCTCATCGACCCCAAGCGGGTCGAGCTGACTCCCTACCGGGGCATCCCGCACCTGCTCACTCCGATCATCACCAACCCGCGCAAGGCCGCCGAGGCGCTGGAGTGGGTCGCCGGTGAGATGGACCGCCGCTACGACGAGCTGGCCGCGGCCGGGGTCCGCAACATCGACGAATACAACGCCGCAGTGACCGCCGGGACGATCACCCGCACGGCCCAGGGCGAGCGGGCCGAGCCGATGCCGTTCTTGCTGGTGGTCGTGGACGAGCTGGCCGACCTGATGATGATCGCGCCCAAGGACGTCGAAGACTCCATCGTGCGGATCACCCAGCTCGCCCGCGCCGCCGGGATCCACCTGGTCCTGGCCACCCAACGACCCAGCGTGAACGTGGTCACCGGACTGATCAAGGCCAACGTCCCGTCCCGGCTGGCGTTCGCCACCTCCTCCGGCACCGACAGCCGCGTCATCCTCGACCAGACCGGCGCCGAGAAACTCCTCGGCCAGGGCGACGCGCTGTTCCTGCCGATGGGCGCGGGCGAGCCGATGCGGCTGCAGAACGCCTACGTCTCCGACCGGGAGATCAACCGCGTCGTCACGGCCTGCAAACGGCAAGGCGTCCCCGCGGCCGCCGCACCGGGACCAGACACCGACCAGTCCGGCGACCGGCTCGGCGAGCGGGCCGAGGACACGACCACGACCGGGCAGGCGCCCTACGACACCGCCTACCAGGCCGCCCCGGACACCGCCCCGGACACCGACACGGCCAGCGACACGGCCAGCGACACGGCCAGCGGTACCGGCGCCGACGACCGTGCCCAGGACGACGCGCAGCACGACACCCAGCACGACGCGCACGACGACGCGCACGACGACGCGCCGGGCCTGGACGCCCCGGCCGCCCCATCGGCCGACGACACCGCCGACAGCCGCGGCGACGACACGACGGCGGCCGCGCCGGGACCCTCCGCTGAGGAGCTGCTCATCGCCGTGCTGCAGGCCGCCGAAGGCGAGCCGGTGGCCTGGGAGCCGCTGGTCGAGGCGACCGGGCTCAGCCGCCCCACCGTGTACCGGCGCATGGCCGCCCTGG
>NZ_BCQP01000030.1 GCF_001552135.1 Actinomadura chibensis NBRC 106107 | reverse complement strand
CCGCAACACGCCCAGCAAGACAGCCACGACGTACGGGTTGTCGAGGGCGACCTGGGCGACGGCCCGGTCGGCCAGTGCGGTCACCTGAATACCGGCCCCGGCCTCCCGCAACACGCCCAGCAGATTAGCGACGCCGTTCGGGTCGTCGAGGGCGACCTGGGCGACGGCCCGGTCGGCCAGTGCGGTCACCTGAATACCGGCCCCGACCTCCCGCAACACGCCCAGCAAGACAGCGACGGCATACGGGGCGTCGACGGCGACCTGGGCGACGGCCCGGTCGGCCAGTGCGGTCACCTGAGTACCGGCCCCGACCTCCCGCAACACGCCCAGCAGATCAGCGACGGCATACGGGGCGTCGAGGGCGACGTGGGCGGCGGGATTTCGGGCCAGCAATGCGGTCACCTGATCGTCGGCCCCGGCCTCCCGCAACACGCCCAGCAGCAAGGCGACGCCGCCCGGGTCGTCGAGAGCGGCCTGGGCGGCGGGATCGCGGGCCAGCAGCGCGGTCACCTGATCGTCGGCCCCGATCTCCCGCAACACGCCCAGCAGCAAGGCGACGCCGCCCGGGTCGTTGAGAGCGGCGTGTGAGGCGGCGTGGGCGGCAGGTCGTTGGTCGGTGGGGTGTAGGCGGTGCATGTGGTCGACGAGGGAGCGAGCGGCCCGCGGGTCGCCGTGGGTGGTGGCGTTCTTGTGCAGTTGGGTGGCGTCGCGGTACAGGCCGCGTTTCCAGGCGGCATTGCCGAGAGCGCCTTGGTCGGCGGGGTGGGCGTGGACGGCTATTGCCTCCCAGAAACCGATCGGTGGGATCTGGCCGGCGCGGGCTTGGCGGCCGTGCTGGTCGAGGTAGTCGGCCAACTGGTACACCGGCCCACCGTCGTGGGCTGATGCGTGGGGCGTGCGGCGCCTGCGGCCGTGGTGGGGTCGTTGGGTGCGGATGCGGGTGACCGGCCCCGAGGCGCCCTTGCAGGGTTGGGCGGTGTAGGCCAGTGCTCGTTCCAGCCAGTCCTGGCCGAGCTGGTCGTACTGGGTGGCGGTCAGGTAGGCCGGTACGGCTTCCTCCAGCAGCGACAAGGGCAGGGCGTTGCGGTGTCCCATCCGGCGGGCGTCCATCGCCGCCCAGATGAGCGCCTTGGCCGCCGGCTCCGCGGCGGTGAGCCGGGCCAGCAGTTCCGGTCCGCCGGCCAGGTACTGGGTGATCTGCCCGTCCTCGGCGTGCTCGATCGCCTCGGCCAGCCTCGCATCGGCGCCGGCCGCGTGCTGCAGGGCGGCCGGGTCGGCGCCGGTGAAGGTTTCGGGCACTTCGATGATCGTGCCGTCCAGGACCTGCCGCACCTGCGACCCCGGTCGCCGAGTCAACTCGGCGTGGTGCTCGGGCCACAGCGTGCCCAGCACCAGGACCGGGCCCCGGGCAGGGGCGGCCAGCAGCGTGCGCAGCCCGGCGGCGACCCGCTCCCCGGCCTCCCCGGCCAGGTAGTCCTGGGTCTCGTTCAACCACACCACCGTGCGCGGCCCGACCCGGTCCAGATCCCGCAGGGCCGCCTCCGGGCGGGTCGGATCGAAGGGATGCCACAACCGCCACCCGCCCGCCTCGCGCAGCGGCTCCAGCGCCTGCCAGCAGGCGCGGGTCTTGCCCGCCGACGACCCGGCAACCAGCACCGCCATCACACTGGCACCCCCGGCGGCCCGCCCGACGACCCCGGCGAGCTGCCGGTCATGAGACCGGGGCACATACGGCGGCAACGGCGGGAGCGTCCCCTCCCGCTCCGAAGCGATAGGCCGGTGCACCTCCAGCACGAACGGATCGGTCACCTCGCCCAGCGGCACACCCACCGCCGAGCCCAAACGCGCCGCGACCCACAGATCGCGGGCCCGTTGCGCCACATCATGGCCGTCCCACGTCGTGGTGGCGCGAGCCAGCACGGTGACCACCGCGACAACATCGGCCTGCGAAGGCGGTACCGCGGTGTCTCGGATGATCCGGTGGATCGTGTCCTTCTCCGGAGCCCCCGCCAGCCCATCGTCGGCGGCGACCAAGGCGGCCATCTCCTCCAGCGAAGGAGCCCCCGCCTCCACATACAGCTCATAGATCAAAGCCTTGAGATCCCTCAGCGGCCCGGGCGGGACCTGGGGCCGCGCGATCAGGCGCCGCCTCTTGGTGACCGGTCGGCCTTCATCGTCGCCACTCATCGCAAACCATCATCACGCCACCGGGCACCGACGCGCGCTGAAAAGCCCACACACCAGACGTAGCGACGTGCCCATCGCAACCCGGCACCGGGCTCCACGGCGGTCGCACGCTGGACATCAACCGGCCGGCACACACCCGCCCGACCCGATACACGGAGACACGCGATGACATCCACACCCGCTCTGACCCGCACCGAACGGCTCCTCCTAGCCGCGGCCGCCCTCCGCGGCACGCTCACCGGAGCCGCCCAAGCGATCACCCACTGGCTGCTCGACCACCTCACCAACTGACCAATCCCCGGTGGCAGGCCCGGCCCACCGCGCACCCGGCCGGACCCGCCGCGCCCCACCCCGCGCGGGGAAGCGCAGACGACTCCAGAAATTCGTACAGACGACTTCGGAAAACGACACGCTCCGGCGTGCGCCGCCCCGCGGCCAGCGCATCGAAGAAACGTGAAGGAAAAACCGAGTGTCCAACTAGCCTCCGCCCGCGCCCGCGGACAGCGCCTCGGCCGCCCCGGCACGGCCCCGGAGAAACCCGCGTCTTTCTGAACAGCGAGATTGGCAGCCGTTGACCGCCATCGAATAATGTTGCCCGACAGCGAGTTCACCGGATCTGGCGGTTGACTGCCGTTGGTTTCGGTTGGCGGGCTTCGCGCGTATTCCAGGCGTAACCAGGCAGCCCTCCGCCCTCAATCCCGCCGGGCCCCGGAGAGCCACTGCCTCGCTGACAGGGGTGGAGGAGCCGAGGAGGAAACCCGGCTCCCCCTCCACACCGACATGCCGGTGGCGCTCAGATACCGTTCGCCGGAGCGGGATCTCGGCTGAAGCGGCCCGCGCCCCCCTCGGTCGGCTCGATCCGCCAGCCCGGCGGGGGGACGTGCCCCGCAGCGCACACCGCCACGGTGGCCGACTCCAATACAACAGTGTGCTCGAACCTCGCCTCATCGAACCTGACGTCCCCGCCGAAGGTCGCCTCGCCGAACCAGGCGTCCCCGCCGAAGGTCGCCTCGCCGAACGAGGCGTCCCTGGAAAAGGTTGCCCCGCCGAACGAGGCGTTCGAGGAGAAGGTCGCCTGGCCGAACCCGGCGTGCTCGGAGAAGGCCGCCCCGCCGAATATGGCGTGCCTGGAAAAGGTCGCTCCGACGAACGAGGCGTTCGAGGAGAAGGGCGCCCCGCCGAACGAGGCGTTCGAGGAGAAGGTCGCCTGGTCGAACCCGGCGTGCCTGGAAAAGGTCGTCCTGCCGAACCCGGCGATCCCGGAAAAGGTCGCCTGGCCGAACTCCGCGTTTCCGGAGAAGGTCGCGTGGTCGAACCAGGCGTCCCCGGAGAAGGTCGCCCCGCGGAACTCCGCGTTCCCGGAGAAGGTCGCGTAACCGAACTCCGCGTCCCCGGAGAAGGTCGCGTTGGAGAAGTCTGCCCTTTGGACGGCGCAGAGGGCGAGGTCGAGGTCGGTGAGGGTGGCGCCGGTCAGGTCGAGGGAGACGCCGTTCCAGTGGTGTTCGGCGTCGGGGCGTAGGTGGGTGGCGAGGAGACGTTCGGCGGTGAGGCGGACTTGGCGTTCCTCGTGTGGGTCGGCGCCATGGGGTGCGGGTTCAAGGGGAGCAGGTCGGTTGTCTCGGGCGGCGCGGTAGCGGGCGGCGTTGCGGCGTGCGCGTTCGCGGTGTTGCTCCTCCTGGTCGGGACCGTCGGCCGGAGGCGGGGTGTAGGGCATGCGCAGGTAGGCGCAGATGATGTTGACGATGGTCTGCTGATGCCGGGGGTTGTCGTTGGCCAGCCGTTCCAGGGTGTACAGGGCGGTGAGGCGGACCGGGGCCTTGTCGGAGCCGAGTTGCTCTGCGGCGGCGTTGTACAGCTCGGTGATCCGCCGCTCGGCCGCGTCCAACTGCCCCAGCGCGGTCGCCAGCTCGGCGTGCCGCTGCCGCCTAAACGCCAGCATCAACCCGACCGCCGCGCCCGCACCACCGCCTGCGGCCAGTCCGGTGCGCACGGCGTCCACCCGGATCTTGGCCCGCTCGGTGCCGGGCGGGGCGTCATCGGCGACGTCCAGCAACCACGCGGTGGTCAGCCAGATCGCCAACACGGCCGCCCCCGCTGCCGCCAGCATCCAGAATCCCGCTGCCAACGGCCGCACCCGTAACGGTTTGCCCTCACGCCGATCTCGCGCCCGTGACCAGTGCCGTCGTATCGGCTCCAGCCCCCGCCTCACACGCCCATGCGCGCCGCCCGGCGCCACCTCACCCACACCGCTGTGACGCGGTCACCACCCCCACCGTTCACGATGCCGTGATCGGGGGCAACGACCGCATCCGGCCGGTAACCCGTCACGGTGCTTCCACAGAGTGCTGAAACGATGGGCGTGCCCGTTGTGGCCATTGGGTGGCCGCGCCCCGTGCGGCACCCGTTGACTGGCGGCTGTGGATGCGATGAAGCAGCCGGATCGGCGGGGACGGTACGAGCGGCCGGTGCGGCTGGTGCCGGTGGGGGTGGCGCTGGCGGGCACCTTCGCGGTCGCCGTGGCGGTCGCCGCGGGGACGCTGTGGCTGGGGCTGGACCTGCTGGACGTGCACGGGATCAAGCGCGAGCGGCAGATCGATTCCACGGTGCTGTTCGATCTGGTGAAGCTGTCGTTCGCGGTGGTCGCCGGGCTGGGCGGCCTGGTGGCGCTGGTGGTGGCCTACCGCAAGCAGCGCACCGAGGAGAACGCCGCGCTGCGTGAGGACACCAAGCTGCACAGCGACCGGTTCACCGCCGCGGTGGCCCAGCTCGGCGACGCCTCCCCCGCCGTCCAGTTGGGCGGAGTGCACGCTCTGGCGGGCTTGGCCGACGACGCCCCTACTCGCCAGCTACGCCAGACCTGTATCGACGTGCTGTGCGCCTACCTACGCCTTCCCTACAACCCCGACCCCGGCGCCGATCCGGCTGAGGGCCAAGACCTCGCCGAGCATGACCGCGCCCGCGCCGCCTACCGGGCGCTCCGGGAGGTCCGCCACACCGTCATCCGCACCATCGGCAACCACCTGCGCGACGATGCCACCGTTTCCTGGCAGGGCCACGACCTCGACTTCACCGATGTCGTCTTCGACGGCGGGGACTTCAGCCACGCCGTCTTCAACGCCAACCAGGTCTCATTCCGCGACGCCCGGTTCGAGGGCGGCACGGTCGGCTTCTCCAACGCCCGGTTCGTGGGCGGCACGGTCGACTTCTCCAACGCCCGGTTCGTGGGCGGCAGGGTCGACTTCTCCAACGCCCGGTTCGGGGGCGGCATCGTCGCCTTCTCCCGTGCCCGATTCGAGAGCGGCAGAGTCGACTTCTCCCGTGCCCGGTTCGAGAGCGGCACGGTCGGCTTCTCCTTCGCCCGGTTCGTGGGCGGCAGGGTCGACTTCTCCAACGCCCGGTTCAAGGGCGGCATCGTCGACTTCTTCCGCGCCGGGTTCGAGGGCGGCAGGGTCGACTTCTCCAACACCCGGTTCGAGAGCGGCACGGTCGACTTCCACGGTGCCCGGTTCGAGGACGGCACGGTCGACTTCCGCGACGCCCGGTTCGAGGACGGCACGGTCGACTTCCGCGTCGCACATGGGCGGAGACCCAAGGGATTGCCGGACGGCCTGGGCGCTCACCTGTCGTAAAACGATCGTCGCGGCCAGGTCCGGGCGCGTGGTCGGGTGAACCGGTCGATGGGGGCTGGGCGTCTGAGCGGCGTGGGTACGGTGGCGCCGGGCGGCGCGGGTGAGGGCTCAGGCCGGTCGGCCGGGTCGGCTGGGCACGTGGCGCGGGTCGGGTTGGTGGCTGGCGGCATCGTGTTGGTAGCGGTGGTGGTATGGGTGCTGGGGCCGGGCGCGAAGTGGTGGCTGGTGCACGTCGACGGGGTGAAGGTCGGCGGCCAGGACGGCCTGACCGGTAAGGACCTGGCGGACGCGCTGGACACGGTGCGGGGCCGGGCGATGGCGATCGCGACCGGGTTGCTGGCCGCCGTGGCGATCTACTACACCGCCTCCAACGCGACCTCGGCGCGCCGGTCGGCCCAGGCCGCGATCGAAGGAGTCGATGCCGCCCGCCGTTCCGCCGAGGCCACCGAGCTCGCACAACTCCGTACCTTCGAGCTGACGCAGGAAGGGCAGCGGCAAAGCGAGCAGGCCCAGCGCCGCACGCATGAGCTGACCGAGCAGGGGCAGCGCACCGACCGGTTCACCGCCGCCGTCGCCCAGCTCGGCGACCCCTCGCCCGCGATCCAGCTCGGCGGCGTCCACGCCCTGGCCGGCCTGGCCGACGACGCCCCCACCCGCGAGTTCCGCCAGACCTGCATCGACGTGCTGTGCGCGTTCCTGCGCCTGCCCTACGCCCCCGATCCCGGCGACGAACCAGCCGAGGGCCAGGACCCGGGCGAGCACGCTGCGGCCCGTCAGAGCTACCGGGCGGTCCGCGAGGTCCGCCACACCGTCATCCGCATCATCGGCGCACACCTGCGCGAGGATGCACCGGTGCTCTGGCAGGGCCATGACCTGGACTTCACCGACGTCGTCTTCGACGGCGGTGACTTCAGCCTCGCCGTCTTCCACGCCAACCAGGTCTCATTCCGGAACGCCCGGTTCGAGGGTGGCATGGTCAGCTTCTTCGGCGCTCGATTCCAGGGTGGCATGGTCAGCTTCTCCCACGCCCGGTTCGAGGGCGGCACGGTCAGCTTCTCCCACGCCCGGTTCGAGGGCGGCACGGTCGACTTCTCCGACGCCCGGTTCGGGGGCGGCACGGTCGACTTCACCGGCGCCCGGTTCGGGGGCGGCACGGTCGACTTCGTGAGAGCGAGCGGCCGACGGCCAAGGGGGTTGCCGGATGGCATGGCCGATCACCTGTCGTAAAACGATCGTTTCTTGGACAGTCACCGTCTGTCCGCTCTGGCGAACGCCGACCCGTGCCCAGAGTGTCAAAGAAACGCGTTGGTAAGACTGGGTGTTCAACTAGCCTCCGCCCACGGGCAGCGCCTCGGTCACCCCGGCGTGAGCACGTCCCGGACTCGATCGTGATTGACCACGACACGCTCGCCCAGGCGCTCACCGCAGGGGCGGGCGACACCCGCCGGCACCCAGAGGCCCATCCAGCGGGTCACCCACCCTGCCCACCGCGCCGCGAACCTCTACTAGTTCTCTTCGCCGTGGCTCAGGGCGTGTTGATCAGGAACACGCCGTCAGGCGCGGCAGCTCACTTCCTGAAGGAGTACGGCAAGGTCCGCGCGGCGCACCTCGACCCACTCACCGAGTGGTTGCCCGTGCCGATGGTGCTCGCGCTCATCGAGCGCCAGGTCCTCTTGGATGCTCCCGATGGCCTCGGTCAAGGAGGCGTCGCCGGGCTGCCGTTCCTGCCAGTCGGCCCATTCACGCGCCAGCGCCTCCGACGGCCACGTCCTCCTCAACCGCTTTCTGCCCGTCCTCAGCGTGGCCCGCCACTCACCCGACGGCAGTTCTTCGAAAGTCGCCATAAACTCATTCCTCCTTGGGTTCGTACTGGCGGATACTCGCCTGCCGCTTCCGCGCAACGCGGGGCGCTGCAGAACCGAACGTACTTGCCACCTACGGGTATGCGATCCGGTCCTGATCGTCGGCGAGCAACTCCGGAACTGACTCCCATTCCATTTCGACCGGTCACACAGGCGCGGCGATGACCGCCGCAGGCTCGAAACGCCCGCTCTCGTTCTCGGGAACATTAGCCCTTGGGGAAGATCCCACCGGAGTCGCGGTTGCAGGTCCACTATCTCGATTCGCATATCGCAAGGCGGATCACGGATTCGATCAAGGATCTGGCGCTCAGAGGTACCGGATACACCTCCGCACCGGGAGATTTCTCCTGCGGGGCTTATCGACGCGGGGACTCAAGCACGGGCCGCCGGAGGGTGTCAAGCCACCTGCCGGCGGCTTGACACCCTCCGGCGCCCGCGCTTGCCCAGCCCCCGTCGATAAGCCCCGCAGGATCCGAACGACATAGACGAGTTCATGCTCGGCTCCGGTCGACCGCATGGCGCACCGACAACGGATGTCTTTCCAGTTCAAGGCATGAGCGAGTCCCGCAGGTCCCAGGCGAGGCGCCGTCGGGGAAGGGAAAATGCGCTGCCGCTGGATGATCGCCTGGACGTGGTCTCTATTCGCTCTGCGGCCCACGCTCGGCAGGGCCTTCGGCGTCATTGGCCGTCGCGAGCGCCTTCTCAATTTCTTCGGGGCTCGGCCGTTGGGGGAGTTTGGCGCCTGGGCGGCGGAGGTACCAGCGGATGAACTCGCGGATCACGGCAGGGGCGCGGCGGAGGTTGACGGCCCGGAAGTCGGCCCAGTCCTGCTTGGCGACGCGGATCTCTGCGATCGGCATCTGGCCAGTGCGCGGCCGCGCCACCGAGCCTCCCTGACGTGCGACTTCCGGTATGCACGGCATCTTAGACGCCCCTCTCGGACCCGATCGGTTTCTGTCCCGACAAAAATATTCGCGCCAGGGGGTTGCCCACAAGGCTCCCCCTGTTATTTTTGTTGGGACAAGAACCCGGTGTCTCCTCCTCTGAGAACGACATGCACCGGCACCAAACCTCACCCGGCCCCGGGCTCCACCTTCCACAGCGCGCCCGGGACCGGGCCCCGTCCGATCACCAGACGAGCGAGCGACCCGAGGGCCGATCATGCACGAGCTTATGAGCACGCTTGCGCCGTGGGCACCCTACGCCGCGACCGCAACCGGCGGCGCCGCGGTCGCGGCCGCCCTTACCTGGGCGGGCACCCGACACCGAAGACCACCCGACGGCGCCCGGCCGAAAGTGCGCGCCAGTCGGGGGGATTTGGCGGCTGCGGCGATCGCGACGGCGGTGTCGGCCGAGGGGATGTGGGAGACGTTCGGCGGGATGGCGCTGCCGCCGTTGCTGCGGGCGGGGACGTTCGCGTTCATCGAGATCATGGTGGTGCAGTCGGCGCGGCGGGCCCGCCGGTCGATGGCCGAGGGGTACGGGCCCGGCGTCGACGGGGTGGCGATGTGGGTGTTGACGTGTCTGTCGGCGGTGTTGTCGGCCAGTCACGAGATCACCGCCACCCACCCCAACGCCGCGATCGTGATGGTGCGGCTGGTCGCGCCGCTGATCGCGGCGTGGGGGTGGGAGCGCAACATGCGGCTGGAGCGCCGCCGCCGTGGGCTTGCGTCGGGGATCAATTGGCGGTTCACCACCGAGCGGCTGCTGATCCGGCTCGGTGTCGCCGAGCCGGGCGAGCGCAGCGCCGCCACCGTTGACTCCCACCGCCGGGTGGCCGCGGTGGCGCGTGCCGCCAACCGGGCCCGGCGGCTGGAGCAGGTCGGTGCGTGGCGGTGGCGGCAGCGTCGCGCCATCGCCCGCCTCGACCGCCTGTACGAAGAAGCCGAAGAGCACGCCGGTCTGTCCTCGGACGCTGATCTGCAGCGGCAGTTGCTCGCGCAGGTCGGCGCCCTTTACAACACCCGTTCGCTGGTGCGGCTGGGTGCCCGCCCCTGGTGGGCGGCAACCAACACGCCGCACGGCGACCCGCCCCTCTCCGACACCGGGTCCGGCACCGTCGAGGACGAGCCGTCGGCGACGACGGTCAGTCTGCTGAGCCGCATCGGGGAGCGGCGTGCCGACCGGCGTCTTGGCGTCCGCCCCGGACGCCGTACGGGCGAGCCCCGTACGGAGACCCGTACGGAGCCCCGTACGGACGAGTTCCGTACGGGTGGCGGCGAGCGGGACCGTACGGCTCCGCCACTGACACTCTCGCCCGTACGAGCCTCGCCTCCGGCGGCCCCGTCCGGGCTGGGATGGCTCGACCATACGGCCCCCCTCACCCCGCTGGATACGGCTCGTGCCGTACGGGTGTACGGGACCGTGCCGAGCGTGCTCGTCCGGCCGGTCTGGCCGCTGGACCCCGTCCGCCCCGCCGCGCCTGAGCCCTCCCGCGCGCACCGTCCGGCCCGTACGAAGAAGGGTCCTGCTGCGCGGACGGCCGCCAGGAAGGGGCGCAAGTCGCGGGAGTACTGGGTCGGTGTGCTGGCCGAGGAGATCCGCAGGGCCGAAGCCGCGGGCGGTACGTGGGAGCCGGTCTACGAGGGTCCGAACGGGTTGAAGGCCCGTACGGGCTATGAGCGGTCGTGGTGCGAGAAGACCGTACGCGCCGCCAAGAAGGCCGCTCAAACTGCCGCCGCGCCCCGTACGGGCGAGCCGCTCGTACGGACGGACGCCAGCGGCACCTGACTCCCCCAGACCACTCCCCCGTACGCCTTTGCCCGCTTGCGCGTACGCGCTCGTCAGGAACGGGAGTTCCCGTGACCGATCCGCATGAGGACGATCAGCCGCCGGTCAGTCTCGTCAAGTCCACCCGCGCCGACAGCACCGATCTGGACACCACTGGTGAGGAGGTTCTCGAAGGGACCGTGCTTGACGTCCGCCCGCGGCCGGTCGCTGCGGTCCGCGACGCCGTGACCGAGGTCGTCACCCACCCCGGTTCCCGCACCGTCGGCCGTCAGGTGCTGTATGTGGCGGCGGGTGCGGTGGTGGTGGCGCGGCGGTTGTGGGACGCGCGCACCACCGCCCGGTACGAGCGGATGCTCCGCGCGGCCGAGGCGGCCGGTGATCTGGAGGCCGCGCTGGAGTGGGAGGCCCGCGCCGCCGCGTTCCGCAAGGACCGGCACGCCCGCCGCATGGACCTGCTGGAACTACCCATCCGCGCGCTGGCCGCACTCCCCAGGGTCGCGGCCGGGGTGGTCGCGCTGCTGGTCGGCCTCGGAGCCCTGCTCGCGCTCGCCGCCGACGACCCCCACCAGATCGCCGCCCCGACCCTGGCCGTGGCGAACGCCGTGCAGCTCCTGGTGGTCGCCGTGGGGGTGGCGTGGGGGCCGCTGCTGCTGGCCGCGCCGTGGGTGGCGGTGGCCCTGCTGTGGCGGCTGGGCCGCTCTCAGGCCGCGTCGATCGGGTGGATCGCCACGGCTGATGACACCGATGTGGATCTGGTGATCGATGAGACCACCATCGCCCGCGCCCTGGAAGCGTTGCGGATTCAGCAGATCACCGCCTACTTCAAGCAGGGACTGCTGTTGCAGTACCTGGTCCCGGTCCGCCGCGACGGCCGCGGCACCCACACCGTCGTCCGCCTGCCCGCAGGGGTGACCGCCGAACGGATCGCGCGGCGCCGCGCCGACCTGGCCGCCGGTCTGCACCGCCTGGCCAAAGAGGTGTGGCCCACCACCGGCTCCGAAGCCGGGATCCTCGACCTGTGGATCGCCGACAAAGGCGTCCTGGCCGAAGGCGCCGGCCCCTACCCGCTGCTGGAGGAGGGGCTGGCCGACCTGTTCCGGGGCGTGCCGATCGGCCGGACGCTGCGCGGCGACCCCATCCCCGCGCCCATGATGGAGCGCAACTCCATCGTCGGAGGGATGCCCGGCCAGGGCAAAAGCGCCCTGGCCCGCGCGCTGATGGCCGGCGCCGCCCTGGATCCGACCGCTGAGCTGCGGATCTGGGTGCCCGACGCCAACTACGACTTTCAAGTTTTCCAGCGGCGCTGCTCCCGGTATGTGATGGGCGCCGACCGGGCCGACATCGAGCAGATCCGCGACGACCTGCGCGAACTGCACGAGGAAGTGCAGCGGCGCGGGGACCTGCTGGTCCAGTACCGCACCCCCGAGGTCACCCGCACCATCGCCTCCCGCGGAGTCGGTTTGCATCCGCTGGTGTGCCTGCTGGAGGAGGCGCATGTGGCGATCAACCACCCCGAGTTCGGTGCCGAGATCGCCTGGCTGCTGGTCGAGATCACCCGGCTGGGCCGCAAACGCGGCATCCACCTGATCGTCTCCACCCAAGCCCCCACCAAGAACTCCATCCCCCGCGATGTGACCCGCAACTGCACCAACGGGTTCGCCTTCGCCGTCGGCGACCACCACGCCAACGACGCCCTACTCGGCCAAGGCGCCTACGCCGGCGGACACCGCGCCACCGAACTCATCCCCGGCGTCGACCGCGGCACCTGCGTCGCCAAAGGCATCACCGGCGAACGCTCCGACATCATCCAGGCCTACTTCCTGGACGTCTCCGAACACAACGACCAGGTCACCCCCCTCATCAACCGCGCACTGACCGAACTGGACCGGCGCGGACTCGCGGTGCCCGGCTCCGACCTGCCCCGCACCAGCAGCGGGCCGCGGGATCTGCTCGACGACCTGGACCAGGTGCTCGGCAGCGAGCGGGTCCGGCTGGCCGACGTGCCGGTCCTGCTCCGCGAACTCGCCCCCGAGTGGGGCCCCTACCGCACCCTGATCGGCTCCCAGCTCCGCAAGCGGCTGGAGGCCTACGGGATCCGGGTCACCAACACCGGCAACGTCCTACGCCTGGACCCGGCCGAGGTCCGCCGCGCCCGCGCCCAACGCCCCACCACCGACCGCACCCCCGACCGCACCCCCAGCGGCACCGCCCAGGGCGAGTGAGTTAGGTGACCGCCTCCCGCCGCACCCCGTTTCCAGGGGCTCCCAGGGGTCCGCCAAGCGGCACCTAACCCACCTAACTCACCTAACTTTCCGCAGGCCAGACCCCAAGTTAGGTCCCCGCCACGGCCGAGTGAGATCACTAACTCAGTTAGGTCGGGCCACCTAACTCACACACCCCCGTCCAAGCCCCTCAGGAGGGCACCATGGCACCCAGAAAACCAGCACCCGGCACCACCCCGACCCGCCAACGTCCGGCCCGCACTCCCGCCAAGGGCAAGCCCGCGACCACGAAACGCTCGCAGGCCCGCAAACCGCCCGACCGGGGCGGCCACGTCAAGGCCCACACCCGGCGCACCAAGCACGGCACCGTGCACGTCGGCGCCCACGACCGAAGCTCCCGCCGAGCCCAATGGGCCACCGCAGGGAACACTTGGGGCGGAGCGGCGGCCGCCGGAGTGCTCGCCCTCGGCCTGGTCCTTCAACTCTCCTTCACCCTGGTCGCGGCCGCCGCGATCATCCTGGCCGTCATAGTGAAGGTGCTGGTCTACCTGCTCACCGCCCAAGACCTCGGCCAACCCGCCCACCGCCGACCCCGTGGGGGCAGCGGACGGCACACCAAACGCCGCTCCACCAGCCGCTCCTCCGGCCGCTCGACCAGCCGGAGGCGCAGCAGATGAACTCCCTGACCTGCGCCCCCGTACTCGCCGACGCCAGTGAAGGGTCTCCCGTCACCGGCGGGCTGCTGTTCCTGCTGATCGTCGTCGGGCTGCTGATCTGGTGGCGGTTCGACGTCCGCACCCGGCCCTGGCTGCCCTGCCGCACCTGCCACGGCCGCGCCCGCCACCCTTCGATCTTCCGCGCCGACGCCTGGGGCGAATGCCCCACCTGCGACGGCACCGGCCGCCGCCCCCGCTCCATCACCCGCCGAAACCACCAGTGGTGAACCGCCTGATCGTGGCGGCATCCGCCGCCATCGCGCTCACCGCGCTGTCCGGCCGGATCGAGGTCGGCGCAGGCGCGGCCCTGGCCGTGCTGGCGCTGTGGTGGATCCTGACCGGCGGTGTCCACAACCGCCTCGAACAGCGCGAGCACCGCTCACCCCGCCGGGGAGAGCGGACCTGACCAAACCCCGACCGCCCTCCTCGCCTTCCGTCCAGCCCCGGAGAACACCCGTTCTCCGGGGCTGATCCATGACCGCCGTTCTCACCCCACCGCGAACCGGGGGCCCTGATGACCGACGAACCCACGCCGCTCGCGGTCACCGACCGACCCGACCCCGAGCCACCCGACACCCCGCCCACAACACCAGATCAAGATCATTCCCAACCCCCCATAACCCCAGTTATGTGGGACCCGCAGAACACCGACAACACCACCCCCGGCAAGATCATCTTGCCCGGCGGTCCGGGCGGCGGGGCCCTGACGATCGCCTGGCCTGGCGGCCTCGAAGCCGCGATGCAGATCTGGTTGCGCGCCTACACCAGTCCCAACACCCGCGACGCCTACCGCCGCGACGTCCAACGCTGGTTCGCCTGGTGCCACGATTACGGCATCGAGGTCGCCGACGCCCGCCGCGGCGACGTCGACGCCTACCGCGCCGAACTCGACGACCACGACCCACCACTCGCGCCGCGCACCCGGCGGCGGCGCCTGGCCGTCATCTCCTCCTTCTACACCTACTGGCTCATCGAAGACGCCCTGCCCCGCAACCCCGCCGCACACGTCCGCCGCCCCCGCCAACCCGACCAGCCCAGCAGCATCGCCCTCACCCGCCCCCAGGCCGCCGACCTGATCGCGGCGGCCGACGCCGATGGGCTTCGCTCTGCGATCATCACCCGGCTGCTGCTGGAAACCGGGATGCGCGTCTCGGAGCTGTGCGGCGCGGGCGCCGACGACCTGGGCTCCACCTCGGGGCACCGCACGCTGGACATCGTCCGCAAAGGCGGCAAGACCGCCACCCTGCCCATCACGCCGGCGACCGCCCACCTCATCGACCGCTACCTCAACGGCCGCACCGACGGGCCGCTGCTACGCACCTCCGGCGCCAAAAGCGACGGCGTCCCCCGCCGGTCGACCGCGGCTACCTCCGCCACCTCCTACGCCGCCTGGCCGTCGAAGCCGGACTGCCGCACGAGGTGTGCTAGGTGATGCACCCGCACGTCCTGCGCCACACCGTGGCAACGCTTCTAGACGAGGAAGACGTGCCCGTGCAGGAGATCCAGCGGCTCCTCGGCCACGCCGACCCGCGCACCACCCAGGGCTACATCGACAAGCGCCGGACTCTGGACGCCTCGCCGGTCTATGTCATGGGACGGCTCCTCGCCCGTACGTGAACCAGCTTCGCCCCGTCGACCGTCCCAAGACCCCTCAACCGTCCCCGCTCCCCGAACCCCGCCCCCGAACCCGTCAACACGCATACCGGGGGCAGCCGCCACGTTGCACGACGCGGCCGACTTCGTTGCCTGGTGCGCTGCCGCGGGCCACGCGACGCTGCGGTGACCGAGGGACACTGGCCGGGTACGCTGAGCACCTGTGCGACCGCGAACTGTCCCCCGGCCTCGGTCAGCCAGGCCATCGTGGCGGTCCGCGCCGCGCACACCACCACCAGGCACGTACATACCGGGCTGAGTTCCTTGGGGCTCGGCCTGGTCAGTGCTGCTTTGGTTCTGCATGCTGTGGGCCGCCCCCCTGGAGTGAGTGACTGCCTGTGCCGGACGCACCGGGTAGGTGGATCCAGCCTTCGGTCTTGAGCCTCTTCACCCTGACGCTGATGGGCTCGTACTCGGCGGCGTTCGCGTAACCGGGGCCGTGGGCGATGACGGACTCGTAGACGAAGTTCGAGACGATGAGGCCGAGGTCGGCCCCGGTCGCAGCGAGCCGGTCCTTCAGCGGGCGGGCGTCCAGCAGCCGGGCGGTGCGGATCAGCGCCCAGCCGGACACGCCGGGCGGGTCGGGCATCACCAGGCCGACGTGCACCGCGACCCGCAACTGGATGCGGACGGCGCCGGTCGACCGCTCGTTGTGCCGGCGCAGCCGCACCGCCAGCGACGCGATCATTGGCTGGACGACGGCCGCGGTCGGCACCTCGGGCGGGACGACGATCAGCGCGCCGTCGCCGCGGTCCTCGATGTGGCAGGCGTCCCAGGGCACCGCCGCCTCCTCGAACGCGACGAGCAGCACGGCGTACATGGCGCGGCGCATTTCGAGGCGGTCGCGGTCGTTGCGGCGGGACGCGCTGAACCCGGCGATGTCGGTGAAGACGATGGTGCAGTTCCCTGTCGGGGGCGAGCCGGTATGGTTCGGCGGGCTGATCCGCATGGGTTGCGTGGGCTCGTCCTCCAACAGTGCGGACTCGTCGCGCAGTGCGGACTCGTCGCGCAGCGCGCGCACCTGCTGCGCCGCGCGTCCGGACTGGGCACCGGACGCGTCCTGCCCCCGGACCCCAGTCTGTACGCCCGGCGCGTACGGCGTCGCGGAACCGTACGGCCCCGGCGGCGTGTCGTCCGCCTGCTCGGTCAGCCGGTCGTACACCACCCGTTCGAGGACGGCGACCACACGCGGATGCTCACTCAGATAGGCCGCGAACTGCTGCGTGGTCACGCGCAGCCCGCGCACGGTGTCCATCGCGACGATGGTGGCCGACCGCCGGCGCAGCAGCAGCGCCGCGCGCTCGCCGACGATGTCGCCCGGGCCGCGGAACGCGATGACGCGCTCGTGTCCGCCCCGGTTCACCGAGACCCTGACCGTGCCGGACTTGATCACGACTGTGTGGTCGGCGGCCTGCCCCTCCGACCACAGCGTGGTGCCGACCGGATAGCGGACCTCCTGGACGATAGCCAGGAGCGCGTTCTGCTCACCCTCGGTGAGGTACTCCCAGAAGCCCTGACGCAGTGGGGGGATGGGTCTGGGTGCTGGTGATGGGCGGATGTTGTCGGCCCGGCGGACCGCTTCGGCGGCGTCCCGCGCGGGGGTGCGGCGGCTCAGCAGTTGCGCGGCGGCCTCACCGAACGAGCTTTCCCTGATCAGGTTCCTGAGGCGTTCCAGGGCGTCGTCCAACTCTTCGTGAGCGCTCATCACCGGTCACCTCCCTGCGTGCGTCGCCGGTGGCGGTACAGCAATCCCTCGACCGCCCGGGCGGTGAGGCCGCCCCCGATCAGTTCGGCGATCTCGGCGCGGCTGTATCCCTCCGCGGCCAGCACCACCGCGGCCCGCACCGTGACGCTATCGATGTCCTGCAGGCCGCGTCTGATCGCATCGCGATCGGCGACGACGTCCTCCGGGCCGGGCACTCCCTCCAGCCGCCATTCATCGATGTCCCCGGGCTGTTCGCACTCAGGGGCCAGCGACCGTAACCAGACCCGATAGGTGCGGGAGAACTGGTAGATACAGGCGCCGATGAAGTAGGTCCGCAGGCTCGCACCGCGCTCGACGTCCCACCGGTCCTCGACCAGGCCGGTCCGGAAGGCCCTGAGCGCGCGGGCGACGGTCTCCAAGGTCAGCTCCAGCCGATCGTCTTGCGACCAGCCCGTCGGCGGCCGCGGCAGCCTGATCCCCTTCTCGGCGCACTTGACGAAGATCAGCTCCGAGCCCAGCCACGCGGAGATCACGGCCATCCCTTGCCCAGCCAACTCTTCGGCGAACTCTCGGTAGACCGGCCCGGCGAAGCCGTGCTCGGCCAGGAACTCCACAAGCTGCTGGTCGGCCTTGAGCCTCCCATCGTCATGCTCCTCGTCCCGCATCGACACCCGTTCCGCTGCATCCGCCGGTCGCGCACGCCGTCCCCCGGCGCCGCCGAGTCCCATTCCCTTGAGTCATAAGCCGCCGTGTCGTCACCACCCCACGCCCGCAACCGAAACCGGCCCGACCCGGCCGCCGCCGTGGGCTCCACCGGAGCCCACGGCCTATGCCTTCGGTAACAGCTCACACGGCCAGCGGCCTACGATCCAGGAGAAAATGCACATGACTCGCCCCGATCCCCGGCACAAGCCCCTGCTCACCCCCCGCACGGCACTGGTACTGCTCCTCGCGGTGCTGAGCGGGATCGGGGCCGGACTGCTCGCCCTGGCGGCCGACCATGGTGCGGCAGAAAGCATCATGACCGGCTGTGGCGCTGCGGCGGCCGGCGTGCCGTTCTTCGACCAGCTGATCACCGAAGAATGATCGACCATGTTGTCAGCCACAAGCAGCCGTCGCGGGCCCGGTGCGTATTCTCCTCGGGCTTCCGGACGCTTGGGGGAGGGACTTGGGCCGTGATGCGGCCGTGTCGCGTTCGATCATGGCGCGGTGGTGATGAAACGGTCGCATGGCCGCGGCGGGGCGCTGGCGGGACCGGTCGAGGGGCGTCGGCGCCGACCTCGGCGGCCTGGCGCCAGTACCGCTTGGACGCCGGACCGGCCAGGGCGGGTCTTCATGAGGACGTCGGCTTGGGCTTGCCCAACCACCCCTGCCGCTCACAGCTCGTGCAAGATGTTCTTGCTCGCGTGAAATCACAGGTCGATGGGACTCTGTCCTGCTGCTGGTCAGGGTGTTTCGTCAGTACCCCGCCTCGCGGCCGACCCGAGACCCGCGCGGCCAACCTCGCGTTGCGCGAGCACCGCCGCCGCCACGCCGAAGCGGGTCAGCGCAACACCCGCCAGTGCCCGCCGCCGACACCTACACCGCGCACTCGTACGCGCCCGCAGCGTCCCGATCCCGGTCATCGCCCAGCACACCCGGTGGACGCCGATCTCCCCGGTGCTGCAGGGCTACATCCGCGCTGTGGACCGCTGGTGCCACAACGCGATGCGCGACCACGGCCTGCAGGAGCCTGGGCCGGGCACCTTCGAGACCCGCACTGTCCGTCCCACGCCACTTCGCAAGACCTGCGGATCCGGGATGGGACGCACCCTACGCTGCCCGGATGGCTATCAGAGTCCTGCCTGATCCGAGTCAGCACGGGGCCGCGTTCAAAGCAAAACGACATTGGGCAGAATCCAGGGACTCTGCCGCGCGTTACCTCCACCGGCATACATGGTTTGTGCGTTGGCGTCGAGCAGCCGGATGTTGGTTCCGTTGAGGAGATAGGAGGCGGAGTAGGTACGAAAAACTGGTGCTCCATCGGCTGGCCTTTGATGGTCGGGGACGGTGGTTTCCTTTGCCGCCAGCACTGTCCAGAGCAGGCACTGCTGGTTCCTGGCCAGTGCTGGGGTGAGTGCTTGAGCGGTGACGTGGACGCTGTCAGGTCCCGTCCCGCGGGCAGCGAAGCTCTCTACGGCCACCGTTCCACCTGTTCCCCATTGGAAGTCGCCGACCCGTCGGAGACTCAAGGCCGAGCAGAACGTCGTGGATGGCAGGAAGGTGTACAGGTGTTTGCTTTCGGATTGGTCCCAGTCGTTGGCGACGCCGCCATAGCGTGTCGTAGTGACGACGAGGCGGCCAGGCAAGGGTGCTTGCCCGAAGCGAGAGCCGTCGTTTTCGTCCTGGCCAGGCCAGGCGGACTTGTGTGGGTGATCGGCGAGCAGTAGACCGGCAGGGCTCCCGGATTCGGGCATCCAGCGGCCGTGGAAGTCCTGTCCTTCGGCCCATTGCGCCCATGCGTCGGCATCAACGGCGTCGATAAGGTACGAACGGATCTGGACCCAAACGGTGTGGTGCGGTATCTCCGCAGCCGCGTCATCCGGGCGTTGCGGCTGCGACCATTGAAAGTGGCCTTCCAGGACAAGCCACTTATCGCCCGCCTCGTCCGTGCAGGCGAGGAGACGGTCGACCGGTGGGCTGTGTTCATCGTTGGTCGCCCAGTCGGGATCGAGATGGTGGGGGAACCTGGCCTCGACCGGTGCGTACCAGGTGGCGGGCGTGTCGTCATAGATCCGGTTCTCGGTTCGGCGTTGCAGCATCGTCGGGTCGATGTCGTGACCGTAGACGTCGAGTGGCGTGTCGTATTGGGTTCGCTGATCGTCGCGGCGATGGGGGTCGAGTTCGTACCGGTCGGTCATGCGCCCGACAAGTTGTTTGAATGCGATCCAGATGTACTTTTGTGCGTAGCCTTCATGCTTCTTGCGGTCTGGCGAAGTCGCGCGTGGAAGGTTTCGATCGATGACGCCGAAGCGTTCTGGTGTCCAGCCGAGTCGGAGCGCCTCCTCGAACAGGATCGCTCCGAGATGATCTGCGTTGAGGTCGCGGTCCAGATTGAAGCGATGGATCAGAGATTCGACCACGTATTTACGGAAATCGTCGAAGCCGGACATCACTGGGTGGTGGATGGCGCTGTACTGATGGTTCGGCGGCCCGGCCAGTTCCTCGATCTCGGCCTGGGAGAGCTGCGGGGCGATCCAGTCTGAGTTGTAGGGCGGGTGGACTTGGGCGGCCAGGTCCTCGATGTCCGGCCGCCAGCCGTGTTCCAGAGCTGCATCGAAGGCACGCCGCACGTAGTCGCGGCTGAGGTAATTCTGTGGCCAATAGCTGCGTCTTAGGGTGAAGTCCAGGACCGCCTCAGCGGCGCGCGTCGCAGTGTTCGGGGTGAGGGTGCGTTGGGCGATGCCGCAGCCGACTGCCAATAGCCGTTCCTCGATGTAGTCGTCGCCGCTGTCGGTGAAGCTCTGCAGGATCGGCTTGTAGAGGTGCGGTGCCGGCTCCAGCAACGCGATGATCGCTTTGGTGGCGTTGTCGCGCGTGGGCCGGTGTGAACAGGACAGTGCCCAGCAGAGTGTGAGGGCCGCGAGATGGCGGGTCTCGTCGCTGGCCTCGGCGCTGGCTTCGGACCATGCCCAGTCGATCAGGCCGGGAAGGTGACCGTCGATCTCGTCCTGCCGATCACAAAAGTAGGACCAGGTCGCGTCGCGTTCGGGGAGGGTGGAGCCAGCGAGTTGCTGGTGGAGCCACTCGGCGTTGAGTGGGTGGCCTGGGACGGTGGCGACTTGCAGAACCGTGTTGTTGGCTTGGTCGGTGAAGTCCGGGTTGCGCTGGAGCTTCGTAAGGATCTGCACCGTGCCAGCACTGACTGCGTCGGGTCTGCGCCAAGCGACACTGAGCAGGAAGTCGGTGAAGGCTCTGGGGTGGTATTCGTCCGGTGAGATCTGCAGCACGTCGACCAACTCGACGCCGTATGTTTCGGGCAGGACCGCGGCCATGGCTTGCAGGACCCCGGCGTGTGCCCACCACTGCTCGGACATCCGGCTCGTTTCGGTCCTCACCTCATCAAGGTCATGCGCTGCGATGAGCTTGGCCAGTGCGATGTCCCCGAGCCTCTCATACCCGAACCTGACGTAGTCCGTGCCATCAATCGAGAGATCCGCCAGGATCGCTTCCTTCAGCAGACCGTTGAGCAGGCTGCGGCTCCATCCGCGGTCTGGGAGCAGGGCGGAGGTAATCCTTTCCACCTCAGCCTTGGGCAGTCTGCGTCCCCGGGCATGCATGGCAGCCGCGATCTGCTCTATCGCCTTTCGGACGAGTGCGCCGCTCGGGTCATAGTCACAGCGCTCCTCGGCCGAGAGCCGGGTGTCCATCGCGTCGAGGAAGCTTTCGTAGATCCACGTCGTTCCGATACCGGTACGCGGAAAGCTCTGCTCGCCGCGAGTCTGCAGAGCCGTGCACAGGAGTTTGAGGAACAGCGGGTTTGTGATCTCCGGGTCCAACATCGGGAACGAGGGCCGCACAATGCCGTACCAGTCGAGGAACTGCCGCACCGCGTCACGCGGCACTTCCTCGAAACCGGTGTGCTGGAAAGCCAGAAGTCGCCTCTGCATTGCCGGCGACAACGTGTCGGCGAGGAACTCACTGCGACAGGACAGGACGAGCCGGATATGCCGGAACTTGGCGACGTCGTCGAGGAAGCTATTCAGGTGCCTGTTCCACAGCCCCCGGTTGGTCGGCTCATTCAGCCCATCGATGATGATCAGACCGATCTCACCAGCCGCCTGGCAAGCGACGTCGAAGGTGGCCAGCAGCTGGTCGGCTGGGCTGTGGAACCTTATGAGCCTACAGAGTTCCACGTCGACGGGCCCGCGTTCGAATTGCTCACCGAGCGCGATGAGAGTGGGCAGGCCGTTCGCCGCGCGGTTCCTGGCGAGGTCGCACAGCAGGTGGGTCTTTCCCGCACCGCCCGTGCCGGTCACCAGGACCGCGGTGGCCGCGAAACTGCGCCACCCCCGGCTGGTACGGAGCCGCTCCAATCCGGTGACCGCCGAGCGGATCGCCGCAAGCTGGGCGTACAGGCTGCCAGCATTGCCGATGTAGAGGCGGTCGTGAAGGCAGTGCTGCCGGAGCAGGCCGGAGACGTTCTCCACGGGGTCCCAGACGGCCTCAATGGCGGGACCAAGGTCAGGCAGCGCGCCATCCGGCTCGCGCGCCTGCGAGGCGGCTTTAGTGACCACTTGGTCGAGCCGGTCGAGGCATTCGTCCAGCGCCGTGATAGCAGGCCTGAACAGCTCCGGCCGTGTTTCGGGCAGCGACAGGCCATAGGTGCCTCTGGCCTCACGGAGAGGGGCCAGCATGGCCCGGATTTCGTATTCGAAGGCGGGAGTACGGGCGAGCCCGTCGAAGACGGCGGCGATCGGAAGTTCGACGTTCAGGTCAGGGCTGTATCGGCCGTCCGCGTCGGCCTCCGCCCGTGCCGCAATCTCGCGGAACCGGTCCCCCATGAAAACGTCCAGATCAAACCAGTAGCGCAGTCGCCCGACCTGCGATGGCTGGAGCAAGCACTCGTTCAATTGGGTTTCGCCGATATACTTGAACGTCACGGTCCTACCGGCTGCCGCTGCCTCGTTTTCCCATTTCGTGACGTGCTCGTTCCATTTGGTCGATGCGCTCTTCGCCTTGGCGGTATCACCCCCAGGACGGTTGTAAGGCAAGAGCACGTAGTATCGCTCAAGCTTGGGCTCGGTGATCAAAGCACGGCGAATGGATTTGTCGATCTGCGTGAACGCATCGGCGTCAAGAGTGAACAAGTACTTCGCCTGCCACGCCCAGGTCGCCCCGCCCGGCAGTTCACCCCGCCCCTCTCGACCCCCATCGGGATTCCCGAACGTGGTGAACGCAGTGCCCTCCGGCCACGTGACCAAGCCGCCGTAGATCATCAACTGGTTACAGAGTTCCTCGAACCCGTCACGACGTGATCCCGACGGTGCCTTGCCGCGGATCTGGTGCCAGTTGATCTCAGGTAGCTGCGTCACGGGTGTCACACTCTCAGCGTAGAGCGACCGAAAGCTCTCCTGTAGATGTGCGCCTCTGCGGCGGCCAACCCCCATGCCTTCGCCTTGCCGCCTGATGCCGTTACTCCCCCTTGACGCACAGAAGGACCCGGCGCCACTTTTTCAACGCTCACGGCACCCGCTAGCGACGCCGGTGGGAGGCGAACGCACCGGGGATGTCACTGCCTCGTTTCGCTACCTCGGCCTTTCCGCTCGACGACACGGCACCCGACCGTCCAGACCAACCCCAACTGGTCTGCCGCCGCGGAAGCGACACCGCCGGTCATACCTGGCTCCACTCACCCGCCGCCGCGGTTCTCACGCTGGGCGGGCCTTTGCAGCCCAAGAACCCGGTCACCAGACCGGCGATGAGAGCCTGCGGCGCCGCCACGATCATCGTCATCATCACCCGGGCCGCATCGGACCTGTAGTTCAAGGCCGGTGCCGTTCGCGCCACAGTCCGCAGAGCGCCAGCGACAGTCCGGTCACCGCGACACCGGCCCCGACTGGCGGCCCGATGCCGGGGGCGAGCCACACCAGGACTGCGGCCACCGCGCCCGCGGCGACGCAGGCCACCGCAATGATCACTTGCCGTGGCACGAAGTCGCCAGGACCGCACCCGCCGCGCTGGCCTGGTTCGCTGGGGTGAGGGTTACGGGCAATGCCGTCCACCGTGGTGTGCCTTCCTGTTCGGGGCTGGTGACAGCACGCTCGCGCCGGAGGCTGTGTGGGTTCGAGACGATTGGGCGATAACGGACGATCCTGATCGGATGACCAGATCGAGGTGGCGGGTGTAAAGGTGAATCCGAACGTTTCCGAACGGTCGGGGAGTACCGATGGCGGCGATCGCCCCAGACCGAATCGCGACCAGTCAGGATCTGGCCGAGCAACTGGCGCTGCTGGCCGCGCGGTACCCGCACGGGATCCATCGCCTGGCCGCCGACGCCGGGTTGGGCGCGGGGACCGTGCACGCGCTGATCACTGGTGGTACTGCGCTCCCGCGGGTGAGAACGTTGGAGAACCTCGTCCGGGCGTGCGGCCAGAATCTCGGGCCATGGCTAAGGCCCGGGAACGGCTGGTGAGCGCCGCGCGGGTCGAACGCACACGACCTTTGCCCGATCATGCGCGACCTGCAGGGAAGCCGCTGGGGCGGGTGATCGGCGAGTTGGAGGAACAGGACGCGCTGACGCCGGAGGTGCACCAGGCCTTCGCAGCCACAAGTCCATCCTCGGCGGCGGTGCCGGTGCTGCCGCCATATCTGGACCGGCCGGGGTTTGACGACCGGTTGCGCGCGGCGGTGGCGGCCGCCATTCACGGCAGCCAGCTGGTGATGGTGGTCGGCAGCCGGGCCTTCTCCTCGTCCGGCGGCGGAGCCTGCCTCACCGGCCGTCGCGCGTCAACCCGCCCGCCGCTTCGCTCACGGGCGGGTTAACGCGCTCTCGGCTCGGTGAGGCGGACGGCTTCCGCCGGACGAGGAGAAAGGGCCACGGCCTGAACTCCTCCAAAGATCTTCATCATGAAGGGCCTGCGGATGAGCACCATGCAGACAGAGAGCGCCGTCTCCCAGAACGCATAGCAGCGGGAGACGGGCGGGAGCCGACGATGTGCAGGCGCAGCCGATGGCTTCCAGAGGTCCCTCTTCCCCGGCAGCTCCAGGTTCGGACATCACGGCGCGTGCGCCGCGCGCACCTCTTGCCCCATCGCCCGCGCCCCGCGTGCGGCGGACGACGATGGTTTCCGGTCTTCAGGAGGACACGGTGAGCCAAGACCAGCAGGACCAGACCAGCGAACACGGCAGCGACCCGACCGATGCCGCGACCTCCGTCCCCTTGGGCATCGCCCGCCCCGGCGCGTGGACGATGCTGCCCGATTGGGTGGCGCTCAGCGGCATCTCCGCCAGAGCCCAGGCGCTGTATTGGCAACTGGCTGTGCATCTGAACCGGCGGCGCGGCGACCGCGTCGTGTTCCCCTCACGGCAGAACCTGGCGGCCCGGATGGGCTTCTCCCAGGCCCGCACCATCGACCGTTACCTCACCGAACTTATCGAGGTCGGCGCGATCGACAAACGCACCACCCGGACCTCGGGCATGCGTTCCCGCAACTTCTACGTCCTGCATCTGCAACCCCGGCCCGGTTATCAGGGGCCGCGTACGCTGGCCGACACCCCGCGGGCTGAACCGGACCACACCCCGGAGCCCGACGAGATCACAGACCACGAGGGCGGCCCGCGCCCGCACCGGCCGGTCCAGCAAACTCCCGGCAGTGCGCAAACGCGCACAACCCGAGTGCGTAAACACGCATCCCAGGAGAGCGCGTGTGCGCACCCTAACCAGAAGAACCTTAACCATAAAAACCACCACCACCAGGGACGCGTAAACACAGCCGAAGCCGTGCCAGGACGCGGTGAGAGCACCTGGGACGACCGTGCCCGCCAAGTGGTGGTGGAGGAGGCGCGGCATCTTCTTCGGACGCTGCCGCAGCAGGTCAACCTGAGCGAGAGCGCGATCCAGCACGCTGCTCCGTGGGTGGCAAGGGCCTTGGAGGACGGTTGGCCCGGCGACCGGCTCCGCGCCGAACTCACCCGGGACCTGCACGGGGCCCGCAACATCCCCGGGGTGATCATCAGCCGACTGCACAGACTGCCGCCCCCTCCGCTCCCAGAGCCCCTCACCCAGACTCCAGCCGCCCCTCGCACCTGCCCCGACCATCCCGGAGCAGCGCGCCGTAGCGACGGTGAATGCGCCGGTTGCTGGGCCGACAAGCACCACCGCCGGTAACACCCAGACCAGCACGCTCCGCCCCGGCTACACCCGCACCGAAAATGATCTGGCGAGGGGGAGCCACGGGGCATCCGAAGAAGACTACGCACCTGCCCGCCACTGTGAGTGATCACGAGGCGATGTATTTCTTGAGGATCAGACCGCTGGCGGTGGGAGATCTGGGCGGGTGTCGAGCGCGTCTCGGCAGCGGCTTTCCCTGAGGCGGTTCGGCTCGATTGATGCTGGGACGAGCCGGGAGCCCGAAACTCTCCGGTGCCGCAACTCCATGGCAATGGATCGACCAGATCGGCTATCTGCTGTCGGTGGGCCGGTCGGCGCGGGCACAAACTTGGTGGTGGTGGTGGTGGAGATTTTTCTCGGTCGTTCTCTGCCGGTGCGACGGAGCAAGATATGGGTTATGTCAGACATAACCGTGCCGACGCGGCTGGGCGCTCTTATGCTCGAAGAGTGAATGACGGCAAATCCACCGTGAACGTGGGAGCCATCGCGGACGCGATCAGCCAGGCTCTGCCCGCCCACCGAGCACGGAGCGCCTCGTGGTCGCCAAGGTAATCGGAAAGAAGAAGACCAAAAAGAAGGCGGGGACGGCGAGGACGGGAGCCGAGCACAGCCGTTCCACGACGCGCGACGTGCTGAGCTATTTGTACGGGCCGGGACGGGCGCAAGAACACCACGACCCGCACCTGATCGCCTCGTGGGACGGCCTGGTCGACGACCCGGCCGCAGCCGCCTCACCGGAGGAGGCCCAGGTGCGGCTGTCGAAGTTGGCCGCCGAACTGGACCGGCTGACCGTCATCCACCCCCGCCGCGGCCGGGACCTGTGGCACTGCGCGGTCCGCACCGCGCCCACCGACCGGCTGCTGACCGACCAGGAATGGAACCAGACCGCCCGCGAGCTGGTCGACGCGGCCGGGATCGCGCCCAAGGGCGACCCGGCGGGATGCCGGTGGATCGCGGTCCGGCACGCCGACGACCACATCCACATCGTGGCCACGCTACGGCGGATGGACGGAAAAATGCCCAACCGCAGCAACGACTACCTGCGGCTCCGGCAGACCTGCCGGAGCCTGGAGGAACGCTACGGCCTGACGGCCACTCCGCCGGTGGACTGGACCGCCTCCCGCCGCGCCACGCGCGCCGAACTCGGCAAAGCACAACGGCTCGGCCGCGACGCAGTAGCCGGAAACCTGAATACCGGATCTCTGATGCGTCGCCTTCCGGTGGACGGTTCGACCCGTGCATTCGAGAGGAAGACGACGGCGCAGGCGGCCGGGTGGGCGCGGGCGGTGTCGGCGCGCGACACGCTCAGGAGGCGGGTCCGCAGCGCCGCCGCTGCAGCCGCCGACGAACCGGCGTTCATCCGCGCGTTGGCCGACGCGGGCGTACGAGTGCGCACCCATGATCTTCCTACGCCCGGCGGCGAGCGCGTCCCCGCCGGGTACGAGGTGCACCTGCCTGGTGATCTCACCGCCAGCCGGGATCCGATCTGGTACGCCGGGTCCACCCTGGACCCAGATCTGTCGCTGCCGCGTATCCGTGAACGATGGCAAGGAGTCGTCCCTCCCCCGCGCAACACCCACGCCAACGCGGCGGCGAGCGCACCAAGCCCGAGCCCTAGCGACACCCGGACACGCGCCTGGAACGCCGCCGTCAGTCCGCTGGCACAAGCGGCGCGAGCATTCGACACCGGTAGCGACACTGTCGGTGACGCCCCCTCCAGTGCCCTGCGCAACGCTGCCACCGACGCCCACCGTGCCGCGAACTCCCAAGCGGTGGGCGACCTGCTCACCATCGCCGCCGACCAAGCCCCCGGCCAGATCCGCGACCAGCTCACCGCCGCCGCCCACGCCTTCGAACGCGGCGCACGCGTCCCCATCCAACGCACCCACAACGAGGTCAGTTCCAGCCTGCGACGTGCCACCCAAGCCATGCACGCCGCCGGCCAAGCAATGACCCGACGCCAGGAAATCGCCGCGATCAACGCGCTCATCCTCACCTCCGTAGAGACGTTGCATGCCGCGCTGGCCTGGCATCGGCAGCTCCGCCTCACCGCCCAAGCCGCATCCACCCAGCGGGCGATCCATCACCTGCGGCTGGCCGCCTGGCAACTGGACCCAGTGCACCACTTCCCCGACCGCGACGCCGCCCAGCGACCCGACCTCCGCCGCGCCGTCCACGCCACGCTCGGCGGGCTGATCGACCCCGCCCAGATCACCAGCGACCCCGCCTACCCGATCCTGGCGACCATGCTGCACCGCGCCGAGCACACCGGATACGACCCCGCCCCCGTCCTCCACGCCGCCGCCGACAACGCCGAAATCGGCAAGGCTCCACACGTTCCCGGCCTGCCGCTGGCTGATCTTTTGGCCTTCCATATCCAGCAGCGCCTCAACACCCCCGCCCCTGCGGCGGACGGGCCACGGACTGTGAACGACGTCCCGGGCTGGCCCGCGCACAACGAACCCGCGCACAACGAACCCGCGCGGGGCGGCGAAGAGGAGCATCCGGCCGGGGAACGCTACGCCGATCTCATCCACCAAGCGGCACGAGAATGGTTCGGCGACATGCACGCGGACCTGCGCACCCCCGAACTCACAGCGGCCCTACACGCCGCCGAACAGGCCGGACTACAGCCGCACACCCTGCTCCGCGAGACGAAAATGACACCGCCCTGGGTCAATCCTCAGGGCCGCCCCGCACCCGGTGCCGACCGCGCCCTCTCCAAAGAACTGGCCGACCAGATCAACCAGCGCGTCACCGACCACCAACACGCCGAACACCCCGACCGGCCTCCCGCCCTCAGCCACCCGATCCCCGAAAAATGGGCGCAACTACAGTCCCTGCTCATCAACGCACTACGCAACCACGGCTTGGCCGACACGGTCGACCAGCTGTACTCGCCAGCGCTGGAAGACCTCCTGCACCGCGCTCACACCAACGGAATCGACATCACCGCCCTTGTCCAAGCATCCGCCAACACAGTCGGACCGATCGACTCGGCAGAGTCGCTACCCCACCCCATCCACCGGCAACTCAGCGACGCCCTACACAGGACCGACACTCCATACCTCGCCATCCTGCGCGCCCACCTCCCTCAACGCCCGGGGATCGCATCACCAGACCAGGTCGCCGCCGCCCCAGCCTGGAAAACCGTCCTCGCCAAACTCCGCAAAGCCCGCGACGCCGGCCACCAGCCAGAGCAACTACTCCAGCGCGCCATCTCCAACAGCCGAGTCTTCAAGAACGCCGACTCGATCGCCAAAGTCATCGCCTGGAGCATCGACCACCTCACCGGCGGACCGACACCAAGCCGACCGAGCACCGGCCCACAGCCCTGGAACCGGCGACCCACTTCCCGCCTACCGACCGACCGCGGCCGACACCCGTGACCACCCCTGCTGTGACGGCCTTGTAGCGGGTGCGGCGCCGGCTCGTCCATACCGATCAGTGAGTGAATCTGTCGCTCGATCGCCTGTGTCGCTGGCCATCTCGGGGTACCTCGAACTGTGTTGGAATGCCAGGGACAGCCGAACCAAGGGCGGCAGCGATCAACTGATCTAGGCATCAGTGTCGTGTCCGTCGCACGCCACCAGCACGCAGATCTGACCAGGCGGCAGCTGCCCTCCCTCACCCAAGACCAAGCCGATCGAGGGCTCGCAATCCTCCAGCTCGATCAATAGCTAGCGGGTTGGCGAGCACCACCGAGCGGACGTATCCCCTAGACGAAGCGAAGCAACACGGTGCGCGACTTCACGGTGTGCCGACTTGTCGGTCGACGCTTTTCGGATGTAGGGGCTCAGACCGGTGATCTCGCGAATCTGAATGAGGGATTCTATACCGGGCCAGTCGCGGACATCCCAACCGTATGCCGCAGTGAACCGGTCCAGGTCCTCCAGTGTATGGCGGCCGAATCGGCGGGCCATGTAGTGCACCTGGATGAGATCCCACTCGCGAGGGCCTCGGGCGACGTGGTCCCAATCGCCGAGGACGACCTGGCCGGTAGTGAGTCGGATGACGTTGTTGGTGTGAGCGTCACCATGTACCAAGCCGGTCGGCAGAGTGGGGCGCAGATCAGTCCAGATACGCCGTAGTCGGCCCACTCGTCCGTTAAGCCAAGTGCGATCGTCCTCGGCCATGGCGTCCGGGTGCTGTTCAATGGCGGCCGCTACTGATCCGAAGGGGTCGGTAAGTTTTTGCAGCGCGACCGGCGGGCTAGGTCGGTGGTGCAAATCGCGGAGCAACTCACCGAGTTCGGCAGCGGTTGCCAAGGGTTGATGGGCTACGTCCAGCAGTCGCCAGACTGAGACCACTCGCCCAGTGACGAGGAATGGGTCCACCTCGGCAGGGACCACGCAGGGATAGCCCTGGCGGGCCAGCCATCGCGTGATGGCTACTGAGGAGGCGACGTTCGTGAACGCATCGGGATTGCCGGCGAGGCGGACCAAGAGCTGAGCGGTTGGTAGCGCGATCGCGCTGTTGCTGTGCTGATGCACCAATCGAGCATCGTCAACGGGAACCCGGCAGCGGGCACCCACTTCGGCGAGGGCATCCTCGATTTCAGGTGGCATCGCGGGCATGGGCAACAACTTTCCACGGTCAGATGCCGCAACCTTGCAACACCGGCTCTGCGGCCTTCATCAGTTCGCCGACGGCCCGGTTGTTCTCGTAGGGATTGAGAGTGTCGAGCACTTCGCCGAGCCGAATGCACACCCGTCGCGATGAGATGTGGGACGCCAGGTCAAGCATTTGATGGGCTGTAGCGCATGCAGCTTCGACTTCCAGAGTCTGGGCGTGACCGATGGCGAGGACGCCGAGGGTGAACGCGCGTGGCCGGGCGGCGGTGCGTGCGGCGAGGGCCTGCTCGGCGGCTTTGACGGCCTGCCGTCCCATGCCGAGGTTGACGTAGCATCGGGCCTCCTCGTGGCGCAGATGCCCGTACTCGTAGGCACCCATCCACTCGGGCTCCTGGTCGCCGTCGGCCTGCTCGTAGGCCGTCCACACGTTGCCGAGAACTCGTTGCGTCCGGGCCCTATCACCCGTCAGTGACCACGCCAGCGCGTGTTTGGTCATCAGAAATGCGCGGCTGAGGGGTGGTGCCGCGCGTGCGACGCCGACTGCGCCCTCGGTATAGGCGAGGGCTTGGCGCACGAAGGTCGCGCGTCGCTCTGGTCTCCTGGTGAGTGCGGCCCGGTGCAACTCGTGCTCACCGCGGCGGGACAGGACCCAGGCGGTCAGCGTGATATCAGCGCTTTCGGCGGCCATGCTGGACGCCCTGCCGAGCAGGCCGAGCGCCTGGTCTAGCTGGTCGGTGTCCAGGTGCATCGCTGCCACCCGCAGGGTGAACTCCGTAGCCAGGCCGAACATCTGCCGTCTGAGAGCTTCCGGCGCGCGCCCGCGCAGCATCGGCTCGATCACGTCGCTGAGATAGTCGTCGGCCTGTCGGCGAATGCGCCGCCCACCGAAGCGGCGGTCGGCGGCCATCAGGGCGTTCAGCATCATGCGGATCGCCTCGACGTCACCCTGGGTGGGGACCGAGATCGGTGGCTCCTGCGGGTCGTCCTCGAACAGTTCTTCCTGACTCATACTCAACGCCCGTGCATAGAGGATTCGGTAACGCTCTGTGATCCGCCGGACCTGCCCGTCCTCCCAGCGCTCGATATACCGAGTGAGGCTGCGCTCGGACGGCATTTTGTGCGGATAGTCGGAGGCTTCCCGCAATTCGTGCGCCATACGCGGGATGTCCCACCCGCGAGCCCTGCGTTCGTGGCGCAGACCTGCGCGGATCTCAGGAGTCGTCTCGTATGCCATGAGGATGAACCTTCGCAGCTGGCCTTGTCACGATACGACATGACAGACGGATGTCGGAAGTTGTCGAACATTGTCGGCTAGAGGCAGGGGATGCGAAAGCGGTCTGCTGAAAGCACCAATCCACGACCCATCGAACGAGGTACCGGTGTCCGCCCAGCAGTGCGTCCAGAAGCTTGGACTCTCCTCTGACGTGGCCCCTCCCCCAGAAAGCGGCTGCGGTGCAGCGGGCTCCGGCGTAGCGATAGCGCGGTCCCACGACTCAAGCTCATCACACTGGGCTGCCCGCGCACTTGGACTCATGCAGGGCAACAGGATTTCGCTGGCCTCCGCCCAGGCCCGTGCCTGGCCAGGATTGCTGCCGGTTAGGCAGGCGAGACGACTCGACCGGCGACGCCGTCCCATGACCGCGACGGCGGGGAGACCGAACAGCTTGCCGTCCTCACACCAGTTCCCCATCGCCGCATGACACCCCGCATCCGCCCAACAGGGAAATCGATCATGATCGCACTGTCTACAGCCGACCCCAAGGCGTGGTTGAAGGGCGCTCATCCGCACTGGAGCATCGTCGAATCGGACAAGCACCGCTGGTGGGCCTTTCTCGACATGGACCAGCGCGGAACCTACGCGGTCCCGGTCCGGATCACCGACGTGAACGCCGACACGCCCGAGGAACTGCACGACTTGCTCACCAAGGCCGAGTCGTGACCGGTCCCGTGCTCGGCACTCGGCCCCGCACCGCGCTTATGTACAACTACTACCTGGGCGGAAAGTCCTGGTCGGGGGTCGACGCGCAGGCCGCCATGGAGGTCGTCCGGTCGTCACCTGACGCCCCGGCCGTCGCCCGGGAGAACTTCAAGTTCGCCGGTCGCGCGGCAGCGTGGGCCGTTGCCGAGTTCGGCATCGGCCAGGTCCTCGACATCGGCGTGGGGATCGTCCATGACGTCCCGCTCGACTCTGTCGAGAAGTGCGTCCGTGCCGTCGCCCCCCAGGCCACGGTGCTGGCCTACGACAACGACCCGGTCGTGCGCGCCCACGCGCGGGCCTGGCGCCCCGGCTACGGCGGTGTGCTCGGCGGCGACATCCGAGACCTCGACAGCATCCTCCGCCACCCCGACGCGGGCGACCTCCTCGATCTGACCGCGCCGACCGCGGTCGTTCTAGCCGCCATCCTGCACTTCGTAGCCGACCCGGCGGCGGTGATGGCGGGACTGCGGGAGCACCTGGCGCCCGGCAGCGTCGTCGTGGTGTCGCACGCGACCTCGACCGACACCGAGCAGGGCCGCGTCGACGACATGACCGAGGCGTACGAAGAGGCCAGCAGCCCGATCCGGTTCCGGACGGAGGCGGAGATCCGGGAGTTGGCCGACGGCTGGCGGATCGTGACCCCTCCCGGCTTGGTCGACGTGCAGAACTGGTCGGTCGACGGCGCCCGCCGGTACACGCCCTACGAGACGGTCCGTGTCCTGGGCATGGCTGCCGTCCTCCCCGAGGCCTCCGCGGCGGTGGAGGTGGCGCATGGCGTGGGATAGGGCGCCCGCCCCCCGCAGCACCACCATGATCAACACCAAGGCGCCGCACCCCGCCCGTTTTTGGGACTACCTGCTCGGCGGCAAGGAGAACTATCCGGTCGACCGCGAGGCCGCAGAGCGGGTCACCGAGATCCTGCCCGGCTACGCTGACGCCGCCCGTCACGAGCGGGCGTTCCTCACCCGAGCCGTCCGGTACCTGGCGGGTGAGGCCGGGGTGCGGCAGTTCCTGGACATCGGCGTCGGCCTGCCCGCCCATGACAACCTCCACGAGGTCGCGCAGCGCGCCGCGCCGGACGCCTGCGTCGTCTACGTCGACAACGACCCCCTCGTGCTGTGCACCGCCCGTGCCCTTCTCCCCGCCACCTGCACCCGCCAAGGGGCTTGCAGAGTGGTCGACGCCGACGCCCGCGACGTCGGGACCATCCTGCGTGAGGCCGCGTGGACGCTCGATTTCGCCCGGCCGGTCGCGGTGACGATGTTGAACGTCCTGAACTACATCGTCGTCGGCGACGAAGCGCAGGCGATGGTGAAGGAGCTGGTCGCGGCGCTGGCGCCGGGCAGCTTCGTCGTCGTCGCCCACCCGACCGCCGAGCTGGACGGCGACCGGGTGCACCAGGCCATGCAGGTCCTGATGGATATGGGCGGTGCCCCCGTCGTCGCCCGCAGCCCACAGCGGATCGAGGGCTTCTTCGAGGGCTTGGAGCTGCTGGACCCCGGCGTGGTGCCCTGCTCGCAGTGGCGGCCCGAACCGTGGCCGCCTCCACACGCTGTCCTGCAGTTCTGCGGTGTCGCCCGCACCACGTAACCCCGCCCCGGCCACCGATCCACAGGAAGGATTTCCGTGCGTGATTTCGAGGACGTCGGGCGCGGCGTGGGCGCCGACGTCGACAGGGCGGCCGCGCCCGGCGCCCAGATGCCGGCGGTGACGCTGCTGCTCCTGGGGGCCGGTGCCAGAGCGCTGCTCGGGCTGCTGCCCGCTCCCCTGGGGGCCGCACCGCCGCTGGTCCTGGGCGCGGTGGTCGTCGTCGCCGCCGTGGGGGGCGCGGTCGTCACCTACCGCACCGGCCCGGGCAGGGATGTGGACTGGGCCAGCGCGGACGCCTACGAGCGGGACCTCCTCGCGGAGGTCCCGGAGGACGTGGGCGAGGTTCTGGTCGACGCGCAAACCAAGATCGGCGGACGGATGCCGACCGCGGCCGGAGTCCATCTCTACGTCGTCCGGCCCGCGCACTGGCCCTGCGCCATCGACGGCGGCGACTGCAACTGCGCGCGGACCCGGCTGTCGGCAACGCTGGTGCCCTCCCGCCGCCACCCGGTGCTGCTGATCGGCCACCGGCTGCTGGACGAGCCAATCATGCTGGCCTACGTCCTGGCGGGCGAGGTCGCGCAGGCCGGACGGGTGCCGCGGACCCTGCACCTGCTGCTCGGCGCGCCGCTGCTGGCCGCGTGGTTCGTGCTGGGCGTGACCGGGCCGCCGCACCTGCTGGCCGTCCTGGCGCCCGCCCTGTGGCTGGTCACCACCGCGGTGCGGTGGGGGGTTGAGCTGCGCGCCGACATCCTGGCCGCCAGCACGACCGGCCCCAGGGTCGCCCGCGACTACTGGGCACGCGTCCGGGCCGCCAGCCCGCCCCCCACCAGGACCTCCCGACTACTGGAGCTGATCTCGACGCATCCGCCCATCGCCGTGCGCGCGGCGCTGACCGCCCACGTCCCCGGACGCTCCCCCATCTCGCCCACCTGATCCTCGCCCGGTCGCAGGCTCGGGCCGCGTGCTCGGGCCGCGTTGAGTCCGATGACCCCCCGTCGCGTGGTCCGGGTGCCCCGTGGCTTGCGGTCGGGCGAGCACCCTCCATCCCCCTTGCTCGTCCAACCCCCTGCTGGGAGTACCACCTCTTGCTACTCACCGTCATGACCCTGAATTTTCGCTACGGCGGCCGGACCGACGCCCACGGCCGTCCCGACGACCGGTGGGCCGACCTGGTCGAGATCGTCCGGGAGGTCGCGCCCGACCTCTTGCTGGGCCAGGAGGCGCACGGCTGGGTGGCCGACCTGCGGCTGCAGGCCGACGCCGAAGAGGCCCTGGGTTTGCGCGCGCACGTCGCGCCGTCCCGGTCCGGGGCGCACACCGTGGTGATGCACCGCACCGACCTCTTGCGGTGGCGGCAATGGGAAACCAAGTACGCGGCCGACACCCACCACGGGTTCGGCGTGGCCGTCCTGGACGTGCTCGGCGACCCGGAGGTGAGGGTGCCGCTCACCGCGATCTCCGCGCATTTGGCCCCCTACTCGGTCCTGGCCGCCGCGCAGGAGGCGCAACTGCTGGCGGCGCGCCTCTACCGGTACGGCGGCATGGGGGTGATCGGCGGCGACATCAACCACGTCCCGCCCGCCGATCCCGAGCCGGACTGGGCGAGCGTCCCGCCCTACAACCGCAGCTCCCGATGCCAACGCCGCTACCTGCCCGACCACGAGTGGCGCGCTGATCGCGAGGTCGGCTTCACCCTGGCCGACGCCGATCTGCTCGACGTCGCCGCGCTCCTCGCCACCCGCCAGCCCGACCCCGGTGCGACCGAGGAACTGCTCGCGCCCACGGGCCATCACGGCGGCGTGCGAACCGACCAGATCTGGGTCACCACCAACATGGCCCAGGCCATCCAGGAGTACCGACGGATCGACACCGGACGGGCCAGCGACCACGACGCAATTCTTACGACGATCCAGACCACCGCCCTTCACCACGTCGAGGCCCGCCAGTGGACCTGACCCCCTCCCCCCTGCCCGCGACCGTCCCGGCGGCCGCCGACGACACCCTCCGGATCGCCTCGGTCAACTGGCAGTACGGCGGCTTGGACCCGGACGGCACCGACGAACGCTGGCGGCAGACCGTGGACGTGCTCGGCGAGGTCGGCGCGCACGTGGTGCTCTGCCAGGAGTTCGGGGTGCCGCAGCCGGCGCTCCAGCTGTCCCGGCACGTGCGGCGCACCGCCAATGCTCTGGGCATGGAGGCGGTGCTGGGCCCGGTGCCGCCGGGCGCCCGCTCAGCCCTGCACAGCGCGATCCTGGTCGACACGCGCACCATCGGGTTGAGAATCGAGACCGAGGTCCCCTACACCCATAGCCGGTTCGGCGGCACCCAGCACGAATCCTGGTGCGGCGTTCGGCTCCGCCTCCCCGGCCTGGAGGACCCCGACCAGGTCCTGGATTGCTACAGCGTGCACCTTCCGGCGCGCTCGGCGGTGGAGCAGCTCTCCCAAGCCCAGACGCTCGCCGCGCTGCTCACCGCCCCCGAGCGGCTCGTGCTGGCCGGGGGCGACTTCAACGGCTACCCGCGCGGCGGCCCGGCCGTCACCGCCGACGAACTGGAGCGGCTGCCGCCTCACCTTCGCGTGACCAGATGCCGGGATGGCGCGGACGGCCGCCTGGAAGCCAACTACGACGTCGACGACGTGTTCGCCCGTGCCCGGCTCTTCGACCTGGCCTACAGCCTGCCCGCCGAGCTCCGCCACCCGCCCGAGCTGCGGGCGACCGGCCGCGGCGGGGCCCGCGTCGACCGGGCCTACGCCTCGCCCGAGCTGGCCACCGCCGCCACCGGCTACTGGCAGGTGCCCATCGGCAGCGACCACGACGGGCTGGTCTTCGACGTCAACCTGGCCGCTCTGCGCCAGGTCATCTCCTCGCGCGCGGGAGGCGGACGATGACCGCGAACCGGGCCCTGTGGCGTGCCCGCCGGTACGGCGGCCCCATCACCCACGTCGCTCTGGACTACGGCCACACGCTGACCAGCGGCCTGGACCCCGTCAACCTGATGGCGGGCATGCGGCCGGTCACCGACCAGGCCAAGGCCGCCGTCCGGGCGCTGGAGGACCTTGGCGTCACCCTGGCGCTGGTCTCCGAGACCGGCCCGGGCCACGACCGGCGCCCCGCTCTCCACGCCGCCAGGCTCGGCGCCCTGTTCGAGGACCGGGTCTATCTCTCGCACGAGCTGGGCCTGACCAAGTCCAGCCGCCTGTTCTACCGGCACGTGCTGGACGACCTCGCCGTCCAGCCCGGCGAGTTGCTGGTCTGCGGCAACAACCTGCGCACCGACGCGGCTGTCCCCGCGGGGCTGGGCATCCGCGCCGTCCTGCTCGGACCCCAGTCGGCCCGGCCCGGCCTGCCGCCGAACACGACCTTGATCACCCGCATCGGCGACCTACCCGACCTGCTCACCGGAAAGCGAACCGTTCATGCCTGACGAGCCCACCACCCTCCGCGTCGCCACCTACAACTTGCACACCGGCGGCCTGGACGGCGACGACCCCGAGCACTTCAGCCGCGACGACTCCCGCCTGCGCCAGCAGGTCGACCTGCTCGCCTCCCTCGACCTGGACCTGATCGGGCTGCAAGAGGCCACCTGGGGCATGTTCGCCGACGAACGCCTGGACGGCGTGGCCGCCGACCTCGGGATGTCCTGGAGGTTTCTGGGCCGCTCCAGCTTCTACGGCCGCAACCTCGCCACGCTGATCCGCGTCGGCGACAAGATCACCGTCGGGGCCAGGGACGTCGCCCACCTGACCGGCCCGCCGTTCGTAAACGGACTGACCGACGTCACCCTCACCATCGCCGGACATCCCCGCCCCGTGCATCTGCTGGTCGGGGACTGCGCCCCCTCCAGCGCCACCATCCGCCTGGCCGAAGCCGAAACGGCCACGGCCCACCGGCACCACGACCTGATCTACCTCGCCGACTTCACCGCCGCCGCATTGGACGACGATCCCGACACCACCGGGACCGACAACGCCACGGCCAGGAGCAAGCTCGACAAGCGCCCCGCCGAAACGCTCGCCGCCGCCGGGTTCCACGACGTCGGCCACATCAAGGGCGACCGCACCCCCACCACGGGGCACCGCGCCCCGAACCAGCACCAGCACCAGCACCAGCACCGGGACGCGCTCGCGCTCCGCAGCGACCGGATCTACACCACGCTTCCCACCGAGACGATCACCGGGTACGGCGTCGAGCTCGGCGGCGACGCGCTGTCTGACCACCGGATCGTCTGGGCCGAGTTCACTCGGCCGATAGCCCGCCGCCGCGTCCCCTGACCACCTCCCTCACACGAAGGCCCTTGTCATCAATGACCCGATCCTCCCGCTGGCGCGGCGCCGCGGCGGTAGCCGTCCTGTTCGGCCCGCACGCCGCGACAGCCCTGCACGCCGCCGCGGAACTGGCCGGAGCCGACCAGCCCGGCCTTGCGGTCCCGGTCAACGTCTCGGCGCTCAGCCTCACCGCCGCCGGAATCTGGCTGCTGGTCCGCGCCCGTCACCGCTCGGAGCGCGGCCGCGCGGTCTGGCCCGCGGTGTGCGGCGCGGCCGGGCTCGCGCTCACCGGGGCGGTGCTGCTGCCGCTGGTCGGCCAGACCACCGACACCGCCGCAACGGTGCTGCTGGCCGGGGCGGGCGCGTGGCTGTGCGCCGGACTCGCCACCGACACCGGCACGCCGCTGTGGCGTGGCCGCCTGGCCGGAGAGATCGCCCTGCGCTGGGACATGGACGCGGCCGCGGCCTGCGCCATCGTGTTCGCGGCGCACCTGATCGCCATGGCCCTGGACGACCGGATCGAACTCCTGCAAGGCACCGTGGTCGCCCAGGCCGACGCGGTCGACCTCTCCAACCCGACATTGTTCACCATCCAGGCGCTGGTGGCCGGGCTGCGGGAGGAGATTCCCCTGCTCGCGCTGCCCGCCGCGCTGATGATGGCCGCGCACCGCCCGCCCTGGCAGATCCTCACCGTGGTGTGCGTCCTGCGGGTGATCCCGCACGCCTACCTCGGCGCCACGGCACCCACGTCCCTCGTGTTCGCCGGGGCGGCCTGGTCGATGCACCGCGCGACCGGGCGGATCGGGCCGATCATCGTCGGCCACACGGCGTTCAACGCGACGGCCGTGGTACTCAACCATGCCGAGATCGGCGCGGACGGGCGACGCGTGGTGCTGGGGGTGGCGGCGCTGCTCGCGGGCCTGCTGCTCTCCTACGCCCCCACCGCCGCGCCCACGTGGATGCGGCACTGGCTCAGCAAACAGCCCGCCCCAGGCGACCCCCCGACCAAGGTCAAGGACCCCGTCCGATGACCCACACCGGTCCGCTCCCCCACCCCGGCCCGGACAGCCCGCCACTGCGCGACCAGCCCGTCTCGCCCGCCGCACACGAAAGCCGCTCGATGACACACGATCCCTTCTTCGACCCGTTCGCAGTCACCGATCCCGCCGCGCAGATCGAGCGTCTGCACCGCATGCGCGACGCCACCCACTACCTCGTCGCCTTCTGGGGCGAAACGCTGTATGCGCAGGAGCGGGAGCACACCGGAAGGCTCACCGCGCCACCGAGCATCACCGCCCTGCCCCCCGGTCAGCAGATCTGGGCGCTGACCGACGCCGAAGCCGCGCGCATCGCCGACGCACACCTGTACGCCTTGGACGAGGCGGCCACCACCGCCGCCGTCACCCTCGGCACCGACATGCTCGCCCACGCCCACGCTGCCGCGACCGCCGACACCTCCACCGCGCCCGCAGGCGCCGCCGCGCCGAGCAGCCGGGCGTGGGCCTGGGCGGTCGAGCCCCCCGTCGAGGCCGGGCTCCTACGCTGGGCTGGCGAGGTCGGTCACGACCGCAAGGGAGTGCCGCTGATCGCCTGCCACTGGGGCCCCGCTCCGGAAGGGACGTGGCTGTACTGGTGGGGCGACCAGCGCATCGCCATCCCCTCCACGTCGGCCTATTCCGCCCGCCATTACGAGGGGCTCCTGGAAAGGCTGGGGCCGCTGGGCTTCAGCAGGATCGCCACGATCCTGGTCCCCCACCCAGACGCCGTCCCGCCCGCCGCCCTGCCCGACGTCCCGCCCGCAGATGACCTCGATCCCGACCTGCTGGCGTTGACGGCGACCGTTCTGGCCTCGTGGGCGCTGCTGACCACCCCCGGCGCCGCCCACCTGCACACCCACGAACCCGACCAGAGCGACACCGCCCGCAACCTCCCCAACAGGCTCCAGCCCCGTCCCGCCACCCTCGCCACCGGCCCCATCGACGAACAGGCCATCCAGCACCTGTCCACCCATCCCCCAGCACTGGTTCGTAAAAGAACGCCCACGCCCCAAGAGCAGGCAGCCTGGAAACAAGCCGACGAAGACCACTCCGCCAGGAAACAAGCCGCCAATGACCAGGCTGCCAAGGAGCGGACCCGCGCCATGCTGAGCGCCCTGGACGCCCTAGCCAACCAGGCCCAGCACACGATGAAGATCCTGGACGACGGTGCTGCGAGTGACGCGCCCCTGAGCGGGCTCGCCGAGGCGCTGGAGTCGCTGACGGCCACGATCGATCTGCTCGTACCGACAGTTTCGGCGGTAAACGACCGTGCGGCGCATCTCCATCGGGAACTGATTGACCAGGGCGGCGAAGAGGCAGCAAAGCACGTGGACTCGGGACTGGTGAGCCTCGGCATCGGACGCGACTCGCTAGAGGCCGTGCATCACCTACTCGCGCTGGGGCGCCGCGAACTGGTCCTCGCCATCGGCTGTGAGGACAAGGGGCGAACATCGCATCCCGGCCCGGTGACTCTGGCCACCGAGGCACTTGACACCGCCAGGACCGAACGATTGAACGGAGAGGGACGATCGTGACCTGTGAGCGGGCATCGCAGGGTCACCCGTGCGTGCGCAGCGGCGGGTCGCGGGCGGTGAACCAGGGATCGCTGAGAGAGTCGCTGATCGCGTCACCGCTGCGACCGCGCAGATCCCCGGACTGACGTGGCCCGTCTGCCTCATCCCGGCCGGACGGCTGATCCGACGAACCCGACACCTCAAGGAGGCTCTCCCGCAATGACATCGCACCGTGGCCGGTTCACAGACCGGTTCGTCCCGTTCCCAGGAGGCGTGTCGTGAGCGTCGACACCGCGAGCCGCGCCGAGGGGGCCGAGAGACTCCGCAACGCATTGGTCGACACGATCATCAGTGACCACGCCGGCAAGGGCTTGGCGATGCCCGCCGAGGTGGAGCGGGCGATGCGGACGGTGCCCCGTGAAGTGTTCACTCCGGGCGTCTCGGTGGAGAAGGCATACGAGAACACCGCGGTGATCACTGCCCGGCGTGGTGAGGAGGCTGTCAGTTCGGTGTCGGCGCCTTACCTGATCGCGGAGATGCTCGGCCAGGCGGTCGAGGCGCTCGGCGGTTTGAAGGGCCGCGCCGTCCTGGAGGTCGGAAGCGGCGGCTACAACGCCTCGCTGCTGCGCGAGCTCGTCGGTCCGACAGGGTCGGTCACGACCATCGACATCGACCCCGAGGTGACCGACCGGGCGGCGTCCTGCCTGGAGCAGGCGGGCTACAACGACGTCACCGTGATGTGCGCGGACGCCGAGCACCCGGTCGAGCCGGACCGCCACTACGACCTGATCATCGTCACCGCAGGGGCCTGGGACATCCCGCCCGCGTGGCGCGAGCAGCTCCACGGCGACGGTGTCCTCGTCGTCCCGCTCCGCACGTTCGGGTTGACCCGATCGTGGGCGCTGCGGCGCTCCGGGGACCGGCTGGCCAGCGTCAGCCACCGCCAGTGCGGGTTCGTCTCGATGCGGGGCGAGGGTGGCCGGCCGCTGCGGTACGTCGACGTCGCCGACGGTGTCCACCTGCGGCTCGATGAAGACCCGCAGACCGATCCCGACGTCATCGCCCGCACAGTTGCCGACCTGCTCAACCAGCCTCGCCAGGTGGCGTGGGCCGGGGTGAGCCTGCCGCCCCGCACCGTGCTGGCCGACCTGGACCTGTGGCTGGCCACACGGTTCGCGGGGGAGGCGGACGAGTTCATGATGCTGACGGCGCAGGAGGCGGCCGTCAAATCTGGCATCGTCGCGCCGTCGTGGCGGTTCGGGGCTCCCGCCGCCCTCGTCGAGGGCACGTTCTCCTACCGGTCGGCGCTGAACTGGACCGGCAGGACGTTTGATCTCGGCGCATCCGCCCACGGGCCCGACGCCGCCGCGGCGGCCGGGCGGATGGTCGAGCACATGCGCGCGTGGCTGGACGCCGGTAGTCCGTCTCCGGCCCTGGACGTCGCGCCAGCGCGCACTCCCGACGGCGACCTGCCGGACGGGACCGTCCTGGACAAGCGGCACAGCCGCTTCGTCCTGACTTTCCCCACCGTCACCTCTCGATAGAAGGGAAACCCTGATGGAGCGCGACGAGCAGTACGAGCTGAACGTCCGCCTGGTCGACTCCGGGGACGCCGCGAGCGGCCACGCCACCAGCACCGACGACGACTGCGGCTCGGGCAACACCGGCTCGGACGCCTGCACCACCAACGCCGACGTCGGCGTGCGCTAACACCCGCCTCACCCCTGCCGGACCCGGCCCCGTGCGCGGCTCCATGCGCAACAGGGGCTGGGCCCGGCCCCGTTGAACCCCTTCTGCGACCGCCAGGGCGGTGAGCGACCCATGTTCCACGCGACGAGTGCGGCGCTGCTCAGAGCCGCCGCCTACCCTGATGATCTGGTCCTGCCCGCCTGGCCCGACCTGACCGCCGACCGGCCCGGACAGTGGCTGGAGTGGCTGCAAGAGGCGTGGACGCTGCCGGGGTTCGCCGCCGCCGTCACGCCCGCCGCGCCCGACCTGGCCGCCCAGATCACCCGCGCCCTGGACGGACAGCCGGTCCAGACGCGCCGGTTACGGCGCTTGGTGGAGTCCACGATCCGGTATCTGTTGAGGTGGACGACCCGCGCGACCCCGTTCGGCCGCTTCGCGGGCGTGGCGCCGGTCGAGTTCGGCTCGCACGCGGCGGTGTACTGGAGCGGGCGGAACCGTGCCGTGGCCCGTCCCGACGACCGTTTCACCGCCGAGCAGACCGCGCGGGCCGAGCGGGACCTGCCGTTCATGCGCACAGTAGCGGTGATGACGAACCCTCTCGGGTACGCGCGTGGCGGGCGGTGGGTGTTGCCCTGCGCCCGCGCCGAGCACGACCGGATGTGGGATGTCGAGATCGACCTGACCGATCCGGTGCGGGACGCGGTTGAGCAGGCCGCCTCCGCAATCGCGTTCGCCGATCTCGCCGCCACGGTGGCTGCCAAGCTTCCCGGTGGCACGGCCGAAGCCGAGCGACTGCTGACCGCGCTGGTGAACGCGAGGGTGCTGCTGTCGGCGGTACGGCCGCCGATGACCGTGACCGACCCATCCGCGTACCTGGCCCGCCATCTGACCGGGCGCATCGACCTGCCCGCCCCCGGCGACCAGGTCGCGGTCGACCTGCGGGTCGGCTGCTCGGTGACGTTGCCGCCCGCAGTGGTCGCCGCCGCTGAGGATGCGGCCGGGACGCTCGCCGCCGTCGCGCCGCGGCTGCCCGGCTGGGCTGCCTACCATCGCTCGTTCATCGAACGGTGGGGCCCGGGCGCCGCCGTGCCGCTGCGCGAGGTGGTGAACGTCCTGGGGTTCCCCGCCGGGTACCGGGGCTCACCCCATCGTGATCCGGCGGGATTCACCTCCCGCGACGCGCTGCTCGCCGACCTCGCACAGCGGTCGGCCCTGGACGGCTGCGCCGACGTCGTGCTCGATGACGATCTGGTCGCTGCGCTGCACGGCGACGATGACCGGCCCCCGATCCCGCACACCGAACTGCGCTTCACCCTCGCCGCCCCGACACCACGGCACCTGGACCGGGGCGCGTTCACGCTGACCGTGGTCAGCGGCGCCCGCCACGCGGGCGTCACGGCCGCCCGGTTCCTGCACCTGCTCACCCCCGGCGAACTGGAGCACTTCCGCGGCGTCTACACCGATCTTCCGGCCGCGACGCCCGGCGCGGACATCGTGCAGCTGTCGGGGCCTCCGCTCCACGCCCGCCTGGCCACCCTCGCCCGCGCACCCGAACTGCTGCCCGTCCTGCCCGTCGGAGACTTCCACCCCGCCCCGCCCTGGACGCTCGCAGAGTTGGCGGTGGCGGGGGACGGCGAGCGGCTGTGGCTGGTGTCGGCCACCACCGGACGGCCGGTCGAACCGCTGCTGCTCAACAGCGTGCTGTTACCGACCGCCCAGCAGCCTCTCGTCCGGTTCCTGACCGAGATCTGGACGGCGTGGACCGCCCCGTGCGCCCGGTTCGATTGGGGCCATGCCAGCGGCCTGCCTTTCCTACCCAGGATCCAGCGGGGCCGCGCCGTCCTGCACCCGGCTCGCTGGACCATCTCCGCGACCGCGCTACCGGGCCGCGGCGCGCCGTGGCCGCAGTGGCAGGCCGCCTGGCAGCAGCACCGCGAACGGCACCGGGTGCCGCGTGAGGTACTGATCAGCCAGAATCGCAGCTTCGACGATGTCCGACTGCGGCTGGACCTGGACGAGCCCGCCCACCTGGCGGTGCTGCGCAGCCACCTTCACCGGCACGGCGGCGCCGCCCTGACCGAAGCCGACGAGCCTTCCGGTTGGATCGGTGGCAGACCGGCCGAACTCCTACTCACCCTCACCTCGACATCATCGCGCCCACAGCGCCCGGCCCGGCCTGCCCGCCCCGCCAGCACTCTCCAGCACCGCCCCGGACGGTCCCGATGGCTGGACGCCCGCCTATTCGGCCCATCCCAGACCATCCTCACCGACGTCCTGGCCCACCTTCCCGATCTCCCCGCGGGCTGGTGGTTCCTGCGCTACCCCGACCCGAACCCACACCTGCGGCTGCGCGTCCCGCTGCGTGAGGGCGAGTTCGCCGATGCCGCCCATGACCTCGCCCTGTGGGCAGAGCGGCTGCACGAGGACGATTTGGTCACCGACTACGCCCTGGCAACCTACCGGCCAGAGACCCGCCACGGAAGCGGCCCGACCCTGACCGCGGCCGAAGCGGTCTTCGCGGCCGACTCCCGCGCCGTCCTCGCACGACTGGAGGGTGACGCGCAGGCCGCCACAGCCGCCGGGGTCATCACCATCGCTCACGGGTTCACCGGCGGCGACGGCCTGCGGTGGCTCGTCGATCACGTGCCGCACCGCAGCGGCCCGCGCCTGAACACCGCCCAGCTCGCCCGCGTCCGCGCCTCCTCCGCAGACGATGCCGGATTGGTGGGGGCGCTGGCCAGCTATCGGGCTCTCGCCGACCGAGACGGGCTCGACACCGACCAGGTACTGGCCGACCTGCTGCACCTGCACCACGCCCGAATGATCGGCGTAGACACCGGCTCCGAGCAGCACTGCCTCCGGCTGGCCCGCACCATCGCCCACACCGACCTGCGCACCGGACGCCCCGACCGACACACCTGTGGCCGAGATCCCATGAGCGGGCCGTCATGAGCACGGAGCAGAACCTCGCCGAGGGAGCCGTCGGCATCGCCCTCCTCCACCTGGAAACCGGCGCCTGGGAAGCCGCCTACACAGCGCTTCAAGAAGCCGTCTCCAGCGGCGTCAGCACCGCCGCCGGGGCCAGCCTCTTCTACGGTGCGCCCGCCCTCGCGTTCGTCCTCGCCTCATCCAACCGAGCAGATCTCACCCGCGCCAAAGCCATCGTCGCTACCGGGACCGCGACAGTGACGCGCCGTCGCTTGGAAGCCGCCCACCGCCGCATCGACCGCCGTCGGCGCCCCGCCTACGCCGAGTTCGACCTCATCCGCGGACTGACCGGGCTCGGCGTCGCCCTACGCCGCATCGGTGCCCTCGACCTTCTCCGCGAAGTGCTGACCTACCTGGTCCGGCTCACCGAGCCGCTCGACGGGCTCCCCGGCTGGTGGTGCCCAACCGGCCCCAACCGCAGCAAGCCCGGCCCCGCCGGAGGCCACAGCAACCACGGGATGGCACACGGCATCACCGGCCCGCTCGCCCTAATGGCGCTGACGATGAACGACGGCATTCACGTCAACGGGCAACCAGCGGCACTCGCCCGCATCTGCCAATGGCTCGACCGCTGGGAACGACACACCGACAGCGGCCAGGCGTGGTGGCCGCAGATCATCACACTGGACGAGCTACGCCGTGGCGACACCGATCAGCAGAGCCCGTTGCGGCCCTCGTGGTGCTACGGGACTCCCGGCATCGCCCGCGCCCAGCAGCTCACCGCCCGCGCCCTCGGCGATACCGCGCGCCAACGAAAAGCCGAAACTGCATTCGCAGCGTGCGTAAGCGACCCCGGACAACTGGCCCGCCTCACCTGCCGCGGCCTCTGCCACGGAACCGCCGGGCTCCTGGCGGCCGGACGACGCATCGCCGCCGACGCCCTCACCCCCATCCCCGTCGCCCCCCTGCTGGACCTCCACCGGCAAGCCGCCGCACCCGACGAACCCCCCGGCTTCCTCGACGGGACAGCCGGAGCCCAACTGACCGCCACAGGGATCACGACCTCCTGGGACGCCTGCCTCCTGTTGTGCTGACGAGAAGGGCCAGATCATGGACGGACCCCCCAACGAAACTTGCTCTTGGACGCAGGTGAACATCGCCTTCCCCGGCCAGGATCCTCCTGAGCGCGAACGGCAAGCCGCCGCCCATCTGGCCCGGATTCTCCCCACCGCCGAGGCCAGCGGTCTCATCACCTCCTGGTTCTTCATCCGTAAGGACCGCTGGCGCGTCCGCTACCTTCCCACCGAAACCGCCGACGACGGCCGCTACGTCCGTTCCCTGCTCACCCGAGGCGTCGACTGGACCAACGACATCTACGAACCCGAAGTCCACGCCTTCGGCGGCCACCCCAGCATGGACACCGCACACGAACTGTTCCACGCCGACAGCCACCACCTGCTCACATTCCTCAACAGCACCCCCACCGACCGCAGAGAACGGTCACTGATCCTGCTCACCACTCTCATGCGGGCCGCAGGCCTGGAATTCGGTGAGCAAGGCGACGTCTGGGCCCGCATCGCCGAACAACGCTCCGCCCTGCACGGCGAACTACCCGACCCCGCAACCTGGGCCGCCTTCACTGACGACGTCCGTCGGCTCCTTCTCGGCAGACCCCGGCCAGACGACATAGGAAACGACTGGCTCACCGCATTCGAAAGAGCGGGCGGGCAACTGAAAGCCCTGCGAGAGAGCAGCCAGCTCACCCGCGGCATCCGCGCTGTGACCACCCTCCACGTGATCTTCCACTGGAACCGAATCGGCATCACCGGCCCCACACAGGCAATACTCGCGCAAGCCGCAAAAGAAGCCATCCTTACCCCTTGCTGACCAGAACATCGGCCGCACCTCAGAGGGTCCTTAGACTCTGGTAAGAGCACCAGCGTGGACCTAATTTCACCGCCGACGGCCGGGACATCCGGTCACGCTCGATCCTGCAGTGGTTCGGCCCGTCCCCACCCCGCCGCGCACAACGGACACGCCGCTGACAGCCGATTCCAACGTACGCGGTCCCGCCTATGGCCGACCGCGGCCGAGTGGCTGGCTCTACGGGCGGCGAGGCAGCACCACCCGCGGCGATGTCCGTAGCGTGCACCGATGGCTGTGCCGCAGGCCGTGCGCGCGCCGCTGGCGGCGTCAGGCCCGCGGCGATCGGCACTCAGCACATCTCCGCGCGCTCCCACGTAAGCGGACGTTGGTTCAGATCATGGGCAGGTGACGGCTTCTACGGCCAGGACTCCCAAAGCTTCTTTCTCGGGGTTCGTAGAGGCACCTGGCGGGCCGTCCGATTCGCCTGGCGGCCTTGAGGGCCACCGTTAATGGATAAGATCTGAAGGTGTCTGAAAATCGTTGGTTTATCCCTGATGATCCGTCGGACATAACCGGTGAGGAGCGGGCCTTTGCCAACGCCCTGTCGGATGCGACCGCCGACCTGGTCTGTCCGGGTGTCTGGGATCTGCTGATCCCGGCCGCAGACAACGATCTCGTGACCGATTGGCTGGTCGCCGCGCTGGTATTGCACGATCTTCCGGCGTCTGGGGAGGCGTTGAGCCTGCTGGACTTTGGCGTCCACTATCTGAACGGCCGGATCCGAGGTAGTCGCCTACATAACCAGACGTACTTCCTCGACGGCCGAATCGAGCTCGATTCGGTCGGCAGCGTGGAGGAGTTGGCGCGGCTCACCGCGGACTGGTTCGCCTGGATGCTGCGCCGCCCGGTGGTACTGAAGGCCTGGTTGAACCACAACTACGCGTACGCGTCGCGGTACGAGTTCGCCGATACCGGCCAAGGGCTCGTGGTCAGCTACCACGACGGCCACAAACCGGAGGGGCAACACCGCATGCCTCAGGCCCCTGGCGGACCCGCCCCAGATCTGATCTTCCACATCCGAGGGGACCTGACATTGGCCTCGGAGCCGCTGATGCTCTGCGAGCAGGAACGACACGGCCTGTTCCCAGGGCCATGGCTCACGTGACCGATACCTGGCGTACGGGGACCGTGAGACGGGACACCACAGGTCATGACGGTTGCTCTCGCAGTACGCCGGGCTCGCCCACCGCTCGCCGCCGGCGCGCGCCTCCGCGGGACGGCTCCCGCTCGCCCACGTGCTCGGTCATCGCAGTGCTCCCAGCCGGTTCAGTAGCGTCTCAGGGCGAGCATGGACCTGCGCCACAGTGGTCGCGTCCTCACGGGCGCACACGATCGGCGAGAAGTCCTACTCCTCGACGGAGCCGATAGTGGGTCATCGAACCGGGCGGCGTGCGCGTCGGAAATGGGTTCGCCGACGAATTCCGTGGCCCTTCAGGCGGAGGTGTTCGTGAGCGGGAACTAGTGTTCTGCGCCTGAGATCCGTTGTAGATATCGGGCGAGGGAGTTGAGGATCTCTTCGGCGGTCTTGGTCCGCACGAACGGACGTGGGTTGGTGTTCCAGTGGGCGCCCTGGCTAGTCGCGCACGTCGGCTTCCAGGGCTTGGACGCTCTTGTGGACGCCGCGGCTGGTGAGCTGGGTGGTGAGGTGGGCGAACCAGCATTCGACCTGGTTGAGCCAGGACGATCCGGTCGGGGTGAAGTGCGCATGGAAGCGGGGCTGACGGGCCAGCCAGGCGTTGACCAGCGGGGTCTTGTGAGTTGCCAGGTTGTCGCAGACCAGATGCACCTGCAGGTCGGCCGGCACCCTCTTGTCGATCAAGGTGAGAAACTTCTTGAACTCCACTGCACGGTGCTTGCGGTGCAGTTCGGTGATGACGGTGCCGTCAGCGATGTCGAACGCGGCGAACAGGCTGGTGGTCCCGTGCCGGGCGTAGTCGTCGGTGCGTCGCTCGGGCGTGCCCGGCATCATCGGCAGCACCGGCTGGGAGCGATCCAGGGCCTGCATCTGCGATTTCTCGTCCACGCACAGCACCACGGCCCGCTCGGGCGGATGGTGATACAGCCCTACCACGTCCACCACCTTCTCCACGAACAGCGGATCGGTGGAGATCTTGAAGGCGTCGGCCCGGTGCGGCTTGAGATCGAACCGGCGCCAGATCCGCCCGATCGTTGAACGCGACAGCCCGGTGCGTTCGGCCATCGAGGCCCTCGACCAGTGCGTGGCGCCCGGCGGGGTCTGCTCCAGGGTGAGCGTGACCACTTCCTGGACCTTGTCCAGCAGGATCGAGGGCGGACGTCCGGGGCGGGGCTCATCGGCCAGTCCGGCCAGGCCGTGCTCGACGAACAGGCGGCGCCACTTGGCCACCGTCGGCGGCGAGACGCCCAGCTCGGCGGCCACATGCGTATGGAACGCCCCCGGCTGGGCGCACGCCAGCACGATCCGGCACCGCAACGCGTACGCCTGCGTCGAGGTCGCCGCCCGCTCCAAGCCTCGCAGCCGTGACGACATGGCAGCAGCCCCCGTCTTCGAGGGACGGGGGCTGCTAGAGGGCGTCTTACTTGATCATGCGCTCCTTGAAATCAAGTTCGGAAGTCGGCTGTGGATCCCGCTCGGACGAGCGGCAGGCATCCAGCAGAGCCAGGTGAGAGCTGTAGCGCTCGTGGATGGCGATCAGGTCGGTGGCCGAGAGGGTGCTGGTCTTGTAGAGGAACGTGCTGGGGTTGGCTTTGGTGCATCGTGCGAAGGAACCCAATGGCAGCGCCAGCCTCAGGCTTCTTCCTAGCTGGTCGAGGAATTCGCGTGGGACCAGCTCGTTGAGTAGTTTCCAGTGCGCGACGTTCCATGTGTTGTCGCGGTCCTGATCGGATCGCTCTGGCTGATCTGAAGCACCTTCATCGCAGCTCACCCCTCCGTGATCCTGCCAGAGGATCAGGGTCATGGAGACGTTCCGTGCTGCCCTCTCACTTTCTGCCGCCGCCCTTACTGCCGTCTCCCACTCCTGCTTCTCCCACTCCTGCGCTGCCTCCGCCTGCGCACGAGCCCGAAGGAGTAGGCGGCGGTCTTCATCGAAGCGTTCTTGGGCATCGGTGATCATTTGCTTGGCACGGTCGAGGGCGGAGTCCTCAGTTTCTGCAGCCCGCGCTTCCGCTTCGGCCAGGATCTGGGCGGCTTTGGTTTCGGCTGAAGAGATGATCGCTTGCGCTTCGCTGCGGGCTGCGACCACCACGTCGTGGGCATACCCCCATGGGTCCGCCAGCGAGACAGGCCCGGAGAAGGTGATCCTGGCCTTGTCGGCCTTGGTCGTCGAGTATGAAATCTCGTCGCAGATGATCTCCGCCGCAGGCGGCAGTTTCAGGTCGTCCTCGTCGCTGATCGCGGAGTCGATCTCCTCGGTGTCGAGGATCCGTTGCAGTCGAGCACGGACGTAATCCGGAGTGATGTGGCTGGTGGCGCCCTGGATCCGTTCCAGGCGCTCGGTCATCTCGCGCTTGATCGCCTGGGTATTCGGCTGGTGGTCGGGGTTGGTGTAATCGCTCGGGTCGCTCATGCGCTTCCTCCCTTCCCGGGTTCCGGCGCCCGGCCGGAGATCATCTTCTTCAGGTCCAGGCTCTTCTCCAACCGGCGGCGGGCGTGCCGGGCGTTCGAGCGGACGTTCGGCTCGTTGATTCCAAGCAAACTGGCGATTACTTCGTTGCTCAAACCTTTAGCAATTCCCAACATCACCTGCCGCTGACGGGGCGGCAGGTCCTTGATCACCATCTGCACCCATGCATAGTCATCGGCATCGTCAAGCTCTCGGCCGGACCGGCCGCGGGGGTTCAGCAACCCGGCGAGCACCGCACGCTTCTCAGCGTCTGCCTGGCGGGCGTCGCGCTTGCGTTCCCGGAAGAAGGCGTTGGTCGCGGCCTTGCGAACGTAGGGCTCAGGGGCCTCAACCTTTGACCAACGCCGGTAGGCCTCGATGAAGCCGACCTGGACGGCCTCCTCAACCTCGTGGACCGGCGCCTTCAAAACAAACACAAGCAGGTTGACAAGGCGGTGATAGCTCTCTTGATAGAAGTCACTGAAGTCGACCTTCTTCGCCGCCTCCAGCGACACGGCGTCGGCTTTGACGCCCGGTCCGCTGGTCTCGGTCACGTTCATCTCCTTAGCCCGGAAACGGTTCAAGCAGCACCAACACCTTTCGCCCAGCCCTCTGGAGTACTAGAGGCCACCAGGGGGCTGGGGCGTGAAAGGCCAAACCAAGATCTTTTAAACGGGCCCCGGGGCGGCCTGCCCGGGGACGTGCTCACATGCGGCCGATGAGCACGACGACCAGCAGCGCGATCACGGCAGCAAACACCGTCAACACGATGGAACCGGTCGTGGAGTAGGCGGTGACGACAGCCAGCAGCGTGGCGACGAATGCCTGCTGCGGATCCTTGCCGCCGTCGCGGCCATGCTGCGGACGCGGACGGCCGACAGTGGCCGGGAGAGTGTCCGGCTCCGTCGAGGGTGCGAGGGCCCGCTCGGCCGTCGCCGGGGTCCCCGGCTCGGACTCGACGACAGCGCCCGCTTCAGACCGGTCGTGGGCGTGAGATCCCGTGGCGTCCACGAGTATGTTCCTTCCGCGAGGAATCTGGCGACTTCAGACATCACCTTGAGGCCTCGCGCTGGACCTGCCGTGAAAACGCCAGGTCATGAGCGGGCGGCGCCCCAGGTGGACGCCGCCCGCTCTCACCCCCGGCACCCCACGTCTTCGGGCGAGCGGAACCCGGTGCTTCCGCCGAGCCATCGGCGGCTCTGCGCCTCCGCGATGCGGTCGGTGAGGTTGTTGATGATCTCGGTGAGCCGGCCACGCTGGCGAAGATCGACCTGCAGGCGCTGCTGGCCGACCCCGCCCGCGGACCGGTCCTGGTTTCGGGGTCGATGTGGCCTGGATTCCGGCACACCCTGACCGCTGGCGGCGACCCCGCGAAACCTGATCCGCACCGGGCGGCGCGGGCGCTGCTCGACCGGGCCGAGTACATCACCACACCGCCCCCGTTCACCGCCGCGCAGATCACCGGCCTAGCCGCCGCCATCGACAGCGACCCGCGCCTGCGCGCCGCAGCCGAGCAGGCGCGCGGCGGGCGGATCACCCAAGAACTGGCCGGCGCTCCCGAACTGCTACGCCGCTACCAGGAAGCCAGCCCGGCCGCGCGGGCGGTGCTGTGGGCCGCGATGGACGCCCGCCGCCTGGGCCACAGCCTGTTCTGCCCGAACCGCTGCTGCGCGACGCCGCACCCGGCTACCTCGACAACAACGAACGGGCCCGCATCGGCGGCACCGCCTGGTTCCCCGACGCGCTGGACGAGCTCACGGTGCCCCACCGGCGGCTGCCCGGCCCCCTGGTCCGACACCGGCCCCCTCCCGGTGCCCACCCGCTGTACCGGCTGGCCGACTACCTCGAACAACACGCCCGCACCGAACGCACCCTCGTCTGTCCCCCGGCCTCCTTCTGGGACGCAGCCGTCCGTCACGCCCACACTCCCGACGAGCTCACCGCCCTCGGACAGCAGGCAGAGATCAGAGGCCGCTACCGCCACGCCGTGCACTGCTACCAGCGGGCCAGCGCCGCCGGGGACGCTTACGCGCTGTTCTTACTGGCCGAGCGCCGAAACGGGGCCGGTGACCACGAAAGCGCCGCACAGCTCTACCAACAGGCCACCGACGCCGGGCACGCCGACGCGTTACTGGACCTGGCCCGCCTACGGGAGGAGGGCAGTGACCACCAAAGCGCCCAGCGGCTCGCACGACAGGCGACCCCCGCAAGCGCTAACCCGTTGATGTATTTGGCGGAGCTGCGGATGCAGGCGGGTGACCATCGGCGTGCCGAGCAGCTTTACCTGCACGCCGCCGACGCCGGGGACACCCGCGCGCTGGAGGGCCTGGCCCGGCTGCGAGAGCAGGCCGGCGACCGCCACGGTGCCGAGCGGCTTCGACGCTTTGGCCTGACCGCCGCCGGGGACGTCGAGGAACCCTGGACATGAACATAGCCCGTGGGCCAAGGCCTGTCCGGGGACGCTCTGCGCCCGGTGGGCTTCGACGTCCTAGGTGAACGTCGGGTTTCCGTCGGAACAGCAGCGATTGGCGATGTACGGGTTGGGGCGGACGGATGTCCGGGTGGCGGACGGGGTCTGGAACCGCTCGTCCGTCGCGAACTGTCTCGGCCAGCCGCTGATCGACAACTCGCATCGTGATCGACAACCATCTGAAGCGTGGCCGGGGCGGCAAGGTTTCCTTCGCCTGCCTGATCGCTTACACGATCGTCAAGGTTTATCCCGCCACCGCGGGCGTGGTTACCTGATCGCTCCCACCGACCCACTGGAGTACAGGCAGCGCCGTCCCCCGGGCTGGACATCCTCAAGCACGGCCTCACCCTGTGGGACCTGGAGCGAGTTCGCGGCGGGCGGGTTCGGCGACAAGCCGACACAAGTTGCGCGACCTCATCGGCGCACTGCGCTGGCCCACGGCGTGACGACCGTGCTCGCCGACATCGTCGGCACGTGTAACGGGCAGATCTTCAGCGAGTTCGAGGGCAACCCAGATCCGCGCAGCGCACAACGCGCAGGGCTCCGATGACGTATCGACCTGCAGTTTCGAGCCGAGCACGCCACCCCCCCCCGGCTGACCGGACCGGCGGAGTCCACCGGGGGGCCGTCCGTGACGACCTCTACCCTTGAGAGGCGCAAGTGCTTCGTACAAGGCGCCTTCTTCGGTCGGTTACCCGCGCGGGTCGATCGGAGGCGGGCCCGGTCGACGTCCCGCCGCAGAGGCGAGCGCCAACCAGCCCGCACGGAGGAGGATCTCGTGGCTGAACGCCCGCGAGAGGAATCCGACGGGGACGACAGCTCGGAGCAGGAGCGCACCGTTGCGGCGTGGCGACGCTGGTGGCCGCCTTCGCCCTCCACGATCATCGGGGCGGCGGGGCTGGTCCTCCAGGCTGTCTTGGTGTTCCGTGGCCGTTAGGCCCCCGGATGCCGGAAGGGCCCCCAGGGAAGCCGCCCTGAAGGCCCTTAAAACCCGACGGAGTTGAGCTGGGACCGGCCCCTACCAGCCAGGTAGGCGGTCGGCTCCCACAGCACCGCCACGGGAGCGCAGGCGTTACCCACACCCACGACCCCGATGCTAGGTCAGGGTACCGGCAGAACTCTCCGCCGACTTCTGCACCGTGCTCAGGGAGATAGCAGCGCAAGGACGTCCAGCACACCGGACGCTAGGACGCCCTAAGGCGTCCAGCGGGGACGTCTTATGGCCTCTCGATCGTCCCGAGGACGTCCCGAGAGACGGCACCTACGCCGACGCGATCCGCGCAGCAGAGGAAAACGACGAACACGCGTCCACCCCGTGGCCGGACTTGGCCGAGTGGCCGACTCTGCGGGCGGTGAAGCAGTGCCGCGCGGGGGACGTCCGTAACGTGCAGGATGTGGGAACTGGTGAGCCACCCGAGTCCGGGGCCGAGGCTGAGGCTGGGGTCCACCAGCATGTGACCGCCGCCCGCGATGCCTACACCGCAGGCCGGGACCTCATCATCAACCTCGGTGAGCAGAGCGAGACGCCCTCCGCAGGGCCGCTGGGTCGGGTGATCGGTGAGCTGGGCGAGCAGGACGCGCTGGCGCTGGAGGTTCACCAGGCGTTCGAGGCGGGCACGTCCGGACGAGCACCGGTGCTGCCGGTGTACCTGCACCGCCCCGGATTCGACGACCGGTTGCGCGCCGCCGTCGCGGCCGCGACACTCGGCAGCCGCACGGTAACGGTGGTCGGGGACTCTTCGACCGGCAAGACGCGGGCGTGCTGGGAGGCGATCCGCGCCGTACTACCGCACTGGCGGGTCTGGCACCCGCTCACCCCCGAACGGCCGCTCGCACTGGCCGAAGCGGTCCGCGCCGGGCGGATCGCCCCGCGGACCGTGATCTGGCTGAATGAGGCCCAGTTCTACCTCCAACCCACCGACGGAGAACCGGTCGCGGCCGAACTGCAGGCCCTGCTGGCCGACCCGACGCGCGGGCCGGTGCTGGTCCTGGGATCGATGTGGCCCGGATTCCGTGCTGCCCTGACCGCCGTTCCCAAGAACCCTTCAGCACCCGATCCGCACCACGCCGCGCGGACGCTACTCGACCAGGCCGACTACATCACCGCACCACCAGGGTTCACCAACACCCAGCTCACCAGCCTGGCCACCACCATCACCACCGACCCGCGGCTGCGCGCCGCAGCCGAGCAAGCGCGCGGCGGACGGATCACCCAGGAACTCGCCGGCGCCCCCGAACTGCTGCGCCGCTACCAACAGGCCACCCCCGCGGCCCGCGCGGTGCTATGGGCCGCGATGGATGCCCGCCGCCTCGGCCACAGCCTTTACCTGCCCGAACCGCTGCTGCGCGACGCCGCGCCCGGCTACCTCGACGACCACGAGTGGAGCCAGGTCGGCGGCACCGATTGGGACATCGCTGCCTTTGACGAGCTCACCAAGCTGCACCGGCGGCTGCCCGGCCCGCTGATCGAACACCGGGCTCGCCCCGGTGAGCCGCAACCAGCCCACCCGCTGTACCGGCTCGCCGACTACCTCGAGCAGCACGCCCGCACCGAACGCGCCCGCATCTTCCCCCCGGCATCCTTTTGGGAGGCGGCCGCCCGCCACGCCCACACCCTCGACGACCTCACCGCCCTCGCCGGGCGGGCAGAGGAGAGAGGCCGCTACCGCCACGCCGCGCATCTCTACCGGCAGGCCGCAGACGCCGGGGCCCCTTCGCATTGCTGGGCTTGGGCAGGCTTCGGAAGATGGCCGGGGACCGAGAGGGCTCCAGACGGCTCTTCCGGCAGGCCGCCGCCACCGGAGATCCCGACGTGCTGCAGCACATGGATTGGATGCCGCGCGAGCCTGGGGAGCCGCTGTACTCCGAAGTGCTTTACCAAGAAGCCGCCGACGCTGGAGATCCCAAAGCCCTGTTGGAGTTGGCCGGGCTGCGGCGGAGAGCCGGGTACTTACAGGACGCCGAACGACTCGCACTCCAAGCCGCCGATGCCGGAAATCCCGACGCGCTGCCGTACCTGGCCCACCTACGGGGGGAGGCCGGGTACCTGCGAGACACCGACGCCGCGACCCCCAGATCGCCGGATCATCTAGCCCTGCTGCGGGAGGATGCCGGCGACCAGCGGGGCGCCGAACGACTTGTCGTCCCACTCCTCACCGACGCCGAGCCCCTCATCACACTTTTGTTCCTGGTCAGATGGCGGGAGGCCATCGGGAACCGGCAAGGCGCCGAACGGCTCGCGCTTCAAGCCGCCGACGCCGGGTGCCCCGACGCACTGACACTCCTGGCCCAATTACGAGAGGCGAACGGAGACCTCCAAGACGCCGAACGGCTCTACCGGCAAGCCGCCGACGCCGGGCGCTCCGATGCACTGATACACCTGGCCCGGCTGCGGGAGCAGACCGGGAACCAGGAACGCGCCATACGCCTCTACCAACAGGCCGCCGACGTCGGCAACCTCGACGCGCTAGTCCAACTGGCCCGACTGCAGGAAGCAGCGTGGGACCTGCAAGGCACCGAACAACTCGCGTTCCAAGCCGCCCAAGCCGGGCACCCTCACGCGCTGACAAGCCTGGTCGAAATGCGGGAGCTGGCCGGGCATCAGCACGCTGCCGAACGACTCGCACTCCAAGCCGCCGACGCCGGACGTTCCGGCACGCTGCTGTACCTGGCCAAACTGCGGGAGGAGATGGCCTGGGATCAACTACGACACGACACCCAGTACCAGCAACGACACAACGCCCGGGACCACGTACGTCGGGACGCCGCAGAACTCGCGCTCCAAGCCGTCAACGCCGGAAATTTCCATGCAGTGCCCTACCTGATCCAATTGTGGGAGAGAGTCGATGACATCGAGGGCGCCCAACAACTCCGCCGCTTCGGCCTGACCGCCGCCGGAGACATCGAGCAACCCTGGACCTAGCGACCCGTTCAGAGTCGGGTTCAGACACCACGACCAACTGGAAGCGCACCTGGCCAGGGCGCTCCATCCACCGCTTCCTCCCGCACCGTTCGTGCCTCTAATCATGCTTTCGGCCGCGTGTCCTTTCCGTACGGAGCGGCCGACTGGCCGGGACGGTCAGAGGTGGCAAACAAGACTGAGTAGTCAGGTCGGGCGGCGGTGAGACCCACGGCAACCGCGCCACCCAAAGGCCCCGGACGAGTGACCTCGTCGCCGTATCCTGGCCCCTGACACCCAGCGCCGGGCGCCGCGCGCGCAGACTCTGGGGACGCGTCGGGCCTGAGTCGGCGGTCCGCGAGGGCCCGCATTCTGATGGCGCCGGGCTTTGGAAGGACGACGTCTCGGGTATGGAACGCTGGGTCCATGGCTGAGGTGGCGGAGACGAGAGCTTCACGCCCGCGCCGTGGGCGTCCGGGCCATGATCAGGAAGCGGTGCTCCGCGCGGCGATCGGTCTGTTCAACCGGCAGGGCTATGAGGGCACCAGCATGGGGGACCTGGCCCGCGAGCTGGGTCTGACGAAGTCGGCGATCTACCATCATGTGCCGAGCAAGGAGCATCTGCTCGCCGCCGCGCTCGACGAGGCGCTGGACGGGCTGACCGGTGCGGTCGAGCGGGCGGGCGCCGCCGAGGCCGGCGGCGACGCCTACTCGCGGCTACGCGCCACGGTGCGGGAGAGCGTCCTGATCCTCGTGGCGCATCTGCCCGCGGTCACCCTTCTGCTGCGGGTCCGGGGCAACAGCGAACTCGAACTCGACGCCCTGCGACGGCGGCGCCGCATCGACGAGGTCTTCGCCCGGCTGGTGGCCGAGGCCGCCGCCGAGGGCGTGGTGCGGGACGACATCGCCCCCGAGCTCATCAGTCGTCTCTTGTTCGGCATGGTGAACTCGTTGGTCGAGTGGTACCGGCCGGACGGCACGCTGGACGCCGAGACCCTCGCCGACGCCGTCACCGAGACGGCGTTCGCTGGGATCGTCGTCCGTGCGGCACCTGGCTCAGATGGGGCGGCGGAGTGATCGGCTTCTACCGCGCAGTTCCGCGATGACCACGGGCGTCCCGGCGGAGACCCGGGTGACGGTCACGTCGTAGACGCCGCTGCGGCCTCGGCGTGCTCGCTCCGACGCGTCGGCGAGGAGGGCGTCGTCCAGGCGGGCGGGCTCCAGGAACGTGATGTCGAGGCTCGCGGCCACCGTCACCTCGCCGTAGGAGTTGCAGGCGAGGGCGAAGGCCGAGTCGGCGAGGCTCGTGACGAACCCGCCGTGGCAGATGTCCCAGCCGTTGATCATGTCTGCCCGGACGACCATGGCGACTGTCGCCGTCCCCGGCCCGACGCGCACGAGCTCCATGCCGAGGGAACGGCTCGCGGCGTCGCCGGACCACATCCGTTCGGCGCTGCGCCGCGCGATCTCCTCAGGCGTCACCACGTGTAGAAGCCCTTGCCGCTCTTGCGGCCGAGATGACCCGCCGCGACCTTGTCGCGCAGAACGGTCGGGGGCGCGAAGCGCGGTCCCAGTTCTCGTTCGAGGTGCTCGGCGATGGCGAGGCGCACGTCGAGTCCGACGAGGTCGGTCGTGCGCAGCGGTCCGACCGGGTGCCGGTAGCCGAGGGTCATGGCCGTGTCGATGTCCTCGGCCGACGCGACGCCCTCGTCGAGCATGCGCATCGCCTCCAGGGCGAGCGCCACGCCGAGGCGGCTGCTGGCAAAGCCCGGCGAGTCGGTCACGGTGATCGCGGTCTTGCCGAGTGCCGCGGCCCAGGCCCGCGCGTCGGTGACGAGCGCGGGCGAGGTCGCGGCACCGACCACCACCTCGATGAGGTCGCTGGCGGGCACCGGGTTGAAGAAGTGCAGGCCGATCAGCCGCGTCGGGTCGGGCAGGTCGAGGGCGAGACGATCGATCGACAGCGAGCTGGTGTTGGTCGCCAATGCGGCCCGCGGAGCGTGGGAGGCCGCAGTGGCGAGCACGCTGCATTTCAGGCCGGCGTCCTCGGGGACCGCCTCCACGACGAGTTCGGACCCGGCGAGGGCGGCGGGGTCCGTCGTCGTTGTAAGGCGGGCGAGAACGGACGCCGGGTCCTCGTCGAGCAGGTCGCGTTCCGCGGCGCGGGTCAAGCTGGTCGCGACGCGGTCGCGGGCCGCGCACGACGCGGCATCGTGCGACTCGACGACGGTCACGGCGGATCCGGCCGTGACGAACAGGTGAGCGATACCCGCCCCCATGCGCCCGCCGCCGAATACGCCGACGCGATGCGGAACCCTCATGAGCTGCCCTTCTTCTTGCGTTCGAGGAACGCGGTCATGCGGTGGTGTTTGTCCTCTGTCTCGAACAGGACGGCCTGCGCGATGTCGTCGATGAGTGGGTGGGCGGCGCGGGGGGCGTGGAACAGTTTCTTGGTCAGGCGAACCGCCAGTGGGGCCTGGGCGAGGATGCGGTCCGCCCAGCGGTGTCCGGCCGCCTCCAGTTCGTCGGCGGGCACCCGTTCGTTGAGAAGGTGCAGCGCGAGGGCCTCGTCGGCGTCGAGGACGCGGCCCGCGAGCAGGATCTCCTTCGCGACGGGTTCACCGACGAGTTCCGCCAGGCGCCAGCAGGCGCCTGCGGCGGCGAGGATGCCGAGACCCGGTTCGGGGTTGCCGATGCGCGCCGTGGGAGTGCCGATGCGGAAGTCGCAGGCGTAGGCGAGTTCGGCGCCGCCGCCCAGCGCGTGGCCGTCGATCAGGGCGATCGTGGGCATCGGCAGGCGGTGGATCCGGTCGAAGATCCCGGAGTTGACCCCGCGCAGGGCGTCGTCGCGGCGGCGCTCCCGCAATTGGGCAATGTCGGCTCCTGCGGCGAAGGTGCCGCCCTTCCCTATGATCAGCGCGATGCGGGGGTCGCTTTCGAGGAGGGCGCAGGCGGTGTGCAGTTCGTCGACCATCCGCTGGTCGATGGCGTTGCGGACGTGGGGGCGGTCGAGGCGGAGCAAGACCCGGTCGTCGAACTGCTCGACCCGGACCGCCGTCACGGCCGCTCCAGGAGAAGCGCGGCGCCCTGGCCGACGCCCACGCACATGGTGGCCAGGCCGCGCCGGGCGCCCGCGCGTTCGAGGCGGCCGAGGAGCGTCACGACCAGGCGGGTGCCAGAGCAGCCGAGCGGGTGGCCCAAGGCGATGGCGCCGCCGTCGGCGTTGACGATGTCGAGGTCGAGCCCGAGGTCGCGCACGCAGGCGATGGACTGGGAGGCGAACGCCTCGTTGAGTTCGACCGCTTCGACGTCGTTCAGGGTCCACCCCCCGCGTTCGAGGACCTTGCGCGTGGCGGGCACCGGGCCGATTCCCATGATCTGGGGCGGGACGCCCGCGTTCGCCGCCGCGACGACGCGGGCGCGGGGTTGGAGCCCTCGTCGTTCGGCGTACCTCTCGCTCACCACCACGACCGCGGCGGCGCCGTCGTTGAGGGAGCTGGCGTTGCCCGCGGTCACGAGGCCGCCAGGACCGTTGACGGGACGCAATCTTGCCAACACCTCCAGCGTCGTGCCGGGACGGGGTCCCTCGTCGGTGTCGACCAGATCGTCCCGGACGGGGACCGGGACGATCTCGTCCGCGAACCGGCCGTCCTTGATCGCGTCGAGGGCGCGCTCGTGCGAGCGCACCGCGAACGCGTCCAGTTCCTCGCGGGTCAGTCCCCACTGCTCGGCGACGCGCTCGGCGGTCTGCGGCATGGAGAGCGTGGTGTCAGCGCCGTGGCGGGGGTTGGTGAAGCGCCAGCCGATCGAGGTGTCGAACGCGGGGCCGGGCTTGGCGAACGCCCTGGAGGGCTTCTCCTGCACCCACGGCGCCCGGGTCATCGACTCCACGCCGCCCGCGACGACCACGTCCGCGTCACCGGCCGCGATCATCTGCCGGGCCGTGGCGACGGCGGTCAGGCCGGAGGCGCACAGCCGGTTGACGGTGAAGCCCGGGACGCTGTCCGGGAACCCGGCGAGCAGCGCGGCCATCCGGGCGACGTTGCGGTTGTCCTCCCCCGCCTGGTTGGCGGCGCCCAGCACGACCTCGTCCACCTCGGCGAGGTCGACGCGGGCGCGCCGGACGGCCTCGCCGACCACGAGTGCCGCGAGATCATCGGGGCGCGCTTGGGCGAGCGCGCCGCCGTAGCGGCCGATGGGCGTGCGGGCGCCATCGACGATGAAGGCTTCCATCATGGATCTCTCCGGGGTCAGGCGTCGAAGTCGACGGTCACGGCGTCGCTGAGGGCGAAGGACTGGCAGGTGAGGACGAAACCGGCGTCGACCTCGTCCGGTTCGAGGGCGTAGTTGCGGCGCATGTCGACCTCGCCAAGGCGCACCTTCGCCCGGCAGGTGCCGCACACGCCGCCCTTGCACGCGAACGGCAGGTCGTTGCGGGTAGCGGCGGCGCCGTCAAGCAGGGTGCGGTCGCGGGGCAGGGCGGAGGTCGCGGCACGGCCGTCGAGCACGATGGTGACGTCGCTCATCTCCCCGCTCACGGTGTCGTCGGCGCGCCGGACCTCAGGGGGCGGCTCGTCGACGTGGAACAGCTCGACGTGGACGCGGGAGGCGTCGACCCCGGCGTCCGCGAGAACCTCCCGGGTGCCCGCGATCATGCCGAACGGTCCGCACAGCCAGACGTGGTCCAGAGCGGCGACGGGCACGAAGGCGGCGATGAGGCGGCGCAGCCGGTCGGCGTCCAGACGTCCGGAGAACAGCGCCACGCCACGCGGCTCGCGCGACAGGACGTGCACGAGCTGGAACCGGGGGCCATAGCGGTCCTTGAGGTCGGCGAGTTCCTCGGCGAACATGACGGTGCCGCTGGTCCGGTTGCCGTAGAGCAGCGTCACCTCCGCGCCGGGATCGGCCAGCACGGTGGAGGCGATCGACAGCATCGGCGTGATCCCCGAGCCGGCGGCCACGCACAGGTGGCGGCCGCCAGAGCCCGGGTCGGCGCGGAACCCGCCGGACGGGCGCTGCGCCTCGATGATGTCTCCGGGCCGCACCTCGTGGACGAGCCACGGGGAGAACAGCCCGCCCGGGATCTCGCGGACGCCGATCCGCGGCGGCGCCCCGGCGGGCGCGCAGATCGAGTACGAGCGGCGGTGCTCCGCTCCGTCGACCGTCCGGCGCAGGGTGAGCGACTGACCGGCCGTGAAGTCGAACGCGCCGCGCAGGTCGGACGGAACATCGAAGGTGATGGCCGCCGAGTCGTCGGTGAGCCGTTCGACGTCCGCGACCGCCAGCCGGTGGAAGGCCGCGCGGACGGGGGCCACGGTGTGGTCGACCGTCGTCATCAGATCTCCTTCACGTGCTCGAACGGCTCCAGGCACGCCGCGCACCGGTACAGGGCCTTGCAGGCGGTGGACCCGAACTCCGAGGTCAGCTCGGTGCCGGACGAGCCGCACCGGGGGCAGGTGAGCGCGCGGCGCCGCGGCAGCAGCGTCAGGGGAACCGGCCCGCTCCGTTCGGGGGCCGGGCCGGGGGGCGACAGACCGTGGTCGGCCAGGGCGGCCCGGCCCCGGTCGGTGATCCAGTCGCTCGACCAGGCCGGATGCAGCCTGACGCGGACCTCGACGTCCGTGAAACCGGCGTCGGTGAGGCGGTGGACGAGGTCATCGCGCATGGTGGCCATCGCCGGGCAGCCCGAGTAGGTCGGAGTGATCGTGACGGTCACGCGCCCGTCCGCCACCTCCACGTCGCGCAGGACGCCGAGGTCGTGGAGCGTGAGCATCGGCAGCTCCGGATCGGCGACCGAGGCCGCGACCCGCCGGGCGCACGTCTGCGTGCTCACCACGACCCCCTCGGGTGCTCCCTGGCCACCACCTGCATCTCGGCGAGCATGCGGCTCAAGGCCTCGGTGTGGAGGCCGTCGCGCCCGGTCCGGCCGCTCGGTCCGGCGAGCGGGCGCGCGTCGGGGCGTTCCACCCCGCTCGCCGAGAACATCTGATCGAGCAGGGCACCAACCTCTCCGGCCACCGCGCCGGGGTCGACGCCCACGCCCGCGCGGGCGAGCCGTCGTTCGACCGGATGGGCCGTGAAGAGTTCCGCGTGCAGCGGCCAGACCGCCGCCAGGCCAGCGACGACCCGGCGACGCGATTCCGCAGTGCCACGGGCGAGGATCAGGAACCAGCGCCCGGCGTAGTCGCGGTGGTACGCCAGCTCCTTTATGCCCTTGGCCGCGACCGCGGCGAGCACCGGGTCCCGGCTGGAGGCGAGCCGCCGGACGATCTCCAACCGCCAGGCGGCGAACAGCGCCAACCGGGCGATCGTCCGGCCGAAGTCGCCGTTCTCGGCCTCGACCAGCCGCACACAGCGGTATTCGGTGGCGCCGCGGAAGAACGCGAGGGCGTCCTCCGGCGGGACCGGCGAGCCGACCGGAAGCGCCGGGACGACGCCCGGGTCCGCCGCCGCCCCGCGCGCCAGCAGCAGCCGGGCCTGCCCGAGCAGGTCGAGCGCGATGTTGGCCAGAGCGATGTCGTCTTCGAGGTCGGGCGCGTTGCTGCACCACTGCGCGAGCCGGTGCGACATCACCAGGGCGTCGTCGGCGAGCATCAGGCAGTACGCCGCCAGGTCGGACCGGTTGACGCCGCTGGGCAGCGTGGTGTCGACGCCCGCGAGCGGGTCCTCGAAGTCGGTGCCGAAGGCCCACTGGGAGTCGTCGCCTTGGAGGCCCGCGTAGGCATTCGCATGGTCGGTCATCGCGGCCGCCTCACATGTGGGGGACGTTGTCGGGGATGTCATAAAAGGTGGGGTGGCGGTAGACTTTGTCGCCGCTCGGCGCGAACAGCGGGTCCTTTTCGTCGGGGCTCGACGCGACGACCGCGTCCGAGCGCACCACCCAGATGCTCACGCCCTCGTTGCGCCGGGTGTAGACGTCGCGGGCGTGCCGCACGGCCATCTGGTGGTCGACGGCGTGCAGCGACCCCACATGCACGTGGTTCAGTCCGCGTTTGCCGCGCACGAACACCTCATACAGCGGCCATTCGGGTTCGACCCGCCGGGTCACCACGCCTCCTCGTACTGGGCCTCCTCGGACTGGGCGGCCGCGAACGCCATGGCGGCCTCGCGCACCCAGGCGCCGTCCTCCCACGCCCTGCGGCGATGGGCGAGGCGCTGGGCGTTGCACGGACCGTCGCCCTTCAACACGGCCCAGAACTCGTCCCAGTCAGGGCTGCCGAAGTCGTAGGACCCGCGCTCCTCGTTCCACCTCAGCTCCGGGTCGGGCAGCGTCACGCCGAGAGCCTCGGCCTGGGGGACGGTCATGTCGACCATGCGCTGGCGCAGCTCGTCGTTGGTGTGACGCTTGATGCCCCACGCCATCGACTGGGCCGTGTTCGGGGAGTCGTCGTCCGGAGGACCGAACATCATCAGGGCCGGCCACCAGAACCGGTCGACCGACTCCTGCACCATGGCCCGCTGCTCGTCGGTTCCGCGCATCATCGCGGCAAGCAGCTCATAACCCTGGCGCTGATGGAACGACTCCTCCTTGCAGATGCGGATCATCGCCCGGCCGTACGGTCCGTAGGACGTCCGGCACAGTGGGACCTGGTTGCAGATCGCGGCGCCGTCGACGAGCCAGCCGATGGCCCCCACGTCGGCGTAGGTCAGCGTCGGGTAGTTGAAGATCGATGAGTACTTCTGGGCGCCGGCGAGAAGCCGCGCGGTCAACTCGTCGCGGGTGACGCCGAGCGTCTCGCACGCGGAGTAGAGGTAGAGGCCGTGCCCGGCCTCGTCCTGGACCTTGGCGAGCAGGATCGCCTTGCGGCGCAGCGACGGGGCGCGGGTGAGCCAGTTGCCCTCGGGCTGCATACCGATGATCTCCGAGTGGGCGTGCTGGGCGATCTGGCGCACCAGGGTCGCGCGGTAGCCCTGCGGCATCCAGTCGCGCGCCTCGACGCGGTCGTGGTTCTCGATCGTCGCGTCGAAGCGCGCCCGCAGCTCATCCTCGTCAACGTCCTGGATCGTCATGGTCCCTCCACGGAAGACAGGCCGACCGATTTACTGACCGATCGGTTTGTAAAGAGGGTGACATGCGGACCCGACGTCACGCAAGACGGGTGCGGACATTTACTGACCGATCGGTTTGTAATACTGTGACCTGGCCATGACCCATCAGCGGAAGGACACCGGCCGGATGAGCGCACTTCTGGAGAGCTACGCGAGCGGACAGTGGTTCCAGGCATCCGACGGGGGGCGCCCCCTCCTGGACGCCGCGACCGGTGCGGAAGTCGCCAGGATCTCCGCCACTGGTCTCGATCTCGCCGCGATGGTCGGCCACGCCCGCGACGTGGGCGGGCCCGCGGTCCGCCGCCTGACGTTCCATGAGCGGGCCGCGATCCTGAAGGCTCTCGCCAAGCACCTCTCGGGTGTGAAGGACGAGCTTTACGCCGTGTCCGCGTGCACCGGCGCGACACTGCGCGACTCCCAGGTCGACATCGACGGCGGCATCGGCACGCTGTTCAGCTATGCCAGCCGGGGGACGCGCGAACTGCCGAACGACACGGTGGTCCTGGACGGCGACACCGAACGGCTGGGCCGGTCCGGGGTGTTCGCCGGTCAGCACGTCTACACCTCCCGGCTGGGCGTCGCCGTGCAGATCAACGCCTTCAACTTCCCCGTGTGGGGGATGTTGGAGAAGCTCGCGCCCGCCTTCCTCGCCGGGCTGCCGTCGATCGTCAAGCCCGCGAGCCAGACCGCCTACCTCACCGAGCGGGCCGTCCGGCACATCATCGGGTCGGGACTCCTGCCGGAGGGGGCGCTGCAGCTCCTGTGCGGCGGTCCCGGCGGGCTGCTCGACGAGCTGGGGCCGCAGGACTCGGTCGCGTTCACCGGCTCGGCCGCCACGGCGACGGCCCTGCGGCAGCACCCGGCCGTCCTGCACCGGGGCGTGCGGCTCGGGGTCGAGGCCGACTCGCTCAACTGCTCGGTCCTCGGGCCGGACGTCGGCCGCGACGACCCCGAGTTCGACCTCTTCGTCAAGGGCGTCGTGACCGAGATGACTGTGAAGGCAGGGCAGAAGTGCACCGCGATCCGGCGTGTGATCGTCCCGGACGCCATGGCCGACGCCGTCATCGAAGCGATCGGCGCCCGGCTGGCCGCGATCACGGTCGGGGACCCGCGCGAGGAGGGCGTGCGGATGGGCCCCCTCGCGAGTCTCGGCCAGCGCGAGGAAGTGCGCAAGGCCGTGCAAGCCCTGCGCGCGTCGGCGGACGTCGTCTTCGGAGCCCCGGACACCGTCGAGGTCGCCGGAGCCGACGCCGGCTCGGGGGCGTTTCTCGGGCCGCTGCTGCTGCGCGCCCGGCCCGGCGCCGCCGAGCCGCACGACATCGAACCGTTCGGACCGGTCGGCACGGTGCTCGCCTACGGTTCGCTGGAGGAGGCGGTCGCCCTGGCCGCGCGGGGTCAGGGCAGTCTCGCGGGCTCGCTCGTCACCCACGACCCCGACGTGGCCCGTCGGGTGACGCTCGGTCTCGCGCCCTGGCACGGTCGGCTGCTCGTACTCGACCGGGTCGCCGCACCCGAGTCCACCGGCCACGGGTCGCCCCTCCCGGTGCTGGTGCACGGAGGGCCGGGACGCGCGGGCGGCGGCGAGGAGCTGGGCGGCGTCCGCGGCGTGCTGCACCACATGCAGCGCACCGCGATCCAGGGCTCGCCCGACATGCTCACCGCGATCACCGGCCGGTGGACGACAGGCTCGGCGCGGACGGTCGACGACGTGCACCCGTTCCGCAAGAGCCTCGCCGACCTGCGTGTCGGCGACACGATCCGCTCGGCCAAGCGCACCGTGACGCTGGCCGACATCGAGCACTTCGCCGACTTCACCGGCGATACGTTCTACGCCCACACCGACCCGCAGGCCGCGGCCGCCAATCCGCTGTTCGGCGGCATCGTCGCCCACGGCTACCTGGTGGTCTCGCTCGCGGCCGGGCTGTTCGTGGACCCGGCGCCCGGGCCCGTCCTGGCGAACTTCGGCGTCGACCGGCTGCGTTTCCTCGCCCCCGTCAAGGCGGGCGACACGATCGAGGTGACCCTGACCGTCAAGCAGATCACCCCGCGCCGGAGCGCCGACTACGGCGAGGTCCGCTGGGACGCGGTCGTCGCGAACGCCGAGGGCGAGCCCGTCGCCACCTACGACGTGCTGACCCTCGTCGCCAAGACCGCGGCCTGAGGACACATGGAAAGGCGCGGGGCCCGGATCGCCACCGGGCCCCGCGCCGTTTTCCGCGTTCTCAGACGGCCTGCCAGTGCTCCGTCCTGCGCTCCACGAACGCGAGCAGGCCGTCCAGCGTCACCGCCACGACGACCATGACCACGATCGACGCCCAGACGACGTCGATGTCGAAGAGGCTCTGTCCTTCGGCGGCGAGATGGCCGAGTCCGGCGGCCGTGCCGATCAGTTCGGCGACGATGACGCCCTGGAGCGCCAGCCCCACGCTGGTGCGGCTCGTCGCGAGCAGCCAGACCAGCAGCGAGGGGCCGTACAGATGGATCGCGAGCTGCCGTCCGTCCGCGCCCAGCATCCGGACGTGGTCGGCGAGGCCGCCGTCGAGCGCGGCGAGCCCGGCCGCCGTGTTCGCCGCGACCAGGAACACCACGACGAACGCCACGTAGATGACCTTCGCCGACAGACCGAAGCCGAGGACGATCGCGAACATCGGATAGAAGACCAGGCGGGGAACCGCGTTGAAGAACGCGAAGTACGGCTCGAAGGCGGCGCGCAGCGTCGGCCGCAGTGCCATGGCCGCGCCGATCACGACCCCCGTGACGGTCCCGGCCAGGCAGCCGAGGAGCAGCACCAGGGCCGTCGCCGTCGTGTCGCGCAGCAGCGTCCCATCGTCCGCCCAGGTGCCGATGACGCGGGCGACCCTGCCCGGGCTGCCGAAGTAGAACGGGTCGAGCAGGCCGCTGGAGGTCGTCCACCACCATGCCGCGACCAGGAGGGCGACGGTGGCGAGCGGCACGAGCAGGTTCGTCACGCGCGTCCTCACGCGGCCCTCCAGCTCAGCAGCCGGCGTTCCAGCCACAGGATCGCGCGGTCGACGCCCAGGCCGAGGACGCCGACGAGGATCGACATCGCCATCACCGCCGACGCCGACTGCGCCGACTGCGCCTGACTGATCTGGTATCCGATGCCGGTCTCCGAGCCGAGGTACTCCACGACGACGGCGGCCAGCAGCGCGAACGCGGCGCTCACCCGCAGGGAGGCGATGAGCCAGCCCATGACAGCCGGGACGGTCACCTCGCCGAGGATCCAGCGCCGTCCCCCGCCCCAGGCGGCGACCTGGCGGCGCAGCAGCGGGTCGATGCTCCGCACCCCGGCGTTGAGGTTGTAGAAGACGATGAAGCCGACCAGCGTGGCCACGAACGCGACGGCGGTGAGGCGTCCGATGCCGAACCACAGGATGAACAGCGGGGCCAGAACGATCTTCGGCACGGCGTTCGCCGCCGCGACCAGCGGCATCGACAGCCGCATCGTGTAGCGGTTGGCGGTCAGCAGGAGCAGCGCGAGCGCACCCACGACGCCGACCGCGAGCCCCGCGGCGGCCGAGCACAGCGTCGAGCCCACCGCCTCGGCCATCGCCGGGCCGTCGAACCAGCCGCGTACGACGCCCGCCAGCTCCGACGGACGCCCGGTGCCCAGCACCAGCACATCGGAGTAGGACGCCGCCTGCCAGCACGCGACCAGCGCGGCACCGGCCGCCACACGCAGCGCCGACACGCGCGCGCCGGGGCCGCGCCACCGGGCTGCGCGACCGGTCATCGGCCCTCCCCGACGTCGATCGCCTTCGGGTCGGGGTTCGGCACCCCCTGGATCCGCGCGTACTCCACGGCGGCCTTGACCTGCACGTCCACCGGGTTGGTGTCGGCGGCGCGGACAGCGGGCGCGAACAGCTCCCAGGCGCGCGGGAAGCCGTCCGCGGCCGACTTGCGGAAGTCGGGCGTCATCAGCGAAAGCAGCGCGCCGGACCCGGTGTCCAGCAGCTTGCGCCGTGCCTCCCCCTGCGTTCTGACGACGGCGTCGACGACCTTCGGGTGCTTCTTGGCGAACGCCGCAGTGGTCACCAGGCCGTTGCACGCCGCCGACTGCGCGAAGTGCTCGGCAGAACCGTTGGTGTTGTGGACCACGTACCCGGCCTTCTGCTCCAGCGCGAGCGCCGCGCCGGTGGCATCGGTCATGATGATGTCGACCTTGCCGGTCTTCAGCGCGGGAACGTACGCGGTGACGGGGCCGAGCGCGATGCCCTTCTGGTTCTTCCACCCGATTCCGACCTTGTCGGCGACGAGTTTCCCCAGGATCTCCGACTGCGAGCCGACCTTGGAGTAGCCCCAGTTGCCGCCGTCGTAGGCGGTGATGTCGTCGCCGCGCGTCTTCTCATACTTGGCGGCGCCGACGAACACGATCGCGGCGCCGTCGAACGTGCACGACACCGTCTTCAGGACGGGCGCGCCGCGTTTGGCGTTGACGGCCATGACCGTCGCGGCGGGCAGCACGCCGAAGTCGACGGCACCGCTCATCATGCCCGCGATGAGGTCGGTGCCGTTGCCGACGGTCTTGCGCTCGGCGTGAAAGCCGCCGTCGCGGGCGGCCCTGTCCATCAGTCCCGTGCCAAACGCCGCGTAGGTAGGGGCGTCGAACAGCGAGAAGCCGGCGTACTGCCCGATGCGGACGCCGGGGCCTGACCGGTCGTCCCCGCCGCCCGAGCCGCATCCGGCGAGGCCGAGGGCTACGAGCGCGGCGAGACCGACAGCCGCGGGCGCGGCCACGGCCGCGCGGATCGTTCGTTTCATGGTCAGCCCTCTCCTCGGGTGGGATCGTTCTCGGCACGGGCGACCTCGCGGCGCAGGTCGTGCCAGATGGTCTCGCTGGTCTCCCTGAAGGACGGCTCGAAGCGCAGCTCCAGCAGGTCGCGAGGACGTTCGATAGGGACGTCGTAGGTCGCCACGATCCGGCCGGGCGACGCCGACAACAGCGCCACCCGGTCGGACAGCCCGACCGCCTCCTCCAGGTCGTGCGTCACGAAGACGACCGTGGAGCGCTGTTCGGCCCACAGGGTCAGCAGGTCGTTCTCCATCGCGAGCCGCGTCTGAACGTCCAAGGCGCTGAACGGCTCGTCCATCAACAGCAGTTCGGGCTGGTAGGCGAGGGTGGCCGCAATCGCGACGCGTTTGCGCATGCCGCCGGAGAGCTGCCGCGGGTACTTGGCGCCCGCGCGCGGCAGGCCGACCCGTTCGAGCCACTGGGCGGCCGTCGCCCGCGCCTCCCGCCGGGGAGCGCCGCGCAGCCGCAGCGGCAGGGCGACGTTGTCGAGCGCGGTGCGCCACGGCAGGAGCGCGTCGCGCTGGAACACGAACCCGATGCGGGGACGCGCCCGCTCGGGCGTCCCGCCCAGGGCGGTGACCTCTCCGGCGCTCGGCCGCGCCAGCCCGGCGACGAACGACAGCAGCGTCGACTTGCCGCACCCGGACGGGCCCACGATCGACAGGAACTCGCCGCGCCGCACGTCGAGGTCGACGCCGTCCAGCGCCCGGTGGCCACCCGAGAAGTCGTGCCGCAGCCCGGCGACCGACACCGCGGGCTCCTCGCAGGGGGCGGAGGTCGTCGCGTCGGGCATCTCGGCGGTGTCGGAGGAGGCCATCACGAGGCCCGGGCCGTCGTCGGTTCCGGGGCCCGCATCCGCTCGCCGCGGGGCGGGAACGAGCGCAGGTCATCCCGGTAGGGGTCGACGAAGACCGGGTCGTAAACAAGCCGGGTGAACCTCCAGCCGTCCGCGGTCCGTGCCAGGTCGCCGTACCAGCGGCCGCCGATCGTGACGACGCGGCGCGGCCCGTCGCCGTCCTCCGGCATCACGACGTAGCCGATGTGGTTCGTCATGGCCGTCGCGGTGTCGCCGTCGATGTCGGCGAGCAGGTTGGCGCAGACGTGCTGCGCGGCGACCACGGTGTCGACCACGGCGAAGCAGCGGGCCAGCATCTCCGACCGGCCGTAGATCCAGGTCAGCTCCGAACCGTCCTCCTGGGTGATCCCGTAGGTGAAGTCCTCGGTCAGGCAGTCGGCGAGCTCCTCGGGGCGGTTGCGGTCGATGGCGTAGATCACGCGGGCCAACTGGTCGCGGATCTCGTCGCGGTCGTTCATCGGCCTGCCCTCCAAGCACACTCGATGATATTCTTGTAGGACAAGAGTGTCATCGAAATCATGTTTGTCAACAGTTCTTGTCTGACACTTTTGTCCCGATCTAGTGCTTGCCCTGTGGGATGATGGCGCCATGGCGACATCACGAAAGCCCCGGGGCACGACGGTCGAGCGGGTCGTCGACGAGCTGCGCGAGCGCATCCAGCGCGGCGAGTTCGCCGCCGGTCAGCGGCTCATCGAGACGGACCTGACCGCGGAGCTGAACGTCAGCCGGGGTCCGCTCCGCGAGGCGTTCGGACGGCTCGCGGCCGAGGGGCTCGTGACGATGGAGCCGAACCGGGGCGCGCTGGTGCGGCGCCTGACCCGGCGCGACATCGAGGAGCTGTACGACGTGCGCCGGGTCCTGGAGGGCGAGGCGGCGGCGGTCGCCGCGCGGCGCATCGACGAGGGCGACCACCGGGCGCGCCTGGAGGCCGCCCTGGAGGAGAACGCCCGCTTCCGCGAGTCGATGGACCTCACCTCGTACCTGGAGCACAACGAGGAGTTCCACAACCTGATCATGCGGATCGCGGGGAACGACCTGCTCGCGAGCCTGGTCGGACGGTTCCGCGGCCAGGCGCTGGGCATTCAGCTGCGCAACCTCGTCACGGCCGCGTCGTCCAAGGCCCGGGTGTCGATCAGCGACTCGGTGGACGAGCATGAGCAGGTCGCCAAGGCGATCCTGGCGGGAGACGCCGACCTGGCCGAGCGGCTGATGCGCGAGCACGTCCGGCACACTGGCGCCTCCCTCGCCGACACCCAGAAGTGAGGTCCCGGCCGGAGGATCCGGCCGGGACCTCGTCCGGGCCTCAGCCCGCGAAGCGGGCGTCGAGGTCGAGCCAGCGTTCGAGGCCCACCGCGCCGTAGAAGTCCGTCACCGTCAGGCCCAGTTCCGCGACGGGAGAGTCGTCTCCCGCCGCCAGCACGGCCCGCGCGACCCGCCGCATCGCCTCCAGGGCGGCGAACATCGCGACCGCCGGAAGGACGACCAGGCCGAACCCGCGTTCGCTCAGCTCCTTGACCGTGAGCGAGGGGCTGCGCCCGCCGGTCGCGAGGTTGTACAGCTTGGGCCCGGGGACCCGTTCGGCGATCGCGTCGAGGTCGGCGAGGGTGCGGGGCGCCTCCACGAACGTCACGTCGGCACCCGCGTCCAGGCAGCGGTTCGCCCGGTCCACCGCGCTGTCGACGCCCTCGACGGCGAGCGCGTCCGTCCGCGCGATCAGCAGGGTGTCGCGGCCGTCGCGGGCGTGGTCGGCGGCGGCGATCTTCGCGGCGAACTCCTGGGCGCCGACCACCGCCTTGCCGTCGAGATGCCCGCATCTCTTGGGCAGCACCTGGTCTTCGAGCTGGATCGCGGCCACGCCGACGTCCGCCAGCTCCTCGACGGTGCGCACCACGTTGAGCTGGTTGCCGAAGCCCGCGTCGGCGTCCACCACGACGGGCACCGACGAGCGCGCGGCGATGTGCCGGACGGCCCCGACGAGTTCGGTGAGTGTGAGCAGCCCGAGGTCGGGGACGCCGAGCAGGCTCGCCGAAAGGCCCGCCCCCGAGACGGCCAAGGCGGGGAAACCCGCTTCCTGGAGCGCCGCCGCCGAGAGGCCGTCGTAGCAGCCGGCGAGCATCACCGGGCCCTGGCGCGCCAGGTCGAGCAGCGCGGCTCCGCCGGTCGGCGACGTCGGCGCACCGGCGGTCGTCATGGGGCCTCCAGCAGCAGGCCCTCGGACTCCAGCTGGCGGATGAGGCCGCCCGCGTCCAGGATGTCGATCAGTTCGGGCGCCCAGGCCCGTCCGCGCAGCGTCGCGCCCGTCGTGTCATTGCGGACCGATCCGTCAGCAGGGTCGAAGGAGACGACGTCGCCCTCCGTCACGGCACCGGTGATGCCCGGGCACGACAGCGCCGGGACGGCGAAGTTCACGCAGTTGCGGAAGAACAGGCCGTTCACCGACTCCGCGATGATCCCGGCGATGCCCGCCGCGCGCAGCGTGAGGGCCGCCGGTCGGCTGGACCCGGTTCCGAAGTTGCGGCCCGCGACCACGAGATCGCCGGGTTCGACCAGGTCGACCCAGCCCGGCCGGTTGGCCTCGAAGCAGTGCCGGGCCTTCTCCGCCGTCGACAGCAGCACCGCCGACGACGGCTCGATCAGGTCGGTGTTGATGTCGTCGCCGAAGCACCACACCCGTCCGGTCGTCCTCATGCCGGCGTCACCTCCGCGTCCTGCGGTCGCCGTGTCCCGGCGGTGATGTGGCCCGCCAGCGCGGACAGGGCGACCGTCCGGGACGAGGCGAGATGGATCCGGGCGTCGGGATGGCCCATGCGTCCCTTGAAGTTGCGTGTGCTCGAGGCGATGCACACGTCCTTGGCCGACAGCGCGTTGACGAACCCGGCGCACATGCCGCAGGACGACGTCGTGATGAGCGCGCCCGCGTCGATGAGCGTGGCGACGATGCCCTCGGCGAGCGCCCGCCGGTGGATCTCCTGCGAGCCTGGCGTTACCAGGAGCTGGACGCCGGGGTGGACGCGGCGGCCCGCCAGGACGGCGGCGACCTCGCGCAGGTCCTCCAGCGTCCCGTTGGAGCAGGAGCCGACGAACGCCCGGGTGATCGGCACGCCCTCGACCGACGCGACCGGCGCGGTGTTGCCCACGACCGAGTCCGGCAGGCCGACCATCGGCTGGATGGCGCTGAGGTCGATCGCGCGGCTGTCCTGGTAGACGGCGTCGGCGTCGGGCCATACCGCATTGTCCATGCCGACGCCGCGCTCGGCCATGTAGGCGGCGAGGACCTCGTCGGGCTCCATGATGGCGAACTCCGCGCTGATCTCGGCGCACATCGTGCACAGTGTCCGGCGCTGGTCGATGGTGAGCGAGGCGAGCCCGGGGCCGCCGAACTCGACGTTGCACCCGACGTGGTCGCCGTAGGTGCCGGCGATGTGCAGGAAGAGGTCCTTGGTGGTGACCCCGTCTCGCAGCTCGCCCAGCAGGTCGTACCGGATCGTGGGCCCGACCTGGAACCACGTCCTGCCCTTGGCGAGCACGTAGATCAGCTCCGGCGTGCCGATGCCGCGGGCGGCGCAATTGAACGCGCCGCTGGAGCAGGTGTGGCTGTCGCAGCAGACCAGGATCTCCCCTGGCCGGGCGTACGGCACGTCCGCGATCACCTGGTGGCAGATGCCCTGCCGGGCGCCGACGTCGTGGAAGCGCGTGATGCCGAGCCGCTCCACGAAGGCGCGGCCCCGCTCCAGGGACTCCGCGACCCGGTGGTTCGGCGCGGGCACGATGTGATCGAAGATCACGACCACCTTGTCCGGGTCGAACACCGACACCGGCTCCGACCACGCCTCCGGGTAGAAGTTCAGGTCGAGCGGCACAGCGGTGTCGACCTCGACGACGGCCAGGTCGCCAGGGGCCAGCACGTCGTGCGCGCTGTGCCGGGCGAGGATCTTCTCCGCGATCGTCATCCCCACCTCGATCACGCTCCCTGGGGCGCGCCGTACAGGTCGGCCGCCTGCTGCTCGGACACGAACCCGTCGCGCACGTCGGCGGCGAGGTCGGCGGCGGCGCGCGTCGCGGGGTCGCCCCAGCCGCCGCCGGTTCCCGTCACGATCCGCGCGAGGTCGCCTCGGCGCAGGTGGACCTTCGTGCTTTCGAAGTGGGTCTCGACAGTGCCGTCGAGCCGCAGCACCTCGCAGCGGGAGCGGGTTCCCTCCCCGCCGCCGCGCAGGCCCCACGGGGCGCCGTCCCGGTTGTTGCCCAGGGACGCAATCATGGCCCAGTCGGTAAGCACCTCATACTCCCGGACGACCCCCTCGCCACCGCGCCACCGCCCGGCGCCCGCCTCGGACGTGTCGAGCGTGTACTGCCCGATGCGCACCGGATACCGCTGCTCGACCACCTCCACGGGGATGTTCAGGGAGTCGCCGCCGTGGATCGCGACGAGACCGCGCTGCCCGTCGGCGCCCTGGCCCGCGCCCCAGCCGCCGGGGTTCGGTTCGTTCATGATGAACATGCCGCCGGGGCCGTCCGAGGGTCCGGCGATGATGACGATGCCCGCGTCGAGGTAGTGCCCGGCGGGCAGTCGCTCCGGGATGACCGGCGCCAGCGCCCGCCAGACCAGGTCGGCGGCGAGCGCGACGCCCTGGAAGTAGATCGACAGGGCGTGCGGCGGCGTCGTGGTGAACACGGTGCCGGACGGGCACCGCACGTCGAGCCGTTGGAAGATGCCCTCGTTGACCTTCGCGTCCGCACCGGCCAGGGCCTTGAACACGACGCTCGCGGCGGCGAGGAGACCGGCGCGCCCGCAGTTCACCGGAGCGCCGTCGATCTGCGGGTCGGTTCCCTCGAAATCGCACACCAGCCGTTCGCCGTCGAGTGTGACGGCGACCTTGACGACCGCCTCACGGCCGGAGAACACCAGTTTGTCCTCCGCCCGGTAGGTTCCGGCGGGGATCGCGGCCAGCGCCGACCTGACCTGCTCGTCGGTGGTCTCGATTCCCCGCGCGACTGCGGCCCGGAAGGCGGTGACGCCGTGCCGCACGCAGATCTCCTTGATCCGCTGCGCGCCGACCTTCACCGATGCGGCCTGCGCGTGCAGGTCGCCGAGCGCGACCTGCGGGAGCCGGGAGTTGCTCTGCAGGATGCGGGCAAGCTCGTCGTCCAGCACGCCCGCCTTGAAGATCTTCACCCGGGGAAGTTGCAGGCCTTCCTGGAAGATGTCGGTGGCGTCGACGCTCACGCTGCCGGGATCCTTGCCGCCGACGTCGGCCCAGTGCGCCTGATTGCAGGTGAAGGCGACGATCTCCCCGTCCACGAACACCGGCATCACCAGCGTCATGTCGTTGAGGTGGCTGCCGCCGGGACCGTAGGGGTTGTTGGTCATCACGATGTCGCCCTCGGCGAGACCGTCCGCGCCGTACATCCGCAGGGTGTCCCTGACCTGCTCGCCGAAGATGCGCAGCAGGATCGTCAGGCCGTTGCCCTGCGTGACGAGCCGCCCGGTCGCGTCGGTGACGCCGACCGAGAAGTCGAGTACCTCGTAGATCATGGCGCTCTGCGCGGTGCGGGTCGTGGTGATGAACATCTCGTCGGCGGTCGCCGACAGGTGTTCGGAGATGATCTCCAGTTCGAAGGGGTCGATGGAGGTGCTCATGCGCCGCTCCGCTTCTCGCGACGGGCGGACAGTTCGACGACGAGGCTGCCCCGCTCGTCGACGACCGCCGTTTGGCCGGGATGGACGACCGTCGAGGTGCCCGACTCCTCGATGATGGACGGCCCGCTCAGCGCGGCGCCGACCGGCAGCAGTTCGCGGTCGTAATAAGGGGTCTCCAGCGTGCCGCCGTCATCGAACAGCACCCGCCGGAGGCCTTTGCGGGCGGCGTCGACGCTCGCGTCGGGAGCGGGACTCCACGCCACGGCGGAGGCGGCTTCGGCGGCGGCCGCCGCCAGCCGGAAGTTCACCACCTGCACCGGAACGTCCAGCCGGAATGTGTAGAGCTTCTCGTGCGCGTCGTGGAAGCCGTCGAGGATCGCCTCGATCGGCGCGGCCGTGTCCACGGGGATGGTGACGGTGTGCTCCTGGCCCAGGTAGCGGGCGTCGACCGAGCCGGTGAAGGTCAGCGCGCCCGCGCCGACCGACTCTGCGGCGAAGTACTCGGCGGCCTGCCGCTTCAGCGACTCCCACACCGCCGTCCACTCCGGACCGGACGGCGCCGCCACCGGGAGCACACAGGTGCGCACCCAGTCGGACCTGAGCCGGGTCATGAGCATCCCGACCGCCGAGAAGTTGGCGGGCATCCGCGGGATCACGACGTTCTTGACCTGGAGTTCCGCGCCGAGTGCCAGCGCGTGGACGGCACCGCCTCCCCCGAAGGCCAGCAGGGAGAAGTCGCGGGGGTCATGGCCCCGGCGCACCGACACCAGCTTGATCGCGTTCAGCATCTTGGCGTTGGCGAGCCGGATCAGGCCGAGGGCGGTCGCCTCGGCGTCCAGCCCGAGCGCCGCGCCGACGCCAGCCAGCGCGGCGCGGGCGCGCTCGACGGAGACCGGCATCTGGCCGCCGAGGAAGTTGTCGGGGTTCAGCCGCCCGGCGACCAGGTTCGCGTCGGTCAGGGTCGGCTCCGCACCTCCGTTCGGGTAGCAGGCGGGGCCCGGTTCAGCGCCCGCGCTCTGCGGCCCGAGTCCAAGGCGTCCGCGCTCGTCGACCCAGGCGATGGAGCCGCCGCCCGCGCCGATCTCGACGATGTCCACGACGGGCGCCTTGATCGGGTAGCCGGGCGAGTCGGGCGTCCAGTCGACGCGGTAGTCCGTGGTGACCCTGACCTCGCCGCCCTCGATGAGGGACGTCTTCGCGGTCGTGCCGCCGATGTCGAGCGTGATCACGTCGGCGACGCCCATCGCCGCGCCGACCGCCGCCGCCGCGATCACCCCGGCGGCCGGTCCGGACTCCACCAGCGTGATCGGCAAGCGTTGCGCCTGCGCGAACGTCATCGCACCGCCGTTGGACTGCATCACCCGGGAGTTGCCCGTGATGCCGTGCTTGCCGAGCCGCGCTTCGAGCCGGTCCAGGTAGGTCGCGGCGGTCTCCTGAACGTAGGCGTTGAACACGGCGGTGTTCGACCGCTCGTACTCGCGCCATTCCCGGGTGACGTCGTAGGACAGCGTCACGAACGCCTCCGGCCACAGCTCCGCGATCAGCTCCCCGCACCGCACCTCGTGCGCAGGGTCGGCGTAGGAGTGCAGGAACGCCACGGCCACGGCGGTCGCGCCCGCCGCGCGCGCCGCCTCGACAGCCGCACGGACGTCGTCCTCGGCCAGCGGCGCGACCTCGGCGCCGGTGGCGGCCCGCCGCCCCCCGATCTCGAACCGCAGGTGCCGGGGGACGAACGGCTCCGGAGCCCGGTAGCGGAAGTTGTACAGGTCGGGACGACTGGCGCGGCCGATGTCGAGCACGTCCCGGAAACCTTTGGTGGTCAGCAACGCGACCGTGGCGCCCTTGCGCTCCAGGAGCGCGTTGATCACGACGGTCGTGCCGTGGACGAACGCCTCGACGCCCCCGCCAGCGCCGCCGTCGATGCCCGCCAGGGTCAACACGTCGCCGACACCGCGGTCGAACCCGCCGGGCGTGCTGGGCGACTTGGCGACCCGCAGCCGCCCGCCGTCGTCGAGGTAGGCGAGGTCGGTGAACGTCCCGCCGATGTCGGTTGCGACCCTCATGCTCGTTCCTTCAGGTAACGGATCACGACGTCGAGCGACTCGACATCGGCGTACTTGGCGTCCATCTCGGCGAGGCTCACCTCGTGCGCGACGGTCAGCCGGTCGCCCACGCACTCGGCCACCACGATGGGGCGGAACCCGTGCTGGATCGCATCGACGGCGGTGGCGCGCACGCAGCCGCTCGTCGCCGAGCCGACGAGCAGGACGGTGTCGACGCCGAGCCCCGCCAGCACCGCCGGGAGGGTGGTCTGGAAGAACGCACTGGCACCCGTTTTGACCAGCACGATGTCCCGCTCGTCGATGCCGAGGCGGGGGTCGAGCCGGGCCTCCTGGCTGCCCGGCCGGAGCCGGGCGAGCACCGGGTTCTTGCGCAGCATCATCGGCGCGGATCGCTCGTCGGCGAACTCGACCCGGAAGGCGATCACGGGGACGCCCGCGTCACGGGCGACCGCGATCAGCTTGGCACTGTGGTGAACGACGTCCTCGATCGGCAGCGCCAGGTCCGAGGACGGGTCGGTGAAGGCGTTCACCAGATCGATGACGAGCACGGCGGGCTTCGCTCCGAACCCCAGACGGTGGGTGAACCCGGCCTTCTCGTAATGGGCGATCAGGTGCCGGACGCCGACGTCGCACGCGACGTCGGCGGACTGCGAAGTATCCATACGAAGACATTATTGTAGGACGATATTGCAAGTCAATACTCGCATCCGTCCATTGTCCCTGCTCCTCGCCGGGGTGCGGCCCCGGCGGGGAGCCCTGGGATCACCGTGGTGGACGGTTGTCGACGATGCGGCGCATCTTCCCGACCGACCGCTCGATGGTGTCGGGCTCGACGACGTCGACGCCGACCGAGACCCCGATCGTGCTCTTCACGAGATGGCGCACCCGCTCGCCGGCGGCGCGCGCCGCCGCCGCGTCAGCGCCGCCGCGTCGCTCGACGCGGACGGTCATCGTGTCGAGATGTCCGTCGCGGTCGAGCACGCACTGGAAATGCGGGGTGAGTTCGTCCGCCGCGACCACCAGTTCCTCGATCTGGGTAGGGAAGAGGTTCACCCCGCGAAGGATGATCATGTCGTCGCTTCGGCCGGTGATCTTCTCGATGCGCCGCATCGGACGCATCGTGCCCGGTAGCAGCCGGGTGAGGTCCCGCGTCCGGTAGCGGATGACGGGCATCGCCTGCTTGGTCAGCGATGTGAACACCAGTTCGCCCGGCTCGCCGTCGGGCAGCGCCTCCCCGGTGAGCGGGTCGATCACCTCGGGGTAGAAGTGGTCCTCCCAGACGTGCAGGCCGTCCTTGGTCTCCGCGAACTCCTGCGCGACCCCCGGGCCGATCACCTCGGAGAGCCCGTAGATGTCGACGGCGTCGATGCCCAGGCGGGCCTCCACCGCCGCGCGGGTCTCGTTCGTCCACGGTTCGGCGCCGAAGATGCCGACCTTGAGGGAGGTCGCCGCCGGGTCGACTCCCTGCCGCTCCATCTCGTCGACCAGGGCGAGCATGTATGACGGCGTCACCATGATGATCTCGGGCCGGAAGTCCTGTATCAGCCGGACCTGACGCTCGGTCATGCCGCCGGAGACGGGGACCACCGTGCAGCCGAGCTTCTCCGCGCCCGCGTGCGCGCCCAGCCCGCCGGTGAACAGCCCGTATCCGTAGGCGTTGTGCAACACCTGACCAGGGTGTCCGCCGGCGGCGCGGATGCTGCGGGCCATTACGGTGGCCCACAGGTCGAGGTCGTCGCGGGTGTAGCCGACCACGGTCGGCCGGCCCGTGGTTCCGGACGACGCGTGCACACGCGCCACCTGCTCGCGCGGCACCGCGAACATCCCGAACGGGTAGTTGCCGCGCAGGTCCGCCTTCGTCGTGAGCGGCAGTCGCGCGAGGTCGGCGAGGTCGCGGACGTCGTCGGGGTGGACCCCGGCGGCGTCGAACGAGCGGCGGTAGTGCGAAACGTTCTCGTAGGCGTGCCGCACGCTCCACCGCAGCCGTTCGAGTTGCACCGCCCGCAGTTCGTCGACCGACGCCTTCTCGATCGGTTCCTCAAGGTCAGCGGCCACGTCGGTTCCTCCAGTCCTCCGGCCGGGATGTCATGCTCAGCGCCCGGTGAATTCGGGCGAGCGCTTGGCGAGAAAGGCCTCGACGGCCCTCGCGTGGTCATCGGTGGCCCCGGCCCGCCGCTGGGCGGCGGCCTCGGCGGCCAGCACCTCGGGGAGCGGCCTCGACCACGCGGCGGCCAGGGCCCGCTTCGCCTCCGCGTACGCCGTCGTCGGCCCGGCGGCCAGTCGCTGCGCCAGCTCGGTCGCGGCCGGCACCACCCGAGCGGTGTCAACGGCGTCTCCCGTGATCCCCCATTGGATCGCTTGAGCGGTGGTGAAGGCGCGGCCGAGCAGGAGCAGTTCGCGGGCGCGCGACTCGCCGACCGACCGCGCGAGGCTCGCCGACAGTCCGGTGTCGCAGCCCAGGCCGATGCCGGTGAACGCGGTCGACCAGCGCGCCGTCGACGCCATCACGCGAAGGTCGCACGCCAGGGCGAGCCCGACCCCGGCGCCCGCGCAGGTCCCGTTGACCGCGGCGACGACCGGTTTGGGCATCGTCGTCAGGGCCAGCACGATCGGGTTGTAGTGCTCTTCGACCGTTGAGAAGGCGGACTCCGGAGCGGAGCGGAGCGCCTGCGCGTGCTCGGCGAGGTCCTGCCCGACGCAGAACGAGCGGCCCGCGCCGGTCAGCACCAGCGCCCGCACGGACGAGTCCGCGCCGAGGCCGTCCAGCGCCTCGCGCAGCGCGTCCTTCACCTGGGCGGTGAGGGCGTTGTGGCGGTCCGGACGGTTGATCGTGACGACCGCGGCGGCGCCGGAGCGCTCGACGAGGACGGGAGGTGGGGATGTCATTGGGGCTCCTATAGGTCGCTGAGCGCCGCGCCGGGGCACTCGATGGAATCGGCGACCATCCGCATGAACGCGGCGGCGGTCCCGCCGTCGCACACGCGGTGGTCGAACACGAACGACATCTGGCCGATCTTGCGCACGGCCAGTTCGCCGCCGACCGCCCACGGCCGGTCGATGACCCGGCCGAAGCCGAGGATCGCCACCTGCGGGTGGTTGATGATGGCCGCGCTGCCGTCGACGTTGAATGAGCCGTAGTTGTTGAGCGTGAACGTCCCGGCGGTCAGCTCGGCCGGCGTCGCACGGCCCTCGCGCGCCGCCGCGGTCAGCCGGCGGATCTCGGTGTCCAGCCGCGCCGCCGTCATCTCCTGGGCTCTCATCACGGCCGGGACGAGCAGCCCCCGGTCGGTCTGCACGGCGATGCCGAGGTCGACGTCCCTGAACTGGACCAGTTCCTGACGCTCGGCGTCGACGGTGCCGTTGAGCTCGGGATGGGCTCGCAGCGCGGCCACGGTGAACCGCGCCACGTACGCCAGCAGCCCCGGGACGGGCCGTCCCGACGACTTCAGCCGCTCGCGCAGCGCGAACAGCTCCGTGAAGTCGACATCGACCCACACGGTCGCTTCGGGGATCTGGGAGCGGCTGCGGGTGAGTGTCAGCGAGACCGCCTTGCGGAATCCGCTCATCGGCGTCCGGGTCTCGGCCGGGCCCGCGGCAGCGGCAGCGCGAGGCGCGGCGGCTGGTGACGCGCAGCGTGCGGCGATCGCCGCCTCGACATCGCGGCGGGTGATCAGACCGCTGTCCCCGGTGCCCACCAGGTCGCCGATCGCCAGCCCGGCGTCTCTGGCGAGGCGCCGGACAAGCGGCGACGTCACCCGCCGGACCTGACGCGCCGCCGGTCCCGCAGGGGCCCCGATGGCGGCGCCGTCCACCCGCGCCGACGGCCGTCGGCGGCGGCGCGGAGCGGACCCTCCGGACGTGCCGTAGCCGACCAGGACGTTGCCGGAGCCGCCGAGCTCCTCCTCGCGGTAGCGCTCGGCGTCCGCGTCGGCGCGGCCGGTGTTCCCCGCCGCGATCGAGATGAGCGGCGCGCCCACGGCGACGACCTCCCCTGCGGCGCCGTGCAGCCGACTGACCGTCCCGGCATAGGGAGAGGGCACCTCGACCAGCGACTTCGCGGTCTCCACCTCGACGACCGGCTGGTCAACGGCGACGGTGTCGCCCGCGCCGACGAGCCAGCGAACGATCTCCGCCTCGGCCAGGCCCTCGCCCAGGTCGGGCAGCTCGAACGTCTGTGTGGTCACCGGTCCTCCCACTGCAGGGTGTCGACGGCGTCGAGCACTCGGTCCACGCTCGGCAGGTGGTATCGCTCCAGCTTCGGCGGGGGATAGGGGATGTCGAAGCCGGTCACGCGGCGGACGGGCGCGGCGAGGTGATGGAAGCACCGCTCGGTGACCCGCGCGGCGATCTCGGAGGCCACCGAGACGAAGCCCGGCGCCTCGGCCACGAGGACGGCGCGGCCGGTGGAGCGGACGGCGGCGCAGACCGTCTCGTCGTCGAACGGCACGATCGAGCGCAGGTCGACCACGCCGAGGCTGCGACCCTCGGCGGCCGCTGCCTCGGCGGCCTCGAGCGCGACCGGCACCGCGGTGCCGTAGGCGATCAGGGTCGCGTCGGTCCCGCTCCGGCGAACGACCGCGCGCCCGATGCCCGCCCGGGCCTCGGCCAGATCGACCTTCTCCCGGCTGAAGTACAGCTTCTTCGGTTCGAGCAGGACCACCGGATCCGGCAGGTCGATGGCCTCCCGCAGCAGGGTGTATCCGTCCGCCGCCGTCGACGGCGCCAGGACCGTGAGACCGGGCGTGTGCGCGTAGTACGCCTCTGACGAGTCGCAGTGGTGCTCCACGCCCCCGATGCCTCCGGCGTAAGGGACCCGGATCGTGATGGGCATCGGGAGCCGACCGCGCGAGCGGTTGCGCATCTTGGCGACATGGCTCACGATCTGCTCGAACGCCGGATAGGCGAAGGCGTCGAACTGCATCTCCACGACCGGCCGCATCCCGTTCATCGCCAGCCCGACCGCCATGCCGACGATCCCGGACTCGGCCAGCGGCGTGTCGAAGCACCGGCGCTCGCCGAACGTCTCGGTGAGGCCGTCGGTGACGCGGAAGACGCCGCCGAGCGGCCCGACGTCCTCGCCGAACATCAGGACGGACTCGTCCTCGGCCATCGCGTCGCGCAACGCGCGGTTCAGCGCCTGCGCCATCGTGATCTCCTCGACGGCGGACATCAGGAGACCTCCTCTCGGGTCAGCTCCTCGGCCAGGAGATCCGCCTGCTCGCGCAGTTGGGGCGTGGCGGTGGCATACACGTGGGCGAACAGGTCGGCCGGATCGGGGACGGACTCGTCCGCGAGTCCCTGGCGCAACGCGGCGGCCACCTCCTCGGCCGTCTCGGCGATGCGTGCTTCGCGTGCCTCGTCCAGGAGCCCGGCGGAGACGAGGTAAGCCCTGCTCCGCAGGATCGGGTCCCTGCCCTGCCACGCCTCCACCTCGTCGTCCGAGCGGTAGCGGGTCGCGTCGTCGGCGTTGGTGTGCGCCTGCATCCGGTAGGTGTGGGCCTCGACGAGCTGCGGCCCCTCCCCCGCCCGCGCCGCCTCGACGGCCCCGCCGAGGACGGCCAGCAGCGCGGCGACGTCGTTGCCGTCCACGCGCGTCCCGGGGATCCCGTAGCCGACACCCTTGTGCGCCAGCGAGGGCGCGACGCTCTGGCGCGAGAGCGGAACGGAGATGGCGTACTCATTGTTCTGCACGAAGAACACCACCGGCGCGCGGAAGACGGCGGCGAAGTTCAGTGCCTCATGGAAGTCGCCCTCGCTGGTCGCCCCGTCGCCGCACATCGCCAGCACGACGGTGTCCTCGTCACGCAACGTGGCGGCATGCGCGACGCCGACCGCGTGGAGCAACTGCGTCGCCAGCGGTGTGGCCTGCGGCGCGACGCGGGCGGCCACCGGGTCGTACCCGCTGTGCCAGTCCCCGCGCAGGAGCACGAGGGCGGCGGCGGGGTCGACCCCCCGTTCAACGATCGATACGGTGTCGCGGTAGGTGGGGAATAGCCAGTCCCGCTCGCCCAGCACGAGCGCCGCCGCGACCTCGCATGCCTCCTGCCCATGCGACGACGGATAGACCGCGAGCCTCCCCTGTCTGACCAGCGCGTGGGCCTGATCGTTGATACGACGCCCGACCACGAGCGCCTCGTGCGCGCGCACCAGGACCTCGCCCGGGGGCAGCGGGGCCTGCGGGTCGTTCACGAGCCGCCCGGCCGGGTCCACCAGCCGTATCGGCTCGTCACCGGGGAGCAGGGAACGGCGAGTCATTCAATCCGCCTCTCAGAGCACCAATGTCCGTCATATCGTCGGCCTTGGAACCATCCAAGGTCCAGTTTCGGGCGATACTCAAGAAGATGTCCGCCGAAAGCGGCGTTTCCACTGCCATTCGTCCAGCCTGACGTGCGTCGAGCGGGGGCGGAGGGACAAGTTGTCGCTCCCGACCAGCCCGGGTCCGAGAGACAACGGACACACCCAGGACGGCCGAGGCCTCTGCCATGTGGCCGACGGCCGGTGAGGGCGCGACGCGGGCGGCCCTCACATGCAACGAGACCGGGGATCCCGCCGCCGCCTCGCGCCTTCCGGTCCGCTCAGCGCTCCTCGGCCCGGACGCCTCCCCGAGGAAGTCGAGGAGGGCCGTGCGGTCACCGCACTGCGGGAACGTGGGCGGCTCGAGAGCGGCCACCGTGGCCGGGCACGCGCCCGGGGACGACGACCGCCGACCCGCTTGACCGTTCTGGCGATGACGCTCGTCCCCACACAGGCGACGTCCGGGGAACGCACACCTTCACGGTGAACGCGCAAAGGAGCACACAGGTCGGACGGTTCGACGGTTCTGGGAGTGCGGCCACGACGCCGGCAGTTCCCTCCCAGGCTCCCTGATCGTCCAAGGAGGGGGAGCACTCGCCAACGAGGCCGAAGGCGGTCCATGAACCCGGCTACGCCCTCCCCCGCCGCCGCTCCCGCCGCACGCGGCCGTCCTCGCGGTTCTCGCCGAGACTGCGGGCCCGCCCCCCGCCCCTCGCTGACCCCCTTAGAGGGGTCGGGCCAGTCGGGCGGCGCGGGCGTCGTAGTCGTCGCGGGCTGCCTCGATGGCCGCCAAGTGGCGGCGGGTCCAGGAGCAGATGCCCGTGACGACGTCGAGGAGTTCGCCGCCGACGGCGGTCAACCCGTACTCGACACGGGGCGGCGCGGTCGGGTACACGCTGCGGACCACAATGCCGTCTCGTTCCAGCCCCCGCAGGGTCTGCGTGAGCATCCGCTGGTTGATCCCCTCGACCCGCTCCTTGAGATGGGAGAACCTCAACGGCCCGTCACCAAGGGCCGAGATGACGAGCAACGTCCACTTGTCCCCCACCCGGTCGATGATCTGGCGGGCCACCGTGTTTGCACGCAAAGCCTCGCCCACCTGGTTAGTTGTCATTAGTAACCTATAGCACAAAATAGTGCCTAGTTCGATTCTGGAATCCTCCTTCCGGGTCGCGGGTTGTCGCCGGAGACGGGGCCGCACCGGCCTCATGAGAAGGGAGACGACCGTGTCCGACCGCGAAGAGATCTTCGCTCTGTTCAGCCGGTACGCCGATGCGCTCGACCACCGGGACTGGGACCTGCTGAAGGGCGTCTTCACCGAGGACGTGACCACCGACTGGTTCGGCGCCTACCAGGTATCGGGCCGGACCGAAGTGGTCGCCTACATCAGCGACCTGATCGGCCGTACTCTCAGGACCCATCACCTGCTCGGCAACTACACCAGCGACGTCCGAGGCGACACCGCCGAGGCCGCCGTGCGCGTACGCGCCTACCACGTCGGCGAGGGCGATCTGTTCGAGGAATCGCTGGCCGGCTTCCAGGCGACCGCCGTGCGCACCCACGAAGGCTGGCGCTTCAAGCGATTCGACGAGCGCCTGTACGTCATGCTCGGCACCCAGGAGGTCTTCGGCCTTGCGGATCCCGAATGACCTTTCCCGAACCCGGCGAATGGGCCATCGACGCCGCCAACTCCAGCATCATCTTCAGCGTCCGGCACATGCTGGTCAGCCGGATCACCGGCCGGTTCGGCGGCTTCGCCGGCCGGATCCACATCGGCGACTCCCCCTTCGCCTCCACCGTCGTCGCGACGATCGACCCGGCATCGATCGACACCGGCCATCCCGAACGCGACACTCACGTGCGAGGAGGGAGGTTCCTCGATGCACAGAGCCACCCGGAGATCACCTACCGGTCCCGCAAAGTCGACCGGGAATCCCACCACTTCATCGTCAGCGGCGACCTCACGCTCAAGGGCGTCACCCAGCCCGTCACCCTACGACTCGACTACGGCGGCGTCGTCGACGACCCGCTAGGCCATCGCCGCGCGGGTTTCACAGCCACTGCTCAGTTCAGCCGCTCCGACTTCGACGTCGCCGAGTCGATGGGCCCGATGCCTTCGGGCGGCGTCGTGGTCGGCGACACCGTCGAGGTGACCCTGGACATCGAAGCGATCAAAAAGGAGTCACCGTGACCGACATCGTCACCGATCTGCTGCGCGCCGAAGCCCGCCGCGACGTCACCTCAATGGCCGCTCTGCTGGCCGACGACGTGGTATTCGAGATGCCGTTCGCCGAGCCGCCCTCATCCGTTCACGGCCGAGAGGCCCTACAGAAACTCCTTGAAGAGTTCCTGCACGGCTTCTACACCGAATTCACACTGCATGACATCGAGGTGACACCCGCGCACGAGAACGGCAAATACTTCGCCGAATACAACTCCACCGGCAAAGCAGCCGCCAAGGACCACGAATACCGGCAGCGCTACGCCGCCGTCTTCCAAGTCCATGACGGCAAGATCACCACCTGGCGGGAGTACTTCAACCCCTTGCCCCTCCGGGCCGCGCTCGCCTGACCCGTCGGCTCGATTCACCCGATCACAGCCGAGCGTCGCCGCCGGAGACCACCTTTGGCGGTCCCCGGCGGCGATGCCCCGCGCGAAGGCCCCGGAGGAGCGACCTTGCGGCCACGTCCGGGGCTCACAAACAGTAGAGCCAAGCCACTTCACACCCCGGCTCCAAACGCGCATCGAACCCGACCGACGTCCCCAGAAAGCTGTGCAGCGACACCTCCGTGATGCCGCAAAGGCACCTTCAGCACCCTGCGACGCCTCACGGGGACCACGAACACCATCCCGACCATGACCCCGACAAGTACCGATCCCCCAACGGCGCGCCCCGACCTACTGCCCCGCTGTGGGAAATCCGTGGGATGATCATGAGGGTCAGACCGCGTCAGACTAGTTCAGGCTGGGCGACCCTAATGGCCTGACCTGCTGGTTCCTTGATCGCTGCAGGTGGGCGGGGACGTATTACTTGGTTGTGGTACAAGATGTCCGGTTCAAGTCCCCTCAGTCACCCCTAACCCAGCCCCTTCCCGGACCTGGCGCGGAGAGACTCCGCCGCGGGACTTTGCCAGGATGCGTCGCCCGACCACCAGCAGGATCGCGCCGATGGGCGCTTAACGAGGAAGCCGCGATCTCGTCCTCACCGAGGCATGACCCGGGTCACAGCAGGTCTGGCCAGGTCTGTCGGATCGGCCCGCTCACGAGGCCCTTGAGGTCCTGGTCACTGTCACGGTCGGCGATCAGGACGACGTCGCCGGTGTCCACGATGACCAGGTTCCGGGTTCCGAGCAGCACGTAGCGCCGCCCCGGGGTGGGGTGCACGAAGCAGCCGTCGGCGTCGCGGCGGATCACCGACTCGCCCGGTTCCGTCCCGTCGAGCCGCGCGACCGTCGTCCAGGAGCCGACGTCGCTCCACTCGAAGGCGGCGGGCACGAGGGAAAGGCTGCCCGCCGCGGCGGCGGGTTCGAGTAGGGCAGGTTCGATCGCCATCCGCGGGACGCTCTCCCACCTCTCCCGGTTGAGCGGCCCCGGCGCGAGCAGGGGCGCGAGGTGGGGCGCGTGTGCGCCGACCATTGCCGCGAACGTCTCCGCCTCCCAGGCCATGATCGCCGTGTTCCAGAAGCACTCCCCGGACGCGACGTAGTCCTCGGCCGTCGCTCGGTCCGGCTTCTCGTGGAAGGCCAGGACCGGTCGTGCGCCGCCCGGATCGCGTGTGGCGGGTGCCCGGATGTAGCCGAGACCGGTCTTCGGCTCTTCCGGAACGAGACCGACGCAGACCAGGCGGTGGCCAGTTTGCGCGGCGTCCACGGCGCGTGCGAGGACGTCCGTCCAGCGCTGCCGGGTGTCCCGGACGACCTGGTCGGCGGGTAGCGACACCAGCGTCGCATCGGGGTCGGCGCGGGCAACCACGCCCGTGGCCAGGCAGAGGGCGGCGGCCGTGTCGCGGGCGGACGGTTCGACGATCACCTGCAGCACCCTGAACGGCGCGGCGATCGCCCTGACCTCTTGGACATGGTCGGCTCCGGTGACGATGTGGACGCGCGACGGGTCGGTGAGCCGGACGGCCCGGCGCAGCGCGTCCGCCAGCAGCGGCTCGCCCAGCCCGACGTCGAGGAGGAACTTCGGTGCGCGCTGTCGGCTGAGCGGCCACAGCCGGGTGCCCTGTCCGCCCGCGAGGACGACGACGTGCAGGTTCATGGGCGGCCGTCCCGGACGAGCGCGACCGCGGGCAGGTCCCCGTGCAGCAGCGTGCGCAGCCTGCGGTGGGCGGCGTCCGCGGGCACGGCCTCGTCGTCCCAGCCGTCGACGCGGCGGATGCCGAGCGACCGCACGAGCCGCTCCAGCCCGACCGGCGGGACGGGCTGCCCGCCTGTCTTGGCCTGGACGCCGTTGGCGAGCACGACCGCCAGCACCGGCACTCGCCGGGCCGCCGCCTCCGCCAGCGACTCCATACCGCTGTGCAGCAGCCCGTAGTCGCCGATCACCCCTACGGCCCGGCGGCCCGCCCGCGCCGCGCCGGACGCCACCGCCACCGCCGACCCGAGGCTCAGCGCCACGTCCGCCGCGGTGTAGGGCGGGTAGCAGAGGCGCACCGAGGAGCCGACGTCGGCGGCGACGAACGCGCCTTCCGTGTAGAGCCGGGACACCGCTCGGTAGAGCGCGTCGTATCGGCCGATCGGCGGCAGCCGGTCGGGCTTGCGGCCGATCGTCGTCCAGCCGCCGGGCTCGCGGTCCCACGCCCGCGCGACCAGTTCGGTCGACAGCGCGCCCTCGGGCGGCAGATGGCCGCTGCTCCGTCCGCGCACTCGGGTCGGCCCGGTCGGCAGAGCGCGGACGAGACCCTCTGTGAACGGCAGGGGCTCCTCGACCACCAGCACCCGCGGATGCCACTTGACGAATTCGGCGACCTGCGCGGGCAGCGGCCAGCCGACCCGCAGGGTGAGGACGCACCGGCCGTCGCCAGCGGCCACGTGGCGGGTCGCCGCGCCCACGGCGATCACCCCGTCGCGGCACGTTCTCGCGCAGGACAGGTCGGTGTACGCGCCGTGGTCGATCTCCTGGCGGACGGCTTCGAGGGTGATGAGCCGCTGCCGTTGGTGGCGTCCCAGCTTGGTGAGGCCATGCGCAACATCCCGGTCGACGCCGAGACCGGTCTTGGTGAGGACACCGGCCCCTCCGGGCAGCTCGCCCGTCCCACAGTGGCCGTGCGCGGCCGACGTCAGCCGGACGAGGACGGGGACGCCGAGCCGCTCGGACAGCACGGTGGCGTCCTGCACGATGCGGGGGGCGTCCGTTCGCCCGATGGGCTCAAGGATCGGCGTGCGCGCCGCGCAGGCGAGGGCTCGCGAGTCGTTCAGGCATGTGGAGCTCGACGCGTCCAGGTCGTCCCCGGCCACGACGACGAGGCCGCCGCCGATCGTGTGCGCGGAGGCGTTGACCAGGGAGTCCAGGGCTGTGCACAGCCCGTTGTGCTTGAGCACCACGCATGCCCGGCCCCCAGCGGCGGAGATGCCGACCGCGGTGTCAAGGGCGCTTTTCTCGTTGATCGCCCACTCGAAGGCCGACCGCCCTTCGAGCAGCCGGGCGAGATGGGTGACCGGGGCGCCCGCGACCGCGAGGACGTGCGCTCCCATGTCGGCGATGCCCTCTGCCACGTCTAAGCACGCGGCCGTTTCCGGGCGGGCGGTGACGACGCTTTCCATGATCCCCTCCGGGCGCCGAGAATAGTTAAACTCAGATTGAGTTTTTCTCAGGGTTAGTAGAACATCCCTCCGACTTCCTGGGAAGGCCCATGACCAAGACCATCCGCACCGACGAGGCCGTCGCCTGGCTCACCTCCCCCGGACCGTGCCTGTCCATCGCCGGCGCCGGACTGTCCATTCCCGCACCCGCCTGCGCGCCGAGCGTGCCAACCGTGATCAGCGAGACGCTCGGCACGCTGGCCGAAATCGCCGGAGTGCCCGAAGGGTCGCCGGACGCGCTGTCGCCCGAGTTCCGGGAGCGGCTGCTCCCGGAGTCCTGCTACGCCGCTATCGCCGCCGTCATGGGCACCGCCCGACACCTCAAGCTCTGGGGCGCCTATGACTGGGTGGCCTGGCGGGACGGTGCGGACGCTCCGCGGCCCAACGCGGGCCACCACCTGCTCGCGCAGCTCGCGGCGCGTGACGGCCTGCCCATCCTGACCACGAACTTCGACTGCTTCCTGGAGGCGGCGGTACGCCGCCAGGGCCGCCGGGCCGTCATCGGGCTGCCCGCCCGCGGGACGTCGTTCTCCGGCCGCCGTCCCCGCGGCGCGGACGAGGTGGCCGTCTGGAAACTGCACGGCAGCGCGGCCGACACCGCGCGCCTGCGCAGCCAGTCCGCCGACCTCGTGCGCAGCTCCTTCCGCGCGCTGCGCGGCGACTACGTCGGCGGAGCCGTGAAGATTCTCGTCGTCGGCTACAGCGGACGTGACTTCGACGTCTTCCCGTGGCTCTTCCGCTACGCCCGAGGCCGCGACGTTCTCTGGGTCGACCGGAAGTTCGACGGTGACCACCGTGCCCGGACGATCCCGGGCGTCACCCTCTGCGAGACGAGCTTTGAGGACCTCGCCCGCGAGTACTGGCGCGTCCACGACCGCGAACCCGGCCACGAGGAGGGGGCCTCGGCGGTGAAAGGCGCAGTCGCCGTGCCCGCATCCGTGTCCGACACCGTCCGGTCGAGGTTCGAGCGCCGCCTGCGCGACGCCGTCCGGTGTCGCATCGGCGAGGTCGTCACCGGTGAGCAGTCCGCGCTGGAAGCGCTCGCGGTGACCTTGAACACCGTCGCCGACTTCCCGCAGACCGTCGAGCTGCTGACCGGGCGCCCCGATCCCTGCACGACGCTGCGGGGGATCATGGCGCTCCAGTTCGCCGAAGAGTCGATGGACCAGTTCGTCACGGCGGGCCGCCTCGCGGTCCGGGCCCGGAGCCAGGCGCTCCGCCGGCGCGATGTCCTCGGTTTCGGCCGGGCGCAGCTCGCCGTCGTCAACTGCCGGTTCCGGGATCGCGGTGGGATCATCCAGGACCGGCGCGTCCGGTCCCGGCTCGTCCCCCGGCGGCTGCGGACCCGGGCGTTGGCGGGAATGGTCGTTGCCGCGTGGCTGCTCTTCCCGCTGTTCGGCTGGGCGTTGCTGCGGGGCCGCGTGCGGCGCGAGAGCACGCGGTTCTACGACGCGCTCGACTTCGCCTTCGACTACATCGAGCATCTCGTGCGCATCTGCTCGGTCGTCGCACACGTCCTGCAAAGGCTCCCGGCGGCGCCGCGGCGGACCGTCGCCCGCCTGATGTGGACGCCGGTCGGCTTTGCCGCCAGGCTCGCGGGCTACATGCGCGGCGTGCTCAACGTCGCCAAGTACCGGGCGCGGCTCGCTCCGGGCTCGGCGGTCGACACCGGCGGGCTGTCCCACGCCGAGGTGGTCGGAGACGTGATGGCGGGCGGGATCTCGGCGCGGGACGCGGGGCAGCGGCTGCTCGCCCTCTCCGCCGCGACCGCCGACCCCGCCGAGCGCTCCGCGCTGCGCGGCCAGGCGGAGGACCATCTCGTCGAGGCCCTGCGGCTCGCCGACGTGTGCGGCAACCCGTCGCTGGCGCTGAAGGTGTTGTTGGTCATGAAGGACGGGGACCTTTCGCTGCCGGTCCCGCCCCACCGGATCGACGGCTACCTACAGCGTCTCGAAGGCGCCGCCGACAACGCCGCCGTGGACCGGCTGCGCGCCCTGCTGGCCTGACGGCGTAGGGCGGCGGGGCGGGCCCCGCCGCCCTCGGGTCAGCCGCGGTCGTTGCCGCGATAGATCAGCTCCCCGGTGACCAGGATCTCCCGCGTGGCGTCGGGTGTGGCGTCCAGCTCGTCCACGCTCCGGTAGCCCGCCGTGACGCTCATCCGCGTGCCCGTGCTGCGGTTCAGGCCGACGGAGTGGAAAACCAGGCTGTCGAAGACCAGGATCCCCCCGGCCGGGACGGGCACGGGGACCGCCTGGTCGGCGAGGTCGCGCAACTCTGCGTGCTCGTCCATCCAGGTCCCCCCGCCCTCCGGCTGGGGAACCCCGAAGAAGGGCAGGTACTGCGACCCCGGTACAAGCCTGGTGCAGCCGTTGTCGACAGTCGCGTCCTCCAGGTAGACGATCACGGTGACCAGGCCGCGGCTCCACTGGAGCACGTCCCGGTGCAGCCGTGGTCTCGACTCGCCCGGTCCGTTGACCGTCGCCTGGTTGTGCCGGTTCAGGACGTAGACGATGTTGGGTCCGAGCAGGTCCCGTAACGGCTCCACGATGCCGCGATGGGCGACGAGCGCGTGCATGCGCCCCGGATCGCGCTCGTACATGCGGTAGAGCTTCACCTGCCCGTCCTCGGAAAGCTCGTCCGCCGGGCTCCAGTGCTCCTGGACGAGCTCGCGGGTCTGCTTGAGCAGCGCGTCCGGCACCGCATGACGTACCACCAGGTACCCGTTGTGCCGGAAATGGCGTACCTCTTCTGCGGTGAGCATCATCGTCCCTCCGCCTCGACGGCGCCGGTACGGCCGAACGCGCGGAACCGCTCGGGCGTCCCGAGGTCGGGCGCGGCCTGCCTGATGTCGAAGGCCCCGATTCCGGCGCGCCGGCTCAGCAGCCACGGCACGAACTGCCGGTACAGGTCGGTCGGGCCGGGCTCGTCCAGCCGCTCGACGTATCGCTCGAAATGATCGACGTAGCGAGCGCGGTCGACGATGATCACGCCCGCGCTGGTCGCCGGGCGCAGGTCGGCCCCGGCGGGGCAGTCGGGTTCGTCCAGCTCCAGCCCTTCCAGCACGTGGGCGATGCGGTCGTTCTCGACGAGGAGCTTGCCGCGGTTCTGCGCTCGCTCGTCCGGCTCCGTCGTCACCGTCCACGTCACGCCGTGCCCGGACGCCTGATGGGCGACCACGGCGGCCGGCAGCAGCGCGTGCGGAAACAGCGTGTCCGCCGGTACGACCACCGCGACGCTCGCCGTGACCTGGCTGAGCGCGGCGTACACGGCCCCGGCCGTGCCGAGCGGATAGGGCTCCCGGTAGATCCCGAACCGGCAGCCCGCCCGCCGGGTGAGGGTGTAACTCTCGACCGCGGCCGCCCCCGCCTCGGGATCCGCCCCGGTCAGGACGGCGATGTGGGGGAAACCGCAGCGGTCGAGCTCGGTCAGCGTGTGCCCGAGCATCGCAGTGGCCCCGCCGGGCCGGTCGATGGACACCAGGACCTTCGGCGTCGAGCGCAGCTCGGGGTCGCCGTCGGCCTTGAGACGCGTGCCCTTGCCGCCGGCGAGGACGAGAGCGAGGGCGTCGTCCGGCAGCGAGATCCGGAGACTGGAGTACCAAGCCTTCTTGGCTGCTGTTCTCATGGACTCATCCGTGTGTTCTGAGGAGAACCGTGGACATGAGCCGCGGCGCACGCTCGGAGAAAGCGTCAGAGCAGCCCAAGATGGTCAAGGCCGAGATAGCCGGCCTCTGAGTCGCTCATCCGTCCATTGCGCAACAATTGCCTGAAAGATGTGACGGAATGGAGCCCCACCTCGACGTACTCGTTGTCCTCCAGCGCTGGTTCCGCGATCTTCACGCAGTTGGTGGCCACGAAACAGTGCCGTGCCACCGACGAATAGGCGTCGACATGACAGCGCGCGACAAAGGAGACGTCCCCCCGGTACCCCGTCTCTTCGAGCAGCTCGCGCTCGACGGCGTGTCGCGGATCCTCGCCAGGACCCACGAACCCCCCGGGAAGTTCGTACAGGAACTCCTGCGGCCCGGGACGAAACTGCCGGGCGACGATGACCCGGTGCTCCGCGGTCAGGGCCACCACTGCGGCCGTGGCCCGCCCGGACTTGATGTAGAACTCCTCCGTCCGCCCGTCCGGCATTTCGAAGACGACCTGGTCGATCCCCCGGCCGTGCTTCTCAAAGACCGTCCTACGGGACATTTCCCGCCAGCGTAGAGAGGCACTCACGGCCCGACACTCTACGCCAGCCCACCTCGCCGACCTCCCTCCAGTTATTCTCTAGTTGAGATTGACTCACTTAGAGTACAACTAACGTCGTTACGTCGCAAGCCCTCATGGGAGGCGCTGGTCGAGTCCGGTCACGTCCTGGAAGATCAGGACGGGCCTGAGTTTGTACCGGCGACGCCGGCGAACCGCCCCCGCCACGGCCTAAGCAGGGGTTTGATCAGGCGATCCTCAGATGGCCGACACGGCTTTAGTGAGCTCCCGCGCAGATGGGTTCGAGCCAACGGCTGTCGGGACGAAGCCAGCCGGCCTGGCCGTTATCGGCGGTGACGTACCACAACTGGGTGCGGCCTGTGGAGGTGCCTCGGCGTTGCACAGGAGGTTGGTGCCGTGTTGCAGGACCTGGTTTCTCAACGGGCGGCTGTCCTCAGTGCGTAGGGGCATCTCGCGGGCGGTCACCTGGTATCGGTCTCATTGAGGGGGCTGGGCGCTGGGGCTGTGACTGTTGGTGGCGGGGGCGCCGTCGCCGGCGGCCTCGCCGTCTGTGGATGAAGCGGAACGCGACGGGCCAGGGTTCGTCGTTGATGGTGGTGACGACCGCCGCTCGGGTGTCTGCGGAACGGCCCGGAGTGAGGGCGGGGAACCGGGCCAGGACAGAAGCAGCGCAGTCGCGCCGAGGCTGGCCGCCGCGACAGCGATCAGCGCTCCCACCGGACCCCGGACCCGCCGTTTCCGACGCGGCGGCGACAGCCGCGCATGCGGCGGAGGGGATACAACTGGCGATGGGGCGCCGACGGAGCCCGCGGAGAGTCCGGTGGCATCCAGGACGCTGGACTCGGCACGGGCGGACTCACGCCGAAGGGCGGCGGAGGTGCGGGGGGCGTCGCGGCCAGCCGACCGGTTCGCAGCCTGAGGCTCCTGGGAAGCAGGCTGCTCGACGGCATCGGAGCCATCCGGTTCGGGTGGCAGAGGGAAGACAGGACAGTCGGCAGCGGCCCGATAAGCAGCCCAATACTCCGCGAGTTCCGCATCGGTCAGCTTTGCGCCCGCGAGGAGTTCGGTGAAGGGCCGTTATTGAAAACTGGCGCGCCTTGATCCAGTTGCTCAAACTGGTCTTGCTGACCCCGAGAGCGGCGGCTTGCGCTCTCAATCCCGTTTCGCCTGTTCCTCTGGCCAGAACCGCGATCATTTCAGCCAGACGTTTTCGTTCACCGGACACCAACCGATCCCGATTCGGTCTTGATCGTTGGCCCATTTGCGCCTCTCCCGTCCCACCCCGTCCCGCTTCAGCGTCGCATCTCTGCAGGTCATCGCGGTAGCCGTCCCGGAAAAACCCGGTGTTCCGGCAAGGATTGCGGCCGCCGGAGACCACCGGTTCGATTCTGACCCATCGGTGCTTTCGCTGAGACGCAAACACGCAGAAAAGGGTAGAGAGCGAACAACGATGCGCGTTTCTCCTGCAATCCGTCCGCACGCAAGCTCCGCGGCATCAAACTCCACAACGACGCAGACAAGGGCCCACGCCCCACCTTCTGACAAGCCGCACCTCAGGAGTTCCAGTCCCCTCACCGCAGCACGGAGCGCTGCGAGGGGACTGGGACTCTTCATGCGGTCCAAGGCACCAGGGCGACCGCCACCCGGCCGGCCACCGACAAGATTCCTTCGCCGATATCGGCGGGACGTGTCAACGACTCGGCGACGTGCCCCTGGCAGCGTCAGCGTCTGATGCAGCGGGCTGGTCTCGAGCCCCTAGGCGAAGCTCGGTCATCGAGACGAAGGCGCTGTGATGCATGCCCTCGATGCGGTCAGCCAGGACCGCCACGGCGTCTGTTCCCTTGTACGGGCCGGCCTTGGCCTTGTACAGGCGAAGCTCGCTCAGCATGTCCCGCGCAACAGCAGTGGCAACAAGTCCCCGTTGATCGAACCGAGAGATGCCGATGGCTCCCTCGGCCACTACGGCTACAGCCCCCAAGAGCGCCATGACCCACCGTGGAGCTGCCGTCGCAGCGGTAACTGGGACCGCCGCCGAGCAGGTGATAGCCGTCATCCGGCCAGCAGCGAACCACCGACGCCAGCGCCGACCGGTATGCATCAGCTGATGGGTGAACTCTGTGATGTCCTCGACATAACTACGCCCTGGCTGTTCCACAATCCAACGGTGTATCCATCACCACCCGCTACACCACCGACGCCCCAGTCCAAAAGTGGCCGCGAAAAGGCGATCCGCGCCGAACTGACCGACTGGCGGGTCTGGCATCCATTGCCCCCCGAGCGTCCGACCGCGCTGGCCGAGGCGGTCCGCGCCGGGCGGCTCGCCGCGCGCACGGTGATCTGGCTGAACGAGGCCCAGTTCTACTTGCAGGCTGTCGGCGGGGAAGAGTGACGACCGAATTGCAGGCGCTGCTGGCCGACCCCGCACGCGGGCTGGTGCTGGGATCGATGTGGCCCGGCTTCCGGGCTGCGCTGACCGATGTTCCCGCAAGTCCTTCAGGGCCCGATCCGCACCGTGCCGCGCGGACCCCTGCTCGGGCAGGCCGCGTCCGTCACCGCACCGTCAGGGTTCACCGACGAGCAGCTCACCGACCTGGCCACGATCATCGGCACCAACCCGCGGCTGCGCACCGCGGCCGATCAGGCCCACGGCGGGCGGCTCACCCAGGAGTTGGCAGGCGGCCCCGAGTTGCTGCGCCGCTACGAGCAGACGAGCCCGGCGCGGGCTGTGCTGCGGGCGGCGATGGACGCTCGCCGCCTGGGCCACAGCCTGTTCCTGCCCGAACCGCTGTACACGACGCCGCCCCCGGCTACCTCGATGAGGACGAATGGGACCAGGTCGGCGGCACCGCCTGGTTCCCGACCGCGCTGGACGAACTCGCCTCCCAACATCGGCGCCTGCCCGGCGCGCTGGTCGAGCACCAGCCCCGCCCAGGTGACCCTCGCGCTCCCCATGCGCTGTACCGGCTTGCCGACTACCTTGAACAACACGCCCATACAGAACGCGCCCGCTCTACCAGCGGGCTGCCAACACCGGAAACACCGAGGCGATGGCGCACCTTGCTCCGCTTCTAGAAGCGGCCGGTGATACCCAGGGCGCTGAACGGCTCGCCCAGCAGGCCACCGACGCCGGAAACACCACAGCGGACAGGGGGCCTGGCCATAGCGCATGCGAAGGAAAGTGATCACGGAGTCACCGAACGTCTTTACCAGCAGGCCACCGACGCCGGAAACGCCGACGCAATGGCACGCCTTGCCTCACTTCGAGAATGGACTGGTGATCCCCAGGGCGCTGAACGGCTCGCCTTCTATGCCGCCCACGCCGGCAACGCCAAACCGCTGATGGGCCTAGCCCAGGAGCGCGAAAGAACGGGCGATTTCCGAAACGCTAAAAGGCTTGCCCTCCAGGCTGTCGACGCCGGGTACCCCTACGCACTACTTAGCCTTGCCCGAACACGGGAGAAAGCCGGTGACCGCCAGGGCACTCAACTCCGCCGCTTCGGCCTGACCGCCGCCGGAGAAGTTGAGGAACCCTGGACCTGAACGCCGACCGCAGGCCGGAAGCTCCCCAGAAACGCTCTTGGAATCCCGTCTCCGACTTCCTCGTCCTTGTCGACCTCGGGTTTGAGATCGAGCCACACCTCGCCGCGGCGAAGACAGTGACCGGCTTGGCTCGGCGGCCTACACGGACGGTTCACAACTCTCCGGAGGAGAATGCACTGACAAGCACGATCGGTGACTTGGCCGAATGACAGATACTCGTCTACAGAGCTATTGACACTCTCCGTGACAATCCATCACATACCATCAGGCCATGCGTTTGGCATGTCTAACAGGCCGAAGCAACCGCCTCCATCGCGCCTTCCCGAGATCATCCCGAGTCCGTCCGACCAACCGTCGACTCTCCGGACTTCGCGCCCGCGCCGTCTTCGCGTCCCCGGCATTCTTCCGGCCCCTCGTCACGTACGCGCGCCGCCGATGTCATCGACCAGGACGGCCAGCCCGAACTCCGGCGCACAACGCCTCCAACGCAGTGGGCCAGTCATCATGCCCAGGGCGACGCGGCAAGCTTCAACGCCTCGCCCTGCCACCGGCGAACGACCTGCCTGTTCTCAGCAGGCGGCGCCGAAGATGACCCTCTCGCCTCAACAAGCGAAGTGCGTGCGCAGGGCGCCTCAGCGCCTCCGACCTACGGTCTTGGAAGCGGCAGGGTGCTTATGATGATCTGCACGACCGCCCGGTCGGGGTGTGACGTGCCGCAGCGAGGTCGCAGCGGCGGAGCCCCGGCCTCGCCGCTCCCCGCTTCCGTCCCCTCATGACACGGTCCCGGCAGCCGAACCACCAAGAACGACGCCGGGACCGCGGCCCCTTCAAAGGAGCGCCTCCTACGATGGCACACCGACAACCGAACTGGCTCACCGTCAGGCAAATCCTGGACGACCTGGACATCCCCCGCCGGACCTGGCAGCAATGGCGTGCGCTGGGCCGCACTCCCCCGTGCAAACGCCTACCCAACGGCGAACTGCGGATCCGACGCACCGACTACGAGTCCTGGCTCGACTCCCTTGAGGAGGTCGACGTCAGGTGAGCATGAGCCACGATGTCACGATCTACAAGATCAATTACCGCGAGGGCAAGGAGCATCCCTATGGGGTGCGCTGGAAGGTCAGGAACAAGCGCCACTCACGGTGGTATCAGACCGAGGCCCTGGCCGACAGCGAACGGTCGGCGCTGATCCAGGCCGCTCGACGGGGCGAGGGTTTCGACGTCGAGAGCGGGTGGCCGGAGAGCAAGCTCCGCGAGATGTGCAATGTCCCGTGGTTCCAGCACGCGGTCGAGTACATCGACGAGAAATGGCCCGCGGCCTCTGCCAACCACCGGGTCTCCATGGTCGAGACGCTGGTCACGGTGACCGCCGCTCTGGTCGCCGGGAAGCGGGGAGAACCGGACCCGGACGTGTTGAGGCGCGCGCTGCGGAACTGGGCGTTCAATCCCCGAAAGCGCGACGAGCCGCGCTCGGCGCAGACCGATGCGGCACTGCGGTGGGTGGCCAAGGCCACCCCCGCCGTCTCCGACCTCGCCGACCACGATGTGCTGCGGACGCTGCTGGACGCCTGCGCCAAGAACCTGGATGGCACCCCTTCGGCCCCGGCCTACTTCAGCCGCAGACGCCGGGTTCTCTCCAACGCGCTCAGATACGCGGTCAGCAGGAAACGTCTGGGCAGCAATCCTCTTCACGATGAAAGCCTGCATTGGGAGCCGCCGCGAAGGGACGAGGAGGACGAGGAGGTCGATCCCCGGGTCGTCGGCAGCCCTGAACAGATGCGTCTGATGCTGACCGCGATCGGCAAGGTCGGTAGGACCCAGGCCCGCGGTTCGTCGCGTTCTTCGCGTGCCTGTACTTCGCAATGCTGCGCCCCTCGGAGGCGATCGGCCTCCGAAAGCAGGACTGCGTCCTGCCGGCCACCGGCTGGGGGCGGCTCCTTGTCTCCAAGACGGCGCCCTCCACGGGCAAGGCATGGACCGACAGCGGCCAGGTCCACGAAGAGCGGGGCTTGAAGGGGCGCAGCCGCAAGACCGTGCGTCCGGTTCCGATCCCTCCGGAACTGGTCGCGATCCTCAGGTATCACATCGACGTGTTCGGGGTCGCGAAGGACGGCCGCCTCTTCCGGAGCGTCAACGGCAACATCATCCAGCCGTCGACGTACTGGCGGGTCTGGCAGCGGGCGCGCGAGATCGGGCTCACCCCCGAGGAGCGGGACTCGCCTCTGATGAGGCGGCCCTACGACCTTCGTCACGGCGGGGTGTCGGTGAGGCTCTACGCGGGGATTCCTCCCACCCAGGTCGCCGAATGGGCCGGGCACAGCCCGGAGGTGCTGCAGAAGATCTACGCCAAGGTCGTCGCCGGCTTCGAGGACGTCTGGCTCGATCGGCTCGACGCGGTGCTGGCCCGCTCCCCGAGGTCCTCATCGAGGTCGGGTACCGAGCGGGTACCGAGGGGCCCTAGGACCCCCTATCTCCGCAGCTCAACGAAGTTTACGAACAGGGCCTCCGGAGCCGTGTGCGCAGGTTCGAATCCTGCAGGGGGCGCACCACAACGAACAGCCGGTTCCCGCGCTTGACCTGCGGAAACCGGCTCTCTTCGTTCATGGGCCAGGTGACATCAGATGCCACCACGGGACGCGGAATGCCACGGAACGTGTTCCATTTGTGTTCCAGGATCTAGCCGCCGAGGGCGTCGTCGATGGCCCCTCCCACAGGCTGTCCAGACCGGCGACGACCTTGGCGTAGATCCTGAGCAGAACCTCAACGCTGTGTCCCGCCCACGCGGCGACCTGAGTAGGCGGGACGCCAGCGTTGAGCCGTAGCGAGACGCCAGCGTGGCGGAGGTCGTACGGGCGCCGGGCCAGGTCCGATGCGACCTCGGCAGGCGTGAGCGCCAGCTCACGCGCCATGTGCCAGGTCTGGCCGTAGCCGGAGGGGAGCAGCACTCCCCCGCGTTCGGTGCGGAACAACCGGCCGTCTGGGGCTATGCCGTGCTGGGTGATGTGGTCTCGCAGAATCCGGACGAGTTGCGGCGGAATCGGTACAGGACGCTTGGCCTTGCGGCTGCGTCCTTTCAGCCCGCGGTCATCGTGGTATTCGCCGGAGTCTGTCCATTCGGTTCCGACCGAAGGCTTGGAACCGGCGAGCATCAGCCGTCCCCATCCCATCGAGGGAAGCTCGCAATCATCTTCCCGCAGAGACACAACCTCGCCGGGGCGCATCATCGCGTAGTAGATGCAGGCGTAGAACGCCACCAGTCGAGGGCCTCGCCGAGGTCCGGCGTAGCTGACTGCCGTAAGAAGTTCCTCCATTTGGCGGGGAGAGGGGACGGCCGCCGGGTCTACTTCTTCCCACACCTCGTCGTCTTCTATTGGCTTCCAGTCGAGTCCGTCGATGGGGTTGACGGTGAGGCGTTTTCGTTGGACGGCGTACTTGAGCACGTTGTAGAGCACACGGCGGCGTCGCGTGTAATAGCTCGGAGAGGCGGCGGTACCGTCCAGCTTGCGAGCGCACGCGCCTAGGGCGAGCGTGATGCCCTCAAACTCGGCGAGGTGAGCGAGCGGTACCGATGCCCTACTAGCCCAGCTGAGTGCAGCGGCCACCTCGGCGGGGCGGTCGGTTTCGCGTCGTGCCTTGTTGTACTCCCAGCGGCGTAGCGCGTTCCGCAGTGTCTCGGAGTCCGGTGCGCCCTTGTGGCTGGTCGTGAGGGCTACTGTGACGGCGGTGAGCGTTTCAGCGATCGAAATCCGCTGTTTGGCGGACACCTTGTCCCAGCGGTCGTCTACGTAGTCCCGCGCGTGCCTGTACCAGGTCACAGAAAGCGCGGCGCGAATCATGGATTCAGGTAGGCCGCTGTCGATGTCGAATGCCTCACCGCGCCGCGCCGCTTGGATGAGTTCCGATTTATAGCTGGCTGCGAGTTCTTGTGTGGTGAACGGCCTGGTTTGGACTTTGCCGCCCACGCGCCAGCGCAGGACGTAGGGGCGTTTCCTGCCCTTCTTAACGGTGACGTTCCAGAATCGGACGTCGTAACTCTTGTTCACGCGGCCCTCTCTTCCAGGCTAGAGAGCCAGTTCTCGAAATCCACGCGGCGGACCCGAAGCTTGCGGTTCGGCAGGACCGTGCAGGGCGGCGTCTTACCGAGGGCGCGCCACCGCTGCCACGTGCGGCGCGTGATGTCGAGTTCTTCGAGGATTTCGGGAACTGTGATCCACGTTCTTGACCTCTTGGCCATCGGTGGCTTTCACCTCATCGCTGCGAGCGTGACCGGTTGGGTTCGGGGTTGGTTCCGGCGGCGGGCTTGGTGGCTTGTGCGCCGGGGTGGGTGTGGTGGTTGGGCGAGGGGTAGCCGTCCCAGCCGTCCCAGGGTCATTTGTGCTGGTGAGGCTGGGACGGCTTGCGCGGGTGGGACGGCTTAGCCGTCCCAGGGTTTCAAGCCGTCCCGCGTTGACCTGCGATGACGAGGCTGGGACGGCTGGGACGGCTACCCCTGGCGGCCGGGGTGTTCTCGTCCTCGGGTCGGGTGGGTTGGGGGCAGTAGCGGGCCCATGCGTCGGTGAAGTCGGCGCGCTGGTAGCCCTTGGCCTGGGTGCCGTCCAGGAACCGGATGTTGCTGGAGCGGATCTCGTATTCGCGCAGGATGGTGCCGAGTTTCATGGCGGTCAGCCCGTTGGGCCCGTAGTCGCACCACGGGGCTTCGGGGTCGGTCTTGAGTCGGTCAAGGAGAACGGCGGTCGGTAGGGCCGGGTCGGCGCCGAACGCGGTGCGGCAGTCGGTGAGCAGCCGCAGCCGGGTGGACATCTGGCCGTTGTCGTCGGCCTCGGCGGTCAGGGCCAGGACGGCGGCGCGGGCGCGGTCGGGCCACTGTCCGCCCGCGTAGTCGGCGACGGTGACGAGGGGTTCCCAGGTGTCGGCGGCGCGGTCTTCGACCGGCATGGGCGGTTCGGCGGCTTCCAGTGTCGGCAGGTCGGCGCGCAGCCAGCGCGACAGGTCGGCGGCGAGGTGGCGGAGCGGCGGCCGGTCGCGGCGGTGCCGGAACGGCGCGACGGTTTCGCCGGGTGCGCGGCGGCGCATACGGACGACCACGGCGCGGTCTTCGATGGTGTCGGGCATGGCGCCGATTCCGGCGAGTGCGGCCATGGCGAAGGTGGGGATGGATTCGACGCGGTTGGAGTTGGCGTCGTAGCGCTTGGCCGGGCGGTTGCGTTGATGCCCGGCGTTGAGCAGTCCGCGTAGGTCTTCGTTTCCTTCGGCTTTGGCGCCGAAGATGGTGTCGGCCTCGTCCACTAGCAGGGTGGGCGGGTCGTCGGTGATGGAGCGGTAGACCGCGGCCGGGGAGGAATTGACGGTGATGAACGGGGCGTGGCATGTCGCCTCCACCACGTCCAGCAGCCGGGACTTGCCGCACCGCTTCTCCGGTGCGCGGATCACCAGCCGGGGCGCGTGCGGCCACGCCGGTTGAGCGTGGGTCGCGGCGATCCACAGTGTGACGGCATCGGCGGCTTGCGGGGACGGCAGGATCACATACCGGGTCAGCGCGCCGCGCAGCCTGTTCAGCAGGGCCGCGCCGTCCAGATCGGCGGGCGGGTCGGCGGCGTCGGTGCCGCCGGGGTGGCGGGGTTGGTCGGCGGGTGTGGTCATGCGGGGTTCCCCCTGGTGATGGTGCGTGGGTTGCGAGCCCCCGCGGCCAGCGCGGATCGGATGGTGGCGCGGGCGTCGGCGGGTGTGAAGGCGGTGGGGCCAGTGCAGAAGTGGACGGAGGCGGCCTCGAATAGCACGGACGCGGCCAAGTCGGCGTCTAGGGCGCCGGTGGCGGTCAGGCGGCCGAGGTTGTAGGCGGCTTTGTTGAGCGCGTGGTTGCGGCCACCCGTGACCGCTGCGGTGACGCGCGCCGCTTCTCCCTTGAGTGCCGCTTGGACGTAGGCGGGCAGGTCCGCCACGGTCCCGGCGACAGGCGAGGCACTCAAGGGCGGAGCGGGGCGCGGGGCGGGGGTGAGCAGCCGGGCCAGCCATTGCGGCAGCGGGGCCGGGGCCGCCGGGTTGGCGACCTGGTAGGGCCCGGTGCCGTCCGGCAGATCTACGAAGCTTCCCGGGGCGAGGACGTAGCCACCGGCGGCGCGGGTGTCGACCAGCCAGCCCAACCCGGTGGCGTGCCGCCCTGAGGTGTTGCGCAGTTCAGTGCCGGGCGGGGTGGTGAAGTACAGGTGGGTTCCGCCGCGGCGGGTGGTCACGGTGAAGGTGTCGAGGGGGGAACGCCTCGCCGTGTCGTTCGGCGAGCACGGCCAGCACATCGGCGCCCTCGTTCACCCCCGGCAGCGCCCAGGCGGCGGGCGGGTGCTCGCCGGGCTTGGGGGTGTCCAGGTCGACCACCACCAGCTCGGAGGGGCCGCACGCTATCGCGATGTTGAACGCCGGGCCGCGGCCCCAGAAGGCGCGGATCCGGGCCGGGTCGGTGGTGGCGTGGGCTTCCCAGTCGGTGAACCGGGGCAGGGGCCGCTTGTCGCCGGGACGCAGCGGGAACACGTGCCAGCCGCGCGCCGCGCACGCCAGCGCGGCGGCAGCGGTGTGCATGGTCCTGCCCGTAGCTCGGGTGGCGGTCATGCGGCCTCACCGTCCAACCCCAGGGCGCTGGACGAGCGCCCAGCGTTGTCCCGGGCACCACGGGTGGCGTACCGCATGACCGCTTCGGCGCACGTCTTGTGGCAGGGGTGGCCGTGCTCGTCGCGGCAGAACGCGCCCCTTCCGCAGTGCGCGCACGGCAGGCGGCGTCCGCCTCCCCAGTGCACGGCCGAGCGCCAGTTCAGGCCAGTAGGCGGGCGAGTCATGCCCCACCCCCAGGCGTGGCGGTGGCGCAGGCCCCGCCCGGTGACGTGTCGGTTTGGGTGGTGAAGGCGCGGGCGTGTTCGGGGCTCAGCAGTCCTTGAGCGGCCCATTGCTGGAATAGGTCGGTCTGTCCCTGCTGGGGTTCGGGGCAGCCCGAGCACAGCCGTCCGGCCACCGTGCCGGGCTTGACCGTGCTACCGGTGGGGGGTTTGCGGCCCCACCGGCAGTTGGTGATGCCCAGGTCGGCGGCCTTCTTCTCCAGGGATCGGATGCGGTAGGCGGTGCGGGGGTAGAAGAATTCGATTTCTTCCAGTTCACCGGGTTTGGCGTAGGAGCCGCACAGGCATTCGGCGGACATGTGCAGGTGGTCGGTGACCTCGTTGCGCGGCAGACCGAACCGGCGTTTGTACTCGGCCATTTGGGTGTTGGTGAAGTGCACGATGGGCGAGCACCACACGATGCCGCCTTGCGGGTCGATCTCTTGGGCGTTGCGGAACCGGCGGTCAGACTCGCCCCACCGCATCCCCGCCAGGTACAGCACCTTGCGCGACCTGCCCGACCGGCCAAGGATCGCGGCGCGGTTGCGCTGCAACGGCTCGTCCTTCAACCGGCGATACATCACCTTGTGTCCGGCCGGACCGGGGAACCCCACCCACACCTGCCGTTTGCCCGCATTGGGTCCAGTACGGGCGATGACCTTGCCGAGAACGAGGTCTTCGTAGGAGTCGCGGGGGTGCAGCTCCCGCAGCGGCAGTCCCCAGGCGGCGGCGGTGTCGCGGACGTATTGGCGGGTGTCCTCGATCCCGATGCCGGTGTTGACGTGCACCAGGGCGTCATCGGGTGAGGAGTCCAGATAGCCGCGCACCAGATGCGCCAGGACGGTGGAGTCGTTACCGCCCGATATCAGCGCTTGCCGCGCCACGATCGGGTACCGGTCCAGGGCTTCGGCGATGATGTCATGGCTGCGCGCAATGGCCTCGTCCAAGGTGCGGGCGGGTGGCGGCGCGTCGGCCTTGGCGGGCTGCCCGCCGACCGTGTCGGGCATCCCGGGCAGCATCGCCGGGGCAGTGATCCGGCGTCCCATCACGCCTCCCCAGGCAGCACGATGAGCGCCTGACCGCGCGGCAGTGGCATCACCGCGACCACGGGCACGGTGCCGATGCCGCGGACATAGATCGCGTTCCCTCGGCGCAACTCGGCGGTCCTTCGGGTCACCGGTGCGACGGGCTTGGCGGGGCGCGTCATGCGGGGTCACCGTCGTGCCGGTCGCGCTTGGTGCGCGGCCAGACCGGCGCCCAGTCCGACAGGTCCTCATTGCCAGGCGTGATGACGATCCCTTCGGGGGTGAGCACGAACTCGTGCCCGTGCTCACACGTCCACAGGTCGCCGAGGGTGTCGGGGGCGAGCGCGGCCCAGCAGGTGACGTCGGTGCGGCAGTGCGGGCAGTCGGGGCCGTCCAGCACGGGCCAGCGGACGGCGGGGATGGCGAAGTCGGCGGGGCAGGCGTGGCAGCGCCAGACGTTGACCTCGGCGCCGGTCGCCATGGTGGCGGGGCTGATCCATGCCACGTCGGTGGGGCGTTGGCAGGTGGGGCAGTCGGGCGCGGCCAGCATGGGCCATTGCTCGACAGGCGGAAGTTCGGAGGGGTTGTGCGTCATGATGGACGTACCTCCATTTCGCGAGTCCTCGTTGGGGCGCGTGAACGGTTGGGTAGGGCGGTCCGGCGGCGTGCTTGGTGGCTTGTGCGTCGGGCCGCCCGTTTGTCTGTCGGGCGGTCGGCGGCGCCGCCGGGGCTGGGCGGCTGGTTAACGGCGGTTGCGGTCGACGTTCTTGAGGTGGGTCCAGACGCGGCGGCCGGTGCGCAGTTGCGCACCGCGGCCTTTGCAGCGGTTGCAGTAGCGCCAGGTGCGGCCGGATGGGGAGCGGAAGCGCCCGGCGCCGTCGCATTTGCGGCAGGCCCGATATGGCCAGATGACGCAGTGGGCGAGGTAGGCGGCGGCGCCGAGGGTGGCGAGCAGGAGCCATGCGGCGGACGGGTGGGCGGTGTGGCTAGCAGCGGCGAGCAGGGGGCTCACAAGTGGCCTCCAGGGCGGTTTGGGCGGTTGTCGCAGGTGGCGGGTCTAGGCGCTAGATCACTGGTCAGACGGCCGATGGGTGTCTAGAGAGGCCTCTAGGTCTAGAGGTGGCGGCCTCTAGACCTAGAGGCGCGGCGGCGGTCTACCGGGCGGTGCGGCGGGTGGCGTTCAGGGCGTCGGTGATGTGGTCGCGGTGGACGCCCTTGAGGTTGCGGCCCTTGCCGGTTTCGTCCTGTCCCCAAACCTGCGGTGTGCCGATTCCGTAGGGCTTGAGCGCGGCGGCGAGCTGGCGTGCCTTGCCGGTCGGGTCGAGGTCGCTCCACGGGCCGTAGACAGCCGGGCGGAGTTCGGCGAGGCGGTCGACCAGCACTTGGGAGTGCACCTTGGCCTCGCCGGGCGCCATGACGGCGGCGAGGTCTTCCAGCAGGGACGCGCCGTCGTCGGCGGCCGGTGCGGTGTCCTCCCCGATGGCGTGGCCAGTGAGGGTGCCAGCGGCCTTGCGCAGCGCGCGGGCGCGGTCGGCGATGCGGTCGGCGGCGGGGTTGTCGATGTAGTAGCTGCGGACGATCTGCGGGTCGTCGGCCTCGCCTGCCAGGTAGCCGATGCCCTTGTCCTTCTTGGTGAAGGTGGTGGCGCGGATCCCGTTCTTGTACATCGAGGTGCCCAGGATCATGTCGTTCTCGGTCTGGCCCATGACCTTCAGGCAGAACCGCAGCCCCACGTTCGCCGAGACACCAGTCGGCAACGAGTCCTTGTCCGGCCGCTGGGTGGCCAGCAGCAGGATCACGCCCAGGGCGCGGCCGAGTTTGATGATGTCGATGGCCAGCCGGGCGGCCTCGTCACCAAAGTCGGGGTGGGCGAACAGGTTCTGGCACTCGTCCAGGATGAACACCGACGGGAACAGGCCCAGCGACCGCTTGGCGGCCAGTTCCGGAGTGACCTTGTTCTCCGGACAGATGTCCTTGGGCAGCTTGCGAATCGCCTTGGCGCGCCGCTCCAGGTCCTTGCGCAGCTCGCGCAGCGCGGCCAGGCACTCGGCGAGGGTGTCGTCATCCTGCCCGGATCCATACTGGTGGGCGACCTTCTCCAGGCCCGACAGGTCACCGGTGCCCTTGAGTTCGTAGACGCGCAGTTCGGCAGACGGGTCCAGGGCGGCGGCCAGGGCCAGCACGCGCATCGCGAACGTCTTGCCCATGCCGGGCATCGCCCCGATCAGGGCGTTGGCGTACATCAGTTCCACGGTGACCGGGCGTCCGCGCTGGTCGGTGCCGAACGGGACCGGCTTGAACAGGTCCACGCGGGCGGCGGTCTTGGCCAGCGGTCCGGCGACCGGCTTGACCTGGTTCATGTCCTGGTCACCGACCCACAGCACCAACCGCCCGGCGTGCTGGTCGTGCGCAGGTTCAGGCCACACGCACCCAAGGGGGCGGCGCAGACCGGAGGCGAGGCGATCGCGACGCTCCATGATGTCGGTCGCCGTCACCCCGTACGGCAAGTCGACCTCAGCGCGCCATCCGGGGCCGTCCCGCGTGATCGGGGCGGGGAAAGTGATCCCGGTCCCGCCCTTGCCGACCGCCTTGTTGATCTCGGCGTTACCGAGCGCGGCCAGCGCCCGCACCACGATCTCCGAGGTGAGCTTGGGCGCCTTGGTCGACACGACAGCGGTGTCCAGGATCCGGCGATCGGTCGGCGTCCCGATCCACCCCAGCAGCAGCACCAGCGCGGCCAGCACGGCGGTTTGGGTGACGCCACCGGCAGCGACCACCGACATGGCAGCCAGCCCGGTACCGGCCAGCCCGGCGCCAGTGACGAGCATGCGGGCGCGGACGCGGTCGTTGCGCTCGCTCATCAACTTCAGGTACGCCTCGTCGTTGCGGCGGTCGATGGCGTGCGTGCGCAGCGGCCGCGACTCGATATCGAACGTCCACCGCCACGTGCCCACCACCACCCGGAACAGGCCGCGCGGGGAGCGTCCGGCCAGACGCAGCGAGTACAGCGGGATCCGGGCGGCGTGGTAGCCGGTGACGTGTCCGGCGTAGCCGACCGCCCACCGGATGGTGGCGCGGGCCTCGCTACGGTCGCGCAGCCATGGCGCGATGATCGGGCGGCGCTGCACACGCTCGCCGGACATCCGGCGGGCGCGCACATCCGGCCGGAACGTGTCGGGGCGGTCGACCAGCACGCGGCCCTCAAGCGCCTCCCCGTCGTCAGCGGCCGGGACCGGCGCGGGCGGGGTGCCGTCCGGGATGCCGTCGCCGATGCCGTCCGATCCGGTGGCCGGGGCATCGAGGGCGTGCGCGGTGTCGGGATCGGCAGTGTGGTCGGCGTGCTTGACGGGCAGGCGGACGACCTCGCCCATGGCCTTGGCGTGATTCATCGTGCGTTCTCTCCCTCGGCGAACGGCGCCGCGGCCATGCCCTCGGCGGCCGGACTGTCGGCGGGGTCAGGGGGTGCTTCGGTCTTGAGGCGACCCAACAGGCCACCGACGCGCGCGTTGCCCGCGCTCTGTCCGGCCGCGCGGAGCCGGGCGGCCAAGGTGTTGCGGGTCAGCGGTTCACCGGACGCGGCCAGGTCGGCGGCGATTTGACGGCCGAGTGGCAACAGATCGTCCACATCCGGCGGCGGCGCGGTCTTGGTGGACCGGGTCCGGGACCGGCGGCCGGACGGTCCGCGCTTGCGTCCACCGGACCGGGGCCCAGTGGTCCGCGTCCGGGGCCGGGACGGGCCTCCGGACGGCGCGCCGGACGGTCCGGCCACGGCCGGGGTGGACGGTCCGGTTTCCAGCGCGGGACGGTCCGCGCCGGGTCCGGCGAACGCCACCCCGGACAGTGCGCCCGGCGGCTCGGCCTCGGGCCGGTCAGCGGTCAGCACGGCGGGCGTGGGGACGAGTTCGCCGAGCCGGTACAGGGCGCGGACCCGCCGGGGTGCCTTGCGGCGCCAGGCCCACCGGCCGTAGGTGTCCTGCAGGTCGGTCAGGGCCAGGACGCGGTCGCGTTCACGGGCCAGGGCGTCAGGGTAGGAGCGGATCTCCCACAGCACCATCCGCCGCCACAACTTGGCCGTGGGCCAGGGGGCCAGCAGCCATCGGGACGCGCGGATGCTGTCGATGCGGGTTCCGGCGGCCAGCCCGGCGCGGATCCGGATCACGTGCGCAGCGATCTCCACCGCCACCACCCACAGCGCGGGAAGCACCGCATGCGCGACCTTCCCGAACACGCCATCCTCGGTCGCGATGTTGAGGTACACGGTCGCGGCGGTCAGCGCCCACGGGATGAACCGCAGCCACCGAATCCGCATGTCCAGGCGGGCCAGCACGATGTCCAGGGCGGCGAAGATCGCAATGCCCAGGTCGATACCGAGCGGCACCGTGAACGCCAGCCGCCCGAACGACGGCGCCGCCGCCCCGACCACGGCAGCGAAACTGTTCACAAACCCCAGCAAGCCCAGCACCGCCACCAGCGCGGCGACCACCGCGACCGCGGAGAACTCGCTACTGGTCAACGCACGCCCCCGCGCATCGCCGGGCGAGACGTCGCTTTCAGCTGGGCGCGACGTCTCGCCCGCCGCGGCGGTGGCACCGTCAAGCGTGGTGGGCATGGTCGGCGGGGTGTCGTCGGGGATGATCGGTCGGGGTGTGGTGGTCTCGGCGGCGTGCAGGGTGGTGGCGGTCATGCCGCGGTCACCTCCGTGGTCTCGGCGCGTTCACGGTCGGCGCAGTCGAGGCAGGTGCCCAGGTGGCGGGGCAGGACGTATCCGGCGTCGCGTCCGCCGGCGGTGCCATCTGCCACGGCCAGGTGGGGATCCCGTACCGGGCGCCGGTCGGGTCGAAGAACCGGGCGAGGCTGCGGCGGCGAGTCATGAGGTCACCCCCGCCCGGCTCACCGCGTAGCCGGGACGGTGCACGGTGACCAGGTGCCAGCCCTCGGCGCGCAGCGACCGGTAGATCACCCGACCGGCGACCGCGATCACCGCCACCGCCGTCACCACGGCCACCGCCACGACCGGCACCGGGTGCGCGAAAGCCAGCACCCCACCGGCCGCGGCCAGCCGCAGCGGCGAACTGCACAGCCACCGCACCGTCACCACCAGCACGGCCGAAAAGAACAGGAGCGCGGTCACCACGCCACCCCCGCCCAGCCGTCGTCGCCTTCGCCGTCGTGGTCGGTGTCGAGGGTGGTGCCGTGGTCGGGGCAGATGCCGTACTCCAGCGGGAGGCCGCACACCCCGTCCTCACCGTCCGGGTCGGGAATCCCGCACACCGGCCTCACCAGTCGCCTACCACCCCGGGCGGTCGCCTCCGAGCTGTCGAGAGCGGCCAGCACCGGCACCAGACGCTCGTGCAGCAGCCGGGCCAGCCGCTTCACCGACGCTTTGGCGTCAGTGACGGTCAGCCGGGCGGGCGCGTCGGCCGGGACGTACAGGTCGGCGGCGGGCAGGTGGAACAGCACCTCGGCGCTGGTCAGCAGCGCCGGGGCGTGGGCCAGGGCGGCGTCGTCGGGGGTGTGGTAGCCGCGGTTCCACCGGTCGCCGCGGTCCCAGTCGCCGAACCCCCGCAGCCCGGCCAGCGGAGCGGGGCGCGGCGCCGCGACCCGCACCCGGGCGATCAGCGCGGGGGCGTGGTCGCTGTGGGCGAGGGTCACCGACTGGATCCGCTCGGCCGTCCAAGACAGGTACGGCGGTGCCATGGTCGGGGAGGTCGCCACCTGCCACGCGGCGGCGGCGAACACCACCGGGTCATCGGTCACCGGCGCGTCGCCGTCCCACGGCGCGAACAGCCTCGGGTTGCGGCGAAGGTAGACGCCGTACCGGGACACCCCGTCCGAGGCGCGGTCACGGTCGTCGGCGTCGTCGTAGACGAACAGCGGGCCGGTGTTGAGCGCGGTCACTTCTTGCCGCCCTTCTGGGACTTGTCGTAGGCGTCCCGGACGGACTTGGGCTCACCCTTAGGCCAGGTCGAGGACTTGCCGGAGGTCGCGGAGTCGGCCATGGTGGAATCTCCTTCTTTGAAGGGCCCGGGACGCCTGTTGCTGTGGAAGGTGCTGGCGTCCCGGGCACGAACAGGTCAGTGCGGGTCGGTGACCGGGTCGGCGCCCGGCGGCGGGGTGTCGAAGACGATGTCGAAGTAGAGCGAGACCAGCGCCGAGTTCCACGACGCGGGTAGTGCCGGGAGGTCTCCAGCACGGTGACCACGCGGCCGATGCGGACGGCGGCGGTGTCAACCTCGGCGGGCAGACCGGTCAAGCGGATCCTCACCACGGGGCCACCCCCAGCGAAGCCAGCAGGGACGCGATGAACAGCCAGCCGATGTGCCAGGACTGATCCAGGGCGTAGGCGCCGGTCCCGGTCGGAGCGGCGGCGCCGTCGCCGAGCCGGGCGAACTCGCCCTTGCCCGGCGCCACGGTGCGGCCCAACCAGTCCGCCAGCCTCAGCAGCGTGAACCGCCGATCCGCCCAGTAGTGCGAGACGCCATCGGCCACCAGCGCGACCGCGGCGGCGTAGGGGTTGACCGGCAGGCCCAGCACCACGGCGGCGAGGGTGACCGCGGCGGCCTTGACGGCGGTCAGGACCGCGACGTGCCGGACACACAGCACCCGGCCCCGCCAGCTCGGCGCGCCCTTGCCGCACGCCTGCCCGTGCGTCTGCAACCAGTGGTCCCCCACCTCATGCGCGGCATACAGCGCGACGAACACCGCGGCGAACACGGTCGGGTCGCCGTGCATCACGCCACCTCCGTCAGCTCGTACATGGCGAACAGGGCGGCGAGCTGAACCGGGGTGAACCCGGCCCACACCGCGCCCTCGGGACGGATCCGCGTCGCCAGGTCCAGGCACTCGGCGCGCAGCGGGCACGACTCGCACACCTCCACCGCGACCAGCTCACGGGCCGCCCGCTCCTCCGGCGACTCGGCGCCGTCCGGACCGGTGTGCAACTCGGGGTCAAAACGACACTGCGCACCCTCAATCGGCTTGCCACGCAAGTCGACCTCGGCCAGCACGGCGAACGGGGACAGGGGACGGGACACGGGTACCTCGGCAGGGGTCGTGATCGGTTGGAAGGTGCGGCCCTCGGCGGCGTGCTTGGTGGCTTGTGCGCCGAGGGCCGACGTCTGCACGGGAAGGGCGGTCATCGCAGATCAGCCCAGCTCATCCATGAACGTCGCCAGACTGGCCAGCAACTGATTGATCGCGTGCGCCGCTTCCGCCGGGTTCTTGATCGCGAACGCCAGCGCGGCCAGCACCATCACGTAGCCGATGTACTGCGACAGGCCGGACTTCTGAGGGAACATCCGAGCACTCCTCACATCGAGCCATACGTCAAACGTTTGTCGTTTGTCGTAGTCTCGATTGTGCTCACCCTGGAGCCGTTGTCAAGAGACATCAGTCGTTTGTCGTTTGGCGTCCACTCTGGTTAGGTGGACCTAACACAACAGGCAGACAGCGGGTAGACAGTGAAAGGAGCAGGTAGATGCCCACACCGGAGCGCCACGGGTTCCGCGACATCGCCGCGAAAATCCGAGAAGAAATCATCGACGGCCGGTACCCCACCGGGACCGTTCTGCCAGCCGAGCCGGAGCTTGCCGACCGGTACGGGGCGTCCCGTAGCTTGGTGAACAGGGCAATGCAGGTACTCGCCGCCGAGGGCATCGTCCGGCCTCGGCAGGGACGGGGCACCATGGTCACCTGGCTTCCGCCGATGCTCCACTCACCAGCGCGCTACGACCGGGCGGCCCGCGAGAACCAGGGCGCCCGCGGTGCTTTCGACGCCGAGGTTCGCGCCCGTGGCCTGGAGCCACAACACGAGATCACCACCGGACGCGCCGAACCACCGGCGGACGTCGCCGAGACGCTCGGCCTACCGACCGGAGAAGTGAACTGCCTCGTCCGGCGTCGGCGACTGCTCGCCAGCGGCATTCCCGTCCGGCTCAACGCCAGTTGGTTCCCGCTCGACATCGCCGAGGGGACCGTCCTGGAGGAAGACGGCCCGGTGATCGTCGGCGGCGTCAAGAGCGCGCTTGCCGAACTCGGCTACGCGCAGACCAGGGCGCGCGAACAGATCATCCCGAGCCGTCTACCCACCGATGCGGAGGCGCACGCGCTGGAGATCAGCCCGGAGCGCACGGTCGTCGAGATCACGCATGTCGGCATGACGGCCGAGGGCCGCGCCGTCGAGGTCACGATCTCGGTCGCCCCCGCCCACTACCTCACGGCTCAATACGAGTTCCCGCTCGCCTGACAACCGGAGAGACCACACCCGATGATCACGCGCCCAGTCCAAGACCACGCCCAAGCACTCGCCGACAAGTGTGAGCTACCCGCGTTCGTCTACGACCTCGCCGCACTGCGCGAGCACGCAGCCGGGGTCAGAGCTGCGCTCTCGGCACCTGGTGCGCCGGAGATCTTCTACGCCGCAAAGGCCAACCCGGACGCGCCGATCCTGCAAGCTCTCGCCCCGTACGTCGATGGCATCGAGGTCGCGTCCGGCGGCGAGCTGGCGCACGTTCGCGAGGCACTGCCAGACGCGCGGTTGGCGTTCGGCGGCCCCGGCAAGACCGACGATGAACTACGGCTTGCCCTCGACCTCGGCGTCGAGCGCATTCACGTCGAAAGCCCGTACGAGCTAACCCGCCTGGCTGACATCGCTCGGACGTCCGGCCGTGAGGTCGATGTCCTGCTACGCCTCAACCTCGCGGGCGACCGCCGCGGCGTCGCGCTTGCCATGAGCGGCCCGTTCGGCATGGACCCTGACCTCATCGAGTCGTGCGTCGTCATCCTGGAGAACTCTCCGCAGGTGCGCCTCCGCGGCATCCACGCGCACCTGGCGTCTGGCTTGGACGCCTCCGCCATGGTCGCTCAGTCCGCCGAGATCCTCGCGTGGAGCCGCGCGTGGCTCGACAGAATCGGCCACACCGGACCGCGTGAGTTCAACCTCGGCGGCGGCATGGCCGTCGACTACTCCACTCCCGACATCCGGTTCGACTGGAAGCAGTATGGTGCCGACGTCGCCGCACTCGCCGAGCCGGGCGAAACACTGCGCATCGAACCAGGCCGCTCCATCAGCGTCTACGCCGGGTGGTACATCACCGAAGTACTGGACGTGAAGAAGGCACACGGCCATTGGTACGCCGTCCTACGCGGCGGCACCATGCACATCCGCACACCAGTAACCAAACAGCACAACCAACCGTTCACCGTCCTGCCCATCAACGGCGACAAGCCCGCGGTGGCTGGCGGACCCGTAACCCTAGTCGGGCAACTCTGCACGCCAAAGGATGTCTTCGCACGCGAGGTGCGCTCTGACCGCATCGCGGTCGGCGACCTAGTCGCTTTCTCGATGGCTGGCGCCTACGCCTGGAATATCTCTCATCACGACTTTCTCATGCATCCGAAGCCAGCCTTCCGGTACCTTCAAGGCTAACTCACCAGGTCATCGCAAGAAGCCTCGGCCGACGGATGGCCGAGGCTTCTTTATTGCCTCCTTCCCCCATGCATTTCCACATCCCATCGAGATTGTTGACGAGGCATCGGGCGATACTGGATCAAGAAATCAAGTTTACGAGAATGCCAGTAGGTATAGATGCGAGCAGCGTCGCGATGTAAATCAACCGCCGAGAGCCAGTGGAATCCCCCATCTCACTAGTGATGTCGAATTGCGGAAATACCCATGCTCTGACCTTGTGCTGAGTGAGTAGAAATGTTGCGCCAAGACAGACGAGGTAGAGCAAAATGTTGGCCGACACTAGACTGCCCGAGTCCATCTCGCCAAAGGTAGGCAAAAGGGCAACTATGCTTGGAAAGTAGAGCACTATGTAGACGATCAAAAAGAGCAATGGGGTTCCTCTGGGGAAGTTGTGAACGAACTGCCAACGCGGCACACCCTTTTCAATTTGTTCTGCGACAGATACAAAAATCTGCCGCCCCCAGCCTTGATCCGAGGACTCGACAACCAGTCGAGCACCAGACTCCCAACTGCGGTGCGGCTTCTTAAACTCGACAAATACTCTTTCCCTGAATGTCCTGTCGAAGCACTCGGCCTCGAACTGGACGCACTCCACAGTGCGTCGATCAAGTTCCCCTAGAATATCAAGCGGCCCAGATACCTTGTCATCGCCGTCGACGATTGTCGCCTTCATGTCCAGCGACCGGGCGAGCGATTCCCTACTTAGCTGCCGATTCATTTCCTCCCGGTAACGCGCCCTATCGTCGCCCATTTCCTCTAGGATTTCGCGAGTTTTCTCATCGAACATCGCCAATATTGCAACTCTGCGCCTAAGGCAGGATTGCTCGACCATTTCTCCTATTCGTCGCAACTCGGCCACCGATCCAGCCCAGGCACCCCATTCTTGGCGCTTCTCAACAGTGCGGCGGATATTGGACATGACTCTATCCTTTCACTCCTGGAGGCAGATGCTCGGCCACGAAGTACAAGGTAGACGAACGGTATGACCTTTTCAGCGCAATCGCCGAAAGAACAGCGCACTTCCGGAAGGGGACCCCTCCCGCCCCCCGGATGAGGGGTGTGTCATCGAGGTTCCTCCCATGTTGCCGTCGTCCCGGCAGGACCAGCTCAACTGAAGGCGACCCGAGAACCGGGGTCACACGCGCCGCCGACTCGACGAATGGCCCTCCGCCTCCGTGGGGTTAGGCCGACACCGGTCGGCAGAGACGCAGGTCGAGGCGGATGACGGCCACGCATAGAAGGGTTCTCAGCGGCGTTGCATGTTCCACTTGCGTCCACAGTGGGACGGAAGGCGGCCGTCTTTCCTGGTGGATCGCTTGATCAGTGCCGGTCTCCGGAGCCGTGTGCGCAGGTTCGAATCCTGCAGGGGGCGCACCACCATCACCAGCGGAAACACCCGCTGACCTGCCCGAGGAAGGCCCACCCCTTCCGGACGGCGTAGGCGGCCAAGTGCCACCGGATGCCGCCGATGGCGACCATCTGGGTACCCAGCGGGTACCAGAAAACCCACCCAAACCCGGCATCGAGCCCTCCCCCGACCCGGCGCGCCCTCCCGAAGCACCCTCCGGTGAGGACGCATTCGCCGAAGCGGCGACCCCTGCGGCGGACGTCGAGCCGTCCGACCCCGCGTGCGCCTGGTGGGAGTGGTCGGATTGAATGCCGCACAGGGTTGGGGAACAACCGCCGGGCAGGCCGAGAGACGCCCACGCCGCTGTGGCGTTGATCTCAACAGCTCACCGCCCTGTCTGGTCTCGGCGGCGGTGGTGAGGCTAGGCGACTGACATTCTTCTCTTGGTCCTGGCCGTCTGGTGGTTCCGGTTGTTGCCGATGCTGACGTCCTCCCTCGGGAAACGGGAGGCTTCGGTAGGCATTGGCGCATGGCCACTGCCCAGAACGAGAACACCTGCCAACATCCTGGTGCCGAGGACCCGTCGGCAGTGTGCGGGGCTGCCACCGCCGCCGATCACCTGTGTCTAGTCCATCGGTCCCATGACGCCAGAACCGCCCACCTCGCCACCTTGGGTCCCGGGTCCGACATCAACGCTTTGGGGCGTGACCATCTCCGGGGACTTGCTCACACAGTTGCTGAAGGCGCTCTGTCCTCCGCGAGGCCGCCCTCAGATAGGAACTGCCGACTTCAGCAGTACGACCTTCACCGGAACCGCCAAGTTCGACCGCGCGACCTTCACCGGGAACGCCGGGTTCGCACCCTGGGGTGGTGGGGCCGGCCGCGATCGAAGTCGGCGCGCGGACCCCGACCCTGACCAACGGCACCAGTCGATCGGCAACCCCCTGGCCGAATTGCGACGTCCCTGACCGCGGCGCGCCAGCTCACCTTGCACGCCGCCCGCGAGGCCGACGCGGGTGCCGGGTGGACATGGAGGCGGGCATGGCCAAGCTGTTCGCATCCGAGGTCACCATGCAGATCGCGCTGAACGCCGTGCCCATCCACCACGGCTACGGCTACTCCACCAAGTTCGACGTGGAGCGCTATCTCAGCGACGCCCCGCTGATGATCGTCGGCGGGGGCGCCAGCGAGAGCCAGCGCAACGTGATCGTCCGGCAACTTGTCAGCCGCGGCGGCCTCTACGTTTCCGGTTCCCGCCGACGCGGAGGTGACGGCGATGGGATCGCGTCGTGACGGGCCGGTCGTACAGGCACTGGCTCTACTTTCACGACCTCGTGCGAGCGCAGGCAGGGGAGCTTGGCAAGGGGGTATTACTGTATTACGATCATCGTGTTGACTATCTGAGGGGACACTCGTGACCAGCGTCCAGGATCCGCAGCTCTACATCGACGACATGGCGCGCAGCCGGGGCTATGTCCTCGAGTACCACAAGGTGATGGCCAAGCAGGATTTCGACGTGCTGCGCGCCGCCAACGGTCTCGTCGCCGCGGCCTACCTCGACCAGCGGACGCTGGACCGCAGGACGAAGGAGCTCATCTTCATCGTCAGTCTCACGGTGATGCGCGCTTCGAGGGGGCACATCCAGAGTCACATCAAGGTCGCGCTCGACTTGGGGCTCACTCCGCGGGAGATCCTCGAAGCGATCGAGATCAGCCTGCCCGAGGCGGGCGTCGTGGCCTTCCAGGCCGGCTTCGAGGCGTGGCGCGAGGTCGTCGGCGCCGAAGGCCTGGAGCCGACCGTGGACGCGTTCCAAGGAGGTGCGGGCGCCGATGCCTGACATCCCGGCCACGGCGGACACCGTCAGCTTCATCGGCCTGGGCACGATGGGCCGGCCCATGGTCCGCAACCTCGCGCGGTCCGTGCCCGTGGCGGTCTACGACGCCGACCCCGAGGCGCTCGCCGCGGCCGCCCGCTACGGCGGTGTGACGGCGTTGGGGAGCCTCGCCGAGGGAGCCGGCGCGGACGTCGTGATCCTCATGTTGCCCGACAGCACGGTGGTCGGGCGCGTGCTCGGCGATCCGGCGGACCCGGCGAGCTTCGCCGGGCGCCTGCGTCCGGGCGCGCTGGTCGTCGACATGGGGTCGTCGGCGCCGCGGGCGACCCAGGGACTCGCCGAGCGGCTCCGGGAGCGCGGCGTGGCGATGGTCGACGCGCCGGTCTCCGGAGGCCCGCGCAAGGCCGCGACCGCCGAGTTGACGATCATGGTCGGTGGGCCGGCCGAGGACTACCGGCGGGCCCTTCCGCTGCTGCGCGCGATGGGCGCCTCGGTGACGCGCGTCGGCCCGGCGGGGTCCGCGCACGCGCTGAAGGCGCTCAACAACCTGCTGTCGGCCATCGGCCTGGTCGGGGCGCTGGAGGTGCTCACCGCGGGAGCCGCGTTCGGCCTCGCCCCCCGGACGATGCTCGACGTCATCAACGCCTCCACCGGCCGCAACCAGTCGACCGAGGTCAAGATCGGCCCGGAGGTGCTGGACGGACGGTTCCAGGTGGGTTTCTCGCTCCCGCTGACCGTCAAGGACATCACCACCGCACTGGACCTGGCGACCTCCCTGGGCCTGTCGCCGGAGGTGTCGCGGGCCTGCGTCCGGTTCTGCCAGGCCGCGCTCGCCGGCCTCGGCGAAGGGAACCCGGATCAGTCCGAAATCGCCCGCTACCTGGCGAAGCTGACGGGGGTCGACCTCACCCGCTGACCGGTGTATTACCATGATATGGTCGTTGGCCGTTGAGGGGAGACGACCGTATGGCAGCGCAGCGGGTCCAGCGTGTGGCCGCGCCCCTGCGAGCCCAGGTGCTCGAGGTGTTCCGCCAGGACATTCTGGCAGCGGAATTCGAACCCGGCGAGCGGCTCGTCGAGGCGCGGCTGTGTGAGCGGTACGAGGTCTCCCGGACGGTCATCCGCGAGGTCCTGCGGCAGCTCGAGTCGGAAGGACTCGTGACCATCGTGCCCAACCGCGGCCCGGTCATCACCGAGCTGACGGCCTTCGACGCCAGGGCCCTGTTCGAGGTGCGAGGCGCGCTGGAGGGCCTGGCCGGGGCGCTGTTCGCCGAGCGGGCCACCGCCGAGCAGCGCGAAGAGATGGGCAGGGTGGTCCGGCGGTTCTCCCGCACCTGCGGCGAGGCCGACCTGGCCGAGCGGCTGGCGATGAAGGACGATTTCTACGACGTCCTCATCGCCGGGGCGGTGAACCCGGTCATCGACTCGATGCTGCGCGGTGTTCACGCCCGCGTGCAGATGTTGCGCGGGCTGTCCCTGCAGGCCGAGGACCGTCTGCCGGAGACCGTCAAGGAGCTGGCCGCGATCTATGACGCCGCGGCCGTGCGGGGCGACGCCGACGCCGCCCGTGCCGCGTGCGAGGACCACGTCCGCAAGGCCGCGGCGATCGCGCTGCGCGAGCTCGCCGCCCGTCAACGCGAGGAGCGGCAGCCCGCCGACGGCCAAGCCGGACAATGATCGGGAAGGCCCTCCGATCCCCTGAGCCCAGAGCCCTCCCCCCGCATCCCTGACCGAGCACCGCCCGCCCCCTGACCGGACGCCACGTGTCGGTCGGACATCACACGCCGTCCGGGCGGCCGACATGCTCGCCGGGCGGTCGACATGCTCGCCGGGCGGTCGGCGTGCTGGTCGGGCGGTCGACGGGCCAGCCGGGCGGTCGGGGTGCTCGCTGCGGGTGTTGCGTGCTAGGCGGACGTCAGATCGGTGAGCAGCATGGCCGTGGCCTCGGGCGACTCGACGTGGAAGTGGTGGCTTCCCAGGTCGACGGGCACGATCCGGATGCGGTCGCGGTAGCGGTCGATGGCCTCCCGCGTGATGATCGAGCGCACCGCGAACAGCGTGATCGGCTGCTTGACCTCGCGTAGCGCGGCGTCCATGTCCCAGCGCACCAGCCCTTCGAGGCACCGCAGGCCGGCCGGCTGCCGCACGGCGACCATCTTGGCGAAGTACATGTCGTTCAACGCGGGGTCGGTGCCTTCCGGCGACCCGGCCTCGACCATGCCCCGCATGGCGGAGGCGAAGTCCTCGTGGAACGGCCGCAGCACCGCCTCGGCCTGGTCTTCGTCCTGGGCGGGGAACAGGGACAGGTAGTGCAGGGCGTCGAGCGCGACCACGTGCGAGACCACGCCGGGGAGGATCCGCCCGGTCTCCACGGCCACCGCCCCGCCGAGGGAGTGCCCGACCACGACGCAGGAGCCCACCGACTCGGCCTCCAACACGGCCGCCACGTCGCGGGCGAACTCCTCCATTGTCCAGACGTCCCGCGCGGACCGGGACTCGCCGTGTTCGGCGAGATCGATCGCGAGAACGCGGTAGTGCTCGGGCAGGAAGCCGGTGATCGCGTCGAAGTCGGTACGGTCGCAGCCCCAGCCGTGGACGAGGGCCAGCGTGGGCCCGTCGCCCGAACCGCTGACCGTGTAGTGGATCGTCGTGTCGTTCGGGCGCCGCACGGCGGCGGCCCTCGTGGTCATCGTCATCCCAGGTCTCCTCTTTCCTTCCGGCCGTGGATCCGGCTCACAACGCGCGGTGGTACTGCTTCGGCCAGGCCGTCCTGTCCCCGGGACGGTTGCGCAAGGCGAAGTACGGGTCGCGGAGCAGCGCACGTCCGACCAGCACGGCGTCCGCCTGGCCGCCGCCGACGACCTCGCCGGCCAGCGAGAGGTCGCCGATCTGGCCGACCGGGGCGACCACGAGCCCCGATGCCTTCTTGAGCGCTGCCGCGAACGCGACGTTCACCCCGTCCTTGACCGGCGGCCGCGCCTCCAGGTCGCGCACCAGCACGCCGGACGTGACGTCGAGGAGGTCGACGCCCACGGCCGCCAGCTCCTTGGCGAACAGCGCCGCCTCGTCGATGGAGATGCCGCCCGCGGCCCAGTCGGTGGCGGTGATGCGCACGGAGACGGGTTTGTCCGCTGGAAAGGCGTCGCGGACGGCGCGGGCCACCCGCAGGGGAAGACGCATCCGGTTCTGCGGGCATCCGCCGTACTCGTCCACCCGGTGGTTGGCGAGCGGTGACAGGAACTGGTGCAGGATGTAGCCGTGCGCGGCGTGGATCTCCACGAGCTGGTAGCCCGCCAGGTGGGCCATGCGGGCCGCCTGGGCGAACGCCTCGACGACCTCGTCCATGTCCGCCTGGTCGGCTTCCCGGGGGACGGCCAGGTCACCGAAGGGGATCGGCGACGGCGCGATCAGATCCCAGCCGCCGTCCGCCACGCGCACCGGGCCGTTCTGCCCCTCCCCTTCCCAGGGGACCTGGTGTGACCCCTTCCTGCCCGCCGCCAGCAACTGGATCGCGGGAACCGCGCCCTGCCCGGCTATGAACGCGGTCAACCGGCGGTGCGCGGCGGCCTGGTCCTCGTTCCAGATCCCGAGGTCCGCCGAGGTGGTCCGGTGCAGCGGCCCGACCGCCGCGGACTCGACCATGACCAGGCCCACTCCGCCGACCGCGCGCGCTCCGTAGTGCACGAGGTGCCAATCAGTCGGCTTCCCGTCGGTTCCCGCGGCGTACTGGGCCATGGGCGACATCCACACCCGGTTGGGGACCGTTACCTCCCGGAGTCGAAGCGGGGTCATCTCCGGGCCGGTGAACTCTGCGCTGGGCACGGCTGAACTTCACTTCCTCACACCATCGCGGCCGGCGGAATCGGCCAAACCTTGACGCGAGATTACCATAATACGATACTACGGTCTGCGAGGCGGCGGTCACCCCCACCGCGCCGGCCACAGTCGTCCGGGTGCGCGGAGCCTCCTTACCTCCGTCCTCCGTCCGATCCAAAGGAGAGCCATGTCCGCAGAGGAGGCCTTCGCCGTGGCCGAAGGCGCACCACCGGCCGGGACGAGCGGCGAAGAGAAAAAGGCGATCTTCGCCGGGGCGCTCGGGAACGCGATCGAGTACCTGGACTGGGGGATCTACGCCTCCCTGGCTCCGGTCTTCGCGGGCCGGTTCTTCCCCAGCGGCGATCCCGTCACCGCCTTCCTGTCCACTCTGGCGATCTTCGCCGTGGGCTTCCTGATGCGCCCGATCGGCGGCGCCGTCCTCGGCGCCTATGCCGACCGGTACGGCCGCAAGAAGGCCCTGGTGCTGACGGTGAGCATGATGTCCGCAGGGGGTCTCGCCATCGCGGTGTGCCCGACCTACGGGCAGATCGGCGTCTTCGCGCCACTGGTGCTGCTGACGGCCAGGCTCGTGCAGGCGTTCTCCGCCGGCGGGGAATGGCCCAGCTCGGTGTCGTACATCGTCGAGAGCGCGGCACCGGGGAGACGGGCCTTCGCGGGATCGTTCCAGCAGGTGTCGACGGCGGGCGGCATCCTGCTCGCCTCGCTGCTGGCGCTCGTCGTGACCTCGGTCCTGGACGACCAGCAGGCGGAGAGCTTCGGCTGGCGGATCGCATTCGCCGTCTCCGCGGCCATGGGGCTGGGCGTCCTGTGGTTGCGCACCCGCACGCGAGAGACCCGGCACTTCGACGACGCGGAAGTGTCCGGCAAGGCGCACAAGCCGGTGCGGACGCTGTTCGCCGCCCATAAGACGAGCATGCTCCGCGTCGTCGGAATCACGGTCCCCGGAACGATCATCTACTACCTGTGGGTCGTCGGCATGCCCGGCTACGCCAGCACGACGGCCGGCCTTGACCTGGACAGGGCACTTCTCGCGAACACGATCGCGGTCATCGCGTTCATGCTGCTGCTGCCCTTCGGCGGCATGCTGTCCGACCGCTTCGGGAGGCGTTCCACGTTCATGTCCTTCCTGGTCGGTTTCGCGCTGTTCTCGTGGCCCGCGTACCGCCTGCTCGACGACGGCGGCTTCTGGACGCTGCTCCTGATCGAACTCGCCGGGGTGGTCCTGCTCGTGGGCAACTCGGCGAACGTGGCCGCCATCTACGCCGAACTGTTCCCGACCTCGGTGCGCACGACCGGGACGGGGCTTCCCTACGCGACGGCCGTCGCCGTCTTCGGTGGCACCGCACCGTACTTCACCACCTGGCTGGCCAGCATCGGGCGCCAGGACGAGATCTGGATCTACGTCGTCGTCTCGGCGATGGTCGGCATGGCCACGATCATGACGATGCCCGACGGCGCCAGGAAGGGAGCACTCGACTGATGACTCCAGCGGCGGAAACACCGGACGAGCGGGAGCCGTGGCAATGGAGCGAGGCCACGTGGCGGAGGTACGCCGGGGCGGTACGAGCGGGACGCGACCTGACGCCGCCGGGGTGGCCGGGCGGCGCCCGGATGGCCGTGGCGCTCTCATTCGACCCGGACCACGAGACGATCTCGCTCCGCGACGGGGAGACCTCGCCCGGCGCGATGGGCAGGGGTGAGTTCGGGGCGCGCGTGGGAGCCCGCCGGATCCTCCGGCTTCTCGACGAGTCCGGGATCCCGGCCACGTTCTTCATCCCCGCGGTGTCCGCGCTGTTGCACCCGCGGGAGGTCAAGGACTATGCCGCGGCGGGCCACGAGATCGGTGCGCACGGCTGGATCCACGAGCGGAACGCACTGCTGGAGGCGAAGGACGAGTTCGATCTCACGCGCCGCAGCCTGGACACCCTGGAGGACCTCGCCGGGCGGCGGCCGACCGGGATCAGGACGCCGAGCGCCGACTTCTCCGACTCGACCCTGGAGATCCTGCGGGACCTCGGGTTCAGGTACGACTCGTCCCTCATGGCCGACGACATGCCGTACGAGATCCTCTCGGACGGGCGGCCGACGGGGATCGTCGAGGTGCCCATGGAGTGGATCCGCGACGACGCGCCCTACTTCACGATGACGCGCTACGGCCCCTACCGGCCCTACACCCCGCCCCGCGCCTGGGCCGAGATCATGAAGGACGAATTCGACTCGGCCTATGCCGACGGGGCGGTCTTCCAGCTGGTCTGCCATCCGCACATCGTCGGGCACCGGTCGCGGATGCACGCGTTGCGCGGGCTCGTCGAGCACATCCGGGCGCACGACGGCGTGTGGTTCGCGACGCATGGGGAGCTCGCCGACCATGTGTGGCGCAGCGCCCGCGGGGACACGGGCGACTGACGAGTTCGCCGGCATTCCGGCACTCCTTCGAGGCCATTGCCCAGGTCAAGGCGACGGGAAAGCGATGTGCCAGATTAGGGTACGCCGTATCACTTTGTGGCACAACGAGGGCGCGGGCCAGCGCACCGCGACGCCGGATGCTCGATGACGGAGCCGCGACCGCTACCGGACCGTGCTCGTCGACCTGGGGAAGGCACCGCCTTCATCGTCGAGGAGCCCGAGGGCGTGGCCGGGTCGCCCGCCGGAGCGATGGCCGGGGACGGACGGGTCAGCCGGAGGAGAGCAGCCGGCTGATCTCGTCCGCCGCCGCCATCACCAGCGGCGCCCACGCCTTCTCCTTGGACCGGTCATATCGCATCTCTGGCACGGAGAGCGTGAGTGCCGCGATCGGATACCCGGCCGCGTTCGTGATGGCCGCGCCGATGGAGGCCACGTGCGGTCGATACCACGACGACGAGCCGTGGAGCGCGTATCCACGCTCCGCGGTCTCCGCGATCTCCTCCCGGAGTGCACCGGAGTCCGGCACGGGGTGTCGCGCGAACTCCGTGAGCTCGTGCCGCAGGAGTTCGTCCACCTCGGCGTCGGAGAGGCGCGCCATGATCGCCACACCGGCCGACGTGGCGCGCAGCGGGACGCGCGCGCCGATCTCCTGATGCACGCGCACGACCTGCGTGGTGTCCTCCCGGGCGACGATGGCGTACTCGTCGCCGTCGCGCACGCCGAGGAGAACGGTCTCGTCCGTCTCCGCCGCGAGGCGTTTCATCGCGGGCCCCGCCAGTTCGCGGAGGTCCTGCTCCCCCGCGCTGCGCAAACCGAGCGTCAGCGCCTTCATCGTCACGCCCCACCGCGCGTGCTCAGGGTCCACGACCCTCAGCCAGCCCGCCTGCCTGAGTGTCACCAGGCATCGCTGGACGGAGCTCTTCGGGATCTCCGTCACGCGGGCCAACTCCGAAACGCCGATGGGCTGCCGGAGGGCGACCTCCTCGAAGACGCGCAGGGTGCTGAGCACGCTGTTCATCGACCGGACACTGCTGCCCGGCCTGCCCTGTCCGCTGTCGCCGTCGCCCTCTGCCATGTGCATGTGGACTGAGCGTACCAACGCGCGCACTGCCGTCTCTACTGGCGGCACGCTTGACCTCGCCCGCTGCCGTGCTACTCTGCGGCATAATGTATCGCAATACGGAACGGTGCGCATGGATCTGACCATCGTGGGAGACGTCGTCGCCGCGGGATGGCCCCGGCGCCCGGTCGTGGACCCCGCCGGCCCGGGCGACTCCGCCTTCGGACTGCTCCGGGGCGGCGACGTGACCATCGGGAACCTGGAGGCGCCGTTCACCGAATCCGGGCGGCGCGCCGAGAAACTGGTCGCGATGCGCGCTCCGGCCTCGGGCGCGAGGGAGCTCGCGGCGTTCGGCTTCGACCTCGTGTCCCTGGCCACGAACCACGCGCTGGACTACGGCGCCGAGGGCATGCGCGACACCGTCCGGGCGCTGGACGACGCCGGCGTCCGGCACGCCGGGTTCGGCGAGTCGGCCTCCGAGGCGACCCGGCCCCGCGTGGTCACCGCCGGCGGGCGAAGCCTGGCGTTCTTCAGCTTCTGCTCCGCCCTGCCGCTGGGCTTCAACGCGACCGCCGACCGGCCCGGCATCGGCGCCATCCGGGTCCGCCAGACCTTCGAGTTCGACAGCGGGTTCCTGGACGAGACCCCGGGCACGCCGCCCTTCGTGCGTTCGGGCGCGCACGAGCCGGACGTCCGCCTGGCCGAGACCCTGATCGGCGAAGCCAAGCGGGACAACGACCTCGTCGCGGTGGCACTGCACTGGGGCGTGCCGTTCTGCTACCTGCCGGAAGCGCAGGGACCGCTCGCGCAATACCAGCGGCCGTTGGCGCTGCGCCTGATCGACGCGGGCGCGGACCTCGTGATCGGGCACCACCCGCACTGCCTGCACCCGGTCGAGTTCTACCCGATCATGCCCCGGCCCGAGGTGGCGGCCTCGATCCTCGCCCGGTTCGCGAAGGCGTCGAGGGAGCTGGATCCGTCCCTCACGGTCGATGAGGAGGGCGTCGTGAACAACGACCGGAGGGCGACGTGACCCTGGAACAGCCTTGGGAGTGGGACGAGCCGACCTGGCGCGGGCACGTCGAGCGCGTGCGCGCGGGACGCCCGCTGCGACCACGGTCCTGGCCCGGTGAGGCGAAGGTCGCCGTGGCGCTGTCGTTCGACTCCGATCACGAGACACCGGCACTGCGGGACGGCGAGGTGCTGCCGGGCAAACTGTCGCAGGGTGAGTACGGCGCACGTGTCGCCGTGCCGCGAATCCTGAAACTGCTCGAACGCTTCGAGGCGCCGTCGACCTTCTTCATGCCCGCCGTGTCCGCGCTGCTGCACGACGGCGAAGCCAGGTCCTATGCGGACGCCGGACACGAGGTGGCGCTGCACGGCTGGATCCACGAACGCAACACACTGCTGCCCGCCGCGGCCGAACGCGACCTCGCCTTCCGGGCCGCCGACACCCTCGAACGTCTCGCCGGGACCCGCCCGGTCGGTATCCGCACGCCGTCCTGGGACTTCTCGTCCCACTCGCTGCGCATCATCCGCGAGCTGGGACTGGCGTACGACTCGTCCCTGATGGCCGACGACGACTGCTACGAGATCCTGGCCGACGGTGAGCCCACCGGCATCGTCGAACTGCCGGTCGAGTGGATCCGCGACGACATGCCGTACTTCATGATGGACCGCTTCTCCTCGCCGCGGCCCTACACGCCGCCGCGCGGGGTGCTGTCGATCTGGCGCGACGAGTTCGACGCCGCCTACGCCGAGGGCGGGATCTTCCAGCTCACGCTGCACCCCCACTTCATCGGGCACCGCTCACGGCTCTCGATCCTCACCCGACTGCTCGAACACATCGCCTCGCACGAGGGCGTCTGGTTCGCCACGCACGCCCAGGTCGCCACCCACGCACTCACCGGAAAGGACCTGTCGCGATGACCGGTACCAAGGAACGCATCGAGCGCACGTTCGAGCGGAACCTGCCCTTGGTCCTGGAACTCTCCCACCGGATCAACGCCAACCCCGAACTGGCCTTCGAGGAGCACGAGACGTCGGCGTCGATCATCGAGGCGCTCCAGGACGGCGGAGAGTTCACCGTCGAGAAGGGCGTGGCCGACCTGCCGACGGCGTTCGTGGCGTCGGCGGGGTCCGGAGACCTGGCGATAGGCATCTGCGCGGAAATGGACGCGCTCCCCGGCATAGGCCACGGCTGCGGCCACAACGTCATCGCCGCGTCGGCCGTGGGCGCGGCCCTGGCCCTGGCCCCCTTCGCCGGCGAACTCGGCCTCACCGTGCGGGTCTTCGGCACTCCCGCCGAGGAAAGCGGCACCGGCAAGGAGATCATGGTCAACCGCGGCGTCTTCGACGACACCCACGCGGCCATGATGGTCCATCCGACGCTCAAGGACGTCGTCGTCCCGACACTGCGTGCGTCCCGCTCCTGGCAGGTGACCTACACGGGTCGCGGCGGACACGCGTCCCGCCCCTGGCGCGCGTTGAACGCCGGCGACGCGACCGTCGTCGCCCAGACCGCCATCGCCCTCCTGCGGCAGCAGTTGCGCGACGGCGTCCGGGTCCACCACCTCGTCAAGGAGGCCGGTGCGGCCGTCAACGTCATCGCTGACCGCGCGGTGGTCGACTGCATGATCCGTTGCGACACCATCGACGAGGTCGACCAGATCTGGGACCGGGTCCGGCCCTGCTTCGACGCCGGCGCCGTCGCCACCGGCACCACCGTCGAGTACGTCTCGCTGCCCTCCATCTACCGCGAGTTCCGGCACGATGCCGACCTGGCCCCGTTGTTCGAAAAGAACGCCAAGGCCGTCGGCCGGACGTTTCCCGACTACCCGGACACGATGTTCGGGTCGACCGACATGGGCAACGTCTCGCTGCGGATCCCCGCGATCCACCCCATGCTCTCCTTCGACCTCCCGCCCGAGGACGGCAACCACACCGCGGCCTTCGCCGCCGCCGCCGGGGGCCCCGAAGGCGACCGGTTCGTCCGCGACGCGGGCCTGGCCATGGCCCTCACCATCGCCGACATCGCCAGCTCCGACCGGACCCGAGCACGCCTGATCGCCAGAACCGCCGGCAGCTGAGGAGAACCACACCGCAGTCCCGGTCGCCGAGTCCAGGACGGGCCGGCGTCCACCAACCGGTATCCGTACGGCGGTCGCCGTCCCAGGTAGCGGCCCTGTTCGCGGGTCCGGGCCGCCATCACCGCGGAGACCCGGACCCAGGGTTGGGGTCGGCTTCGTGCACCGGCACCCGCTCGGTGGCCTTCTCTGGCTCGGCTCACGGCTCGTTCGTTTCCAGGTTGTGGAGGATCTTGGCGGAGAGGTCAGCGAACTGGTCGAGCTCTTCGGGTGTGAGGCGGTCAACGAACAGGCGCCGGACTTCTTGGCCGTGGCGGGGCACCGCTTTTCTGAGGGCGTCGAGCCCTGCCGCGGTGAGCGCGACATGGACGCCGCGCGAGCCGCACCGCTCGCGGGCGATCAGGTTCCGCCGGCTCATCCGGGTGAGCTGGTGGTGCATGCGGCTCTTCTCCCAACCGGCTGCCCGGCACAGCTCGTAGAGGCGCATGCGCCTGTCGGGCGATTCGGACAGTAGAGCCAGCACGGTGTAGTCGGCGTTGGACAGGCCGCTGGTCGCCTGAAGCTGCTGTTCGAGGCGTGCCCGCAGCAGCTCCACCATCCGGAAGGAGGTCCGCCATGCGCGGAGCTCGCGTTCGGTCAATCCAAGATGCGCCATGGGAACATCCTAGACCGGGAGTTGACACATCAACTCGATCATGTACCGTCTAGTTGACACATCAACTCACTGATCGAGGGGGCGACAGGGCGGTCGGTTCCGTCCCCTGCGCCATGGCGGGCGGCGGCGCGCGCCCTCGAATACCTGCGATCACCGCGTTTCGAAGGGCCTTTTCCGAAGGAGGAGGAGCGTGTCCAGCGAGCAGAACGACGACGAGCGACGCAAGAATGTCGCTCCGCGATTTGGGGGCGTCGCAGTTTCCTTAAGACCTCGACAGTGGCCACGGCGGCGGGCGGCGCGGGCCTGCTCGCGGCCTCTCCGGCCACCGCGCGGGACCGTGACCAGCCGCCGCCGAGGGACAGCGGCGCCCGCGGACGCCGCTACGTCATCCGGGGCGGGGCGGTGATGTCGATGGACCCGAAGGTGGGCGACTTCGAGGTCGCCGACATCCTGGTCGAGGGCAAGAAGATCGTCGCGGTCGGACGTGACCTGCGGGCCTCCGGCGCGGACGTGATCGACGCGCGCGGCCGCATCGTCATGCCGGGTTTCGTCGACACGCACCACCATTTGTTCGAGACGGCGGAGCGCGCGTTTCTGGCCAATGGTCTGCTCCTCGACGACCGCTCAGGGTCACCGAGCGCGGACCCGAACTACGGCAAGCACATTCTCGACGGGTTCCGGCTGGTGTACCGGCCGCAGGACGTGTACATCAATGACCTTTTCGCAGGACTTTCCCAGCTTGACGCGGGCGTCACCACGGTGCTGGACGTATCTCAGATCCACCATTCCCCCGAGCACACCGACGCGGCGATCCAGGCGCTGATCGACACCGGGCGGCGCGCCGCGTTCGGCTATTTCGAGGGTGACGGCCGCGCCACCGCCCGGTATCCGGAAGACGCCCGCCGCATCAGGGACCGCTGGTTCTCCTCGGACGACCAGCTGGTGAGCATGGTCATGGGCGGCGAACTCCACCTCGGCAGGAATGTGTACACCCGGTCCTGGACGATCGCCCGCGAGCTGGACATCAAGATCGCGGCGCACTCGGTCGGGTCGTGGGGGATGCTGCCGGTCTTCGAGGACCTCGCCCGGGGGACCGCCGGGGTCCGGGTGGGGCCGGACAACCTGTTCATTCACATGACCGGGATGTCCGACCGGGTCTGGAAACGGTTTCGGGACGCCGGCGCGCAGGTCTCGCTCGCCTTCCCGATCGAGATGGTCATGCGGCACGGCACCCCGCCGATCCTCAAGTTGCAGGAGCTCGGCATGGAGCCCTCGCTGAGCTCCGACGTCGAGACGACGATGGCCGCTGACCCGTTCACGCTGATGCGCTCCGCCATGATCATGCAGCGTATGGTCGTCAACCAGATCGTCTTGGACCAGGGCGACCCTGTGCCGCCCAACAACTGGCCCACGCCGGCCGAGGGAACGCCGGGGCTCCTCACCGTCCGGGACGTGCTGCGCTACGCGACCGTCAACGGTGCGAAACACCTCGGGCTCGCCGGTAAGACGGGCACGCTCACGCCCGGCCGGAGGCCGACATCGTCGTGCTCGACGCCACCGCGCTGAACGTGGCCCCGCTCAACAGCGTGCCCGGAGCGGTCGTCACGCTGATGGACCGCACGAACGTCGAGACGGTGATCGTCGCCGGCAAGGTCCGCAAGTGGCGAGGGCGCCTGCTCGGCGCCGACCTCGGCCGTCTGCGACGCGAACTCGAAGCGTCACGCGACTACCTCTTCAAGGCGGCAGGCATACGGCAGGACCTTTTCGCATACAGCTAAAGGTCCGGATGGCGCAGACGCTGCCGGTCGCGATGACGGAGACGAAGGCGGTCGGCAGCACGGGCGCCGCGACGTCGGTCCGTACGACGCCGCTGAATGAGGCGTGCCGGTCAGTGCTCGTGAATGGGAGGGACGTCGTCCCAGGCCCAGGTAGCGATGCCCACACGGTTGCGGGCGCTGGATGGCGGCCAGGTGGTCCTTGACGGTGGCGGACGCGAGGTGGAGACCGGCGGCGATCTCGACGTTGGTCTTGCCGCTGGCGACACGGCGTGCAATGTCGGTCTCGCGCAAAGGCGCGGCACTCAAGCGCGGTGCGGAGCGGTCGTCGGGGGATGGGCGAGGCGGCGCGGCATCCGGACGGTGATCTGCGGGCTGATGAGCGCGTCACCGGCCACCGCGAAGCAGGACTCACCCGCTGGGTAGGACCCTGACGATCGCGGGGCCTGGCACTCTCGAGGCCGCGATGGAGATCTGGCTGCGCGCCTACACCAGCCCCAACACCCGCGACGCCTACAACCGCGACGTCGGGCGCTGGTTCACCTGGTGCCACGACTACGACATCGCCGACAGCCGCCGCGGCGACGTCGACGCCTACCGCGCCGAACTTGACGACCACGACCCGCCGCTCGCCGCCCGGACCCGGCGCCGCCGCCTGGCCGCGATCCCTTCGTTCTCCACCTACTGGCTCATCGAGGACGTCGTCCCACGCAACCCGGCCGCGCACGTCCGCCGCCCGCGACAGCCCAGATCCCCGCAGCATGACCCACCACTCGATCACTTGGGGCATCCTAGGCAGGTGACAGCCTGGGCAAGGCTCCTCGTTCCTGCCACTGGCGTCGCGGTCGGCGGCATCATCACCGGAGGTGCCGCAATCTGGGGACAAGTCCTCACCCACCGCGGCACATACGAGCGCGAACGAGGAGCACGGCGAGACGCTTTCAAGGTCAAACGCTACGAGATTGACTCAGCTCAAATCACGCGTCTTGGATAACGATGCCAGGAGCGCAGTTGACGAGTACATGGAAACCGCTCATGCGCAGGACCAAGCTTCAGTAGCCACGCTAGAGGCGTACCGCAAGGCACAGCGAATGGTGGGCGATGCCATCCGGCGAGACCCCTTTAGGGACGAAGCGTGATGTCCCTGGCTGCCATTAGAAACTGCAGCAGATCCATGGCCGCTGGCACGAGCCCACCGAGCCGGAGGAGCATGGCGTCCTCATCGCCCCTGCGAGGGGTCGCAACCCTCACCCCGGTCCCCGATCGAGCGGAGCTGCGCGGTCGTCTTCATCGCCCCTGTAAGAGGTCGCAACATCAGGTAGGTCAACGTGCCCGGCCGTCGAGGATCCGGTCTTCATCCCCTCTGCGAGGGGTGGAAACCCCGAGCATGGCCACGCAAGTGTGGCTTGGATGGCTGGGCTCCCACCAGTTCGTGACGATGCCGATCGGGTTTTAATCGGAGGCGTGAATGGTGTGATCAACCAGCGAGGCGGACCGCGCGGTTAGGGGTCGTGAATCGGGACGGGATCGTCAATTGGCAGCGGTGGGGTGGCGGGAGCAGCCATGCGCGTGGTTCCCCGTACTTGATTCGAACCGGTGCGGGGAGATTCATCCCGTGTCTTTGGATCCAGTTGGCGCCCAGGCCGGACAGCTCTCGATAACATCCCTGGCCCGTAATAGACGCTTTCGAGCGCGCCACCGCAACGCGCAACGTTCTGTGAGATTTCTCAGGGGCGCCTTGAGCCACCTCGGAGCTGGCGTGAGCATTGCCGGAGGCGGCGTTACTGGACTCGGTGTTCAGCCCAGCGCCGTGCCGGACCTGACGCATCAACAACTCATAGGAACCTATCAACGCCGCCGAGGGCCACGCGGCGATCAGCCTCCTCACCAGCGACGGCTCGGCCACTGCCACATTGGCCGCCAGGCTAGCGGCGCTTCCAGTCACCAGCAACGCCCCCGACGAAAGCCGCTGCGCCTTCCCTGCCGGGAATCGGCCAGCAACGTCATCGAAGCGACCGCGATCATCCCATCCACCGACACCGGCAACAGCGCCGCCGTCCACGAGGCCTCGCCATACTGGCGGACCAGCGTGTACATGTCCCGACAAGACAACACTGGCGCGATCCCGGCCAGCATCACGACGCTAACGGTGGTCACCCATCGGATCGCCCGATCACTCCAGCCCCGCTGCAATTCGGTCACGGCCGTTCCGCCTCCCCGGCGGCGCACCGGGCAGGGAGAACCGCTCCTCCCACGATAGGAAGCCTGGTCGAGCCTGTTCCCATGTTCTGGGTGTCCTGCAGGAGGCCCACCACCATCACCAGCGGAAATGTCCGCTGACCTGTCTGAAGACACCGGAGCCATTTTGGCGGCGTAGGCGGCCAGTGCCGTCGGTTGCCGCTGATGGCGGCTCGCTTGGAACCGCTCGCACGGATTTGCCAACTGTCGTGGGCCGACACGGATGCATCGCCCGGCTGAGAGCTCGTCGCTCAGATCACCGAGCGCAGGAGGCGTGTCACTCAGTGCAGCGTGCGCACAAGTTCGGCGGAGCTGCTGGACGAGGCGACTCAGTGGAACGGCAACTCCGCGCGCTTTGGCTGGTCCGGCTCCCGAACGATCGCTAGATTTGATTGCGGATCAACATCTGGTCCACGGTCTTCGGGTGGTGTACGTGTGACCCCAGAGGTGAGAAGGGCTACTGACCCCTTCAAACGCGAGTATCGGGCGGACATCGGGACGCTCGTCGGCATGCCCTTCGTGTGGGGTTTCTTCTTCCTGGTCGTGGCCATCCTCATTGTGCGGACGGAGAGCCATTCCGCGGTCAAGGTTCTCGTGCTCGGACTGCTGGTCGGGATCCCTCTCCTTTATCTGGGGGTCGAGGTACGGACGCGAACCTATGTGTCGCGCGATCGGATCCTGAAGCGCGGACTGTTCCGGACCATCGCGACACCATGGCAGGCGATCCAGGGCATCGAAACCAAGCAGGGCCCCAGATACCGGTACGTTGTGATCTACAATTTCCAGGGCCGAGAAATCTTCCTACCGCACCTGATCTCCAACGAGGCCGACGTGGATAAAGAGGTTCGCGCCCTTCGTGAGATCTGGGAGAAGCGACGGGGTCCACGCTGGAAGCCGATCCCCGAGGTGGCCGCCAAGATCTCTCTCCGGGAGTAGTCGGGCTGGGTCGGCATCGACATGCTGGGCGATCAACCAGGCTGCGTGAGCGGCGACGTACAGTTCGGTCGCGCGTCGCCAATGCCCACACGACCTCCGATCTCGGTGCGGTCGAGGCGGTGCGGGCTCAGCCTGGATGGTGGCCTGTCGCCTGTCGTGAATGCGCACCTGGAATGTTTCGAAATTCGGTCGTCCGGCTGATACCACGCGTGGGTCCAGTTTGACGGACGGTGTAGTTCTCGCCAACGGGAGGCGAGGGTGGCGGCTGAGCCGTTGATGACAGTGGCAGCACGACAGGACCCCCTTCTCTGCGGCCATTGACGAGGGGACTCAAGCACGGGTCCGCCATGAGGGTGGCAATCAGATGGGATCCCGCACCACCGTCCCACCCACAGCTCATCACCCCAAAGCCTGGCCAACGCCGGACACGCATCCGGGGTACAGAACCCCTGAACCGCTCAGCCTGCCCCACCTCGGCACGGTCCTCACGCTGCTGCGTCTGGAACGTCTCTCGGTAGGCCAGCCGCGAGCAATTACCGCCGGAATATCGAACACAACCGACCGGATCATGCCGCCACCTGCAACTCCCCACGCCCCAGGCCCGCAATGCCACCGCCCGCACTCAGCCCGCGATCGCAGCAATTCATCAAATGGGCGATATTCAGATACCAAGTATCAGATCTTCCAAATTAGGCAGGCATCCTTGATGAGATCGTTCTCCCGCTTCTCCAAGGCAGCCATGTCCCAAGCCGGAAGCTTGGACAGGTCCTGATTGAGCGTGACTTGACTCACTGCGTATGCGGGCTTCTTGACATCGAAGGGATCGTTGCCTGCTGCGCTATTATCGTCCGGCGCCCAATAGGAAAGATTCCCGAGTCGATGGACCTGACCAGAAAACTGCGGGTCCACTGGCCTGGCATTCTGCGGGTATATGTGCTCGATAGTGACCTGATCCATGTCCGTCAAGGCGATCATTGACGGCTTCGGCTGGCCATGGGCGCCCTGCTTAATCCATGGACGGTGGGCCTCGATCATAGTGAGGAGGTGACGTATATTCGCCCTCGCGGCACCTCCACCATCGTATCTGAGTTGAGTCTCGATGGTCGCCCTAAATATTCTGTCATTGGCGCGCGCTTCGATCAACTTTCGAAGTGCGGCGGCAAGATCTGAGAAGTCGACCTGTTTGCTGAGATCGCGCAAGGTCTTGCACTGCACATAGTAGGCAGAAGAAGCAGGGGTCGCGTGAGCACCGCATACGTTCTTATATCTGAACGCAAACTTTTCTATCAATTGCACCAACTCGGCGAACTGTGCCTCGTCACAGCGAGCACGGGCGGCAAGGAGAAGCGGGTCGGCGAGTTCGTGGCGGAGCGTTCGCCTGAGATGTGCAAGTCGCTCCCTCTGCCACTTGGTTACCTTGTTAGGCAGTCGATCCTCTTCCTTGTATGGCCATTTGCCATCCTGTATCGCCATGTAGGCAGTAAGTTCAATTCCCATTTGCTGTAGCCTGCCGATGATCTCAGCTGGCTGCGAACTAGGTGCGAAGAGGAGTGAAACAAGGGTGTCGAATAGATCGTCGCGTCTGGCCCGCCTTCCTGTTAGTGACGTGTAGTAGGTCATAAGGAATTCATCTACCACCTCACCCCCCTCGGCCAGGAGGTCATCCCACATCAGCGCCGCATTGTCTCGCAGTGGCGCATTAAGGTCGAGAATTTCCAGAGTGTGACTTCTCAAGAGATCTGCGACCGTAAGACGAGCACCTCGGTCGTTTAGGACCGAGAACAATCGATATCCTGTAGACCGGTTCTCGCCCACGATATGAATGACGAACGAGTCGTCAACTGTCGCATCACGAAGCCTGATCAGGCTGTTCCGGGCAATGCTAGGGTCAGCCTGAGATGTCTCAGGCCAGACCAGTTCATTTCGCAGCAGCTTAGCTGCGGCAATCAGGCGGTGGTGACTTTCCCGACTCGGCGTTACTTCATCCCCTCTGAGGAGGGCACAAAATACCGCGTCATCCGCCTTGCTCAGGCGAACCCGTTCATGCTCCGTCTTAGTCCCCTGGTATACGTCGTATCGTGGATAGTAAAGGTACGTTTCGCGGACCTGCAGCCCCAGCATCTTCATTTGAGAGGCTTCCTGTTCCGCTCCCTTCTCCATGGCCGATTCGGCGAGGTCCTCGGCACGTAGAGCAATCTGCGCAAGAAGAAGACAGAATGTAGCCAGTCGCTGCTGTCCGTCGACTATCTCATAAAAATGTCCGCTCGGTTCAGCGGCATCGTCCGTTCTGATAGCCACCATCCCACCGTAAAAATGGCCGCGTGACTTAGTGGGGGTCGGAAGCAAGAGTTTGACATCGTTGATTAGATCGGTAACTTGGTCATCTTCCCAAGCGTATGCGCGTTGGTACTGTGGCACCACAGCAGGTGAACGCGAAGACAGCAGTTCACTTATGGGCAAGCTGGTCGGTTTGACGCTAGCCGCGCTCATCGCCGGGGTGGCCTGACTCATCGAGTGCCTCCTGTTGACCGGACGTTCTCGTTCCACGGGTGATAGAACCGTACCGTGTTGATGGGGCAGCGTGTTGGCAACACTGAAACCAGGTTGAATCGATGGCTGGTGATCTAGGGCGCCTCTGATCTTGCTCCGGACCAAATAGCTTGCATGCGAATTTAACTGCTTTGGATCAAGGGGTGGCAGCGCTCAGGCCGCTGATGCGTGCGGCGCCGGGCCGCCCGGAGCGTGCGGCGTGGGCGCCGCTCACCGGCTGGCGCGCCGAGCCGCGCATCGCGCAGCGCCCGCTGCCCAACCCCGCCGGGCCGCCACGGGTTACCCCGCCGTCGTCCAAGACGTTCACCAAGCTGCCCATCAGACTCCGCAGTCCCGGGTCCTGCAAACTGAGCCGGGAACTGCACGGGGCTCTCCCGACCCGATCTGTCGAGATGGCGACGACCAGAACCCGTCAAGGGCGCTTCGCGTCGGCTTCGCCGAAGGCCTACCGCCCACCCTTGACGGAACCCGTCCCAAGCCGACCGTGGCCTTCTCCCGGATCCGCGCTCCGAGCAGTCGGGAAAGAAAATGTGCTTCAGTCTCCGAGCCGAGGTTCAAGGACTACTCGGAAGCTTAACAACGAAGTAGTTACCTCTCAGAGGTTCAATCTGTATCTGCGGTGGCTAGCCCTTTGGCCATGGCGCAAGGCTATTTTCTTGAAGCCATCTTCCGATCTCCTTGCCGAGCAGCTCTGGGCACTGTCGCCAGAAGGAAGGCTTGATGTTCACCACAAGTTCAGGGCCACCCGAGAGGTTCAAGTTCACATGTTTCCAGCTTCGATCGAAGAAGCGATCTCTGTCAGCGAGTCGGATGCGTAGCCCGTAGTTGCCCTTGCCATGGGCGTAACCCGACGCTTGCAAGGCACACCTCCAGCGCTGGTTAAACAACCTAGCGTGACACAAGATCCGGAGCTAACGAAAGAGGCAGTAGCCCCGTCAGGAGCCTTGATCCGGAACATGCGCGGAACGTTTGGTCGCGTAAGAGCCCAACCGGCGCGCCCTGACTCAGGTCAGCAGGAAGATCGTGCGGATCAGGTACGCCCCCTCAAGAGCCGTGGGCACAGGTTTGGATCCTGCAGAGGGCGCACCTCATCACCTGCGGAAAGGCCCGTTGACCTACGCGAGGAAGACCTGGACCTTTCCGGCAGAGTAGGCGGCCAATGCCGCTGGACGTCGCTGATAGCGACCATTCGGGTGACAGAGAGTCTGCGTGCGCGGCGGTCAGAGACGACGGTCCTTGCCCAGGGCAGCGGCAAGATGTCCGGTCTCGCCTTGGAGTCTCACCGCAGGAACCGCGCGGCAAGTGCGGCTCTCCTGCCCGACTAGCGAAAGCAGAGATCTTCGAGGACACCACACGACAACACTTGCCCGGCGTTGACCGGCCATCGGTCCTCGCACCGGGCCAGGCCTCCGCGCACAAGGTCACAGCATTTTGGGGCATGGCTGTGAGGGGGGTGTGGGATGTGGCGTGGCCGGACATGGCCTAACGGCTGCCTGTGCGGGCGACGAAGGGGTACCGCGCGGGGGATGTCCGTAGCGTGTTGGGGGTGGGAAGTGATCCTCCAGGTGAGCCAGCTGACCGGGACGAGTCGGAGGTCGCGGCTGAGTCCGGCGCCACCGAGGTCTCCCAGCATGTGAGTGCCGAGCGCGATGCCTACACCGCCGTCCGGGATCAGTACATCATCAACATCGTCCCGCAGAGCGAGCCGTCCTCTGGAGAGTCGCCGGGTCGGGTGATCGGTGAACCGGGGGACGGAGTGACGGGGCTGGGCTTTGCCGGGCGGATCGCCGCGTTGGCCGGGTTCCGCGGGAGCCGACCGGATCGGGTTCTGGGCGGGGCTGCTGGTTTCTGGACGAGACGGGCGCTTGTTTTGACGGCTGCCGTCGGTGCGGTGGCGTTAGCGGCGGTGCTGGCACTGCCATTGGTTCGAACCCATTCTGGGACTTCGGGTGGGACACCCTCGGGAAGTGCGTCCAAGGGTACGCGCGAGATTGAGCAATTAGGATTGACGGCGGCCATATCAGACAAGAAGTATAGGGCCATCTTTCCTCTTTTTAATGCCCAGGCCAAAGAGCAGCGCCTTGACGAGGTTGTCCTGCTTGTCACGTTTCGGGGTCCGCCTTGTGCGGAGACCCCTCTTGTGCTCGTGTATGAGATCCAGACTCCTGTTGCCGTGGGCCCCTCGGGGCGGATCGACCAAGGGGCGGTTGCGGTGGATTCCGGTTTGGCGCAAGGGTTCACAACCCCCGCGTCCGGGGAATTCAATCTGGGGTGCGGGATCAATCAATTGCAGATGCGTTTTCGTCCCCCGGGCGCCATCCTTGCTCGACGGTCAACCACGTCCATTCTAGTCGACGTTCCCAGGGATCTCAGGGTGACTAAGATGATCAACGGGGTTGCCGGTTTTGAGATTTCACGTGCCGGGTTGCCGTCAATCGGCCGACCGACGGGGGTCGAGTACATCGCCTTCCATGCGATTGCCGTTACCAGCGCTGGAAGTAGGCTTGGTTCATGCTTCCTGCTGGCCAAGAGCGACTATCGACCCGGGTCGGGGCCTCAGGACTGTGATGCCAAGATCGAGGGCAACCCGGTCTTCTGGATGCAGAAATTTGGGCCCAATCGAAAGTGGAAGGGGTATGAGAGAGCCAGCTGAGCCCGTTTCGGCTGGGGCCTACGTTCTTGAAGGACAGAGGTTAGCGGCAGTTCAGGTGGGTGCCGAAGAATTTTTGGGATAGGTGGACTGCCTGGGCGGCGGTCACGGTTCCGGATCGCTGAGGGTGGACGATCCGCTGCCTGGTGCCGTCGGGCTTGGTGATGATCTCCGTGGTCGGGCCTTTGGGGATGACGATGGACTTGCCCGCGGCCGCCCGTCGGGCCAGCGCGCTCGCGGTCCCGGGCCGGTTGAAGGCGATTCGGACGAGCTCGAACCGGTCCGGGTCGCTCAGCTGGCTCCATGCGGCGTCCCCGACCTGCCTTTGCAGACCGTTCTCGACGTGCTTGAGATATGCGGCCATGGCCAGCAGAGCATTGGGACCGTTGGAGAAGGTGATCACGGGCACGGTGAGGCTCTTCCCGTCCTCGGTGTCCTCCTGCTTGAAAAGGTCGCCGGTGCGCTTGGTGACGATCGGGGCGGCGAGCTTGACGTCCTTCTGGATTTCGGCGCTCCGGCTCTCCCAGGTGTCGAGTCCGACCCGCCACTGGGACAGGGGCTCGGACTGCAGGTAGGTCTTGATCTCGTTGTGCTCGACCATCGCGTTGGCGGCCAGCAGCCCCGGGTCGATGCCGACCGCGTCGGCGGTGGCCTTCACCAGTGCCGTGAACCGCTCGCTGAGGTCGGTGCCGGGGTGGGCCCGGCCGTTCAGGTTGGCGTCCCAGGTGTCGATGGCGGGACGGCCCAGCCCGCGATCGGTCTTGACGTCGCGGCGGGCCCCGTGCGAGGCGACGAGGTCGGCGTCCTTGCACTCCCCGGAGGCGGGGACGAGCGCCGAGAGCAGCAGTCCGGACGGGTAGAGCTCGTCGGCGACGTTCCAGACCGACAGCCGCAGGGTCACGGCCTTGCCCCGGTAGGGGGACAGGTCGGCGGTGAGCGGGACCTCCGGCGTCATGCCGTTGAACCCGAGCCGCCCGGGCAGCCACGACGACGCGTTGAGGTTTCCGGTCGCCAGCACCATGCTCTGGTCGGGGGTGGTCAGGACGACGGCGTAGGCGTCGTTGTACTGAGAGCCGTAGTACCTGGGCCATTCGGCGGACAGGAAGCGCAGCGTGCCGGTCAGTCGTCCATCGGTGACCTTGAAGGTCTGGGCGATGCTGCCGGGGGTGCCGCCCTGCGTCGCGACGACCACCGCCCCCTCCTGGGGCTCCTCGGCGGCGGGTAGCCGGAACGCGGCGGGCGTCGTCACCGGCGTGGACGGATCGGGCACCGAGGTGATCTCGGGAGTGGGCGTGGTCCCGGGGGTGGGGGTGTTCTCGGCTGTCGGCGGCGCGGTCGGGGAAGGGATCTGGGTGGGCGTTCCCGGTGTCGTCGGGACGACCGGCGGCCCGGAGAGCACCGATCCGCCCGGCCTGACGGTGACCTGCCCGGTGGTCGTCCATCCGCGCAGCCCGGCGCTGAAGTCGCGGTTGACGAGCTTCGGCTCGACCCGTCCGGCGGGGGCCAGTTGGACGTCGGTCTGCCGCGTCGGCGCACCGGCGACGAGGTAGGAGGCGGCCATCCCGGACCGGCCCTCAGCGGTGCGCGCGGTGAGCGTGAGGTTGCCCAGGGTCGGCAGCCCCGCCAGCCGGTAGGCGCCCGCGTCGTCGGTGGTGGTGCTGACCGACAGCTGCGACTCGGCGAAGGTGGCGACGACGACCGCGCCGCGGACCGGTCCCGCGGAGGGGTCGGTGACCCTTCCGGTGAGGCTCCCGGCCCCGGCCGCGGCGACCATGAGCCGCACCAGCGCGTGCGGCGACTGCGAGGACAGCACTCCGAAGGCCTCGCCGACGCGCCTCCCGTCGGCGGACCTGACCGTGAACGCTCCGTCCGGCAGGCCGGTGACGCGGAACGTGCCCGCGGGATCGGTGACCGTCTCGTACCTCTTGCCCGACTTCCGCATGGTCACCACCAGGCGGGCGCGGGCTTCCAGCCGCCACGTCGGATCGACGGCGAGGCCGGTGACCGACCGTTCCTCGGCCGTAAAGAACGGCCACACCTTTAAGAGCACCACGCAGACCGTCACCACCCCGAGCAGGATGGCGGCGAACACAGCGACAACGACCTTCTTCACGCCCCGCCTCCACGCGAATGGACCGGCCTACCGCGACCGGGTCCCTTCGGACCGATGGCTTAAGCGTGCGTCCACTCGGCGCCCTTCCGCCAGGGACGGTCTCCGCGACTCCCCGGGAATTGTTTCCCGGTCCCATCGGGAACGGCTCCCGATCTTTCCGGGGAGTCGCGCAGGCCAGCGGCCTGTACGGAACGGGTGAACCGACGGCGGCGACGCTTTTAGACGGCGCGCCCAGACGACCGAACTGTTGTCAAGGTTCAGACCGGAAAAGGCCGCGGCCACAAGCTCCCGATGGCCATGAATTCAAGGAGCAGTTTCCGACGCGGACCAAGAGACCGGACGGTGTGCTCGCCGAGACCAATCCACCGTACGCACCGAGATTGTTCCCGTGCGCGCCTTCATAGCCGACTTCTTGCCGGGCTCTCCGAAAGGATCTTGTCCATGCGGGCGGACAACTTGATGTCTCAGGCTTGGGACGGTGTGGTGTGCGGCGTCCCCCGGCCGCGGCCGGGGGACGCTTGTGCGTGGGGGGTCAGGCTTCGATTACCTGGTTCAGGAGGTCTCGGTAGCCGTGTAGGGCCAGCCGGAGTCGCTCGGTGTCGGGTTTCCCCTGGTCGTCGCGGCCTTCGGTGAGCGTTCGCCGGTGTGCGGCGATCGCGCGGCCGAGGGCGTCGACGGCGTCGGACGCGAGATCGTCCGCCCGGCGGACGGCCTCGCCCGGATCGTCGACGAACGCGGCCTGCACCTCGTGCCAGCGCGCCCGGAACCGCTCCGCCTCGGCCGGGTCGAGCAGCCGCGCCCGCGTCTCCGCCGATCCGGATGCCGGTGCCGGTCCGGATGCGGATGCCGGTGCCGGGGTCGGGGCGGCGGCGGGGGGCGGAGAGGCCGCGGGGGACGGGGAGGCGGCGCGGCGTTGGGGTGCGGTGGGGCGGGCCTCGACGACCGGCGACTGCGGCGCGGTTCCCGCGACGCGCGTGTCACCGGCCGTGCCCGGCGCCTCGTCGGCGGGTCGCCTGTGCTCCATCGGGGTCAGCTCCTCGTGGTCCGGTCGCCGCGGTGTCCCGCCGTCCCGGCGGCGGCCTCGCGCCCGGTCGGCTCGCCGGGCGCGGCGAGCAGTTCCTCGAACAGGGCGCGGTAGTGCACCATCGCCTGCCGCAGGTCCTCGGTGGACGCCTGCTTGGCGGCGGCCTTCCCGCTGATCGCGTGGGCGTGCCGGTAGTGCTCCATCGTGCGGCCGTGCTCGACGGACAGGTGCGCGACCTTCTCCTCGAAGCCGCGGGTCGGGTAGCCGCGCTCGCCCATCACGAGGGTGACGAGGCGGTCGGCCTCCTCGACCGCGGCGTCCGGGGCGTCGACGAAGCGCTCCTGGACGCGGAGCCATTGCTCGCGGTACCGCTCGCGCCGGTCCGGGTCGAGGTCGCGCAGGTCGAGCTCGTCGTGGCGGCGCTCGCGGGAGAGCAGTTCCCGCTCGGCCGCCGCCCGGCCGCCCGCGCGCTCCACGGTACGGTCGTACTCGGGACCGAACCGCTGCCTGAGCCGCCGCGTGCGCGCCGCGTTCCGGGCCAGGTACGCGGCCATGACCAGGGCGGCCACGACGATGACGGCGATGACGACCCATATCGCGGTCGACATGGTGGTTCCTCCAAGGTGCGCCGGATCATCGGACGGAACGCGGATGCCCGGAAACAGGCGTTCAAAACAGAGGCCATGAACAGGTCACGTAATGGTCAGGTGGCGCAGGACGCGTCAGCGGCCGGGTTCTGTGCCGGGCTGATCGGCGGGGTCGAGGGCGTCGGCGAGCGTGTCCGGCGCACGCATACGCCAGGCGTCGGTGACGAGTTCTTCCAGGCGGTCGGTGTCCACTTCGCTCAGCCACAGCATGACCAGAGGCAGCCCGTCGTAGGCGGGTGTGGTGAAGAAGCGCTCCGGCTCACCGAGCAGCAGCGCCTGCTTCTCCGCCTCGTCGCCGACGTACAGCACGGCGACGTCGGTCCGGATGACGCGCGGCTTGCCCGGCCTGCGCTCGGGGTAGGACCAGACGAACCCTTTGCCGCCGACCCGGAAATCGAAGCCGTCGCTGTCGATCTCGACCACGTGCGGCAGCGCGAGCGCCAACCGGCGAACGTCGTCGGCGTCAGCCATCCCGCTCACTCCCCGACACCGCTTTCAGCACATGCGCAGGCTATCGACCCGCTGACCGGCGAACGACACCGAAGCACGCGACTCCGGTTCAGGGGGCCGTGAAGGTGATGCGGACGGTGTGGGTGTCCGGGGGCGCGCTGGCGGCCAGGGTTTCGGCGGCTTCGGTACCGGTGGTGCGGAAATGGATGATCGCCGTGTGGGTGCCGGTGGGGGTTTCGAACTCGACGTGGACGGTGGCGGTGTGCGCGTCGAGGAGGGCCCGCTGGCGGTGGCGGCGCCAGATGAGCCAGAGGGTGGCGACGGTGGCGGAGAGGGTGCCGCTGGCCAGGTTGGCGGAGACGCCCACCAGGAGGTCGGTGGTGGGGCCCCGCTCTCCGGTCGGGCGCTGGGAGGACGTGAAGTCGCCCAGCGACGCCAGATCCTCGGGGGCGAGGCCGCTGTTTTCAAGTTCCAGGCGCATGGAGGCTCCGGGGAGAGAGGGGTCAGGCGTGCATGATCCAGGGGGCGGAGGGTTCGGTGCCGGGAGTGGCGGCGTTCAGGGCCCGGACGAGGGCGGCCGGGGTGGGGTCGGTGTCCAGGGTGCGGGTCAGCGCGTCCACGATCAGGGGGGACCAGGTCGTGTCGCGGATGGGGCGCAGCGGGGAGATCACGAGGTCGGCTCCGGCGCGCAGGAAGGCGGTGGCGGTCGGGGGTTCGCTGACCCGGCCCAGGGGGACGGCCCGGCCGCCCGCGCAGATCGTCAGCACCACGACCAGGCCCGGGTTGACGTCCAGGGCGGCCAGTTCCGAGGGCAGCACCCAGCGGTCGTGGAGGCGGAGGGCGGCGGCTCCGCCGAGTTCGGGGACGGGTTCGCAGTGCGTCGACAGCCAGAGGAGATCGGCGGTGCGGGCGCTGTAGCGGAGGCGTTCCCAGGTGACCTGGTCCTGGACGACCGGAACCGTGCCGAACAGGTCCGCGACGGCCCGGGCCTCGTCGAGGGCGCCGGGCAGGCCGAGCGCGTCCTCCGGGCCCATCGGGTCGCCGAGCACCTCGACCCGGTCGGGAAAAGGCACCGTCGCCAACCCGAAACGCGGGCGGCGGCCGTGCCGCCGAACGACCACGTGGTCCTGCGCCAGCGAACGTCCGGTGGCGTCGGGGAGGTTCTCGACCGGGACCTGCTCCCACGGCTCGCGCAGCCGCAGCGACACCTCCGCCGCCCCGCCCGCCGCCTCCCGGAGGGCCGCGGCCAGGCGTTCCGCCGCGTCCGGCACCGCGGGTGCCACCTTGAGCGCGCCGACCGCGTCCTGCGCCGCGGCCCGTCCGACCGGGATGTCGGCCACCGTGACCTCCCGCGCGGACCCGGACCGGAAGGCGATCGCGTGCGCCGCCCCCGCGCCCTGGACCGTCTCCCCGGTCGGCGACAGACGGCGGCCAGGCTCGTCGTCCACGGCGGCGGGCAGGCCCAGCAGCGTTTCGACCATGGCCTTCTGCGCCTGGACGAGCCCGTCCCCGGGTACGGACTCCAGGGAGCTTTCGAACCTTTCCCTGGACGCCTCAAGGGTGCCGTTGCGCAGCAGCACGTACCCGATGTCGGCCTGGATTCCGGCCGTGTAGAGCGGGACGTGGTCGGCGCCCATCGCCCAGCGGGCCAGCGTGAAGGCCGACAGGTGGTCGTCCAGCGAGGCCAGCCGGGTCGCCTGGCGCGACAGCCTGCCGCCCAGCTCGCGGTGGTTGCCGCTGAGCACCGTCGCGCACAGGCAGAGGAAGCCGTGCCACCGCGTCACCCGGGCCGGCGCCCCGACCATGTCGGCCAGCTCGGCGACCTCGTTGTGCGCCGAGGCGAGCAGGTCGTGGTCGGACGGGGCGGCGACGTCGACCAGATGGGTCAGCGCCTCGTACGCGGTGACCGGGTCGTCGCCGTGCCTGGCGTTCTGGGCCAGCGTCAGCAACTGCCAGGGCCGGCGCCTCCACCGCTCGGGATCGTTGAAGACCGATCCCGGAAGGAAGGGGTTCGGGTCGTACTCCGTCCCCCGGCCGGGACGCCCTTCGGAGCGACCGGTGTAGTGCGACCTGCGGTGGTCCTGGTGCGCGATGTCGTCGAGGACGGCGGCCCTCGAACCCGGGTCGAGCCGCTCGGCCTCCTGCTCGGCCCGGGCGTACCAGTCGGACGCCTCGTCGAGACGGCGCAGGTCGCGCAGGGTGTTGGCGCCGTGCAGCCGGAACGTCACGGCCTGCTCGGGAAGGATCCGCGGGAGATCGGTCTCCAGGGTGAGCAGGAGGTCGAACGAGTCCTGGACGCGGCCGCTCTCCCTGGTGATCGACGCCGCGCAGCCCACGGCGTGCGCTCGCACGACCGGATCCTCGAACAGCGGGCACAGGATCGGATAGGACGCCAGGGGCCGCGGCGCGAGGTGCCAGACCTTCTTCTCGACCACGAAGTTGAGGAAGGCGACGAACGCCGCGAGCCCTTCGGCGCGTTCCTCCGGTGAGAGCGCGTCGATCTCGGTGGCGTGCTCGCAGAGTGAGGCCGCGCGCAGGGCCCCGTGGCCGAGTCCGCGCAGGTGGGCCTCGTTCTCCCGGAGGGGCGCGGCGGCGTCGTCCTCCTCGGGGGCCTCGTCGATGAGGGTGCGGAGGTCGGGGTAGCGGTGCGTCCGGTTCTCGGCCTCGTCGTGGAGCGCGGCGCCGACCGCCGAGGCCACGCCCCTGGTCTCGCGGAGGAAGACGTCCCGGAATTGCGGTTTGCTTTCCTTCAGCCAGGACTGGATGCGGGCATCGGCGGCGGCGCTGATCTCCCGTGCGCCGAGGCCGCCCAGGATGCCCGAGACCATCATCCACACCATTGCTGCGACGTGCGGGTCCGGGCTGCGCACGATCAGTTCGACATAGCTTTCCAGGGGACGCGGCGCGAGCCCGTGGGCCTCGTTTTCGAGCAAGTAGGACAGCAGCACCCCGAAATGGAGGAGTTGCCGGGCTCTCTCGGCGTCGTCCAGCGGGTCGAGCAGCGCCGGGTTCCCGCACAGTTCCACGGCCCTGACGGCGACCGCCCCGAGCTCCTCCGCCTCCTCGTCGGCCTCCCCGTCGCCGCCCTCTGAAGAGACGCACTCATCAATGATTTCCGAAAGACCGATATCCCGTCCGGGGCCGCCTTCGACTTCCCTGACGAGAGCGGCTCCGACCCGAGTGAATAAAGTGCTTGCCTCCCCGTCCCCCATGGCATCAACCCTACGCCAGGCGTCACCGAATAATCATCTGTCGAGGAGTGCCACCGGATTGCGGCTCGCAACTAATTCGGCGGTCATTCGCCCGAAGAGCGTAGGTAGGCCATGAGGGCGTCGCCGCGCGGGGAGAGGCGGTAACCGGTCTCCAGGCTCTGGGTGAGGCCGAGGGCCTTCAGGCGGCGGACGTCGGCCTTGAAGGGGAGTTTGTCGCGGCTCAGGCGTTCGGCCAGGTCCTGGGCGCGCAGGCCGGGGTTCTCCTCGATGAGGCGGAGGACCTCGCGGGTCCAGGGGGCGCGGCGGCCGCGGGCGTCGATGGCGTCCAGGGCGGCTTTGAGGTCGGCCAGCTCCCGGTCGGTCAGGTCGCCGTTGGCGGCCAGCTCCGCGCTGGGGTCGGGGCCGCCCAGATGGAGCATGACGCGGTGGTAGCCGCCCTCCTTGGTGCTCTTGGACAGGGCGGTGAGCAGGGCCGCGCGGTCCTCGAAGCCCGAACGCAGGGCGTCCTCTTCGGTGATCTCCTCGGGGGTGACGGCGGTGACCGAGTCGATGACGATGATCCCCGCCCAGGTGCGCTGAGTGCTCCCGGCACGGACCCGCGGCTCGGCCCACACCCGGAACACCCGATCGATCCGCCCGCCCGCGATCCCCTCAAGGACCTCCCGCCTGAACAGCATCGTTCCCTCCCAGCGTGGTGCGCCTCTCCGTCCGCCTCCTTCCGCAATCTTCTTCTCAAGAACCCCGGGAGGGCCACCGCTCCGGAATCTCGCGGGCGCCGGGGTGGTTGACGCCAGTGTGAAGAGGATCGGTTTTCTCTCGTTCGGCCACTGGAGCGACGGCGCGGGTTCGCGGACCCGGTCCGCGCGGGACGCGCTGCTGCAGTCGATCGATCTCGCCGTGGCCGCGGAGGAGCTCGGCGCCGACGGCGCCTACTTCCGGGTGCACCATTTCGCCAGGCAGCTGGCCTCTCCCCTGCCGCTGCTGTCCGCGATCGGCGCGAAGACCTCGCGTATCGAGATCGGCACCGGCGTGATCGACATGCGCTACGAGAACCCGCTGTACTTCGCCGAGAACGCCGGGGCCGCCGACCTGATCTCCGGCGGGCGGCTGCAGCTCGGCATCAGCCGGGGATCGCCGGAACAGGTCGTCGACGGGTGGAGGTACTTCGGGTACGAGCCGTCCGAGGGCGACACCGATGCCGACATGGCGCGCAAGCACACCGAGGTACTGCTCACCGTGCTGCGGGGCAAGGGCTTCGCCCAGCCGAACCCGCGGCCGATGTTCCCCAACCCGCCAGGACTGCTGCGCGTCGAGCCGCATTCCGAGGGGCTGCGCGACCGCATCTGGTGGGGCTCGGGCTCCAACGCCACCAGCGTGTGGGCGGCCGAGCTGGGCATGAACCTGCAGAGCTCCACGCTCAAGGACGACGAGACCGGCGAGCCGCTGCACGTCCAGCAGCGCAAGCAGATCGAGGCCTACCGGCAGGCGTGGAAGGACGCCGGGCACCGGCGCGAGCCGCGCGTGTCGGTCAGCCGCAGCATCTTCGCGCTGACCAGCGACCTGGACCGCGCCTACTTCGGCCGCGACGCCGACTCCACCGACCAGATCGGGATGATCGACGAGAAGACCAGGGCGATCTTCGGACGCTCCTACGCCGCCGAACCGGACGTGCTGGTCAAGCAACTCGCCGAGGACGAGGCCATCCAGGCCGCGGACACGCTGCTGCTCACCGTCCCCAACCAGCTCGGCGTGGACTACAACGCCCACGTCCTGGAGAACATCCTGACCCACGTGGCACCCGACCTCGGCTGGCGTTGAGCACGAAACCCCCGCCCATCGCGGCGGCGCGGGTGTTCCGCGGTGTCAGATGGTCTCGAGGATGACGACAGGGATCTGTCGTGTCGTTCGCTCCTCGAACTTGGCGAAAAGCGGGTTGAGCTCCTTCTGCCTCGACCAGATCCTTTCGCGTTCGGCGCCGTCGGCGACACGGGCGAGGACGTCGATCGTCCGGCCTCCCACTTCGATGACCGTCCTGGGATGGGCGCGAAGATTGTGGTACCAGTCGGGATGGGCGGCCGCGGCGTCGTTGGAGGCGAACACGGCGAAGCCGGTCTCATCGAGCCGCTGGTAGGTCACCGGGTTGGTTCGCCGCGCGCCCGTCCTGGCTCCCACGTGGTGGAGCACGAGTAAAGGCATTCCGTCGTACATGCCTCCGACCTTTCCGCCGCGCGCCCTGAATTCCTCGATGACCCGCCTGTTGTGGGCGTCCAGGTCCTGCTTGTCCATGTCCGCGGTCCCTTCATGGTCCGGGCCGGGGCTTGCCCCCGACCGCACTGGACGGTTCCGTCCACTGTAGGCAGAGTGGACGGAACCGTCCAGTGCGAATAGAGTCGCGTTCATGGGTGACAGGCCGATGACCGACCGCGGGCGACGGAGCCGCGATCGGATCGTCGCGGCCGCCGACGCGCTGATCGACGGCCAGGGCGTCAAAGGCGCGGGCGTCGACCGGATCATCGCCATGGCCAAGGTGAGCAAGAGCCAGCTCTACCACTTCTTCACGGGCAAGGACGACCTGGTCCGCGCCGTGATCGCCTGCCGTTTCGAGCGCGTGCTGGACGCCCAGATGCCCATGCTCACCGACCTCGGCGACTGGGCGGGCATCCGCCGCTGGTTCGACATGTTCGTCGGCGAAAGCCAGGCGCACGGTCATCCCGGCTGCCCCATCGGCACGCTCGCGAACGAACTCGCCGACCGCGATGAAACCGCACGGGCCGACCTCGATCGCTGCTTCACGATCTGGGAGCAGTATTTGGTGGACGGCCTGGAGAGCATGCGGGAACGCGGCCTACTCGTGGCGGACGCCGATCCCAGGCGACTGGCCATCGCGGTATTCGCCGGAATCCAAGGCGGGCTGCTCCTCGCCAAGACCCGCAAGGACGTCGAGCCACTCCGCATCGCCGTCGACGCCGCGTTCGCGCACCTACGCTCGTTCCGAGCCGCCCCTCCCGAGGAACACGACTAACTAAGGGCACGCTCCCGCAAGCAGATCCGCATGGACGGCGGAATCCGCCGACCGTACGACGACGGGCCGGTCACAGGGTTCGTGACCGGCCCGATCGCGGAGTGCTCAGTGGGTGCCGAGCGCTCGGCCCAGGGTGCGGAACAGGTCCGTCTGGTCGGTCACGCCGGTGACGTTGGCGGCCTGCGGGCCGCGGGCGGCGATGCGGACCTGGGTCCCGGTGTGCTCCTGGGACTGGCCGGGGGTGTTGGTGGCGTAGTTGATCTTCATCGGGGCGCCGTCGGAGGTGATCAGCGTGGCGGTCTGGCCCGGGCTCCGCGCCTCGATGGGGATGATCTGGCTGGTGTGGCCGTGGTCGGCGGTGACGACGACCAGGGTGTCGGGGTGGCGGCGGGCGTAGTCCAGCGAGACGCGCACCGCCTGGTCGAACTGGGCGGTCTCGCCGATCTGGCCGCACGGGTCGGCGGCGTGGTCGCGCTTGTCGATCGAGGCGCCCTCGATCTGCAGGAAGAAGCCCTTGCGCCCCGTCCTGGACTGCGCGTCGAGCAGGCCGATCGCCTTGGCCGCCATGTCGGACAGGTGCGGGCCCCGGAAGGACGGGTCAGGCGCGCACCTCGCCGGATCGGTACCGCCGACCTTGGCGGCCGGGCCGGTCCACTCCTGCGGCATGTTGACGTCGGCGAACAGCCCGAGCAGCCGCTGCCCCGGCCTGGCGGCGCCGAGCCCGGCCTCGTCGGTGACCACGGTGTACCCGGCGGCCTTCGCCTGGTCGATCACGGTCTTGCCCGCGAACGGCCCCGCCTTGATCGTCTGCGTCCAGCGGGCCCTGCCGCCGCCGAGGTAGAGGTCGGCGCCGGTCTGCACCTGCTGCTCGGAGATCGAGCCCGGCCCGCCGTTCACCTTGTCCTGCACCGGGCACTTCGCCATGTCGGCCGGGCCCTGGCAGCCGCGGTCGGCCACGTGCGCGGTCAGCACGGCGGGCGTCGCGTCGCCGAGCTCGGCCGTGGTGACGTCGCCGGTGCGGAACCCGGCCCGCTTCGCCAGCTCAAGGATCGTCGGGACGGGCTTGCCGTCCGGGGTCACCGAGATGGCGCCGTTGTAGGTCTTGTGGCCGGTCGCCCAGCCGGTGCCGCTGGCCGCCGAGTCGGTGACGTAGTCGGGCAGCCGCGGGTCGGCCTTGCTGACCGCGTAGGTGGTGTACGCGCCGGTCATCGGCAGCGTGTCCAGCGCGAGGCGGCCCGCCGCCCCCTTGGTGTAGTTGCGCGCGATCGTGATCTCCGAGTCGCCCATCCCGTCCCCGATCAGCAGGATGACGTTGCGCGCCTTGCCGCCCCGCACCTCCCGGCGGACGTCCTGCGTCCGGTCACCGCCAGAGGCCCCCGCCAGCCCGGAGCCCAGCAGCGCGACGGCCGCTCCCCCCGCGCACACGATCGCCGCCGTGCGCCGCACGTGCGAAGCCGAAACCATGGTCGACCTCCTGTGATCTCCATTTGGGACAGCGCACAGAGCACCAGTTCGACATGATGATTCGCCGCGCTGATCCCGACCGGCGGGTGAACGCTCGGCGAACGACGCGCCACGAAGCCCGCGCGGGACCGCCGCCGCCGGTGTACCCGCCCCGGCACGGCTTGGACGACCGGTTGCGGCCGTCGCGGCTGAGCAGCGGAACAAAGCTGAACGGCAAGGCCATCGCCGTCTCCGGCAGCCACGACGGGACGGTTCGGGTATGGGACCTGGCCGCCTTTTAGCCCGCCGCCTTCACCCCGGAGATGAAAGGGGCCGCTTCATGGCTGTTATGGCACGGGACGACGTTCATTTCCGGGGATAAGGTGCGTTCTGGAGGGTATTACGACAGAGGACCGAGTTTGCGGCGGTCCATTAATACAGTAACGGTCATTGCTCTCTGGAACGACGATAGGTCCCGATGGCTTCGAATCGGCAGGTGGGGCGGGACGGCACCCACATCGCGCTGGTCTCCTTGGGCAGCGAGGTCGTCCGGTGCGGGCTTCGCACCATGTTGTGCGAGCTGAACGCGTTGGACGACGTGGTCGCCAGCGGCAACTTCGACCACAGCATGGAGTTGCTGCACTCGGGCCGTCCGACGCTGCTCGTCCTGAACTACGGCGACGAGCCCCAGCAGGCGGAGAAGCTCGCGAGCACGGCCGCCGACGTCGGCGTGCGAGTGCTGCTGATGCTGCGGACCGTCACCGGGGAGACGCTCGCGCCGGTGGCCGCCGTGCCGGCGGACGGCTACCTGCTGGAGCCGACGCTGACCCGCGACGTGCTGTCGAACGCGCTGAGCGACCTGGACAGCGGGCTGGTGCCGATCCCGCACCCGGTGGCGCGCAGGCTCCTGGCCGAGGTCGGCCCGGCCGCCCCGTCCGCCCCCGCCGCGTCCGCCCCCGTCGAGCCGGTCGACCCGGCCGGGCCCGTCGCGGCGGCTCCGGTGCGCGAGGGCGCGGAGCCCACCACGCTGACGGATCGCGAGCTGCAGGCCCTGGCGCTGATGGTGGAGGGGCTGAGCAACAAGCAGATCGCCCGCCGGCTGGGCATCTCCGAGCACGGCGCCAAACGGCACGTCGCCAACATCCTCGCCAAGCTCCACTGCTCGAACAGGACGCTGGCGGCGGCCGTCGCGCTCAGCCGCGGACTCGTCCGCGACCCCGGGGCCGCGCGCCGGGCCCGCCGCCGCTGACCACCAGCCCGCCGCGCCCCGCCCCGCCGCGCTCCAGGGCGGCCGGGGCGGACAGCGCGGCCAGGGCGCGCAGCGGCGCGCGGGCCTTGAGCAGCATCTCCTCGTACTCGGCGGCGGGATCGGAGCCCAGCACGATGGCGCCGCCCGCGCCCACCGACAGGCGGCCCGGGCGCGCCACCATGGTGCGGATGACGATGTTGAGGTCGGCGGTGCCGCCCAGGCCGAAGAAGCCGATCGCGCCGGAGTAGACGCCGCGCGCCCGCCCTTCCAGCCGGTCGATGATCTCCATGGTGCGCGACTTCGGCGCGCCGGTCATCGATCCGCCGGGGAAGCACGTCCGCGCCGCCCGGACGGCGGTCACGCCGTCCCGCAGCCGGCCGCGCACGGTGGAGACGAGCTGGTGCACGGTCTCGTAGGACTCCACCGCCATGAAGCGCGGGACGCTGACCGTGCCGATGTCGCTGATCCGGCCGAGGTCGTTGCGGAGCAGGTCGACGATCATGAGGTTCTCCGCCCTGGTCTTGTCCGAGGCGGCGAGTTCCTCGCGCAGGGCGGCGTCCAGGCGCGGTTCGGGAGCACGCGGCGCGGTGCCCTTGATCGGCTTGGACTCGGCCGTCCCCTCCCTGTCGACCTTCAGAAAGCGCTCCGGGGAGGAACACAGGACGTGCGTTTCGCCCAGCCGCAGATATGCGGCGTAGGGCGCGGGGTTGAGCCGCCGCTGGGCGAGGTAGAGCTCGTAGGGCGGGCCGTCGAAGGGGATCTCCGCGCTGTTGGTCAGGCAGATCTCGTAGCTCTCCCCGGCCCGCAGCAGCCGCAGGCACTCCTCGATGTCGGCCAGGTAGCGCTCCCGCGGCCGGACGAGCCACGGCTCCGGATCGAACTCCGGCCCCGGCCGCGGCGCGGGTCGCGCCCTCGGCCCGCGTCTCCGGCAGACGTCGGCGGCCCGGGAGACCCAGGCGCGGGCCGCCGCCCGGCTCCGCGGCCCGCGGTCGGTCAGCGCGAGCGCCCACGCCGCTCCGTCCTCGTGGTCGATCGCCACGAACCTGCTCGCCGACATCCAGGCGGCGTCGGGCATGGACGAGACGTGCGCCGCGCCAGCGCCGCAGTCGCGCTTCAGCTCGTAGCCGAGATAGCCGACGTAGCCGCCGTTCAGGTCGAACGGCAGCGCCGGGTCGCTCGGGACGGCCCGCGCCGCGAGCCGCGCGTCGAGCACGTCGAAGATCGAGGAGGAGACCGTGGACTCCCGGCCGCCCGCACGCACCACCACGTCGCCGGCCCCCGGGCGGCAGGACAGGATCTCGCCGTGCGGCCCGCCCGCGTCGCCGAGGAAGGAGAAGCGGGACAGGCCCGGCTCGACCCGGCTGCTGTCCAGCCAGAAGGAGTAGGGCTCGTCCGCGAACAGTTCGGTGAAGACGTCCTCGGCGTCGGGGACGGCGGCGATCCGCTCGACCTCCAGCGACCAGCGCGCGGACGTCCCCGCCCGCGCAGCGGAGCCGTTCACGGCGCCCCTGCCCGGCCTGGCCGTCGCGTTGTACTCCGCCGCGAGGTCGCGGAAGTTGGACATCAGCGTCGGCCCGAAGTCGGTCGAGACCGACTCCGGGTGGAACTGCACGCCCCACCAGGGCATCTCGCGATGCCGCAGGCCCATCACCACCGCGTCCGCGGTCCATGCCGTGACCTCCAGGTCGGCGGGCACGGGCGTCGCGACGCACAGCGAGTGGTACCGGACGGCGTGGAAGCCCTGGGGCAGGCCGCGGAACAGGTCGCGCCCGCAGTGCCTGATCTCCTCCACCCGCCCGTGGACGGGCGCGGGCGCGGGCACCACGTCGGCGTCCGACAGCCAGGCCAGCGCCTGGTGGCCGAGGCAGACGCCGAGCGTCGGCAGCCCGGAGTCGCGGACGAGGTCGAGCGTGACGCCGACGTCGCGGTGCCGCTGCGGGCGTCCCGGGCCGGGAGAGACGATGAGCGCGTCGAAGCGGCTCGGGTCCAGCTCGGCCCAGCCCGGATCGTCGTTCGGCATCACCACCGGCTCCACCCCGTAGGCACGGGCGGCGAGCTGGAACAGGTTGTAGGTGTAGGAGTCGTGGTTGTCGACGATCAGTGTGCGCACGGCAGTTCCCAGAGGTTGGCGGCGGGCAGGACGGCGCGGTGCCGCACGGCCCGCCGCCAGTCCGCGGCCCGGGCCGAGACCCTGGCGGGCGCCCGGCGGGAGTCGGCGCCGATCCAGGCCCGCACCGGGCGAACGCCGTGCAGGGCGTTGAGGGTCCAGGTCTCCAGCCCCGGCAGTTCGGCGAGGTCGACGCTCTCCCGCCGGACGGCGCACCGCCAGCACTCGGCCAGCCGTTCCAGGTGGGTCCTGGTCACCGACGGGAGCACGGGGAGGTCGGCTTCGGGCACGCACAGCGTGTCGCCGCGCCACCACACCAGCGCGCTGTGGGCCGTCTCCAGGACGGTGCCGCCGCCCTCGTAGAGCAGGGCGTCGTCGGCGCCGACCGCCCTGGCCCGCTCGCGCAGCCCGGCCAGGACGCGGAGGTCTGGGCCCTTGACCGTGGGGCACCGGCGCGGATCCGGATCCGGCGGGATCCACAGCGTCACCTCCCCGGCCCCGGGAGCGGGCGCGGGCCTCGGCCACAGCGCCAGCCGGGGCTCGGGCCCGCCGTACGCCTCGATCCTCGGGAACCAGCGGCCCCGCGGCGGCAGCCAGTGGCGCACCGCGTCCAGGAAGTCCAGGACGGTCGCGGGCGGCAGCCCCGGCACCCGTTCGGCGCAGGCGCCGAGGAAGCGCCGCCCGTGCAGCATCAGGTCGCGCACCCGCCCGTCGGCGACCAGCCAGGAGTCCACGACCGCCGGGGCGCCCAGGCGCCGGTCCGGCACGGGGGTCAGGCCGGACGGCTCGTTCCACGCCAGGCGCGGGCTCGACATGGTCACCACTCTCCCGTGCGCACCGCGAAGCGGCGCAGCTTGCCCGTCGCGGTGCGCGGCAGTCCGGTCCGGAACTCCACTCGGCGCGGCACCTTGTAGGGGGCGAGCCGGAGCCGCGCCAGGGCGATCAGCTCGTCCGCCAGCCCGGCGCGGTCCGCGCCGGGCGCGCCGGGGCGGGGCACCACGAAGGCGCGCAGCTTCCGCGCGCCGTGCTCGTCGGCGATGACCGCCACGGCGGCCTCGGACACCGCCGGGTGCTCGGCCAGCACGCGTTCGATCTCCAGGGGGGAGACGGTGATGCCGCCCACCATCTCCATGTCGTCGTTGCGGCCGCGGTGCTTCAGCGCGCCGCCGTCCACGTGTTCCGCCAGGTCCCCGGTGCGCAGCCAGCCGCCGCGCAGCGCCCGTGCGGTCTCGGCGGGCCGGTCCAGGTACCCGGTCATGACCGAGGCGCCCCGCACCCAGATCTCTCCCTGGCCCTCGGTGACGGGCGCGCCGTCCTCGCCGCGCAGCTCGACCTCGTATCCGGGCAGCGGGCGGCCGACGGTGCCGGGCTCGTCCCGCCAGGCGGTGTTGGAGCAGAAGGCGTGGCCGACCTCGGTGGAGCCGAGCTGGTCCAGGACCGGAACGCCGAGAACCTCGCCGGTCCTGGCGCCGAGGGAGACGGACAGGGACTCGCCGGCCGAGACGGCCACCCGGACCGAGGGGAACGCACCGGGCGGGCATTCGGCCACCAGGTTGGCGTACGCGGACGGCACGCCGTACAGCAGCGTCACGCCGTGCCGCGCCGCGATCTCGGCGATCTCCGCCGACGCCGGCCGGTGCGGCACGAGCACGGCGGCGGAGCCGGAGAAGAGCGGGAAGACCAGCGCGTTCCCCAGGCCGTAGGCGAAGAACAGCTTCGAGACCGACAGCGTCACGTCGTCGTGCCGCACGCCCACCACGCCGTCGCCCGCGGCCCGCTGGTAGCGCGCCGGGTCGGCGTGGCGGTGCAGCGCCGCCTTCGGGACGCCGGTCGTGCCGGACGTGTACTGCGCGTACAGCGGCGTGTCGCCGGTCACGGCGGCGGCCGGTCCGGACGGGGCGTCCGCGGCCAGCCGCACCAGCCGCTCGCCCGCCAGGACGGCGGCGCCGTCGAAGCGTCCGACGAGGCGGTCCTCCGCCACCACGAGACGGGCCCGGCAGTCGTCGGCCAGGAAGCCGTGCTCGTCGGGGACCAGTTCGGGGTTGACCGGGACGGCGACCGCGCCGAGCCGCGCGGCCGCGAGGAACGCCGTCACCCACGCGATGCCGTCGCAAAGCGCGATGAGCACCCGGTCACCGGGGCGGACGCCCTGCCCGGCGAGGACCGACGCGGCGGACGCGGCGAGGGCGTGCACCTCGCCGTGCGTCCAGGAGCGCTCGGCGCTGTGGAAGGCGGGCCGCCGCCACCGGCCGTCCCGGCGGGCCAGGGCGTCGAGACGCAGCGCGAGGTTCGCGGGCGGGCCTTGCGCGACCCGCCCGCCGCGCCTCGGGGCGGTCGGCGTCCGGACCGTGGCGCGGCCGGACGGAGGCTCAGGCATGGCGGGGCCTTTCGGACGGGCCGCCCCGGGGGCGGCGCGGCAGGTCGAGGGGGGCGGTGAGGAAGGCGCCGTCCACCGGGCCCACCGGCCACCAGCCGCCCGTGACCAGCTCGGCGAGCGCGTCGGCGCGGTCGTCGGCCAGCGCGCCGGCGACGAGGGTGCCGACCAGCCAGAGGACCGCGCCCGACAGCGCCAGCGCGTCGGCGTCCCCGGGGTCGGCGGGGCGCAGCCGCGGCGTCGCGACCAGCATCGCCACGTGCTCGGCCAGTTCCAGCCGGTCCGCGCGGCCGGCTCCGAGGAGCCGGCGCCGCGCGTCGTGCCGTCGGCGCTCCAGGGAGGCCAGCCAGTCGGGCGCCACGCGGTCGAGGACCGCCGCGGAGACGTCCGGCACCCGCCGCACCGGCGCGCCCGCGAGCGTCTCCGGCAGCTCCTCGCTTCTCCGCCGGTGCGCGCCGTCCGGCGGGACGTGCGCGGACACACCGTCGAGCAGGGCCGCGACGCGGTCGCCGCCGGGGCCGAGGTCGCGGGCGAGTCCCTCCGGCGGGGCGCTCAGCTCGTAGTAGCGGGCCAACGCGTCGCCACCTCCGGGTAGTCCAGGCCGAGGTCGTCGCACAGCAGCGCCCGGGTGCGCCGGACGAACTCCGCCCGCGCCTCGTCGTTGGTCAGCCGTTTGATGCCCCACCTGCGGAAGGTCTCGTTGTTGCGGGAGTCGCTGCGGCCGAAGAAGGGCAGCGTCATCGCGATGAGGCGGTGCGCCGCCGAGCGGACCTCCTCGCGGGCGCCCGGATCGGCGGCCAGCCGCCTGGCGCGCGCGGCGCCGAACCCGACGTGGAAGCGCTCCTCCGGCATCAGCGACCGGCACAGCTCGCGCAGCGGCACATACGAGCAGTCGCACAGGTCTTCCATGAGCACGACCTCGGCCAGATCCACGATCGCCTTGGTCATCACATATCCGGTCCACGACTCCACCTGGTAGTCGAAGACCGACAGCGGCGGCCGGTCGCGGGCGTCCTCAAGCCCCAGCTCATTCGCCAGTCTGTTGAACTTCAGATGGTGGCCGTACTCCTCCATCGCCATTCTGCAGGCGAGCCATTTGTCACGCGGAGTGGGCGCGAGCGAAATGGACGGCTCGTCGAAGACCGCCGCCCCCGCCGCCTCATTGCGCACATGACTGTTGATGATCTTGCCGAGCGCGGTGACGTACTCGGCGCCGAGCGCGTGCGCCGCGGCGGCGTCCCGGGCTTCCTCGGTGAGTGCGGGCGGCATCCCCTCTCCTTCCGGACATCTCCGGACATCATCGACGGAAGCTAAGCGCGGTCCGGAGCGGAGGCAAGTGCCCGGACGGGCACCTCGAAAGAGCACCTCCCGACTTGGGGCGGTGCGTCGACCGGGCACCTGTGGCACGTTCCCGCTGATGAACTCTTCCGGGCCGACCGGTTAGGTTAGGCAACCCTAATAGTCGAATGGCTACCCGCGGACTGCATTCCACTAATTCAAGATTGGTCAGGCACTTAGGTATATGCCAGTGTTATGCGCCATGACGGAAACGGCGATGCGTTCGTACTGCCTGTCCGCGCACGGCCGGGTGCTTTCCCCGAACGACCTCGAAGCGGCCGTGAACGAGCTGACCGGATCGCCATGCCGCGCCATTCAGACCGTTCCGGACGGAAGCCTGACGGCATTGGTGGAATCCGTTCCGGGAGCCGGGCCGTCGGCCCGCCGGGTGCGCGGCGCCGCCCTCGACGCCTGCGGCGCGGTGGTGGAGACGGTGGCGTTCGTCGACCCGGGATCGCTGACCGGCGACCGGGCGGACCTCGTGACCCGCTACCGCCGCGGGCTGCTGCCGGTCCGCGCCGTCGACACCCTGGCCGCCCCGCCCGTCCCGTTGAGCGCCGCATCGGACGCCGATCGTCCCGGCTCGCGCGCCCGGGCCGCCGCCCCCTCCGCACCGGCTCCCGCGCTGGACGAGATCGCCCGCGCCGCGGCCGACCTGCTCGGCGTCCGCCCGGAGGACCTCGACCACGGCGAGGACCTCATCGCGCTGGGCCTCGACTCCGTCCGCGTCATGCAGCTCGCCAACGACTGGCTGCGCCGGGGCCTGGACGTCAAGTTCACCGACCTCGTGGAGGCGCCGACCATCGAGTCATGGCACGCGCTGCTCCGGTCGTGCGGCGCCGTCGCCCTGCCGCGGCCCGAGGCCGAACCGGTCGACCGCGACGCCCCCTTCGCCCTCACCCCGCTCCAGCACGCCTACTGGTTCGGCCGCCGCGACCGCCAGGTGCTCGGCGGCGTCGGCTGCCACTTCTACATCGAGTTCGACGGCACCGCCATCGACCGCGACGCCCTGGAGCGCGCCGCCCGCGCCCTGTTCGAGCGGCACGACCTGCTGCGCGCCCGCTTCCTCGACGACGGCACCCAGCAGGTTCTCCCGCACAGCCCCTGGCCGGGCCTGACCGTCCACGACCTGAGCACGGCGGAGGACGCCGAAGAGGCCCTGCTCAGGAAGCGCGAGCTGCTGTCGCACCGGCGGCTGGACGTCGAGCGCGGCGAGGTGCTCGACCTGGCGCTCTCGCTGCTGCCCGGCGGCGCCTACCGCCTGCACGTCAACATCGACCTGCTCGTCGCGGACGTCCGCAGCATCCAGATCGTCCTGCAAGACCTGGCCGCCCTCTATCGCGGCGAGGACGCCGAGCTGCCCCCGCTGACCTACTCCTTCCGCGAGTACCTCGCCCAGCGGGAGCCGCTGCGGGCGAAGGACCGCGAGGCTGGCCGCCGGTACTGGGCCGACCGCCTGGCCGAGCTGCCGCCCGGGCCGCCGCTGCCGCTGGCCGTCGAGCCGGAGCGGGTGGAGCGGGTCCGGGTGGTGCGCCGCGACCGCAAGCTCACCGCCGGGGAGCGGGAGCGGCTGGCCGGGCGCGCTCGCGCGCACGGCGTCACCCTGCCGATGGCCATGGCCGCCGCGCTGGCCGAGGTCGTCGGGCTGTGGAGCGGCGCGCCGCGCTTCGTGCTGAACGTCCCGCTGTTCGACCGCCAGGCGATCCACCCGGACGTGGAGCACATGGTCGCCGACTTCTCGAACCTCGTCCTGCTGGAGGTGGACCTGTCGCGGCCCCAGACGTTCGCGGAGCGCGTCGCGGCGCTGCAAGCGCGTTTCCAGCGCGACGCGGCGCACTCGGCCTACTCCGGCGTCGAGGTCCTTCGCGACCTCAACCGGGGCGGCCGCCATGACCAGGTCACCGCGCCGGTCGTGTTCACCAGCGCGCTCGGCATGGGCGACCTCGTCGGCGCGGACGTGCGGCGGAGCCTCGGCCGGCTGGGCTCGATGCTGTCGCAGACGCCGCAGGTGTGGCTCGACCACCAGGTGGTCGAGGTCGACGGCGGGCTGCTGGTCAACTGGGACGCCGTCGAGGAGCTGTTCCCGCCGGGCGTGCTGGACGGCATGGCCGACGGTCACAACCGGCTCCTGGACTGGCTGCTGGAGAACGACTGGGACGCGCCCGTCCCGACGCTGGTACCGCCCGCCCAACTCGCCGTCCGCGCGACGGTCAACGACACCGCCGCGCCCCTCCCCGAAGGGACCCTGCACGAACGGTTCTTCGAGCTGGCGCGCCGCGACCCGTCCCGGCCCGCCGTGCACCATGCCGCCGGGCCCGCGATCAGCTACGGCGACCTCGCCGGCCGGGCGCTGCGCGTCGCGGGGTTCCTCCAGCGGAACGGCGTCCGGCCGGGCGACGCGGTGGCGGTGTGTCTGCCCAAGGGCCCCGGCCAGGTGGCGGCGGTCCTCGGCGTCCTCGCCGCCGGGGCGATGTACGTCCCGGTCGGCGTCGACCAGCCGCCCGCCCGGCGCGACCAGATCGTCCGCACCGCCGGCGCCCGCTTCACGCTGACCCTGGCGCCCGACGAGCTTCCCGACGTCCCGCCGTTGGACGCCCCCGTCGCCGTGGACCCGGAGAGCAGCGCATACGTGATCTTCACGTCGGGGTCCACGGGCGCGCCGAAGGGCGTCGAGGTCGCCCATCGCGCCGCCCTCAACACCGTGCTGGACGTCGACGCCCGCTTCGGCGTCACCGGCGGCGACCGCGTCCTGGCCGTGTCGGCGCTGGACTTCGACCTGTCGGTCTGGGACGTCTTCGGCCCGCTGTCGGCCGGCGCCTCGCTGGTCATGATCGACGAAGCCGAGCGGCGCGACGCCGCGCGGTGGGCGCGGCTGGTGAACGAGCACCGGGTGACGGTGTGGAACACCGTGCCCGCGCTGCTGGACATGCTGCTGACCGCCGCCGACGGCCCGCTCCCCTCATTGCGGCTGGCCCTGGTGTCCGGCGACTGGGTCCCGCTGGACCTGTCCGCCCGCCTGGCCCACGCGGCGCCGCGATGTCGGCTCATCGCGCTCGGCGGCGCCACCGAAGCCGCCATCTGGTCCAACTACTGCCCGGTGCCGCCCCGAATTCCCTCCGAATGGGTGTCCGTCCCCTACGGCAGACCTCTGACCAACCAGTGCTTCCGCGTCGTGGACCCGCAAGGCCGCGACTGCCCGGACTGGGGACGCGGAGAACTGTGGATCGGCGGAGCGGGAGTCGCCAAGGGCTACCGGGGCGACCCCGACACCACCGCCGCCAAATTCGTCGAGCACGACGGAGTCCGTTGGTACCGCACGGGCGACATGGGCCGCTACTGGCCGGACGGCACCTTGGAGTTCCTCGGCCGCATCGACCACCAGGTCAAGGTCCGCGGCCACCGCATCGAACTCGGGGAAGTCGAAGCGGCGCTGCTCTCCCATCCCGGGGTCGAAAGGGCGACGGCCACCACGGTCGAGAGCGCAGCCCATCAGTTGGCGGCCGTCGTCGTCCCGTCCGGCGATCAGCAGCGGCTCGATGAGGACGACCTCCGCGCGCACCTCGCCGACCGTCTGCCCCCGTACATGGTCCCCGAGCACATCGCCCAGATCTCCGGCCTCCCGCTCACCGCCAACGGCAAGGTCGACCGCGCCGAGGTCCGGACGATCCTGACCGGAGAACTCGCCGGACGTGCGGAACGTTTCGAGCCGCCCCGTCCCGGTATCGAGAGCGTCATGGCCGCGATCTGGACCGAGGTGCTGAAGGTACCGGCGGTGGGCCGCGACCAGAACTTCTTCGCGCTCGGCGGCGACAGCCTCCTCGCCACCCGCCTCATCCTCCGCCTGCGCGCCGAAGGAGTCGCGGGCGCCGAGCTGACGAACCTGTTCGACAACCCCGAACTGGCCGCCTTCGCCCGGACGGTACGGCTCGGCGGGGAGGACGAGGCCGCCGAGGCGTCCGTCCTGCGGGCCGACCCGGAACACCGGTACGAGCCGTTCCCGCCCACCGACGTGCAGCGCGCCTACTGGTTCGGCCGTACCGACGCCTTCGCGCTCGGCGGCGTCGGCTGCCACTTCTACACCGAGTACGACTTCGACGGCCTCGACCTGGCCCGCTTCGGGGCGGCGTGGAACCGGCTGATCGAACGTCACGAGATGCTGCGCGCGGTCTTCCAGCCCGACGGCGCGCAGCGCATCCTCCCCACCGCGCCGGAGCTGGTAATCCCCGTCACGGAGGCCGGTGACGGCGCCGCCGACGAGGCCCTCGCCGAGCTGCGCGGGTCGATGTCGCACCAGCTCATCGACGTCACCCGGTGGCCGCTGTTCGACGTGCGGGCCGTGCGGTACGGCGAGGGCCGCGTCCGGATCGGCGTCAGCTTCGACAACATCGTCTTCGACGCGCTCAGCATCATGACCCTGCTGCGCGAGCTCGACGTCCTCTACCGCGACCCCGGCGCCGACCTGCCGCCGACCGGCCCGTCCTTCCGCGACTACGTGCTCACGGTCGGGCCCGACCCGCAGGCGCGGCGGGACGCCGAGGAGTACTGGTCGGCCAGGGTCGGCGAGCTGCCGCCCGCGCCCCAGCTCCCGCTGGCCGCCGACCCGGCCGGCCTCGGCCGCCCGCGCTTCACCCGCCGCCAGATCCGCGTCCCCGCCGAGCAGTGGCGGACGGTCAAGGACACCGCCCGGCGGCACGGCCTCACCCTCTCGACCGTCCTCGCCACGGCGTTCGCCGACGCGCTCGGCGCGTGGAGCGCCCGCCGCGACATGACGATCAACCTCACCCTCTTCGACCGGCGCCAGGTGCACCCGGACATCGACAGGGTCCTCGGCGACTTCACCTCGCTGCTGCTGGTCGCCTACGAGCCGGGCGATACCTGGCTGGACAGCGCCCGCAGGCTCCAGCGCCGGGTGGCGCGCGACCTCGACCACAGCGACGTGTCCGCGCTGTGGGTGATGCGCGAGCTGGCCAGGCGGACCGGCTCGTCCGACGCCGCCATGCCGGTGGTGTTCACCAGCACGCTCGGCGTGGCGGACGAGGACGGCGCCCTGACCGGCACGCTCTTCGCCGACCCGGTCTGGGGCGTGTCGCAGACGCCGCAGGTGTGGATCGACCACCAGGTGGTCGAGGTCGACGGCGGGCTGGTCGTCAACTGGGACGCGGTCGAGGACCTGTTCCCGCCCGGCGTCCTGGACGCCATGACCGACGGCTACGGCCGGCTGCTGGAATGGCTGCTGGACTCCGACTGGGACGCGCCCGCGCCGTCGCTGGTCCCGGCGTCGCAGCTCGCGGTGCGGGCGGCGGCCAACGACACGGCGGCGCCGGTTCCCGAGGGCACGCTGCACGGCCGCTTCTTCGAGCGGGCGCGCCGGGATCCGTCCCGCGTGGCGATCCGCCCCGGCGTCTCCTACGGCGAGCTGGCCGGACGGGCGTTGCGGGTGGCCGGGTTCCTGCGCGAGCGGGGTGTGCGCGCGGGCGATGCGGTCGCGGTGTCGCTGCCGAAGGGCCCCGACCAGATCGCGGCGGTGCTGGGCGTCCTGGCGGCGGGGGCGCTCTACGTGCCGATCGGCGTCGACCAGCCCAAGGCCCGGCGCGAGCAGATCATGCGCCGCGCCGACGCGCGCCTGCTGCTGACCGAACCGCCCGAGGGGGAGCCGCTGGACGCTCCGGTGGAGGTGAAGCCGGACGCGAGCGCGTACGTGATCTTCACGTCCGGGTCCACGGGCGAGCCGAAGGGCGTGGAGGTCTCCCACCGCGCGGCCCTGAACACCGTGCTGGACGTCAACGCCCGCTTCGGCGTCGGCGCGGACGACCGCGTCCTGGCGGTGTCCGCCCTGGACTTCGACCTGTCGGTATGGGACGTGTTCGGACCGCTGTCGGCCGGTGGGTCGCTGGTCATGGTGGACGAGGACGACCGCCGCGACGCCGCCCGGTGGGCGCGCCTGGTCGCCGAGCACGGCGTGACCGTGTGGAACACCGTCCCCGCGCTGCTGGACATGCTGCTGGTCGCCGAGCGCGGGCAGCTCGGCTCGCTGCGGCTGGCGATGGTGTCGGGCGACTGGGTCCCGCTGGACATGTCGGCCCGGCTCGCGCGCGTCGCGCCGGAGTGCCGCCTGATCGCGCTCGGCGGCGCCACGGAGGCGGCGATCTGGTCCAACTACTGCCCGGTGCCCGCCGAGGTGCCGCCGGAGTGGGTGTCGGTGCCCTACGGCCGCCCCTTGGCCAACCAGTGCTTCCGGGTCGTCGACTCGCTGGGGCGCGACTGCCCGGACTGGACTCCGGGAGAGCTGTGGATCGGCGGCGCGGGAGTGGCCGAGGGGTACCGGGGCGACCCGGACACCACCCGCGCCAAGTTCGTCGAGCACGAGGGGATGCGGTGGTACCGCACCGGCGACATGGGCCGCTACTGGCCGGACGGGACGCTGGAGTTCCTCGGCCGGGTGGACCACCAGGTCAAGGTCCGCGGCCACCGCATCGAACTCGGCGAGATCGAGGCGGCGCTGCTGTCCCACCCGGGCGTGAAGCGCGCGGTGGCGACCACGGTCGGCGGCGCCGCCCGCGGGCTGGCCGCGCTGGTCGTCCCGGCCGGTGACCTGGACGGGGGCGACCTGCGCGACTGGCTGGCCGGGCGGCTCCCGCCGTACATGATCCCGGAGCCGGTCGTCCAGGTCCCCGACCTCCCCCTCACCCCCAACGGAAAGATCGACCGGAACGCTCTGAACCGCCTGGTCGAGGAGCACGGCGACGGCCCGCCGGAGGACGCCCCGCCCACCGGCCCCGTCGAGGAGGCCCTCGCCGGGATCTGGCGGGCGCTGCTCGACGTCCCCGACGTGGGCAGGCACCAGAACTTCGTGACCCTCGGCGGCGACAGCGTGCTGGCCACCCGCCTGGCCGAGGAGATCAGGATCGAGTTCGGCGTCGAGCTGCCCCTGCGGGCGCTGTTCGCCGAGCCGACCATCGCCGGGCACGCCGCCCTGATCGAGCGACGCGACGACGACGGGGCCTTCGACGACGGAGCCTTCGAGGAGGGCACGATATGACGGCTGGTCAGCTCATCGCCGAACTGGCCCGCGAGGGCGTGCAGCTGTGGGAGGAGGCGGGCCGGCTGCGGTTCCGCGCTCCCGAGGGCGTCCTCACCGCGGAGCGGCGCGCGCAGCTCGCCGCCCGCAAGGACGAACTGCTGGACCACCTGACCCGCCCGGCCCCGCCGGAGCTGGCGCCCGAGCCCGGCGCCCGGCACGAGCCGTTCCCCCTCACCGACGTGCAGGCCGCCTACCTGCTCGGCCGCGGCGACGCCTTCGACTACGGCGGCACCGCCTGCCAGGTCTACGCGGAGCTGGCGTTCGCCGACCTGGACGCGCCGCGCATGGAGGACGCCTGGAACCGGCTGGTCGAGCGGCACGACATGCTGCGCTGCACCGTCCACGTGGAGGGCTACCAGGTCACCGCCCCCGAGACGCCCCGGTACGGCATCGCGGTGGCCGACCTGCGGGGCCGCTCCCCCGCCGAGGTCGACGCGCGGGTCGCCGCCACCCGGAGCGCGATGGACGGCCGCCGCTACGACCCCGCCGTCTGGCCGCTGTTCGACCTGCGGATCACCCGGACCGGCGACCGCGACCTCCTGCACGTCTCCATCGACTTCCTCATCGCCGACTACCTGAGCATCCAGCTCCTGCTCACCGAGCTGAAGCGGCTCTACCTCGACCCGGACGCGGAACTGCCGCCGCTGGAGATCACCTTCCGCGACTACGTGGCGGCGGCCCGAGGCCTGCGCGACGGCCCCGCCCGCGAGCGCGACCGGCGCTACTGGGAGGACCGGCTGGACGAGCTGCCCGGCGCGCCCGAGCTGCCGCTGCGCGAGGACCGGGACGTCCAGGCGACCGGCTCCTTCACCCGCCACGCGGTCCGCTTCTCCCCCGGCCAGTGGAGCGGGCTGCGCGAACGGGCGGCGGAGCACGGCGTCACGCCCTCGACCGCCGTGCTCGCCGCGTTCGCCGAGGTCGTCGGACGCTGGAGCCGCCAGCCCGCGTTCTGCCTCAACCTCACGCTGCTCAACCGGCATCCGCTCCACCCGCAGGTGGGTTCGCTCGTCGGCGACTTCACCACCGTCAGCCTCCTTGAGGTGGACGGCGCCGGGGACCGCTTCGCCGACCGCGCCGCCGCGCTCCAGCGCCGCCTCTGGGACGACCTGGACCACCGGCTCTACTCGGGCGTTGAGCTGATGCGCGAGATGGCCCGGCGGCAGGGCAGGCGGACCGCCCTGTACCCGGTCGTCTTCACCAGCACCGTCGGGCTCAGCGACGAGAACGAGGGCATGCGCGGCCTGGCCGAGGTGGTGCACGGCGGGAGCCGGACGCCCCAGGTGTGGATCGACTGCCAGGCCCTGGTCGAGAACGGCGTCCTGGAGGTCAGGGCCGACGTGCGCGACGGCGTCTTCCCCGCCGGGCTGATCGAGGACCTGTTCGCCGCGCTGCGCACGCTGCTCCTCGACCTGGCCGCGGCCGACTCCGCGTGGACGTCGGCCGCGCCGGTCGGGCTGCCCGCCGCGCAGGCCGAGCGGCGCGACCGCGCCAACGCGACCGCCGCGCCCCGTCCCGGGGGGCTGCTCCACGAGCCGGTCGTCGCCCAAGCCTTGGCCACGCCGGACGCGCCCGCCGTCGTCACGGCGGAGCGCACGCTGACCTACGGCGAGCTGCTCGCGCGGGCGACCGCCGTGGCCGAGAGCCTCGCGGAGGCGGGGGACGCGCCCGTCGCGGTGCTCATGGAGAAGGGCTGGGAGCAGGTCGTCGCCGTGCTCGGCACGCTGCTCTCCGGCGCCGCCTACCTGCCGGTGGACGCCGCCCAGCCGCCCGCCCGGCGCGACCGCATCATGGCCGACGCCGGGGTGGCCACCGCGCTGACGCAGTCCTGGATCGGCGAGCGCCCGGCCGGGGTGCGCTGCGTGGACGTCGACACGGCGCCGCCGTCCACCGCGCCCGCTCCCACGAGCCGCGCCCGTCCCGGCGACCTCGCCTACGTCATCTACACGTCCGGCTCCACCGGCGAGCCGAAGGGCGTGATGATCTCCCACGAGGCGGCGCTCAACACGGTCGCCGACATCAACCGCCGCTTCTCGGTCACCGCCGCCGATCGGGTGCTCGGCCTGGCCGGCCTCGGCTTCGACCTCTCGGTCTACGACGTCTTCGGCCCGTTGGCCGCGGGCGGCGCGCTGGTGCTGCCCGGCCCGCAGGAGCGCGGCGACCCGGCCCGCTGGGCCGGGCTCGTCGCCGAGCACGGGGTCACGCTGTGGAACTCCGTCCCGGCGCAGCTCCAGATGCTGGTCCACTACCTGGACGCCGACCCCGGGACCGACCTGCGCACGCTCAGGCTGGCCCTGCTCAGCGGCGACTGGATCCCGATCACGCTCCCCGCGGCCGCCCGCGCGCGGCTGCCCGGAGCCGAGCTGGTCAGCCTCGGCGGCGCGACCGAGGCGTCGATCTGGTCGATCTGCCACCCCATCGGCGACCTCTCCCCGGACTGGACGAGCGTCCCGTACGGGAAGCCGCTGGCCAACCAGACCTTCCACGTCCTGGACGCGGCGATGCGGCCGTGCCCGGACTGGGTGGCGGGCGAGCTGTACATCGGCGGCGCCGGGGTGGCGCTCGGGTACCTGGGCGACGAGGCGAAGACGCGGCAGCGGTTCGTCCGGCACCCGGAGACCGGCGAGCGCCTCTACCGCACCGGCGACCTCGGCCGCTACCGCGAGGACGGGGTGATCGAGTTCCTCGGCCGCGAGGACCGGCAGGTCAAGATCCGCGGGCACCGGATCGAGCTCGCGGAGGTCGAGGCCGCCGTCCAGGAGCACCCGGCGGTCGCCGCCGCCCACGTGCTGGTCGACGGCGACGGGCTGGAGCGCCGCCTCGCCGCCTTCGCCGAGCCCGCCCGCGGCGACCGCCCGCGCGAGCCCGCCGAAGCACTGGCGGACGAACTGCGGGCGGCGGGCTCCCGCGCGGGCGACGCGCACACCGCGCACCTCGACCGCGACGAGCTGATGGAGTTCATGGCCCGCCTGGACAGGGCCGCCGTCGTCGGCATCATGCGCGCCCTCGTCCGCCGGGGGTTGTTCGGCGCGCCCGGCGACGCCGCCACCACCGACGAGGTCATCGAGGCCGTCGGCGCGGCCCCCCGGCACCACCGGCTGGTGCGCCGCTGGCTGCGCGTCCTGGAGGACGAGGGGTTCCTGCGGCGGGACGGGAACGTCCGCCGCGCGGTGCGCACCGCCACCGAGCACGACCTCGACGCCGCCTGGGAGTCGGTCGCCGAGCTGCGACGCGAGGACAGCTACCCCGCAGTCCTGATCGACTACTTCAGGACCAGCACCAACCGCCTGCCCGAGCTGGTCCGCGACGAGCTGGACCCGCTGCCGCTGCTCTTCCCCGAGGGCCGCCTGGAGATCTCCGAGGCGGCCTACCGGGAGAACGTCATCAGCCGCTACGTCAACCACGCCGCCATCGCGATGCTGCGCCGCATCGCCGGGCGGCACGACGGCGGCCTGCGGGTGCTGGAGGTCGGCGCGGGCGTCGGCGGCATCAGCGCGCAGCTCATCCCGGCGCTCGCGGAGTACGACGTCGACTACCTGTTCACCGACGTCTCGCCGTTCTTCCTCAACGAGGCCCGCGAGCGCTTCGGCGACCGGCCCTGGGTGCGGTACGGGCTGTTCGACATCAACGAGGACTTCCGCGAGCAGGGGTACCGGCCCAACGACTTCGAGGTCGTCGTCTGCGTGAACGTCCTGCACAACTCCCGGCACGCGGGACGGGTGCTCGACCGGCTGACGCAGCTGCTCCGGCCCGGCGGCTGGCTGGTGTTCGTCGAGACCACCGAGGACAGCTACCAGATCATGACCTCGATGGAGTTCATGATGCCGGAGAAGGACCCGCGCAAATGGGACTACGAGGACTCGCGCAAGGGCCTCGACCAGACCTTCCTCGGCCGCGACGAGTGGCTCGGGCTGCTGCTCGACGCGGGCGCCGACACGACCGTGTGCCTCCCCGGCCCGGACGACGTGACGGCCCCGCTCGGGCAGCACGTCTTCGCCGCCCGGTTCAAGGCGGACCGGCGGCCGCTGGACGTCGCCGCGCTGGCCGGGCACCTCGCCGGACGGCTGCCCGAGTACATGATCCCGGCGCACCTCCAGGTCGTCGACGAGCTGCCGCTGACCCGCAACGGCAAGGTCGACACGGCCGCGCTGCGCTCCTGGCTGCCGCACGCCGCCGCGAGCCGCGCCTCGGCGGGCGGCCCGCCCCGCGACGACCTGGAACGGGAGCTCGCCGCCGTCTGGGGCGAGGTGCTCGGCGTGGCCGCGCCCAACCGCGACGACGACTTCTTCGACCTCGGCGGCGACTCCCTCGTGGTCGCCAAGCTCGCCGCCACGCTCCGCGCCCGCGTCCCCGCCGCGGAGGGGGTGCTCTGGGACGACCTGGTCCGCGAGATCCTGCACCGGCCGACGGTGGCGGCGCTCGCCGAGGCGCTGCGCGCGGACGGCGACCGCGACGGCGCCGCCGGGCGCGCCGACGCGTCGCCGCTCGTCCCGCTCGTCCCGCTCGGCGGGGAGCCCGGCGACGGCGGGCCGCTGCGCGTCCTCGTCCACGAGGGCAGCGGCACGCTCGCCCCCTACCGGGCGCTGTCGCGGCTGCTGGCGGGCAAGGGCGGCGCGCTCGCCGGGCTCGCGATCACCGACGTGGACTCCTACCTGGCCGAGGACCCGCGCGGCCTGATCGAACGCCGGGCCGCGGGCTACACCCGCGCGCTGCTCGACACCGGCGCAGGCGCCTTCCACGTCGTCGGCTACTGCATGGGCGGCCTGCTGGCCACCGAGATCGCCAGGCAGCTCGCCGAGGCGGGCTCCGAGGTCGCGAGCCTCACCGTGATCAGCAGCTACACGCTGCCCCGGATCATCGAGGACGACCTCGTGGTGGAGTACGTCTTCGCCAAGGTCATGGGCGCCGACCCGGCCGAGGCGGGCTACCCCGGCGACGAGCGGACGATGTCCGAGGTCTTCGAGCTGCTGCTCCGCGAAGACGAGGACAGGGTGCCCGCCGGGCGCGTCACCGCGCTCACCGGCGCGCTGGCGCCGGTCGCCGACGTCTTCCGCGCCCAGGCGAGGCGCCCGCAGGACGAACGGCTGGCCGCCATCGGCCGCGCCGCGAGCCGCCACGCGCACGCGGACGCCGACGTCGAACGGCAGGTCGCCGCCTTCTACCAGGTGGTGCGGCACAGCCTGCGCGCGGTCGGCGCGCACGAGCCGGAGCCGTACGCGGGCGACATCACGTTCCTGCGCCAGCTCGGCGACACGCGCTTCCTGCCGTGGCTGCGCGACGACATGACCGGGTTCTGGCGCGAGCTGTGCCTGGGCGAGCTGAGGGTGGCCGACGTCCCCGGCGACCACTTCAGCTGCCTGCGCCCGCCGCACGTGGACGAGGTCGCCGCCCTGCTGGCCGAAGGGTGGGAGCGGTCGTGACCGTCGGCGTGACCGGATGCTACGGCGCGGTGGGCCGCGCGCTCGTGCGCCGCCTGCGGGGGCGGCCGCGCCTGGGCGGCAGGGACCTGGCGAAGGTGCGGAGCCTCGCCCCGCCCGGAGCGGAGGCCGTCGAGGTGGACGTCGACGACGCCGCCGCGCTGGCGGAGTTCTGCGACGGCTGCGCGGTGGTGGTGAACTGCGCGGGCCCTTCGGCGAGCGTCGGCGACACGGTGGCGCTGGCCGCGCTGAGGGCGGGGGCCCACTACGTGGACGTGGCCGGAGAGCAGCTCGACCGTTCCCGCCTCACGGCCCTGGCCCGAGGACGCGCGGCGGTGCTGGCCGCCGGGATGATGCCCGGCCTGTCCGCGCTGCTGCCCCGCGCGCTGGCGGAGCGGGTCGGGCGGCCCTTCCGGCTGGTCGCCCGCGTCGGCGGCCTGGACCGCTTCACCAAGGCCGCCGCGCTCGACTACGTCGCCGCCCTGCACGGCGAGGACGCCGCTCCGCTGGCCGCGTGGCAGGGGCACCGGCCGCTGCGCGGCGCGCTGCGCCCGGCGGAGAACGTCGTCCTGCCGCACTTCCCGGGACGTGTCAGCGCCTACCCCTACCTGAGCGGGGAGACGCAGCGGCTGGCGCGGACGCTGGATCTCGCCGAGGTCGAATGGTGGGGCGTCTTCGACGGCGAGCGGACGCTCCGCGCGCTGTCCGGAGCCAGGGACAAGGAGATCGGGCAGGCGGCCGAGGACCTCGAACTCGCGGCCCGCCTCGACGCCCTCGGCCGCCGCCCGTACTTCCAGCTCGTCTTCGACCTGGACGGGAGGGTCCTCGTCGTCCGCGCCGCCGACAGCTACGAGCTGACCGCCGCGCTCGCGGCCACGGCCACGCGGGCGGTGGCGGCGGGCCGGGTGCCGCCCGGCGCCCACGACGCCTCCGCCGTGCTGGACCCGGCCGCCGTGCTCAAGGAACTGCGCGACGACCCGGCCGTGGAGGTCACCGAACTGTCACGGGCGCGCGTCGAGGAGGGGGTGCTGTGAACACCGGCACGCACGGGGACGGGGACCGGCGCCCGCGCGCGCTGGTGTGCGGGACGGGCTTCGGCCGCGTCCACCTGGCCGCTCTCACCGCGCCCGACTCGGCCTTCGAGCTCGCCGGGATCCTCGCCAGGGGCGGCGAGCGCTCGAAGGCGTGCGCGAACGAGGCGGACGTCCCGCTCTTCACGCGGGTCGACGACGTGCCCGGCGACATCGACCTGGCCTGCGTCGTCCTGCTCGGCGAGGTCAACGGGGGACCCGGCAGCGCGGTGGCGGCCGAGCTGATGGATCGCGGCGTGCACGTCCTGCAGGAGGGGCCGCTGCTGCGCGACGAACTGGCCGCCGCCCTGCGCGCCGCCCGCCGGAACCGGGTCGTCTACCGCGTGAACAGCCACTACGTTCACCTTCCTCCGGTGCGGCGCTTCATCGCCGCCGCCCGCGCGCTGCGGCCGGTGTACGTCGAGGCCGCCTGCGGCGTGCAGGTCTCCTACCACCTGTTCGACATCCTCGGCCGGGCGCTGGGCGGCCTTCGGCCCTTCGACCTGCCGCCCCCGACGGGACGCGGCCCGTTCCGGACGATCGACGGCACGCTGGCGGGCGTCCCGTTCACGCTGCGCGTGCAGAACCAGTTGCACCCGGCGGACCCCGACAACCACGCCCACCTGCTGCACCGCGTCACCATCGGCGCCGACGGCGGCACGCTCACGCTCGCCGAGACGCACGGCCCGGTGCTGTGGTCGCCCCGTCCGCACCTGCCCGCCGAGGCGAGGCGGACGACCCGGCTCGACGCCGCCGCCGACCCCGGCCTCGACCTGCCCGCCACCAGCGCGATCGGCCCCGCCGCTCCCCCGACCTACCGGGAGATCCTCGCGTCCGTGTGGCCGGAGGGCGCCCGCCGCGCCATCGCGCGCACATGGGAGGCGGTGAGTGAGGGCAGTGATCCATTACGTGAAGGGCAGTACTACCTGACCGTGAGCTCGGTGTGGCAGGCGATGGCCACTAGCCTCGGCTACCCCGAGCGCCTGTCCGGACCGCCGCACCGTCCGATGCCCGCCGACGAGCTGATCGCCGCCGCGAGAACCGAGTTGGAGGAATCACCGACATGACCGTCCGGCAACGGGAGCGGTGGCTGCGTCCGCTGCGGGTCCAGGACGTGCCCCGGCTGCGTCTCGTCTGCTTCCCGCACGCGGGCGGCGCCGCCGGATTCTTCAGGACGTGGGGGGCGCGCCTCCCCGACGGCGTCGAGTTGTACGGCGTCCAGTACCCGGGCCGCCAGGACCGGCTGCGCGAACCGCACGCGCGGACCATGGACGAGCTCGCCGAGCCGACCGCCGCCGCCCTCGCGTCGCTGGGCGAGGCGCCGCTCGCCCTGTTCGGCCACAGCATGGGCGCCGCCGTGGCGCACGAGACGGCCAGGCGGCTGGAGGGCATGCTCGGCCGCCCGCTGGCGGGGCTGGTCGTGTCCGGCCGCCCGGCTCCGGACCGGGTTCGTCCGACCGAGGTGCATCTCGGCGGCGAACCGGCGCTGGTGGCGGACCTCCGCAGGCTGGGCGGCACCAGCGACGAGGTCCTGGACGATCCGGCGCTGCGCGAGCTGGTCCTGCCGACGCTCGCCGCCGACTACGAGCTGATCGAGACCTACCGGCCCGCCGACCCGGCCCCGATCCGCACGCCGGTCTGCGCGTGCGTCTCCACCGCCGACCCCGAGGTGGACCGCGACGAGGCCGCCGGATGGGAGCGCCACACCGCGGGCCCGTTCCGGCTGCGGGTGTTCCCCGGCGACCACTTCTACCTGATCCCCCGGGAGGACGAGCTGGTCGAGCAGGTGCTGCGGTTCTGCGGCGTGCCCGGCCGCTGGCCGTCCACCCCCTGAGCCCATGACGATCACCAACGGAAAGGAGCCCCTGATGAGCATCGAGAACGAGCTGCGCGAGCTGGAGGAGAAGGGCTGGGCGGCCATCTCGGTCGGCGACGGCGACTTCTACCGCGGCCTGGTCACCGACCGCACGGTCTGCGTCGAGCCCGACGGCCTGCAGACCGGCCGCGAGCTGGCCGACGACATCGAGGCCAACAAGTCCCCGTTCGACGACTACACGCTCGACGACGTCAAGGTGCTGCCCCTGGGCGACGGGTCGGCGCTGATCACCTACAGGGCCACCATCCGGCTCACCGAGGCGGACTTCTCCTTCCAGCTCTACATGACGAGCGTCTACGAGCGCGGCGGCGGGGACGGCGGCTGGAGACTCGTCTTCCACCAGCAGACCCCGGTGAAGCAGGACGGCTGACAGGTCCGGGCGGCACGGGACCGCCCCCATCGGGAGGTAGCGCTCATGCGTGAAGAGGGAGTCGAGGTCGAGCGCCTCCGCAAGGTCTTCGGCAAGAAGACCGCCTTGGAGGAGGTGTCGTTCACGGTCGAGCCGGGGGCCGTGGTCGGCCTGCTCGGCCCGAACGGCGCCGGCAAGACCACGACGGTGAACTGCCTGAGCACGCTCCTGCCGCTGGACGGCGGCCGGGCCTCGGTGGCGGGGCACGACGTGGCCCGCGACCCGGCGGGCGTCCGCGCCTCCATCGCGCTGACCGGGCAGTTCGCCGCCGTCGACGACATGCTGACCGGGCGGCAGAACCTCGTCCTGTTCGGCCGGCTGCTCAAGCTGGACCGCCGTGCCGCCGCCGCGCGGGCCGCCGAACTGCTGGACGGGTTCCGGCTCGGCGACGCCGCCGACCAGCCGGTCAAGTCCTACTCCGGCGGCATGCGGCGGCGCCTGGACCTGGCGGCGGGCCTGGTCGTCAAGCGGCCCGTGCTCTTCCTCGACGAGCCGACGACCGGGCTCGACCCGGTCGGCCGCCAGGAGATGTGGGACATGGTCGACCGCCTGCGCGCGGAGGGCGTCACGCTGCTCCTCACCACCCAGTACCTGGAGGAGGCGGACCGGCTGGCCGACCGGATCGTGGTCATCGACCACGGCCGGGTGATCGCGCAGGGCACCCCGGACGAGCTGAAGAACCAGGTCGGCGGGCAGGTGTGCGAGGTGCGCGCCGAGCCGCGCGAGCGGACGCTGCGCGTCCTGCGGGAGCGGTTCGGCGACGTGGCGGAGTCCGGCGGGGTGGTCACCGTCCGCGGCGCCGACCCCGGCACGCTGACCGACGTCGTCGCGGTCCTGCGCGAGGCGGGGATCGGCGCCGACGACATCAGGCTGCGGCGCCCCACGCTCGACGAGGTGTTCTTCACGCTGACCGGCGCGAAGGCCGACCGGGAACCCGAGGAGGTCGGCTGATGGCCACGGGCACAGAGGCGGGCCCGGCCAACCTCTTCGGGCAGGGAATGCTGCTGGCGGGACGCAACCTCCGGCTCAACTCGATAGCCGACACCGTCAGCACCATGGTGGTGTTCCCGATCGTGTTCGTCTTCGGGTTCCTGGCGCTGTTCCAGAACCTGCTGCGGACGCGCGGCGTCGACTACGCCCAGTTCCTCCCCCCGGCGATCGTCGTGCAGTGGATGTTCTCGGTGGCGATCACCGCCGCCTTCTTCTTCGCCGCCGACCGGCGGAGCGGCATGCTGGCCCGCTACCGGTCGCTGCCGATCAGCCGGGGCGCCGTGGTGGTCGGCCGGATCGCCGCCGACGCGGTCCGGGCGCTGCTGGCCCTCGCGGTGATCATCGCGACCGGGTACGCGGCGGGCTTCCGGTTCCAGGCCGGGCCCGTGGCGTCCCTGGGCTTCGTGGTGCTGTCGGTGGGCTTCGCGCTGACGGTCTCGGCGGGCACGAGCGCCGTCGGGCTCGTCTCCCGCGATCCCGAGGCCGTCTCCTCGACGCTGCACGTCGTCTACCTGCCGCTGCTGATGGTGTCCTCGGCCTTCGTGCCCGCCGACGCCTTCCCCGGCTGGATCGAGCCGTTCGTGCGGCACCAGCCGGTGAGCGTCGTGCTGGACGCCCTGCGGGCGCTCGCCGACGGCGGCCCGACGGCCGGGCCGGTGCTGAAGGCGGTCGCGTGGCTGGCGGCGCTGCTCGCGGTCTTCTCGGCGGCGGCGGTCCAGGCGTTCCGGAGGGCGGCATGAGCGTGATCACCGAGACGGGCCTGCTGGCGGGCCGCAACCTGCGCCGCTTCGCCAAGAGCACGCAACTGGTCGCCGACTCGCTGCTGTTCCCGCTGATCCTGCTCTTCCTCATGCTGCTGGTCTTCGGCGAGCTGGTGGACGAGGCGTCCGGCGGCCGCTACATCGACCGGCTCGCCCCGGCCATCGTGCTGTTCAGCGCCGCCTACGGCGCGGTCGGCACCGGCCTCGGGTTCTTCACCGACCTGCGCGGCGGCATCGTCGACCGGTTCAGGGCCATGGACATCGGCCGGGTGTCGGTGCTCGCGGGCCGGATCGTCGGCGACCTGGCGCGGGTCCTGCTGGTGGCGGCGGTCACCACGGGCGTCGCGCACGCGGTCGGGTTCCGCTTCGCCCGGGGGCCGCTGGCCGCGCTCGGCTTCTTCGCGGTCGTCGTCCTCTTCGCGTGGATCTTCCTGTGGCTCGCGGTCGTCGTGGCCATGTCGGCCAAGAGCGAGCAGGCGGTCAGCGGGGCTCTCAGCACCCCCGTCACGCTGCTGCTGTTCCTGTCGTCGGGTTTCGTGCCGGCGGACCAGTTCGCCGCATGGCTGCGGCCCGTGGTGCGGGCCAATCCGCTGTCGCTCGCGACCGACGCGCTGGTCGGCCTTTCCAGCGGCGGCGAGATACTGCGGCCGACGCTTTTCACCGCCGCCTGGGCGGTGGCCGCGACAGTGGTATTGGTGCCGCTCGCCGTGCGCCTCTACAAATGACATTCGCCGGGCCCGCGCGGGCCCGGCGAATTCGGTCAGCCGCGTCGCCTGAATTCGAGGAGGCGGTACTCGATATGCCCTTCTTCCGCGGCGCATCTCGCGGCGCGCAGCAGTGCGGCCCGCCAGCCGTGCTCGGCCGCCAGCGCGCGCACGCGCCGCTCGTCGCCGAGGTCGCTGAAGCCGAGCAGCAGCCTGCCGCCGGGCTCCAGGTGCGCGGCGGCGCCGCGGAAGAAGGCGGCGTGCGCCGCGTAGCCGGGGTCGAGGAAGGCCCGCTCCAGGGCGTCGGCGGGCCGGCCCTCGACGAAGTTGGAGTTCCAGTAGATGACGTCGAACCTGTCCTCGCCGGTCAGCGGCTCGAACATGTCGCCGCAGGCCACCTGGACCAGCGGACCGACGCCGTGCCGCTCGGCGTTGCGCCGGGTGTTCTCGGCGGCCGCCGCGCTGACGTCCAGCGCCGTCACCGCGGCGCAGCCGCGCAGCGCCGCCAGCACCGCGACGTATCCCGTGCCGCTGCCGACCTCGCAGAAGGAGCCGTGCGCGGGATAGGGCAGCCATTCGGCGTACAGCGCCGCCGACTGGGACAGCTGCGGGGCGTAGACGCCGGGCAGGAGATCCCATTCCATGCCGAGCAGGTGAAATGTTCGGGGAGTGCTGATTTCTCGGTGCCGGGCGATGAGGTCCTGTGCGACTTGGTGCATATGGCCGATTATAGGGAAAAGGCTCAAGAAGGCCACCGAATGAGGAGATGAAAAGAATGCCGACTCAGTCGCCGGCCGATCCGCTCCGGCAGTTCACGCGCTGGCGGGAGGAATGGCGCGCGGTCGACGCGCGGACGCCCGACTCCGCCGTGCTGGCCACGGCCGACCACCACGGCCGCCCCTCGGCCCGCTGGGTGGACGTCGCCTACGTCGACCACGGCTTCGTCTACTTCACCAACCACGCCAGCCGCAAGGCCGCGGACGTGGCCGTCAACCCGGCGGCTGCGCTCTGCTTCGGCTGGCTCGCCAAGGGGCGCCAGGTCAGGGCGGAGGGCCCGGTCACCCGGCTCGACGAGGTGGAGTCCGACGCCTACTTCGCCACCCTGCCCCGCTCGCTCCAACTGCTGGCCTGGAGCAGCGACCAGTCCGCCGAGATCGACGACCGGCAGGTGGTGCGCGCGCGCTTCGACGCCGAACGCGCCCGCTTCGACGGCCAGGAGGTGCCGCGTCCCGGCCACTGGGGCGGCTACCGGCTCACCCCGCAGGAGATGGAGTTCTGGCAGCGCCGGGCCGACGAGATCCAGGACCGGGTGCGCTACCGCCGCCGCGACGACGGCTGGCAGGTGGTCCGGGTGGCGCCGTGAGCAGCGCGAGCCGTGCGCGGGACCGCCATGAGGAGGAGACGATGATCGCCGGATGCGTGCCCTGCCCCGCGGAGACCGCCGAGCGCTACCGCGCGCTCGGCCTGTGGACCGGCCAGACCCTCGACACCCTGCTGTCCGCCCACGGCGAGCGCACCGCCCTGGTCGCGGGCTCGTCCCGGCGGACGTACCGGGAGCTCGCCGAGCGCGCCGCCCGGCTGGCCGCGGGGTTCCACGGCCTCGGGCTGCGCCGGGGCGACCGGGTGATCGTGCAGTTGCCGAACACGCCGGAGCTGATCGACACGTTCTTCGCCCTGGTGACGCTCGGCGCCGCCCCGGTGCTCGCGCTGCCTCCTCACCGGCGGGACGAGATCGGCCACCTGGCCGCCCTCACCGAGGCCGCCGCCTACGTCGTCCCCGACGTCCATCAGGGCTTCGACCACCGCGAGCTGGCCCGGCGGATCGACGGCCCGCGGCACGTGATCGTCGCGGGGGAACCGGCGGAGTTCGAGCCGCTGGCGTCGCTCTACGCCGAACCCGCCGAGCTGCCGCCGCCCGATCCGGGCGACGTCGCCTTCTTCCTGCTGTCGGGCGGCACCACCGGACGCGCGAAACTGATCCCGCGCACCCACGACGACTACATGTGCAACATCAGGCTGAGCGCCGCCAACGCCCGTCTCGGCCCCGACGACGTCTACCTGGCCGCACTCCCCATCGCACACAACTACGCCCTCGGATGCCCCGGCGTGCTGGGCACCTTCCACGCGGGCGGCAGCGTCGTGCTCAGCCCGACACCGAGCGTCGGTGACGCCTTCCCCCTCATCGAGGACGAGCGCGTCACCGTCACCGGCCTGGTGCCGTCGCTGGCGCTGCTGTGGGTGGACGCCGCCTCGTGGAGCCCCCACGACCTGTCGAGCCTGCGCCTCGTCCAGCTCGGCGGCGCGGGCGTCAGCCCGGACCTGGCCCGCGACGTGGCCCGGCGGCTCGGCCCGGTGCAGCAGTCGTTCGGGATGGCCGAGGGGCTGCTCAGCCAGAGCCCCCCGGACGACCCGCCCGAGCTGCTGGCCCGCGTCCAGGGAAAGCCGCTGTCGGCGCACGACGAGGTCCGCATCGTGGACGAGGCGGGCGCCGATGTGCCGCCCGGGGAGACGGGCGAGCTGCTCGTCCGCGGGCCGTACACGATCAGGGGCTACTTCCGGGCCGAGGAGCACAACGGCCGGGCCTTCACCCCCGACGGCTTCTTCCGCACCGGCGACCTCGCCCGCCGCACCGGGACCGGCCACCTGGAGATCCGCGGCCGCGTCAAGGACGTCATCAACCGCGGCGCCGACAAGGTGCCCGCCGAGGAGGTCGAGGAGCACCTGCTGGCCCACCCGGACGTGAAGGCCGCGGCGGTGGTCCCGGTGCCTGACCCCTACCTCGGCGAACGCACCTGCGCCTACCTCGTCGCCCGGGACGAGCCCCCCACCCAGCGGACGGTCGCCGCGTTCATGCGCGAGCGCGGCGTGGCCGCCTACAAGATCCCCGACCGCGTGGTCGTCGTCCCCGGCCTGCCGCTCACACCGGTGGGCAAGGTCGACAAGGCCAGGCTCCGGGACGGGTCGCCGTGACCGGCGCGACCGGCGCCATCGGCGGGGGCGGCGGGGTCGCGCAGCAGCCCGACTGGGGCGACCCGGCGCTGCTCGACCGCGTCACCGGCGCGCTGCGCCGGATGCCGCCGCTGGTCACGAGGGCGGAGTGCGAACGGCTCAGCGGGGCCGTCGCCCGGGTCGCCCGGGGCGAGGGCTTCATCCTCCAGGGCGGCGACTGCGCCGAGCGCTTCCACGAGTCCGGGCCCGCCGAGGTGCGCGCCAAGCTCGCCCAGCTCTACGGCCTGGCGGAGGCGATCCGCTCGGCCTCCGGCGCGGTGACCGTGCCGGTGGGACGCCTGGCCGGGCAGTACGGCAAGCCCCGCTCGGCGCCCTACGAGCGCACGGCGGGCGGTGCCGTCGTCCCGTCGTACCGTGGCGACGCCGTCAACAGCCCCGCCGCCGACGCCGGGGCCCGCCACCCCGATCCCACCCGGCTGCTCCGCGCCCACCGGTGCGCCGAGCGGGTGCTGCGGGTGGTGCGCGACTCGTGGACCGGCCGGCCGCCGCTGGAGCGGGCCTTCGTCTCCCACGAGG
>NZ_BCQP01000029.1 GCF_001552135.1 Actinomadura chibensis NBRC 106107 | reverse complement strand
CCCGCCCCGGCCGGGGCGGGCCCGCGAAGGTCCTTCACGGGGGACGGTGCCCCCCGATCCCCCGGCGTGCGCCGGAGGGTCATTCGCCGTCGTCGCTCTGCGCGTCGTCCGGCGCGGCGGCGGACTCCGCCGCGTCGGCGTCCGGGCCCGGCTCGGCCACCGCGACGCGCGCGGGCCGCAGGACCCGCTCGCCGATCCGGTAGCCGGGCTGCAGGACGTCCATCACGCTCGTCTCCGTCACCTCGGACGAATAGGCGTGCATGAGCGCCTCGTGCACGGTCGGGTCGAAGGGCTCGCCCTTCTCGCCGTACCGCACCAGGCCGAGCTTGCCGGTGACCGCCTCCAGGCTCTCCGCGACGGACTTGAACCCGCCGGTGAGCTCGTCGTGGTCACGGGCGCGGCCGATGTCGTCCAGCACCGGGAGCAGCTCGGTCAGCACCTGGCCGAGCGCCTGCTCGCGGACCGCGACCCGGTCGCGCTCGACGCGCTTTCGGTAGTTGTCGTACTCCGCCTTCAGCCGCTGGAGGTCGGCGAGACGCTCGGCGAGCTGGGTCTTGAGCGAGGCGACCTCCTCGTCCGCGGCGGTGGCGCCCCCGTTCGCCGGGGCCTCCGGGGCGGACGACGCGGACGCCGCCTGCTCCCGGACCTTCCCCGTCTCGGGATCGATGCGCCGCTTGTCGCGGATCACCGGGCCCTCCTTGTTCTCCTCGCCCTCGCTAGAGGAGGACGTCACGATGCACCGCCTTTCTGGGGGGCGACCCCCAGACCCCCGAGGTGGAGGGCCGAAGATCCTCGCTCCGCTCCGGTCATCGGCCCTCCTCCTTCGGCTTGTCCTCGTCCACGATCTCGGCGTCGACGACCTCGTCGTCCTGCGGCTCGCCGCCCTGGGCGTCGGCCGTGGGCCCGTGGTCCTCGGCGCCCGCCTGGGCGCCCTCGGGGTTCTGCGCGTACATGGCCGCGCCCATCTTCTGGCTGATCTGCGCGAGCTTCTCGGCGCTGCCCTTGATGGCGTCGACGTCGGTGCCCTCCAGGGCCTTCTTGACCTCGGCGACCGCGTCGTTGACCTCGCTCTTGAGCTCCTCGGGGACCTTCTCGTCGTTCTCCCGCAGGAACTTCTCGGTCGAGTAGGCGAGGGTGTCGGCCTGGTTGCGGACCTCGGCCTCCTCCTTGCGCCGCCGGTCCTCCTCGGCGTACTGCTCGGCCTCGCGCATCATCTTCTCGATGTCGTCCTTCGGCAGCGCGCTGCCGCCGGTGATGACCATCGACTGCTCGCGGCCGGTGCCCTGGTCCTTCGCGCTGACGTTCACGATGCCGTTGGCGTCGATGTCGAAGGTGACCTCGATCTGCGGGACGCCGCGCGGCGCCGGCGGCAGACCGGTGAGCTGGAAGGTGCCGAGCTTCTTGTTGTACGCGGCGATCTCGCGCTCGCCCTGGTAGACCTGGATCTCCACGGACGGCTGGTTGTCGTCGGCGGTGGTGAACGTCTCCGACCGCTTGGTCGGGATCGTCGTGTTCCGCTCGATGATCTTGGTGAAGATGCCGCCCTTGGTCTCGATGCCGAGGCTCAGCGGGGTCACGTCCAGCAGCAGGACGTCCTTGACCTCGCCCTTGAGCACGCCCGCCTGGAGGCTGGCGCCGATCGCGACGACCTCGTCCGGGTTGACGCCCTTGTTCGGCTCCTTGCCGCCGGTCAGCTCCTTGACCAGCTCCGAGACGGCGGGCATCCGGGTCGAGCCGCCGACCAGGACGACCTGGTTGATCTCGTTCACCGAGATGTTGGCGTCCTTGAGCACCTGCTGGAACGGCGCCTTGGTGCGCTCCAGGAGGTCGGAGGTCATCCGCTGGAACTCGGCGCGGGTGAGCTTCTCGTCCAGGTGCAGCGGGCCCTCGCTGGACGCGGTGATGTAGGGCAGGTTGATCTGCGTCTCGGTCGAGCTGGACAGCTCGATCTTCGCCTTCTCCGCGGCCTCGCGGAGCCGCTGCAGGGCCATCTTGTCCTTGGACAGGTCGACCCCGTTGGCGTTCTTGAACCGCTCGACCAGCCAGTCGACGACCTTGTTGTCCCAGTCGTCACCGCCGAGGTGGTTGTCGCCGCTCGTGGCCTTCACCTCGACGACCCCGTCGCCGACCTCAAGCAGGGACACGTCGAACGTGCCGCCGCCCAGGTCGAACACCAGGATCGTGGCCTCGTTCTCCTTCTCCAGGTGGTAGGCCAGGGCCGCGGAGGTCGGCTCGTTGATGATGCGCAGGACGTTCAGCCCCGCGATCTGGCCCGCCTCCTTGGTGGCCTGCCGCTGGTGGTCGGAGAAGTACGCGGGCACGGTGATGACCGCGTCGGTGACCGTCTCGCCCAGGTAGGACTCGGCGTCCCTCTTCAGCTTCTGCAGCACGAACGCGCTGATCTGCTGCGGGGTGAAGTCCTTGCCGTCGATCTGGGTCTTCCAGTCGGTGCCCATCTCGCGCTTGACCGAGCGGATCGTCCGGTCAACGTTCGTCACGGCCTGGCGCTTGGCGACCTCGCCCACCAGGACCTCACCGTTCTTGGCGAAGGCGACGACGGACGGCGTGGTCCGCGACCCCTCCGCGTTCGCGATGACCGTGGGCTCGCCGCCCTCCAGGATCGCGACGACCGAGTTGGTCGTCCCGAGGTCGATGCCGACCGCACGTGCCATGTTCTCGTCCTCCGTCGTTTCTCCGGTGTATCGCTCCCCGGTCGCGCCAGGGTGCGGCCGGTTCGTCTGCTGTCCGCAAGAGTGCCCGGACGTCCCCGCTCTGTCAAATGACTTGAGTCGCCCGGACTCAACTTTGCTGACGACCTCTTCAACAGGACGAGTGCGCGGGGTATTCCGGTTCCCCACGACGTCTTCTGAGCGAAGAGATCGGCCTCCTGGACGAGGCCTGAGCGCGCCGCGTCCGTCCCTAGGAGGACGCCGTGAAGGCGATGCGCGTGAAAGCGATGCCGGGCTCCGGGTGGCGTACTACGGCCGCGACCTCCCGGCCCGCCCCGCAGACCGCGCGGGACGCGGCGCTGTGGCGGGCGGCCGGGTCGCCGTCGCGGATCCGCGTCTGGTCCGGCGATCACTTCGCCACCTACACGACCAGGCCGACCGCGTGGACCTCGGACGGCCCCAATGTGGGCGTCGATCCCCGCGGCGGCGGAAAGTGCCTGCCGTTCGGCGGGATGGACGGACGCCGAGCCGAACCCGCCCGCGAAACTCCCGTTCTGACCCGCCGAGCCCGCAGGCCCCTCTCAGTCGGGGGCCCGCGGGCTTCGGCCGTCAGGACGTGAGGTCGGACGGCGCGGTGCCGGCCTCGGTCAGGGGCAGGCCGAGCGCCGCCCGTTCGGCGAGCCAGCCGCTCGGCCGGTAGCGGGGGTCGCCGGTCGCCGCGTGCAGGCCGCGCAGGATCGCGAGGACGCGTCCCATCCCGGCCTGCTCGCCCCATTCCAGCGGCCCGCGCGGGTAGCCGAGCCCGAGCCGCACCGCCGTGTCGACGTCCTCGGGACGGGCGAGCCGCTGCTCCGCGATCCCGCAGCCCACGTTCACGATGGCGGCGAGCAGGCGCTGCGCGACGGGCGCGGGCCCGTCCCGGACGACGCTGACGGAACGTCCCGTCCCCACAAGGGCCGCAAGGGCCGCGCGTCCAGCCGCTTTGTCCACGCCCGGATGCACGGACAGGGTGAGCCGCGTAAAGAACCCACCGAACGGGTCAACGCCCAAGGTGCGCTCCACAGGGAGGTTCTCGGCCTGGGCAGCGCCAAGCGTGCTCTGCCCGAACGGCGCGACAAGCGCGACCGCCCGGCCGGACGGCTCGTCCCCTTGCTCGACCTCCACCCCGGACGTCGAAAGCAGCGCGCCCAGCTCTTCGCGCACATCCCCATGCACCCACACAGGACGCGGTTCCACGGCCGGTGCCGTCACCTCCGGGGGCTCCTGCTTGGCGCCGTCCACATACGCGTAGAAGCCTTCACCCGTCTTGCGGCCGAACATCCCGGCGTCGACCCTGGCCCGTCCGATCCTGGACGGACGAAATCGCGGCTCCCCATAGAACCCTTCCCAGATGGACTCCATGACGGAGTGCGACACGTCCATTCCGGTGAGGTCGAGCAGTTCGCAGGGACCCATCTTCAGGCCGAGGACGTCGCGCGCTATCCGGTCGATGTCCACGGGCTCGGCGGCGCACTCGGACAGGATCTGCAGCGCCTCCGTCACCAGCCCGCGCCCAGCGTGGTTGACGAGGAAGCCGGGCGCGTCCGGCGCGACCACCGGTTCGTGACCGAGACGCCTCACCAGGTCGGCCAGCGCGTCCGGGATCCAGTCGGCCGTCCGCGCGCCCGGAATCACCTCCACCAGCCGCATCAACGGCACGGGGTTGAAGAAATGCAGCCCCGCCAGCCGGGATGGGTCTTTCAACGCCGCGCCGATCGCCGTCACCGACAGCGAACTGGTGTTGGTCGCCAGGATCGTGTTCTCGGGACACGTGGTCTCCAGCGCCGCGAACAGTTTCCGCTTCGTGTCCAGGTCTTCCCGGACGGCCTCGATGACGAGATCGCATTCCTGGAACGGGGTGAGCGGCTCGCCCACCGGGCGCAGCCTCTCCTTGGCCCGCGCCGCGTCGCCCGCGTCCATCCGCCCCTTGCGCACGAGCCGGTCGAACATGCCGCCGATGTACTCGACCGCGCCGGTCACGGCCTCGATCCGGACGTCCGCCAGCTCGACCGTCAGCCCTCCGGCCGCGGCGAGCTGCGCGATCCCGCGTCCCATCGCCCCCGTGCCGATCACCCGGACCGCCGTCGCCCGCCGCGCCCACTCCGCCACCGCCGCCTCCTTGATCGCCCACTCCTGGCTTCCCCGGCATTTCCCACCATTCCCCGGCATTCAACCCCCCACTGGGAGGAAGGCCGGGCCCCGCCCTGGGCCGGGCTCACTTCGCCGACGTCGGCGTCATCGAGCTGAACGCCGGGTCGTGCGGCCTCCGGCGCCCGGGGCGCCTCCGGCCGCACGACCCGTGGCTACGGCTTAGGCCTTGTCAGGCCGGGTTTCGTCCCGTCATTCCCAGCAGGCGGTCCAGTGGAGGGGCGTCGCAGGGAACGTCCACCGCCGGGCCGAAGAGGCCCTCGATGCCCGCGCCGCCGCTCTGCTCGACGGTCGGGGCGACGAAGGCCAGGCAGGCGTTGACCTCGTCCTCGCCGACCTCGTAGGGCTGGCCGCTGGCGCGGGCGATGTCCCAGCCGTGGACGACCAGTTCGTTCATCGCGACGTGTCCGGCCGCCTCGCCGGGCAGGTCGACGCCGCCCGCCTGGGTCATGCCCTGCCAGGCGTCGGGCGAGCGCCAGGCGGCGGCGAGGGCGTCGAGCTGGGCGGGGATGCGGGTCCGCCAGTCGGGCGGGAGCCGGGACGCGTCCGCGGACGGCGGCTGCGACGGCCCCTCCGGGAACTCCTTCTCGGCGGCCCAGGTGAAGGCGAGGGTCAGGCCGTTCAGGTGGTCGAGCAGCGCGCCGAGCGGCATGTCGCAGGGCGTCGGCGCGTCGAGCTGCGCGTCGCGGACGCCGGCGAGCAGCCCCGCCATCCGGCGGGCGGCGGGCGCGAGGTCGGGCATCGCGGTCATACTGGTTCCTCCGTTGGACGATCGTCCGGTGACGTTCCGCTGGACGGGACCGCCGCTGGACGGGCCCCGTCTCCTGATATGGACTCGGGAACCGTCCGATATTCATCGGTGTCGTGAATCCATAAGGTAGGGGGAATGAGAGGAACGCCAGGTCGGAGCCCGGAAGTGCGCGCGGAGATTCCGCGGGCGCGGCCCCGGTCGGGCGCGGGTGACGCATAAGCTACTACCGAGTAGTATTCGGGCCCCGGGTGAGAAGCGGTCTGTCGCGAGTCCTACGCTGACTGCCATCGCCCGTACCCCAGGAGGACGGAACAGTGTTCTGGATCACGTTGGTCATTGGGCTCGCCGGAGCGGCGGTCGCGCTCGCGCTCGCCGGTCGGCGGGTGCTGTTCCTGTACACCGTCGCGAAGAGCGGGCAGCCCGACCCCGAGCGGGTGCTGCAGGTCAAGCGTGACCCGAAGGCCGACCTGGAGGGGCAGGTCACCGAGGTGTTCGGGCAGCGCAAGCTGCTCAAGTGGACGGTGGCGGGCGCCGCGCACGCCGCGGTGATGTGGGCCTTCATCCTGCTGATCACGGTCTACCTGGAGGCCGCGGTCGCGTTGCTGGCCGGGCTCGACAAGCACATTCCGGGGCTGCAGACGTGGGGGCCGATCGGGTTCGTCCAGGACACCATCGCCCTGGCGTGCGCCGCGGGCCTGCTGGTGTTCACCGCGATCCGGGTCAAGAACTCGCCGAAGCGGATCGGCCGGGCGTCCCGGTTCAAGGGCTCGCACCTGTCCGGCGCCTGGATCACGCTGTTCATGATCTTCAACGTGATCTGGACGATGTTCTTCTTCCGAGGCGCCGAGTACGCCAGCGGGAACCTCGCCTACGGAAAGGGCGCCTACTTCTCCTGGACGGTCGGCCACCTCTTCGACGGCCTCAGCCACGACACCCTCGAAGTGGTCGAGTCGGTCGGGCTGCTGCTGCACATCGGCGTCGCGCTGGTGTTCCTCGTGTTCGTCGTCCACTCCAAGCACCTGCACATCTTCCTGGCCCCGCTGAACGTCATGTTCAAGCGCCGTCCGGACGGCCTCGGCGCCGCGCAGCCGATGATGTCGGGCGGCAAGCCGCTCGACTTCGAGGAGGCCGACCCGGACGAGGACGTCTTCGGCCGCGGCAAGATCGAGGACTTCACCTGGAAGGGCTTCCTGGACATGGCGACCTGCACCGAGTGCGGTCGCTGCCAGTCCCAGTGCCCGGCCTGGAACACCGGCAAGCCGCTGTCGCCGAAAATGGTCATCCTCGAACTGCGCGACCACGCGCTCGCGAAGGCGCCGTATTTCACGGCGTCCGAGGAGAAGCGGGCGTCGTTCACCGACGAGCAGAAGCTCGCCATGCAGGTGGACAAGGAACTGGTCGGCGAGGACGGCGTCATCCACCCGGACGTCCTCTGGTCGTGCACGAACTGCGGCGCGTGCGTCGAGCAGTGCCCGGTCGACATCGAGCACATCGACCACATCCTGGACATGCGCCGCTTCCAGGTCATGATCGAGTCCAGCTTCCCGTCCGAGGCGGGCGTCATGCTGAAGAACCTGGAGAACAAGGGCAACCCGTGGGGGATGTCCGAGATGAAGCGCCTCGAATGGATCGAGGAACTCGACTTCGAGGTGGACGTCGTCGACGAGAAGGTGTCCGAGGACGTCGAGTACCTGTTCTGGGTCGGCTGCGCGGGCGCGCTGGAAGACCGTGCCAAGAAGACCACCAAGGCCGTCGCGGAACTGCTGCACATCGCGGGCGTGAAGTTCGCGGTGCTCGGCCCGATGGAAGCCTGCACCGGCGACCCGGCCCGCCGTCTCGGCATGGAATTCGTGTTCCAGATGCTCGCCCAGCAGAACGTCGAGACGCTGAACGACGCGGGCGTGAAGAAGATCGTCGCGACCTGCCCGCACTGCTTCAACACATTGGCCAACGAGTACCCGCAGATCGGCGGGAACTACGAGGTCGTGCACCACACCCAGCTCCTGGCGCACCTGGTGGAGTCCGGGAAGCTCACCCCGGTCTCGCCGATCGAGGAGAACATCACCTACCACGACCCGTGCTTCCTCGGGCGGCACAACAAGGTGTACAAGCAGCCGCGCGACATCATGGCGACCGTCCCCGGCGTCAAGACGCAGGAAATGCACCGGCACAAGGACCGCGGATTCTGCTGCGGCGCGGGCGGCGCCCGGATGTGGATGGAAGAGCGCATCGGCAAGCGCATCAACACCGAACGCGTGGACGAGGCGCTCGCGACCAATCCCGACACCGTTTCGACGGCGTGCCCGTTCTGCCTCGTCATGCTCGGTGACGCGATCAACGAGAAGAAGAACTCCGGCGACGCGAAGGAGACCCTCGAAGTCGTCGACGTCTCGCAGTTGCTGATCCGCTCCATCAAGGGCGAGGGCAAGGCCCCGGAGAAGGAGCCCGTCGCCGCCGAATAGCGCGCGCGAAGACCCCCGGCCGTGATGTGGCCGGGGGTCTTTCCATGTCAGGCGTCAGGCGTCCGGCGGGACGGCGATCAATGTTTCGCGCAGCGCGTGCACCGTGTGGTACGGCAGGATCTCCCGGACGGCGAGGTCGTCGACGGACGCGAGCGGGCCGTGCGCCGTCCGGGCCAGCACGATCAGTTTCGCGTGGTGCGGGTCCAGGCCCGGCAGCGCGGCGAGGACGTGCTCGGGCGCCGCGTTGACGTCGACCAGGCCGCCGTCGTCGAACGTCCGGGCGAGGTCGGGACGGCCGATCCGCAGCTCCCGCGCGACCGCCGGATGGTGCGCCACGAGCGACCGCGCCTGCTCGCGCCGGACCCGCCGCTCGATCAGCCCGACGTCCACCGCCGCCCCGGGACGGCCGTCCGGCGGTGACGACGGCTCGGAGGTGATCAGGGCCATGTGGACGCCGCCGCCGAGCGTCGTCACGAACACCGAGAGCATCATCGGGACGTCCCACCAGCCCGTCGCCTCGGGGTCCGTGGCGGCGGCGCCGTAGAAGAAGACGACCGTCATCACCAGGTAGCCGACGGACATGATCCCGAGCGTCCCGCTCCGGCGCCGCGCCGCGAAGTAGGCGGCTTCGGCCCAGGTCAGGACGCCGAAGCTGAGCAGCGGGGCCAGTATCAGACCGGCCCGCACGACCCACGGATACCCCCGACGGCCGGGCGCCGGAAGCGGCGGAGGCGATGGCCACCCGATGGCGGGCGCCGCGCCGACGACCGGGACGCCCGGCCACGGCTGGACGGCCGCCGCCGGATGCGCGGCGACCATCGTCGTCGGGACGTGCTCGGCCCGCACCGGCACCGCGGGGAGCGGATCGGGCGGCGCGAACCCCGCCGCCGCACCCGTCCCGGCCGGTTCTGGAAGATCGTCCGCGGGCGGGGTGTCCTGGGCGGGTGGCGGGGCCAGCGCGGGGTCGGCGCGGAGGATGCCGACGTGCAGGGACTGGAGGCGTTCGCCCGGCTCGACGCCGAACTCGTCGGCGAAGTAGTCGCGGGCGTCGCGGTAGGCGGCGAGGGCCTCGGCCTGCCGTCCGCACCGGTAGAGGGCCAGCATCAGCAGGTACCGGAAGCCCTCCCGCAGCGGGTACTCGGCGACGAGCCGGATCAGCTCGGGCACCAGCCGCGCGTGCTCGCCCAGCTCCAGCCCGATCTCGGCGCACGCCTCCAGCGCGGCGGCGCGCTCCTCGTCCAGGCGGTCGCGGGCGGCGGCGAAGAACGAGCCGTTCAGCCCGGCGAGCGCCGTCCCGCGCCAGCCCGACAGCGCGTCCCGCAGCAGCGACTCGGCCCGCGCCGGGTCGCCCGCCGCGCGGACGGCCAGGGCCTCCTTCACCCGGTCCTGGAAGATCTCGGCGTCCAGGCCCTCGGGCGGGACGCGCAGCGCGTACCCCGCGCCGGTCAGCGTCAGCAGGCGTCCGGGAGAGCGCGGCGAACGCTCCGGCTCCAGTACGCGGCGCAGCCCGGCGACGTATTTCTGGACGACGTTCGCCCCGTTGTCCGGCGGCTCGTCACCCCACACGGCCTCGACGATCGAGGACGTCGGCACCGGGCGGTTGGGCGACAGCAGGAGCACGGCCAGCACCGCCCGCTGCTTGCCGGGGCCGAGGTCGAGTTCCCGTCCGTCCCGCCAGGCGGCCGGCCGGCCGAGGATCTCGAAACGCAGCGGGGAGCCGTCGCCCGCCAGCGTGACCACCCCCAAAGCCCCCGCTCCCGGCGCCACCGCCGTCGTTCCGCAGCGAGGGCGCAGTGACCGCAGCATACCGACAGCGATTCCGCACCGCCGCACAGCAGCATTTTCCCGACATCGGGGGCTCGCTCCGATATGCAGCGAAAGGAGATGTCGGTGCTTCACCATCTACGGGCGGGGGTTCCGGCGGCGCTCGTCCTGGCACTCGCGTTCACCGCCGGATGCGGACCGGCCGGGGAGTCGGACGGCGCGAAGAAGGAGGCGGCCACCGCGAAGGCGTCCGCCTCGCCTTCGGCGTCGCCCTCGCCGTCCGCGACGGACAACGGGATCGCGAACCTGAAACCGGCCCAGATCTTCGCCCGCGCCCGCGCGGCGACGGCGTCCGCGCGGTACGTGCGGCTGCGCGGCCAGGTCGAGGACGGCGAGAAGTACAAGATCGACTTCCGGTTCGCGGGGAAGGCGAAGGCGACCGGCTCGCTCCAGCAGGGCTCCGAGCGCGCCGGACTCACCGTGATCGGCAAGGTCGTCTACCTGTCCGGCAACGACGGGTTCTGGAGGTCGGTCGGCGGCAAGGGGGCCGCGCAGCTCTTCTCCGGCAAGTACGTCAAGACGAAGACCGACGACGCCGACTTCCGCGAACTCGCGGCCTTCGCGAACAAGACGGCCCTGCTCAACGAGGCGGTGAAGAGCGGCCGGGGATGGCGGAAGGAGGGCGCGGGCAAGGTCGGCGAGGTGCCCACCGTCGTCCTCACCGACTCGGCGGGGGACAAGATCCAGATCGCGACGCAGGGCCCTCCATACGTGCTGCTCATGGAGGGCGGACGGGAGGACCGGCTCGAATACGTCGAGTACGGGCAGCCGGTGACCGTCCAGGCGCCGCCCGCCGGATCCGTGATCGACCCCGCCTTGCTGAACTAAGCGCGGGCGGGCGGTGGTGGTTGCGGTGGGGGATGTCCTGGTAAGACCCAGGAATGGCCGTGCTGGTGTCCGTCCTCGCGTTTCTGATGACGCTCGCCGGGGGGCTGACGGCGATGCGGGTGCGCGACCACCGGCACCTCGTCCTCGGCCTGGCGGGCGGGCTGATGCTCGGCGTCGTCGCCTTCGACCTCGTCCCGGAGTCGCTGGAGATGGCCCGGCACGACCTGCTCGGCGTCCCCACGCCCATGATCGGCTTCGCGATCGGGTTCCTGCTGCTGCACGTCGTCGAGCAGGCGGTGGCGATCCACCGGGCGCACGAGGACGAGTACGCCCCGCACGTCCACGCCCATTCCCCCGCCGTCTCAACCGGGTCGGGGCGGACGGCGGGGCTGCTCGCCGCCTCCGCGCTCGTCGCGCACAGCCTCGTGGACGGCCTCAGCATCGGGCTCGGCTTCCAGTCCGGGACGGAGGTCGGCGCGTTCGTCGCGCTCGCCGTCGTCACGCACGACTTCGCGGACGGCTTCAACACGTTCACGGCGGCGTCGCTGAACCGCGGCGACCGGCGGCCCGCCGTCCTGCTCCTGGTCGCGGACGCCGCCGCCCCCATCGCTGGCGCCGCGGTCGGGACGCTCGTCCGCGTGCCGGAGGCCGTCCTCGCCCCGTACCTGGGGTTCTTCGCCGGGGTGCTGCTGTACCTGTCAGCCGCCGAGATCCTCCCGGAGGCGCACAGCGTCCACCCGCGCGTGCTGACGCTGTGCGCAACCGGCCTGGGCCTGGCAGCCGTCCTGTTCAGCGTGGGCCTGGCGCACTAGGGGTCGACTACACCTTGGTGCGATGGAAGTTCAGGTACGACCGCGACGGCGTCGGCCCCCGCTGGTCCTGGTACCGCGACCCGTACCGCTCGGACCCGTACGGGAACTCGGTCGGCGAGCTCGTCCTGAACAGGCACATCTGCCCGATCTTCATCCCCGGCCACAGCTTGATCGGCAGCGTCGCCACATTCGACAGCTCCAACGTCACGTGCCCGGAGAACCCGGGGTCGATCCACCCGGCGGTCGAGTGCGTGAGCAGCCCGAGCCGTCCCAGTGAGCTCTTCCCCTCCAACCGGGCGGCCAGATCGTCCGGCAACCCGAACACCTCGTACGTCGAGGCGAGCACGAACTCCCCCGGATGCAGGACGAACGCCTCCTCGGCGTCCACCTCCACCAGCCGCGTCAGATCCCGCTGCTCCACGGCGGGGTCGATGTGCGGGTACCTGTGGTTCTCGAACACCCGGAAGTACCGGTCGAGCCTCACGTCCACACTGGACGGCTGGACCATCTCCGGCTCATACGGGTCGATCTTCACCCGCCCGGATTCGAGCTCGGCCCTGATGTCACGATCGGAGAGCAGCACCCCGAAACGCTATCCCACGACCACGCCCCCACCGACTTCCGGTACAGTACTCACAACATGGGAGGCCCCAAGCCTCCCCACGCGGGTGTAGTTCAATGGTAGAACTTCAGCTTCCCAAGCTGACAGCGCGGGTTCGATTCCCGTCACCCGCTCCCACGCAAAGGCCCAGGCCAGGGGATGGATCCCCGAGACCTGGGCCTTGATCGTTTCACCCGTTGGCGGGTGCCGTGCAATTAGCGTGCAATTAGGCCACCGGCACCAGCGCTCCGGCCGCCCCGTCCTCCCCCTCGTCGTTCTGATCATGCTCTGCCTGGACGAGCTCGTTAAGCCCGTCCGCGATGGCGCGGTCACCCTTGGCCGACCGGTGCTGGTAGCGCACGGCGGCCCGCTCGTTGTCGTGCCCCATGCGCGCCATGAGGTTGCGCAGCGAGACGCCCATGTCGGCGGCGAGCTGGTTGCCCGTGTGCCGAAGGTCGTGGAAGTGAAGGTTCGGCACGCCGAGCGCCTCCACCACGTGCCTCCAGTTCGTGAGCTTGTTGAAGCCGCTACGGCGGAGCGGCCCGCCTTTGACCCCCGTGAAGATCAGGGCATCGGGCTCCCTCCCGGTGTACTTGTCCATGTGGGCGTCCAAGTAGAGGATGATCAGGGCCGGGATCGTGACCGTCCGGATGCCAGCGCGGGACTTGGGCGGACCGAGGATCATCTCCCCGTTGGATCGCTCGACGAAGGCGCGCCGGACGCTCACGGTCTGGTTGACCAGGTCCAGGTCGCAGCGGCGAAGCGCCGTGATTTCGCCCCATCGCAGGCTTGCGAACGTGGCCAGCAGGATGAACGCGAACAGCCGATCATCTTGGATTACGTCCGCATGTCCGTCGTCCGCCAGCTTCCACAGCGTCCGTTCCGCCTCCATGCGAGTGGCGAAGGTCTGAGGGAAGCGCCGCATGACTCCGCCCTTGACGCGGTAGCGGAGCCGGTACTCACCGGAGTCCAGCTTGCGGAAGTTGCCGACCGGCCGCACGCCGACCCGTTCGGCCAACTCGAAGACTTGGGCCACAGTGAGCACGGGACGCTCGGGAGCCTCCTCGGTGCCAGCGCCCCGGACGCGGCACGGGTTGCGGAGGAGGATCTTGTCTTCCTCCACCGCCGTCATGAGGACGGCTCGGAGCAGCCGGTACGCCTTGGCTGCCATGGTTGGTGAGACGCCGGAGCCGAGGAGCGTCGACCGCCACTCGCGGATCATGGCCGTGCTCAGCTTGCCCAGTGTGACCCCGCCCAGGTGCGGCGCGATGTACTTGTTGAGGAGCCAGGCATACAGCTCCACCGTCCGAGGACGCAGCCCCGCGCGTTGCTCGATCCACTGTGCGGCGTAGTCGCCCACCTTGACCTTGGCCCGCTCAGGGTCGGTCCATTCGCCACTGAGGATCTGCGCTTCGGCCAGCGTCAGCCACTTCTCCGCATCGCCCTTGCGCTGGAAAGTCTCAGGCGCCGTCCGTCGCTGTCCGTTCGGAGCGAGGTAGCTCGCTTGAAAGCGGCCGGACGGAAGCTTCCGGATGTTGCCGAAACGACGGTGACCCGGCTTGTTTCCCTTGGCCATTACGCAGCCCTCCAGACGTCGGATGCGGTCATGGGCTCGACCAGCCCGGCGGAGACGAACTCACGAAGCGCGGATTCGGGTATGCGGACGAAGCGCCCGAGCTTGACGAAGCGGATGCGTCGTTCGGCGATGAGCCGACGCGGGAACCGCTGCGAGGTGTTGAGGTACTCGGCCGCCTCAGCGACGGTCAGCAACCGTTCGTTCAGGCCGACCGGGCGTGTTTGAACCCTTGCCTTGCTCAAGCGGCACTCCTAGCGGTTGTGTCCGGCGAGGGCGGTAGAGGTCTTCCGGTGAGTGCGGCGGTGACGAGTGCTTCGCCGCGTGTGAGGCCCTGGCTGTGGAAGCGCCATTCGCCGATGGTGAGGATGAGTTCCGGGTCTTGGTCGTCGGGTGGTTGCCAGCCAGGGAACTGTTCGCGGGCGTAGGCGATGCGGGCGGCGCGTAGCGCGCCGAGGGTGGTGGAGTAGCGGCGGGATTTGGTGGAGAAGTGGCCGCGGAACCCGAGCATGTGGGCCCATTGGACGAGGCGGAGGTCTGCGAACTCGTCCAGTGCCCCTAGGCGCAGGCATTCGCCGATGAGCCGCCGGGCGTGTGATGTGATCGGGAGCGTGGCCAGCTCATCGGCGGGGCGAAGCCGCCGGTCGAGGGTGCCGACGCATTCGGCGGCCTTGGTGGCGTATTTGGCGATGTAGCCCGCGACGGCCTGTTGGGTGAGCGCGCCAGAGGCCGTGATGGCTCGCACGTCCACTTGCGCGCCCCACGAGAGCGACCGCGCGGGCATGCTGGAAGCGGCCGGAGTTGTGACCGAGACCGCGCCCGCCGCGTGCCGGACCGCGTCGTCCAGGAGGCGGACGGTGGCCCACTCGGGCGGGGACGTGGCTGGCCCGTCTGGTCCGTCGAAGCGGATGACCGCGTGGAAGTGGACGACGCCGCGCCGCTGGTATTCGGCGACTTTGGCGAACGAGACGGCCAGGGTTTCGCGGAACTCTTTGTGTGTCAGTCTGGCCGACTTGGCGAGGTAGCGCCGCAGGGCCAGCGTGAAGCGTCGCCACAGTTCCGGAGCCAGCGCGTTGAACAGCACCGACCCGGCGTAGTCGTAGCAGTCGGGGCACAGCGGTTCCCCGAGCCGGGGATCGTTCTCGCCATGCCGGACGGCGCAGGAGGGCACCACGCCATGCGGGCAGGGCCGGGCGTCCCGGCGGGGACGGCAGCGCTCGACCTGTCCGCCGTTGCGGACTCGCCGGGCGTGGACGGGACCGAACGAGGGCGCGGTGAGGGTGACGAAGGCGGCCGGGTGACCGGCCACGCTGTCCGGGATGCCTTTCCCACCGGCCAGGCCCGCGCGGATGAGCTGATAGGTGTCGGCCCGGTAGATCTCGGCGCAGGCGGGGCAGCGGGACGCCCGCCGAGTCTTGCACGCCACCGGTAGCGCGCCGTCCGGCTCGCGGTCGGTGGTGTAGCGGTGCAGCAGTTCCCCGGTACCGGCGTGGACGTGCTCCACGGTTCCGGTGAGGTAGACGGGTTGAGAGCAGCCACCGGTAGCGCGGGCGCGGGCGGCCCAGCGCTCGAAGTCCGCCCGGTCGATGATCTTGGCCATCTGCCGGGCGTCCTGCGGTGTGAGGACAGGGTGAGGCACGATGAAGGGGTCTCCTTGACCGTTACGAGTGGCTGAGGGGATGGCCCCCGACGTGGCGCGTATGTGCTTGGCGGCTTGTGCGGCCACGCCGGGGGCGCTCGATCACTAGCGGGTCATTGGCAGTTGCCCAGGCCGGTGCAGTGCGGGCAGGTGTCGCCGTAGGAGTCCAGGCCGGTCCCGCCGCAGTTGCAGCACCGCCACCACTCGCCCACCGGCGCGAGCGGACGCGGGAACGCGACAGCCGATCCGTTCGCCGAGTCCTGCGCGGTCACCTGGTCCGAGCCACAGGCCGAGCACGAAGGGCCGCCCCGGGGTGCGAGCAGCGACACCCAGGTGAGCCCGCCGGTGGTGACATCGCAGGTACGGCAGCGCAGCCGCCACCCAGCCCCACTGGCACGGTGTGAGCGGCCGGAGGCGTCCGGGACGAGGGCGTGTTCAGACACGCGGATCTCCTGATCTGGCCTGGTTCAGGCCGCTGTCTCGCTACGGGTTCGGTCGGTGCGGATCTGGCGGAGCAGGTCGGAGGCGAGTTGGTTGGACACGCCGAGGCGGGCGCGGAGCGCGTCGCGGGTGATGGGCCGCCCGTGCTCGGTCTGGTGTTCGGCTGCGACCTGGCGCGCGAACTCCACCAGCGGCCCGGCTGGTCCGGATGCCGATGAGGGCGCCGCGGACCGGGACGAGGACGCGGACGATTCGGCGGGTGCCATGTCGGCCGGGACGGGGATGGAGGTTTGGCCGTCCGGCTCTTCTGCGGGCCGCCTCTCCTCGTCCGGCTCGTCCGGCTCGTCCGGGACAGCGGGGGCGGCGGGGCGGGCGTCCTCCCACACCACCCACGGTGACGAGGCCGGGCCGGACGAGGAGACCGCCGGGGACGGTGTCGAGGACGGGCGGCCGAAGGAGTCCGGGATCGGCGTAGGCCGGGCCGCTGTCGTGGTGCTGGCCTTTCGGCGTTCGAGCATGGAGACGGCGACCAGGAACGCGCCCGCTGGTGTCCCCGCGGTGATCCAGCCCCACACGGTCGGGTCGGCTTGTGCGAGGTTGGCGGCCAGGGAGAGCAGGACGCCGCCGACCAGGACGAGCGTCGGCCACGACAGCGGCCCCGTGTCCCGTCCGGTGCGTTTGTCGCGCTGGCGTTCTCCGGCCGCCATGACGCAGGTGAGGTCGATGCAGACGGCGATGGCCCAGGCCATCCACCCGGTTTGGCCGTGTTCGGTGGCGGTGTCGCGGATGTGGGTGAACGATCCGGCCGCCGCGATCCCGGCCAGCACCACCACGGGTCCGGAGTCGGCCAGCGCGCCGAGGAGGCGGCGGGTCATGCTGCCCGCCGGGAGGTGACGAGCGCGAGGAGCGCGGCCAGTTCGGGGTCGCAGCGGTGGGTGTCGGCCCAGTCGTCCACCTCGGCCGCGTGGGACGAGGCGTACGAGTCGGCGCACCGCTGGCAGCGGGCGAGGTGCAGGGAGCGGAACTCGTCCCACTCGACCCCGACCGGCCACACGTCCCACGACGACACACAGGACGGCCGGGACGAGCCGGAAGACGACGAGTCGGACGGTGAGGACGGGGACGGGACGGCGACGAACCGAGGACGGGGACGAGGACGAAGGACACGGACGTGGGCGACCATCGGGCAGCCTCCAGGGATGGTTTCGGGCATGGGTCGGGTAGGGACGTGGCGTGATCAGGGCTCACGCCGAGCCGGAGGAGGAAGGGAGCGAGAGGGCGACCGGCCCGGTTATGCGGCCGGGGAGACGGTCGGGACCGAGCCGACGAGGGCTTCCCAGTCCGGGGTCAGGTGCGCGTAGTCGAGTGCGGCTTGTTCGGCGTCTTGCTCGGGGACGTAGACCGAGCGGGCGCGGTGCCAGGTGCCGTCTTGTCCGGCGACGATGCACACGCCGGGAGTCTCGGCGGGGATGGCGCGGGCGGCGTCCAGCGCGGCCGGGTCCAGGTCGCCCAGGGTCATGTTCGCGGTTTCGGGGTCGTTGACTCGGTGGCAGACCCGCCCCGACAGTTGCGCGCGGAGGGCGGTGACGCCGGGGCCGAGGTCGGAGCCGATGCGCTGTCCGCAGACGATCAGGTGGACCGCGAACGCCCGGCCGAGCTGCGCCACCCGCAGCAGCGCGGTAGCGGTCTTGGACACCTCCTCCTTCTCGGACTTGTCGGCCATGAGGAACAGTTCGGCGACCTCGTCCACCAGGACCACCACCGGCACCGTCCGCAGCGCCTCCGGGAGCGTCCACACGTTCCGAGCCCCGTGGGCGCGGCACGTCGCCATCCGGGCTTCGACCTCGTCCACCAGGTCGCCTAGCAGGTCGACCGACTCCTTGCGGGTGGTCGCCAGCGCCGAGAGGCGAGGCGCGTAGGGGGTGAACTCGACCCCGCCCTTGAGGTCGAACCTGCCCTTGAGGTCGAACCCGACCAGCGCGACCGGTTGCGGTGCAAGGCCCTTGATGATGGCGTTGGCCAGGTTGGACTTGCCGGACTGGGTCGCTCCGGCGTTGAACCAGTGCGGCACGGTCGGAAAGTCGATCACCCAGTCTCGGCCGTTCTCCAGCTTGCCGGGACGCACCCGCAGCAGTTCGCCGGTTTCGGGCTCGGTGACCACGTCCACCAGCGGGTCACGCATCGTCGCCCACAACGTCACGTAGCCCGGCCGGACATCGACCACCCGCACCGAGTGCACCCGCCAGGCGTGCGCGATCCCCTCCGCTGCCTTCTCATAGTCGGCCGGGACCTGCCCGTCGTGCAGCCGGAGCCGCATCCGCCACCCGAGCCGAGTAGGCCGAAGCACACCCAGACGCGGAGCGCGTTCGACGTCGACCCGCCGCACCCGCCGCCGCTGCTCGACCACGGTCGCGGCGTTGCGCGCGGCCGGACCGACGACGGGGACGGCGTCGAGGGTGAGGCGGAAGCGCCGCCGGTTGCGGGTGAGCTTGCAGCCGGAGGCGACGTGATGCCAGGTCAGGTACACCAGCACCGCACGCGCCGGGAAGGCGATGCCGTACCAGAACGACACCGGGTGGAACCGGCGCCAGGCCCAGAGCCCGGCCGCCGCAGCGGCCAGGACCCCGAGCACCACACGCAGATCAGCCATGACCGGGCCGCCGCTCAGGCCACGCCCGCCGAAGCGGACGCATCAGCCGGACCGGCCGCCGAGACCGGCGCGATGCGGTCGGCGCGGAAGGCCACACCGAACCGCTTCTCACCACCGAGCACCGCCTCCCACGGGAACGCGACCAACCCGACGGGCGTGACGATCTCCCCGATGCCCACCGACTGGTCGCCGACCACCGCCACGTTGAGCAGGTCCACCCGCCCCGAAGCATCGGCCGCCGACAGCCCCACCGTGAACACCGTCTGGCCGTTGCGGTCGGTCTTCACCTCCCCCGTGTCTTGATTGACGACCTTGGGACGCGGCGCGGACACGCACACGAACGACAGCGCCGACACGTCCACCGGAATGTTGCGCACGAGAACCTCCGAGGCTCGCTGGACTACTTAGACGACATAGTCTACTTAGCTGTCTAAGCTATCAAGGCCATCCTGGTTCCCTTGGCCCGCGGGCTGTGCTGAACTTGTGTGCAGACCCCTGACGGAAGGCGCACGATGGTCGAGAGAACTGGGCGGCCCGGCTATCTCCAGATAGCCGATGACCTGCGGAAACAGATCAGCGACGGGCGGCTTGCGCCGGGCCAGTCCTTGCCGTCCACCGCCCAGCTCAGCGATCAGTACGAGGTGTCGGCCGGGGTGGTGAAGGCCGCCATCAGCGTGTTGAGGACGGAGGGCGCCGTCATTGGCCAGCAAGGCAAGGGCGTGTTCGTCCGCGACCAGGCCGAGCGCCGCCCGCCGAGTCAGGCCGCGTCCTCGCCCGCCGGAGACGAGGCGACGATGAGGCAGCTCACGGAAGTCCTGGCGGCTGTCCGGGACCTGGGTGAGCGCGTCGCGCGCATTGAGCGGAGCGTGTTTCCAGAGCCTCCGCAAGCTGGTCGACCCGGCAAGTGAGTGCGTCCAGTTCGGCAAGGATCTGGTCGATGAGATCCCGAGGTGTCCGCGCCTGCCCGCCGTCCACTGCCACCGGTGACCGCCTCCCGTTGTGATCCAGGTCTCGATCGGCATACCGGTATTTCAGTTCAGGAGGCGCGCGAAGCCCATCCTCAATGCGTCTCCAGCTTCTTACACGTTCGTTTATACGTCCACTTTCACGCTCCCCAGCGGACAGCGAGCACATGTCGACATGTGCCGATTTCTGCCACATGGAAAGGTTGGATTTGAGTACGACCAAGCAGCGAGCTGGTTGGCAACCCGGCAAACTTCGCGAGCGCCGCGAGAACCACGGCTTGAGCCTTGAAGCCGCTGGCGACAAGTTGCGTCAAGTGGCCCAGCGAGGTGGGCTGAGCGTGGCGGCGAACTTTCAAACGCTGTGGGAGCACGAGAGCGGGAACAGATACCCCGGCCCGCATTACCGCCGCGCCTACTGCCTCATGTACGAGGCCACCGAGCCCGAGTTGGGCTTTCGCCTCCCCCTCCCAGCCGAGGAGGCAGGAGACCTCACGCTCCCCCTGCCGGGCCCGCTCAGCCCCGCAGCCACCGAGGACGCGGCCAACACGATCTCTCAGGGCTTGGACCGAGTCTCCGACGAGACCCAGGACCAGGACCCCACCGCAGGTGACGCCCTCAAGGCCCGCGTGGTCAACGCATGGCGCGGCCGGGCGATGAGCGGCAGTATCGGGACGACCACCCTCGTCCTCGTCGGCGGCTACGCCGGATCAGGCAAGACAGAATTCGCCCGCTTTCTCGGCGACGTATCGGGCTGGGCATTCCTGGACAAGGACTCTCTAACCCGCCGCCTCACCGAACGCCTGCTGGTCTCCATGGACGGCGACCCGCACGACCGGCACACCGACCTCTATCTGAGAGAGGTCAGGCCGCTTGAGTACAAGTGCCTCATGGACACCGCGAACGACAACATCGACTGCGGCATATCCACGATCCTCGCCGCCCCTTTCATCGCTGAACTCAGCGACGAGGCATGGTTGAGCCGCCTGACCAACCGGTGCAAAGCCAAGGGCGTAGACGTGGCGGTCATCTGGGTCCGGTGCGATGTCGACTCCATGCGCGAGTACATCGAGTTCCGCGACGCCCCGCGCGACGCTTGGAAGCTCGCCAACTGGGACGAGTACGCCAGCAAGCTCGACACCCAGACCAGCCCGCCGGGTGTCCACCTCACCGTCGACAACCGGCTAGGTGCGGCGATCAGCATCGCCGACCAGACACGGGAGGCGTTGCGTAGGGTCCTGTCATGACCAGTCCCGGCGTGATCCTCTACGGCCCGCCGACCAGCGGCAAGGACACGGTCACGGCCGAGCTGGCACGCCAGGACGACCGGTACGCGCTACTGCCCAAGCTCAAACTCGGGACCGGCCGCAGCACCGGATACCGGCACGTCACGGCCGCCGACCTTGAGAAACTCCGCGACTCCGGCCGCCTGGTCGCTGAGACCCACCGTTACGGCAACGTCTACGCCGTCGATCGAGACGACATCGCCGCCCTGGTCGAGGCCGACAAGGTCCCAGTCGTCCACATGGGCAACCTCAGCGATGTGCAACGCCTACGCGTAGCCGTTCCCCTCGACTGGACGACCGTTCTCCTCTGGATCTCCCGAGCCGTTTGCGCCGACCGGTCCCAGCACCGCGGAGACGCCGACGCTTCCGAGCGCCTCCAGGCGTGGGACGAGACACGCGACGACCTCCGGGCAGCGAAGACTCCGACCTTTAACCTGCTCGTCCGAACCGACCAGACCGACCCCACCGAGACGGCCCGCCGCATCCTCGCTGCCGTGGAGACGAGCCCGAGCGAGCCCGTCACTGCACTGCCTGACCTCGAATAGCGAAGACCGCGCGGCAGGTGACCTCTGGCTCTCCCGTTCGCCCTGCCGCGCGGTCTTCAAGGCCACGGCCACCGGTCGGGGTGCGTGATGGCCGTGGCCAGCTCCCGAAGCGTCAGCGCCTCCACCAGCCGCCACTACCGAGCACCAACGCCCAATAGTTGCCCGTGTGGACACCGACCCAGCACGGAACCCCGAACCACTGGGCGATCTCCTCCACAGCGACGGCCCGGGCATCCATCGCAGGTCATTCGTCCAGTGGGACGGCCCCGGCGCCGAGCCCCGCAGCGGTCAGCAGCGCCGTGACCTGCCACACCGCCAGGTCCATCCGCGCGCAGGGCGCGAGGAGCGTCCCGGTACTGAACCGGAACCACCACCCGCCGTCCCCGCCGACCACGCACACGCTCTCGCCGACGAACGGCATGTCCGGGGAGTGCACCCGCAGCAGCGGAACCGCGTCGGCGTACCGGCGTTCGGCAATCCAGCCCTGCCGCCGCAGCGCCCGCCCGAGGCGGTTGAGGCGGCGGCGTGCGGTGAGGGGCCGAGGCAGCGCGGCGGGTGCAGCCGGGGGGACAAGCACCCACCACGCCGCCTCAGCCTCCCCCTGGACCGCCCCATCTTCTGAGACGGCCCCATGAGGTGACAGTGGGGGAGTCCACACCACCATCACCAGGCCCTCTTCATTACCGAACGGCCCGCCGCCCGCTGCCGCTCGTGCACCAGCGCCGCACGCAACTCCTCCGAGTCCCGGCAGATCACCGTCGCGTCAACCCCGGCGGCCGGGTTGTGCAGCGTCGCGACCCAGTCGCCGGGACTGCCGTCCGACCGCTGGGCCCGCCATATCCGGTGACCGGTGAACTCTTCCCGGAGTTGGCGGAGCGCCGGGTCCTCAGTCTGCGCACGCGTTTCCATCGGCGGATTCCTCGTCGGATTCGTCAGCGAGCCGGACCGGCCCGCGCGGCATGCCCTCAACCGCCCCGCCAGGTTTCCGCCGTCCGTCGATTCGCAAAGGAGCCTGACAGGGGGCCGGGAGGGGGCCACACTCGATTACAGGAGGTAGCCACCCATGACGACCGATGCCCGACGAGCGTTCGGCGCATACCTGGCCCGCCTACGCGGCACCCGGAGCCAACGCGCCCTAGCCGCTCAACTCTGCGACCTCGCCTCCACTGACACCCTCACCCGACACGAGGTGTCCCGCTGGGAACGCGGCTTGCGCATCCCCGACGACTGGTTGCCCTACCTCGCCCGCGCGCACAACATCGCACTCCCCGTCCTGGAACGCATGGCCGCGCAAGCCCACGGCCGCGAACCCGGCCACGACGGCACCCCGTTCGACCTGTCGGCCTTCTTCCCCGACGCCACCGCGCTCAAGACCCGCCTGGCCAACGCCTGGCACGGCCGAGCCGTCGCCAACGCCGGAGGCAACCCCGTCCTGGTCCTGGTCGGCGGCTACGCCGGATCAGGCAAGACAGAATTCGCCCGCTTCCTGTCCGATCTCTCAGGCTGGGCGTTCCTGGACAAGGACGCCCTCACCCGCCGCATGACCGAACGCCTCCTGGTCTCACTCGGCGCCGACCAGCACGACCGCCACACCGACCTCTACCGCGCCGAGGTCCGCCCGCACGAGTACCGGTGCCTGCTCAACGCCGCCTACGGCAACATCGACTGCGGCGTCTCGATCATCCTCGCCGCCCCCTTCATCACCGAACTCACCAACCCGAGTTGGCTCCCACGCCTCACCCACCGATGCAAAGCCAAGGGCGTGGACGTGACCTCCATCTGGGTCCACAGCGACCTAGACACCATGCACGAGTACATCGAGCAACGCGACGCCGCCCGCGACGCCTGGAAGCTCGCCAACTGGGACGAATACGCCAGCACCCTCAACCCCGAAGACCCACCCGACAACGCCCACGTCACCATCGACAACCGCCTAGGCGCAGCCGTCAGCCTCGCCGACCAAACCCGCCGAACCCTCACCAAACTCATGACATAACCGCAGCCCAGCACCATCAGCCACGTGCCGGATGAGAACTTTCTCTACGTCTTCAAGGGCGCCCGCTCCGCGGCCGCCGCCGGTCGGTCCGGGCCGGGCATGCGGCCTCTCCGGGCCGACCCGCCCCGGCCGACTGGCCAGGACGCTACTGGCCTCTTCAGCACGAGGCCTCTGGGGAATGCCGAATTCCAGACCCACCCGCAGCTTACTCACGTCGGAAGACTGTTCAGTGCTAACATGACGGCTACCTGTATCGGTCCGCGTAGCCGGGGGTAACGCGTGCAGATTGAATGCCTGCGCTCTTACATTTCCAGCGGTAGCAAGACTTTCCCGATCTATATCGGCTTTGCATCCGCGGCGGAAATAGCCGTTATAGCTATTGCCCCCGCCTTCACTGAGCAGACGGACCATCAACAAATCGCAGCCAACATCACCGCCGAACCTGTACGAGACTGGCAGCGTCCAATCAATCATGACCGTGTAGAACAACTCGCACAAACATTCAATAATACCGGCGGGCTAATGCCTAACCCAGTGTTGCTTGCCAAGAATGCATTCGCTTCAGGAATCGATATTTCTCCGAAGCAAATAGATGGCACTTCATATGGTACGGGCACGTTTATAGTAGATGTACCCGAGGTGACCGACGATCCTGCGCAACGCCCGCTATGGATCCTCGATGGTCAACACCGTATTTCGGGGCTAAGTCAATCCGCACAAGCCAACGACCCGGTGCCCCTCGTTCTACTCCTGGATGACGGCAGTAACTCATACAGTAGTCCTCTACTGGCGAGCCTCTTTGCACAAGTTACCACCGCGGCTACAAAGTTGGATGAACTTCACAACGAGTGGCTTACGTATGCGTTCGACTTGGGTAAATATTCTTCGAGCAAGAGTGCAAGCTCTGCCGCCAGGCTTGCCTTCAGGGCAGTTGTTGAACTCTGTCGAACGCCAAATTTCCGCGGCATATCTAATCCCTTCTTCAACAACGTTCAGTTCAATGAGCATCGACCGGCGACGCCGATCTATGGCGGATTTTCCTTCAAGTGCAACACTTTGGGCGACCTGATCAGCAGAAACTATTATAATCTGCCAGTCCAACTTCATAAGCATCTCAACCCGGCCGAGCTTGCTGCAGAAATCAGCCACGCCTACATCGCTCTCCATCAAACTGTCGGGGATCATGATAGTTCAGTTTTCTTTGGTAAGGGACAAAAGCAGCAAACAATTATGCAAGAGGCTTTCTTGGTGGGCGTCCTGGCCCGGGCTCTGGAGAACGGACCGACGGCTGATTATCGCGCAATACTCCAGGACCTAAAGTTTCAGAATACCAATTGGACCTTCTCGTGGGTCCGTAATCTTAGCGGACCGGCCAACACGGTTAGCAAGAGAATAGCTAGAAGCGTCTTGGAAGATGCATTGAGAACAGGCGCTCTTCCGGAAGCGAATAGCAACCTTGCTGACCATCTCAAGGGTAATGGCGCGGCAGTCGTTCTCAGCTTCAGTAAACTCACCCCTGCAAAGCGTCCTGCTAAGCATGGCAGGGAAGAATACAGGATGCTCCGAGGCGCGATGGGAAGTCATAGTGCCGGCACAGCAACCCACGTCAAAGTCACTGACTATACGTCGAATGTAGGCGATTACGAAATTCTGGATGCAAAGACAGTCGGACGCCCTCTGCGCTACAAAGAGATGGAAAGGAAAGGACTGATTCTGGGTGGCGACTACCCGAAGCCACTGGAAATAGTCGTTGTTATGAAGCATTATGGTGATCTGTCGAGTCAGTCGGAGCTGCAGATCAACTGGTGATCGAAGTAGAGGTCATGCAGCTGCGTTTCAGTTCTGCATTTAAATATCTGCAGCTTGTGGAGGATCTCGAAGGTATTTCCTCAGATACTTGGAAGCTGCGATACGTGGATGCTCTTGCTCGCCGTTCCCTTCCTGAAGCTCTTGCTCTTATTCATCCGGACGTAGCTCCGGTCACTCCCGCACAGTGGAGTAGTTGTATTGGCTCTCGCCCATTCAACATCTCCCGCCCAAGAAGCACCCGTTGCGCTTCTGGGCTAATATGGGGCTACGTGTGCCCTCATATTCGTATGGCGCATCAGATCGACCACTTTTGGCCGTATAGCCTTGGCGGGCGTAGCGTAGTTGAAAATGGCCTGTGGCTCTGCGATATCCACAATCGAGCCAAATCGAATGATGTCCATTTTTACGCCTGGGAAGCGGACAGTCTTCCCTCTTGGCTCACTATTACTCTCGCTCGTCTCGACTCGTGCATATGAACCACGCAGCCGAGGCAGAGGATCAGCCAGAAATGTTCTATGAACGTGAGGCTGAACACCCGGCTTGATCAGCATTCGCTTACTGGGCTTCCCCGCGGATTACACACTGCTTAGCGTGTGCGAAGCCGGCCCTCCGGCCCCCAAGCCCCGGAGCGCACGCCCGCGCGAATGTGGGGACATGCCTGGACGCGCCGAATCTTGCTACGGATCAGACGGCGATGGTTGCGCCCTACGATCGCCACAGCGTGGCTGAGGCGCGTTGCATGGTTGGGGCGATCGCTGCCGCGCGGCTTCCGGTGCTCGGGCCGTGGCCGGCCCTGCGCTCCGGGTCCGCTTGCCCTCGAATGATCGGGGCGCTGTCGCCGTTCCGAGCAGGCCGAGGACGTGTAGCTCAGCGGCAACGGTGGCGTGCAATTAGCGTGCAACTAGCCACGGTGATCAGGGGGCAATCACGGTCACTCGCGGTACGTGCGGAGGCCAGCTCAGGCGCTATGACGGCCTGGATCGGTTTGATTCCCAAGCTGACAGCGCGGGTTCGATTCCCGTCACCCGCTCCACCCCAAAGGCCCAGGCCAGGGACCACGATCCCCAGCCCTGGGCCTTGATCGTTTCCAGCGCCGTGCAATTAGGCCACCGGCACGAGAGCGCCCGCTGCCTCGCCGTCATCGTCGCCGTCCCGCTTCCGCTCGGCCCGGACGAGCGCGCTGAGCCAGGCTCGACGCCCTGGACGAACCCGCGGCTACGGGGAAGGCGACGGGAGGAAAGTGGGCACGAGGGGAGCGTGACCGAGCAGCTTCCTTGGAGACATGGCGATCTCGCGCACCCAGGTGAAGCAAGGGAAGAGGCCTTCCAACGTGCGTCCTATCCGCCCCCGCGAGCCCTGCTCATGCTGCGGCTACCTCACCCTGGGGCAGCGCGGAGCCTGCGAGACGTGCCCCCGTGTGTCCATGAGAGGACGACGACCATGACGCCGATGTCGTACGCGGCCACGGCAACGCAGACCTCAGCCTGACCGAGGCCCGCCGCAACTTCGCTCGCTACGGCGCAGCGTTCTCGCCAGCCGTCGTCGACGGCCGCTAGGCCCTTGGAGCCAACCGCGCGTCCGCTCCCCGCCTGGACCGAATTAGCGACCCCTACTCAACGTGAGGGGGCAGTCTGCCAGGAAGTGACGCTGCGTCCGGCGCGTCCGGGTGGCCGTGCCCAACTTTGGAGTCGGGCGTGCGGCCTTTCTCGAACATTCCCTCTGGCTGTCTGGTTACGGGCGCAGTGTGGAACGAAAAGGATCACAAGTGAGCCTCGAATTGCCACTTATGCTGATCGACTTCCTGGCAATGCCATAATTGGACGGCCGTGCCCAATGCGGTTGAGGGGCCTTGGATGTCCAGGCATAGGCCAGTCCCATTCTTGACGTGCCCTGTGTCGGACGGGATCTTCCATATCTGACCCACGCGTCCGGAGCAGGTATCCATATAAACGCGTGAGCCGTCTTCGGGACTATTGTCCGCGCTCAGGCACAGATTGCCGAATCCATGAATAGTTCCATCCTTGAAAGGAATCCAAAGCATTTCGTCGACGCTCTTGCATGTCCAGATCTGTGTGGGGGTTCCCGGTTCCTGCAGAGGGCCACGGACGTCCAAGCAGGAACCTGTGAACGCTCCGGTTGCTCTAATCCATACCGTAGAGCTTCGCGTTCTAGTATTGGTAGGGTCTGAAGTTCTCGCATCGGTGGGGTCGGGACCTTCCGATCCAGCAGCGACTGGGCCGTGATTCGTCGTCTGTTGGTTGGAAGAACTGATACCGAAGTAGTCCATAGCGGCAGCAGCGACTGCTACGATCAGCGTAAGCACGGTAGCGACGTAGCTGGCAGTCCTTAGCCTGGACCCCCGCTTCTTTCTGCGATCTTTGCCTCCTGGCGGAGGTGATCCTCCGGGGCCCTGGTTGTAATCGTAGACCATCGAGACTCCCCCGCCTCTGGCCAGTCAGCGCCTGCAGTTTAGACGCTCAGCCGCCAGAAGTGGTTCACGTCCGGCTGTACGGTGGAACGGCCGTGAGTCTCACGGATATCGCAAAGTCACACTAGTTAACACCAGCGCTCCTTGGAGGTCGAAGATTGCCTGGAGTGCGCCGTATTTCACGGCACGACCTAACGAGCTTGTGCATGATTCGGATTCGTCGATTGGTTGCTCGCTGGACGGGCGCGGAATGAGGGTCTAGTACCCTCCGAACCCCGGCCCCGCGGGCGGGAGGGCACGCCCGCGCGACTCCGGCTGTCACACCGCCCTGCTGTTCGCGCGGAGGATCCTCAGGACGGGCGTCCCGCGTTAAAGGTGGTGCTAGCAACGTGACGGATCATCTTGGACAGATGCGAATACGCGCGACAGCGCGGCGCTGGTCACGGGACCTGGGGAGGACGTCGCTGGACGTCTTGGATCTTCCCACTGATCAGACGAGGGTGGTTGCGCCCTTCGATCGCCACAGCGTGGCTGGGATGGGTTGCGTGGTCGGGGGCGATTGCTGCCGCGCTGCCTCCGGTGCTCGTGCCGTGACCGCCCTGCGCTTCGTGGCTGCTTGACCTCGGGTGATCGGATGCTGTGTTTGTTCCGATCAGGCCGAGGATGCGCGGGTCATCAAGTACGGTCCGTGCCATTGACGTGCCATTGAAGGCGGCGATCATGGGTCACTTGCGGTACGTCCAAATACCAGGTCAGCGGCTCCAACCGGTGTGATCGCAATGGTTTCCAAGCTGACAGCACAGGTTTGATTCCCGTCACATGCTCCAGCGAAGGTCGGGCCAGTGGCTCGTCACTGACCCTTGTCTCTTCTGTTCGTCGGCTACGGTGCCCCGCTGCGTGCCTGATTTCTTGGGCTTGCGGCGCTTCTTGCGCGCGCTGCGGGTAGAGCTGTGCTGCCTGCGGAGGAGGGCCCCAGTTGATGCATCGACTCAGCCCGCGATGCCCCCGACTCTGCCGCACATGTGTGGCCACGGGGGGCTGGGGTGTGGTGGTACGTCTTTAGGGGGTGGGGGGTTTGCGGGCGGTTAGTAGGCGGGTTGGGACCCACGGGCTGCCCCACCAGGCGCGCCAACCCAGGTTGCGTACGTCTATTTCTTGGGCGTTCAGGCGGGTCAGCACCTCGGCGTATTGGCGGGGGGTTCGGGCCAGGTCGGCTATCAGTAGGCGGCCGCCCGGTCGTAGTACGCGGTAGGCCTCGGTGATTGCTTGGGCGCGGGCGTCCGCGCTGAAGATGGTGTGTACCGTCAGGCTGGAGACGACCAGGTCGAAGCTTGAGTCAGTGTAGGGGAGTCTGCGCAGGTCACCCCCTTGCACGTGGACGCGGTCGGCGACGCCTTCGGCGTGGGCGTTGCGCAGGGTCGCCGCTGGAGTGTTGCCGGACTGGTCCCGTCCGCGCCACAGGTCCACGCCGATCGCCTGGCCCTGGGGGAGGCGCCGGGCGGCGGCTAACAGGACGGCGCCGCGTCCGCAGCCGAGGTCCAGCAGCCGTTCGTCGCCGCGCAGGTCTAACTCGTCCAGTACGTCCTGCCAGACCAGGAACTTGCCGCGCAGGGTGGCGTGCAGGCTCATGGCCAGGCATACCGCCAGCAGGGTGCCGGAGACCAGTGCGGGCAGGGCGGCGGCCAGGTCGGCGGTGAGCGCCATCACCAGTCCGGTCACCCAGAACCCCAACACGACCAGGCCCACGAAGCTGAACCCGTAGGGCGCATCCATCCCGTACCGCGCGCCAGGCATTCCGCCACTTTGCCACGAACCGGTTGGCTATGCCGCACTGGTTCGTCGCCGTCCAGTACCTGGATGAGGAGTTGTGAGAGGGCTCCCGTCAAGCGTTGGCAGGCGCGCGGGGAGCGTTTACTGCTTGTTAGGCGAGTGGGTTGTCGCTGTTCTGGGAGTCAGGGATGCGTAGACGATGATGTTGTCCTCGTAGTGGCCCCGTTTGCGGTTGAAGCGGCCGCCGCAGGTGACGAGGCGTAGTTCCGGTCCGCCTTCGGTCCCGTAGACGCTCTTTGTCGGGAACCTGTCCTTGGGGACGAGCTTGACGCCGTCGACGCGGAAGGTCGCTGTCGTGCCGTCCTCGCGGACGACCTCGATCCGGCGGCCCTGGCGCAGCGCGCCCAGTTTGTAGAAGACACCCGGTTGCTTCTTGGAGTCGACATGGCCGACCAGGACGCTGCGGCCGTTCTCGCCCGGCGTCGGCCCGGCCCTGTACCAGCCGACCTCGTCGACGCGGCTCAGCGGTGGTACGCCGAGCGCCCCGTCCGGCTGGACGTCGACCGGGACGACCGGTGCGCCGACCTTGATGGACGGGATCCTGATCCGTTTCGGGACGGACGCGGGAAGCGCCAACTCCGGGTTCGGGGACGCGTCCTTGGGGATGTCCGCGACCGACGCGGGCGGTCGCGGTGGTGCGTCGGGGCCGGTCAGCCGGAACCCGACGACGCACAGGGCGACGCCCGTCGAGATGATCACGGCGGCCAGCCAGTACCGCACATGGACCGATCGGCCGCTTCGCTTCGGTTCGCTCATGGGCTCACCCGAGACCCTTCGTAGGCAGGGGACGACGGCCGGTCGCCACCTGGGTGGCCGGCCGACCGCCGAATGGTGCGTTCCGTCCCTCAGGCGACGTTCTTCACCTGGCGGCGCCGCGCGGAGATCGCGACACCCGCGCCGAGGACGACCGCGCCGATGCCGGCGCCGGCCAGCATCGGGTTCGCCGCCCCGGAGGTGCCGCCGCCGCCGGCGGAGACGCCGCCGACGGGCCTGATCAGCTTCAGGTACTTCGCGAAGACCCAGCCGTGGCGCTGGCTGACCGGGACGCCCCCGTGCAGCTCGACCCAGCCGCCGTGGCTCGTCTTGCAGTCCGCGTCGACGCGGGTGCCGAACTTCAGCGCCGGCGGGATCACCTTGCCGCGCGGCGTCTGGTGGACCTTGAGCCCATGCCGCGCGATGACCTCGTAACGGCAGATGTTGCCGGCGGCGGGCCTCTCCGGCGATGCGGTGGTGGTCGCCGCCAGGGCGGTGGCACCGCCGCTCAGCATGGTCAGGCCGCTCGCCGCCCCGGCCACCGCGACCGCCATGCCGGTGCGCGCACTACTCCTCATTCTTTCTCCCTCGAACAAGTGATTTCGGCGTTTTGCCGGAGGTGTCCGGCATCGCTTTTCTTGATCACGTTGCCCGGCGGGGATGCGGTACATGCCGCTCTGGTCGCAAACACTGGGAATAGTGATCGACAGGGCACTGTGATGGCCCGGCCGGTCGACTCTAGAATTGGCAAACCGATCATTTACCGCAATGGCGACATCGTTGGAAGCGATCGTGGCCGCCTGCCGGGGAGGGCGGGCGGCCACGGTCGCGGGCTCAGCGGGTCAGTTCTTGACCGTCACCCACTGGTGCCGGTAGTTCTGTCGGTTGCCGTCCGGGTTGTAATGATTCTCGATATTGCCTGCTATGTCGACTGTGAACCACTTGACTTCGGTGTTCTTGGCCACCTTGAGCTTTTCCGGGCCCTCGCGTACGCCTGCCGCCTTGAGTTTCGGCGACTTCAGCGTGGGACGGCTGCCGTCGAGGGTGTAGTAGACCGTGGCGGGCTCGTTCGTCGTGAACGTGAAGGTCGTCGAGCCCGGCTGGCGGTCGGCGATCAGCAGGTTCGACCTCGGCGGCGTCTTGTCGGAGCCGTAGGCCCGGGCCACCTCAAGGATGCCGATCTGCCCGCTGGCGAACTCCATCGCCTCCTCGTGGCCCTCCGCGAACGGCGGCTGGAAGCCCACCGGGTCGAACCGCTTGGTGGACGGGTTCCAGATGTCCGCGCCGACCTCGAAGTCCCAGCCGATGATGCCGCGGTTGTACCAGTGCTCGTCCGCGCTGTTGCCGGCCGCCGAGTACAGGACGTCCGGCACCGGGCCGGTGCGTCCCGGCCAGATGGCCGTGCCGCGCCGGCTCTGCACCGCGTTGAGGATGTGGTCGGACGCCGCCCAGAAGAAGCTCTCGGTCCCGAGGTCGACCCGGGGCAGCAGCTCGCGGCCCGGGACCTTGTACGCCCCCGGCGGCCACATGAAGTACCCGCCGTAGGAGTGCGTGTTCATCGCGAACTTGATGTTCGGGAACCGGTGCGTCAGCCACACCTCGTTCTTGGCCTCCGGCTCCGACAGTTCGGCGGGCCCGGCGAAGACGTCGCTGCGGCAGGACGTCGACGCGCCGCTGTACCCGTCGAACACGGAACCGACCGAGAAGTTGCGGTTGAGGTCGACGCCCCACGAGTTGCGGTACCCGGGGTCGGACTCCGCCGGGCCGCAGTGGTCCGTCATGTTCCTGCGCTGCATGTTGAAGTCGTACATGCTGTAGTGCGCGCCGTCGGGGTTCACCGACGGGAGGACGAAGATGTCGAGGTCATTGACGATCTTGCGCGTCGCCGGGTCGAGCCGGTAGTTGCGCAGCAGCCGCTCGGCGGTTTCCACGCAGGTCAGCGGGGTCACCCATTCGCGGGCGTGCTCCTGGCAGTACAGGAACACCCCCGGCTTCGAGCCGTCCCGCCGCTTCCCGATGCGCAGTGCCTGCATCTGGAACGGCTTGCGCGACACCGACGCCGGGGCCTTCAGCCCGTCGGTGAGCTTCGTCGCGGCGCTTTCGGCCACCACGCCGGAACCGGCGTCGCCGCGGTAGGTGTCCGCGCGCAGGAGCGTGCCGGCGTCGGCGTTCAGCGCGTCCACGACCTGCTTGGCCGTGCTGGTCGCCGCGCCCTCGGCGTCCGTCGCCAGGGTGACGGTGACGTTCTTGCCGTCGACCGACACCGACAGCGGGGCGGACGGCCGGTCGGCCTTCCGCAGCGCCAGCGCGATGTCGTTGCCGCCGTCGGAGCCGTACGCGTTCGAGGTCACGTAGAAGGTGCTCGCCGCGACGGTCCCGAACTGCGCCTGGGCCTTTCGGCGGTATCCGTTCGTCTTGTTCGGGAGGTCGACGATCTCGGCGAGCTTCGGGAATTCCTTGGCGAGCCCGTTGATCCTGCCGTAGACCTCGGTCGGGTCCATGTAGTGGTCGACGAAGTCGCTGACGTAGTGCTTGCCCGGAGCCTTCCGCGGCTTGCCCAGCCATTCCTTGACCGGGACGGTGACGCTGCCGCCCGAACTGCTGGTGACGGTGGCCTTCGTCGGCGCGGCGTCGATCGCGAGCGGGGAGGTGAACCGGTGGTACATGTACTGGCCGGCGTCGGTGAAGCGCGACATCGTGGCGGTTCCGCCGGAGCCGGGTTCGGTGCCCTTGCCGCTGTTCCACGTCGCCGTGAGGATGTTCGTGGCGTCCGGGGCGCTCGTCTTCACCTCGATCGACAGGAACCGCTGCCCCTCCAGGCTGGTGAACCATTCGGCGCGCAGCGGGGTGAGGGTGTCGGCGGTCTGCCCGTCCTGCGCGAGCGAGCGGAGCGTCTGCTCGCGCTCCTGCCGGAGCTTGGCGACGTCCTGCTGGTCGGAGATGGCGTCGCGGACGTCGTAGCCCTTGCTCCTCAGCTCCTTGGCCTCGGCCGGGCTGAGGACGGCGTGCACCTCGATTCCGCCGTCCACGGGACGGGTGTACTCGGCGAGGTCCACGCCGAGGGCGTTCAGCCGGTCGACGGCCTGCTGGTCGGGAACGACGACGCGCATGAGCGCGACGCCGTTCTGCTCGCTACTGGATCGACGGTCGGGGGAAACGCCGCCGTTCGGTGTCGCGCCCTGAGCCAGTGCGGGTAGCGGGCTCAGGACGAGCGCGGCGGACAGGACGAGCCATGGTGCTCGCCGCCCCACCTTCCCCGGCTTGCGAGAACTCCTCATGAGAGGTCCCTTCGGTCGGCGCGTGATGCGCCAGGCCAGCGGCCGGACGCCCCCCGGGGATCACGCAAGAGGCATGATCGTTTTAAGCGCTACCGGAAAGGAAAACAAGACTTGACAGCACCGCCGTCACGCGAACCCGCAGCGGCGCAAGGCATCGCGGCCATAAACGTCATCTGCGGTCAGACGGTCGTCAGCCCATCGACATGACCGGTCTGGCTGGACGTCGGCCGCCAGGCCCGCCCGAACCTGACCGCGCGGCGCGTGGCCGGGCCGGTGGGCCGGATTCGGTCGTGGAAGGTGTTCGCATTCGGGACGCGAGGCAGCGCCCCTAACCTCCCTGGTGACGGTCAGTGGCTTTGCGGAGGCGCGGTGTCGGCACGCACGCAGGAGAGCTTCGCTGTCCGCGCGGAGGACGGGGAGCCGCGCCACCGGCTGGACGGCGGGGTCGGCGACACTCGTTCCTCGCCTGCCGTTGACCTGCGGACTTCAGGGGCGCGGGCGCCGGGCGTCGGCGTCAACTTCGGCTGCGTCAGGACCGGGGACGAGATCACACAGGTGGCGGTGTCGCTTCCGGCGCCGGAGTCGGTGCGGCCTGCCGCGCGGGTGGTGGGGTTGCCTCGTCCGGCCACGCCGGTGTTCCTCGGACGCCATGGCGATTACCAGCGGCTCGAACAGGTGTTGAGCGTCGACGACGAAACCGTGGTGGTGACGCAGGCCCTGTTCGGCATGGGTGGCGTCGGCAAGTCGGAACTGGCGTTGCAGTACGCCCACCGCGCCCGGGGACGGTACGAGGCGGTGTGGTGGGTGACCGCCGAGAATCCCCAGCAGGTCGAGGCCGGGTTGGCCGGGTTGACCCATCACCTTGTCCAGGATGCCGCGCGGGCAGCGACCACCGAGGACGCCGCCGCATGGGCGGTCGGCTGGTTGCGGGCCCATCCCGGTTGGCTGCTGCTGTTGGACAACGTCACCGACCCAACCCATGTCGCCGGTCTGCTAGGGCGCCTGGAGGGCGGGCATGTGCTGGTCACCAGTCGCCGGGACGTGCGCTGGCCCGGCACCACGCGGACGTTGCGGCTGGGGCTGCTCGACCCGGACCCGGCCGCCGAACTGATCACCACGATCACCGGGCAGCGCACGCCGGAAGACCGGCGGACGGCTGCGCGGATCGCCCGAGAACTCGGGTGTCTGCCGCTGGCTCTGGACCAGGCCGCCGCCTACATCCGGCAGACCCGCATCACGTTGGGCCGCTATCTGGGATTGCTGCGACGGCATCCGGCCCGCTGCTACGCCAAGGCCGCCGACGGCGACAAGGCCCAGGCCACCATCGCCCGCCTATGGGACATCACCCTGCGAACCCTTCGGGAGCAGGCCCCGCGGGCGGCCGAGCTCGTCTCGGTGCTGGCGCACTACGCACCCGCGGACGTTCCCCGGGTGATCCTGGGCGGTGGGGACGAGGAGGCCACCGAGGCGGCAGACGCGGCGTTGGGGGTCCTCGCCTCCCACAGCATGATCGACCTGACCGGTGAGGTGGTGGCGATGCACCGCCTCACCCGAGCCGCCGTCCTGTCCAAGGCCCAGGACACCAGTGAAGGCCGCGCGGAAAGCACGGCTCGCGACCGTGCCCTCACCTGGCTCCAGGCGGCCATGCCCGACGACCCCGAATCCGACGTGACCGGGTGGCCCGTCTGGCGATCGTTGGTCGCGCACGTGGAGGCGATCGTCCCCGCATTCGCCTCGTCCCGTCCCTCAGAGCAGCTCAGCCAAGTACTCGACCAGACGGGGCTGTTCCTGCTCGCGCAGGGCGAGTACCAACGCGCCAACGCCCTGCTCACCGCCGCGGCCGCCCACGCCGAGGAAGCGCTGGGCTCTGGTCACCCCGTCGTCGCCACCCGGCTGAGGCACCTGGCCGCCACACACCGCGCGCTGGGACGGGCAGCCGAAGCGTTGCCCTTGGAGCAGCGGGCGCTGGCCATCGCCGAGGCAGCGCTGGGCCCTGACCACCACCACGTCGCCATCGGGCTGGCGCACGTGGCCGCCGCACACCGCGCGTTGGGACGGCCCGCCGAAGCCCTGCCCTTGGACCAACGGGCGTTAACCATCGCCGAGGCCGCGCTGGGTCCTGGCCATCCCAGCGTCGCCCTCGCCCTGGGGAACCTGGCCGTCACGCTTCGCGCGCTGGGGCGGTGGGTTGAGACGCTCCCGCTGGAGCGACGGGCGTTAGCCATCGCCGAGGCCGCGCTGGGCCCAGACCATCCCGACGTCGCTGTCGGGCTGGGCAACCTAGCTGCCACACATCGCGCGCTGGGACGGGCCGCCGAAGCGCTGCCTTTGGAGGAGCGGGCGCTGGCCGTCGCGGAGGCCGCGCTGGGCCCGAATCACCCCGACGTCGCCACCCGGCTGGCCAACCTGGCGGCGACACACCGCGCGCTGGGACGGGCGGAGGAGGCACTGCCGCTCTTCGAGCGGGCGTTGACCATCACCGAGACCGCCCTGGGCCGCGAGCATCCCGACATCGCTACTCGGCTGGGCAATCTGGCCGCCGTACACCGTGCTCTGGGGCGGGCCGCCGAAGCGTTGCCTTTGGAGGAGCGGGCGCTGGCCGTCGCGGAGGCCGCGCTGGGTGCTGAGCACCCCGATGTCGCCACCCGGTTGGGGAACCTTGCTGCCATCCACCGTGATTTGGGACGGGCCGTCGAATCGCTCGCGGCGATCGCCCGAGCCGAACGATGCGCAACGGCCGCACTCGGAGCCCAGCACCCCACAACGCGGTCGCTGCGGCAGTACGCCGCCCATTTGCGAGATCTGTTCGGGGTTCCGGATTGAGTCAGAGCCGCACCGCAGTGGGCCACGGGGCGGAGGTGCTGGGCGTCCGCGAGGGGGAGTTTCCGCGGGTCTCCGTCGGACAGTGTCGCGACTGAGGGCCGGGGTGTGGGCCGGTATCGGTCGTGGGTGGGTGGGCGGAAGGTGGGGGGTGCGCGTCTAACGTCTTAGATGACGGTCAGTTGGGCTTGGGGTCGGTGGTGGCCGTTTCACGGAGGGGCGTAGGGATGTCTGGGGATCTGGTGCAGTTAGCCGGGGACGTGGCCCAGTACGTGACCACGGCGGCGGGGGCGTACGGGGGCGCGGTGTTGGCGCGTACGCGGGAGCAGGCGGCTGACGCGACGGCGGGGTTAGGGCGGCGGCTGGCGCAGCGGATCTTCGGTGTCCGCGCGGAGGGCGAGGAGGTGCCCGAGGCACTGGCCGATGTGATCGACGACCCCGACGATCAGGCGGCGTTGCGCGAGGCCGTTCGCAGGGCCCTGAGCGCGGACGCCGAATTGGCGGCGCAGGTTCAGGAGTGGGTGCGGGACGCGCGTGGAGCCGGGGTGCGGGTGGTGACGTCCGGGGAGCGGTCCCCGGCGGTGCACACCAATCACGGCGTCATCGCCACCGGTGACGGCAACACCTTCCGGCAGTGACCGGTCATGGCCGACGGAAACGCGGGAGCCGAGCGGCGGGCCGGTCACCCGCCCGCGAGACACGTGCGGACCTCCGGGGGGCGGTCACCGGGAATCGGTGTCAATTTCGGCAGCGTCAAGACCGGGGACGAGATCACGCAGGCGGCGGTGTCGCTTCCCGCGCCGGAGTCGGTGCGGCCCGCCGCGCGGGTGGTGGGGTTGCCGCGTCCGGCCACGGCGGTGTTCGTCGGACGCCATGACGACTACCGCCGCCTGGAGCAGGTGCTGGCCTCCGCCGCGGGGACGGTGGTGGTGACCCAGGCCGTCTATGGCATGGGCGGGGTGGGGAAGTCGGAGTTGGCGTTGCAGTACGCCGCCCGGGCCCGGGGACGGTACGAGACGGTCTGGTGGGTGACCGCCGAAAGTCCGCAGCGGGTCGAAGCGGGGTTGGCCGGGCTGACCCATCACCTGGTTCAGGACGCCGCGCGGGCGGCGACGACCGAGGACGCGGCGGCGTGGGCGGTGGGCTGGCTGCGGGCGCGTCCGGGATGGCTGCTGGTCCTGGACAACGTCACCGACCCGTCCCATGTCGCCGGGCTGCTGGGGTGCTTGGAGGGCGGGCACGTGCTGATCACCAGCCGCCGGGACGTACGCTGGCCCGGCACCACGCGCACCTTGCGGCTGGGGTTGCTCGCCCCGGAGCCGGCCGCCGAACTGATCACCACCATCACCGGGCACACCACCGCGGACGACCGGGAGACGGCCGCGCTGATCGCCGAAGAACTCGGCCATTTACCGTTGGCCCTGGACCAGGCCGCCGCCCACATCCGCCAGACCCGCATTTCGCTGGGCCGCTATTCGGAATTACTGCGGCAGTATCCGGCCCATTACTACGCCAAGGCCGCCGACGGCGACAAAGCCCAGGCCGCCATCGCCCGCCTCTTGGACATCACCCTCGAAACCCTCAACCGGCAGGCGCCTGAAGCGGCCGGACTCGCCCTGGTGCTGGCGCAGTACGCCCCGGCGGACATTCCCCGGTGGATGCTGGGCGGCGGGGACGAGCAGGCCACCGCGGCCGTGGACGAGGCGCTGGGAGTCCTGGCCTCCCACAGCATGATCGACCTGACCGAAGACGTGGTGGTGATGCACCGCCTCACCCGGGCCGCCATCCTGTCCCGCGCCCAGAACACCGGCCAGGAGCAGGCGCTCGGCGCGGCTCGCGACCGCGCCCTCGACTGGCTCCACTCGGCCGTCCCCCACGACGCCGAGTCCGACGTGAGCGGATGGCCGACCTGGCGGTCTCTGATCGTCCATGTCGAGGCGGTCGCCGCGTCGCCGACGTCACCGTCCCGCCCGTCCGAGCAACTCGGGTCGGTGCTCTACGAGGCGGGCCTGTTCCTGAGCGTCCAGGGCGAGTACCAACGCGCCAACGCCATGCTCGCCACCGCGACCGGCATCGCCGAAAGCACGCTGGGCCCCGACCATCCCATGGTCGCCCTTCGCCTGGGCAGCCTGGCCATGACGTTCCGCCGGCTGGGACGGGCGCCTGAAGCGCTCCCGCTGTTCGAACGGGCGCTCGCCATCTTCGAAAGCGGGTTGGGGCCCGCCCATCCCAACGTCGCCGTCGGGCTGGGCAACCTGGCCACCACCTACAACGACCTGGGACGGGTGACCGAGGCGCTCCCGCTGCTGGAGCGGGCGGTGGCCATCACCGAGGCCGCGCTTGGGCCCGCCCATCCCAACGTCGCCAGCCTGCTGAGCAACCTGGCCGGCATGTACAGCGATGTGGGGCGGGCGGTCGACGCGCTCCCGCTGCTTGAGCGGGCGCTGGCCGTCACCGAGGCCGCGTTCGGCCCTGACCATCCCATGGTCGCCACCCTGTTGGGCAATCTGGGAGCCACGCACCGCGCGCTGGGATGGGCGGCCGGGGGTCTGCCGCTGCTGGAGCGGGCGCTCGCCATCGCCGAAGCCGCGTACGGCCCGGATCACCCCGCCGTCGCCGACGTGCTGGCCAACCTGGCCGCCACGCATCGTGCGCTGGATCAGCCCGCTGCCGCGCTGCCGCTGGTGGAACGGGCGCTGGCCATCGCCGAGGCCGCGCTGGGCCCCGGCCACCCGACCGTCGCCGCCAAGCTGAGCGCCTTGGCCGGCACCTACGCCGGTTTGGGGCGCACCGCCGAGGTGCTGCCGCTGTTGGAACGGGCGCTGGCCGTCACCGAGGCCGCCCTCGGCTCCGACCATCCCGCCGTCGCCGGCGAACTGGCCAATCTGGCCGCCATGCATCGCGCGCTGGGGCGGGCGGCCGAGGCGCTGCCGTTGGAGCAGCGGGCGTTGTCCATCCTTGAGGCCGCGTCGTGCCCCGGCTATCCCGACATCGCCATCGCGCTGGACAGGTTGGCCGTCACGCACCTTGCCCTAGGGCAGGCCGCCGCCGCGCTGCCGCTGTTGGAACGGGCGCTGGCCGTCACCGAGGCCGTGTTGGAGCCCGACGATCTCGAGGTCGCCACCGGGTTGGCCAATCTGGCCGCCGTCCACCGCTATCTGGGACACAACGCCGACGAACTGCCGCTGCTGGAACGGGCACTGGTCATCGTCGAGGCCAGGCTGGGCCCCGATCATCCCGACGTCGCCACGTGCCTGGGCAATCTCGCTGCCGCGCATCGCGTCCTGGGGCGGGCGGCGACGGCGAAGCCGCTGCTGGAGCGGGCGTTGGCCATCGCCGAGACCGCGTTGGGCCCGGACGATCCGCGCGTCGCCACCCTGCTGAGCAATCTGGCCACCGTCTACAACGATCTGGGACGGGCGGCCGAGGCGCTGCCGCTGCTGGAACGGGCGTTGGCCATTACCGAGGCCGCGCTTGGCCCCGATCACCCCACCGTGGTCATGCGACTGGGCAACCTGGCCGACAGGCATCTCGATCTGGGGCAGGCCGCTGCCGCGCTCCCGCTGCTGGAACGGGCATTGGCCATCGCCGAAGCCGCCCCGAGACCCGACCACCTCCTTGTCGTCCAACTTCTGAGCGAGCTGGCGACCGCGCACCGCGATCTGCGACAGGCCGCCGAGGCGCTCGCGGCGATCGCACGAGCCGAAGAACGCGCCCGGGCCGCGTTCGGCGCGCGGCACCCCGCGACGCGTTCACTGCTGGAGTACGCCGACGACCTGAAAGACCTGTTCGGCGTCCCGGACTGAACGAGCCGTCCGGCACGCGAGGGCGGGCGCCGGTCAGGTGGTGGCTTCCTGGCGTTCGGTGGCGCGGCGGCCGAACAGGAGGCCGTCGAGGGAGAAGCGGCCCGCGCCGGCGAGGGCCAGCAGCAGCGCGCCCGCGCCGAGGACGAGGACCAGCTCGAAGCCGTTCTCGGTGACGAAGACGCCGTTGCCCTTGTGCACGAACCAGAAGGCGCCCGCCATGTCGGCGGCGAGCAGCAGGCCCGCCAGCGGGACGGCCACGCCGGCGATGAGGGCCAGGCCGCCGGCGAGCTCGACCCAGGTGGAGTAGTAGGCGGCGAGGGACGGCGCCGGGATGTCCATGCCCTCGAACATCTTGGTGACGCCGCCGTGGCCCATGTCGTCGAACTTCTGCCAGCCGTGCGCGACGAACACGACGCCGAGCGCGACGCGGCCGATGAGCAGGCCGATGTCGGAGAGGTGGGGGATCCGGTCGACGGGGGTCATGCTCCCTCCCAAGGTTGTTCAAATCTGAACTTTTGGGGGAGGTTAACACGTTCCAAGCCGAGCGGGAGGCCCAGCGGCGCGAACCGACCGTGCGCAGCTCAGCCCGAGGGAACGGCCCGGGCCGGAGGGGCTGCCTCCGGCCCGGGCCTGTGGCGCTCCGGGGCGCCTCGGTCAGGACGTCCGCCAGGACTGGCCCCTGCCGCCGTTGCAGCCGAAGTTCACCACGGCCGCCCCGGCGGCGAAGTTGTTCGCCAGGACGCTGAGGCACTTGCCGTTGAGGCCGCTGACCAGCGTGTCCCCGCTGAAGCGCCACAGCTGCGGGTTCCCGGAGTGGCAGTCGTAGGTGTTGATGGCGGCCCCGTCGCCGGTGTTCCCCGAGCGGACATTGAGGCACTTGTCACCGGGCAGAGCGCTCCGGAGCCTGTTCGACTCGAAGATCCACCGCTGGTTGGCCGCGCCGGTGCAGGGCCACAGGGTGACCAGGGCGCCGTTTCCGGTGTTGGCGTCGGCGACGTCGAGGCACAGGTCGGCGGCGCCGTTCGACTTGATCGAGAAGCCCTCGTCGAGGTGGGGCGACGGGGCCGCCGAGGCGGCCGACACGGCGCCGACGCCGCCGAGCATGGTGATCGTCGGGAGCAGCACCAGCATTACGAATCTACGCATTCCGTTCTCCGATCCGGTCTGGGCTCGTCCGCCGCGGACGCGGGCGGCGAGCCGTCCTGGCACAAACAGTCGCCGGACGGGGGACGGCGGACGATCCCCAGGTCTAGGGGGTTGTCGCGTCCCGGCTGGAACTTCGGCGACAATCCGTGCTCGTCAGAATGCGCTGCGTGGCGGATACTGGTCGGGTGAGCAGGGGTGAGTGCTCGTCCCTCGGAGCCGCCTCGGACGTCCGGTCGGCCGTCGAACTGGGTGCGGTGATCTCGCGGTGGGTCGGGCGGGCGGTCCCGCACGACGGGTACATGCTCGCCGCGGTCGACCCGGTCACCGCCGTGGGATGCTTCCTGGCCAGGGAACACGGCTACAGCCAGGCCACCGCGCGGCGGCTGACCGTGGGCGACCGGATCGACGGCGACCACCCGTTCCCCTTCGAGCGGCCCTTCGCGGACCGGCCCCGGGTGGGCGTCTTCAACACGGACGCTCCGGGGCTGCGCCGCAACGAGGCGATGCGCGAGATGATGCTCGATCAGGGGGTCGGCAGCGAGCTGCGCATCGCGCTGGCCCACGCGGGGACGATGTGGGGCGGCCTGGTGCTGCTCCGCCCCCGGGGAGCCCGGCCGTTCTCAGCGGAGGAGGCCGTCCAGGCCCGGCGGCTCGCGCGGGGCGTCGTCGCCGCGATGAGGCGCTACGCGTCGGGCACGCCGCCGGAGCCCAGCACGCTCGACCTCCCGCCGGGCGTGCTCATCGTGGGAGCCGGAGCCGACACCGATGGGACGGTTGTGACGGCGACGCCGTCCGTGCGCGGATGGCTCGGTGAACTGGGCACGCTGCCCGCCGACGCGCTCACCGCCCCCGACCTGCCGATGGAGAGCACCGTCTGGATTCTCACCCAGACGGCGCGCACCACGGGCGGGCCCGCGATGACCCGCGTCCCCACCCGGCGCGGATGGATCGTCCTGCACGCCCAGCCCCTGACCGCCGGGGAGGACGTGGCCGTGACGATCCAGCCCGCCGTCGGCACCAACCTGCTGCCCGCGATGGCGCTCTGGCACGGCCTCACGCCCAAGGAACGCGCGGTCGTGGAGCAGGTCCTCGAAGGGCTCGCCACCAAGCAGATCGCGCGCCGCCTGGCGATGTCGCCCCACACCCTCAACGACCATTTCAAATCCATTTACCGCAAGCTCGGTGTGTCCGCGCGCGAGGAGCTCATCGCCCGGCTCGTCCGATGATGGCGCGCGCATTGGAGCGTTAGGCGGCCGAGCGCCGAACAATGCCGGGAACGGGGGCCGCGCGCGCTCGCCGCGGAAACCTGGCGAGGGTCTTCGGTGTCCGAAATAATGGCGGTTCGGATGACCCAGGGTGGTGAGCGGTGAACTGGCCGAGCGTGCCCGGTGACGCGCCTCCGTGGTGTGTCCGCGTGCTCGACCAGCAGGGGCTCGTCGCCGGTACCGGATTCCTGATCGACCACCACCTGGTGCTGACCTGCGCGCACGTCGTGGCGGGCGGCGGCGGCGCGGCGGGGCGCCCGGCCGAAGGCGTCCGGGTCGAGCTGCCCGCGTTCGGGCAGGACCGGTCGGCCAAGGTGCTGCCGGGCGGCTGGCTGGCCGCGTCGTCCGGGCCCGCGCCGTCCGGGGCCGCGCCGTCCGGGGCCGCGCCGTCCGGGGCCGGGGACCTCGCGGTGCTGAGCCTCGTCGGGCCGTCCGTCCGGTGCGATCCGCTTCCGGTCGTGCGGCCGGACGAGCACGTCCCGCCCCGCATGGAGGTCCGGTACTTCGGCTATCCCGGCGACGCCGACCGGGGGATGTGGATGTCCGCGCGCGTCTCGGCGAGCGGCGACCGGGCGGGGGGACTGCGGTCGCTCGACGTCGACTCCCCGGGCCGGCTCGGGCCGGGATTCAGCGGCGCGGCCGTCCTGTCCGCCGAGACGGGGAACGTCGTCGGCGTCCTCACGGCGGCGGCGCCGGAGCGCACGGCGCTCATGCTGTCCGCGCGGGCCGTCGCGGAACTCTGGCCGCCGCTCGCCGGGCTCGCCGCGCCGCCCGCCCGCCCCGCGCGCCTGTCGGCGGCGGAGGCCGGGACGATCCTCGACGCGCTCATGGACATGCCCGACCTCGCGAAACGTCGGCTCCGCGCCCTCTACGCCGACCTGCTCGGGGCGGAGCTCGGGGAGCGTCCCGACATCGGGGTCAGCCGCGAGACCCGCCGCGAACTGTGGTTCCTCGTCAACTGGTGCGCCGAGCGTCCGGGCGCCTTCCACGCGCTGCTGGACGTCGTCCGGATCTTCCACCCGGCGAGCGTCGAGGTCGAGCAGCTCGCGGAGCGGATCGAGCGCGTGGTCCCGCCGCCGCTGCTCACCGAGACCGAGCGGGCCGACCTGCTGCGCCTGGTCGAGGGCACGCGGACCGCACCGGCCGCGCCGCCCGGCGGCGCCGTGGCCGGAACCGTGATCAGCCCTGGGATCGGAACCGTGCTCGGCGCCGTGGTCGGCCCTCTCGGCGGCGGCTCGATCGGCGCCCGGCCCGGCGGGGGCGGCGACCTCCCGTCCACCATCCGGACGCTGGAGGACGCGCCCGCCTCCCCCGCCGGCGTCCCGCCGCTGCTGGAGTTCGTGGCGCGGCTCGCCGGGGAGGCGGCGCCCGAGGTCGGCACGCCGCTGCGGGCCTGGCTGCGCGGGGTCGCCGACCGGCTCGGCCTGCCGCCCGCGTCGCTGCCGACCGGACGCCCCCGGCGGCCGCCGCCGGACGCCCCGTCCTACCTGATCGTCCGGCTGGAGGAGGACGGGCTCGACGCCGACCACTTCCTGCTGACGGCGTCGTTGTCGCAGCGCCCGGACGAGCCGCCGACCGTGCTGCTCAGCCCGGACGAGGCGGTGACCCTCCCGGAGGCCGAGCGGCTGGTCGGGGAGCTGATCGGGGAGCTGGTCGGCACGGTCCGGACCGGGACGCCGCCGGGGGGCGCCGACGACCTGGTGATCGAGTTCGTCCTGCCCCGGATGCTGCTCAACGTCCCGGTGGACGAGTGGCGGTTCGGGCACGCCGTGATCGGGACGCTGTTCCCGGTCGTCGTCCGCAGCCTGGAACGGGTCGGCGCGTCCCGGGAACGGCGGGCGAGGGAGGACCTGGCGGACGGCCGGACGGTCCCGGTCCTTCTGCCGGTCTATCTCGCGGACGACGGTCCCGACGGGGTGCTCGACGCGCTCCGCGGCGGCGTCTCGGTCGCGGTCTGGCATCGGCGCGACCCGGGCCCGGCGGCGGCCGCCGAACTCCGGTCCCGGCTCGCCCGCACGCCCGCGGGCGACCTCCCCCGCCTGGTCCGCGACCTGCGCCGGGAGGCCGCCACCGCGCCCGCCGACGCCGACCACCCAGGAAAGGGCCTCCAGGTGATCTTCGACGATCCGCACCGCGTCCCGGACCGGCCGGGGGGTCTGCACGTTCCCGAGCGTTCCGAGGGAGACACGAGCCGATGACCGCGGAGACGGCAGGGACCGGGCTCCAGACCCACCGCGTCTACCAGGGCACGGGGGTGCCGCACGACGGCATCCAGCGCCTTCCGCCCCCGCCGCCGTGGCGCGACTTCGGGAACGCGGGGACGTTCCAGGACGGCCCGCCGCCCCCGCCGCCCGAGCCGGTCGAGGTCGGCACGTCCCTGCAGCGGGCGCGCTCCTACAAGCCGGACGCCGGCGTGGTGGACGTGGTGAACGCCGCGCTTATCCTGCGGCGTCCGCTGCTGGTCACCGGCATGCCCGGCACCGGGAAGTCGACCCTCGCCTACAGCATCGCCTACGAGCTGAAGCTCGGACCCGTCCTGTACTGGCCGATCACGCGTTCGTCGGTGCTGCGCAACGGCCTCTACGAGTACGACGCGATCGGACGGCTGCAGGAGACGAACATCGCCTCGTCCAGCGGGACGCGTCCGGCCGACATCGGGTCGTTCATCCGGCTGGGCCCGCTCGGCACGGCGCTGCTGCCCGCCCGGTACCCCCGCGTCCTGCTGATCGACCAGCTCGACCAGAGCGACTTCGACCTGCCGCACGAGCTGCTGTCGGTGATGGAGGAGGGCGAGTTCCAGATCCCGGAGCTGATGCGGATCGCGGGCGCGGAGCCCGCGGCCGCCGTGCTCACCGCGGACGGCCGGCGGGTCGTCGTCCCGGACGGCCGGGTCCGCTGCCACGCCTTCCCGATGATCGTGATCACCAGCAACGGGGAGCGGGAGTTCCCGCCCGGCTTCCTGCGCCGCTGCCTGCGGCTCGGCATCGCGCCGCCCGGCGTGGCGCAGCTCGTGGACATCGTCACCGCGCACCTCGGCCCCGACCTGACCGCGCGCAGCGGGGAGCTGATCGAGAGCTTCCTCGCGAACCGGGCCCGCGGCGACGTCGGCGTCGACCAGCTCCTCAACGCCATCTACCTCTCCACCTCGTGGGACGGACCGGACGCGCGGCGGCTGGCCGACGTCCTGCTCAGGACGGCGGCGGCGGACGGCCCCGGATGATCGACCGGCTGCTCGGCGCGCTCGGCGACCTCGGCCTGCGACCGACGGGCGAGGAGATCGCCGACGCCTTCTGGCTGGCCTCCCACACGGGCGCCCCACCGCAGTCACCCGCCACACCGCCACCCGAGGAGGCACCGCGGCCCGCCGTCGCGGCGCTGCCCGTCCGGGTGCCGGGGCCCGCCATGTCGGGGACGGCGGGCATGCCGAGCGCCGCCGCGCTCGCCCGGGCGTTCCGCCCGCTGCGCGACGCCGGGACGGGCGCCCGCCGGGTCCGGCTCGACGAGGGGGCGCTCTCCCTCGGCGCGCCCGACCTGCTGCTTCCGGAGACGCGGACGGTCCGGGACCGTCCCTTCGACCTCGCGCTCGTGGTCGACACGGGGACGTCCATGGACCTGTGGCGTCCGGCGGTGCGGTGGCTGCGCACGGTGATCGAGCATCTCGGGGTGTTCCGCGACATCCGGATCTGGACGGTCGACACCGACCGCGCGCCCGGCGAGGGGCTGCCCGCGCTCGGCACGGGCGGGGGCGCGTCCGGCCGCCGTCCCGGCGAGGTCGTGATGCCCGCGCGGCGGCAGTGCGTGCTCGTGCTGAGCGACTGCGTGGGCGACGCGTGGCGGACCGGCGCGATGCGGCGGATGCTCGCCGGGTGGGGGCGCAGGCAGCCCGTCGCGATCGTGCAGGTGCTCCCGCAGCGGCTCTGGCGGCGGACGGCGCTGGACCTCACGGCCGTCCGCTGGCAGTGCGCCTCGCCGCCCGGACGGTCCAACGACCGGCTGGTCTGCCGCGACCGCGCCGACGGGACGGCGCCCCGGGGCGTGCCGATTCCCGTCCTGGAGCTCCAGCCGCGCTGGCTGAACTCGTGGGCGACGGTCATCGCCGGGACGGGCACGGGCTGGGTCAACGGCCTCGCCCACGTCGTCGGCGAGCGCGCCGAGCCCGCGGCAGCGGACGCGGACGGGGCAGGGCCGGAGCCGTCGCCGTCCGAGCGGGTCGCGCGTTTCCGCGCGGTCGCGTCCCCGGAGGCCGGGAGCCTCGCCCGCTGCTTCGCCGCCGCCGTGCTGACCCTGCCGCTGATGCGGCTCGTCCAGGACGAGATGGCGCCGCACTCGACGAACGGGCACCTTGCGGAGGTCTTCCTCAGCGGGCTCCTGCTGCGCCGGGACGACGCGGGCCGCGCGGGCTCCCCGGACGGCGTCCGGTACGACTTCCTGCCCGGCGTCCGCGAGGTCCTGCTCGCACAGTTGTCGCGGACCGAGGCGACGCGCGTGCTGGGCGTCCTCTCCGACGCGTTCGGCTCCCAGCGCTCCCTTCCGGACGACCCGTCATATCTGGCGTTCGCCGAGGTCCGCCGGACGGTGCTCCAGTCGGTGCGCGGTGCGGGCAGGCCCGTCGGCGGACGGCGCGTGACCCAGGCCATGGGCGGCGCCCCGGACGAGCCGGTCCGCGCGAAGCGGGCGCCGATCTGGGGTTCGGTGCCGAGCGCCAACCCGCGTTTCACCGGACGCGAGCCGATGCTCGCGGAGCTGCGCGCCAAGCTGGAGACCGGCGGGTCGGCCCTGCTGACGTGCACGCTCCACGGGATGGGCGGCGTCGGCAAGACCCAGCTCGCCATCGAGTACGCGCACCGGTACGGGGACGACTACGACCTGGTGTGGTGGGTTCCGGCGCAGCAGCGGGCCGGTGTCCGCGTCTCGCTGACCGAACTGGCCCACCGCCTCGGACCGGACGTCGGCGGCCCGCCCGGCGCGCGGTCGGCGGGCGGCGAGCCGTGGTCGCGGGCGCTCGCGGCGCTGCGCAGCGGCGAGCCGTGCGGCCGCTGGCTGCTGGTCTACGACAACGCCGACCGTCCCGAGGAACTCGGCGAACTCCTCCCCGAGGGGCCCGGCCACCTGCTCGTCACGTCGCGCAACCCCGTCTGGTCGCTGCGGACGGACGCGATCGACGTCGGCGTCCTGACACCGGAGGAGAGCGTCCGCCTGCTGCGCCGCCACCTGCCCGCCGGCCGCGGCCTGTCCGACGCCGACGCGGCCCGCATGGCGCAGGCGGCGGGCGGGCTGCCGATCGCGCTCGTCCAGGCCGCCGAGTGGCAGGCGTCGACCAGCATGCCGATCGACGAGCACCTGCGGCGGTTCGAGGACGTCCTGCCGTCGATGCTGTCGGACGACCTCCCGCCCGGCTACCCGGTGTCGCTGTACGCGACGTGGCAGATGGCCATCGACCGGCTCCGCGCCGACAACCCGGCGGCTGTCGAACTGCTGGAGCTGTGCGCGCTCTTCGCGCCCGAACCCATCCCGCTCGCCATGCTGGCGACCGACGCGGACACCGTCCTGCCCTCGGCGCTCGGCGGGACGCTCGGCGACTCGCTCGCCCTCGACCTCGCGCTCCGCGACCTGCGCCGCTTCGCGCTCGCGCGCGTCGACCCCGCCCGCCGGACGGTCGAGGTGCACCGGCTGATCCAGGCGGTCGTCCGCCGCAAGGAGTCGATGTCGCCGCTGCGCCGGGTGGGCCTCGCGCACGCCGTCCACCTCCTGCTGCTGCGGCACGCGCCCGCCGACCCGGCCGACCCGGCCAACTGGCCCCGGTTCAAGGAGATCCAGCCGCACCTGCTGCCGTCCGAGGTGTACGACTGCGACCTGCCGGAGGTGCGGGGGCTCGTCCTGTCCCAGGTGCGCTACCTCCAGGCGAGCGGCGACCGGCGCAGCGCCCGCGAACTCGGCGAACCGGCCCGGCTCCGCTGGACGGGGATGTACGGCAAGGACCACCCCGACGTCCGGGCGATGACGCGGCAGTTGACCGCCTGACCCCGGTGACGCTGGTGACGAGGAAGGGAACGCGGTGACCGGCGACAGAGCGCAGGACCCCCGCGCCGAGGCGCTCCGCGAGTTCGGCGAGGAACTGCGGAGCGTGCTCGACAAGGCCGGTAGCCCGCCCATCCGGGAACTGGTGCGGACCAGCGAGCACGAGGGCGGCCTCCGGCTCAGCGCGACCACCGTCCGCGACAAGCTCACCGGACGGTCGGCTCCCACCTGGGAGTTCGTCGTGACCTTCGTGAGCGTCTGCCGGCTCCTCGCCGATAAGGGGCGGTTCCCGACCGACGTCCCGGCCTTCGACCTGGACCACTGGCGGACCCGGCACACCCGGCTGATGCGGATGCTGGCGGCGGAACCCGCCCCGTCGCCTCCGGCGGAGGTCCGGCGGGACTTCGCGGCGTTCGCGCTGCCGCCGCTGCCGTCGCCGCTGCCGCCGTCCATGGCGGACTCCGGCGGGGGCTTGCTCCTTCCACCGTGGCTCAGGCGATCGGCGATCGGCGGACGGATCCCCCGGCTCACGGTGATCAACGGCCTGCCGGGGGTCGGCAAGACCTGCAGGGCGATCGCCATCGCCGACCGGATGGCGGACGAGTTCCCGGACGGGGTCCTCTTCGCGAACCTCGCGCACCTGCATCCGCGGTCGGAGCGGGTGAGGACCGTCCTCGGCGGCCTCCTCCAGGCGCTCGGCGTCGCGCCGGACGCGGTGCCGGAGACGTTCGCCGAGCGCACCGCGGCGCTGCGCGACCTGCTGGCCGCGCGGCGGCTGCTGATCGTCCTCGACGACGTGTCCGCGTCCGACGGCTCCGCGCTGGTCGAGGCGCTGCTTCCCGGGGACGACGGACGGTCGCTGCTGCTGGTCACGTGCACGCGTCCCTTCGACATGCTGCGCGAACACTTCGTGGAACTCACGGGGATCTCGGAGGAGGACGGGCTCGCGATCCTCTCGGCGGCGGTGGGCCCGGAAAGGGGCAACTCGGACGGGGCGTCCGAGCTCATCCGGCTGTGCGGCGCTTCGCCGTTGATGGTGCACCTCGCCGGGGCGCTGCTCGCCGCGAACCCGTCCATGCCCATGGGGAGCCTCGTCCTCGCGATGGGCGGGGCCAGGGAGTCCCGGCGCGAGCGGTGGCTGCTCGACCGGCTCTACGGGAGCCTCCACGACGCGGAGGCGCTGGTATTGCGCAGGCTGGCGCTCGTGGACGAGCACGAGGAGATCCCGCGCGGCCTCCTCCCGTTCCTCGTCCGGGACGAACTCGCCCCGGACGAGGCGGACGGGGTGATCGACCGGCTGGTGGGCCTCCACCTCCTCTACACCTGGCAGGACGGCCAGGTCATCCGCATGCACGACCCCGTCCGGGAGTTCGCGCGCGAGCGCGCCGAGGAGGCGGAGGAGGCGATCGAGCTCGCCGCCGTCCGCGACCGGGCGCGGCGGTTCTTCCTGATGGAGCGCGGGCACCGCCCGCAGCCGGAGCCGACGATCACGCGGGACTACTGGACGCTCCGCGACCGCCTCTCCTACTCCCACTACGCCGACGCGATCGCGGAGTTCATCCGGCACCGGCAGACGCGTCCGCCGCTCACCATCGGGCTGAAGGCGCCGTGGGGCGCGGGCAAGACATCGCTGATGCGGATGGTCCAGAACAACCTGGACCCGCGCGACGGCGAACGTCCCCGCGCCATCCGCCTGGACCACCGGCGCCACCGCACCAAGCCGTCCCGATGGCGCGGGATCCTCCGGCGGCGGACCACCGCCCCGGGATCGGCGGTCACCAACCTGGAGATCCTGCTCCACTCCGACGAGCCCGGCCCGCGCGACCCGACCGCGGGCCTGCGCGCCCATGTCACCGAGGACGCTCCGGTGCTTCCCGGCGACTGGCGTCCGACCGTCTGGTTCAACCCGTGGATGTACCAGAACGGCGAGCAGATCTGGGCCGGGCTCGCGCACGAGATCATCACGCAGGTCACCGAGCGGCTTCCCGTCGCCGACCGGGAGCGGTTCTGGCTCAGGCTCAACCTCGCGCGGATCGACCGGAGCGTCATCCGGCGCCGCTGGTACCGGCTGCTGGCCGAACGGCTCCTGCCGTTCCTCGCGGTGTGGGTCGTCGCGTTCCTCGTCACCCTCGCCTGGCTCGCGGTCGGGCAGCTCGTCGACCCGCTGCGCGGCGTGCTGCGCGGGGTGTCCGCCGCCGTGCTCGGCACCGGGACGGTCGTGCTCCTCGTCGGCGGGGCGGGGCAGACGCTGTCGTTCCTCGGCAAGGCCGCGTCGGGGCCGCTGTCGGCCCTCGTCCGCAAGCCGGACATCCTCGGCGGAAGCCAGCGCCTCCTGGCCGACCAGGCCAAGACCGGCTTCGACACGATCATGCCTGACCCCGGCTATGCCGGACGGCTCGGGTTCCTGCACCTCGTCCACAGCGACATGAAGCGGGTGCTGGACCTCATCGCCACTCCGCAACGTCCGCTGGTCGTCTTCGTGGACGACCTCGACCGCTGCTCGCCCAGCGCGGTCACCCAGGTCATCGAGGCCGTCAACCTGTTCCTCGCGGGCGAGTTCCCCAACTGCGTGTTCGTGCTCGGCATGGAGCCGGGCGCGGTCGCCGCGCACGTCGAGGTCGCCTACCAGGACCTCGTCAAGGCCCAGCGCGACGGGCGGCTGGCCGGGGACTGGTCGACGCTCGGCTGGCGGTTCCTGGAGAAGATCGTCCAGCTGCCGCTGAGCGTCCCGGCGCCCGGCGGGGACGGCGAGATCGAGGACTACCTGCGCTCCCTCGTCGAGGCACGGGCCCCGGAGACCCGCTCCGTCGCCCCACCGGCCGGAGAACGCCGCGCGGCGGGCCGACCTCTCCGCACGCGACGACCGGCCCCCCTACCGGACCAGCCCCGCCCCGGGGGAACACCGGAACTCCCGACGCGCCCGGAGCGGGCCGAGACCCCCTCGATCGCGGTGATCGCCGAGATCGAGCGCCGGATCCGCGCCCGCCAGCCGACCCCGGAGACGCTCCGCGAGACGGCCCTCGCCGTCCAGCGGGAACTGCTCGACCTGCCCGAACCGCTGCGTCCGATGACCCTGGCCGCCGCCGACCGCGTCGTGTCCGACCTGTACAGCGACCTGGACGCGCACGCCGTGCTGGCCCGCTCCCTGCCGGTGCTCGGCTCCCGCAACCCGCGCGAGATCAAGCGGTTCGTCAACCTGTTCCGGTTCTACAGTTTCGTCGCGGAGAGGCAGCGGCTCCTCGGCGCGCCCGCCCCCGACCAGGAGCAGATCGCCAAACTCGCCGCCTTCGCGATCCGGTGGCCGCACGTCATCAGCATGCTGGGCGCGTCGACCGCGGTCGCCGCGTCCGAGCACCCCCTCCAACGGCTGGAGCGCGCGGCCCGCGAGGGCGACCCGTCCGGCTGGACGACCGAACTCCGCGCGGTCTTCCCGGTGTTCGACGTCCCGTCCGACCAGTCCGCGGACGCCGCCGCGTCCCCCGCCCTGCCCCCCGGCTGGGGCGACGACCTCCGCGCCTTCCTCCGCGAGGGCCCCGAAATAGCCCCCATCGCCCGCCGCTTCATCTGACCGGCGTGCTATTCGGTCTGGAGTTTGCGGATGGTGGCGAGGCGGTCGTAGTGGTCGTCCAGCCAGCCTTCGGGGACGGCGATGAGGAGTTCGGCGGTGGTGGACGAGCCCGCGCGGTCGATGACGGAGACGAGGAGGCGGTCGTCGTCGTCCAGTTCGAGCCAGATCTCCGGGGCGCGCTTGTCCTCGCGCCAGGCCGTGTTGTCGCCTTCGTGCAGGTCGTCGAGGACGGTCTCCCATTCGTCCAGGTCCTCGGCGGCCACGGAGGTGGCCAGCGCGCCGTTGACGAAGGCGCTGCGGACCTCGATCCGCCCGGTCAGCCCGCCCCCCTCCAGCTCGCTCACCCGGAGGACGACGCTGTTCCCGTGCTCGTCGGCGAAATGGATCAGGTCCGGAATGTCATTGCTCGTCACCGGGCTCATCGTAGTTAGCGCGCCGCTCGCCGCGGGACGGTTTCAGCGGGCGGTCTCGCGGCGCCAGGCCACCCAGCGGGCCGGCCCCGGGACGTGGAACGCGGCGGCGGCGTTCTGGAGTTCGGCCAAGACGCCGGGGTCGTCCGGCTCCCGGACGCCGACGGACTCCATCGCGCGCATCGCCACGTCCTCGTCGGGGTCGGCGGCGAGGCGCAGGAGGGTCGCGGTGTCGAGCGGGCCGGTCACGTCGAGGAAGTTCAGGGCGGTGTAGCGGATCGGCGCGACCGGGTCGGCCAGGGCCTCGCGGGCCAGGGCGCGGACGGTCTCGTCCGGGCGCGTGTAGAGCGCCGCCAGCGCCGCGCCGCGCAGGCGCGGGCAGTCGTGGCGCGTCGCGGCCAGCAGTGTTTCCCGGGTTTCCGGGTCGTCCGGCCACCAGGTGGCGAGCGCGGCGAGGGCCGGGCCGTGCGCGGCGTGGTCGTCGCCCAGCGCCGCCGGGACGAGCTCCGGCCGCAGGTCGGGGTCGTCGCCGCGCAGGTGGGCGGTGATGAGCGCGGCCCGGCGCGGGTCGCCGTCCCAGAGGGGGAGGAGGCCGGGCGGGGTGAGCGGCAGCGGGCGGTCGCCCGCGCCGAGGACGTGCCGCCGGGCCCCCTCGGTGGCGGCGTTCGGGTCGCACGCGCCCGGCCACGGGTCCTCGGCCCGCGTCCGGGCCGTCTGGTGGAGGAGGCCGAACGCCACCCGGCGGATGTACCAGTCGCGGTCCGCCGTCATCTCCCGCAGCGTCTCCACGGTCTCCGGGTCGAACGGCCGCCGGATCACCAGGTGCCGCATCGCCAGCGCGCGCAGCGCCCAGTACGGGTCGGTCCGCGCGGCGGGGACGAGCGCGTGGCGGCCGTCCGGGTGGTAGCCGTCGGAGAGGACGGCGTGGGCCTTGTAGCGGACGCCGTCGTCCTCGTCCGCGACGGCGCGCTCGACGGCGGCGAGGCAGCCGGGGTCGCGCAGCCACAGCGAGCCGATCTCGCGGAGCGCGGAGTGCCTGACCACGGCGGATTCGGCGGCCGCCGCGTCGCACACGGCGCGCAGGGTCGCGGGCTCGTCCGGCCAGCGGAGGACCAGCTCGTGGACGGCGTCGGCCCGCCCGGCGGGATGCCCCCGCCCGGCGGCGCGGACCGTCTCGGCCAGGTCGCGGGGGCCGCGCCGGTCCCGCCGGTCGAGCGTCTCGCCCGCCATGTCGCGGTCGTCCTGGCCGGGGCTGCGGCTCAGCAGGCGCAGGGCGTCCACGGTCTCGGGCGCGTCCGGCCACTGGACGAGCAGCGCTTCGAGCGCCGCCGCGCGGACGTCGTCGTCCGGGTCCCCGGCGCGCCTCGCCAGCACCCGGACGGTCTCGGGGGCGGAGGGGCGCAGCGCCGCGAGCCAGCTCAGCGCCCGCACCCGCACCCGCGCGGACGGGTCGGCGGTCTTGCGGCGGAGCCACTCGTCGTGGCCGGTGTAGAGGCGCGCGACGAGGTCGATCGCCGTGTCGCGGACGTTCGGCGCCGGGTCGTCGAGCGCCCGCTCGATCCAGCCCCGGCACCGGGGGTCGCCGGGCAGCGCCGTCGCGAGCCCCCACAGCGCCAGCTCGCGGACGGCCTCCGACGGCGACCGCAGCCCCGCGTCGAGGACGGCCGCCGCGTCCGGGTCCGGCATCCGGCGGACGAGGTCGGCGAACGCGAGGCCGCGGACGGGCCACTCCTCGTCCTGGAAGGCGATCCGGACGGCGCGCCGCGTCTCCGGCGCGTCCGGCCAGGCGAGCAGCAGCCGCGACAGCCCGGTGGCCCGGACGCGCGAGTCGGGGTGCGCCACCGCCGCCGCCGCGGCCGGGCGGTCCAGCGGCAGCGACCGCGCCTCCGCCGCGCCGAGGAACGCGAGGCACACGTAGGCCGTGCCGCGCAGCCGGGTCGTCTCGTCCCAGAGCAGCCGTCCGACCAGGGCGGGCGTCTCGGGGTGCGTGGACCAGCGGGTCGTGAGGGCGCCGAGCGCGGCGAGCCGGACGTCGTCGCTCGGGTCGCACACGGCGCGGGCGACCCGCGCGAACACGCCGTCGGCGTCCCGCCAGCGCAGGCTCAGCGCCCTGACGCAGGTCCGGCGGACCTCGGCGGAGGTGTCGTCGGACGCGGCCAGCACCACCGAGGCGGCCTCCGGGAAACCGGGGCGGTGGGCCGCGAGCGCCTCCACGGCCCGTTTGCGGGCCTCGGCGTCGTCGTCCTGGCAGCCCATGGTCAGCCGGTCGAAGGTCTCGGGGGCGTCCGGCTCGGCCAGGACGAGCGCCTCCAGCGCCGTCCGGCGGACGTCGCCGGACAGGTCGTCGGTCATCCGCCGCACGGTGGCGCGGGTGGCGGGATCGAGCCGCCACCGCACCAGCAGGGCGCGCAGCGCCAGCCCCCTGACCTCGCCCTCGGGGTCGCGGGTGGCGGCGAGGACGGCCGCGCGGACGCGGTCCTCGTCGCGGTCGGCGGCGAGCAGCGCGCCGAGGGCGAGGAGCCGCACGTCCGGGTCGTTGTCGGCGAGGGCGCGCTCGACCGCCGCCCAGGTCTCGGGGTCCGCGCCGAACCGCTCGACCAGGGAGGCGAGCGCGGTCCGCCGGACGGCGCCGAGCGGCGAGGCGAGGGCCGCGGTGACGTGCGTCCGCCGCGTCCAGCCCGCCTGCCAGCGCCCGGCGAGGAGGCGGCGGGCGCTGCGCCGGGCGCCCCGGTGCGGGTCGTCGAGCGCGTCGGCGGCGCGCCGCTGGTCGGCGCCGAGCGCGACCAGCGCCTCCAGCGCGGCGTCGCGGATCAGCCCGGCCGGGTCGCGGGTGAGCCGCTCGATCGCTTCGACGGCGGCCGGGTCGTCGCCCCAGCGCGCCGCGAGGGTTTCGAGGGCGACCTTGCGGACCATCCAGGCGGCGTCCCGCGCGCCCGCGAGGAACACCGGAAGCAGGGCCGGGTCGCCGCCCCAGTGCGCGGCGAGCGTCTCCATCCCGGTCTTGCGGACGTCCGCCTCGAACTCGCACACCGAGGACAGGCACGCGTCCCGCAGCTTCGGATGGGCGGGCCAGTACCGCGACAGCACGCGCATCGCGGCGACGCGGTTCGCCGCCATCGGGTCGGCCGTCGCCCGCAGGACGGCCCGCAGCACCTCGGGACGCCCGGCGCGGTGCTCGCCGACGAGTTCGAGCGCGGCCTGCCGGACGTCGTCGTTGCGCGGGTCGCCGAGCCGTTCCAGGAGCGCCGCCGCGGGGTCGGCGTCGCCGTCCGCGCGGCGCGCGACCGCGACCGCCGCCGCGCACTGGACCTCGCCGTGCGGGCTGCGGCAGGCGCGGCGCAGCGCGTCCAGGGTCTCCGGACGGTCCGGCCACCGGCTCGCGAGCTGCTCGACCGCGACCGCGCCGACCTGCGGGTCCGGGTCGGTGACGGCGTCCAGGACGGCCGGGTACGTGCCGGGGTCGGCGGCGAAGCGGTCCGCGAGCGCGCGGATCGCGGCCTGCCGGACGTCCTCGTCCACGTCCGCGGCGGCGTGCCGCAGCACGGCGAGGGTCTCGGTGACGCGCGCCCACGACGAGTCCAACGCGCGGACGGCGGCGCGGCGCACCGACCAGTGCGGGTCCCGCGCGGCGCGGTGCACGGCGTCGAGGGTGCCGTGGCGCGTCGCCCAGTTCGCCGTGAGCTGCTCCAGCGCGGCCTCGCGTACGTCGGAGTCGGGATCGTCGAGCCGCCCCTGGACGGCGGCGAGCGTCGCGGGCTCGCGCGGCCAGCGCGCGGCGACCTGCTCGACCGCCGCCCGCCGGACGTCGGCGGCGGCGTCGTAGAGCGCGTCGTGGACGGCCGCGCGGGTGCCGGGGTCGTCCGGCCAGTGCGCGGCGAGCTGCTCGACGGCGGTCTGCCGGAGCGCGTCGGCGTGGTCGCGCAGCAGGTCGGCGACCAGCTCGCGCGTTCCGGGCTGGTCGGGCCAGCGCTCCACGACGGCGAGCAGGCACGTCCGCCGCTGCCCGGCGACGCCGTCGTGGCGCGCCATGTCCGCGAGCATGGCCCGGACGGACGGGGTGTCGGAGTACAGCGCGGCGAGGATGCGCGGCGCGAGGCGGCAGGCGCGCCAGCTCACGAACGCCGACGCGTGCCGCCGGAACCAGTGCAGGAAGTGGTCGCGTCCGGGCCAGGCGGGGCCGATGGCGGCGATGGCGGGCAGCGCCGCCGTCTCCAGCCGCTCCTGCCGGTCGTCGGCGAAGGACCGGTCGGGCGCCCGCAGCAGTTCGATGATCGCGTCCAGCAGGGCGCGGGCCGACCGCTCGGCGGACCCGAGACTGCGCACCTCGGCGAGGCACTGCACGGCGAGCGTCACCGCGCCCAGCGGCGGCTTGTCCAGGACGGTCGTCCGCACCGGCTCCACCCGGTGCAGCAGATGCTCCAGCAGGCGGCCGGTGACGGTGGCGTCCACCATTCCGGCGACGAGGCGGAGCACCTCCGTCCAGGCCGGGTCCTCCCAGTGGACCTCGAAGACCTCCTCGCGGAGCTGCTCCTCGGTCAGGGCGCGGGTCTTCTCGAACCGGGCGACGATCTCGCTCGCGCAGAAGAACTCCAGCAGGGCCCGGTGCACGAACCCGTAGATGCGCGGCCCGTACCGCGCGAGGACGAAATTGCGCTCGTGGAACTGCTCCACGATCGCGTTCGCGATCGCGGTGGCGCGGGCCAGGTCGTACTGGAAGCGCCCTTGCAGGTAGCCGACGATCTCCTCGACGAGGTCGTCCTTCCAGATGTGGTTCCCGGCGAGGCCCTCGGTGCCGAGCTGCATGCGGTAGGCGAGCCTGCGCAGCAGGTCCTTCTTGTCGTCCTCGCGGATCACGTCGGCGTCGACGCGGGCGTCGGAGAGGTGCTTGTTGACGTCCCAGTGCTCGACCAGGACGCCGGCCGCGTGGTCGTACACCTTCCAGCGCTCGCGCGGCAGCTCCCGGTGCTTGCCGATGATGGCGAGGATCGTCAGCAGCAGCGGGTTCCCGGCCAGCTCGCGGATCGGCGGGGAGTCGTCGATCGCGCCGGTCAGCCGCAGCCGCCGCTGCTCCGCGAGGGCCGGGCGGTCGTGCAGCGCCAGCCCGTACCAGGACGTCAGGAACTCCTCGATCTGGTCGCCCCCGAGATCCTGGACGGTGTAGTGCGTGAACCCCGCCTCCTCCAGGATCCGCCGCCGGTACCCGACGATCCGGGACGTCACCAGCACCCGCGCCGTCGGATGCGACGACGCGAACCAGGCGATCTCCCGGGCCACCGCCTCCCGCTCGCGCGGGTCGAACAGCTCGTCCAGCCCGTCGAAGATCACCAGCGCCGGGCCGCCGCCGGACAGCCGCGCCTCCAGCGCCTCGGCCGGGACGCCGAGCCCGTCGGTGCGGGCGCGGTGGGCCAGGTACTCGCCGAACCCGGCGCACCGGTTGCGGGCGCGCTCGGCCGCGTAGTCGCGCAGCTCGATCAGCACCGGCTCGTGGCCGTCGAGGTCGGCGAGCCGCGGGGGCAGCCGGTCCTGTGCGAGGGCGAGCGCCAGGTAGCGGGCGACCGTCGACTTCCCGGCGCCCGGGTCGCCGAGCAGCACGCACAGCCGCTCGGCCGGACGCGCCGCCACGTCGAACAGCGCCCTGGTCGGACGCGTCCGGTACACCTGGCGGACCTTCTCCAGGTCGTCGCGGTTCAGCCCCAGGCCGCGCGGGACGTCCGACGGCGACAGCTCCTTGGCGTCCTGGAGCTTGCGCCACAGCTCCTTCGGCAGCTCGACGGGCGGCGCGTCCTGCCGGACGTCCGGCTCGACGAACACGTCCCGCAGCCAGAGCTGGAGGTACTCCTCCCGCTCGGGCGGGGTCAGCGCCTCCAGGTCGAGCCGCCCGTACTCCTCGATCAGCCGCCGCCGGTACGCGCGCCAGTGCGCGGCCGTCGCCGCGTCCGCCCGCGAGGCGGGCTCCTCGCCGAGGCCGCGCGGCGTCACCAGCTCCTCGACGCGGGCGCCGAGGTCGACCGCCGTCGTGAACTCCTCGCAGCCCTGCCCGGACGCCAGCTCGGCGCGGAGCGCGTCGACCCGGCCCGCGGCCTCGCCGCGGTCCATCGCGCCCGGCGGCCACGGCTCGCGGTCGCTCAGCAGGAACACGAGCGACTCGACCCCGGCCTCCCGCGCGGCGCGCAGCTCCAGTTCGGGCAGCGAGTGCTCGCGGCCCTCGGGCACCGGCCCGTACCGCCACGCGAGGACGCAGATGAACAGGTCGCAGCCGCGCACCTCGGCCAGGTGGTCGGCGAGCGGCCGCGCCGCCGCGTCGGACTCGACCTCCTCCACCCCGACCCGGCGCAGCGCGCGGCGCACCTGCTCGCGGTGGTCGCGCAGGTCGTCCGACGTCCAGGAGACGAGCACGCGCAGCGGCTTCTTCCGCGCGCGCGGCTCGCCGTAGTAGGCGGTGTTGTGGACGGTCACGTGCTGGTCGCGTCCGGCGGTGTAGGCGTCACGCTCCGCGGTGACGTCCTGGCGCGGCGGGTCGGCGTCGTCGGGGGCGGTCACCGGCGGCGCCCGTCAGCCGTCGTCGGACGCGCCGCGCCGGTGGACGTCCTGCTGTCGCGTGCCCTGCTTGTCGGTGCCCTGCTGGTGCGTGCCGTGGTAGTTGGTCACCGTCTGGTCGCGTCCCGCGGTGTAGGCGTCGCGCGCGGCGATGACGTTCTGCGTCACCTGCTGGACGTGCCCGCCCGCCCACCGCTCCAGCTCGGCGGCGAACTCCTCGTCGCGCCGCGCGTACCAGCGCAGCGACTCGGCGAGCTCCTGGACGGCGGTCTCGTCGCCGGTGGACGCGGCCTCCTCCAGGCTCTCGGTCGCGCGGGCGTCGCCGCGGAACACCGACCGGATCCGCTGCAGCATCCCCGTCGTGGCCTGCTCCCCGGCGGTCTGCGCCGCCCCCGTCGCGCCCGCGGCCACCAGCGCGGCCGCCGCCTCGGACAGCGCCACAAGGTCCATGTTCCGCCACCTCCGTCTTCGACCCTAGTGCGGTGTGACGGCGGCGAACCGGTAATAGTTCACGATTCGCGCGCCGCGCCATGTCGCCCGCCTTGACGCCGGGGACGCTCGTCCGGGCGAACTCGTCTATCCGTGCCGGTCCCGACCCCATGACGGCGACGGTTTTCCGGTGCATTCGTATCCGCGGCAGTAAGGGCAGTGAAATGCGGAACGGCCCCACAATCGTGCGACTCCGGGCAGGTCGGGGAGGTCGTCCGCGAGTCCGGTCGCGAGGACGACCCGCCGCGCCCGCGCTCTCGTCCCGTCGCCCGCGATCAGGACGTCGAACGCGTCCGGTCCATCGAGGTTGACATGGCCGTGAGCCTGCAAGTTAATGTCAACATGAAGTCAAGCGCGGCGCTGCGGATCGGCGAGCTGGCCGGACGGTTCGGCCTCGCCCCGCACGTGCTGCGCCACTGGGAGGCGATGGGGCTGCTCACCCCGGCCGCGCGGGTGAACGGGCGGCGCGTCTACACCGACGAGCACGTCGTCCGGGTCATGACGATCGTCCGGGCGAAGGAGGGCGGTCTGTCGCTGGAGCAGATCCGCGCCATGCTCGACGCCCCCGGACGGGACGAGCGCCAGGCCCTCCTCCGCCGCCAGCACGCCGCGCTGGAACGGCGCATCGCGGCGCTGAACGCGTCCAAGGCGCTGATCGAGCACGTCATGGAATGCGCCGCCGACGACATTCTCCAATGCCCCGGCTACCGGCGGCTCGCCGAGAATCCGCAGGCCATTGGTGACGCGCGGGGAAATGCCTGCGTTGCCGCCCCGTCCCCGCACGACCGACCGCGCGACTGACCGCGAAGGCCCGCTCCGCGCGGCCTTCGCGGTATCGGCGAACTTGTTTCATAATTCGTGCATCACAAGTTGCCGCAACGGAGGCCCGACCGGTGAGCGACACAGATCAGGTTCCCCCCGGGGTGGACCCCGATGTCCCCAGCCCGGCCCGAATGTATGACTTCTTTCTCGGCGGCACGGAGAACTACGAGGTAGACCGTATCGCCGCCGCCAAAGTGAAGAAGGCGATGCCGGAAGCCGAGGACGCGGCGTGGGCGAACCGCGGCTTTCTGCAACGCGCCGTCAGCTGGCTCGCCGATCGGGGCGTCCGCCAGTTCATCGACGTCGGCGCGGGCCTTCCGACCCGCAACAACACGCACGACGCGGCGCAGGCCGTCGCGCCGGAGGCCCGCGTCCTGTACGCCGACAACGACCCGATGGTGCGCGCCCACGCGCAGAAGCTGCTGACCGGGGTGGACGGGACGGCCTTCATCCAGGCCGACTTCCGCGACCCGGAGGGCCTGCTCGCGCACCCCGTCACCCAGAAGACCATCGATTTCACCCAGCCCGTGGCTTTACTGGTGGTCGCGTTGACGCACTTCGTCCCGGACGAGGACGACCCGTGGGGCGTCGTCCGCCGGTACATGGACCGGCTGGTCCCCGGCAGCTACCTGGCGCTGGCCGCCGGGACGCACGACCGGCAGGCGGAGCGGGCGGTCAGCGGGCTCAAGGACGCCTACTCCACGTCGTCGGCCAACGTCCACACCAGGTCGCGGGAGGAGATCGCCCGCTTCTTCGCCGGGCTGGAGATCGTCCCGCCGTACGAGGGCGCCGCGCCGGACCTCGTCTACGCGGGCGAGTGGGGCGCCGAGGACCCGGAGGCCGCCGACAGCGACGGCTCCCGCTGGTCCTACTGCGCCGTGGCGAGAAAACCCGCCTGACCTGGGAAACCCACATACCGAGGGGACTCGCATGAACACGAAGAAACCGACGCTGGACGACCTCGGCCTCGACCCCGACACCCTGGACTGGAAGCGCTCAGGCACCGCCGAGGGCTCGATCGAGGTCGCGTTCGCCGGGGAGTGGACGCTGCTGCGCACCGCGGGCGGCCCCGTCTCCGTCTTCGACGAGCACGAATGGGACTGCTTCCTCGATGGAGTGAAAAAAGGAGAGTTCGATCACGCCGCCTCCTAAGTCGCCCCTGTCCGCATCTGTGATTCACAAATTCGGAAGGCGTATGCTGATGGCGGGCGGAGGTCAGGGGAGGTGGTTCCGGTGAGCGAGGCGTACGGGGCCACCGTCGCCAAGCGGGGCCTCGCGCGGCGGCTGCGCGAGCTGCGCGACGAGGCCGGATACACCGCGAACCAGGTGTGCGACCGGCTGAACTGGGGACGCGGCAAGGTCGGCCGGTTCGAGGCGAACAACTGGGTCCGTCCCGAGCTGAGCGACATCCGCGACCTCGCCCGCATCTACGAGGGCAGCGACCTCGACGAGCTGGAGAGCCTCGCCTCGCGGGCGCGGGAACGCGCCTGGTGGCGGGAGTATCCCGAGGTCTTCGACAACGAGTTCCCGGGGTACGAGGGCGACGCGTCCAGCATCCACGTGATCATGCCGCTGGTCCTGCCGGGCCTGCTGCAGACGCTGCCGTACATGCAGGCCCTGCTCGCGACGGGGTTCCAGTCGCCGGAGTGGCGCGAGCGGGCGCTGCGGGCGCGGCTGCGCCGCCAGCAGATCCTCGACCGCGACGACGGCACCGCGCCCGAGCTGGTCGCGCTGATCACCGAGGCGGCGCTGATGTACGACTGGGGCGACGCGGGCGACCGCCGGGCCCAGCTCCGCCACCTGCTGACCATGTCCCAGCGGCCGAACGTGGAGCTGCGCCTGCTCCGCCTGTCGGACGGCCTGCACCCCGGCATGTCGACGCTGGTCAACATCTTCCGCTTCCCCGACGGCGAACCGCCGCTGGTCTTCCTGGAGAACGACGCCGACATCCAGGAGATCGACACCCCCGAGAAAGTGGAGGCGTATGACCGGATCTTCGAGCAGATCCGCGCGGCGGCCCTGAGCACCGCCGACACCGCGGCACACCTGGAGAAACTCATCGCGGCGCTGGAATGAGTCCGGCGCCAGAGAGCGAGCGGAGCACACATGGATCTCTCTCAGGCACGATGGTTCAAGGCCACCGCGAGCGCGAGCAGCAACGGCGGCTGCGTCGAGGTGGCCGACCTCGGGACGGCCACCGGGCTGCGCGACAGCCGGACGCCGGAGGCCGGAGCGCACGTCGTCCCCCGGTCCGTCTTCGCCGCCTTCCTCGGCGACCTGCGCGCGGGCCGGTACGACCGCTGACCCCCGACCGCACCGACCGGGCCGACCCCGCGGGAGCGGCTCTCCACCAGCGGGCGCGCCCGCGGTCCCGGTAGGGCGCGCGGCCCCGCTCGATCGCCGGGCCGCACACCGGATCCCCCAGGGGCTGCATCCCCTGGGGGATCTTCGCGTGTGCGGCCCTCTCTCAGGCGCCGCCCACGCTACAGCGCGGGCGGCGGGTCGTCCCCGGCGCCGCCGGTACGTGCTTCGCGGGCCGTTCCGGAACGTGGTCTGTGCGGTTTCCAGCCGGTTCGGTGAACGTCTCATTCGTGCCCGGACGAGCTTGCTCGTGTGCCACCCCAATCCCGGCCCGGATGTGCGAAGCTTTGATCTGTGAATCACACATAGCGACTCGCGGGCCTATGAGGCTCATGTCGCGATTGTCTGAAACGCGAATACAGCTCCGCGAAACCCCGAGGGTGAGCGTCATGACGAAGGCCGCAACGGAGTGCGGGATCCCCTGGAGTCTGGAACCCGGCGGCTGCGCGGCCATCCCGCTCCCGGCGGACGAGTCGATCGCCGCCGTCGCCCGCGCCCAGGTCAGAACCCTGCTCCCGGCCCTCGGCCTCGCCGTCCAGGACGCCGACGACGTCGCCATCATGGTCAGCGAACTGGCCACCAACGTCCTCCAGCACGCGACGCCCCGCTCCGGACGCTCCCGCGCCGAGCTGTGGGTGTACCAGCGCGGCTCCGTCCTCGGCGGGGACGAGCTGGTCGTCAAGGCGTTCGACTCGCTCCGGCAGTGGCGGCGTCCGCCGGAGCGGGTCGGCGGCATGCACGAGCACGGCCGCGGACTGGAGATCATCGAGATCCTCACGGCCGGCCGGTGGGGGCACCATCCGACGCGGTCCCGGCTCAGCACGCCGGTGGTGCGCGGGAAGGCCACCTGGTTCGCGGTGCCGGTCACCCGCACCGGCCACCCGCGCCCGCTCGCCCGCCGGAGCGCCGGGACGCAGTCGATGCGCGACCTGCAGGCGATGCTCGTCCAGCGCGGCGTGCAGCGGCTCGCGCCGCGGAACGAGCTCGGCGTCGCGATGCTGTCCGCGCCCGGCGAACTGACGGTGTGGTGCGAGACGGCGACGTTCCGCTGGTGCTCCCGCTCCGGCGAGACCGGGAGGCTCCCGGTCACCGACATCACCGAGGTGTGCGAGCAGCTCGTCCGGCTGTACGAAGGGCTCTCTGAAGGAGGGGACGACCGGCAGTAGAGGGGGCCGCATGGCCCGACCGCGCCGGGGGGCGGCGGCCGGGCCATGCGGTGCCGGGCTCAGCGCGTCTTTGCCCGGGCTCAGCCGGTCAGTTCGGCGCGGACGCGGCGCGCCGCCGCGACCAGGTTCCGCAGCGATGCCTCTGTCTCCGGGTAGGCGCGGGTCTTCAGGCCGCAGTCGGGATTGACCCAGAGCCGTCCCGGTTCGACGGCGAGCAGCGCGCGGCGGAGGTTCTCCTCGATCTCCTCGGTGGCGGGGACGCGCGGCGAGTGGATGTCGTAGACGCCGGGCCCGATGCCGTTCGCGTACCCGGCGGCGCGCAGGTCGCCGACCAGCTCCATCCGCGAGCGGGCCGCCTCGACGCTGGTGACGTCGGCGTCCAGCGCGCCGATCGCGCCGATGATCTCGCCGAACTCCGAGTAGCACATGTGCGTGTGGATCTGCGTCGTGTCGGCGGCGCCCGAGGTGGCGAGGCGGAACGCGCCGACCGCCCAGTCCAGGTAGGCGGGACGGTCCGCGTCCCGGAGCGGGAGCAGTTCGCGGAGCGCGGGCTCGTCCACCTGGACGACGCGGATCCCGGCCGCCTCCAGGTCGGCGATCTCGTCCCTGAGCGCCAGCGCGACCTGGCGGGCGGTGTCTGCAAGGGGTTGGTCGTCCCGGACGAACGACCAGGCCAGCATGGTGACGGGCCCGGTCAGCATCCCCTTGACGGGCTTGCTCGTAAGGGACTGCGCGTACGTCGTCCACTCGACGGTCATCGGCCGAGGCCGCGCGACGTCCCCGTGCAGGATCGGCGGCCGGACGTACCGCGACCCATACGACTGCACCCACCCGTGCTGGGTCGCCGCGTACCCGTCGAGCTGCTCGGCGAAGTACTGGACCATGTCGTTGCGCTCAGGCTCGCCGTGCACGAGGACATCGAGCCCCAGATCCTCTTGCAGCGCGATGACGCGGGCTATCTCCTCCTTCATGACGCGGATGTAGACGTCCTCGCTGATGCGCCCGGCACGGCGGTCGGCGCGGGCCCGCCTTATCTCGGACGTCTGCGGGAACGACCCGATCGTGGTCGTCGCCAGGACAGGCAGCCCGAGCGCCTCCTGCTGCGCCTCGAACCGCGCGCCCCGGTCACCGCGCTGGCTGCCGTCCAGCGTTTCCAGCCGTTCGCGCACTTCTCGGTTGACCGTCGCCGGCGGCGCGGTCGCGTCGTCGGGGAGCGGCACGTCTTCACGCAACGCCCGCCCGAGCGCGACGACCTCCCCGACCTTCTGCCGCGCGAACGCGAGCCGCTCCTTGACGCCGGGTTCGAGCGCGGTCTCGGCATCCAGGTCGATGGGGACGTGCATGAGCGAGCACGACGTGCTCACCACCAATTGGTCGACGAGCCCGAGAAGCGATGCGCAGGTGGCCTTGGCTCGGCGCCGATCGGTGCGCCAGACGTTGCGTCCGTCCACAACGCCCGCAACAAGCGTCTTGCGCGGCAGCCCGCCCACCGACGCCAGAACGTCGACATTGCTGGGCCCCGCGACGAAGTCCAGCCCAACGGCCTCGACCCGGCTCGCCGCCAGAACGCGCAACGCGTCCGCGCCGATCGTGCCGAAATAGGTGGCGACCATGAGCCGCGGCCTGCTCGTGAGCCGCCCGAGCCGCGCATAGGCGCGTTTCAGCGCCGCGATCTCCTCTTCCTTCCGGTCAGCGACGAGTGCGGGCTCATCCAGTTGCACCCACTTCGCCCCCGCCCCGGCCAGGCGCTCCAGCAGTTCGGAATAGACGTCGACGAGCCCGTCCAGCAGATCCAGCGGCCGGAACTCCTTCGGCGCGCCCTCCTCCGCCTTGGCCAGCAGAAGATAGGTGAGCGGCCCGACGAGCACGGGCCGCGTCTCAATTCCCAGCGCCCGCGCCTCCCGGAATTCGGCGAGCGGTTTGGCGGCCGCCCCGTCCGCCAGCCGAAACCGCGTCCCCGGCCCGACCTCCGGCACGATGTAGTGGTAATTCGTGTCAAACCACTTGGTCATCTCCAGTGGCGGGACGTCCTGGACGCCCCGGGCCATGGCGAAGTAGCGGTCGAGCCCGCTCAGCTTCCGATACCGCTCCGGGACGGCGTCGACGAGCACGCTCGTGTCGAGCATGTGGTCGTAGAAGGAGAAGGTGTTGGACGGAATGGCGTCCAGGCCCGCGTCGCGCAGGGACGTCCAGACGTCGGCGCGCAGTTCCGCGCCCGTCCTGTGGAGGGCGTCGGCGTCGGCGCGTCCGGCCCAGTAGTCCTCGGTGGCGAATTTCAGTTCCCGGCGCGCCCCGATTCGGGGGTATCCGAGGATCGTGGTGTTCATGGCGGCTTCCCTCGCTGTGCCACGGGCGGACCCGGGGGAGCGCACGGCGAAGCGGACGCCGCCGACCGTCCCACGAGGCCGCAGACCACCGCGCACCAGTTGGCGCGCGGGCGGAGGCAGGTCTTCGGACTCGCGGGCGCCGTACTCGTTCCTACTGACCGTCGCTTCCCAGGCCGTGAGGCCCAGTGCGTATGACGGCGGTCGTTCCCACTAACCGCTGCGGGGCAGTCCCGGACTCACACCGGGTTCCCTCTTACGACACTCGTCCCCGAGTGAACCATCCGCACCCCAAAGTCTACCGACGCCCCCGACCGCCCACCTGACAGGCGAGACGATGAGGACACGCACGGGAATCACAGAACGGCACTGTGCCGAGTCGCGAACCCTCGCAGGGGCGATGAGAACGGCCGCTGGGTGGAACCCGGAGGCGAAGATCCAGTTCCGGTTGCGAACCCTCGAAGGGGCGATGAGAACCCGCGAGTTGGCGGGCGCCTACGCAGCCGAGACCGGGTTGCGAACCCTCGCAGGGGCGATGCGGACTTGACCGAGATGCGGCAGGAACGATTGGTGCGTGTTGCGAACCCTCGTAGGGTGATGAGGGCCCCATGGTAAAGCCATTGGCTGGATGCCGCCTAGGCGACCGTGCGTGGGGTCTGATCGCAGCGAACCTTCGGCTGTGTGTGCTGAAACGTTGATCTCGGCGGCGGGCGCGTCCGTGGCGTCTCAGAGCGGCTCGGCGGCTCGCACCGGCTTGGGTGGGCATGCCCTCGGGCGCGGACGGTGAAGGCGTCCTCGGACGTGACTCGGAGGCCGTCCCATGGCCCCGGTGGTGCATCGATGGCGGTCTTCTTGCGGCGTTGGCCTGATCGGAAGGGCACGGGATCGTGCCCTTGGCGCTGTCCTTCGTGACCTTCACTGGCCCGAGGGCGCCGGGGGACAGTGAGATGCGTTCATTGTCGGGAGGCATCCGTGCGGGAGTATGCGCGACCGGGCAAGCAGGACTGTGAAGAGCGTCCGCGTGGTGTTGCCCGGCCTAAGGCGGCGGAGCCGACCGATCCGGCCGCAGCTCTGCTGGCTTTGCAGCGCGCGGCAGGCAATGCCGCGGTGACGGCCGCATTGAGAGCGCAGCGGCATGGTCACGTGCCTGCGGTCCAGCGGTCGTCGGTGCATGACGTCCTGCGCTCCTCCGGGCGTCCGCTCGGAGATGGGCTGCGGGACGAGATGGAGCAGCGGTTGGGCGCGGACTTCAGCGACGTGCGCATTCACGATGACGTCGCCGCGCAGCGGTCGGCCGCCGAGATGGGGGCGCGTGCCTACACGTCCGGCACCCACGTCGTGGTCGGTGCGGGCGGCGCGGACAAGCACACCCTCGCCCACGAGCTGACGCACGTCATCCAGCAGCGCAGCGGGCCGGTGGAGGGGACCGACAATGGGCAGGGGGTGTCCGTCAGCGACCCCGGTGACCGTTTCGAGCGGGAGGCCGAAGCCAGCGCCAGGCGCGCCATGGCGATTCCGCTCGCAAGAGCCGAGGCGGGCGGACGGCGTGCTCATGGTGGCGAGCAATCGCGGGACGCCGTGATCCAGCGGGCCCCGGGCGAGCACCTTTCCCCTCTCGTCCTGGCGCGCCTTCGCGTCGCGAACGACGCCATTAGACAGGTGCAGGCGGACACCCGGCATGCCGCGAATCAGCAAGAGGCGCTGATACACACGCTGTACAACTCGTCCATGCGCTCGATCGTCCAGCAGCACGACGATTTCTGGGACACTTCCAGGATCCCGCCCGGGACCCACCCAGAAGAACTGATGGCCGCGAAGGCCCTGGAATCGCGCAGCATGATCTGTAAAACGGCGGCGGAATGCGCGTTCGCCTACCTCCGGCGACGGGCCGTCGGCGAGGAACTCATGATGATCATGGACCCGAACCAGAGGCATTGGTTTGTGATCATAGGTGCGGAGCACGAGGACCCTTCGGAGTGGGTCGTGGCCGATCCCTGGCCCACCCAGGCCCGGGCCGTCGAATGGACGGACCATTTCTGCTACTCACCGGGCCTGCAAAGCGTCTTCGTCCACAAGAGGATACGGGCGGACGGGAGTGACACGGTCAACCACCTCGCCCACCTCATAGACCTGAACGACGCCGGGGCGTTCGTGGCACGCTGGGACCTGAGCAGGATCGGCGGGCGCTCGAACCAGGAAATCGGCAGAATGCTCCAGCAGGCGGGTGTGGGGATAAACCTCCACCAAGATGACCTGGTGGACCAGATCATGCAGGGCCTCGCGGACGTCGACAGTTGGCCAACACACGACATCGGGAGTTGGCCGATGGAGCAGCTTGAGGTGTGGTGCCTGGCCCAAATCGACGCACCGGTGGTCAGACGGCTGCTCGCGAGACAACAAAACTCAGAAAACCTGAGGGACCTCCGCCACGAGATCGCCGGCGGAACCGGAGAAGTCAGACAGCAGCAGGGCGACAATTCCTGGATCTGGAACATCCCCCACGCCCAAAACCCCTAACCCAACGACATCACCAGAGCCCGAAGGGCCCCACCCCCGACCGGACAGCAAGAGCGCACTAGCGCTCACGCTGGCAGTAGGCAGATTGCGGCCCCTCGTAGGGGCGATGAGGGACCTGTACCACTCGTTCGGCGTCGCGGTATGGAGGTTGCGAACCCTCGGAGGGGCGATGAGGAACGATCGACAGCTTCGCCCGCCAGACATGGGTATGGAGGTTGCGAACCCTCGTAAGGGCGATGAGGACCAGAGAGTTCCGGCGGGAACTCGCCGTGTTCGGTGAGTTGCGAACCCTCATTAGGGTGATGAGGACTCCATGGTAAAGCCGTCGGCTGGCTGCCGCCCAGATGACCGTACATGTGGTGCGATTGCAGGGAACCTCCGGTCGTGCGCGGGGCCCGGCGTGTCGCTGAAACGATCAAGGCCGGTCTCGACGGATGACACGTCTGTAGCCCCTCAGATCGGTCCGGCCACTCGCACTGTCCTGGGTTGGGCTTCCGTCCACAATCGGCGTCGAGAACATGCTCTCGGCGCTTTCCGGCGTGCGTCGCACGGGTGGGGGCGGCGGTCGGCTCGCTCGTCGTGGGGGCAGTGGCGATCATGGGGAGGGTACCGAATCGGAGGTGGGTGTCGTGGGTCGGTCGTATGTCGTTACCGGTGGGGGGCGTGGAATCGGGCGGGCCATTGTCGAGCGGCTTCGGGTGGACGGCGGGAAAGTCGTCGTGATCGAGGTCGATCCGGCTGCTGTGGAATGGGCCGGGGAGTGCGCCGATGTCATTCCGGTCGTGGGGAGCGCGGCCGATGAGCATGTTGCCGGGCGGGCCGCTGACCTGGCGCAAGAGGTGGGGACGTTTGTCGGGTGGGTTAACAACGCGGCTGTGTTTCGGGACGTTGCGTCGCCGTCCGCGCGTGAGGTGTTGGAGCTTGTCGGGTTGAACTTCGAGCCCGCGGTCGTGGGGAGCTTCACCGCCGTCCGCCGGTTCTTGGATGCCGGGACGGGTGGGGCCGTCGTGAATGTGTCGTCCCACCAGGCGCAGCGGCCGGTGCGGGGCTCGCTGCCGTATGCGACGGCCAAGGCCGCCACCGAGGGGATGAGCCGGGCGCTGGCCGTCGACTACGGCCCGTACGGAATTCGGACGAATGCCGTCGCGCTTGGCTCCATCACCACTGAGCGGTACGAGACGTTCCTCGAAAGCCAGGCGCCCGCCGAGGCAGCGCGTATTGAGAATGAGATGCGCCTGCTCCACCCGGTGGGACGCGTCGGACGTCCGGAGGAGGTGGCCGCGACGGTCGCCTTTCTGCTTTCGGACGAGGCGAGCTTCGTCAATGGTGCCGTCGTTCCGGTGGACGGCGGGCGCCATGCCGTGGGCCGTGACCCGGAAGAAGCCCCGCCACGGCCCTAGCCCACGGCATACACGCGCGTCCTACGCTCAAAGCTCCTTGAGCGTCTCAGTGAAACGCTGGAAATCCCTTCGTCTGAAGACGAGCTTGGGACCTTCGGGGTCTTTGCTGTCACGAACAGCAATCGACTCGTTGAAGGCCGCCAACTCGACACAGTTGCCGCCGTTTTCTGTCGTCCTGCGCGCCTTGCGCCAGGTGAGGCTTCTCGGTTCCATTTCCCTCGGCTGCCTCGATAGGAGCAGGGTTACTGACTCTTGAGGGTTTCAGTGAGGTGGCGGAAGTCGTTGCTGCTTATGACGAGTTCGGGACCGTTGGGGTCCTTGCTGTCGCGGATGGCGATGACCTGGGGGAGGCTGGCAATCTCTACGCAGTTGCCGCCGTTCGAGGTGCTGTGGCTGGCCTTGCGCCATACGACGTTGGTCAAGTCCATGCTTGGACCACTCTTCCGGTCGTCCAGGTGACCTAGAGATTTTTGAGGGTCTCGGTGAAGCGCCGAAAACTGCTGCGTGTGAGGATGAGTGCGCTTTCGGGGTTCTTGCTGTCCCGAATGGCAATCGACTCGTTCAGTGTCGCAAGCTCGACGCAGTTGCCGCCGTTCTCCGTGCTCCTGCGCGCTTTGCGCCAGGTGAGGCTTCTAGGATCCATTTCCTGGGCTGCTTTCTTGAAGCAGGGCTACTGGTTCTTGAGGGTTTCGGTGAGGTGGCGGAAGTCGTTGTTGCTTATGACGAGTTCGGGGCCGTCGACATCCTTGCTGTCACGGAGGGCGATGTGGGGTCGTCTGCTGGAAACTTCGATGCACTCTCCGCCATTGGCGCCGCTATAGGACGACTTTCGCCAGGTGGTCCTGATCGAGCCCATTTCCATGGCACCTTCCTGGTGCAAGGTCACTGGTTCTTGAGGGTGGCCGTGAGGCGGCGAAGGTCGTTGCGGCTCATGAGGAGTTTGGGCCCGTTGGGGTTATTGCTGTCTCGGATGAGGATCGTATCGGAAACGGCGGCGACCTCGACGCAGTCGCCGCCGTTCTCCGTGCTCCGGCGCGCTTTGCGCCAGGTGAGGCTTCGCAGATCCATTTCCTGCGCGCTTTCTTGGGGCAGGGCTACTGGTTCTTGAGGGTGGTGGTGAGGTGGCGAAAGTCGTTGCGGCTCATGATGAGCATGGGGCCGGTGGGGTTCTTGCTGTCGCGGACGGCGATGGTTGTGGAAACGTTTGTGACCTCGACGCACTCACCGCCATTTGAGGTGCTGTGGCTGGCCTTGCGCCATACTGCCTTGCTCAGGTCCATAGCTCTTCCACCGTTCTGCGGATCAGTTCGAGACTCGCTGACATTGGCAATGCCAGGCTGCGTAGCTCTAGGAGGGTTTTTGCGATTCTAGCCAGGGCGTCGGGTTCGCTCAAGGTAAGGCCACGATACGCGCTCTCGACGTAGACCACCTCTGATCGGTCCGCCAGTGTGGCCACGACGAAGGGACCCGAGTTACCCGAGTGCTCGCCACGGTTCGGGATGATCTGAATGGTGACGGTGGGGCCTGCCACGCTGAGCAGGTATTCGAGTTGCTCGCGCATGACCTCCTTGTCGCCCGTCTCGCGACGGAGGACCGCTTCGTCGAGGAGGACGGTCAGCGCAGGCGGATCGTCCCGCCGGAGGATCTCCTGGCGCTTGAGGCGGGCGTCCACAGCTTCCTTGTCGTCGTGCAGGATGGCTGCTGCGTATGCGGGCGTTTGCAGGAGGCCAGGCACGACGGTAAGGCCATAGGCCGTGATCTCCACGGCGTCGGACTCGATGGTCGGCCAGTCGAACCACGTGGGGTAGGCCGCGTCCATCACGAGATCTTTCCAGAGCTCTTGGATCTCGCCGCTCGTCTCGAGCGCGTCGTCCGCCGCCGTGGCGAAGTCATATGTGCAGCGGGTGCGTCCGAGTTCCACCAAAGATACATATTGGGTGGTAACGCCCAATTTAACGGCCAAGCGCTCCTGGCTCAGCCCGGTGGCGACGCGGTGGCGCCGGAACGCCTTGCCGAACGCGATCAGCATGGGAGACGCGCCGTTGCGCTTACCGGGCGGCCGGGAGGTTGCCATCTCGACATCATGACTCAAGCGGCATCAAGCTGTCATCAACTCGTGTGTGGCAGGTTTCTGTTTATTCGGCGGTTGATGGTCTCTCTTAATTGACGGCTGCCTCAATTGACTGGCAAGCGGCGCTCATTTCGAAGGGAGATGCCGATGTCAGTGGCTGCTCTTGCGCCGGAGAGGCCGGCGCTGGTTCTGGAGCCGTCCAAGCGGGCGCCCGGCTTGGCGCGGCGGTACCTCAGCGTGCGGTATGCCGAAATGGGGTGCTCCGACGACTACATCGGACAAGTGGTGGTTACGGAGTTGGTTACGAATTCCTATAAGCACGTCGGATTCGGGCGCATCGTTGTGCGGGTGCTGCCTGAGGCGGACGAAGGGCTCGTGCTCATCGAGGTCTCGGACGACGGGAGCGGGCTGCCCGTCGTCCGGGAGGCGGGCGGCGACGCGCTGTGCGGGCGCGGGCTGCTGCTGGTGGTCCAGCTCGTCATGGACTGGGGCGTCCGGCCGCTGGACGGGGGAGGGAAGGTCGTATGGGCTCGCTGCGCCCGATGAAGGACCGGATGCGGCGCCGGTTACTGCGGTGGCGGACCCGGTGGGGGCGTGCCACGGCGGTGCGTCACCTCGACCTGCTCGCGACCGCGGCCCAGGCCAAGGGGTACCGGTGCGTCAAGCTCTACCGGACGGAGGAGTACCCGCACTGGCTGCCCATGCTGTGGGTGTTCGCGTTCGGCCCGGAGCACCACGTCAGGGTCGCGGTGCGGGTCCGGGCGACGCCCGGCGGGACGTGGGCCTACTACGACGCCGCCCGCGGACGGTTCGGCTACCTCGCTCCCTGCGGCGACGTGACGCACGCGATCGGGCAAGTGGACGCGCTGCTCAAGCACCGCATGTTCCCGTCCACCTGGTAGCCATTTCCTGTCCATCTGGTGGCCACGGACGCGGGATCATGAGCGCTGGTTGCCAGTGCGCCCGGAGATGGCCAGTGGCTCTCGTGCGTCGGGGAATACAGGTACATCTAGGGATTCGTCCGAACAGGGAGGATCGCTGGGGATGAAGAAGCTTCTCGTCGCGGGGGCCGCCGCCGTGCTGGTGGCGGGCGGGGCCGGACTGGTCGTGGCGGCTCCGGCCGAGGCCGCGAGTCCGGTGCAGATCTACCGGGTGTACTACGACTCGCCGGGGAAGGACACGCGGTCGAACGCGTCCCTGAACGGCGAGTGGGTGCAGCTGTTCAACACGTCCACGTCGTCCAAGAACCTCAAGGGCGTGAAGCTCCGCGACAAGACCGGTTACACGTACACCTTCGGCGCGTTCACGATCAAGGGCCGCAAGTCCGTCTACGTGCACACGGGGAAGGGCTCCAACACCGCGACGCACCGTTACTGGGGACGGTCGCAGTACGTGTGGAACAACACCGGCGACACCGCCTACCTGCTTTACCCGAGCGGCAGCGTCGCGGACAAGTGCTCCTGGGGACGGACGGGCTCCTCGAAATACTGCTGATTGCCAGCGCCCGGCTCCGGATGTCGCCGGAGCCGGGCGCCGCCCCGCGTCAGGCCGGGGCCGGACGCGCCGCGTCCCACCACGACAAATTCGCGGTGGCGTGGGACGTCGGCTCGATGATTTCCCACGCCTCGGCGATCAGGCCGTCGTCGACCCGCAGGATGTCGATGACCGCGACTTCCGCCCCCGTTTCGGGAAGCCACCGGCGCGTGTGCATCACCACGTGGTCGCCGTCCGCCAGCACGTGCCGGATTTCGACGCGCATGTCGGCGAGCGGCACGAGGGCCGCGCCGACCGCGGCCAGCCATTCCGCCTTCGTGGACGACGTCGAGTCCGGCCTGTGGTGGACGAAGTCGTCCCGGATCAATGGTTCGAGTGCGTCGACGCCGCCCGGCCCCAGCAGTTGCGACAGTGCCTGTTGGACGATGCTCTTGTTATCCGTGCTCATGGACGCAAGGTTTCCCGGGTCCCGGCGGCTTGTCGATGAAATGGCATTTCATGGCGTCCGGCCGTGAGCTGAGTACCCTCGGTCAGCGTGGACACGGTCGGTGAACTCCTGCGGCGGTGGCGGACGCGTCGGCGGCTCAGCCAACTCGACCTCGCGCTCGCCGCCGACGTGTCGGCCCGGCACGTCAGCCTGGTCGAGACCGGGAAGTCGAACCCGAGCGCCGACATGGTCCTGCGGCTGGCCGACCAGCTCGATGTGCCGCTGCGCGACCGCAACCGGCTGCTGCTCGCGGCTGGGTTCGCGCCCCGGTACCCCGAGCGGGCCCTCGACGACGGCGCGCTGTCGGCCGCCCGCGACGCGGTGGCCAGGGTCCTCCAGGCGCACGAGCCGTTTCCGGCGCTGGCGTTCGACCGCCGCTGGAACATCGTGATGACCAACCGCGCCCTCGACCCGTTCCTCGCCCGCGTCGATCCCGAGTTGCGGCGGCCGCCGATGAACCTGCTGCGGCTGGGCCTGGACCCGCGCGGCCTCGGCGGCCTGGTCGCCAACCTTTCGGACGTCCGCGCCATGTTCCGCTCCCGCATCACGCGGCAGCTCGCCTCCGCGCCGGACGCCGAGCTCGCCGCGCTCTACGAGGAACTGCTGGCGGCGGTTCCCGAGGAGGACGCGGCGAGCCGGTCGGTCGAGTCCGACGTCCTGATCCCGATGGTCCTTCGCGTCGACGGCCGGGAACTGCGGCTGTTCTCCACGATCACCACGTTCGGCACGCCGATGGACATCACGCTGGACGAGATCGCGATCGAGTCCTACTACCCGGCGGACGCGGAGAGCGCCGCCTACTTCACCGAGCCCGCGAGCCCGACCGAAACCCCTACCGCAGGTCGAACTTGACCTTGTCCCCGTCGATGGACGTGACCGTGATCTGGACGCCGCCGATCCGCGCGGTGTCGCCGACCGCGATCGTCGTCGGGGCCGAGCCGTCCGCCGACACCGTGACGCCCCGGGCGCTGATCTCCGAGACGGTGACCTTCGAGTCGTCCAGGTCGACGGTCTGCCCGGCGCCCGAGACGGTCACGTGGCAGACGCCGTTCTTGCAGCTGTAGCTGTTGCTCTGGCAGCCGCTGACCAGCAGCACGCCGCCGAGCGCGAGAACGGCGACGAACGATGCGGAACGGACCACGGAACCCTCCCCCGTACGAACAACATGTCGCAGGGATAGATGCACCGGTCCGGGAGCAGGTTCCGGTTCCAGCCGGTAGTGAGGGGGATGTCACGGATTGGTCGTCCCTTGCCCCGCGGCCCCGAGGGCGGCCGGAAAGCTTGCCTCCCACCTGCTCGATCACGCCGCCGCCTTGGTGCGCCCGTTGCGTCCCGCCGGTCGGGGGGCGCTCCGCCGCGCGGGTAGACGGGCGTTTCCTGGGAAAGGCGTCCAGAGGCAGGCCGAGACGGTTTTCCGGTGACTGGAGTTTCCGTTGGAGAGCAACGGGAAATCTGGCTGCTAGAGGGAACGGAGGCGAATGGCATGGAGGTCGTTCTCGAAATGACCCTGCCGAGGAACGCCGAGAGCGCTCCGCTCGTGCGGCACACGCTCGACGCGTCGCTCCGCGGGCTCGGGGTCGCCTCCGAGATCCGTGCCGACATCGCGCTGGCCCTGGGCGAGGCGTGCGCGAACGTCATCCAGCACGCGGCGAACGGGCAGGAGTACGAGGTCAGGGCCCGGATGGACGGGACGCGGTGCGTCGTCGAGGTCATCGACGGCGGCGTGGCCGAGGAGTTCGACGCCGTGGAGCCGAGACTCGACACGGGCTGGGAGGTCGCGCAGAGCGCGCCGCTCGCCGAGCACGGGCGGGGGCTGCAACTCATGCGCGCGTTCACGGAGGAACTGCGCATCGCCGATCGCGTCAACCGGGACGGCGCGATCGTCCATTTCGAGAAGTCGCTGGCGAGTTGAGGCACCATCGACGCGTACGGAGCCGTTTGTACGCGCGGATCGATTAACGGGCGCGGACCGGTCAGCGGGGGAGTTTGACCACCGTCACGAAGAAGTCGTCGATGCGGCGGACGACGGAGATGAACTGGTCGAAGTCGACCGGCTTCGTCACGTAGGCGTTGGCGTGGAGGTGGTAGCTGCGCAGGATGTCCTCGTCGGCCTCGGACGTGGTGAGGATGACGACGGGGATGCGGCGCAGATCGTCGTCGGCCTTGACCTCGGCCAGCACCTCAAGGCCGCTCTTGCGCGGCAGGTTCAGGTCGAGCAACACGAGGTCGGGACGGGGAACGGCCGCGAACTCGCCCTCCCGGCGCAGGAACGCCATCGCCTGCTCGCCGTCGTTGACCACGTGCAGCTTGTTGTTGACCTTGTTGTGCTCGAACGCCTCGACGGTCAGGAGCACGTCGCCGGGGTCGTCCTCGACGAGCAGCACTTCGATGGGGTGCGGTGCTTCACGCATGCTTCCCTCCGTCATCGGAATCGGGGTCGGGGTCGGGTTCGGGCCGAGGTTCTTCGGGGTCGGGGTCGGGCTGGGCGGGGAGCGTCCAGCGGAACGTGGTGCCCACGGCGTCCGGGTCGTCGGTGTCGAGCCAGATCCGGCCGCCGTGGTATTCGACGATCTTCTTGCACAGGGCGAGGCCGATGCCCGTGCCCGTGTACTCGTCCCGCGGGTGCAGCCGCTGGAAAATCAGGAAAATGCGGTCGGCGTGCCGGGGCTCGATGCCGATCCCGTTGTCGGCGCAGCGGAACTCCCACGCGTCCCCGGCGCGCCGGGCGTCGACGACGACGCGCGGCGGCTCGTCCGGGCGGCGGAACTTGATGGCGTTGCCGACGAGGTTCTGGAACAGCCGGACGAGCTGCGCCGGGTCGCCGGACACGCGCGGCAGGTCGCCGATCTCCACCTCCGCGTCCGTCTCCTCGCGCAGCGTGGCGAGGTTGCCGAGCGCCTGCCGGGCGACGTCGTTGAGGTCGACGGACTCGTCCACGCTCGCCACTCGTCCGACCCTGGAGAAGGCCAGCAGGTCGTTGATGAGGGCCTGCATGCGCTTGGCGCCGTCCACGGCGAACTCGATGTACTGGCGCCCGCGGTCGTCGAGCCGGTCGCCGTAGCGGCGTTCGATCATCTGGCAGAAGCTCGCGACCTTCCGCAGCGGCTCCTGGAGGTCGTGGGACGCCACGTACGCGAACTGCTCCAGCTCGGCGTTGGACCGGCGCAGCTCCTCGGCCTGCGCGTCGAGCCGGTTCGCCTGCGCGACGCTGGCGCGCCACTCCTCGATGATGCGGTCGCGCATCGCGTCGATGATGACCGCCAGCTCGTTGATCTCGGACGGCCCGGGGACGTCCAGCGGGTGCGCGAAGTCGCCGTGCGCCACGGCGCGGACGCGTCCGGTCAGCGTGGACACGGGGGTCAGCACCGTCCGGCGGATCAGCACCGCCAGCGTCAGCGACGCCACCACGACCAGCGCGAGCGCGCCGCCCGTCGACCACAGGGTCGTGCGGGCGCGGGAGCGGAGCGTCGCCACGGTCCGGTCGTGCAGCTCGGTGATGCCGGACTGCAGCGGACCCATGTCGTAGCGCGCCTGGTTGAGCAGCCGCCGCCCCTCCCTGCTCTGCTCGGGTTGGAGGCCCTGCCCGCCCGGGCCCGCCGCGACCTGGTCGGCGAACGAGGCGCGCCACGTCTGCGTGTCGCCGGTCGTCCTGTCCAGGCTGCGGAGGACGTTCCCGTTCCCGGACACCCCGTCGAGGACTTGACGCATCCGCGCCACCGACGCCGTCTCCTGCTTGACGGCCGCGCGGTACTCGGTGAGGCGGTCCCGCCCGCCGTCCAGCGCGTACTCGCGGATGGTGCTGTCCTGGGCGGCGATCGCGGCGGACAGCCGGAACTGCTCCAGTGCCGCCTGGTCGACCTGGTTGATGAGGACGTTCTGCGCCCGTTCGTTCTCGTAGAGCGCCATCCCCGTCTGCGCGAACGCGGCGAGCAGCAGCACGCCGATGACGACCGAGCCGACCCGGTAGAGCTGGACGAGCCGGATCCGGCCCAGCCCGCTCGGCTCCGGGACGTTCGCCGCGGACAGCACCACGGCGGGCCCCGAATCCCGCACCCGCCCCCGCGCGACCTTCTCCTCCGAAGGCGTCCCGTCCTGGGCTCGCTCGTCCGGGGGCATCAGGGCTCTTCCCGGCTCAGCAGGAGGATCGCCAGGTCGTCGGACAGGACGCCGCCGTTCAGGCGCTCCGCCTCCGCGATGAGGCCGTCCAGGAGGGCGTCGCCCTGCCGTCCGCCGGCGTGCGCGGCCCGCGCCAGCTCCGTCAGCCCGGACAGGTCGAGGTACTCGTCTCCGGCGTGGCCCTCGATCAGGCCGTCGGTGTAGAGCAGCAGGCTCCACGAGTCGCCGAGTTCGAGGTCGACGCCGGGCCAGTCGGCGCCGGGGAGCAGGCCGAGCGCCGGGCCGCGCGGCTCGTCCGGGACGGGCTCCACCCCGTCCGGCCCGAAGAGCAGCGGGCGCGGATGCCCGGCCCGGTGCAGCCGCGCCGACCGCCGGTCCGGGGCGATGGTCAGCATGCACACCGTGGTGAAGATCTCCTCGCCCCATCGCTCGTGCTGCAGGACGGCGTCGAGCGTGCCGAGCAGCCGTTCGCCGGTGTGCCCGGCGAGGACGAGCGTCCGCCACGCCATGCGCAGCCGCACCCCGAGCGACGCCTCGTCCGCGCCGTGCCCGCTGACGTCGCCGATCACGGCGTGGACGGCGCCGTCCGCGGTCTGGACGGTGTCGTGGAAGTCGCCGCCGAGCAGCGCGCGGTAGCGTCCCGGCCGGTAGCGGGCGTGGTGGCGCAGCGTCTCGTCCGGCAGGATCGGGACGGGCAGCAGACCGCGTTCCAGCCGGGCGTTCTCCCTGCTCAGCGCGCGTGCCTCGACGAGTTGCCGCTCGGACTCGTCGGCCCGCTTGCGCTCGATCGCGTAGCTGATCGCGCGGGTGAGCAGCGCGCTGTCGATGTCCTGCTTGACGAGGTAGTCCTGCGCGCCCGCGGCGACGGCCTCCACCCCGACGTGCGCGTCGGCGAGGCCGGTCAGCACGAGCACGGCGGTGCCGGGCGCGTGCGCGCGGACCTGGCGGAGCGCGTCCAGGCCGTGCGCGTCCGGCAGCGCCAGGTCGACGATCACGCACTGGATCTCCGGCCGGAGCGCGCCGAGCGCCTCGCGTAGCGTGGTCGCCACGGTGATCCGGACGTCCGGCTGCGCCTCGGTCAGCAGGTCCTCGAAGAGGATGGCGTCGGCGGGGTCGTCCTCGACCAGGAGCAGGTGCGGGGATGCGGCGACGCCGAGGAGGCGTTCGGCGCCGCGACCGTGCATGGCGGTCATGTGTCCGCTCCTTGGGCCCGGCGCGGGACGCGCGGAAATGGGGGGAGGCTGCTCGCCGTCGCGCACAAATAGTAAGGGCACCCGATCGGCGGAACGCACCGGACGCACTGGAAACGGTGGCGCCGCCACAGACCTCTTCCGGAAAGACGACGCCCGTCGTGTAACGGCGGCCCGTCCCGCGCCACTACCCCCTGACAGTCAGAACCCGGAGGGACGGAGGAGCAGGCGGTGGCAGATGAAGCCTCCGACGAGAGACGCTTCACCGCGATCTACGACGAGTGCCGGCGGCGCGTGTGGGCGTACGCCGTCAGCCGCGTCGGACGCCAGGACGCGGACGAGGTGGTCGCCGAGACGTTCACGATCGCGTGGCGGCGGCTCGCCGACGTCCCCGAGCCGCCGCTGCCGTGGCTGCTCGGCGTCGCGCGGAACGTCCTGCGCGCCGGACACCGCGCCGAGGCGCGGCAGGCGGCGTTCGCGGCCGAGCTCGGCAGATGGACGGCCGCGGCGAACCCCGGCGGGGACATCGCCGAGGACGTGACGGAACGGCTCGCCGTCCTGCGCGCGATGGCGGGGTTGCCGGAAGGCGATCAGGAGGTCCTCGTCCTGATCGCGTGGCAGGGGTTGTCGCCGCGCGACGCGGCCCGCGTCGTCGGCTGCTCGCCGGCGGCGCTGCGCGTCCGGCTGCACCGCGCGCGCCGCCGCCTCGCCCGCGCCGCGGAAGGCGCGCACGACGCGTCGCGAGGGCGGCGGGCGGTGGGCGCTGAGGCGGCGGCGGTACCCGCCGTGACCAAGGGGACGCCCGCTGGGACGCGGGTCGGGATCGTCGGTAAGGAGATGTCATGAAGGACGCGATGCGGACGCTGCGGGACGCGCGTCCCGCCGAGCTGGACCCGGGCGCGCCGCTCGACGAGCGGGTGCGGCATGCCGAACTGGCGCGGGCGATGGCGACGGCTCCGTGGGGCGAGGCCCCTGTGCGGGAGGTGGTCCCGGTCCGGCGGCGGCGGGTGCGCCCGGTGTGGGGGCTCGGGCTCGCCGCCGCCGTCGCGGCGGGGGCCGTGGCGGCGGTGACGCTCGTCCCGACGGGCGGGGACGGCCCGGCGCGGCACGCCCCCGGCGCGGGCGCCGAGCAGGTGATCGACGTGAGGACCGTCCTGCTGACGGCGGCGGACAAGGCGGCCGCGCAGCCCGACCAGATGCGAACCTACTGGCACGACCGGACGATCGCGTCCTTCTACTTCCGGGTGGGCAAGGGCGACGCGGCCTACACCATCGTCATGCGGCAGATGGAGGAGGGCTGGGTGCCGAGCAGCCCGACCGGCCGGAGGTGGGGCGCCGTCCACCAGCTCGACGCGAAGCCCGCGACGATGCGGGACGTGCAGGCGTGGAAACGCGCCGGTTCGCCGACCACCTTCAAGTCGGAGGTGTCGATCACGCGGGGCAACAACAAGATCCGCAAGCCGATCGAGATCAACGCGGCGCCCGGCGAGCGCACGCTCAGCAGCAGCCCGCTGAAGGACGGCATGATCTTCTGGATCGGCCGGAACGTGACCATGAAGGACCTGCGGTCGCTGCCGTCCGACCCGGCGAAGCTCAAGGCCCACCTGCTGCGCGACTACAAGGGCCACGGCACCGAGGGCGACGTCCCGATGGGGGCGGACGCGTGGCTGTTCGAGGTGGCGCGCGGCGTGGTCGGCATGCCGGTGAAGCCCGCGGTGCGGTCGGCCGCGTTCCGGGTGCTGGCCGGGCTGCCGCAGGTGAAGTCGATCGGGAAGGTCGTCGACTCGGAGGGCCGGAAGGGCGACGCCGTCGCCATGGACGAGCGGACGGACGCCGGAGTGATCCGCCATCGGGTGGTGCTCGACCTGTCCACGGGGACCGCGCTGGCCTTCGACAGCATCCTGCTGAAGCCGTCGGCCGGAGCCGAGTTCAAGGCCGGTCAGGTCCTTGACTCGATGGTCACGGTCACCGCGGAATGGACTGACGCGCAGCCCAAGTGACCGCGTTAGGGAAGGGGACGGCGCCCACTCGGTGCCGTCCCTTTCGCGCCGCCCTCGGGTGCGCGTTCGGGGCGTGGTCGCGTCGCCGCGGGGACGCGTCGTGTCATTGGGGCGAGGGGTCGTTAGTGTTCGGGATGTGATCAGGCGCTTTTGGGGGTGCGGCGGGCCGTTTTCTGGGCGGCCCGCCGCTGCGCGGCGGCGGCCCGCGCGCGGTTGAGGCTTTCCCTGACCTTCGCGGCGCCGCGGGAGGCGGTGGCGGAGTCCTTCACGCGTCCCGCGTAAACCGCGAGCACTTCGGCGACGGGCGGCGGCTGCCATTCCTCCTTCGGCGTGATCGGCAGGACGGGGATCGGTGGGACGGCGGAGTTTCCGGACGCGGGGTTTCCGGGCACGGGGACGAGCGCGAGATGCGATTGGCAGTGCGGGCACTGCACTCCCGGATGGGTGTCTCTGCTCATAACAAGAATGATTACCCAAGGGTCTGACAAAACAAGGCCGCGGCGCTATTCACCGACCCCGGGGAAGCCGCCCCCGGCGAGTTATGTTCGGGGCGCGCTCAAGTACGGGACGATCTCCTGCTCATTGTCGTGACTCAGCAGCGTCGCCCCGCAGCAGACGAGCGCCACGATGACGGCGAGCCAGGCGACGACGCGTCCGGCCCGCAGCCCGTACCCGCAGGTGACCCACATGAGGTGCAGCCCCCAGCGCCGCCACGGGACGGGTTCGCTGTGTCGTCGCAGCTCAAGCGCGTTGTACCGGAAGTCGCGGGAGAGCCGCCCGTGCCCCGAGTCGGCCGCCGCCCGCGCGAGGTCCCAGTACAGCGCCGCGAGCCGCGCGTCGCCGCCCCCGGCGCCCGCGCCGCCGAACCGCCCGGCCCGCGCCCACGCCGCCCACGACCGCCCGCCCCCGAACCGCCCGTCCCCGGACCGCGCCGTTCCGGACCGCCCCGCTGCGAACCGCTCGGATCCGCGTCGTCCGAACTCGGACCGTCCGGCCCCGGCCCGGCCGAGCACGAACCGCGCCGTCCGGAACCGCCGACCCGCGACAGCGGCATGCGGTGTGCCGGACGCCGCCGGAAGGTGGGCGAGGTCGTCGGCGAGGACGGCGCGGCCCGGCGAGCGGCGCGGCCACGACCGGCCCGGCGTCCGCGCGAAGGCGCACCCGCCGGTGAGGCGGAGCGCGTCCGGCCGCCGCAGGCCGAGGAAGGCGCAGTCGCTCAGGTCGACGCCGTCGAGCCGCACCCGCTTCGCGTCGACCCGCCGCAGCGACGTCACCCGGACCGTTCCGAACGGCCGCCCCGCCCCGGCGGACCCGGACCCACCGGAATCGCCCTCCTCCAGCCTCGGCGGGACGGGCCGCCGCGGCGACGCGGTCGCCCACGCCGGTTCGGGCAGGCCCTGGATGGGGTGGGCGAGGGCGCGGACGCACGCCGTCCCGTCGAAGACGGCGTCCTCCAGGTCGAGTTCGGCGTGCCGGAGCCGGAAGTCGGCCTCCCCGTGGACGGCCGCGCCCCGCGCCGTGACCTGCCGCGCCGCCGCGTGGACGCGGAGCCCGCCGTGCGCGGTGACGTCGGCGAGCCCGATCCGGCCGCCCGCGACGAGGGGGCCGAGCCACAGGCCCTGGCGGAACTTCGTCCGCTCGAAGCGGGCGTGCCTGGCGACCTGGACGCGCCGGAACGACACGGCCCCGCCGAAGCAGGCGGCCTGCATGGCGGCGTCCCGGCCGAATTTGGCACGGTCGAAACAGGCGGCGCCCATGAACACGGCCCGCCGGAAGGACGCGTCGGCGTTCCAGGCGGCCTCGCCGAACAGCACGTCCCCGGCGAACACGGCCTCCTCGAACGAGGTGTGCTGGTGGAACCGCACGCCGTGGAAGGAGACGTTGCGCCCGAACCGCGCGCCCCGGAACGAGACGTGCCCGAAGAACCGCGCGTCGAAGAAGGACGCGGCGCCGAGGAAGCAGGCGCCGTCGAACGAGCTGTCGCCCTCGACGCAGAAGCCGCGCAGCCCGGCGTCGGTCGGCAGCACCGCGCCGTCGAACCGCGTCCGGCCGAGGTGGGGGCGGCCGTCGGGGCCGGTGACGGCGTCGAGCACGGCATCCAGCAGCCAGCCGGGGATCGTGACCCCGCGCAGGTCGAGGTCGCCCCCGGGACGCAGCGACGCCACGAACCGCTCGAAGTCCCGGGGACGCAGATGGGCGGGGCAGCCCCCCGAGGGACCGGCGGTGCGCCCGGTGCACCCGTCGACGGCCGTGCAGCGCGGCCAGAAGACGGCGGTCGTGTACGGCGGCGAAGGTTCGTGAGCAGTCACGGTTCTCGTTCTACCCACGCCGCCTGCCCGAGTGAAGCCCTCCCGGTGGCCAGGTCGGTACTCCCCCACGGTGACCTCGCGCGGCGTAATGTGTGGATTTGTGGGGGAGCGCAGCCGTTGGGTCGCGGACGTCGACGCCCATCCCGTGGAAGCGCCCGATCTCGCCCGCGCGGTCCTCGACCGCCTCGTGGGCGCCGGGATCGTGGTCGCCGACCGCACCGACTGCGTGCTCGGCGACGTCCCGGGCGGCCACGCGCCCGGCCCCGCCGCCACCGCGATCGTCACGGGTGACCTGGGCGGATTCCCCGACGTGTGGCCGAACGGCCTGGAGGTGGACGTCGGCCGCAGCGCCTTCTACGGAACGGTCCGGGAGGACGACCGGGTCGCCTGCCCGCACTGTGCCGCGTGGCTGCCGTTCGAGGCCGTCCTCGCGGAGGTGGAGGAGTGGTTGGAGGGCGGCCCCGACTCGCTGGTCTGCGCCCGCTGCGGCGCCCGGACGACCCTGAATGGCTGGATCTGGCCGACCCCCTGCGCGTTCGCGGAGTTCGGCCTCCGCTTCTGGAACTGGCCGCCCCTCGCGGACGCGTTCGTGGCGGACCTCGCGGGACGCCTCGGCCACCGCCTGATCACGGGCGAATCCGCACCGTAGTGGGCACCGCGGCGAACACCGTGGCGGGTCGCGATCGACCTCCGGCGCACCGAGTGAACTGCGGGAACTCCGGGAACGATCGGAGAGTCGGATACGTGGGCGTAATAACCGAGTTCGACTGCCGTTCACTTTCCTTGGAGAAAATTCCGGCATGACCGTCAATCCAGGACATCTCCCTCGCGCTGCCGAGGCGCTGCCCGACGACCGCTTCCTCGACCGGGAGGAGAGCTGGCTCAGATTCAACCAGCGCGTCCTGGAGCTCGCCGAGGACCCGACGCTGCCGCTGCTGGAACGCGTCCGGTTCCTGTCGATCTTCGCCAGCAACCTGGACGAGTTCTTCATGGTCCGCGTCGCCGGGCTCGCCCGCCGGATGGCGACCGGGCTCGCCGTCCAGTCCGCGAGCGGGCGGCAGCCGCGCGAGGTGCTGCGCCGCACCGGCGAGGTCGCGCACGAGCTGATGCTGCGGCACGCCGCCGTCTTCCGCGACGAGGTCCAGCCCGCCCTCGGCGAGGAGGGCATCGACATCCTGCGCTGGGACGAGCTGGCCGAGACCGAGCAGGAGCGGCTCCGCCGCCTGTTCCGCGACCGGATCTACCCCGTCCTCACGCCGCTCGTCGTCGACTCGGCGCACCCGTTCCCCTACATCTCGGGTCTGTCGCTGAACCTCGCGGTGATCGTCCGGGACCCGGAGACGGACGCGACGATGTTCGCCCGCGTCAAGGTGCCGCCGCTGCTGCCGCGCTTCATCGAGGCGTCCCCGGACCGGTTCACCCTGCTGGAGGACGTGATCGCCGCCCATCTCGGCCAGCTTTTCGTCGGGATGGAGGTCGTCGAGCACCACGCGTTCCGCGTCACCCGCAACCAGGACCTGGAGATCGACGACGACATCAGCGAGGGCCTGCTCAAGGCGCTGGAGCGGGAACTGCTGCGCCGCCGGTTCGGCCCCGTCGTCCGCCTCGAAGTCGAGGAGTCGATCTCCGCCGGGGTGCTGGACCTGCTGACGGACGGCCTGTTCGTGGACGAGGACCAGATCTACCGCGTCGTCGGCCCGCTCGACCTCGGCGGGCTCTCCGCGATCGCCGATCTCGACCGGCCGGAGCTGAAATATCCCCCTTTCGTCCCGTCGAAGGAAGTGCTGCCGGAGGATGCGAGCATCTTCAGCGCGATCCGTGAGCGGGACGTGCTCGTCCACCACCCCTACGACTCGTTCACGACGACCGTCCAGCGGCTGATCGAGGACGCGGCGGCCGACCCGCGCGTCCTCGCGATCAAGCAGACGCTGTACCGGACGTCCGGCGACTCCCCGATCGTGGACGCGCTGATGAGCGCCGCCGAGGCGGGCAAGCAGGTCGTGGTCGTCGTCGAGCTGAAGGCGAGGTTCGACGAGCGCGCCAACATCGCGTGGGCGCGCAAGCTGGAGACGGCCGGCTGCCACGTCGTGTACGGGTTCGTCGGGCTGAAGACGCACTGCAAGCTGGCGCTGATCGTCCGGCAGGACGCGGAGGGGCAGCTCCGCCGCTACTGCCACATCGGCACCGGCAACTACCACCCGAAGACCGCCCGGCTCTACGAGGACTTCGGGCTCCTCACCGCCGACCCCGAGGTCGGCGAGGACGTCAGCGCCCTGTTCAACCACCTCACCGGCTACTCGCGGCAGAGCTCCTACCACCGGCTGCTCGTCGCGCCGAACAGCCTGCGGTCGGGGCTCGTCCAGCGGATCGAGCACGAGATCGACAACCACCGGGCCGGGCATCCGGCGCGGATCAGGATCAAGTGCAACTCGCTGGTGGACGAGGTGATCACCGACGCGCTGTACCGGGCGTCGCGGGCCGGGGTGCCGGTGGACGTCTGGGTCCGCGGGATCTGCGCGCTGCGTCCCGGGGTGCCGGGGCTGTCGGAGACCATCCGGGTGCGGAGCGTCCTCGGCCGGTTCCTGGAGCACTCCCGCGTGTTCGCGTTCGAGAACGGCGGCGAGCCCGAGGTGTGGATCGGCAGCGCCGACCTCATGCACCGCAACCTGGACCGCCGCGTCGAGGCCCTCGTCACCGTCACCGACCGGGCGCACCGCGACGAGCTGCTCGCCCTGCTCGACCGCGCGATGGACGCGGGCACCCACTCGTGGGCGCTCGACGGCGACGGCACCTGGACGCGGCTGACCCCGCGGCCCGGCGAGATCATGCTCGACATCCAGACCCACCTCGTGAAGAGCCGCCGCTGGAGGACCGTCGATGGCTGACGTCATCCGGGCGGCGGGCGCGCTGCTCTGGCGGGACGGTCCGCTGGGCGAGGCCGAGTTCGCGGTGATCCACCGGCCGCGCTACGACGACTGGTCGTTCCCCAAGGGGAAGGTCGACAAGGGCGAGCACGTGCTGGCGGCGGCGGTCCGGGAGATCGAGGAGGAGACCGGGATCGTGCCCCGGCTCGGCCGCAGGCTCCCGACCAGCACGTATCCCGTCCGGGACCGGACGAAGCACGTCGACTACTGGGCGGCCCGCCCGCTCGCCGGGGGCGCGTTCGCCCCGAACGACGAGGTGGACGAGCTGGCCTGGCTGCCCGCCGCCGAGGCGGAGGAGAGGCTCAGCTACGGGCACGACGTCGACCTGCTCCGCGAGTTCCTGAACGGGCCGCTGCACACCACGCCGTTCGTGATCCTGCGGCACGCGTCGGCGGGGGAGAAGCTCGGCTGGCGGGAGGCGGACGAGCTGCGCCCGCTGGACGCCGCGGGCCGCGCCGAGGCCGTCGAGCTGGCCGGGCTGCTCGCGGTGTACGGGTCGTTCCGGCTGGTCAGCTCGGCGACGGCGCGGTGCGCGGAGACCGTCCTGCCCTACGCGCGGCGGCTGCGGGAGCCGGTCGGCACGGAGGCGGCGTTCACGGTCGGGGACACCGGCCCTGAGCGGGCCGTCGAGACGCTGCTCGGCCTGGTCGCGGACGGCGTCCCCGCCGTCGTCTGCACGCACGGCGAGATCGTCTCCACGCTCGTCACCGGACTGTGCAAGGCGCTCGGACAGAAAGTCCCGGACGATCCCGCGCTGGGCAAGGCGGAGTTCTGGGTGGCGCACGTGAGCGACGGTTCAATGGCCGCTCTCGAACGCCACCGCCCTAAAACGACGGTCCCAAAGTCTGCGACCACGTAGTGGACAGGCGGTCTCTCGCCGCCTCCGCCTCGCATTCCTCTTTCCCGTAGAGGACGCCCAGCGTGAACGCCTCGGCCGGGATATCGGTGCGCCTGGCGGCGGCCTCCAGGTGCTCCATGGCGATCACGCCGTCCTGGTAGTCGCCGAGCACTTCCTGGATGCGCTTGGCGTCCTTGACCACCCGTTTCGCCGCGACGCCCAGCACCGGCACGGCCAGCTCGGCGGCGTAGCGCGCCCGCTTGGCGGCCTTGCGGGTCTCGTGCCGGGCGAGGTCGGGATCGTCGGCGGTCTTGATCGAGTGGTAGTCCTTGGCCATTCGCGTCCACGCCCGCGTGACGAGACCGGGCAGCTCCTTGCGCGCCTTTCTGTCCGCCGCCCCCGCGAGCGGCGGATCGAGGACGAGCCGGTCCAGCTCGTCGAGGATCGCGAAATACCTGGCGCTCTTCAGATGCGCGTTGAGGCGGCGGTAGGCGGCCTGCTCCTGCTGTTTCAGGTCGTCCAGCAGAAAGGACGGCGCGCCCGCGAAACGCATTCTCAGCACTTCCCGGTCGCGGACCTCGCCGAGCACCTCGGCGAGCCACCGCAGCTCGGGGTTCAGCGGCGCGGTGCGCTCGGCGTCCAGGACGGGCCGGTAGCTGCGCAGCGCGCTCCGCAGCCGCCGCACCGCCACCCGCATCCGGTGGACGGCGTCGTCCTCGGCCAGCCGGGCCTTCGGGTCCAGCGCCAGCACCGCGTCGACCTGCTCGGCGAGGTAGGCGAGGACGACCTCGCCGGTCGACACCACGGGGCCCTTGCCGTTCCAGGTGGCCGCCGCGACCCGCGACCGCGCCGCCGCCCGCGCCGCGGCCGCCGCCGACGGCGTCACCGCCCCGCCGAGCAGCCGGCCGAGCTTCGACGACGACGCGGCCCGCCGCGCGCCGCACTTGCGCAGCCGCTTCCCGGTCGCCTTCAGCAGGTCCGGCGTCCCACCGGCGAGCTCCACCTCGACCTCGCGCCAGCGGTCGGGCTCGGCGCCCGCCCCGGCCCGCCCGGTGACCAGGTCGTCGGCGATCTCCGCCAGCTCGCGGCCGTCCGCGTCGTACAGCCGGACGACCGTCCGCCCGGTGTCCAGCGTCGCGACCGGCCTCAGCTCCGCGCCCCGCGTATAGGCCGCGACCAGCGCCGACAGCCGCGCCGGCACCACGCTCGGACGTCCCAGCGGCGCCCGCAGCTCCTGCTTGCTGTCCGGACCGGCGGGCATCTTGAGATGCCAGCCCGCGTCCGTCCCGCCGCGGCGGCGGCGCAGCGTGATCCCGTGCGCGGCGAGCCGGAAATCGTCGGTGTCGTAGTAGGTCGCGTACAGTTCGTGCGCCTCGGGCGTCCCCGTGGAGGCCACGTCCGGCAGCCCGTCCAGATCCGGCAGGACGAAGTCGGACGCGGCGTCGTACTTCTGCTCTATCTCCAGATGCCTTTCGGCCACGCTTCAGCTCCTCCAGGAAGGGGTCCGGCACCGCTCCACACCCAGGTGACAAGGATTCCACGGCAAGGTGAACAACAACAGAAAAGTGGGGGTCGACGGCGCCCGCCTAGCATGCTCAGGTGCGAACACTGGTGCTCTGGGACATCGATCACACCCTCATTAACGCGGGCGGCCTCAGCGGTGAGATCTACGCGTCCGTCTTCCACCGCCTGATCGGCCGCGCCCCCCTCCGGATCGCCCCCATGGCGGGACGCACCGACCGCGCCATCACCGCCGAGACCCTCCAGCACCACGGCGTGACCCCGACACCGTCCCTGACCTCGTCTTTCCTGGACGCCCTGGCCCTTGCCTTCGAGGCCCGCCGCACCGAACTCCCCGTCCGGGGCCACGTCCTCCCCGGCGCCCGCGCCGCCCTGAAGGCCCTCGCCGCCCGCCCCGACGTGGTCCAGTCGGCCCTGACGGGCAACACCCGCCGGATCGCCGAATGCAAACTGACCGCCTTCGGCCTCACCGGCTTCTTCGACCTCGACGCGGGCGCCTACGGCGAGGACGCTCTCGAACGCCCGCCCTTGGTGAAACTCGCCCAGCGGCGCGCGTCCCGCCAATACGGAGAGCAATTCACGGCGTCCAACACCGTCCTGATAGGCGACACTCCCCACGACGTCCGCGCAGCCCACGAAGGCGGCGCCCACATAGTCGCCGTAGCGACCGGCGCAACCCCAGCCGCCGCCCTACGCCTCTCAGGCGCCGAAGCAGTCCTCCCCGACCTAACCGAAACCCGAGCAGTGATAACGGCCATCCTCCGCGCCTGACCCTAGGCGCGCGCTCCCAGCCTCCAAAACGCGCAGCTCACCTACCCCCACGACCACCTCCACCACCCGCCAGCAATTCGACGAGACGAGCCCACTGGCCACCGCCCGTGTCCCCCTACCCGCCGACACCACCCGCCGAGGCCGCGCAACTCCGGCTGCCTCCAACCGCGCCACAACGCCGCGCGCACACTTCTCTTCCAAATCCCTCCGGTACCCGGTCACCCTCACCGAGCTATGCCAGGCCCGAGCCGACCACGCCGCCCAGGCAGCCCGCCAAGCCGCATGACGACCCGCCCCTGACCCGAACCGCACCACCGGACAGTGGGAGTACCTCGGCAGCGGCCTCATGCACGACGAACACTTCTGGGCAGCAGGCCCGCAACCGCATCCAGCAAGCCCAAGCCATCCGCAACCAGCACACAGAGCGCGACGAGCAGCAGGGGGTGAGCTAGCCCGGAGCCCCCGGCGTCGAGAACTTTCTCTACAGGGTCAAGGCGGCCCGCCGGGCCGGTCGGGGACGACGGGCATGCGGCCTCTCCGGGCCGGTCCCACCGTCCCCGACCACCCCTGACGACAGAGGGAACCCGATCCAAGCGGGTGCGAGCGACCGGGCCAGTCTCAGACGCTACAGACGTGCCGCCGTCAGGATCCGGGCATGATCGTTTCAGCGACACGCCGGGAGCTCATGCACAACCGGAGGTCTGCTGAAATCGCGCTCCATGCACGGTCGCCCAGACGGCATCCGGCCAGCGCCTTTACCATGGGGTCCTCATCGCCCCTACGAGGGTTCGCAACTGCCGAGAGCACGCAACCATTCCCGCTGTTGCGGTGCCGGTCCTCATCGCCCCTCCGAGGGTTCGCAACGTGTTGCCGACCTCCATCCGGTAGACCTTGAGGTAGTCCTCGTCGCCCCTACGAGGGTTACAGAGAAGTCACTTGAGCGGGCTCGAACCAAGGGGGCCTGTCGCACCCTGGACGGGCCGTCGGGCTTCTATGCCGAGGTCTGCTCGCTGTTGGGGTTGAGGCGCGTCCGGAGGGGTGGGCTCTTTGGCATACGTGGGATGACAAGGGACGGGCTTGCACGCTTGTTACGACCTGCCTTGCGACGACCGAGGGATTGTTGGCGAATTGGGCTTGGCGCATTGGCGTCAATCCCGCCGCGCCTGATCGTGCCCAGGTTGTCGGTGTGGTGCGTGTGTGGGTTGGGCCCGTTGTCTACTCGCCGGACGAAGCTGTTGTGCGGGGGGTTGGTGGGGTGTGAGGTCCGAGGACGGCTTGGCAGGTCTTCGTTATTAGGGCGTCCACGTATGGGGGCGGGGGGTGGCGCTCCTGGAGGTGGCGGCGGACGGCGCCGTAGGGGGCGTCCACTGTGGCGAATACGAGGCCGTTGCGGTCGGTGGTGGGGTGGCGGGTTATGTAGGCGTCCAGGGCCTTTGTTAGGCGGGTGTTCAGGGTGGCTAGGGCTTCGGTCGGTTCGGTGGGCCAGGTGGTCGCGAGGTCTTGGCGGCGGTAGAGGAGTAGGACGGCGGCCTCGGCCATGTGGGTGCGGCACCAGCGCGGGGTGTGCAGGGCGGCGGATTCGGGGTCGTCCGCGTTCAGGGCCTCGATGAAGCCCTTCTGGAAGCGGCGGACGGTGCGCGTCCACAACGTCGCGAGGAGCAGGTCGCGGGAGCCGAAGCGGTGGTAGAGGGAGCCGGACGGGGCGCCGAGCCGTCCCGCGATGGCGGCGATCGTCGCGGCGGCGGGGCCGTCGTCGGCGGTGACGGCGAGGGCCGCGTCGAGGATCTGGTCCTGGTCGAACTTCGCCGGTCTTCCCAAGGGGCCCCTCCCGATGCTAGTAGTAGAGCATTCTAGAACATCATCTCTAAAATGAGGTGCGCATGTCGGTGGAGACGGATCTCGTCGCGCGGTTCTACGGGGCCGCGCAGGCGGGGGACGGGGCGGCGATCCTGGCGATCCTGCATCCGGCGTTCGAGGCGCACACCGCGCCCGGGCTTCCGTGCGGCGCGGGCGGGACGTTCCACGGGCCGCGCGAGACGCTCGAAAAAGTGTGGGGCGCGGTGTTCGCCGATTTCGACACGGCTCCCTACGCCGAGTCCTGGCATGAGACGACGGACGGAATGGTCGTGGTGACCGGCCGTTATCGGGGTGCCGCGCGGGCGACGGGGCGCGAGTACGAGGCCGAGTTCGTCCACCTGTGGCGGGTTGCTGATGGGCTGATCTCCTGGCTGCACCAGTACACCGACACCGTGCAATGGCACGGGGCCGCCAGCCCGGTGTAGTTCAGGAGTAGAAGGTGACCAGGTCGCAGTAGGGGATGTCTTCGTCTTCCATTCCGTCGGCGAAACGGTTGAAGTCCACTACCTCTTCGGCGGCCGTGATGATGGTGTGGGCCAGAGCCTTGTGGTCGGGGTTCGTGAGGCGGTCTTCGGCCGCTTGGTAGGCCGTCAGGAGGGCGGCTACCTGGGATGCGGGGAGGTGTCCGATGGCCGGGAGGTCGGACGGGTGGGGCGTCCCCGTGAACGGCGAGTTGTACATGAAGCCCACCGGGGTCAGCTCGGCCGGGACGTCCAGGCATTTCAGCTCGCTGCTCGCCTCGTCCAGGAAACGGGCGCCCAGTTTCATCGGGCCGAAGTCGAAGCGCTTCGATTCGAGTTGCTCGATGACGATTTCCCAGGCGTGGCCGTAGGCGTTTCCGGCGTCCGGGTCCTTGGGACGGTCGTGCAGGATGTCCTCAAGCGCCTCGGTGACCGTGCGCGAGCCCTTGACGTAGCCCTCCGCGTCGATGGCGGCGGCCTGCGTCCGGGACTCCTCGGCCAGCCAGACGTTCGTCGGCCGGACCAGTATGTCGAGCGTCCCGAGACTGACGCTGTACAACCTGAGCTGCGTGCTCACGCTCCGGAACCTCCTCGTGCGGCAGTGATCATTAGTAGCAGCTCGGAGCCCGGCGGGTTCGGGGAACGGGGCCATTCAGCCGAGGGTGGCGAGGGCCTCGTCCAGGGCTCGGGGGAGGTCCAGGGACGGGTCGTCCGCCCAGCGGAGCATCAGGTCGAGCATGATGCCGAAGGCCGCGCCGGTCAGCGTCCGGATCTCGGGCAGGGGGCGGTCGGTGCGCTCGGCGAGAATGGCGGTCACCGTGCGCATGGTGTCGATGAAACTGCCGAACGCGACGCCGCGCAACGCGGGAACGGACAGGATCAGGACGGTCCGGTCGTGGCCCGCGGCGAGGTCGTCGGCGGAGAAGCCGCCGAGGACGTCCCGCATCGCGGCGCGCAGCGCCTGGATCGGCGGCAGGTCAGGCGGCTGGGCGCGGAGCGACTCGAAGAACACCGGGTCGGTCTCGTCGGTGATGACGAGGTCCTCCTTGGTGGGGAAGTAGCGGAAGACGGTGGTGTGCGCGACCTCCGCCGCCTGCGCCACCTGCTCCACGGTGGTCGACTCGTAGCCCTGTTCGCGAAACAGGCGAAGCGCCTCCCGCTGGATCGCGGCCCGCGTCCTCGCCTTCTTCAGTTCCCGAAGGCCCTGCTTGGCCGCCATGCCCCGCCTTCCCTAGCCCGCTTCCACCGCCGAGCCTACCGGCGCGCCCTCCACGTCCACGTGCGGCAGGACGCGGTCGAGCCGGGCGGGCAGCCACCATCCGGCGCGTCCGAGCAGGGCCATCACGGCGGGCACGATCGTCAGCCGGACGACGAACGCGTCGAACAGCACGGCGGCGGCGAGCGCGAAGCCGAACGACTGCGCCATCGGGGTGTCGGACAGGATGAAACCCCCGAACACGCTGGTCATGATGATCGCGGCGGCGGTGACGACGCGGGCGCCGTGCGCGAGGCCGGTGGCGGCGGCCTCGGCGGGCGCGGCGCCGCGCACGTGCGCCTCCCGCATCCGGGTGACGAGGAAGACCTGGTAGTCCATGGCCAGGCCGAACACGAGGCCGATCAGCATGACCGGCAGCAGGTTCACGATGATGCCGGACGAGTGGACCACGCCGAGCGCGTCCAGCCACCCCCACTGGAACACCGCGACGACCGCGCCGAACGTCGCGGCGACGCTGAGCAGGAAGCCGAGCGTGGCCTTCAACGGCACCGCGACTGACCGGAACACGAGGGTGAGCAGGATGAACGCCAGTCCGATGACGACCGCGAGATAGGGGACGAGGGCGTCCGCGAGCTTGGCCGACGTGTCGATGTCGAGCGCCGTCCGGCCGGTGACCGCGACCCCGTCGCCGTGGAAGCGGTCCCGGATGTCGTTGATCAGCCTCTCGGTGTCCTCGCTCGTCGGGCCGCTCGTGGGGACGACGTTCAGCAGCGCCGTGTCGCCGGTTCGGTTGAGCAGCGGTTCGCCGACCGACGCCACCCGGGGAAGCGACGCGACCTGCCGCGCGACCCGCTCGGCGGTGGTTCTCGTGTTTCGGGGCGACTGGACGACCAGCGTCAGCGGCCCGTTGATCCCCGGGCCGAAGTCCGCGGCGAGCAGGTCGTATGCCGCGCGTTGCGTCGTCCCGGACGGGGCGGTGCCGTCGTCCGGCAGGCCGAGGCGCAGGCCGAGCGCGGGCGCCGCCGCGACGGCCAGCCCGGCGACCGCCACGGCGAGGACGGGGACCGGCCGCGCGGTGACGAACCGGGCCCAGCGCCGTCCGGCCGGGTCGGCGGCGGGACGGCGGCCGCCGAGCGCGCGGCGTCCGGCGAAACCGAGCAACGCGGGCAGCAGCGTCAGCGCGACCGCCACGGCGACCGCGACCGTGAACGCGGCCGACAGCCCGAGCTTCGTCAGGACGGGGATGTCCACGACGGCGAGGCCCGCGAGCGCGATGATCACGGTGAGCCCGGCGAACACGACCGCGGACCCGGCGGTGGCGGCGGCGCGCCCGGCCGCGTCGACCGGGGCGTGCCCGTCCCGGACCTCCTCGCGGTAGCGGGAGATGACGAACAGCGCGTAGTCGATCGCGACGGCGAGACCGAGCATCAGCGCCAGCGCCGACGCGTCGGAGCTCAGCTCGACCACGGCGGTGGCGGCGCTGATCGCCGACAGCCCGATCGCGATCCCGGCGGCGGCCGTGAGCAGCGGCAACCCGGCCGCGACGAACGAACCCAGCGTGCCGAACAGGACGACCGCCGCGACCGCGACGCCGAGCAGCTCCCCGGCGCCCTCCTCCGGCGGCGCGACCGCGTCGCCGCTCATCTCCACCCGCAGGCCGGGCACGGTCGCGGCGGCGCGCAGCGCGGCGCGGTCGGCGCCGGTCAGCTCGTACTCGGGGACGCGGTAGGCGACCTCGGCGACGGCGGTTCGTCCGGTGCGCGAGACCGTCGCCGGGGAGACCTCGGCCACCTTCGGCGCCGACCTGACACGGTCGAGCGCCTGGTCGACGGACGCCCTCGGGAGGGCGGGTCCGGCGCGCTCGCCGGTGAACACGATCTTCGCCGCCGCCTTCCCGGCCGCGGCCTGTGGAAACCGGTCGGCGAGCACGTCGTTGGCGCGCTGCGACTCGGTTCCCGGGACGGAGAACGTGTCCGGGGCGGGTTCGGCGAGCGTCGCGCCGGCCAGCAGGGCGGCGGCGAGCAGCCCGGTCCAGGCCAGCACGACCGCGAGCCGCCGCCGGAAGCAGAACCGGCCGAGCCGTCCCAGGAACGCAGACATGACACACACTCCCTTTCGCTATCGCGATAGGAAGTGTTAGTCAGCTAGCGTTTTTTGTCAACCGGTGTAGGGCGGAGCGACGCCCCAGCTCCAGTGCGGCATGGGGGCCTCCAGGGGCGGTTTCGCGTCCGGCTGGGAGTTGGCGAGGGCGATGCGCGTCCCCCACTCGATGTAGGACGCGAACGCGGCGCGGAACTCGGGGTCGTCCGGGAGGCCGACCTCGTCCGCCGCGTCCATGAGCAGCGCAACCCAGCGGCGCCGCTGCGCCTCGGTGATCGCCTTGCCGAGGTGCTGCCGGACCATGTGGTGGTAGCCGCCGCGCTCCCCGCTGTAGCGCTCGGGCCCGCCGAACACCTCGCCGAGCCAGATCGCGACCCACTTCGGATGGTCCGGCGCCATGTGCTCGAAGAGGGGCCTGAGCAGGTCGTCCTTCAGGACGTTCGTGTAGAAGACCTCCGTGAGCCGTGCCAGCGCGTCGGCGCCGCCCGCCCACGCGTACATCGTCGGGACGGTCCCGCCCGCGCCCCGCACCGGCGTCCGCTCGTAGTGCCGCATCTCCTCGATCCGCTGAACGTACGGCTTGATCTCCGCGAAGAAGGCGGGGAAGTGCTCGCCGCCGCGGAAGCCCTTCATGTGGTCGTCGGCGGACGTCCAGCCGATGCGCAGGACGTAGCATTCGGGCTCGTCCACGCACCGGGACAGCTCGTAGTCCACGCATTGGGGCGCGGCGGCGAGGGACGCGGACGCCCGCGTGTACGCCTCCTCGAACTCCCCGGCCTCGGCCGGGTCGATGCGGTAGCGGATGTACTCGACGATCATGTGCCCCCCAGAATGCGACCGGTCGGGTAATCACAGTAATCCTGTAATCACCCGACCGGAAGCGGGACGATCAATCCTTGGCGGCCGACGAGCGCCGGAACAGCGCGACCGCCCCGGCCGCCGCCGCGACGACGGCCGCGATCAGCCCGATCCACAGCCAGCCGGACGAGCCGCCGCCCGAGTCGTCCGCCGACTTCACCGCCCCGGCCTGCGACGGCGCGGCCTGCGCCTGCGAGGGCGAGGGCGGCGTGGCGCTCGCCGACGACCCCTTCACGGTGAACGTGTAGGTCCCCGAGACCGGGTGCCCGTCCGCCGACACGACCCGCCAGGCGACCGTGTACTTGCCGTTCGGCAATGTCCCATTGATCGCCTGGGTGACCTTGTTGTCGACGGCCCGCGCCGAGCCCGACTGGTGCTGCCCGCCGGACGCGTCCGACAGGATCACCCGCGGCAGCCGCACCGTCTCGGAGTACTCCAGGACGACCTGCGCCGGCGCCCCCACCGACGCGTTCTTCGCCGGAGTGGCGCCGGTCAGCGCGGTGTGCGCGGACGCGGGCGCCGCCGACAGCGCGAGCACCGCCCCGACCGCGAGCGCGCCCGCCCCCGCCCGCGCGACCGGCCGGGTCACGACCTGCTCCGGGTGCGGGTGAGGCCGAAGGTACCGGCGAGGAGGCCGAGCGCGCCGACGCCGATGCCGACGCCGCCGAGCAGGCGGGCCGTCCCGTCGTCGGACTCGACGTCGGCCCGCGGCTTGACCTGCGCGGTCAGCCCGGCCTGCGCGGTGGTCGCCGCCTCCTGCTTCGGGACGAGTTTCAGCGCGGGCGCCGGGTGCTCGGGCTCGTTCGCGCCCTCGCCCGGGTTCTCCTCCCACTTGACGACCTCGCCGTTGGAGTACGTCTGGTCGGTCTTGAACAGGAGCTGGTCGGTGTCGGTGGGCAGCGGGCCCAGCGAGACGTCGAACTCCTGGAACTGCCCGGGCTCGATCTTCCCGCCGGACCAGGTGATCCTGCTGACGGCCTCGGTCAGCTCGCCGCCCTCGGTCTTGATCGGCTGCGGCAGCTTCGCCTTCTCGACCTTCGCCGTCCAGCCGGGCGTCGGGCGGACCGACACCGACGACAGCGGATGGTCGGCGGGCAGATTCACCACGAGCTTCGTCGTGGACGCGTCGTCGCGCTCGTTCGGCACCCGGAACGAGACCTTGGTGTACGAGCCCTTCTCGGCGGTCTTCGGATTGGCGGTGACGTGCCCGGACGCGGCGGACGCGAGGCCGAGCACGGACGCGGCGGACAGCGCGGCGACCGCGCCGATCCGGCGCGGGGCATGCGGAAGGAAGGCCATGACGGAACTCCGTTCGAGTCGTACGGAAAATCCGGAAACGCCGGTCGGTCGGCGCCCGGTGACGTACGGCGCTCGATTCGTCCGCCTAGCGGACGGCGAGCGCCCTCGAACGCGGCGGTGGACCCCGCCGGACGACCTGGTGCCGCAGCACGCGCCCGACCGCCGGGGCCGCGTCCGCCGCCGGGACGGCGCGGGCGGCGCGCGGTGGCCCGGCCGCGGGCCGGGCGGCGACGGCGAGGAGCGCGAGCAGCAGCCGGATCGGCCGGTCCGCCGCCCCGGCCACCCGCCGCGCCAGCGCCCAGGCCGCCCGCTCACCGCGCCGCAGCCACCAGGCGGCGGCCAGCGCGGCGATGGTGTGCGCGAGCGTCATCGCGATCCCGCCGGAGCCGTGCGCGACCGGCGTGAGCACGTCCGCGCCGGTCGCGTGCAGGGCCGACCCGGGCGTGACGGGGTCGTACGCCCCGGGGCCGTGCATGGCGGGGTCGTGCGGGACGGCCGCGCTCCGCTGGACGGGTCCGGCGGCGGTCGTCGCGGCCGTGAACAGCGTGTGCAGCGCGAACTGCCCGCCGAGGAGCCCGCCGAGGATCGTCGGCAGCGAGCGCTCGTGGCCCGCGAGCATGAGCGTCACGCCGAGCACCGCGCAGAATCCGGCGCCCGCCGTCCACACCGGGACGGGCGCCCCCGACGCGAGGACGTGCCCGCTGGTCGCCAGCACGACGCACACGGTGGCGAACACCACCGCGCGCGCGGTTCGGAAGCCCGGGTGCGGGGGACGCGGGGACATGGCGTTGACCATCGTCCCACCCCCTCCCCCGGCTGTGCACCCTACCCCCGTGATCAATCTCGACGCGCCCAACATATTGGGGTTGCGCAAAGATCCTCAACTAGATGTAGGGTTCAGTCCCGTGCTGGTTCGCCCCCGCCGTCCAGGCGGGGGCGACGTGAGAGGGAACCCGGTGCGAGTCCGGGACTGCCCCGCAGCGGTGAGCGGGAACGACCGCCGTCATACGCACTGGGCCGTACGGCCCGGGAAGCGACGGCCAGTAGGACGCGCCCTCCTCCGGATCTCCGGAGCGGCGCCGTGCCCGCGAGTCCGAAGACCTGCCAGCGCGTGAGGAGGCCGGGCGGCCGCGCCGTGGCGGGGTTCGCCTGACCGACCTCTTCAGGGGTCTGGGGGTCGTCCCTCAGATCTGACACGTCCAGGTCTCGCGGGTGGGCCGGGGGGCGGAGCGCGGCATGCCGTCGCGTGCCGTTCGCATGCCCTCCGCGAGGCGGCTCGCGAGGGGAGACGCACGTGACACAGGCTCTGGCCGCGCCGCCGGCGGCGGAGATCGCCGCCGAGGTCGAGGCGGCCTGCGACGGCATACCGGGGGTGGACGCGGGACGGCTGCTCGTCCGCTCGGGGGACGCGCTCGACACCGCCGCGCTGCGGGAGCTCGCGATCGGCGAGGCGAGCGCGCTCGTCCCGGCCGAACCGGGGTACTCCAAGGTCGCCGCACGGCTGCTCGGCAACCGGATCCGGGCCGAGGCCGCGGCCGCCGGGGTCGGCACGTTCGCCGAGTCGGTGGCCGCCGCGCACCGGGAAGGCCTGCTGGCCGACGCCCCGGCCGCGTTCGTCGCCGCGCACGCGGCGGCGCTGAACGCCCTGATCGACGAGTCCGCCGACGAGCGCTTCGAGTACTTCGGGCTGCGCACCCTCTACGACCGGTACCTGCTCCGGCATCCGCGGTCGCGGCTCGTCCTGGAGCGTCCGCAGCACTTCCTCCTGCGCGTCGCCTGCGGCCTCGCCCACCCGGACGAAACCGGCGGCACGGACGGCGCGGGCGGTGTGGCGGACGGCGCGGGCGGGGTGGCGGAGGCGGCCGAGCTGTACGGGCTGCTCAGTACGCTGTCGTATCTGCCCAGCTCGCCGACGCTGTTCAACGCGGCGGCGCGGCGTCCGCAGCTCTCGTCCTGCTTCCTGCTGGACTCGCCGCGCGACGAGCTGGAGTCGATCTACGAGCGGTACGGGCAGGTCGCGCGGCTCAGCAAGTACGCGGGCGGCATCGGGATCTCGTGGACGCGGATCCGGTCGCGGGGCTCGCTGATCCGCGGGACGAACGGGCACTCGAACGGGATCGTCCCGTGGCTGCGGACGCTCGACTCGTCCGTCGCCGCCGTCAACCAGGGCGGCCGCCGCAAGGGCGCGGCCTGCGTCTACCTGGAGCCGTGGCACGCCGACGTCGAGGAGTTCCTGGAACTGCGCGACAACACGGGCGAGGACGCGCGCCGCGCCCACAACCTCAACCTCGCCAACTGGATCCCGGACGAGTTCATGCGCCGCGTCGAGGCCGACGGGACGTGGTCGCTGTTCGACCCGAAGGAGGTCCCCGAGCTGACCGACCTGTGGGGCGCGGAGTTCGACGAGGCGTACCGGGCGGCGGAGCGGGCGGGGCGGTTCGTCCGCCAGGTCCCGGCCCGCAAGCTGTACGGGCGCATGATGCGGACGCTCGCCGAGACCGGAAACGGCTGGATGACGTTCAAGGACGCCGCCAACCGCGCCTGCAACCAGACCGCCGGGGGCGGGGTCGTCCACCTGTCGAACCTGTGCACGGAGATCCTGGAGGTGACGGGCGACGGCGAGGCGGCCGTGTGCAACCTCGGGTCGGTGAACCTGGCCGCGCACGTCACGCCGTCCGGGGTCGACTGGGAGCGGCTGCGCGCGACCGTCCGCACCGCCGTCCGCTTCCTGGACCGGACGATCGACCGCGGCTTCTACCCGACGCCCGAGGCGGAGGCGGCGAACCGGAAATGGCGCCCGGTCGGGCTCGGCGTGATGGGCCTCGCGGACGTGTTCTTCACGCTCCGCCTTCCCTTCGACTCCGACGAGGCGCGGGAATTGTCGACGCGCATCGCGGAGGAGATCGCGCTGGCCGCCTATGGCGCGTCCGCCGACCTGGCCGCCGCGAACGGCCCACTGCCCGCGTACGAGCAGACGCGCACCGCCCGCGGATTCCTCCATCTCGACCATTTCCCGGACGCGGCTCCGGAACGTCCCGGCGAATGGGAGCGGCTCCGCGCCCGGGTCGCCGAGGTCGGGCTGCGCAATTCGCTGCTGATCGCCATCGCGCCGACCGCGACGATCGCGTCCATCGCGGGCTGCTACGAATGCATCGAGCCGCCGGTGTCCAACCTGTTCAAGCGGGAGACGCTGTCCGGCGAGTTCCTGCAGATCAACGCCTATCTGGTGGACGACCTCAAATCTCTCGGGCTGTGGACTCCGGCCGTCCGCGAGGCGATCAAGAAGGCGAACGGCTCCGTCCAGGGGCTCGTCGGCCTTCCCGAGGAAATGCGCACCCTGTACCGGACGGCCTGGGAACTGCCGCAGAAGGCGCTCATCGACCTCGCCGCCGCGCGCACACCGTACATCGACCAGTCGCAGTCGCTGAACCTCTTCATGGAGACGCCGACGATCGGGAAGCTCTCCTCGATGTACGCCTACGCCTGGCGCAGCGGCCTCAAGACGACCTACTACCTGCGCTCGCGCCCCGCGACCCGGATCGCGCAGACGACCGTGCTCCAGACGGCCGCGCTCCAGACGAGCGGCGACGTGTGCTCGCTGGAGAACCCCGAGACCTGCGAGGCGTGCCAGTGAGCGAACGGAACGGAAGGCACGGCATGCTGCTCGACCCCGGCATGGACCTGACGCTGCGTCCCATGCGCTATCCCGATTTCTACGAGCGCTACCGCGCCGCCATTCGCAACACGTGGACGGTGGAGGAGGTCGACCTCGCGTCCGACATGGCCGACCTCGCGCGGCTCACGCCCGCCGAACTGCACCTGGTCAACCGGCTCGTCGCGTTCTTCGCCACCGGCGACTCGATCGTCGCGAACAATCTGGTGCTGAACCTCTACAAGCACGTGAACGCGCCCGAGGCGCGCCTCTACCTTTCCCGGCAGCTCTTCGAGGAGGCCGTCCACGTCCAGTTCTATCTGACCCTTCTCGACACCTACCTGCCCGACCAGGACGAGCGGGCCAAGGCGTTCGCGGCCATCGAGCACATCCCGTCGATCCGGGCCAAGGCGGAGTTCTGCTTCCGCTGGATCGACTCACTCGGTTCCCTGGACGAACTGCGCACCGCCGCCGACCGCCGCGCGTTCCTGCTGAACCTGATCTGCTTCGCGGCGTGCATCGAGGGGCTGTTCTTCTATGGCGCGTTCGCCTATGTGTACTGGCTGCGGTCGCGTGGATTGCTGAACGGCCTCGCGTCCGGAACCAATTGGGTGTTCCGGGACGAATCAATGCACATGGAATTCGCTTTCTCCGTGGTCGACACCGTCCGGACGGAGGAACCCGAACTGTTCGACGCCGCCATGACCGAGCAAGTGACGACGATGCTCGAAGAGGCGGTGCGGGCGGAACTCGACTTCGCCCGCGACCTGTGCGGCGACGGGGGCGGCCTGCCGGGGATGAGCGCCGACGACATGCGCGCCTACCTGGAGTACGTCGCGGACCAGCGGCTCGCGCGGCTCGGCCTGCCCGTCCGGTACGGGACGCCGAACCCGTTCGCGTTCATGGAGCTGCAGGACGTCCAGGAGTTGTCCAACTTCTTCGAGCGCCGCGTCTCCGCCTACCAGATCGGCGTGGAGGGCGCCGTCGCCCTCGACGAGGCGTTCTGACCCCGCCGGGCGGGCGGCGGGCGTGAGGGGTATCTCAACGTTCACCTACTTGACGTTGGCGCTGCCATGACGCAGTCTCTTAACGTTGAGATTGTCAATGGTGACTTCGGAGTTGAGACCGGTGAACCACACCGAATCCCCCGCGCCCGTCGCGGTGGCCGCCGCCGACCGGGTACCGCGCAGGCGGTGGCTGGCCGTGGTGGCGGTCGCGGTCGGGACGTTCCTCGTCGTCACGGCCGAGCAACTGCCCGTGGGCCTGCTGACGTCCGTCGGCGGCGACCTCGGCGTGTCCGAGGGCACCGCCGGCCTGATGGTCACCGTGCCGGGACTGGTGGCGTCCGCCGGGGCGCTGCTCGTCCCGGTCGTGATCGGCCGGGCGGACCGCCGCACCGTGCTGCTCGCGCTGATCGGCCTGATGGTGGTGGCGAACGCGCTGTCGTTCGCGGCACCCAACTTTCCGGTCTTGCTGGCGTCGCGCTTCCTGGTCGGGGTCAGCATCGGCGGGTTCTGGGCGCTGGCGGCGGGGATCGCCGTCCGGCTCGTCCCGGAGAGCCGCGTGCCGCGCGCCACGTCGATCGCCTTCGGCGGGGCGACCGCCGCGAACGTCCTCGGCGTCCCGGCCGGGACGCTGATCGGCGGGCTCACCGACTGGCGCGTCGCGTTCCTCACCCTGGCCGGGCTGGGGCTGCTGGCCGTCGCCGCCCTGTTCGTGCTGCTGCCCGGCATCCCCGCCACCGGCTCCATCCGGCTCGGCGCGCTGCTCTCGCTGTTTCGCGACCGGGTCGTCCGCACCGCCACGATGGCGACGTTCCTGCTGGTCAGCGGGCATATGGCGGCGTACACGTTCGTCAGCCCCGTCCTTCGGGACATCTCCGGCATCGACGAGGACCTGATCGGTCCGCTGCTGCTCGTGTTCGGCGCGGCCGGGATCGTCGGGACGTTCGTCGCCGGGGCCGCCGCCGGACGCGACGTCCGCGCCACCGTCGCCGTGGTCGGCGCGCTGCTCACCACCGTGCTGGCGCTGTTCCCGCTGCTCGGCGCGACCGCCGTCACCGGGACCGCCCTCCTGGTCCTGTGGGGGCTGTCCTTCGGCGGCGTCCCGGTCGGCGTCCAGATGTGGATCCTCAAGGCCGCGCCCGACCGCGCCGAGCCCGCGACGGCCCTCAACACGGTCGTGTTCAACCTGGCCATCGCGCTCGGCGCCCTGTTCGGCGGTCTCGTGGTGAACGGCGCGTCCGCGAAGGCCGTCCTGTGGTTCGGCGCCGTCCTGACCGCGCTGACCTTGCTGGCCGTCCAATCCACCCGGAGGCCCTGACCAAGGGTGACGCGACCCACGCGGGGAGGGGTGTTCCGAACTTTCCTGAGCGGGCAGGCGTTGAACCGTAAAGGCAAGGCCGAGGAGGAAGAAATGGCTTCCGTCATCGACCGGATCAAGCGGTTCCTGCGCAGCCCGCAGGGCCAGAAGGCGCGGGCCAGGGCGGAGCGACTCGCCCGGGACCCGCGCACCCAGGCCAAGGCCCGCGGCCTGCTGGCCAAGGTCCGCGGCGGCCGCCGCCGACCCTGACCCCAAGCCTCGCGGGGCTCAGCGCGCTCGGGCGCTCCGGAGCAGGGCGATGCTCACGGCGAGCAGCCAGTAGCTGAGGATCGCGCCCATCAGAGCCGTGGTCCCCCAGCCGTTGGCGGCGTAGAAGTGCGCGGGCTCGTTGCCGAAGAACAGCGACGGGACGAACGCGAGATTGACGCCCGCGAGCACGTAGCAGCCCTTGGACGCCCAGGACGGGAGAAGCCGCGTCCGCGCGATCGCGTACGCCGTCGCGCCGAGGAACATCGCGAGCAGCATGCGTCCGATCGTGCCGTAGAGGATGTAGGTGCCGGTGACCGTGATGGTCGGGTCGATCGGCTTGTCGGATGCGATGACCGCGCCCGCCTCAAGGCCGCTCGACACGAGCGTGACGACCACATAGGCCAGTCCGGCGGACGAAAGAAGATTGGCGACCCATTCGCATTCCGGGTTCACCCTCTTGATGAGGTCCCGGAGGCCGGAGACGAACACGAGCAGGAACCCGAGGCCGAGGATTCCGAACAGGAGACGGGTCAGCACATTGGACTGCGGCGGCTCGTCCGAGTACACGAAATAAAGCGGGACCTCGACGATCAGGGCGGCGGAGAAGGCGATCCCGGCGATCGCGGTGAAACGCCGGGCGGCGATGTCGTTCATGCCATTGATGGTGGTGCGTCCCGGTCGTCCGGTCGGTGGGCGTGGGGAGCGTTTCGCGGTAGACCTACCCCCACCCTTCGCCACGCCTGCTGCCTACTGGACGCACCTGCAAGTCATTTGCAATAGTGGCCGCATGGCTGACTACACGCTTCCCGACCTGCCGTACGACTACGCCGCCCTGGAGCCCGCCATCACGGGGGAGATCCTTGAGCTGCACCACTCCAAGCACCACGCCGCCTACGTCAAGGGCGCGAACGACACGCTGGAGCGGCTGGCCGAGGCGCGCGACAAGGAGCAGTACGGCGGGCTGGTCGGCCTGGAGAAGACGTTCGCGTTCAACCTGTCCGGGCACGTCCTGCACTCGATCTTCTGGGACAACCTGTCGCCGGACGGCGGGGACCGTCCCGACGGCCAGCTGGCCGCCGCGATCGACGAGCATTTCGGGTCGTTCGACGCCTTCCGCAAGCAGCTCACGACGGCGACGTCCACCGTGCAGGGGTCGGGCTGGGGCGTGCTGGCCTGGGAGCCCTTGGGCAGGCGCCTTGTCGTGGAACAGGTCTACGACCACCACGGCAACGTCGGCATGAACACCACGCCGCTGCTCGTCTTCGACGCCTGGGAGCACGCCTACTACTTGCAGTACCGGAACGTCCGTCCGGACTACGTCGAGAAGCTCTGGTCCCTCGTCAACTGGACGGACGTCAAGACCCGCTTCGACTCCGCCCGACGCTGACCGTCCGTCCGGGGCGGCCGATGACCACGGCGCCCTCCAGGCCGGGATCGTGCTCAGAACCCTTTCCTTGCGGCCTGGAGGGCGTCGTGCCGTACCCGCGCCCAAGTCGCCCGTCGGATGACGGATTCGCCGCGCCCCTCCCCGCGTCTAGCCTCACCAGCCGGAGGACGACGCCGAAGGAGGAAAGCATGGCTCACGCCACCGTGTCGCCACCACCGGACGCGGCCCCGTCCGCTGGCGCGGCGCAGGCCCAGGTCGCCGCGCAGGCCAAGGCCGCCGCACAGGCCAAGGTCGCGGCGCTGCGGGCCGCGCTCGCCGCGCTGCCCGGGGCCGTCGTCGCCTACTCGGGCGGCGTGGACAGCTCCCTGCTCGCCTACCTCGCCCACCGCGAGCTCGGTGACCGGGCCCTCGCGGTGACGGCCGACTCCCCGTCCCTCGCGCGGTCCGAGCTGGCCGACGCCCGCGCGCAGGCCGAGCGGCTCGGGCTGCGGCACCGCGTCGTCCAGACCCGGGAGCTGGACGACGAGCGCTACACGGTGAACCGCGGCGACCGCTGCCGGTTCTGCAAGGAGGAACTGGTCTCGGTGCTGTCGGCGGTCGCGGCGGAGGCGGGGGACTGGCCCGTCCTGCTCGGCGTGAACACCGACGACCTCGGCGACCACAGGCCGGGGCAGGCCGCCGCCCGCCGCATGGGCGCCGTGTTCCCCATGGTGGACGCCGGGCTCGGCAAGGCCGACGTGCGCGACGCCGCCCACGGCTTCGGGCTGCCGACGTCCGACAAGCCCGCGTCGGCGTGCCTGTCGTCCCGCCTCGCCTACGGGGTCCCGGTCACCCGGGAGGCGCTGCGCCGCGTCGAGGACGCCGAGGACGCCCTCCGCCGCGCCGGTTTCGGCGGCCGCCTCCGCGTCCGCGACCAGGGCGGCGACCTCGCCCGCATCGAGCTGGAGGCCGCCGACATCCCCCGCGCCGCGACCCGGGCGGGCGAACTCGCCGAACTCCTCAAGGCCGCCGGTTTCCGCTACGTCACGCTGGACCTGGAGCCCTACCGCCAGGGCAGCCACAACGCCGTCCTCGGCCTTCCGCGCCTCCGAACGGCCGCCCCATGACCAGTCCCACCACCTCCGCCCCGGCCGACGCGGTTGAGGAGTTGGGGTTCGCCCGGGTCGACATCGGACGGGGACGGCGGCGGGGGCATCCCGAGGCCGTCTACTGCGAGGGGAAGACCGTCGCGGAGGTCGTCGCGATCGCGCGGAGCCTCGTCGGGTCGGGCGCGGAGAACGTGCTCGCGACGCGGGCGTCCGCGGAGACGCTCGGCGCGCTCCGCGCCGCGTTCCCCGGGGCGGTCGTGCACGAGCGCGCCCGGCTGGCCGTCCTCGCCCCGGTGTCCCGGCCGGGCGCCGGACGCGTCGACGTCGTGTGCGGGCGTCCCGAGGACGAGCCCGCCGCCGAGGAGGCCGCCCTCGTCGCGGAGGCGATGGGCAGCCGGGTCGTCCGCCGCTACGACGCGCCCGTCCACGACCCCGCCGCCCTGCCCGGCTGGCTGGGCGAGCAGGACCCGCCCGCCGTCTTCGTCGTCGCGGACGGGACGGGCGGCGCCCTGCCCACCCTCGTGTCCGGCCTGGTCGACCGCATGGTCATCGCGCTCCCGACGGCGGCGGGCGGCGCGCCGGCGGGCCGGGCGGCGCTGCTGTCGGCGCTGAACTCCTGCTCGCCGGGCGTGGTCGCGGTCAACATCGACAACGGCTACGGCGCCGGCTACGCCGCCCACATGATCAACGCCCCGCGGGCCGTCACTACGGTGATGGCATGAGCCGTCCGATCGTCGCCGCCGCCGAGGCGGCCGGGCTGGGCCCCGATCAGGTGCGTGACCGGGTCAAGGAGCTGCTCGCGCGGGACGCCGAGGCCGCGTTCCTGCGGCGGGCCTCGGCGGCGCAGTTCGAGGCGGCGCGGGAGGCCGCGCCGGACGCCGTGTTCCACGCGCGGTCCGGGCTCGTGGTGCTGACGCGGCCGCGTCCGCCCGTGCCGTTCCCGGTCGCCGTCGTGTCGGCGGGGACGGCCGACCTGCCCGTCGCGGAGGAGGCGCTCCAGACGGCGACGGCGTTCGGGCTGGCCGCGACGCTGACCGCGGACGTCGGCGTGGCGGGGCTGCACCGGCTGCTCGGCGTCCGGGAACGGCTCGACGAGGCGCGGGTCCTCATCGTCGCGGCGGGCATGGACGGCGCGCTGCCGTCGGTGACGGCGCGGCTCACGTCCCGCCCGGTGATCGCGGTGCCGACCAGCGTCGGCTACGGCAGCTCGGACGGCGGCCTCGCCGCGCTGTCGGCGCTGCTCGCCTCCGGCGCGCCCGGCCTCGCCGTGACCGGCATCGACGACGGCCTCGGCGCCGCGGTACTAGCCCGGAGGATGCTCACATGACCGCCCAGTCCAAGAAGATCGCCTATTTCCACTGCTTCGCCGGGATCGCGGGCGACATGGCGCTCGGCGCGCTGCTCGACGCGGGCGCCGACCTCGGCGAGGTGCGCGCCATGCTGAAGGGGCTGGACGTCCCCGGCTGGTCCCTCGACACCGAGCGGGTGTCGCGGCGCGGCATCGCCGCCACCCGCGCGATCGTCGGCGTCGAGGACGACGCCGTCGCGCGGAACCACTCCGTCATCGCCGACCTGATCGGGTCGGCGCCGCTGCCCGGCCGGGTCCGCGACCGCGCGCTCGCCGTGTTCCGGACGCTGGCCGAGGCCGAGGGCGCGGTGCACGGGACGTCCCCCGACGACGTCCACTTCCACGAGGTCGGCGGGCACGACGCCATCGTCGACATCGTCGGGACCTGCGCCGCCCTCGAAACCCTCGGCGTGGACGAGGTGCGGGCCGCGCCAATCCCCGTCGGCCGCGGCTTCATCCGCTGCCGCCACGGCCTGATCCCGAACCCGGGGCCCGCCGTCGTCGAACTGGTCGCCCGCGCCCGCGCGCCCATCCAGGGACACGACGTCGAAGCCGAGATGGCCACCCCGACCGGCGCCGCGCTGCTCGTCACCCTCGCCGCGCGGTTCGGGGCGATGCCGTCGATGACCGTCACCGGCAACGGGTTCGGCGCGGGGACGAAGGTGTTCGGCGAGTTCCCGAACGTGACCCAGGTCGTCCTCGGCGAAACCGCCTGACCGCCGCCCGAGGCCGGGGGAGGGGCGCCGCCGAGCGTCGTTGGTCGGCGGCGCGCCCACGTCTCGCGAGGCGGGGCCCGGTTACTTGCGGCGCCAGACGCGGTTGTGGCGGGTCGAGGGGGCCTGCGGGCGGGTGGCCTCCCACTTGCGGCGCCATTCGGACGCGTCCGGCCCGCGCGGCGCGCGGCGGCGGTCCGTGGCCTGCAGCGACGCCCACCAGCCCTCGTCGTGCTCGACCCACAGGCGGCCGACCGCGTCCTCAAGGCGGGCGTTGAACGCGCTGGTCGACTCGTCCTCGCCGGGGACGAGCGGGCGCCCGTACCGCACCGACACCACCGGACGGCCCTTCTTCGGCCAGAACCCGCCGCGCGGCATCGCCCGGTACGTGCCGCGCAGCACCAGCGGGACGGCCGGGACGTCCAGCTCGCGGCACAGCAGCGACGCGCCCATCCGGAACCGGCGCGCGAAACCGTCCGTCGAGCGGGTGCCCTCCGGGTAGATGAGCAGGCTCCAGCCGTCCTTGATCAGCTCGGTGGCCAGGTCGAGCGAGTTGCCCGCGCCGCGCCGCTCGATCGGGAACGCGTTGAACGTCAGCGCGGTCGCGATGGCGCGCCAGCGGGCGTCGAAGAAGTAGTCCGCCGCCGCCGCGACCGCGACGCGCCGCCGCAGCCGGACCGGCAGCGACCCGAGGATCAGCGGCGTGTCCAGGTGGCTCGCGTGGTTCGCGACGAACACGACCGGGCCGCGGACCTCGTCCAGGATGTCCGCGCCGTGGATCTCCGGGCGGGTCTGGCTCCACGTGAGGGTCCGCAGGACGCCGTCGAACGCGACCTTCCGGGCCGCGATGGCGGCCGGCGTCCGCGCCCAGTCGGTCGGGAACGCGCGCGGCGGCGGCCCCACCGACCAGGGCTGCGCCGAGCGCGGCGCGGGCGCCCGGCCGCGCCAGTCCCGGCCGCGGCGCAGCAGCCGGACCTCCTCGACGAGCTTCATCCGGCCGCCCTTCCCGCCGCCGCTCATCGGACGTCCGCCAGCGTCATCGGCGGGGTGTGCAGGTAGGCGAGGGACGGGCTGCGGCCGACCGTCTCGCCCGCCATCTCCAGCGCGTCCGCGAGCGTGGACGCGGCGCGGAACCCGAGCCGCGACGCGACCCGGCGGTCGGCGCCCACGCAGATGACGTCGCCCAGGTGGGACAGCGCGTGCGCGCCCCAGTACCACATGTAGAACGGGTGGACGCCGTGGTAGGCGTACGAGTTCCGGTACAGGTGGATGTACCAGGGGTCGGTGGCGTACTGCTCTTCGAACTTCGTCTCGATGGTCGCCGGGTCCGTCGTCTGCGTCAGCACCTCCTCGTAGAAGTCGATGTACGAGGGGTGGTGCAGCGGGTGGAACTCGGCCTTCATCGGGTGGTACATGATCAGCGCGCCGCCCTCCCGGACAAGCGGCTTGTTCTTGTACATGTTGAAGTAGTAGCCGAGCCCCAGGCTGTACACCAGGATCGGGTTCATCACCGAGTTGACGTTGTAGGGGCACAGGTACGGGAGCCCCAGCATGAGGACGTCCGACTGGCCCTGCACCTCGGTGAGCTGCTGCCGGTGGACGTTCGCGAGCGTCTTCTCATGGACGAGGTCCGTCGCCCCCGCGTGCACGCCCGTCACGCCGTAGGGGGCGCGCATGTTCTGCCACACGCGGTGCCGCGCCCCGGCGGGCGCGAGGTCGTTGGCGCGCTTCCCGGCGAGGAACTTCGCCTGGTCCTTCAGCGTCCACTCCCATTCGCGCTTGTTCAGGAACTCGAACGGCGACGGGAACTGGTCGTTGTTGACCGTGCACTCGATGTGGAACACCCGCACCGACTCCGACAGCAGCGAGTGCATCCGCTCGTAGGAGTGGTGCATCGCCGAGTTCGGCGGGTCGTTGAACGACCGCGAGTGCCGCAGCGTGTGGACGTTGTGGTGGTGCCGCAGGCTCTTGTACGACGCGAGCCCCACCGACACGGACTTCGCGCCGCCGCTCATCGCGACCAGCGTGATGTTCACGTACACGATCAGGTCGCTCTGGGCGGCCCGCGAGTTGATCTCGACGTCCTCGCCGTGCCGGGTCTGGCCGAGCGAGGTGAGGTTGTCGCGGTCCTCGGCGTCGTGGTTGCGGAGCCGGTCCGGCCAGAAGGAGTTGAACACCCGCTCGCCGACGATGTGCTTGATCTCCGCCGGGGTCATCCGGCGGTGCAGCGCGTTCCCGGCGATCAGCTCGACGTCGTCCACCCCGGCGGCGGCGGCCATCTCCAGGACCTGCTCGATCACCCGCTGCCTGACGTCCGGCGCCCGCATCGGCGGGAGCGGCAGCGACAGGTCGTCGAACACGATCGTCAGCCGCATGCCCGAGTGCAGCAGCTCGGGCAGCGGCTCGCTGCCGAGGGGGTTGAGCAGCGCGTCCTGGATCCGGCGGTTCACGTCGCGGATGCCCGGCAGCGAATCCGGTGGATAGATCACCCGGGTGCCGAGCGGGAACCGTTCCAGCCGGAACCCCTCCCCCTCGTGCACCAGCAGCGGGGGCGTCCGCTCGTCCACCTCCAGCACGAGTCCCGGTCTGCTCATCCATCGGCTCCTTCGCGGTCGAGATGGTCGGTGTCGCCGGTCGAGGCGGTGTCGCTGGTCGAGGCGGTGCGGCGGGACGGCCCGGTCAGGGCGGCGGGCTCGCCGGCGTCGCCGTTCTGCGCGTGGCCGTCGCCGTTGCGCGGGTCGAAGGCGATCTTGACGCTGCCGGAGCGGCCGGCGGACAGGGCGTGCGACAGCGCGTCCCGCCAGCGGGTGAGCGGGTAGACGCTGTCGACGAAGCCCGCGAGGGCGTCGTGCGAGGCGAGGTCGAGCGCGGCGGCGAAGTCGTCCGCGCCGCGGCTCGCGTAGGAGCCGACGATGTTCAGCTCGCGGTACCAGGCGGGCGTCAGGTCGGCGGGCTTTCCCGGCATGCCGGACAGCAGCACCGTCCCGCCCGCGCGGACGAGCCGCAGCGCCGTGTCGAGCCCCTCGCCGCCGGTGCACTCGACGACGATGTCCGCGCCGCCGAGCAGGTAGCCGGGGCCGAGCTCCGGCCGGACGAGCGACCCGCCGGTGATCCGGCGCAGCCCGCGCAGCGCCGCCTGCGGCGCGATCGTCTCCGTCGCGCCGAGCGCCACCGCGCGCCGCCGCTGCCCCGGATGCCTCGCGATCACGGTGATCGGCCCGGCCGGGGTCAGCTCGCGCAGCGCGAGGACGGTCAGCAGCCCGACCGTCCCGGCGCCGACCACGACGATGGACGTCCCGCGCGGCACGTCGATGCGGCGCACCGACCGGACCGCGCAGGCCAGCGGCTCCGCCAGCACCGCCCGCTCGGACGGCAGCCCGTCCGGCACCCGGTGCAGCTGGCTGCGGTGCGCGACGAGCCGCTCGGACCAGCCGCCGCCCGTGTCGGCGCAGAACCCCGTCTGGAGCCCGGCGGAGATCCGCCCGGCGTTGACGTGGTCGCAGCGGTTCTCGTGCCCGCTCGCGCAGGGCGGGCACGGGCCCGTGCCCCGCGTCCGGCACGGCAGCACCGGGTCGATGACGACGCGCGTCCCGGCGCGGAGGTCGGTCCCGTCGTCCATGCGGACGTCGTCCATCAGCTCGGCGAGGACCTCGTGGCCCGGCACGAACGGCATCGACGTCAGCGGCCCGAGGTACGGGGACACCTTGCCCGCCGCCATCGCGAGGTCCGACCCGCAGATCCCGGACAGGACGGTCCGCAGCCGCACCCAGCCCGGCCCCGGCGTGTTCGGCGCGGGCCGGTTCGTCAGCCGCAGCGGCGCCAGCGACGGCACCGCCGCGGGCCGCAACCGCCCCGGCAGCCGCGCCGCCGCGAGATACCGCGCGGGCGACCGGTGGTACTCCAACGCCAGAATCATCAGGACCTGCCTTCCGGGGAAGCTCCCGCGAGCGCGGCGTCGAGGAGGGTGGTGACGGCGCCGGAGTCGCCGTCCCAGTCGGCGATCGACCAGCGCTGCCGTTTGGCGTGCCGGTACAGGCGGGCGTCCGGGTTCACCGCGACGGGATGCCCGACCTGCTCCAGCACCGGGCGGTCGGAGTAGTGGTCACCGTACGCCCAGCTCCCGGCGAGGTCGATGCCCTCGTCCCGGGCCCAGGCGCGCAGCCACGCGGCGCGGGCCTCGCCGATCAGCGGCGGCTGCTCGAAGGTGCCGGTGCAGCGCCCGTCGACGACCCGGAGCCGGGCCGCGAGGACGTCGTCGAACAGCGTGCGGAGCGGCTCGACGAACACGTCCACGGTGCCGGTGAGCAGGACGGTCCGGTGCCCGGCCGCGCGGTGCCGCCGGATCCGCCGGATCGCCTGCGGCCACGCCCGGCGGAGCAGGACGTCCGATAGTCGCTCCTGCGCGAGCCTGCGCAGCTCCGCCTCGTTCGCGCCCTCGTACCGCTGGACGAACTCGCGCAGGAACTCGCCCCGGTCGCGGTGCTCGGTGCGCAGGTAGCGGGGGACGCTCCGCAGCACGGGCAGCATCGTCTGCGGCCACGCCTTCAGCGGTGCGTCGAGCAGCCGCGCCCACAGGTGCGCCTCGACGACGTCGGAGGCGACGATCGTCCCGTCCAGGTCGAAGACGGCCGCGACGTCGCCGCGCTCCTCGAACACGATCGGCGGGGGCGCCGGGCGTCCCGCCGTCAGGGCGGGCTTCGGCTCCCGGACGGGCGGCGGCATCCCCCGGAACGCGGCCGTGACCGCGGCGCAGTGCACGTCGCGCAGGTAGTGCGCCCAGTCGATGACGGCAGAGTCGCAGCCCGCGCCGTCCGGCAGCGACGCGTCGAGCGCGAGGGTCGCGGAGTCGGCGTAGACGACCTCGGCGGCGCCGTAAGCCCCGTACAGGTCGCGGTAGCGGCGCAGCATCCGCACCTCGCGGCCCTGCTTGTAGAGGTTGCGCTGCCAGCCGCGGGTGCGGTCCCCGCTCGGCAGCATCAGCAGGGCCTTCTCGGCGAGGTCCATGGCGCGCTCGGCGGTGCCGAGCATCTTGTCGGCGCGGCCCTCGCTGAGCAGCGTCAGGTCGCGCGGGCGGATCGCGCCGCGGCCGTCGGTGCCGGGCAGCGGGTGCTCGTCGAAGTACTCCTGCACCAGCTCGATGAGCCGCTGCAGCGTCAGCGGGTTCCGCGCCCCGGACCCCACGTGGTAGTAGGCGGGGCTGCCCGGCTCGGGCGGCGCGGCGGCGGCGGCCAGCAGCGCGTTCACCACGAGGTCGACGGGGATGATGTCGACGATGCCGTCCGGGATCCCGGCGAGCGCCCGGAGCATGCCCTGCCCGTAGGCGAGGATCAGCGGGTCCGCCATCTTGAACCCGTCGATCCAGCCCGGGTACGGGTGCCGCAGGCTGCTCTCCACGATCGCCGGGCGGACGATCGACAGCGGCACGTCGTGCGCCGTCTGCTCCGCCGCGCGCTCGCCGAGCGCCTTCGTGAGCGTGTAGACGTCCGGCCAGCCGAGGCTGCGGGCCCGCTCCCGGCCGTAGGCGATGAGCCGGTCGTCGACCTCCTTGCGGCGGCGCTGCTCGGTGTCGGCGGCGACCGCGGTCGGGCCCGCCTTGCCCTGCTCCTTCAGCGCGGCGGCGCGCAGCCGCCCGAGGACCTCGGGACGCCGCGAGTCGCGCTCCACGGCGCGGCGGGCCTCCACCGCGCACTCCAGCTCCGTCCTCCAGTCCACCTCGTGCTGGAGGGACGTCTCCGCGACGATCCCCTTCTTGGAGCCCGCGACGTACGCCGTGGACACGTGCACGATGTGCGGCTTCCGGCCGCCCCGCTCCCCGGCGCGCCGGACGGCGTCGTACAGGTCGACCGTCCCGACGACGTTGGTGCGGAACGCCTCGTCGATCGGCGGGTCGAACGACACGATCGACGCGCCGTGGATGACGACGTCGATGTCGTCCGGCAGTTCGGGGACGGAGTCGGTGAGGTCGGCGGCGACGATCCGCACCCGCTCCCGGACGGCCGCCCGCGCCGCGTCGTCCCCGACGCGCTCCCGCCAGGACCAGAACACCGGCTTGTCGATCAGCTCGTCCAGCCGCTGCTCGGCGGTCATGCCGGGACGTTCGCGCAGCACGGCGACGACGTGGGTGTCGGGATACCCGGACAGGACGCGTTCCAGCAAAGCCTGCCCGATGAACCCCGTGACCCCGGTGAGCAGAACGGTTCGTCCAGCGAGGCCGTCAGTCATGCGGCACGCTCCCTGTGTACGCCGGCGTGGGCCAACGCCCAGTCGGGGGCCATCTGCGGTATGCGGTGGCGCGGCACGCGCTCCGGCGGCCGCGCGATGGTGGCGTCGACGCCGCGGAGCACCGGGTGGGAGGGGATCTCGTGCCACGCCCCCGACGGGTCGACCGCCACAGGGCGGCCAAGGTCGAAGTCCTGCGTCATGCCCGGAACGCTAGGCACGGAAGGGGAGCGGCGAATCCGTCATGTGACGGGCCTCTTCCGCGGCCCGCGCCGCCGGGCCGAACGGCACTTCGGCGACGAGGGTGAAACCGCCCCTGCCGTCCGTCCCGGCGGACAGCGAGCCGCCGAGCGCGCCGGTCCGCGCGGTGAGGTTCGACAGGCCCTTCCCGGTGCCCGGGTCGGAGCCGGTGTAGGACGGCGGGATGACGCCGTCGTTGCGGACCGTGAGCCGCACCGTGCCCGCGTCCACGGTGACGGTCACGCCGCAGTGCTCGGGGTGCGCGTGCCGCAGGACGTTCGTGACGGATTCGCGCAGCACGGCGGCGAGCACCCCGTCCACCGGGGACGACGGCGGCAGGTCGGCCTCGTCCGGCAAGTCGACGCGGACCTCCGCGCCCGCGGCGGCGAGCGCGGCCCGCGCCGAGACGGCCTCGTCCCGCAGCGAGAGCGACCGGTCCTGCTCGGCGACCGCGCGGGCGTCCGCGCGGGACCGCTCCGCGAGGTCGGCCAGCTCGCCGATCTCGTTCGCGGCGCGGGACGGGTCGGCCGTCACCAGCCGCCGCGCCAGCTCCGCCTTCACCGTGATCGTGGACAGCCCGAGGCCCAGCAGGTCGTGGACGTCCCGGGAGATGCGGAGCCGCTCGTGCAGCGCCGCCATCCGGGCGAGCCGCTCGCGGGCGACGTCGACCTCGCGGGCGAGCATCGGCAGCCGGTACAGCGCGTACACGACCACGCCGATCTGCACGGAGATCGCGCACGTGTAGAGGTAGGAGAGCGTCCCGTAGGAGGCCCACAGGGCGGGCAGGCACCACCCGAGGATCGTCAGCGAGAACAGGATCCACGCGCGCCGCCCGCGCGACACGAGCAGTACCGACCCGGACACCAGGCACGCCATCGTGGCCCATTCCTTGCCGAGCGCCGCGTACGGGACGAACACCAGCAGCGCCTGCGCGAGGAGCGTCCACGCCCCGGCGCGCGGCCGGTGCCCGCGCAGCACGGTCGAGGAGTGCCGGAGCTGCAGCGCGGTGATCGCCGCCGCGACCGCGACGGCCGCGCCGGTCGCGGGCCACGACCCGCCGGTCCCGGCGAACACGTTGACGACCTGCTGCCAGGCGAGGCCCAGCGTGAGGAACATGAGGATCGTCCAGGCGAGGCGCGACTGGGTCACGCGTCCCGGACGGTGCCGCCGCGCGGACGGCCCCTGCAGCGCCCCGACGATCGACCGGACGTCCGTCGCCGCGCGCCGCGCGGTGCGCGCCACCTCGTCCAGGTCGGCGCGGGCCCCGGCCGCGTCGGTCTGGAGCCGGTCGCGGGCGCGGCGGCTCACCTCCTCGATCCGGACGAGGGCCGCGCCGAGCACGGCCCGCAGGCTGCCCGCCGCCTCCAGCCGCTCGCGCGCCGCCGCGGCCGCCGCGAAGCGCTCCCGGGTCGCGTGCAGCTCCCGGACGAACCCCGACAGCCGCGTGATCGCGTACATCGAGACGCCGACGTTGACGGTCGTCACCACGCAGAACGAGACGTCGCGGGCCGTCCAGCCCTGGTAGTAGCGCAGCAGGCCCTCGGCGGCGGCGACCAGCCCCACCATGAACCACGACAGCGGGGGTCTCAGCAGGAGCAGCATCGACCCGGCGAGGAACCCGCCCGCGACCGGATACCAGTCGTTGCCGAACACGAGCAGCGGCAGCAGTGCCAGCGCCGTCTGCACCGACAGGTGCGTCCAGATCACCCACCGGCGGGGCCGCTGCGACCTGGGCCCGTACAGGACGAGCAGCCACTGCACGCCGAAGATCCCCGTGATCACGAGGGTGGCGGACAGCAGCATGTGCGTCGGCCCGGTCTCCGCCTGCTTCACGAGCCGCGTCTGCAACATCAGGACGAGGTACATCCCGGTGATGGTGCGCGCGAACAGGGGCGTTCTGCCCGCGTGGCCCCCTGGCCCCGCCGGCTCGTCCCGTCCCGCCTTCGTCACGCTCCGCTCACCGGCCCCCCAACGCCGTCCCATCGGATGATTAAACGACGGGACCGACCGATCAAGGGAAATAAGCGGGCGAATATTTTTTTGTGGCGGGGCCGTCAGGCGGTCCGGTCCGCTCCGGCGACACCCCCCGTCGCCGCGGCCCCGACCGGGACCTCGGCCGGGACGTGCCGGTGCAGCTCGGCGCGGGACGCCACGCCGAGCTTCGGGAACGCCTTGTAGAGGTGGTAGGCGACGGTCCGGTGGCTGAGCCGCAGCCGCGCCGCGATCTGCCGGTTCGTCGCGCCGGTCATCGCCAGCCGGACGACCTGCATCTCCTGCGCGGTGAGCCGTCCGGGAACGTCGTCGGACCCGGACGTCCGCACGCCCTGCCCGGCGGCGCGCAGCTCGCCGCGCGCCCGCTCCGCCCACGGCACGGCGCCCAGCCGCTCGAAGATCTCCAGCGCCGCCTTCAGCCGCGCCCTGGCCTGCGCGCGGCGCCGCGACCTGCGCAGCCACTCCCCGTAGAGCAGTTCGGTGCGGGCCCGCTCGAACGGCCGCCCGCCCTCGCGGTGGGCGGCGAGCGCCAGGTCGAAGTGCCGCTCCGCCTCGGCGGGGTCGGCGGTGAGCAGCGCCCGGCAGCGGGACGCGACGCCGTCCGCCCAGGGGTGCCCGGCGCCGCGCGCGAACGCCTCCAGGCGGGCCATCGCGTCCGCGCCCGCGGCGGGGCGTCCCGCCGCGACCGCCGCCTCCACGGTGTCGGCCAGCGCGAGCACTCCGGGGGGCCCGGGCGCGTCCGGACGGGCGTCGCGGAGGTGCTCCAGGGCGTCCTCGGGACGGCCCAGGCCGAGCGCGAGCAGCCCCAGCGCGTCGCCCACCCCTCCGTCGGCCGACAGCGCGCGGCAGCGGACCTCGTCGCCCTCCATCGCCGCCTGCCGCGCCTGGACGGCCCGCGCGGCCGCGCGCCGCCGCCGTCCCGTCGCCTCGGCGGCCGCCAGCGCGTCCCGGGCGAGGGCCCGCGCCTCGTCGTGCGCGCCGTGGAGCAGCCGCGCCCACGCCTGGACGGCCAGCCCGCGCGGGACGGGCCCCGGCGTCCCCCGCTCCCGGCACCGCGCGACGACCCGCGCGGCCGCCTCGGCGGCGGCGTCGTCGTCCCCCGCGAGCAGGGCGACCTCGGCGGCGAGCAGCCGCAGCCGCTCGTCGCCCGTCCCGTCCCCGGTCAGCTCGGCGAGGACCCGGCGGGCCTCCGCCACATCGTCGTCGAGGAGCGCGCCGAGCGCCTTCGCCGGTCCCTCCGGCGGCCCTTCGGCCTCGGCGAGGCGCTCGCGCGCCCGGACGGCCGTGTCCCGGTCGCCGCACGACCACGCGTGCAGGAGCGCCCCTTCCAGGAGCCGGGCCCTGATCCCCGGCTCGTCGTGCTCGCGGGCCTTCTCCATCAGCAGCCGCGCGGCCGCCTCCGGGGCGCCGTGCTCCGCCTCGACGCCCGCCCGCACCAGCTCCACCCGCGCCCTGGTCGCGGCGTCGCCGCTCCGGGCGGCCTCGGCGGCGAGCGTCCGGGCCCGCTCGGGGTTCCCGGCGGCGAGTTCGGCCTCCGCCGCCGCGGCGAGGCGGCGGGCCCGCACCACCGGTTCCCCGGCGAGCCGCGCGGCCCGCTCGTAGGCGAACGCCGCGACGGCCGGGCCCGCCCGGTGCCCGGCGCCGTCGTGCCCGATGCCGTCCGCCGCCGACTCCAGCTCGGCGGCGACGGCCTCGTCCGTGCCGAGCGCGGCGGCGGCCAGGTGCCGGACGCGCAGGTCCGCGTCGCCCGCCCGGGCGTGCACGGCGGCGAGCGCCCGGTGCACCGCGATCCGGCGGGTGACCGGGACGCCCTGGTACGCGGCGGCGCGGGCCAGCGGATGCCGGAAGCCGATCGAGGTCCGGGTGACGGACACGAGCCCCGACTCCTCCGCCGCCTCCAGCGCGTCCAGCGGCACGCCGAGGCCCCGCGCCGCGCGGACCACCACGCCCGGCTCGCCCGTCTCGTCGGCGGCGACGGCGGCGAGCAGCAGCCGCACCGGCTCGGCCAGGTCGCGGACGGCGCGCCCGAACTCCGCCGGGACGCGCGCGAGCAGCCCCGACCCGGCCGCGGCGAACGCGGCGAGCGCGAGCGGGTTGCCGCGCGCCTGCCGGACGAGCTCGTCGCCGCGCTCGCCGTCGGCGCCGAGGTCGTGCAGCAGCAGGCGCGCGTCGGCGTCGTCGAGGCCGTTCAGGCGCAGTTCCGGAAGGCCGGTGCGGGACCGGTCGTCCCGCGTCGCGATGAGGAACACGACCGGGCGCGACGCCGTCCGCCGCGCGGCGAACAGCAGCGCGTCCGCCGACTCGCGGTCGAGCCATTGCGCGTCGTCGATCAGGCAGAGGAGGGGCGTCTGGTCCGGCCGGGCGAGGAGCGACAGCACCGCGAGCCCGACGAGCAGCCGGTCCTCGGGGCGCGGCCGAGCGAGCCCCAGCGCGGCCCGCAGCGCCGCCGCCTGCGCGGCGGGCAGCTCGTCCACCCCCTCGGGGAGCCCGCCGAGCAACAGGTGCAGGGCCGCGAACGGGACCTCGGCCTCCGCCTCGACCCCGCCGCCCCGCAGCACGCGCATCCCCGCCGCCCGCGCCTCCGCATGGTCGAGCAGCGCGGTCTTGCCGATCCCCGCCTCCCCGCGCAGGATCAGGACCCCGCCACCGGCCCCGGACCGCGCCCGGTCGAGAACCCGCTCTATCGCGGCGACCTCGTGGGCCCGCCCACAAAGCCCGCTCCCCGCAGCACAGCCGTCACCCACCATGCCCCGGAGCGTGTCATCCCGCGTTCTCCCTGCCCAGTGCGGTGCACACCGATCCACATATGAATCGCCCGCGGATCGACCCATGCATTCCTCACACCCCGTCCAAACAAAGATCTTCCTCACACCGGCTCCGCGTTCTGGCCGGGGTTGGGGGCAGGGGGTTGGTCAGACCCAGCCGAATTCGCCCGCGATGCGGACGGCGTCGATCCGGTTGCGGGCGTTCAGCTTGCTGATGCAGCTCGCCAGGTAGTTGCGGACGGTTCCCACCGTCAGCCCGAGGACGAGTGCGATGTCGTCCACGTCCGCGCCCTCCGCCGCGAGCCGCAGCACCTGCGCCTCGCGGGGGGTGAGCGGGCTCTCCGGCTGGCGCAGCGCGACCAGCGCGAGCTGCGGGTCGACCACCTGCTCGCCCGCCGCGACCCGGCGGATCGCGGCGGCCAGCTCGGCGGGCGGCACGTCCTTCAGGACGAACCCGTGCGCGTGCGCGTCCAGCGCCCGCCGCAGGTCGCCCGGGCGGCCGAGGCCCGTGAGGATCAGCACCCGGCACTCCGGCAGCCGCTCGTGCAGCTCGGCGGCGGCGGTGACGCCGTCCACGCCGGGGAGGTCGACGTCGAGCACGGCGACGTCCGGCCGGTGCCGCAGCGCCGCCCGGACGATCGCGTCGCCGCTGCCGAGCTCCGCCACGACCTCCAGGTCGGGTTCGAGGTCGAGCAGCCCGGCGAGGGCGCCGCGCAGGAGGGCGACGTCCTCGGCCAGCAGGATCCGGATCGTCCCGGACGCTGGACGCCCCTCCTCCGGACCGTCCGCGGAGGCATCGGCCATACGCACCTCCCGAGGATGGAAAGCGTCCACCGTTTCCGCCGGCGCCCGGGAGGAGTCGCGGTCCAGGCCCGCCATCGTCGCGTCCTCCAGGCTCAGGCGTCCGGGGACTTCCGCTGGTCGCGGAAGACCGCCCTGATGAACAGTTCGGTGTGTCGCAGCGCCCGCTCCCGGGCCTCCCGCCGTTCTTCAGGCGCGGCATCGGCGTGCAACCACAGTAGCCGCGCTTGGCCGATCGGCCCGAACAGAGCCCAGGCCAGGTCGGCCGGACGACCGAGATCGGACGCTATGCGCCCCGTCTCGATCCACCGCTCGAACAGCGAACCCGTCTCCTCCATGGACGCGGCGATCGTGGCGCCCATGGCCGCGCTGTGCACCAGGCCGTCCCGGACCATCAGGCTGATGAACAGCCGCCCGCTCGGCGAGTCCCAGGCGTCGAGGACGTGCTCGACCAGCGCGCGGAGGTAGCCCGCCGGGTCGCGGTCGGCGAGCTCCGGGTCGAGGCTCTCCCGCCCGGCGACCAGTCCCTGCGGCCCGAGCTTCGCGACGGCGGCCTCGAAGATGTCCTGCTTGCTCGCGTAATGGGCGTAGAGCACGCTCTCGCTCAACCCGACCTCGCGGGCGATCGCCCGGATCGACGTCCCCGTGTAGCCCTTCTGCGCGAAGAGCCGCAGCGCGGCCTCGACGAGCGCCGCCTTGGTGTCCCCCGCCTGCGTCTTCGGGGGACGTCCCGGACGTCGACGCATCCGGCCTCCCGACTTCATCGCCACGTCCTGCTTTCTCATCGGTCCATGAGAACAGCCTGCCGGACAGGCCCACCGGACGTCTTCCTCGGGACGAGGATGAGCGCGACCCCCGCCACGGCCCACAGCCCGAGGACGAGCAGCGGCCGTCCGAGCGCGTGCCCGTCGAAGTAGACGACGTTCCGCACCGCGCTGGTGGCCGCCGAGGGCGGGAGCCATTCGCCGAACGCGGCGTACCACTGGGGGATGAACCGGGGGCCCATCGGCCCGCCGCTCGCGGGCAGCCCGACCGGGATGAGCAGCAGGGCGGTCAGCCCCGCTCCGGGCGGCCCGGCGACGTGGAGCGCGCCCGCCGTGAACGCGGCGACCGCGAACACCAGCACGGAGGTCACGCCCCACAGCGCCCACGGCGCCCCGGCCAGCGCGCCGAGCGTCGCGTCCGCGACCAGGACGTTCGCCCCGCCGAGCACGACCGAACCGGCGCCGAGCAGCGCGATCCGGCGTCCGGCCCCCGCGGTGGGGACGGCGAACGCGAGCAGCACCGCCAGGATCACGGCCGGCACCACCGTGGTGACGACGAAGAAGATCGACGAGATGCCGTTGTTGTCGCCGGACGGGAGCGGCACGGCGTCCTCGACCGCCACCTGGATCCCGGTGGCCTGCCCGAAGCCCTGGAAGACCTCGGTCAGCACCCCGTTCTCGATCCTGCCGCTCGCCCCCGCGACGATCAGCCGCGCTCTCGCGCCCCGTCCCGCGGCGCGGCCGTCTCCGGGGACGAAGACGGCGTCCACCTCCCGGTTCAGCAGCGCGCCGCGCGCCTTGTCCAGGCTGCCGTAGGCGGTGAGGTCGAACGCGCCCTCCGCCTTCCGGTCCAGGACCGCGCCCATCCGGTGGACGTCGGCCTGCGGCGCGACCACGGCGACGGGGACGTCGTGCGGCCGGGTCCGATGCAGCGCGCCGAGGAACGACCCGGCGAAGACCATCCCGATCAGCGACGCCACCACCAGCACGATGACCGGCTTGCGCCTCTCGTGCATCACTGGCTCCTCTCAAGAAGGGTGTCTCGGTTCTGCCTGACTCCTCCCGCTCCAAAAAATAATCGCTCGTTCGATTAATTTCCAGCGGCGGAGGGGCCCGGATGCGGGCGGCGGGCATGAGGCTGGTCACATGGCGGATTCGCGCGGGCCCGGGGCTTCCTAGATTCGCCTTCGTGCACCCCGTCCCCGGTGCCGAGTCACAGGAGGCTGCGTGTTCTACGGTGTCGTGTCGCACACGGTCGGGCCCCTGCTCCGCGCGCTGCTGCGTCCGAAGGTCGAGGGCAGGGAGAACATCCCGGCCGAGGGCCCGTTCATCCTGGCGAGCAACCATCTGTCGTTCGTGGACAGCTTCGTGCTGTCGCCCGTCATCCCGCGCCGGCTGTGGTGGCTCGCGAGGGCCGAGTACTTCGAACTGCCCGGCGTGGGCGGACGGCTGATCAGGTGGGGCATGCTCGCGCTGGGGAACGTCCCGATCAGGCGCGGGCCCACCCGCGCCGCCGTCCGCGCACTGGAGCGGATGGCCGCCTTCCTCGACGCGGGCGGCGGCATCGCCATCTACCCCGAGGGCAGCCGCTCCCCGGACGGGCGCCTCTACCTCGGCCGCAGGGGCGTCGCCTGGCTGGCCCTGAAGTCCGGGGCGAAGGTGGTCCCCGTCGCGCTCGGCAACACCGACCAGATCATCCCGCTCGGCACCTGGAAGCCGCAGCTCAGCGTGCGGCCGACCGTCCGGTTCGGCGAGCCCATGGACTTCTCCCGCTACCGCGACCTGCCGCCCGGCCGGGCCCGCCGCGTCATCACCGACGAGGTCATGCAAGCGATCCGCAAACTCTCGGACCAGGAATGGGCGGGCACGCTCAACCCCCGAGCCGACGACGAGTAACCTCGCGGGCTCAGAGGAGGAGGCTTCGGTGGCGGTGCGGATCGAGCGGGACGGGCCCGTCACCACGGTCGTGATGGCGCGCCCCGAGACCCGAAACGCCGTGGACGGCGCGACCGCCCGTGATCTCGCCGCCGCGTTCCGCGCGTTCGACGCGGACGACGGCGCGAGCGTCGCCGTCCTCTGGGGCGAGGGCGGGACGTTCTGCTCCGGCGCCGACCTCAAGTCGATCGGCGCCCCGGACGGCCCGCGCCTCGACCCGCCGCCCGCCGACGCGCCGCTCGGCTGCACCCGCCTGCGCCTGTCCAAGCCGGTGATCGCTGCGGTCGCCGGCTATGCGGTCGCGGGCGGTCTGGAACTCGCGCTCTGGTGCGACCTCCGGGTCGTGGAGGAGGACGCGACGTTCGGGGTCTTCTGCCGCCGCTGGGGCGTCCCCCTCGTCGACGGCGGGACGTTCCGCCTGCCCCGCCTGATCGGCGCGAGCCGCGCCATGGACCTGATCCTCACCGGACGTCCCGTCGCCGCGCGCGAGGCGTTCGACATCGGCCTCGCGAACCGGCTCGTCCCGCCCGGGAAGGCGCGGGAAGCGGCCGAGGAGCTGGCCGCCGAACTGGCGCGGCTCCCGCAGGCGTGCCTGCGGAACGACCGCCTGTCCCTGCTCGACACGGAGGGCCTGCCGGAGGACGAGGCGATCGCCGTCGAACACCGGTACGGCGAGCGCTCCCTGCGCGACGCCGCCGAAGGCGTGGCCCGGTTCGCCGCGGGCCTCGGACGGCACGGGACGGCGGCTGAGTAAGTTGCCACTCGCGAACACTTCGAGGAGGAGCCGGCGCATGACGCTGACCGTGACCGAGGCGGGACTCGCGATCGCCGACCCGAAGACCTACGCCGACGACCGGGCCCTGCACGACGCGCTCGCCTTACTCCGCCGCGAGTCCCCGGTGCACCTCGTGGACGCCGCCCCCGACTACAGGCCCTTCTGGGCGGTCACCAAGCACGAGGACGTCATGGAGGTCGAGCGCAACCACCAGATCTTCCTGAACGCGCCGCGCCCGCTCCTCGCCACCGCCGAACTCGACGCGCTGAACCGGCAGCGGGCCGAGCAGGGGATCGCGCTCCGCACGCTCGTCCACATGGACGACCCCGACCACCGCGTCATCCGCGCGATCGGCGCGGACTGGTTCCGTCCCCGCGCGATGCGGGCCCTCGAACCGCGCGTCAAGGAACTGGCCAAACGGTACGTCGACCGGATGGTCGACCTCGGCGGCGAATGCGACTTCGCGCAGGAGGTCGCCATCCATTTCCCGCTGTATGTGATCCTGTCGCTGCTCGGCCTGCCCGAGGACGACTTCGACCGCATGCTGAAACTCACCCAGGAGCTGTTCGGCGGGGACGACGACGATTTCCAGCGCGGCACGTCCAACGAGGAGAAGATCCAGGTCCTGCTGGACTTCTTCGCCTACTTCCAGGGGCTGACGCAGGCGCGGCGCGCGAACCCGACCGACGACCTCGCGTCCGCCATCGCCAACGCGCGCGTGGACGGCGAGCCGCTCAACGACTTCGACACGGCGTCCTACTACGTCATCATCGCCTCGGCCGGGCACGACACCACCAGCGCGACGATCGCGGGCGGCCTGCACGCGCTGATCGAGCACCCCGACCAGCTCGCCCGCCTCCGCGCGAACCCCGGGCTGATGCCGTTCGCGGTGGACGAGATGATCCGCTGGGTCACGCCCGTCAAGGAGTTCATGCGCACCGCGACCCGGGACTACGAACTGCGCGGCGTCACGATCCGGGAGGGCGAGTCGGTGCTGCTCTCCTACCCGTCCGGGAACCGGGACGAGGACGTCTTCGCCGACCCGTTCCAGTTCGACGTCGGACGCGACCCGAACAAGCATCTGGCGTTCGGCTTCGGCGTCCACTACTGCCTGGGCGCGGCACTGGCGCGCATGGAGGTCCGCGCGTTCTTCGACGAACTGCTGCCCCGCCTCGACTCGATCGAACTGGCCGGGGCGCCGGAGAGCATCGCCACCACCTTCGTCGGCGGCCTCAAACGGCTCCCCATCCGCTACGCGCTCTCCTAGCGGACGCGGTGGAGGAGTTCCTCGCCGCGCGCGAGGCGGCGGCAGTTCTCCGCCGCGACCGCGAAATACCGCTCCCAGGTCTCATGGGTCAGCCACGCGACATGCGGCATGACGACGACGTTGTCGAGCTTCAGCAGCGGGTTCCCCGCGTCCACCGGCTCGGTCTCGAAGACGTCGAGTCCGGCGCCGCCGAGCCGTCCCGCCGCGAGCGCCGCCGCCAGCGCGGCCTCGTCGACCACCGCGCCGCGGGCGGTGTTCACCACGATCGCGCCGCGCGGCAGCAGCGCCAGCCTTCGCGCGTCGAGCAGGTGGTGCGTCTCCTCGGTCAGCGGGATGTGGACCGAAACGACGTCGCTGGCCCGCAGCAGGTCGTCCAGCTCCATCCAGGACGGGTCGCCGGGACGCGGCCGCCGCGACGTGTAGACGACGTTCGCGCCGATCGCCGCCAGCATCCCGCGCAGCAGCGTCGCGATCTCGCCGCCGCCGAGGAGCCCGACCGTCCGCCCGGCCAGTTCCCCGCCGACCAGCGCCCGGTCGGCGGGCCAGCCCGCGCCGCGCCGCGTCCGCGCGTCGAACGCGACGACCTTGCGCAGCGCCGCGAGCATCAGCAGCAGGCTCGTCTCCGCCACCGCCTGCGCGTTGCGGCCCGGCATGTTCGCGACCGCGATCCCGCGCTCGGCCGCCGCGTCCAGGTCGATGGTGTTCACGCCGGTGCCGAGCTTCTGGACCAGCCGCAGCTTCGGCGCGCGGTCCATGTCGGCCGCCGTCAGCGGACGCAGCACATGCCAGATGACCTCGGTGTCCGGCAGCAGTTCGGCGAAGCGCGCGTCGTCCTGCTCGGAGCAGCTCACGATGTCGAGGTCCGGCTCCTCGTGGTCCGTGTCGTAGTGCAGCAGTACCCGCATCGCGGCCCCTTCCCGTCTATCGTCCTGATCATGACGCATGCGCCGTGGCCCGAACGTCCGATTGTGCAGGCGCCGATGGCGGGCGGGCCGTCCACCCCCCGGCTGGCCGCCGCCGTGTCGGACGCGGGCGGCCTCGGCTTCCTCGCCGCCGGGTACAGGACGCCGGACGCGATGCTCGCCGACATCGCCGCGACCCGCGCGCTCACCTCCCGGCCGTTCGGGATGAACCTGTTCATGCCGTCCCTGGACGAGCCCGACCCGGCCGCCGTCGCCGCCTACCGCGACCGCCTCGTCCCCGAGGCGGAGCGGCTCGGCGTCGCGCTGGGCCCGCCGCCCGCCGCCCGCGACGACGCCTACGAGGCCAAGGTCGCCGCCCTGCTCGACGACCCGCCCGCGTTCGTGAGCTTCACCTTCGGCTGCCCGTCGCCGCGGGTCATCCGGGCCTTCCGGAACCGCGGCGCCGTCGTGGTCGTCACCGTGACGTCCGTGGACGAGGCCCTCCGGTCGTCCGGCGCCGACGCGCTGTGCCTCCAGGGCGCCGAGGCCGGGGGACACCGGGGCTCCTTCTCCGACACAGCCTCCGACACCGCCTCCGGCGCGCCGCTGCCGCTGCGCGATCTGCTGGCGGCGGTCCGCGCGATGACGCCGCAGCCGCTGATCGCCGCCGGCGGCCTCGCCACGGCCGCCGACGTCGCGGACGTCCTGGCGGCGGGGGCGTTCGCGGCCCAGCTCGGGACGGCGTTCGTCCGCTGCCCGGAGAGCGGGGCGAGCGACGTCCACAAGGCGGCGCTGGGGGACCCGCGCTTCACCTCCACCGCGATGACCCGCGCCTTCAGCGGACGCCTGGCCCGCGGCCTGGTCAACCGCTTCCTGACCGACCACACGGCACACGCACCGGCCGCTTACCCCGACGTCCACTACATGACCGCGCCGCTACGCAAGGCGTCCGCCGCCCAGGGCGACCCGGACGGGATCAACCTCTGGGCGGGAGAGTCCTACCAGTCCACGACCGAGGCCCCCGCCGCGCGGTTGGTGCACGACCTGACCCCCACCCTGTAGGACTCCGCGCGGTGGGCTGCGAAAGGTCTTCCCGGCGTCGCGCGGCACGGTTACTCTGCTACTGGCGTCCATGCCGGTTATGCGCCTTGCGCCTGGGAGGGTCCCGTCCGCGGGACTTGTTTGGCTCTGCGCCGGCTCCTCTGTCCCGCTTCGCTGAGGAGTCCCGTGAAACTCAAGCACAAGCGCGTCAACGTCAGACGCGGCCGACGGTCCGCGGCCGCCGCGGCGCTGGCGTCGGCCGGTGCGGCGCTGGTGCTGTCGGCCGGCGCCGTGGTCGCGTTCTCCGCCCCGTCGTCCGCCCAGTCCCCGTCCCTGGTCGCCTGCACCTTCCCGGCCTGGGCCGAGGGCACCAGCTACACGGCCGGCTCGAAGGTCGTCTACACCGGCCACGGCTACCAGGCCACCGTCGCCCACACCGCCTACGCGGGCGCCAACTGGAACCCCGCGTCCACCCCCACCCTCTGGCGCGACCTCGGCGCCTGCGACGGGACGACGCCGCCGACCGACCCGCCCACGGACCCGCCGACGGATCCGCCGACCAGCCCCCCGGCGGGGAGCGAGACCTGCGCGACGAAGGGCAAGCCCGCGGGCAAGGTGCTGCAGGGCTACTGGGAGAACTGGGACGGCGCGTCCAACGGCGTCCACCCGCCGTTCGGCTGGAGCCCGATCGAGAACCCCGTCTTCAAGCAGCACGGCTACAACGTGTACAACGCGGCGTTCCCCGTGATCAACTCTGACGGGACCGTCCTCTGGGAGGACGGCATGGACTCGACCGTGAAGGTCGCCACGCCCGAGCAGATGTGCGCGGCCAAGGAGGCGGGCGCCACCATCCTGATGTCGATCGGCGGCGCGACCGCGGGCATCGACCTCAACTCCTCCAGCGTCGCGGACAAGTTCGTCGCGACGATTGTGCCGATCCTGAAGAAGTACAACTTCGACGGCATCGACATCGACATCGAGACGGGACTGACGGCGAGCAGCAGCATCACGCAGCTGTCCGCGTCGCAGTCCAACCTGATCCGCATCATCGACGGCGTGCTCGGCCAGATGCCCGCCAACTTCGGGCTCACGATGGCCCCGGAGACCGCGTACGTGACCGGCGGCAGCGTGACGTACGGCTCCATCTGGGGCGCGTACCTGCCGATCATCAAGAAGTACGCGGACAACGGCCGCCTGTGGTGGCTGAACATGCAGTACTACAACGGCAGCATGTACGGCTGCCACGGTGACTCCTACTCCGCCGCGACCGTCGAGGGCTTCGTCAAGCAGACCCAGTGCCTCAACGACGGCCTCGTCATCCAGGGCACCACGATCAAGGTCCCGTACGACAAGCAGGCGCCGGGCCTGCCCGCGCAGCCGGGCGCCGGCGGCGGCTACATGTCGCCCGGCCTCGTCGGCCAGGCCTGGAACTCGTTCAACGGGCAGCTGAAGGGCCTCATGACCTGGTCCATGAACTGGGACGGGTCGAGGAACTGGACGTTCGGCGACAACGTCCGCAGCCTTCAGGGCCGCTGACGGTTCCCGGCCGCATCGACGGGCCCGGCGGGTTCACCCGCCGGGCCCGTCCCGTGCCGTCAGGATTCCCAGCGCCGGCCGGTGAGGCGTTCGTAGACCTCGATGTAGCGGGCGCGGGTGGCGGCCACGACGTCCTGCGGGATGGGCGGGCCGGGCGGGGTGCGGTCCCAGTCGAGGCCGCCGCTCCAGTCGCGGACGTACTGCTTGTCCAGCGAGTGCTGCGGGCCTCCCGGCTTCCACTGGTCGGCGGGCCAGAAGCGGGACGAGTCGGGGGTCAGGACCTCGTCGCCGAGGACGAGCGTCCCGTCGGCGGCACGGCCGAATTCGAGCTTGGTGTCGGCGATGACGATGCCGCGTTCGGCGGCGAGGGCCGCGCCGCGCCGGTAGACCTCCAGGGTGACGTCCCTGAGGCGGGCGGCGGTGTCCGCGCCGATCTCCCGGACGACGTCGTCGTAGGTGATGAACTCGTCATGTCCCACGGTCGCCTTGGTGGTCGGCGTGAAGATCGGCTCGGGGAGCCGGGACGCCTCGACGAGACCGTCCGGCAGCGGGACGCCGGAGACCGCGCCGCCCTTCTCGTACTCCTTGAGACCGAGCCCGGCGAGGTAGCCGCGCGCGATCCACTCGACGGGGAGCATGGTGAGGCGCCGGCAGCGGATCGCGCGTCCCCGCCATTCGTCCGGGACGTCCGTCGCGGACACGACATGGTTCGGGACGACGTCGGCGAGCTGCTCGAACCACCACAGGGAGAGCTGGGTGAGGATCTTCCCCTTGTCGGGGATCGGCGTCGGCAGGACGACGTCGTACACGCTCACCCGGTCGGTCGCGACGAGGATCAGCTCGTCGCCGTCCGCGTAGACGTCCCTGACCTTGCCCGAGTGGACCAGCTCCATGGTGCTCCTCACCTCTCCATGCCGGAATGGAGTCTCGCACAACCCCCGTCCATCGTCGCGATCAGGCTTCCCGCGCGCACTCCCGCCTCCCCGCCGCGCGGCCGGGCGGTCACGGCTCCCTGTGGACGCGGACGGTCTTGACCGTGGGGTCGGCCGCGTCCGGGATCACCATTCCGGCGTCGACGCCCGTTCGCAGGTACTCCATGACGGGGGCGTTGATGCGTTCGCCGGGCAGGACGGCGGGGATGCCGGGCGGGTACGGGGTGAGCATCTCGGCGCAGATCCGTCCGACCGCCTCGGCGGCGGGGACCTGTTCGGCGTCCCCGAAGAAGGCTTCGCGGGGCGGCCGGACGAGTTCGAGGCGCAGGTCCTCCGGGGACGGGACGGCGACCCTGGGCGCGTGCCCCGCCCCGGCCGTGCGCTCGACGTGGTCGCGCAGGTCGCGGAGGGCGCTGAGCAGCGGCGCGACGGTGTCCTCGTCGTCGGCGAAGGTGAGCTGGGCGCTGATCCTGCGGTGGTCGGCCAGATGCAGGTTGATCCGGTGGTGCTCGCGCAGCCAGTCGGCGGCCTGGTACCCGGTCGTGCCGAGTTCGGCGATGTCGATGACGACGGGCAGCGGGTCGAGGTCGTGGGCGCGGCCGTGGCCGGTGAACTCGGCCCGGCCCTGGACGGCGAACCCGGGGATGCCCGCGATCTCCTCGCGGACGCGTTCGGCCAGGTCAAGCGCGTTCTGGAGCAGGTCGCGGCCGTGCTCGACCATCTGCCTGCGCCATCCGTCGAGCCCCGCGTAGATCAGCACGGACGGGCTGGTGGTGCCGAGCAGGTCCTCCCGCGCCTTCAGCTCGGTCGGATGGACCAGGTCGCCCTGCTGGTGGAACACCGACCCCTGCTCCAGCCCGGCGCCCATCTTGTGGACGCTCGTCACGCACACGTCGGCGCCCGCGTCCATCGCCCAGGACGGCAGGCCGGGGTGGAACGGCAGGTGCGCGCCCCACGCCTCGTCCACGATCAGCGGGCGGCCGCGCTCGTGGCAGACCGCGGCGATCGCGACGAGGTCGGCGGTCCCCCCGTACGGGGTCGGGCTGGTGACGAGGGCGCCGCGCGCCTCCGGGTGCTCGTCCAGCCGGGCGGCGAACGCCTCGGCGGGCGGCGGGTGCGCGAGGTGGCGGTCGGGGTCCCAGCGCGGCTCCACCCAGATCGGCCGGACGCCGGACAGGATCAGCCCCGACACCACGGACTTGTGCGCGTCCCTGGCGATCACCAGTTCCTCCCCCGGACCGGCGACGGCCAGCATCGCGCTCTTCACCGACAGGCTGCTGCCGCAGGTGGAGAAGAACGTCTGCTCGGCATGGACGGCGTCCGCCATCAGTTCCTGCGCGTGCTCCAGGACGCCATGGCCGGACGCCCGGTCGTCCAGCCCGGAGATCGCGAGGACGTCGGAGCGGAACACGGCGTCGCCGAGCACCTCCCGGACGCGCGGGTCGGCGCCCCGGCCCTGCTTGTGGCCGGGGGGCGTGAACGGGAGCTGTCCCTCCTGGTGGTAGGCGGCGAGGGCGTCGAGGACGGGGGCGCGCGAATGGTCCATGTCCCGGCGTGTTCCCGGGCCGCCCGCGATGTAACGGACGCGGGACGGGCGGGGCATGGGAGCGGTGCGTTGCGGGTAGAGCGGGTTGATACGGGCGACAGGGAGTTTTATCCAATGAACGATCGCATACCGGTCGACACGGAGCTGGCCTGGGAGGACTTCCACCGGCTCGTCAACATGACGTCCGACGAACTGCGAAACTGGCTGCTCACGGACGCGTCCGGCGAGGAGGCGTTCCCGGAGCCCGGCCCCGGCCCGGGCGTGTCGGAGCTGGGGGCCCGCGTGGTGGACATCCTCCGCAAGCGCAAGGTCGACCTGACCGAAAGCGACACCGACGTGATGCGCCGCGTCGTCGACTACGTGGAGGACAGGCTGGACGACCCGCCCCGCGACGGGCTGCGGGACGACGCCTGGCGGCACGCGCTGATGACGGTGGGGCACGACCCGCTGCGTCCCGAACCGTCCAGCGCGTAGCGGCATGCCGGTCATGCCGGACCCGCGGCCGAGCGGGTGATCGAGCTCTCCCCTGGGCAGGGGATCGAGCAGGTCGGTGAGCTGCTCCTCGCGCTGGTCCTGTCCGCGGCCATCGGGCTGGAGCGGGGGCTCCGCAACAAGAGCGCCGGGCTCCGCACGCACACCCTCGTCGGCGTCGGCGCGGCGCTGTTCATGCTGGTCAGCAAGTACGGGTTCGAGGGCGCGCCGGGGCCGGTGTCGTTCGACCCGTCCCGGGTGGCGGCGCAGATCGTGTCCGGGATCGGGTTCATCGGCGGCGGGCTGATCTTCGTCCGGCGGGACGCGGTGCGCGGGCTGACCACGGCGGCGGTCGTGTGGGTGACGGCCGCGGTCGGGATGGCGGCGGGCGGCGGGCTGCCCGTCCTCGCGGTCACGGTCACGGCCCTGCACTTCCTCGTGGTGTACGGGCTGAGCGCGGCGTCGCGGCGGCTGCCGCTCGACCGGTTCCGCCCGGTGGGACGGGCGCGGATACGGCTCGTCTACCTGGACGGCAGGGGCGCCCTGCGCCGGGCCCTCATGGAGTGCACGCGGCGGGAGTTCGTGGTGGTCGAGCTGAACGTCGAGCGCGAGTACCTGCCGGACGACACCGACCGGGGCCGGGACGAGCGCCGGGACAGGCGCGAGGACGACCGGCGGCGCCCCGGCACGGCGGTGGTGACGCTCGTGGTGGAGGGCGCCGGGTCCGTTCCGGAGCTGACGGCGAGCCTCGGCGAACTACCGGACATCGTCGGCGTCACCATCGGCTCCGACCACGACGACGACAGCGAGTGACCCGCCCTAGGGCGTCGCCTCCCGGCGGGTGTGCATGAAGTCGGTGAGGCGCGTGATGTCGGCGTCGTCCAGGACGATCCCGAAGTCCTTCGCCAGGACGTCGGGCAGGTCGTCCACGGTGTGCGCGTACCGCTTCGTGGTGCCGTCCGGGTAGGTGACCGACTCGTTCGTCCCGTCCAGGACGTAGAGGGCGTCGCGGGTGAACTTCTGGACGAACGGACGGGTCGTGAACGGCGAGTGCGGGCTCGTCGAGACGAAGTAGTTGAACAGGTCGAAGTCGACGCGGAAGGTCTCGTTCATCGCGAACGTGTGGCGCTGGACCCAGCCGTCCGGGCCGCGCTGGTGCAGTTCCCAGCCGACGGTGTGCGGGCTCCACGCGGTGACCGTCCGGCCCCGCTGGAGGCGGTACCCCCAGCCGTCCTGGTCGACCTCCTCGCCGTCGCGGAACCGCAGCGGCTCCAGCGGCCCGGAGCCGAAGCCGACGTCGCAGAGCCAGCCGGGCTCGTCGCGCGGCCGGTCCGGCGGCCGGACGTGCAGCAGCGCGTGTGTCGACGGCAGGATCTTGCGCGCCCCGAGCGTGACCCGTCCGGCGAGCGCGACCACCTCGTAGCCGAGCCGCTCCAGCACCGCCGCGAACAGCCGGGTGTGCTCGAAGCAGTAGCCGCCGCGCGGCCGCTGGACGAGCTTCGCCTGGACGGCGTCGAGCGCCAGGTCCACCGGCCGCCCGAGCATGATCTCCAGGTTCTCGAACGGGATGGACGTGGTGTGAGCGCGGTGCAGGGCGCGCAGCGTCGCCGGGGTCGGGGCGACGTCCCCGTCGTGGCCGACCCGTTCCAGGTAGGCGGGCAGGTCGACGAGGTCGCCCTGCCATCCGTAGCCGAGATCCTCGCTCATCGCCGTCCCTTCGCCGTCGTGCTCGTCCCTCTCAGTGGCGACAACGCGGGACGTGCCCTGGAACGTCCCGGATCAGGACGCGGGAAGCCGGAGGACGAAGCGCGCCCCGCGCGGGCTGTCGAGGATCCGCAGCGTGCCGCCGTAGACCTCGGCGATCTCGCGGGCGATGGGCAGGCCGAGCCCGGTGCCCTGCGGGTCGCGGGCCCGCGACTCGGGGAGGCGGGCGAACCGCTCGAACACGCGCTCGCGGGACTCGGCGGGGACGCCGGCGCCGTCGTCGAGCACTTCGAGCACGGCGTCGTCGCCGTCCCGCGCGACGGTCACGTCGATGCGCCCCACCGCGTGCCGCTCGGCGTTGCTGAGCAGGTTGCCGAGCACCCGCGCCAGCCGGACCGGGTTCGCCAGGACGACGACGTCCGGCTCCAGCCGCGTCGCGACCGGCACGCGCGGGGTTCGCCGGTCCAGCTCCCGGCGGACGAGCCCGGCGAGGTCGACCGGCTCCTCCGGGACGGGCGAGCGCGCGTCGAGCCGGGACAGCTCCAGCAGGTCGGAGACGATGTCGTTGAGCCGCCCGGTGTCGCGCAGCGCCGCGCGGACGGCGGGCTTCCAGTCGGTGTCGGCGGGCTCGTCCAGCAGGACCTCAAGGCGTGTCCGCAGCCCGGCGATGGGGTTGCGCAGGTCGTGCGAGGCGTCCGAGACGAAGCGGCGCTCCCGGTCCGTGGCCTCCTGCAGCCGGGCGAGCGTCGAGTTGACGGTCTCGGCGAGCGAGCGGACCTCGCCGCCGGTCTGCGGGACGGGCACCCGGTGGTCGAGGCCCCGCTCGCTGAAGTCGGCCATCTCCGCGCGGATCCCGTCGATCGGGACGAACACCCGCCCGATGGTGTGCCACGTCCACCAGGTGATCAGGACGAGCAGCCCCGCCATCACCACCGCGATCACGGTCGGCAGCACCCACACGCTCAGCGTGTCGGGCAGCGGCGCCGCGGCGATCACCAGGACGCCCTCGCCCCACGGCGACGTCCGCAGCCGGACGCCGAAGACCCACACGCACTCGTCGAGGAACGCCGGGCAGTCGCGCCGGTCGACGAGCATCCTGCCGGTCCGCGCCTCCGCGGCGGCGAGCGCCGGGCGCCCGCGCAGCGCCGGGCTCGACGCGTGGACCCGCCCGTCCGGCCCGACGACCTGGATCAGCCGCGTCTCGTCCGGCCGGGGGACGAGGGCGCCCGCGCCCTGACCTCGCGCGACGTCCGTCACGACCCGCTCGACGGTCTCCTCGGACTCCCGCAGGACCCGGTTCAGCACGTAGTCCCGCCCGAGCAGCATCAGCAGGACGAACACCAGCGCGAGGATCAGCGCCGACACCGCGGCGGTGATGACGGTCGCGCGGCCGCGCGCCGAGGTGAGCAGGCGCGCCCGCCACCCGGGGTCGCGTTCCCGCCCCGCCGTCCGCACAGCCGACTCCCCGGATCCGAAACGGTTGGATACTCAGCGTGACCATCCGTCACTCAGGGTAGGTTATGGTCGCGTGTCCGCGTGCGGAACGTGCGGTGCGATCAGGCGGAACGGTCGATTGGAACGTGAACGGAACGCGGACCCGCGGCCGTACAGCGAGGGTGACGGGCGACTTTCCGGACGCGAAGGGAGCCGTCGCGTGGGTACCGAGGACGTGGTGCGGACGACCGGCCGGGTGGTCGAGGCCGCCCGGGCGGGCGAAGCGGCCCGGGCGGCTGAGGCGGCCCGGGTGGGCGAGGCGGGCCGGGCTCCCCGGCGCGCCCGGCGTCGGGGAGGCGGTGCGGTGGGCGAGTCGCGGGACCCCACGGTGATCGGCGAGGTCACCCTGCCCGGCACGCGACGGGCGGTCGGCCACGCGCGGAACTTCGTCCGGGACGCGGTCCTCGGCAAGAACGCGGGCAGCCCGGACGCCGCCGGCCGAACCGGGATCGACTACGGCGACGTCGATGAGACCGTGTTGGACGACATCGTCATGGTGGTGAGCGAGACGGTCGCGAACGCGATCACGCACACGGCGTCCGGGCTGGACGGGGGCAGCGTGACGGTCCTCCTCGCCGCCGTGGACGGCCGGTACCGGCTGGAGGTCGGCGACGACGGCGCCGCGGACGGGAAGCCGCACGTGAAGGACGAGATCGGCGCCGAGACGGGCCGCGGGATGCGGATCGTGGACGCGCTCGCGTCCCGCTGGGGCGTCCGGGCCGACGGCCCGCGAACCGTGGTGTGGGCGGAGTTCCCGGCCCCGGTCAAGACCCCCGCCCCCCTCACCGACCCGGACTGACGCGGCGGCCGGACCGGGGACGGGCGTGCCGACACCCCGGCCGAAGGCATCATTTCGCCATATCAGGTGATGATCTTCGCTTATCGGCATAATCACCCGGATGGCGATGTCGCTTCCGGTGCGGTTCCGCAGTGACGGGGTGCGGGTGGCCGTGGAGACCGATCCGCTGCACGCCCCGCTGCGCGACTTCCTCATCAACGACCTGGGCGAGGACGTCGCCGCGATCGTCCGCGCCCAGGGGCGGCTGCGCGGCGCCCCCGCCGAGCCCTGGCAGGAGCACTACCGCTACCACCGCCTCGACTTCGACGGGGCGATCGTCCACGTGCGGGACATCGGCGGGTGGGCGTCCTGCGACCTCGACCCGACCGTCCTGCGCCAGTGCCTGGACGAGTACCTCCACGAGGTCGACACCCTGCACAACCGCCGCGCCCTCGCCGAACCGCCGCCGCCGGCCGACCCGGCGCCCGGCGAGTCCGTCGCGGCATCGCTGGCGCTGGGGTCGGTGTCGTGGCGGACGCAGGGGTGGAGTCTCGTCCGGACGCCGCGTTCCGTCCTGGAGGACATGGCGGGCCTCACCCCGCACCCGGACGCGTGCCTGCCCCACGGCGTCCTGGAGACCGGGACCGGGCCCTGCTGGGCGGACCTCGCCGTCCTGGACGAGACCGGAACGCGCCTACGCAGCGGCACCAAGACGTTCATGCCGCGTGGCATCGACCCTGAGCGCCTCATGGCCGAGCTGGGGGACGCCCTTACCCGAGCCCGTTTCGTCGGCGGCATCCCAGGGGCGTGGTCCGGGCGCGTGGCAGGCGTTCCGGTGCACGGCTACGTCGATCCGGAGTCGGTGCTGCGCCTGCCCTGCGAACCGATCGAGGCCGGAGGCGTCCTCAAGCACGTGCGGGTGTTCTTCCCGGAACTGGTGGACTCCGGCGCCGACCCGGCGTCGGCGGCGTCCGGCGCGAGCGCGTTCCCGGCGGCCGTGGACGGGCCGCGCCATGTCCTCGCCGCGTTCCTGCTCCACGACGTGCAGTGCCATCGCCACCACCTGGAGGTCGTCCGCGGCGCGCGCCCGGGATGGGAGCACACCGGGAACGCGTGCCATCTGCGGGTGGACGCGCACACCGTCCGGCTGGAGCATCTGTGGCTTCCCGGGCACGCGTGCGAGGTGCCGGTCAGGGAGTTCGCCGGGGCCCTCTACGAGTACGAACGGCTACTGGCCGCCTGACGGGAGCGACTCCTCGGCCTCCGCGCGCGCCGCCTCGTACTCCTTGTACTCCTTCAGCACCTTCTTGCGGGCGCGGGCGGAGAGGCGGTCGATGTAGAGCCTGCCCTCCAGGTGGTCCGTCTCGTGCTGGAGGCAGCGGGCGAGCAGGCCCGTCCCCTCGACCCTGACCGGTTTCCCCGCGACGTCGAAGCCCCGCACGGCCGCGTGGTCCGGGCGGGCCAGCCGCGCGTGCGGGCCGGGCACGGACAGGCAGCCCTCGTCGCCGTCGTCCAGCCGCCTGTCCTCCAGCGCGGGCAGCTCCAGGACGGGGTTGACGACGGCGCCCCGGTGCCGCGCGCCGTCCGCGTCCGGGCAGTCGTAGACGAAGACGCGCAGGTCGACGCCGATCTGGTTGGCGGCGAGGCCGACGCCCTCCGCCGCGTACATGCTGGCGAACATGTCGTCGACCAGCTCCGCCAGCCCGGCGTCGAAGTCCTCGACGCGCCGGCACGGCGCGTGCAGGACCGGGGTCCCCACGAGCGTGATCGGTCGCACCTGTCCCGCCATCGGCCGCGTCCCTCCCGGTAGGCGCCCCGCCCACGTGGCGGCCGCCTCCGCAAGCGTAACGAGCGCGTCCCGCGCCGGTACCACGCCCGTGCCGGACGGGGGTCGCGGGACGAACGCGGAGCGTGGTCCGCTCGTCGCACACTGTGGCCCGCTCATCGACGCGCGGGGGTAAAGCCACCGCCACGGCGCGTCCAGGTCGCTACCTTCGACACATCCGCCGGGCGGGCCGGGACGAGCCGCTTCGGGGGGAGCGGCCGGTCCTGTGTGCGCGTCCCGGCCCGGCTCGGCGGAACGGGGGGAGAGGGGTCACTTCGGGGGAAGTGGCCCCTCCGTCCGTTCCCGGGGCCCCGCCGGAATCTTTCGTAAAGAAATTCCCGGGGCCGCTCCACCGGAAATGCGCGGCGCGCCAAGGGAAAGAAGATTCCCCGCTCTCTAGCGACATCTCAGGGCGTATCGCGCGAGATACCGGTGAATGCCTCCGCCAATCGCGCGACCGGAAAAATTGACGCGGCGGAGGTCGACTTCCCCGGCCCGCTGCGGAATGGTCTCCCCCATGGATTCACGGATTAGAGGCGCCGGACCCACCGGATGGCTCCTGGCCTTTCTCGGCGCGCGCGAACGGGCGCTGCGCCCCCACACCGGACTCGCCGCCGGCCCCGCGGAGTGGCTGCTCGTCTTCCTGGAGGTCGAGCGGGCCGAGCTCGCGTCCCGGCGGCGGCGCCCCGCCGCGGTGCCGCCGAGCCGTGCGGACGCGGCCGGGCGGCCGTGGGAGTCCCCGTTCGGCCGGCTGACCGCCCGCAGCGCCTAGGGGAGGGCCCATGACCGTCGAGATGCTCCTCGCCGCCCTGATCGGCGGCGCGATCGGCCTCGCCGAGCTGGTCGCGCGGTACCGCGACAAGCCGGTCACCGCGCTGCTGTCCCCGGGCGGGCTGCTGTTCGTCTTCGTCAACGCGAGCGCGTCGATCGTCGCGCTGATCGCGGTGACCGCGTCCGGCTGGACGTTCGGGCTGCCCGTGACGACCCCGCCCGCGAGCACCATGATCGTCCGGGTGCTGGTCGCCGCGATCGGCGCGGCGGCCGTCCTGCGCATGTCGTTCGGACCCGCGTCCACCAGGGCGATCGGCACCGGCCCCGTCGCGCTGCTCAACGGCGTGCTGCGGCTCGCGGACGGCGAGCTGGCCCGCAAACGCGCGCTGAGCAGGCTGTCCCGCGACGACCTCGCCGGGCTGTCGTACGCGCGCGACCACGCGGCCCTCGCCGAGCTGTGCTGCCACCTCATGCGCGAGTTCGACCTGGCCGAGGCGCAGCGGCTCGGCGGGCTCGCCGCCGAGCTCAGCCACCGCGACGACCTCACCGACGCCGACAAGCTGGACTGCTGGGGGCTCGAACTGACCCGGCTGGTCGGCGAGCGCGCCCTCCGCCAGGCCGCCCGGCGCCTGCGGGACCGGCCCCGCGACGAGCCGCCCAAGGCCGAGCCGGTGGAGGAACCCGCCGCCGACCCGCCGCCGCCCGCCGAGCACACCGCGCAGATCCCGCCGCCCCGCCCGCCCGTCGCCAAGACCTCCCGCCTCGCCGCTAGTTCCAACGGCCGGACGGACCGCAGGTCGTTCAGCGATGCCTGACCGCCGCGCGGACACCGGCCCGCACGACACCGGCGCCTGAAACACGGGATGCCCGGAATGCCGGTATGCGACATGCCGGTGCGTGAAACGCCGGACGAATGCCGGTGCGCCCGCCGCGGGCGCACCGGCACTTCACTTTCTCGGCCGGGCGGGCAGCGCCGGGACGATTTCGGGGCCGTCCCCCTCCTCCAGCGCCGCCGCGACGCGATGCAATGCCTCCGCGATCGAAACGAGCGCGTGCACCTGGGCGGCCGCCATTTGATTTCCCGGCGACGGATCCGCGGCCTGCGACTCCGCCGCCGCGTCGAAGGCGAGTTGGCTCCACCAATGCACGCGCCGATCCTATTCGACCGGGTTGCGGCGGACGGGCCGCCGCGCCGCCGCCCGCCGAGTGCGAGAAGGAAAGGATGTGCCCGGTGACCACGGAACCGCGCGCCGCGCCGTCCGGCGGGCGTCCCGGCCCGGCTCCGCCGCGCTGGGCCGCGAAGCCGGTAGGACGCCTTACCACCGACGAACTGGCCGAGGCGCTCACCTTCCTGGACCGGCACAGACCGGATGACGACGTGCTGAGCCGCGCGCTCGCGGGCGAGTTCGCCCGCCGCACCGCCGCCGCGGAGTTCGCCCGCCGTACGGCCGCCGACCGAGGGTGTGGCCTCGGCGGATAGCTCTCGGGGTGTCCTCGGCGGTGTATCCGCAGCGTGTTCAGTCAGCGGTGTGTCTCCCGCGCGGGGCTGTCGGAGCGCGTGCCCGGCGGGTGGCTCCGGGGTGCGTCTTCGGTGGCCGGACGACCGGGTGTGTCGTCCGGGACGGGGCGGGGAGCGTACAGGGGACCCCGGCGTCCGGGGGCCGGACGGGGCGCGGTAGACAGACCAGGGGAGGGATCATGGACGTGAGGCTGCGCAGGGTGTACGAGCCCGCCTCGGACGACGACGGCAGGCTGCGGGTCCTGGTCGATCGGGTGTGGCCGCGCGGCCTGTCCAAGGAGAAGGCGCGGCTGGACGAGTGGGAGAAGGACGTCGCCCCCTCCACCGACCTGCGCAAGTGGTACGGGCACCGGGTGGACAGGTTCGAGGAGTTCACCCGCCGATATGAAGGCGAACTGAACGATCCTGAACGAGCGGCGGCCTACGACCGTCTACGAGGGCTTGCGGGACGGGGCCCCCTCACCCTCCTGACCGCGACCAGGGACGTCGAGCACAGCCAGGCGGCCGTCCTCGCGGCCCGGCTGCGCGCCGAGGGCTGACGCGGCCCCTTCGTCACCGAGCGTGACAAGCCCCTGGGCTCGCGCTTTTCCCGCGCGGTACCCCGGGGCCGTTTTCTATGACTTCTGGATGAGCGGTTGAAACGTTCAAACCAGCTTGATGGAACGGTCCCATTCGAAACCCGGTCGTTGGACCTTCCATTTCTCCTGATCACGCCCGTCAACCGCGCCGGCTTCGATCGTTTTCTATTGTTAAAAAGTGGTGATTGACCAAGTTGATCAGGCGAGTTTACGCTCCCTTTGCGCAGGGCCAAGAAGGAGGAATCGCATGCGAAAAGGGATCGCCAGCTGCGCCGCGGGCGCAATGGCCGTGGCCGCGGTGACGGCCCTGACGGCCACGCCGGCCTCGGCCGGTTCCTACGGCTCGTACTTCGTTCCCGGGCCTAAAGGAGTGACCATCGAGATCGCGACAGTGAACGGCTCCGGCTGCCCGGCCGGCACCGCCGCCGTCGCGGTGTCGGAAGACAAAGAGGCATTCACTGTCACCTACAGCGACTACCTCGCGCAGATCGGCGGCGACGCGAAGCCGACCGATTTCCGCAAGAACTGCCAGATCAGCATGAAGGTGCACGTCCCCCAGGGCTTCACCTACGCGATCTCCTCTACCGACTACCGGGGGTTCGCCAGCCTGGCACCCGGCGCCACCGCCGTGGAAAAGGCTAGCTACTACTTCCAGGGGCAGCAGCAGACCGCCGCCAGAACGCACAACATTAGTGGCGAGTACGCGGACAACTGGCAGTTCACGGACACGAACGACGTGGCCCAGTTGGTGTGGAAGCCCTGCGGCGAAGAGCGCAACTTCAACATCAACACCGAACTGCGAGTGGCGAAGGGTACTTCCGCCGCCGACGACGTGAGTTTCATTTCCATGGACTCCACCGACGGCAGCATCAAGACCACGTACCACTTCGCGTGGATGACCTGCCCCCCCGCCTGGTAAAGGAGTAGAAAAATGCGCAAGGGTCTGACCGTCTCGGCGGCCTGCGCGGCCGCCCTGGCGCTACCGGCGTCCATCGCCCCCGCGGCTCACGCCGACACCACCCCTCCCCCGGACAAGATCGTCATCGACGTCCTGACCGTGAACGGCTCCGGCTGCCCCGCCGGGACCGCCGCGGTGGCGCCGGCGAGCGACAACACCGGGTTCACCGTCACCTACAGTGACTACCTCGCACAGGCGGGCGGCGGCTCCAAGCCGACCGACTTCCGCAAGAACTGCCAGCTGAACCTCCGCGTCCACGTGCCGCAGGGATTCACCTACGCGATCGCCGGGGCGGACTACCGCGGCTTCGCGAGCCTGGCGGACGGCGCCTCCGGTCTGGAGCGCGCCAGCTACTACCACCAGGGTATGTCGCAGACCACGCCCGTGAGCCACACGATCAAGGGCGAGTACTCCGACAACTGGCAGTTCTCCGACCGGACCGACGTCGCCGAGCTTGTCTGGAAGCCGTGCGGCGAGGACCGTAACTTCAACATCAACACCGAGCTCCGCGTTTACGCGGGCGGATCGTCGGAGACCAGCTTCCTGGCCTTCGACTCCACAGACGGAAGCGTCAAGACCACGTATCACTTCGCGTGGAAGCAATGCCCTGCCGCCTGACCTTCCGTCTTTCGCCGGGCCGCGCCCTCACCCAGGGAGGACGCGGCCCGGCGTTCCATGTTTCGACCAGGTCCCGGCGTGCCTGTCAAAGCCGGTGAGGGCAGGTTTTACAGTGGAGGGGTTGTCTGAGGAAGGACCTTCACCATGCCCTTGGCCCCCCGTCTGCCGGCCCCGCCCGAGACCCTGGCCGTCCTGGAGGAGACCTACGAGAGGGTCCTGCGGCGCGACCCCGGCGAGGCGGAGTTCCACCAGGCCGTCCACGAGGTGCTTGAGTCCCTCGGCCCGGTGCTGGCCGCGCGGACCGGCCTCGCCGACGCCCGGCTGCTGGAGCGGCTGATCGAGCCCGAGCGGCAGATCATGTTCCGCGTCCCCTGGCAGGACGACGACGGTCGGGTCCACGTCAACCGCGGGTTCCGCGTCGAGTTCAACGGCGCGCTCGGCCCGTACAAGGGCGGGCTGCGGTTTCATCCGACCGTCAACCTCGGCATCGTGAAGTTCCTCGGCTTCGAGCAGATCTTCAAGAACGCGCTGACCGGGCTCGGCATCGGCGGCGGCAAGGGCGGCAGCGACTTCGACCCGCACGGCCGCTCCGACCAGGAGGTCATGCGGTTCTGCCAGTCGTTCATGACGGAGCTGTACCGCCACGTCGGCGAGCACACCGACGTCCCGGCGGGCGACATCGGCGTCGGCGGCCGCGAGATCGGCTACCTGTTCGGGCAGTACCGCCGGGTCACGAACCGCTGGGAGGCGGGCGTCCTCACCGGCAAGGGCATGCTGTGGGGCGGCTCCGCGGGCCGGACCGAGGCCACCGGCTATGGGAACGTTCTCTTCACCGCCGAGATGCTCCGGCACCGCGGCGAGGACCTCGACGGCCAGCAGATCGTCGTGTCCGGGTCCGGCAACGTCGCGATCTACACGATCGAGAAGGCGCAGCAGCTCGGCGCGAACGTGATCACCGTGTCCGACTCCGGCGGCTACGTGGTGGACGACAAGGGCATCGACCTCGATCTGCTCAAGCACGTCAAGGAGGTCGACCGGGGCCGCGTCTCCGACTACGCCGACCTGCGCGGATCGTCGGCCCGGTACGTCGCGGGCGGCCGGGTCTGGGACGTCCCCGCCGACATCGCGCTGCCGTCGGCGACGCAGAACGAGCTGGACGCCGACGCCGCCGCGCTCCTCGTCCGCAACGGGGTGAAGGCCGTCTCGGAGGGCGCGAACATGCCGACGACGCCCGAGGCCGTCCACATCTTCCAGGAGGCGGACGTCGCCTTCGGCCCCGGCAAGGCCGCGAACGCGGGCGGCGTGGCGGTGAGCGCCCTGGAGATGCGCCAGAACGCGGCCCGCGCCGCCTGGTCGTTCGCCCAGGTCGAGGACGAGCTCGCGGGGATCATGAGCGACATCCACGCGACCTGCTACGAGACGGCCGAGCGCTACGGCGCCCCCGGCGACTACGTGGTCGGCGCCAACATCGCGGGCTTCGAGCGAGTAGCCGACGCGATGCTCGCCCAGGGCCTCATCTGACCGGGGCCGCCGCCGGTCGCGGTGTCGCTGGGGAGCGTTCCCGGCCTGTCCGCCCGGACCGGGCCGGACGGGACGGGGCGCCGTCGTCTGGCGGCGCGTTCTAGGCGGCGGGGGTTCTGAGCAGGGGGTCTTCTAGTCGCGGCCCGGCCGACGAGTTCCGATCAGAACGCGTCCAAAAAGCGAACGATCCATACAGTCGGACGATCAACGGGCCTGAACGACCCCCCGGAGCAGGCCGATCGCGCGAATTGAACGGCTTCAGAAGGACCGCTGAAGCCGAACGATCCTCGCGTGCCGCGGGCGGCACGGACCGTCCGTGAGCGGGCATGGACAGTGCGTGGACATTCGCCGAGCCCGCCACGGGCCCCTGCTCCGGACCGTCGCGCGCGTCGCGCTGACGACGGCGGTCGTGCTCGGCGCGTTCTTCGCGGCCCCGCTGACCGGTCCGTTCACCCCGGTGTCGGCGGTGGTGCTCGGCGCCCTGCTGGTCGCGCTCGCGGGTCTGGTGGGCTGGCAGGCCCGGGCGATCGCGCGGGCGCGGTCGCCGCGGCTGCGGGCGGCGGAGGCGCTCGCGACGTCCGTCCCGCTGTTCATCCTGGTGTTCGCGACCGGCTACTGCCTGCTCGCCAACAACGATCCGCCGGGGTTCAACGAGCGACTGACGCACGTCGACTCGCTGTACTTCACGATCACGGTGTTCTCGTCGGTCGGGTTCGGCGACATCGTGCCCGTCTCCCAGGCGGCTCGCGGGCTGACGACCGTGCAGATGCTCGGCGACCTGGTCTTCCTCGGCCTGGCCGCGCGGGTGTTCCTGGAGGCGATGCGACGCGGCCTGGAACGCCGGGCCGATGACGCGGACCGCCCGCCGGGCACTCCCCGCTGACCGCGAACCTCCGTGCTGCGGTTTCGGGGGCCTGCGGACTCTTGACTGGTGGCTTTCTTTTATAAGATAGTCCCTCTCAAGGCGGCCATGTCGGGTGGCGCGGCCGCGTTGGGAGGCAGCTGGTGCGGGTGGCCGAGGTCGTGGCGAGCACGCTCGCCGCGCATGGGGTGTCGTGTCTGTTCGGGGTGCTCGGCGACGGGAACCTGCCGATCCTGGACGTTCTCGTCCGGACGCACGGGGCCGACTACGTCGCGGCGGCCCGGGAGGACGGGGCCGTCCTCATGGCCGACGGGTACGCCCGCACGAGCGGGCGGCTCGGGGTCGCGACCGTGACGCACGGCCCGGCGCTCACCAACGCGGTGACCGCGCTCACCGAGGCCGCGCGGGCGCGGACGCCGCTGCTGCTCGTCGCCGCCGACACGCCGCCGGGCGACCGGCGCAACCCGCAGGCCATAGACCAGGAGGACGTGGTCCGTCCGACGGGCGCGGGCGTCCAGCACGTCCACTCGGCGGAGTCGGCGGCGGCGGACACGGTGCGCGCCGTGCGGAGGGCGTTCACCGAGCGGCGGCCGATCGTGCTGAACGTCCCCACGCCGCTGCTCGGCCTGGCGGCCGGGACCGCCGACGCTGGAACGTTCCGGGAGGATCGGACGCCCGCGCCCCCGCCCAGCGCCGAGGAGGTCGCCCGCGTGGCGGAGGCGCTCGCGCGGGCCGAGCGCCCGGTGATCGTGGCGGGACGGGGCGCCGCGCACGCCCGCGACGACCTGGCCGTCCTCGCCGAGCGCACCGGCGCGCTGCTCGCCACCACGTTGAAGGCCAAGGGGTTCTTCGCCGGGGACCCGTTCGACGTCGGCGTGTGCGGGGGCTTCGCGACCGCGCTCGGACGGGAGCTGATCCGGGGCTCCGACCTGATCCTCGCGGTCGGCGCCGGGCTGAACTCCTTCACCGTGGACGGCGGCCGGATGCTGGCGGGCGACCCGGTGATCGTCCACAACGACGTCCGGGCGGCGGCGTTCGACGAGTGGGTGCCCGCCGACCTGCGGATCCTCGGGGACGCGGGCGCGCTCGCGCGGATGCTCGCCGCGACCGCCGAGCCGAGGACCGGCTGGCGGACGCCCGAGATCGAACGGCGCATCGCCGAATACGCCTACGAGGACGAGTTCCCCGACGCCAGCGACGAGACCGGCCTCGACCCGCACACGGTGGTGGCGGCGCTGGAGCGGATCGTCCCGCGGGAGCGGACGCTCGTGGTCGAGGGCGGGCACGCCGCGCTGTCCGAGCCGTGCCGGGGGCTGTCGGTGCCGGACCCGTCCGCGTTCGTGTTCCCGGTCAACTTCGGGTCGATCGGGCTCGGGCTGGCGTCCGCGATCGGCGCGGCGACGGCGCGTCCCGACCGGGTGACGCTCGCCGTGACCGGGGACGGCGCGCTGATGATGAACCTCGCCGAACTGGACACGGCCGTCCGCCTGGGGCTGCGGCTCGTGGTCGTCGTCATGAACGACGCGGCGTTCGGCTACGAGTACCACAACATGCTGCACCGCGGCATGGACGTCGGGTTGTCGCTGATCCCGCGTCCCGACTTCGCGGCCGTGGCCCGCGCGTTCGGCGCGCGGGGCGTGACCGTCGCGACGCCCGGCGAGCTGGACGACCTGAAGACGCTGATCGCCGACCCGTCCGGCCCGGTGCTGGTGGACGCGCGGCTGACCCGCAACGTGCGGACGCGCTGGTTCGCCGAGCACGAGAACGGGCTCGACCCCGCGGACCCGGACTTCCGGCCGCGCTACCGGTAAGGAGGCCACATGTTCACCCGAATGGACCAGGGCACCCGCGAGGAGTGGCTGCACATCCGCCGCGAGACCCTGAAGACGCAGGACGACGCGCCCGACCGGGTCATGCCGATGCTGGCGAGCCTGTCGGCGTTCCGCGACGGGTTCGCCGTCGACCAGCTCCAGCACAGCCTGCAGACCGCCGCGCACGCGGAGGCGGCGGGCGCCGACGACGAGATGGTCGTCGCCGCGCTGTGCCACGACATGGGCAAGGTCATCTCCACGGCGAACCACGCGGCGGTCGCCGCCGAGATCCTGCGCCCCTACGTCCGGGACGAGGTGTACCGGATCATCTACGCGCACCAGACGTTCGAGGCGAAGCACTACGGCCACCACTTCGGCTGGGACCCGGCGGAGCGCGACACGTTCGCCGACCGTCCCTGGTACGCGCAGGCCGTCCAGTTCGCGGACGAGTGGGACCAGCTCGCCTTCGACCCCGACTTCGACACGCCGCCGCTGGAGCACTTCGCGCCGCGCGTCCGCCGCGTCTTCGGCGGCATCCGAACGATCACCAAATGACGGGCTCCCGTGCGGGGACGGCCTCCCGCGCTCCCCGCGCCAGGGCGGGGGCGGCGCGGGCCGTGCTGCAGCGCGGTCCGGGAAACCTCGACCTGGTCGAGCTGCCGCTGCCCGACATCGGCCCGGACGAGGCGCTGCTCCGCGTCGAGGCGTGCGGCATCTGCGGCACGGACGTCGAGGAGTACAGCGGCGCGCTGTTCGACACGATCGGACCGACGTCGCCGTTCGTCCCGGGGCACGAGCCGGTCGGCCGGATCGCGGCGATCGGCGCGCGGGCGGCGCGGCGCTGGGCGCTCGCCGAGGGCGACCGGGTCGTGGTCGAGCCCGCGCTGCCGTGCGGCGCGTGCCGCGACTGCCGGACGGGCCGCTACGTCCTCTGCGCGGGCTGGGACCACTTCCCGATGAGCTACGGCTTCGTCCCCGCGAAGATCCCGCCCGCGCTGTGGGGCGGGTTCGCCGACCACATGTACCTGCACCCGAACAGCGTCGTCCACAAGGTCTCGGACGCCGTCGCCCCGACGACCGCCGCGACGTTCAACGCGGTCGCCGCCGGGGTCGAGTGGGCGGTGGAGGTGCCGGGCACCCGCGCGGGCGACTGCGTGGTCGTGCTCGGCGCCGGGCAGCGCGGGCTCGCCTGCGTCCTCGCGGCGCGGGCGGCGGGCGCCGACCCGGTGATCGTCACCGGGCTCGCCTCCGACCGGCACAAGCTCGACCTGGCGCTGGAGCTCGGCGCGACCGCCGCCGTGGAGGTGGACGCCGGGGACGCCGACGGGGGCGGTGTCCCGGCGAAGGTGCTGGAGCTGACCGGCGGCGTCCGCCCGGACGTGGTGGTCGACGTCGCCGCCTACGACCCGCAGACCGTCCTGGACGCGTTGGCGCTCGCCCGGCCCGGCGGGACGGTCATCCTCGCCGGGCTGAAGGGCGGGCGGCCCGTGCCCGGCTGGATCAGCGACGACGTCGTCACGAAGGGGCTGCGCGTCCAGGGCGTCCGGGCGGTGGGGCACACGTCGTTCCGCCGGGCGGTCGCGCTGATCGACTCGGGCGAGCGGCCGCTGCACCGGCTCGTCACCCATGCCTTCGGCCTCCAGGACGCCGCCGAGGCCGTCGAGACGCTCGCCGGAAACCGTCCCGGATCCAGGCCGATCAGCGTCGTGATCACCCCGGACCAGACCACCGCGGACCAGATCGACCCGGACCAGATCAAGCCAGGCCAGACCGTCCCCCCGCCTCCAACCCACCCCTAGGAGGACCACCCCCATGGCTTTCAAGAGCAAGCCCTTCATGAGCATTGGTTCCACGAACACGGCGTTCGCGAGACGCGGTCGGCCGGGCAGGACGCTCGTCGTGGTCGCGGCGGCGGCGCCCCTGCTGGCGGCGGGCGCGTGCGCGTCCGGCTCCGGGTCGGTGAAGACCGACGACGACACGATCGTCATCGGGATGGACCAGGACCTGTCCGGCGGCGCCGCCGCGTACGCCTCCATCGTCGGCAAGACGATCAAGGACGCGGTCGCGCAGGTCAACGACGGCGGCGGGGTCGGCGGCAAGAAGCTGAAGCTCGTCGTGAAGAGCGACGACAACGACGCGACGAAGGCGCCGACGGTCGTCCGGCAGCTGCTCAGCCAGGGCGCGCAGGCCGTGATCATGAACTCCGGCGGGCAGTCGGTGCTCCAGGTCCAGTCGCTGCTGAAGCAGCAGAAGGTGCCCGCGATCGCGCCGGTGAACATCACGCCCGGCATCGGCGACGGCCCGAACTCCGCCTACACCTACTCGCTCGCGAACCCGACGTCCGACTTCGGCAAGGTCTACGCGGAGGCGTTCAAGAAGGCCGGGTTCAAGCGGCTCGCCCTGTTCAAGGACGACAGCGCGTCCATCGCCGGGATGGAGAAGGCGCTGATGACGCCGATCAAGGAGGCGGGCATCCAGGTCGTCGCGACCGAGACGGCCCCGGTGGACGCCAACGACGTCACCGCGCAGGTCACCCGGATCAAGCGGGCGAACCCGGACGCGATGCTCGTCGCCGCGCTCGGCGGGCAGATGGAGGTGCTCGTCCACAACACCGCGCACCAGCTCATCCCGGACGCCGACCGGTTCTCGCTCGCGTCCATCGGCAACCAGCCCGACCTGTGGGGGCAGGCGAAGCCGGGCGCGCTCGACAAGCTCGTCTTCGTCGGGTCGATCACCGACCAGAACGACAAGACCAACGAGCTGCAGAAGTTCCTGTCCGGCAAACGCGGCGGGACGGTGGGCGTGACGGCCTACGACGCGCAGGCCTACGACGCGATCGGGATGCTCGTGAAGGCGATCGAGAAGGCCGGGTCGAAGCCGGACGGCGAGTCCATCAACAAGGGGCTGGAGCAGGTGGCGTCCTACCCGTCCTCGTTCGGGCAGAAGGGCTACACGCTGTCGTTCAAGCCCGGCAAGCACAGCGGCACGGACGGCCTGTGCGGCCTGATCCTCATGCAGTTCGAGAACAGCAAGCCGGGCCGCCAGTGGCCCACCTACCAGCCCGCCTGTGGCTGACGGAAGGGAGGTCACCGTGACAACTGACGCCGTGACGACGGACGCCGTGACAACGGACGCGGACGTGGACCGGGAGCGCCGGGCGCCGGCCCCGGTCGCGGGAGGCGCGGCCGAGTGGACGCCGAAGGTGATGCCGCCGATCGGCCTGGAGCTGACCGACCGGCAGAAGCTCGCCTGCGCGTTCCGGATCCTCGGGACGTCGGGCTTCAGCGAGAACATCGCGGGCCACATCACGCTCCGCGCGGGCGACACGCACGACCTGCTGGTCAACCCGTGGGGCCTGTGGTGGGAGGAGATCAAGGCGTCCGACATCTGCAAGGTGTCGCCGGACGCGGAGGTGCTGGACGGCAAGTGGGACGTCACCCCCGCCATCCACATCCACACCGAGCTGCACCGCCGCCGCCCGGACGTGCGGGTCGTCGTCCACAACCACCCGTACCACTCGACGGTGCTGGCGGCGCTCGGCGTCCTGCCGGAGTTCCTGCACCAGACCGGGTCGATGTTCGACGGCGACCTCGCCTTCGTGGACGAGTACACCGGCGAGATCGCCAACGCCGACCTCGGCGCCGACCTCGCCGACCGGATCGGCGACAAGTCGGTGGTGCTGCTCGCCAACCACGGCGTGATCGTGACCGGGCCGACGGTGGAGGAGACCACCTACCGGGCCGCGACCATCGACCGGCAGTGTCGACTCATGTATGACGTGCTGGTGACAGGTCGCGACCACACGCTCGTGACGCCCGGCCTGCGGCGCAGCATGAAGGCGTCGCTCCTCGAACGCGGAACCGACTTCTTCTGGAACGGCGCCGTCCGCGCGCTGCTCCGCGACCACCCGGAGGTGGTGCAGTAATGAGCATCAACATCGACGACCTCGCGTCGGACCTGGGCTTCACCACCGGCGGCAAGGGCGCCGAGGGCCCGACCTGGCTGCCCGAGCCGGACCGCCAGGACCGCAGGTACACCGTCATCTCCGTGGACGACCACATCGTCGAGCCGCCCGACACGTTCGAGGGGCGCCTCCCCGCGAAGCTCGCCGACCGCGCGCCGAAGATCGTGGAGCGGGACGACGGCGCCGAGGTGTGGGTGTACGACGGGCAGGAGTTCCCGAACGTCGGCTTCAACGCGGTCGTCGGGCGCCCGGTGTTGGAGTACAGCTTCGAGCCGTCCCGGTTCGACGAGATGCGGCGCGGCGCGTGGGACATCCACCACCGCATCAAGGACATGGACCTCGCCGGGATCTACGCCTCGCTCAACTTCCCGTCGTTCCTGCCGGGGTTCGCGGGGCAGCGGTTGCAGCTCACGACGTCCGACCAGGAACTCGCGCTCGCGTCCGTCCGGGCGTGGAACGACTGGCACCTGGAGGAGTGGGCCGGGGCCTACCCGGACCGGATCATCCCGTGCCAGATCCCGTGGCTGCTCGACCCCGAGCTGGGCGCGGCGGAGATCCGGCGCAACGCCGAGCGCGGGTTCAAGGCCGTGACGTTCTCGGAGGCGCCGCAGAAGCTCGGGCTGCCGTCCCTGCACACCGGGCACTGGGACCCGATCATGCGCGCCTGCGCCGAGACCGGGACGGTCGTGAACCTGCACATCGGGTCTTCCGGGACGTCCCCGGCGACGGCCGACGACGCCCCGCCGGACACGGTCGGCGTCCTGTTCTTCGGGTACGCGATGTTCGCCGCCGTCGACTGGCTGTACTCGATGCTGCCCGTCCGCTACCCGGACCTGAAGATCTGCCTGAGCGAGGGCGGCATCGGCTGGGTCGCCGGGCTGATGGACCGGCTCGACCACATGCTCAGCTACCACGACATGTACGGGACGTGGACGAAGGACATCGGCCTCACCCCGGCCGAGGTCCTCAAGCGCAACTTCTGGTTCTGCGCCGTGGAGGACCAGTCGTCGTTCGCGCTCCGCGACCGGATCGGCGTGGAGAACATCCTGCTGGAGAGCGACTACCCGCACTGCGACTCGACCTGGCCGAACACCCAGGCGGTCATCGAGTCGGAGATCGGCGGGCTGCCCGAGGCGGACGTGCGCCGCTTCACCTGGCAGAACGCGTCCGAGCTGTACCGGTTCCCCGTCCCGGCCGAGGTCCAGGCCGACCCGAACGCCTTCTGATGACGGTCATGCGCGCCGCCGGGGGCGAACCCGGCGGCGAGTACGACCCGTTCGCGGCGGAGGTGCTGGAGGACCCGGCCGCCGCGCACCGCGCCCTGCGCGAGCGGTGCCCCGTGCACCACCACGCCGGGTTCGGCGAGAACGGCTTCTACACGCTGTCGCGCCACGCCGACGTCGCCGGGATGTTCGGCGACGTCGGCCTGTGGTCGTCTGAGTGGGGGCAGGGGCCGATCTTCACGAAGGAGGGCGGGCTGCGGTCCGACCCGCCGGAGCACACCGTCTACCGGCGGCTCGTGACGGCGGCGTTCACCGCCCGCCGCACCGCCGCGCTGGAGGACTGGATCACCGCGACGGCGGCCGACCTGATCGACGGCTTCGCCGCCGCCGGGCGCGCCGACCTGTGCGCGGCGTACGCGGTGCCGCTGCCGGTGCTCGTGATCGCGAAGATCCTCGGCGTGCCCGCGTCCGGGGTGGACGAGTTCAAGGAGTGGTCCGACCAGTTCATGGCCGGGCAGAACGCGGCCGACCCGGCGGTGCAGGGCGCGGCCCGCGCCAAGATCGACGGCTACTTCGCCGAGGTGCTGGCGGAGCGGCGCGCGGTGCTCGGCTCGTCCGGGCCGGACGCCCTCCCGGACGACCTGCTGACCGCGCTGCTCACCGCCGAGCACGACGGCCGCCCGTTCACGACCGAGGAGCTGCTGCCGCTGATCCTGCTGCTGCTGGTCGGCGGCAACGAGACCACCACCTCGCTGATCGCGAACGCGGTGTGGCGGCTGCTCGACCTCGGGCTGTGGGACGACGTCCGGACGCGTCCGGAGCTGGTGGACGCGGCGGTGGAGGAGAGCCTCCGCTACGACCCGCCCGTCCTCGGGCTGTTCCGGACGAACACCCGTCCGGTCGTCATGCACGGCGTCGAGATCCCGGCGGGGTCGAAGGCGCACGGCCTGTACGCGTCCGCGAACCGGGACCCGGAGGCATGGGACGACCCCGACACGTTCAGGCTGGACCGCGACCTCGCCGACCTGCGCCGCCGCCACCTGTCGTTCGGCGTCGGCCAGTACCTGTGCCCGGGCGCGGCCCTCGCCCGGCTGGAGGCGCGGATCTCGCTGCGGCTGCTCGGCGAGCGGCTGCCGGGCCTGCGCCTGGACGGCGAGCCGACCCGCGTCGACTCGTTCATGATGTGGGGCCCGTCCGAGCTGCCCATCGCCTGGTCGGCCTAGCCGGGCGGGGTCAGTCCAGGACGTGGCACTGGGCGGCGGTGAGGTGGCGCCGCGCGGCGCGTTCCGCGCCCGCGGCGTCGCCCGCCGCGATCAGCTTGATCAGCCGGTGGTGCGCGCGGACGCCGTCCGAGCGCTGGTCGAGGCCGGGGAAGTCGCCGCGGGCGGCGGTGTCGCGGGCCCACTGCTCCTCGGCGGCGGTCCAGAGCCGTTCGAGCGCGCCGACCGCGACCGACATCGCGGCGTTGCCGCAGCCGAACACGAGCTGGGCGTGGAAGTCGCGCGCGGCCCGGACGAAGCCGAGCAGGTCGTCGAGGTTGTCCTCCACGTCGCGCTGCGCCGCCTCCAGCGCCGGGACGACGCTCGTCGCCCGGTCCGGGCGCTCCGCGCAGAGCCCCGCGCACACCGGTTCGAGCCGCACCAGCGCGACCGCGATGTCGCCGGGCGCGGACTGCCGCGTCCGCAGGACGAGGTCGATCGCCTGCGCCGCCGTCTCGGTGCGCGGGACGTGCACGACCGCGCCGCCCTTGTTGCCGCGCAGCACGGTGATGAGCCCCTCGGACTCCAGGATCCGCAGCGCCTCCCGCATGGACGGCTTGCTGACGCCGAACTCGGCGAGCAGGTCGTCCTGCGGGCCGATCAGCGCGCCGTCGGCCAGCTCGCCGCTCACGATCCGCTCGCGCAGGACGGAGGCGACCATGTCGGCGAGGCGCGGCTGGCGAATGCGCGCCTGGCGCGTTCCCTCCACCGAACCTCCGCCCGGACGCTGTCATGAGCCAGAAGGGCCGACGCCCCTTAACATCTAAATCTTAGCATCTGCAAAGGGAGTGAATGTGCCGGACGAGCCGCTGCACCGCGTGACCTTCCGCCTGTCCTACGGCGACTGCGACCCCGCCGGGATCGTCTACTACGCCAACTACCAGCGCTGGATGGAGCGCACCCACACCGAGTGGTGGTTCCTGCGCGGGCTGCGGTTCGACCATCTCCCGGAGCGGCTCGGCGTCGCGGTCGTGACGCGCGCGGCGAGCGCCGAGTACGAGAAGACGATCACGCTGTTCGACCAGGTCGAGTGCCGGTTGTACGCCGACCGGGTCGGCCGCACCTCGTTCACCATGCGCGGCGACTTCGTCACCGGGGACGGCGACCGCGCGGCGACCGCCGTCCTCACCCTCGTCTGCGTCGACCCGGACGCGCCGGACAAGGCCGTCCGCGTCCCCGACGCGATCCGAAGCCTCCTCCTGGACGGCGGCGCCGCCGCCTTCACCCCGTGACCTCCGCGACGCGGCGGCGGATGTCCGCGCGCAGGTCGCCCTTGGCCACCTTGCCGCCGGACGAGCGGGGCAGCGCGTCCAGGACGATCAGCCGTTCGGGGTGCCATTCGCGGGACACGCCGCGCTCGGCCAGGTGCGCGGTGAGGTCTTCGAGGGTGAGCTTCGTCCCGGGACGCAGTTCGGCGTAGACGCAGACGCGCTCGCCGAACACCTCGTCCGGCATGGCGACGGCGGCGGCGAGCGCGACCGCCGGGTGCGTCGCGACCTCCTCCTCGACGGCGGCGGCGCTGATGTTCTTGCCGCCGCGGATGATGAGGTCGCTGAGGCGTCCGACGACGCGGAGGTAGCCGTCGTCGTCGATCTCGACGATGTCGGCCATGAGCATCCAGCCGTCCGGGGTGAACAGCTCGCGGTTCGCGGCCGGGTCGTCGTAGTAGCCGGGGCAGGTGGCCGGGCCCTTGCAGCCGGGCTGGCCGGGCCGCCCCGAGCCCGTGATGTCCGTGCCGTCGGACGGGTCGAACAGCCGCACCTCCATCTCGGGGATGATCCGTCCGGCGGTGCGGAGGCGGTGCTCGCGGGTGTCGTGGAGTCCGGTGTAGCTGAGCGCGCCCGTCTCGTTCGAGCCGTAGAACTGGAGCACCTTCGCGCCGGTCGCGTCCTCGAACGCCGCCGCCCGCTCGTACGGGACGGCCTCCCCGCCGGTGAACATGCAGCGCAGCGACGACAGGTCGCGCGGCCGCTCCGCCTGCGCGTTCAGCATCATGATGAACTGCGTGCTGACGCAGTGCAGGACGGTCACCCGGTGCCGTTCGACGAGGTCGAGCGCCAGGTGCGCGTCGAACCGCTCCATGACGACGGTCGGGACGCCGAGCGCGGCGGGGGAGAAGTGCGCCGTCCACAGCCCGAACCCGAACGGGGACGGCACCGCGCCCATGAACACGTCCGACTCGTTCAGCTCGCCGGAGCGGCAGGCCAGCTCGTGGAAGTAGAACCAGCGGTTCTGCGTGTGGGACACGCACTTCGGCAGCCCGGTCGTCCCGGACGTCGAGTTCAGCATGGAGAGGTCGTCCGGGCCGAGGGCGCGCCCCGCGATGTCGGCCTCGCGCGGGTCGGCGGGGACGCCCAGCCGGTCGACGACCACGTGGTGGGCGAGGTCGAGGCCGTCCGCGCGCAGCTCGTCCACCAGCGCGGCGGACGGCGCGCCGCGGTGCTCGGCGAGGGTGATCAGGGCGCGTGAGCCGGTGCGTCCGAGCAGGTGGCGCAGCTCGCGGCGGCCCGCCCGCGCGCCGACGCCGACCAGCACCAGCCCCGCCTTCTCCGCCGCGACGGCCGCGACGTGCCAGGCCGGGCCGTCCGGGAGCTGGGTCGCCACGCGCTCGCCGGGCGCGAGGCCGAGCGCGGCGAGGTGCCGGGCGAGCCGGGTCGAGTGGTCGTCGTACTGCGTCCAGGTGAGGGTCTCGCCGGGCGTCACGTAGGCGGCGCCGCCGGGGCGCTCCGCCGCGTGCCGCCGGACGTGGTCGGCCACGGTCTCCGATCCCCACCAGCCGGCCGCCCGGTACTCCGCCACGGTCGCCTCGTCGAACGGACTGGTCAAAGCTGCCTCCCGCGGTTTCGCAAGCTGCCCCGAAGTTAGCATTGTCATGGCTTTCTTTTAAACATAAGATCCCACAGACGCAGGCAGAAGGAGCGTGATGTCAGCGCAACTGTGGGTCTCGGTCGTCCAGATCGGGTGCTTCTTCGGACTGGTGGCCCTCGGCTACTACCTCGTCCTCGAAGGAGCGGATTTCTTCAACTTCGCCCTCGGCCCGTTCGCGATGTTCTCCGGACTCACCGCGTCGTGGCTGATGGCGAAGCAGGGCTGGCCGCTCGGCCTCGCCGCCGTCCTCGGCATCGCGATCGCCGCGGTGCTCGCGGTCGTCACCGAGGTCGCGCTGGTCCGGCCGATCGACGCGCGGACGGGCGGCGGCGAGCTGCCGTCCCTCATCGCGGTCGTCGCGGTGCTGTTCGCGGTCGAGCAGCTCGCCGGGACGCTGTTCGGACGGCAGCTCATGCCGGGCCGGTCGTGGCTGCCCGGCACGTCCCTCGACCTCGGCTTCGTCACCGTGGACGGCCAGACGATCGTGCTCGTCGCCGCGACCGTCGTGTCCTTCACCGGCGTGTGGCTGTGGATGCGGAAGTCCAAGTATGGGCGGATCCTGCGCGCGGTCGGGTCCAACCGGGACGCGGCCCGCACGCTCGGCATGCCGGTCGGACGGGTGCGCCTGGTCGCGTTCGCGCTGGCCGGGCTGGTCGTCGGGCTCGCCGGGCAGCTCTTCTCGGCCAAGGCCGGGGTGAGCTTCCAGTCCGGGTTCGGGTGGGCGCTGTCCGGGTTCCTCGCCCTCGTCATCGGCGGGACGGGCTCGGTGTGGGCGCCGCTCGCGGGCGGACTGCTGCTCGCGCTGGCGCAGACGCTCGTCCCGTACTACCTCGGCAGCGCGTCGCTCGACTACGCCGTCCTCGCCGTCGCGATCCTGTTCTTCGCGCTGCGTCCCAGCGGCCTGTTCGTGAGGAGGGTCCGGGTATGAGCGCAGCGATCCGGGGGGCGTGGGGGGTCGTCCCCCCACAGGAGCAGCGTATGAGCGCAGCGATCCGGGGGGCGTGGGGGGTCGTCCCCCCACAGGAGCAGCGTATGAGCGCAGCGATCCGGGGGGCGTGGGGGGTCGTCCCCCCACAGGAGCAGCGTATGAGCGCAGCGATCCGGGGGGCGTGGGGGGTCGTCCCCCCACAGGAGGAGTACGTATGAGTGCGCTGCCCTTGCGGAGAGCCGTCGGGTCGGTCCGGTCGGCGGAGTCGGCGCGGATCCTCGGGACGCTCGTCCTCACCCTCGCCGTGATCGGCTGGGCGGGCGCGGACCTGTTCCGGCAGGACCTGGCGCTGCTCGGCGCGACCTACGCGCTGCTCGCGCTCGGCATGTACATGCCGTTCAACCTGGCGGGCGCGCTGTCCCTCGCCTACAGCGCCTACGTCGCGATCGGCGGGTACTCGGTCGGGCTCGTCGCGACCAAGACCGGCTGGCCGCTGCCCGTCGCGTACCTGCTCGGCGCGCTCGCGTCCGCCGCGCTGGCGGTGGTGCTGGGGTTCGCGACGCGGCGGCTGTCCGGGTTCTACCTGGCGGCGGTGACGCTGCTGTTCGGCATGGCCTTCCAGAGTTTCCTGCTGGACGCCAAGGACATCACCGGCGGCGCGGTCGGCATCGGCTCGATCCGGCCGCTCACGGTCTTCGGCAGCGAGCTGGACCGGCAGACGTTCATCGCGCTGACCCTGCTCATCGTGTGGATCGTCGGCGTCGCCGTCGACCGGGTCCGCCGGTCGCCGTTCGGCGTGGCGCTGCAGAGTTCGCGGGACGTCCCCGCCGCCGTGGAGGCGGCCGGGGTCGGCGTCCCGGCGCTGCGGCTGACGGTGCTCGGCGCGGGCGCGGCGATCGCGTCCCTCGGCGGCGGCCTGTTCACCACCGCCAACCAGACCATCGGCCCGGACACGTTCACCCTGCACCTCGTCATGCTGGCGATCTTCATGCCGCTGCTCGGCGGGCAGGGCTCGGCGTGGGGCGCGGTGCTCGGCGCCGTCCTGGTCGTCGAGCTGACCTTCAACCTGCAGATCTTCGAACGCTCCGGGTCGCTGATCTTCGGCGTCGCGGTGCTGGCCGTGCTGCTGATCGCGCCCGGCGGCATCCTCGGCTACGCCGGGCAGGGCGCGCGGTGGCTGCGCGGCGCGGCGACCCGCACGAGAGGAGCACGGCGATGACCGTCCTGCTGGAGGGCGAGGGCCTCGGCAAGAGCTACGGCGGCGTCCGCGCGCTGGACGGCGTGTCGCTGCGCCTGTCCGCGGGCGAGGTGCTCGGCCTGATCGGCCCGAACGGTGCCGGGAAGACGACGCTGGTCGACCTGCTCGACGGCGCGCAGCCCGCCGACCGGGGGTCGCTGTCCATCCGGGGCCGGAGGCTGACCGGCCCGCCGTCCCGCCGGGCCCGCGCCGGGCTCGCCCGGACGTTCCAGCACCCGCACCTCGCGCTCGACCTGACCGTGCGGGAGAACGTCCTGCTGGGGGCCGCCGCGCCGAAGCTCGCCGGGATCGGCGGGCTGGTCGCGGGCCTGGTCGCGGGCGCGTTCCGGCCGTCGGGGGCGCGCTTCGACGCGACCCTGCACCGCGTCGCGGACGCGCTCGAACTCGGCGACCTCCGCCGCCGCTGCGGCGACCTCACGCTCGGCGAGCAGCGGCTCGTCGAGGTCGCGCGGGCGCTCGCGCAGGAACCGTCCGTCCTCCTGCTGGACGAGCCGTTCGCGGGCGCCGACTCGGGCGGCATCGCGGCGATCTCGGCGGCGATCCGCGCCGTCCGCGCGCAGGGCTGCGGGATCATCCTGGTCGACCACAACGTGGACATCGTCGCGTCCCTCGTCGACCGGATCATGCTGCTGCGCTCCGGCACGGTCGTCTTCGACGGCGACCCCGCCGAATGCCTGGCCAGCCCCGAAATGCAGGACGTCTACTTCGGAACCGGCGGTGAGAACGTTGTCGCATGAGTTGGTGCTGAGCGGGGTGTCGGTTCGGTATGGGGAGTCGACGGCGGTGTCGGACGCCTCGCTCACGTTCGGCGGGGGAGCGGTCAGCGCCGTCGTCGGGCCGAACGGGGCCGGGAAGTCGAGCCTGATGCTCGCCGCCTACGGGTCGGTCGCGGCGACCGGGCGGATCACGCTCGACGGCGAGGACATCTCCGGGCTCAGCGCCGCGCGCCGCGCCGGACGCGGGCTGGCGCTCGTCCCACAGGGCAGGCAGATCTTCCCGCGCCTGACCGTCCGGGAGAACCTCCAGGTCATGGCGGACACGCTCGGCCTCCCGTCCGCCGAGGTGGAGACGGGGCTCGACCGGTTCCCCGTCCTGCGGGAGCGCGCCCGCGCGCTCGCCGGGGTGCTGAGCGGCGGCGAGCAGCAGATGCTCGCCGTGTCCCGCGCGCTGATGGGGTCGCCGAAGGCGCTGCTGCTGGACGAGATGTCCACCGGCCTCGCCCCGCTGATCGTCGCCGAGCTGATGGACACCGCCCGCCGCCTCGCCGACGAGGGCACCGTCGTGGTCGTCGTCGAACCGTCCATCGGCGCGATCAGGGACCGGCTCGACCGCGGGTACGTTCTGCTGCGCGGCCAGGCGTCCGACCCGGTCGACGGCGGACGCGAGCTGGACGCCGCGTACCAGCGCGCGATGGGCGTCACCGCGTCCGGCCGACCCGAGGACGCGGTGCCGACCCAAGGTGGAAGATGAGACATCACAAGATCGAGAGGACGGGCACACGGTGGAGGACACGGGGGCCCCGGAGCCGCGCGCGCAGATGCGCCAGCCGCGGGTGGCGGACCTGCTCGCCGACACCCTGCGGGCGCGGATCCTGCGCGGCGAGCTGCCCGACGGGAGCCTGCTGCCCAAGCAGTCCGACCTGCTGGAGGAGTTCGGCGTCAGCAAGCTCGCCGCCCGTGAGGCGCTGCGCATCCTGGAGACCGAGGGGCTGATCACCGTCCGGCGCGGGAACACCGGGGGGTCGGTGGTGCACGCGCCGAAACGCGACAGCGTCGCCTACATGCTCGCGCTCGTCCTGGAGTCGCGGCAGGCCGCGCTGCCGGACGTCGGGTACGCGCTCCAGCAGATAGAGCCGTTCTGCGCCGCGCTGTGCGCGCAGCGTCCCGACCGTCACACCGAGGTCGTGCCCGCGCTGCGCCGCGCGCACGAAAGCCTTGTCGAGGCCGTCGAAACCGGCGACGAGAAGCGCGCGACGCCCGCGTCCCGCGAGTTCCACGAGGCGATCGTCCGCCTCTGCGGAAACGAGACGCTGTTCGTCGTGGCGGGGGCGCTCGAAACCCTGTGGACGGCGCAGGAGCGGAGCTGGTCCGAGCACGCGACCCGCGCCGGTTTCTTCCCCGAGCCCGCCCTCCGCCGCCAAGCCTTGGACGAACACGCCGAGGCCCTGGCGCGCATCGAGGAAGGCGACGCCGAAGGCGCGGCCCGCCTCCTCCGCGGCCACCTCCAGACGGCGCAGAAATACCCGATGACGGGCGTGAGTGAAGACCAGCGCGTCCAAGCCGCCCTGCTTCGCCCCCTGGTCCAGCCCCCCGAACACCCCTGAAACACCCGCCCTTGGGTCTTCATGGCGAAGTCCGGCCACATCCCGCGGACCACTGCTTTCCCGTCCGGCTCTCGGGGCATCGTCGTCCGGCGGGCGCCCCGTACGCTGATGGCAAAGCCGTCCAGCAGAAGAGGTCGCCATGACCGAGACCGGCCTGTCCGCCGCCCGCTGGCGCAAGAGCAGCCGCAGCCACAACAACTCCCAGCAGCAGTGCGTCGAGGTCGCCGGGGCGGCCCACGCCATCGGCATCCGGGACAGCAAGGACCCCGCCGGGCCGCGCCTCGCCGTAAGCCGGGCCGCCTTCCGGGGCCTGGTCGAGCGGGTGAAGGCCGGAGCCCTGGACCACGCCGACGCCCCCTGATCCATCGGGCACGGTGGACGGATCACGTCACGCGAAGAGGCCCCTGGATGAATGTCGTCCGCCCAGGGGCCTCTTGCTGCACGGGTCACGCCACTAGGGCTTGAGCCATGAATCACCATCCCTTCTTACCGCCAGGTCTTGTCCCTGCATGTACTGGGCGTACAGGCGGGGAGTCATGGAATCGAGAGCGGGGGCGAACGCCGCCCGGATGACGCGCGTGGGGTCGCGCCTCTGCGGTGTGCGCCTCTGCGGTGAACCCATGGCCAAAGCAGCCAGGTGACGCCGAATCCGAACAGGAAACACGTCACTCCGTAGAGCAGCAGCCAGATCAGAATGGGGGCGACGGGGGCGGACACGGTCACTTTTCCCGCGCCCAGGCGGGGGTGCCGTCCCGGTCGGTGGCGAGCCTCTCCGCCATGTCGTCCTGGCGCGTCGTGGCAGCCCGCAGGGCCTCCAGGGTCGAGGCGCTGAGCGTGTCGACGAGCCCGGCGTCGAGCTGCCTGCGCGTCAGCGGGCGGCGGACGTGCACCGTCCACAGACCGCTTTTCTGGGCCAGATAAGGAACCGCCCAACGCCCGTCCGGCGGCTCTCCCACCGCGGGCAAGGGCTCGAATGGGTCGATCTTGTTTCGGTGCGGGGACGGGCTCATTCGGATTCTCTCCGCTGCGTCTCGTTGATTCTTGCCGACCAGCTTGACCCACTTGACTAATCGTGGCTACATATCCGGATGGTACTTCACGAGATACCACTCGCGGAGGAATAAGAATGCCCCCATCTGTCCCAATTGACCCCCGGCACAGCATGCGGGCGCAGCTCGCCTACACGCTGCGGCTCATGCGCGAGCTCCGAGGGCTGAGCCAGAGCACCCTGGCGAAGGAGCTCTACACGACCCGCGAGACGGTCGCCGCCTACGAAAGCCAGCGAAACCGCCCCGACGAGGACTTCTGCAAGAAACTCGACGAGTTCTTCGAAACCGGCGAGATGTTCCGCGGCCTCTGGCACCACGCCCAACGAGAACACCTCAACGAGTGGCTCGGCGCTTATCTCATGCACGAGAACGAAGCCACGGAGATCCGCACCTACGAGCCGCTCTACATCCCCGGCTTCCTCCAGACCGAGGCATACGTGCGTTCGATCGCACCCAAGGGCAGGACGAACGAAGACCTGGTCGCGCAGCGGTTGGCGCGACGGGAGCACATCACTCGGGAGACGGACCCGCCTCATCTCTTCGTGGTGCTCGACCACGCCGCTCTCCTCAGGCGTGGCAAGGATGGGAGCATCATGTATGAGCAGCTCCAACTTCTCCTTGACGTTGGAGAACTGCCTCACATGCACATTCAGGTGGTGCGGATCACCGACGGTGCTTACTCCGGGCTGAGCGGAGCGATGATCGTCTTGACCAAGGCCGATAGAAGCCGCATCGGGTATGCAGAGGCTCAATTCGGTGGAAGACTGATCGAAGACCCGGAAGAGGTCGCTCGACTGGGGATTCGGTTCGACGAGATCAGGTGCCATGCGCTGTCCGAAGCGGACACGCGTGCTCTGGTCCGGGAAACGATGGAGACGATGCGGGATGATCCAGTGGCGTAAAAGCAGCCACAGCCAAGGAGACGGGGGCGCGTGCGTCGAGGTCTCGACCGGCACCGTGAACCGCCTCGTCCGTGATTCCAAGGACCCGGAGGGGCCGCGGCTTGCGCTCGGGGTGGACGCGTGGGCGGTGCTTGTGCAGCAGATCAAGGCCGGTGCGCTCGACCTCTAATCCCCGATGGAGGCGATGCGAAATGATCAACTGGCGTAAGAGCAGTCGGAGTCAGGGCGGTGGCCAGCTTGAATGCGTCGAGGTCTCGACCAACACCCGGACGCGTCTCGTGCGTGACTCAAAGGATCCCGAGGGCCCCCGCCTAGCCCTGGAACCGGCTGTGCTGGCTACTCTTCTCGGCCAGATCAAGGCCGGTGAGTTCGACCTCTGATTGCTGGTGGAGGCGATGCAGTATGAGCCGGTGGCGTAAGAGCAGCCACAGTATGGGCGACCATGGCGAGTGCGTCGAGGTCTCGACCGGCACCGTGAACCGGCTCGTCCGTGATTCCAAGGACCCGGAGGGGCCGCGGCTTGCGCTCGGGGTGGACGCGTGGGCGGTGCTTGTTCAGCGGATCAAGGCCGGTGCGCTCGACCTCTAGTCGTCCTGGCGGGTTTTGATCCAGATCATCCTTCGGCCGGATTCGCCGGGTGGGCGGCGTGCATCCAGGGGTGCAGGTCTACCCCCGTGGATAGATCTGCCGACGATCTGCGGACGCTGTGTAGTTTTCTGATTACCCAGGGTAATATTGGCGATGTCGATGCAGCATCGACACACTTCCTGGAGGAACTCAGATGAATCGCACGATTCTGGCCAAGTCCGTGGCCCGCGCCATCGCCATGTCGGCGGCCGTCATCGCGGCCGGATGGCTGGCCGCCGGACTGGCCGCGCCCGCGAGCGCCGTCGCCCACCCGAGCGCCATCGCCCACTCCACCGGCCACGCGTCGTCCGGCCCGGACCTCTGCCCCGACATCCTCGACGAGCTGTGCCGGAGCTCCCACGCCTGACCCGCGAGAACGCGGCGGCGCGGCCCCACCGCGCCGCCGTGGCGTACGGTCAGCCGCGCCGTCGGCGGCCGAAACGGGGCCTCCACCCGCGGCGCTTCGGCTTGTCCTCGGGCGGGGCCGTCGCGTCCCGCGACCGCTCGGCACGGTTCTCCCGCCAGGTCGCCACGGCCGCGTCGACGTCGATCGGACGGTAGCCGAGCGGCGGGCCCGGCGGCGGCATCCGCAGGTTCGCGACGATCATCTCGTTGACCGGCTCCAGCAGCCTGCGCACACTCCGCTCCGACGGCGCCTCAGCCACCTTGGCGAGGACGTCCTCGATCTCCTTGCGCAGCGCCAGCGTCGGATGGACCATCGCCGTGAGGCCCTCGCTGGCGAGCTTCTGCTTGATCCACCAGTTCTCGTCCAGCGGCTGGTGCGCGCCGGGCAGCGGCTTCCCCGAGCCCGGGAGGTCGGCGAACTCGCCCCGCTCCTCCGCCTCGCGGATCTGCCGGTCGATCCAAGACTCGAAGCTCAGCCCCACAGGCTTTCGCTCAGTCATACCCCCATTGTCCCACCCCGGTGCGGGAGGCCCCGGCGGCGTGGCGTGTGGGAGTGCGCCGCCGGGGCCTCGTCGGGAGTGGACGGTCAGCAGGCGGCGGCGGTCAGGCGGATCCGCCAGATCGGGTTCCAGTCGATCCCGTTGCGGGCTATCCCGGCGGGGACGCAGCCGACCTGGTGGCCGTTCACGTCGTCGTAGCGGGCCGCGGCGCCGTCCGTCTGGTTGTTGATGAACGCGCCGCTGCCGTGCCAGTAGCTCAGTGAATAGCCGCGGTAATGGAGGAAGTTGAAGACGTATGCGCCGTTCGAATAGGGCACCACGGCGCACGCGTAACTGCGGGCGCAGGTGAAGGAGCCGCCGTCGGGGACGAACCGGTGGTCGACGGACGGCGACGTGGCCGGCGCGGCCAGCGCCGCGAGGCCGGACGCCCGGGTGACGTGCACGGTGTACGCGCCGTGCGCGCCGGACCTTACGGTGACGGCGCCGGGAGCGGCGGCGTGCGCGGGCGACATGCCGACTGCGGAGGTGAGCCCGACCGCGGCCAGGCCGAGGGTCGCGGCGATCTTGCGGGAGCTTTTCATGAAATTCAGTTCCTCCTCCGCGGGGTGTGGTTTGCGGTGCGCTCGATCGGGCGATCGAGGCGAATTCCGAGTCGGATCCTCGCAGGGTTGACCATTCCTGTAAATGTGAGTGAGTGTGACGCGTATTGTGGTCGGGCGGCTGCGTATGGTGGGCCGTCACGGTGTGTTCGCTGGAACGGCCCGGACGGGGGGGTCCGTCACCGCATGTGATCGCGGCGGTAGGGGGTTTCCCTGAACCGTCCGGGGCGGGCTATCAGGGGACTCCGCGCATCGGCGTCCGGCGACGTCCGGTACAGGACAGCGGGACGGGGCCTTCCTCCGCGTCTTGGCCTCGCGGCGGCCCCGGTTCTGGTGGAGTGGCGGGGACGGAGCCCCGGGTTTCCAGGGGCCGGGCACGGGCACGTGACTGACCGTTGCTATGACCTGTCCTTCCACGTGCAGGGGGTTTAGGACGATGACGTCGGGATGGCATGGATCCGGTGGCATGGACCCGTTCGAGGAGATGCTCGCGCGGTTCTTCGGGTCGCGGGCGCAGCGGCGTCCGATGGAGCGGATGAGCATCGCGCGGCTGATGAGCGAGCCCGCGCGGGAGATGGTCCGGGACGCGGCCGCGCAGGCGGCGCAGTGGGGCAGCCTCGACCTCGACACCGACCACCTGCTGTGGGCGGCGACCCGCCAGCAGGGCACCCGGCACTGGATGGAACGTGCCGGGGCCGACCCCGACCGCATTCAGAGCGAGATCGAGGAGCACGCGCGGCGCGGCACGCCCCGGGACGTCCCGCCGGAGCTGACCCCCTCGGCGAAGCGCGCCCTGCTCGATTCGCACCAGGTCTCGCGGGCGCTCGGCTCGTCCTACATAGGCCCTGAGCACCTGCTTTTCGCGCTGGCGCTGGACCGGGGGTCGAGCGCCGGACGGATCCTGGACGCCGCGCACGTCACCCCCGACACGTTGCAGTCGGCGGCGGCCGGGGGCGGCGGGCAGCCGCCCGGCGGCGGACCGGGGCAGCAGCCGTCCGGGACGCCGACCCTGGACGAGTTCGGCCGCGACCTCACCGCGCTCGCCCGCGAGGGCCGGATCGACCCGGTGATCGGCCGCGAGAGCGAGATCGAGGAGACCGTCGAGGTCCTGTCGCGGCGCACCAAGAACAACCCGGTGCTGATCGGCGACCCGGGCGTCGGGAAGACCGCGATCGCGGAGGGGCTCGCCCAGCGGATCGTGGACGACGACGTCCCGGAGACGCTGCGCGGGAAGCGGATCGTCCAGCTCGACCTGGGCGGAATCGTCGCGGGCACGCGGTACCGGGGCGACTTCGAGGAGCGGCTGAAGAAGCTCGTGGACGAGATCCGCGACCACGGCGACGAGCTGGTCGTGTTCATCGACGAGATCCACACGATCGTCGGCGCGGGCGGCGCGGAGGGCGCCATGTCGGCGGGCAACATGCTGAAGCCCCCGCTGGCGCGCGGCGAACTGCACGTCGTCGGCGCGACGACGATCGACGAGTACCGCCGCAACATCGAGAAGGACGCCGCGCTGGAGCGCCGGTTCCAGCCCATCCTGATCTCGGAGCCGACGCCGGAGGACAGCATCGAGATCCTGCGCGGGCTCCGCGACCGGTACGAGGCGCACCACTCGGTGCGGTTCACCGACGAGGCGCTCGTCGCGGCCGTCGACCTGTCGAGCCGGTACCTGACCGACCGGTTCCTGCCGGACAAGGCCATCGACCTGATCGACCAGGCGGGCGCGCGGGTGCGGCTGCGCTCCGGGACGCGCGACGGCGGCCGCCGCGAGCTGGAGCAGCGCCTTGAGCGGCGGCGGCGGGAGAAGGACCAGGCCGTCGCGGACGAGGACTACGAGAAGGCGTCCGAGCTGCGCGACGAGGTCGGGCGGCTGGAGCGGCAACTGGAGGACGCCCGCGAGGAGGGCAGCGGCGCGACCGTCGTCCCCGAGGTGACGACGGAGGACGTCGCGGAGGTCGTGTCGCGGATCTCCGGCGTCCCGGTCACGCAGCTCACCCAGGCCGAGCGCGAGCGGCTGACCCGGCTAGAGGAGCACCTCCACCAGCGGGTGATCGGGCAGGAGGACGCGGTCGCGGCGGTGGCGCGGGCCGTCCGGCGGTCCCGCGCGGGGATGGGCGACCCGGACCGGCCGACCGGCTCGTTCCTGTTCCTCGGCCCGACCGGGGTCGGCAAGACCGAGCTGGCGAAGGCGCTGGCCGAGGCGCTGTTCGGCAGCCGCGACCGGCTGATCCGGTTCGACATGAGCGAGTTCCAGGAGCGGCACACGGTGAGCCGCCTGATGGGCGCGCCGCCCGGCTACGTCGGGTACGAGGAGGCGGGGCAGCTCACCGACGCGGTGCGCCGCCAGCCGTACTCGGTGATCCTGCTGGACGAGATCGAGAAGGCCCACCAGGACGTGTTCAACGTCCTGCTCCAACTCCTCGACGACGGCCGCCTCACCGACGCGCAGGGCCGCACCGTCGACTTCCGCAACACCGTCGTGATCATGACGAGCAATCTCGGCTCGGAGCTGATCACCGGGCGCGGCGAGATCGGCTTCGGCGGCACCGGCGACGGCCCGGACGCCGCGCTCAGCGACCGGATCATGCGGCGGCTGCGCGAGTCGTTCCGGCCCGAGTTCCTCAACCGGATCGACGAGATCATCGTGTTCCAGCGGCTGGAGGAGGGGCAGCTCAGGCAGATCACCGACCTGCTCCTGGACGACACTCGCCGCCGCCTCCGCGCCCAGGACGTCGACGTCTCGTTCAGCACCCAGGCCGTCGACTGGATCGCCGAGCGCGGCTACCAGCCGGAGTTCGGGGCGCGCCCGCTGCGCCGCACGATCCAGCGCGAGGTGGACGACCAGCTCTCCGACCTGCTCCTCGCGGGCGACCTCCGGCACGGCAGCCATGTGGACGTGTCGGCGGCGAACGGCGGCCTGCAGTTCCGGGTCAGCACCGAGGAAACCGTGTAATGGGTATAGTCCTTCTGTAGCCATTACAGGAGGATGTGCCGTGCACCTAGCGCTCGCCGACTACGCTCCGGCGGCCGAGCTTGCGAACGACCTGGTCAGGACGTCGCCGACCGTCCACGGGACGGAGGACCTCCCGGGCCGCGACGCCCTCGCCGCCTTTCTCGACGGGTACGGGTACGACCTGCGGGCGCCCGCCGACGACGACGTCCGCGACGTCCACCTGCTGCGCCGGGAGGTGCGCGGGATCATCGAGACGGAGACCGCCGAGCAGGCCGTGGCGGGCGCGTCCGTGCTGCTCGGACGGGCCGGACGCGCGCCCGTCCTCCGCCGCGTAGACGACGGGCGGTGGCGGTGGCACGTGCCGACCGCGCCGGACGCGCCGCTCGCCGCCGAACTGGCCGCCGTCGCCGCCGTCGGCATCGCCGGGACCGTCCGGGCGCTCGGCCACGACCGGTTCCGCGCCTGCGCCGCGCCCGGCTGCCGGGGCGTGTTCGCCGACGTCAGCCGGGCCGGGCGGCGCCGCTACTGCACGCCCGAGCTGTGCGGCAACCGGCTCAACGTCGCCAACCACCGCGCCCGCCACCGGACGGCCGCGCCATGACCGCCGCCCCGCCGAACGGCGCCCCGCTGACGGGCGCCATCGAGCTGCCGGACGGGACGCGCGTCCGGGGACGCGGCCTGCGCCACCCGCTGCCGGACGGGCCCGTCCCCGACTTCGGCCTCTACCTCGGCTCCGGGCGGCTGCGCCGCCGCCACGAGCCCGCGCCGACCTGGCCGTCCGCGTGGCTCGACTGGCCCGACTTCCGCCTGCCGCGCGACCGCGACGCCGCCGTCCGGGAGATCCGCGCGCTGCACGAGCGGGCCAGGGCCGGGGAGTCCGTGGAGGTCGCGTGCGGCGGCGGCGTCGGACGCACCGGCACGGTGATCGCCTGCCTCGCCGTCCTGTCCGGCGTCGCCCCGGCGGACGCCGTCGCCTGGGCGCGCGAGCACCACCACCCCCGCGCCGTCGAAACCCCCTGGCAACGCCGCTGGGTGATCAGGTTCCCGCCGGGTTAGGCGCCGAGGATGAGGGCGGCGGCGTGCTCGCCGATCATCATGCTGGCGGCGTTGGTGTTGCCGCCGACGATGGTCGGCATGATCGAGGCGTCCGCGACGCGGAGGCCCTCGACGCCGCGGACGCGCAGCGCCGGGTCGACGACGGCGCGCTCGTCCGCGCCCATCCGGCAGGTGCCGACCGGGTGGTAGACGGTCGTCGCCCGGTTCGGCAGCTCCTTCGCGAGCGCCGCGCGGTCGGGGAAGCCGGGGCCGGGCGACAGCTCGGCCTTCACGTCGCCCGCGATGACCTTGTTGGCCATGACCGAGCGGACCAGTTCGATGCCGTCGAGCAGTAGCCGGGAGTCGTCCGGGTCGGTGAGGTAGCCGGGGTCGATCAGCGGCGCGGCGGACGGGTCGGCCGACGCGAGCCGCAGCGTCCCCCGGCTCTTCGGGTAGATCAGCGTCGGCATGAGGGTGAGCGCCGAGCGCTTGTCGACCTTGTGCCGGACGGGCGCGTCCTGGTTCGGGAACGGGTACGACCACGGCAGCGCGTGGAGTTGCAGGTCGGGCACGCCGTCCGCCTGCCCGGTGCGGACGAACCCGACCGCCTCGAACACGCTGCGCGCCACCCACGTCCCGCCCTTCGTCCACTCCCGGACGACGCCCGACGCGAAGTAGGGCGCGGTGCCGCGGTGCCGGGCCGAGTCCATGACGTAGGTCATCGGGACGAACATGTGGTCGTGCAGGTTGTCCCCGACGGGCAGGTCGGCGTGCGTGTCGATGCCGTGCTCGCGCAGGTGGGCGGCCGGTCCGACCCCGGAGAGCAGGAGGAGCTGCGGCGACCCGAACGCGCCCGCCGCGAGGACGACCTCCCGCGACGCCCGCACCGTCGAGCGGCGCCCCTTCTTCGTCACGACCGCGACGCCCGTGGCGCGTCCCTTCTCCACGACCACCCGCTCGACCAGCGCGTTCGTCACGACGGTCAGGTTCGGCAGGCCGTGGTCGTCCAGGTACCCGACCGACGAGCTGTACCGGAGGCCCTTGTCGACGCTCTGCTGGAAGATGCCCGCGCCGTCCTGCGTCTCGCCGTTGTAGTCGTCGTTGCGCTTCACCCCGGCCGTGTCGGCGAGCGCCTCGATGAACGCCTCCGACGCGGGGGTGAGGTCGCGCTGCCGCGTCACCTGGATCGGACCGCCCGCGCCGCGCAGCTCGGTCGCGCCGTCCTCCCAGTTCTCCATGCGCTTGAAGCTGCCCAGGACGTCGCCGTAGGACCAGCCGTCGCAGCCGTCCGCCGCCCAGTCGTCGTAGTTCTTCCGGTTGCCGCGCACGAACAGCATCCCGTTGATCGACCCGGACCCGCCGAGCACGCGCCCGCGCGTCTGCGGGATCCTCCGGTCGAGCGCGCTCTTCTGCGGGACGCTGTAGAACCCCCAGTCCAGCCGCTTCTTCAACTGCGGGACGTTGTGGAACACGGCGATCAGCCCCGGCTTGCGGACGAGCGGCGTCCGGTCCGGCCCGCCCGCCTCCACGAGGACGACGTCCGCCCCCGACTCGGCGAGGCGCCTCGCCAGCACGCATCCCGCGCTGCCCGCCCCCACGACAACGTAGTCGGCCGTCACGTCCATGAGTTCCTCCAGCGGACGCCGGGCCGGGACTTCGGCCGGGCGGCCGCGCTCAGAGGGCCCGCGCCTGGCCCGTCGGGGCGCCGCCGGTTCGAGGGGCGACGTGAATGGGTGCCGCGATGGTAAGAGGGGCCGGGGCGCCGGGCCAAGGCGGGTCCCGATGACCGGAACGCGGCGGGCCCCGAAATGCGGTACCGCGCCGACGCGTGGGCCAGGTCACGGGTCGGCGCGGTACCGGCGAGGCGTCCGGCCGGTCTCTCCCCGCCGAGAGACCGGCCGGACGCGGGGGCCGTCCAGGACCCGAGGGGAGATCCGTCCTGGACGGGAGGTCGTGCTCCTCCCTACAGGCCAGGGGCTCGCGTGCGGGGCGCGGCCGGGTCGTTGTCGATCAGCCCGGAGATCTCCTTGTAGACGAGGCTGATCCGGGTTCCCCAGTTCGGGCAGCCGCCGAGGTGGTGCAGCGCGATCACCTTGTGCGAGGACGCGGCGAGCACCGGCGACCCGGAGTTCCCGCCGGAGCTGTCGCACATGTAGCCGGTGTTCACACCGGACGCGACCGTCCCGATCTTGCAGTAGGCGCCGCCGTCGGCGTCCTCGTACAGGGAGAGGCGCTTCGGCTTCACGTCGCCGTGGCCGGGGATGTAGATGCGCTCGTTCGCGGACGGCTCGCGGGTCTCCAGGTAGAGCGTCCCGAACGGCTGGATCTTCGCGAAGTCGGTGACGGAGAACAGCGCGTAGTCGAGGGCGCTGAGCGGGCTGAGCTTGAGCAGCTCCGCGCCGCTGACCTTGACGCCCGGCTTCGGGTTGTTGCCGCCGCACGTCGCGCACTCGTAGTCGAACTGGAACTCGCTGGCCTTCAGGTCGGCCGCGCTCTCCATGCAGTGCTGGTTGGTGAGCATGCGGTTGGTGTCGCCGACCCGCCACGCCGTGCAGGAGCCGAGCCCGTTGAGGAGCTGCCGGGCCACGGCGCGCGAGCGGGCGTACTCGGTCGGGTGGCTGTCCTTGTAGCAGGCGACGTCGCGCCGTCCGTCCGCGCCGCACACGCTGAACGGGCGCGGATTCGCGGCCGCGAACTCGGCCGCGGAGTAGCCGCGGTAGTAGGAGTCGATCCGGACGCCGTACCCGCGCCCGGCGAGGTCGGCGGCGTCGGCCCGGCGCGCGGCGGACCGCAGGGTGACGACGGCCGTGTCGCCGTCGACGGACAGCGCGGCGAAGCCCGTCCGCCCGTGGACGGTGAACGGCGAGTCGCCGCGGGCCCGGCCCTTCGTCGGGTCGCCGTGGTAGGTGTGCACCTCGCGGCCGGACGGGTCGGCGACCGTGATCCGGTCGCCGGGGAGCAGCCGCACCGACGCGAAGTGCACCTTGATGTAGGAGGAGCCCGGATCGCTGATGGTGACCCGCGAGGAGCGGGCGCCGGACGCGTACCGCAGCACGGCGTCCTTCGCCTTCGCCTCACCGGCGGCGTCTGGCTTCGGAGCGGGTTCGGCCGGCGCCGACCGCACGGCGGCGTCGGCGCGGGGGAAGGAGAAGGCGGGCGCGAGGGCGGCCGGCAGGAGCAGCGTCGCGGCGACCGCGATCGCCGTCGACAGGGCGCGGGTGCGTGGTTGGCGGGACATGCGACGCACTTCCTCTTTTCGAGCGGGGGGAGCGAGGAGAGGGAGCGGTGGGAGAGGGAGCGGGGGAAGAGGGAGCGGGGGGATGGGCGTGCCCGGCCCGGCCCCGGCGTCCGCCCCCCGGAAGGGGAGGGAGGCCGGGCCGGACACGTCCGGTGTGGCTAGCGGGTCACCCTCGTCAGAGGGTCACGCTCCAGCCGTTGAGCGTTCCGGTGTCACCTGGGCCGTAGTCGTAGAAGTACAACTGCCAGGTGCCGGACGCCTGGGAATTGACACCCGGGACGTAGAACGTCTTCGGGCCGTTCCAGGGCGTGCACTCGTACTGACCGGTGCCCTGCCGCTTGACCTGGTAGGTCTGACCGGCCGGGGAGACCAGCCAGACGCCGAGGTCCTCCATGCAGGTGTGGTCGACGTCGATCGACAGCGTCACCTGGTAGGCCGCCTGACCGGACACGTTCGCCTGGATCGGGCTGACCGTCCAGGTGTAGTCGTCGAGCGGGTACTGGGTGTCGCTGCTGGCGGTCCGGCCGTTGGTCGGCTTCGTCACCGAGAGGGTGAACGTCGCCGTCCGCGTGACCGAGCCCTTGCCCGTGACCGTCACCGTGTAGCTGCCCTCGGGCGTGCTGCTGGTGGTGGCCACGGTCAGCGTCGCCGTGCCGCCGGTCTTCACCGAGCCCGGGTCGACGGTGGCCGTCGGCCCATCGGGCGACACGGCCGCCGACAGCGCGACCTGCTGTGCCGTCCCGCTGGTCAGCGCGGTGCGGACGGTCGCCGTCACCGGCTTGCCGGCCTCCACGGTGCTGGTGGACGGGTCCACCGACACCGAGAAGTCGTCCGTCCCCGCGCCCTGCACCGACAGGGTGAAGGACACGGTGTGCGAAGCGGACTTCCCGGTGCCGGTGACCGTCACGTTGTAGTCGCCCGCCGGGGTGTCCGACGTGGTGGCGACCGTCATCGTGGACCTGCCGCCGGCCTGGATCGAGGCGGGGCTGAAGGTGACCTTCGGCCCGCCCGGCGACACCGTTGCCGTCAGGTCGATCGGCTGGGTGGCGCCCGCGGTCACCGCTGTGTTGACGGTGGCCGTGGCCGACTGCCCTGGTTGGACGCTTGCGGACGACGGATCCGCGGTGAGCGAGAAGTCGTCCGTGGGTGTGCTGTTCACCGACGTCTTCCACAGCGCCCACGCGATGGCGTCGGCGCTCCGGTCGAGCGCGGTGGTGTTGATGTTGCTCGGGTAGGTGTCGCAGGACTGGTGGTAGCACCGGTCGAACGCCTGCCCGGCGGTGCCGCCCCACTTCTGCGCCTGCGTGGTCGTCTTGACCGCGGACGCGCCGGTGGACAGGAACGACGTCTGGATTCCGGCGTTGCGGAACGGGCCGTCGTCACTGCAGCACTCGGACATCTCGTCCGGCGCGATGCCGACCGAGTCGAAGTAGCCCTTCAGGTTGGCCGACAGCGTCGAGTTGAGGCCGTCGATGAAGTAGCCCGCGTTCGGGCTGCCGACCATGTCGAAGTTGAAGTAGCCCTTGATCTTCGACCGCTCGGTGCTCGGGAGCTGGTTGACGTAGTAGGTCGAGCCCTTGAGGCCCTGCTCCTCGTCCGTCCACCAGCCGAACCGGACGTGGTTCAGCATCGACGGCTTCGACTGCGCCAGGGTCAGCGCGGTCTCCAGCAGCGCGGCCGAGCCGCTGCCGTTGTCGTTGAGACCGGGCCCGGCCCGGACGCTGTCCAGGTGCGCGCCGAACATGTAGACGCTGTTGGCGTTGCCGCCCGGCCAGTCGGCGATCAGGTTCGGGCCCGCGCCCGCCGTGCAGCCGGACGCGCAGGTCTGCCGCGCCACGGTGAACCCGGCCGCCTGCAGCTTCTGCTCGATGTAGGACACCGACGCCGTGTAGCCGCCGCTGGCCGCGTACCGCGTGCCGCCGTTCTGCGTGGCGATGGTCTGCAACTGCTGCAGGTGCGCCTTCACGTTCTCGACGTTGACGTCCGGCGGGTTGCCCGTGCCCGGGTTGCCGCCGCCCTCGACGGTGAGGTTGTACGTCGCGGTGTGCGTGTTGGTGCGTCCCTTACCGGTCACGGTGACCGTGAACGGCCCGGTCTTGGCCGTGTCGGACGCCGCGATGGTGAGCGCGGACGTGCTGCCCGAGTTCACCGTCGACGGGCTGAACGTCGCGGTCAGCCCGCTGTTCGCGGGGGACACGGTGGCGGTCAGGTCGACCGGCTCCGAGGTGCCGCCCGCGACCGTCGTGTTGACCGTGGCCTGCACCGACGCGCCCGGCTTCACCGAGCCGGAGCTCGGCGACACCGAGATCGAGAAGTCGTTCCCGGTCGGCGTGCAGGTCGGCTCGCCGGACTGCGCGCCGAGGCTGACGGCGTTCCAGGCGTCCTTGACCTTGTTGTAGTAGTTGCAGGACGGGTCGAGGTTCTTCGCCGCGGACAGCGTCAGGACCCGGTACCGGCCGTAGTTGGTGCCGGAGGTCTTCATCGCCATCGCGTTGTAGAAGATCTTCGCGGCGTTCATGATGCCGATGCCGGTCAGCGTGCTGCTGTTGCAGGTCGGGCTGCTCGGCTTGCCGCCGCCCGGGTTGGAGCCCTCGGCGAGCAGGTAGAACCAGTGGTTGCCCGGTCCCGCCGCCTTGTGCACCTCCATGTTCGGGACGGAGCTGGAGTAGCAGTTCGGGTCGTTGTTGACCAGCGACGGCTGGTACATGTTCCGGATCGGACCCGAACCGGTCAGGTTGATCATCTCGCCGACGGTGTAGTCGGGCTTGTCCGTCGGGTTGTTGAGGAACGCCTCGGTGGCCGCGCCCCAGACGTCGCCGACGAACTCCTGGGTCCCGCCGCCGGAGATGCCGCCGGGGGTGAAGTTGTCCAGGCCGTGCCCGAACTCGTGCGCCACCACGTCGGTCGCGGTGATCCACTGGCCGGAGTTGTTGTGGCCGAAACGGGCGTTGGAGCCGTTCCAGTAGGCGTTGACCTCGTCGAGCCCGACGAGCGCCGGGTACCACTGGCCGTTGCCGTTCAGGCCGTTGCGCCCGAAGCTCTTCAGCAGGTCCCATTCACCGGCCGAGGCGTACATGACGTCGACGCAGCCGGCCTCCCTGCTCGTCTTGGACGTGCTGCCCCAGACGTCGTCCGGACCGGAGAAGATCTGGTTCGTGCTGAGGTCGGCGCAGGTGATGCCGGGCCGTGCCGGGTCCCGCATCGTGTACTGGCTGCCGGATTGGGTCGTTCCGATGGTGAGGTTGGACCCTTCCCAGATGCCGGTGCCGGTGCCCGCGTAGATGAGCTCCTGCTCGGCGAACTTCTTGCCGGTGAGCGCGTCGACGTACACCTTCTTCATGCTCGGCTGCTTGCCGTCCCGGCCGGAGACCGTGGTCTCCCAGGCGAGGCGCGGCTTGGCCAGCGCGTGCACGACGAGGCGCGGCTGGAGCGCCTTCTTGTCCGGCTTGGTCAGCGCGGTGCGCGAGGTGCGCAGGGCGGCCGCCTTGCCCACCTTCGGGGTGACGCTGCGAAGGTCGAGCGCGCGCTTCTGCGCGACCGACAGGTTCCGCACCTGGCCCTTGTCGTCGGTCGCGACCACGAAGTCGCCGCCGACCACGGGGAGCCCGCGGTACGTCCGCTCGTACGCGACGTAGTTCAGGCCCCAGGGGGTTCCGGTGACCTGCGTGCGGACGTAGCCGTCGAACTTGCTCGGGTGAAGCTCGGCGACTCGTCCGGCCACGACCCGCTCGGCGGACGCCACGGCGGCCGTCTTCGGATCGGGCGTCGCGCCCTTCGCGTTCGGGAGCGCTCTCAGGGCCACCGGCACCAGGCCGGCCACCACGAGAGCGGCGGCCACAAGGACCGCCAGAATCGGTTTGCGTTTCACTGCCGCATGCCTCCATCGACACGGGGGAGGCCGCTCCGCGGGGGGACGGGGCGGCCGCAGGCACGACGACCGCCACCGGCGGACGGGAACCCGCGGTCACACGGGCCGGACGAGAGCGAGCCGGCTCCCGAATTGGGAGGTGAAATGCGGATAAACGGGGGGCGGGCACCGGGGCGGGCGGACGGTTTGTCGCGCCTTGCGAAGATGAGAGTGACATCTACGAATCGGTTGCGGCCCCTTCCACTTCGGCATAGCTTCACCGCTATGCAGGTTGAACTGCGGCATTTACGGGTTCTCACCCAGTTGGCCGAGATGGGCAGCATCACCCGCGCGGCGGCCAGTCTCGGCGTGTCCCAGCCGACGCTGAGCAACCAGTTGCGGCGGATCGAGAAGGCGTTCGGCGGGCCCCTTTTCGTGCGCGGAGCTGGCGGAATCACGCCAACTCCGCTGGGGCGGCATGTTCTCGCAAGGGCGCGCGGCGTCCTCGCCGATATGGACGACCTGCTGGCGACGCTGCCGGGCAGCGGGTCCCGCTCGGGTATCCGGCTGGGCACCCATCCGCACATTCTTCTCGGGGAATGGCTGCGCAGCCTGGAGACCGAACTGCCGCACCGCGAGGTGACGACCAGCCTCGACTATTCGGGCGCCGTGCTGACGCAGTTGCTCGCCAATGACCTGGTCGACGTGGTGTTCATGGGACGCGTCGCCGACCACCACGCGCCGCCGTGCCCGCCGGGGACGACCGAGCGGGTGATCACCGTCGAGCCGTGCGGGATAGCGCTGGCGTCGTCGCATCCGCTCGCCCGCCGCGGCCGGGTGTCGCTGTCCGACCTCGCCGGGGAGACGTGGATCCCGCCGCAGGGCGGCGACGACGGCGGCACCGCCATGCTCCGCGCCGCCTGCGAGGCCGCCGGGTTCACCCCGCGCTTCCGGTACGCCGACACCGACTTCACCAGCATGGTCGGGTTCGTCGCGGCCGGGTTCGCGATCACGCTCGCGTCCCCGACCTGGCTGCCCGGCGACGGGATCACGATCGTCGCGCTGTCCGGGCACGCCACCGACGCCTACCGCGTGCTCCGCTGGCGGACGTCGACCGTCCCGGCCAGCGAGATCGACATCCTGCACCGGACGTACCACGAGCTGTACCGGCCGGTCGTGCAGCGCAACGGCATGACGCTGCCCTGGCTCGCCGACAACCCGGACTCCCGGCCGCGGATGCTCGACGTCCCCGGCGACTGACGCCTGCCTAGAGGCCGAGGTCGGCCAGGTGGCGTTCGGCGTCGAGCGCGGCGACGCAGCCCGTCCCGGCGGCGGTGACGGCCTGCCGGTAGGTGTGGTCGACCAGGTCGCCGCAGGCGAAGACGCCAGGGAGGTTCGTCCGGCTGCTAGGGGCCTGGGTGCGGACGTAGCCCTGCGCGTCCACGTCCACCTGGCCCGCGAACAGCTCGCTGCGCGGGTCGTGGCCGATGGCGACGAACAGGCCGGTGACGTCGAGGGCGCCGGTCGCCTCGGTGCGCGCGTCCCGGACGTACACGCCGGTGACGCGGTCGGCGCCCTCCACCCCCGTCACCACCGTGTTCCAGCGCACCGCGATCTTCGGGTCGGCGAGCGCCCGCTCCGCCATGATCCGGCTCGCGCGGAACTCGTCCCGGCGGTGGACGATCGTGACGCTCTCCGCGTACCGGGTCAGGAACGTCGCCTCCTCCATCGCGGAGTCGCCGCCGCCGACCACCGCGACGTGCTGGCCCTTGAAGAAGAAGCCGTCGCAGGTCGCGCAGGACGAGACGCCGCGGCCGAGGAGCCGCTGCTCGCCGGGCACGCCGAGCGGCCGCCACGCCGAGCCGGTCGCGAGGATGACCGCGCGGGCCCGGTACTCGACGTCGCCCGCGCACACCCGCTTGACGTCGCCGTCCAGTTCGGCGTGGACGGCGTCCTCGCACAGCAGGTCAGCGCCGAACCGCGCGGCCTGCTTGCGCATGGCGTCCATGAGGTCGGGCCCGAGGACGCCGACCGGGAAGCCCGGGAAGTTCTCCACCTCGGTGGTGGTCATCAGCGCACCGCCGAACGCGGTGCCCTCGATCACCAGCGGGGCCAGGTCGGCGCGGGCGGCGTAGACCGCCGCCGTGTACCCGGCCGGGCCGGACCCGATGATGATCAGATTTCGCACGTCGTGGTCCGTTCGCACGCTGTACCTCGTCTCGGGAGCGGTGGGAAGAAGCGTCCAGCAGGGTTTATTTAGTGAAGCTATTGGCGGGGGCTATTACGCGGCGCGGCCGCCGTTCCGGCGCCGCGGCCGCCGCCAGCGTACGGATCGGCTCCCGTTCTTCCCGGGGTTATGCAGGCGCGGTATACCCCGGTGGCATTAGCGGCCCGATGGGCCGCCGCCCACACTCCCTTCCGAACCGCGATAACGAACGGAGGGTGTCATGGCGGCGTATGAGATCGAACCGCTGTCGGACGAATGCGCGAACGTGCTGCGGCATAACGATCACGTGTGCATCGGGGTCAGCCCCTTTAACAGCTATTTCAGCGCGGAACGGCTGGCGAGCCTCGCCCGGTGGGCGTCGGCCGCGTTCGCCGATTTCCACTTCTTCGTCCCGGACGAGATCACCGCGTACACGTTCGAGGCGCTCGGGTACCCGCCGTCGCGGGCCCGGCAGAAGGCGCACCGGCAGGCCCGGTACACGCACAACAAGATCCGGTCCGCGCTGGTGGCGTTGTCGGTCCCGGACCCGGACGGCCACGTGCTGAGCATGGTGCGGCTCAACGCCAATCCCCGCTACCAGGCGCTGCTCGACCAGGCGAACATTCTTTTCCTGGGCAATCGCGAGTTCCGGGACGCGTGCCTGGAGGCGACCCGCTGGGTCCTGGACGGCAAGCTCCCGGACGGCCGGCCCGCCACGGCCGAGGAACTCCGGCTCGGCGTCCGCTATTTCCTGGCCGAGCTGCCGCTGTTCGCCGGATCGGGACACATCGTCGGCGCGGCGCACTCGGTGTTCGCCTACCACCAGCGGGTGCGGTTTCTCGAAAGGTTCTTCAACCGCGAGCTGGAGTGGACGCCCCGGGACGGGCAGGGATTCCTCGTCGTCCGCGAGGCGCGGCAGGACGAGCGAACGCTTTCCCGGCTCGGAAATGCGAGCTAGGACCGGGTGAAAGATCGTGAACTCCCACCCCGCCCTTGATCCGACCTCCCGTGGCCGGACGGTCGGCCACGACGACTACTCGCTCGTCCCCGTTCCGGAATCCGCGCGCCGTTCCTGGATTTCCGTCGCGGTGCAGCGATTCGGCCAGGTCTCGTCTTTCCAGCAGTTCATGGTCGGCGCGATTCTCGGCTACGGCATGACGTTCTGGGACGCCGTCCTCGCCATCACGGTCGGCTCCGTCCTGCTGGAGGCGATCACGATCCTGCTCGGCGTCGCGGGTGTGCGGGAGGGGTTGTCGACGTCCGTCCTCGCCCGCTGGGCCGGGTTCGGACGGCGCGGCTCCGCGCTCGTCGGGATGCTCGTCGCGATCAGCCTGGCGGGCTGGTTCGGCGTCCAGAACGGCGTGTTCGCGCAGGGCATGCACGACCTCGCGCCGTGGTCGGCCGAATGGCAGTGGGCCCTGCTCGGCGGCGCCGCCATCACCGCCGTCACCACCTACGGGTTCCGCACGATGGCGTGGGTCGGGTACCTGACCGTCCCGGCGTTCCTCGCGCTCGCGCTCGTCTCCATCGTGGACGCGCTGCGCAGCCACCCGCTGTCCGAACTGGTCGCGGCGGAGCCGCCGGGGCCGCCGCTGTCGCTCGGCGCGGGCGTCACGCTCGTGTCCGGCGCGTTCGTGCTCGGCGCGATCATGACGCCGGACATGACCCGGTTCAACCGGCGGCCCTCCGACGTCGTGAAGCAGACGCTGCTGTCGGTGACGCTCGGCGAGTACGCGATCGGGCTGATCGGCGTGCTGCTCGCGCACGCCGCCCGCACCGACGACGTCGTCGGGATCGTCACCTCCTCGTCCGGGGTGCTCGGGACGCTGGTCCTCGCCACCGCGATCCTGAAGATCAACGACTGGAACCTGTACTCGTCCTCGCTCGGCCTGGTCAACGCGGTCCACGTGCTCACCGGGCGGCGGGTCGGCCGCGTCCCGGTCACGGTCGCGCTCGGCGCGGCCGGGACGCTGCTCTCCGCGGTCGGCATCGTGCACGCCTTCGCCGGGTTCCTCACCGCGGTCGGGATGCTCGCGCCGCCCGTCGCCGGGATCGTCATCGCCGAGTACCACCTCGTACGCGCGTGCCGGCCGGTGCTCCAGGACGCCCGCCGCGCCGGCACGCCGCCCCCCGACCCGGCCGACTGGGCGCCGCGCGCCCTGGTCAGCTGGGCGGCGGGCACGGCCGCCGCCGTCGCCGGACTCGGCAGCGCCGCCCTCACCTCGGTCGCCGTCGCGTTCACCGTGCAGGCCGTCCTCGGCCGCGCGCCCCTCGGACGGCTCCGTACCGGGCGGCTGCGGCGCGGCGGCGGCGAGGCGTCCGCCCACGCCGTCACCGCCGCGACCCCGAAGGGAACCTGACGTGCTGCCCCTGATCACCCGAGAGCGCCTCGCCGCCGAGATGGACGCCGGGACGGTCGTCGTCGTCGACACGATGCCGCCCGCCTACTACGCGAAGGAGCACCTTCCCGGCGCCCGCAACATCCCCGGCTTCCCCTACGAGCGGGCCGCCGAGTCCACCGACGAGCACGCGCCCCGCGTGCTGCCCGACAAGTCCGTGCCGGTCGTCGTGTACTGCGCGAACGTGCCGTGCCGCAACAGCGGGCTGGTCGGCGCGCGGCTGCTCGAACTCGGCTACCGGGACGTCCGCAAGTACCGCGAGGGGATCGAGGACTGGGTCGCCGCCGGTCTGCCCACCGAATCGTCGGCCAGCTGAGCGTCCGGGCCGCCGGGCCCGGATATCCCGCACCCCCATGGAAGGAAGTACCACCGTGAAACGCACGATCGCCCTCCTCACCGGGACGCTGTCCCTGGCCGGCGCGCTCGCCACCGGCCTCGCGGCGCCCGCCGTCGCCGCCCCCGCCCCCCGTCCCGCCTCCGCGTCGTTCGCGGACGAGACGATCGTCGACGTCACGTCGGCGAACTACCAGCAGGTCATGGAGATGTCCAACACGAAGCCCGTCGTGCTGGACTTCACCGCCACCTGGTGCCACTGGTGCCAGGTGCAGAAGCCGTACCTGCAGAAGTACCACGACGCGGACAACGGGGCCTGGGTCTGGGCCCGCGTCGACGTCGACCAGAACAGGGACCTGACCAGCAAGTACGGGGTGCGGGGCATCCCGGCGCTGGTCAGCGTCCGCAAGGGCGCCGAGTACGGCAGCCGGTCCGTCGGCTTCGACCCGTCGTCGCCGGAGGCGCTGCGCGCCTGGCTGACGAACGTCGTCCGCACCTACTGATCCGGGACTCCCGGCGGGCCCCGCCTGCGCCGGGCACCCGATCGGTCCCACCCCCACTCCGTGCCGGGGCCCGGCGCCCCCCGGGCCCCGGCACCTCCCGAAGGCTCCCAAGGAGAACGCCATGAACGGAAAGCACCGGAGGGCGGCCGCGCTCCTCGCCGCCTCGCTCGCGCTCCCGCTCGTCCAGGCGGGTGAGGCGGCGGCGTCCCCGCCCGCCGTCCGGCAGGACGACGCCAAGGTCTACATCGTCTGGCTGCGCGGCGTCCCCGCCGACCCGGCCCAGGTGGACGCGACCGCGAAGGAGATGACCGGGAAGTACGGCGGGCGGCTGCGGCGCACGTACTACTCCGCCATCCAGGGCTTCTCCGCCGACCTCACCATGGACCAGTACATGGCGTACCTGTCCGACAGCCGCATCGAGTCCATCACGGCGGACAAGACGTTCCGCGTCGCGGGGACGCAGAACGACCCGCCGTCGTGGGGGCTCGACCGCATCGACCAGCCCTCCCTTCCGCTCGACCGCGTCTACCGGTATCCGGGCGACGCCGCGAACGTGCGGGTGTACGTCCTGGACACGGGGGTCAGGACGAGCCACCGCGAGTTCGCCGGGCGCGCCCGCGCCGCCTTCGACGCCCTCGACCCCGCCGGTTCCGCGGGCAGGAGCGGGACGGACTGCAACGGGCACGGCACGCGGGTCGCCGCCACGATCGGCGGACGGTACACCGGCGTCGCCAAGGGCGTAAGGATCGAGTCGGTGCGGGCGCTCGGCTGCGACGGCACCGGGACGGGCGAGCAGATCATGACGGCCGTCGACTGGGTGGACGCGCACGCGCAGCGTCCGGCGCTGCTCGACCTCAGCTTCTCCGGGCCGTCGGAGTCGGTGCTCGACCTCGCCCTCTACGGCATGACGGAGAAGGGCCTGGCGTACACGGCGGCGGCCGGGAACGACGGCACGGACGGCTGCATGACCACTCCCGGACGGCAGACGACCGCGATCACCGCGTCCGCCACCGACCGGGCCGACCGGCGCCTGCCGACCGCGAACGTCGGCACGTGCGTCCACCTGTTCGCGCCCGGCGACGGCATCGTCACCGCGAGCGCGACCTGCGACGTCTCCTACACGCGGGCGAGCGGCACGTCGATGGCGGCGGCGCACGCGGCGGGCGTCGCCGCGATGTACCTCTCCGCGCACCCGGACACGAAGCCCGAGGAGCTCGACAGGGCGCTCGGGGAGAAGGCGGCGAAGGAGAAGGTCCAGGACCCGGGGGAGGGCACGCCGAACCTTCTCCTGCAGGCCGGTTGAGGCCGCTCCGTCCCGTTGCCGCGCCGGGGATGTGTGTCAAAATGCTCGCGACCAAGCGACCGGTGGGGCCGGAGAGCGAGCCCCGACCCGGATCCGCGCCGTGCTCCCCTGCGCCCGTCCCGATCCCCCCTTGGGAGCGGACATGCAGTTGGAACTGCATCACCTCAGAACCCTGCGGGCCGTGTCCGCGGCAGGCAGCCTCAACCGGGCGGCCGAACAGCTCCAGCTGCCGCAGCCCGCGCTGAGCCGCCAGTTGCGGCGGCTGGAGGACCTGTTCGGCGGGACGCTGTTCGACCGGCACCCGGGCGGCGTCCGCCCGACCGCGCTCGGCCGCGTCGTCCTGCACCACGCCGCCGCGATCCTCGACGACTGCGCCGCCATCCACGACGACCTCGCCCGGCA
>NZ_BCQP01000028.1 GCF_001552135.1 Actinomadura chibensis NBRC 106107 | reverse complement strand
GCGGCCGCTGCCGTGCCCGCCCAGACGCCGGTCCAGCCGACGGCCCCGGCGAGGCCGAGCGCGGCGACCGCCACGGCGGCGCGCGGGACCGCGAAACGTTGGATGATCATGCGTTCGATCCCATCGCGCGGGACCGCGGCGCGTCATTACGGCTGGCCCGTCAAGCCCGGTGGGGACAGCCCCACCCCGCGCTCACCGGTCGTCGGCGCGCGGCGGCGGCGGGATGTCCCGGACGCCGTGCTGCCGGAGCGACATCTCCACCGCGAGGTCCCACAGCCCGGACAGCTCGCGCGACATCGCGTACGCGTCGTCGCACATCGCCGCCGCGACCCGCGCCGTCTCCGGGTCGCCCGCGCGCTCGGCGACGCGGCGCAGCATCTCCCCCGCGGCGATCTGCAGGTGGGCGGCGACGTAGGCGTCCCGCATGTGCCGTCCGGCGCGGTCGCCGCGGCTGCGCCCGAGCGCGGCCTCGGCCACCGCCGCGAACAGCATGCCCGCGTCCCGGATGACGGACGGCGCGGACCCGTGCGCCCGCAGCCGCGCCTCCACCTCCCGCGTGTGCGCCCGGCACCGCTCGGCGAACCGGCCGAGCGGAACGCACATCGCGGGCTCCCCCGCCGCCGTGGTCAGCATCTCGCTGAGGGCGGCCTCCACGTGCTCCTGAAGCGCGTGCGCGTCCTTCAGGTAGCCGACGAGCTGGCGCTCGATCGTGGTCATGCGCCGGTCCCGTTCACCCGGACGCGCGCCCGCGGCGGCGGCGCCGCGCGGGGACCTCCTTCGCGACCGCGGCGACCGCCGCGAACGCGATCAGGGCGATCGTCAGCCGCAGCAGCGCCGGGCCGACCCGCTTCCCCTTCCTCATGTCCTTTCCTCCCCCCTGCGAATTCGTGCGCGTTTCCATCGACGTGAGCCCGGACGTCCCATCGTCCTGGCCATCGTCCGTGCGGCCCGCCGGTTCACCTGGACGGCTCGTCCAGCCTGAGCCGGGCGTCGCGGCGGTCCGCGAGGTCCCGCCAGGTGCGGACGGCGAGCAGCCCGGCGGCCTCGTGCCGCCAGGGCGCCTGCCCGGTGCGCGGCGACCCGTCCCCGCCGGGGTAGAAGACCGTCCCGTCGAAGGCGAGGTCGAGCGGGACGTGCCCGCCCTGCAGCGCGTCCAGGTACCGTGCGGCCGCGTCCGGCATGCCGTGCCCGCACGGCAGCGCGATCACCGCCTCCGTCCCGCCGCGGAACGTCGGGACGGTCGCGCCGACCCGCGCCCACGGCAGCCCGCCCGGCGGCCAGGCGGCCGGGGGGCCGAGCACGGCGGCGAGCCGGTCCCGCTCCGCGTCGTCGTAGCCGCGGCGGCCCGCCGCGATCGTCACGGTCGCGGTGAGCAGGACGCACTGGACGGGCCCGCCGTCCAGCCGCCGCAGCCGGAGCCGCAGGCTCGGCGCCGGCGCCGAACCGGACGTCCCGGCCTCGATCCCGAGCAGGTCGACGCCGAGGTCCGGCGGCCCGTTCATGATCGTCACGAAGGCGGACTGCCCGGCGCGCACGCCCCGAAACACCTCCGGGACCGGCCGCCCGCGAACCATGGGGAGATTTTCCGGTGCCATGCCGGACACCGGGTGATCCGGCGGCCTTGACCTTGAGCGCACTCCAGCGCGTAACGTCCTGGACGTCCGCCAACCGAGAGGGTCGTCCGCATGCAGTACCGCAAGCTCGGCCGTACCGGCGTCGAGGTCAGCACCCAGTGCTTCGGCGCGATGATGTTCGGCTCGATCGCCGAATCCGACCAGGGCGAGTGCGAGCGCATGCTCTACCGCGCGCTCGACGCCGGGATCAACTTCATCGACACCGCCGACATGTACTCGCGCGGCGGCAGCGAGGAGATCCTCGGCCGCGCGCTGAAGGGGCGCAGGGACGACGTCGTCCTCGCCACGAAGTTCTTCAACCCGATGGGCGACGACCGCAACATGCGCGGCGGGTCGCGCCGGTGGGTCTTCCGCGCCGTGGAGGACAGCCTCCGGCGGCTCGGCACCGACCACATCGACCTGTACCAGATGCACCGGTACGACTGGGACACCGACATCGACGAGACCCTCGGCGCGCTGGACGACCTCGTCCGGCAGGGGAAGGTGCTCTACCTCGGCTCCTCGTCGTTCCCGGCCGACTGGATCGTCGAGGCGCAGTGGTCGGCCGACCGGCGCGGGACCGCGCGGTTCGTCTGCGAGCAGCCGCAGTACTCGATCTTCGCGCGGTCGGTCGAGGTGAGCGTGCTGCCCGCGGCGCGGCGGCACGGCATGGGCGTGATCCCGTGGAGCCCGCTCGCGGGCGGCTGGCTGACCGGCAAGTACCGGCGCGGCGAGCGGACCCCGGCGGGCGCCCGGTTCGGCTCGGACGGGATCATGGCCGCCGACCCGCGCGCCATCGCCAACGACCCGTCGGTGCCCGTCCGGTACGACGCCGTCGAGCGGCTCACGAAGATCGCCGACGAGGCGGGCCTGTCGCTCACCCACCTCGCGCTCGCGTGGGTCGGCGAGCACCCGGCGATCACGTCCACGATCATCGGGCCGAAGACGCTCGCGCAGCTCGACGAGCTGCTCGGCGCCGCCGACGTCCGGCTCGACGCGGCGACGCTGGACGCGATCGACGAGGTCGTCCCGCCCGGCACGGACATGCCGAGCATCAACCACTTCACCGGCAACCCGTCGCTCAAGCCGGAGAACCGCCGCCGCTGAGCGGTCCCCTCAGTTGAGGGGGCGGCGGCCGAGGAAGGCGACCAGCCGGTCCCCGGGCGAGGCGTCCGGGGCCGGCTCGACGGGGTCGGCGAACAGCGGCCGCCGCGCCTCCGCCGGGACGACGATCGGGCACACCCGCAGCAGCTCGTCCGCCAGCGGCGCCGGGATCGGCCTCCGGCGGCCGGACGCCTGCGCGATGTCCCAGCCGTGCACCGCCACCTCGATCGCGCCCGCCGCCTCCATCAGCTCGCCCGCCACGTGCCGGTCGCCGACGTCCACCCGCTCCGGCGCCCCGGACGCCCGCAGCAGCCGCACCGCCCGGACCCGCACCGCCGACACCGGGTCGTCGTCCAGCAGCACCCCCGGATCCGGCTCCATCGCGACCTGGCCGGTGCTCATTCCCTCGTGCAGCGCGGCGAGGGAGTCGCGCAGGTGCAGGAGGAGCGCTTCGAGGTCCCACAGCGCGCACGGGGTACGGCGCGCCATCATGCCGGGCGTGACCCCCTGGACGGAGGTCAGCGCGAAGCCGATCGCCCGTTCGAGCGGGCCGCCGTCCCGGGGGGCGGGCCGGGTCGCACTCGTCCGCTCGTGCATGGGCGCTCCAATCCTGGTGCCGGGCCTCACCAGATTGGACCGCCGGGACGGTGAAAAGTCATCGCCGAACGTGCGGCGACGGTGATCGTCCACCGCCCCGGCGGGGGCGCCGTTCCGGACGCCCCCGATGACCGCGCAGGTCAGGGCTTGCGGAGGACGCCGCCGTACTCGCACATGTCCCGCCCCATCTTCGACGCGCCCTCGAACGGCGCCAGCTCGTCCGGGACGGGCGGCAGCGGCGGCTGGTCCGGGTCCGGCCGCCAGTGCAGCAGGTTGACGAGGCCCGGCTCGACCGGTTCGAGGCCGTCCAGGAGCAGGGCGTCGACCTCCTCGCGGCTGCGGTTCTGCCACGGGATGCCCGCCGTGTTCATGCGCTCGTCCAGCTCGGCGGCCCGCGCCGGGTCGGAGATGACGACCTGGGAGAACGCGAGGTGGCTGCCGGGAACGGCACGGTCCATCACGGTGTGCAGGATGCGGTGCGGGTCGTCGGCGTCGACGAGGTGGTGCCCGACGGACAGGAACAGCACCGCGAGCGGCTCGTCGAAGTCGATCAGCCGCCGCACGTCCGGGTGGTCGAGGAGCCTCTCCTGGTCGCGGAAGTCGGCGGTGATCACGACGGTGGAGCCGTCGCCCGCGAGCAGCGCGCGGGCGTGCACGAGGACGATCGGGTCGATGTCGACGTAGACGACGCGCGCGTCCGGCACGAAGCGCCGCGCGACCTGGTGGACGTTGTTGTCGGTCGGCAGCCCGCAGCCCATGTCGAGGAACTGCCGGATCCCGGCCTCCTCCGCCAGGTACCGGACGGCCCGGTACAGGAACAGCCGGTTCTGCCGGGTGATGTCGATCGACTCGGGGAAGACGGGCGCGGTCTGCAGCGCGAAGTCGCGGTCGACCTGGTAGTTGTCCTTGCTGCCGAGGGCCCATCCGTAGACCCGGGCCGAAGCGGGCACGTCGTCTCGGATCTCCACCGGCTGCGGCTCACGGTCGGCGTCCACCAGTCGCTCCCGTCTCGGGGGGAAAGATCACCCTACGTTAGCGCGCGCCGGGCGGTCAGCCGGGATTGTCCCGATATCTCGCGGGTATGGGTGACCTGCCGGACGCACAGGCCGAAGGGGGAAGGCCATGGTTCGGAGCGGAGCCGAAGGCCGCGGCAGGGCGGGGACCCGCCGCGGGGCCGAGGGGCACGGGGCCGAGCGGCGCGGGGCCGAGCGGCGCGGCAGGGCCGAGCCGTACGGGCCGGATGACGAACCGGACCTGGTGGGCCAGTACCTCACCCAGATCGGCCGGACGGAGCTGCTGACCGCCGCCGAGGAGGTCGAGCTCTCCAAGCGCATCGAGGCGGGCGTCTACGCGCGGCACCTGCTCGACGCGGCCGGCGACGACGAGATCGTGGGCGCCGCCGGGGACCGCGCGGAGCTGGAGGCGGTCGCGGCCGACGGGGAGCGCGCCAAGGACCACATGATCCGCGCCAACCTGCGGCTGGTCGTGTCGACCGCGCGCAAGTTCCCGAACCGGGGCATGTCGTTCCTCGACCTGATCCAGGAGGGCAACCTCGGGCTGATCCACGCGGTGGAGAAGTTCGACTACGCGCGAGGCTACAAGTTCTCCACTTACGCGATGTGGTGGATCCGGCAGGCGATCGGGCGCGGCCTCGCCGAGAAGGCCCGCACGGTGCGGCTGCCCGCGCACGTCGTCGAGGACCTGTCCCGGCTCACCCGGATCGAGCGGGCGCTGGAGCACGCGGGCACGGAGCCGACGGACGAGCGGGTCGCGGCCGAGGCGGGCGAGTCCGTCGAGAAGATCGTCTCGCTGCGCCGGGTGGCGCGGGACGTCGTCAGCCTGGACACCGTCATCGGCCGGGACGACGACACCCGGGTGGGCGACCTCATCGCGGACCCGGCCGCCGCCGGCCCCGACCTAGTCGAGTTCCAGCAGCTCGCGGCGGAGGTCCGGGCGATGGTCGACCGGCTGCCGCCGCGCGAGGCGGTGATCCTCACGCTGCGTTACGGGCTGAACGACGGCCGCCCGCACACGCTGCAGGACATCGCGGACCGCATCGGGCTGACGCGGGAGCGGGTCCGCCAGCTGGAACAGCAGGCGCTCGCCCAGCTCCGCGACCCCCGGCACGGGGAGGCCCTGCTCACCTGGGTGAGCTGACGCCGCGCCCCGGTTTCAGCGCGGGGTTTCAGCGCGGGGTTATGTCCATTCGGATGTCCTCGGCCGCCCACAGGACGAAACGCTCGATGGGCACGACGTTCTGCCCGGGCGCCGGCCGGAAGCGGAACCTTTTCAGCAGAATGGCGAGGACGAGTTGCGCCTCGACCATCGCGAGCGCGGCGCCCTCGCAACTGCGCGGCCCGAGCCCGAACGGAATGTAGGCGAAGCGCGGACGCCCGGCGGACGCCTCGGGCGTGAACCGCCCGGGGTCGAACAGGTGCGGCTCGGGCCAGTACTCGGGGTTCATGTGGACGGCCCAGAACGGGTAGAAAATGGTCGTGCCCGCCGGGACGGCGTATTCCCCGATGATCAGGTCCTCGGTGGCCTCGCGCGCCCCGTAGGGGCCGGGCGGGTAGAGGCGCATCGACTCCCTGAGCACCGAGTCGAGATAGGTCAGCCTCTTCAGGTCGCCGTATTCGGGGACGTCCCGGTCGCCGAGCACCCGGTCGGTTTCGGCGGCGACGCGTTCGGCGGCGTCCCGGTGCCGGGACAGCAGGTAGAGCGTCCAGGAAATGGCGACACCCGTCGTGTGGTGGGCGGCCAGCATCGTCATCAGCACCGAGTCGCGGATGCGCGCCGGGGACTCGCCCGCCGCCACGAGCGCGGCGATCATGTCGCTGCGGTCGGCCCCGGCGGGGTCGGCGCGGTGCGCGGCGAGGACCCGGTCGACGGTCGCGCGCAGGTAGGCGAGCGCCTCGTCCGCCCTGGTGGCGCGGGCTTCGCCGCTGCCCGGGGCGTCCACCTGGTAGAGCCGGGCGAGGTGCTCGGTGAGGACGTCCTCGAACGCCGCCACGACCCGTCCGGCGGACCCGTCCGAGCCAAGGCCGCTGCCGAGCGCGTACTCGCAGATCATGCGCAGCGACAGTTCGCTCAGATCCTTCTGCAGTTTCACCGGGCCGTCGGCCGCGTGCTCGGCCCACCGGTCGGCCAGTTCGGCGGCGAGCGCGGTGAAGCGCGCGAAATGCGCCTCGTGCGACGGGCGCCCCGCGAGCACCGACAGCATCACGCGCCGCCACGGTCCGTGCTCGTCGGCCGGAATGGTCTGCAGGTTCCCCGACTCCTGGAGCGGCGCGAGGAACTCGAACAGCTTCTCCGGCCGTTTGTCGATTCCCGCCGTGGCCTCCAGCAGAACCGGGTCGGCGATCGAGACCGCGAGGTCGGCGCCGGGCAGCGGGAAACGCACCACGGGCCCGTATTCGGCGTGCAGCATGAGCTGGTAGTTGTGCAGCCCGCCCGCCGCGACAATGGCGGCCGCTCCGTCGTCCGCCACCGGCGGTCCGGGGATACGCGCTGGGGTGGTGCCGTCGCCTCGCATGTGCGCTCTCCCGCGTCGGGACTTCGGTCCGGCGTGATTCTCACATGATCCACCTCCGGCCGCAGCAGAACCAGTCCGGCGGCACCGGAATTCGCGGCGGCGGGCGGAATTCAGTGCGGAATCAGCGGGATCTCCGGCGCCGCCGTCTCCAGCGGGACGCTCGGCGACCGCACCAGCCCGAGCTGGACGAGCTGCCGCGGCAGCACCGCGTTCAGCGCCCAATCGGCGGCCGTCCGGACGCGGTTCCCCGGCAGGGACAGCAGGTGGTAGCCGCGCGTCGCGACCTTCGCGACCGGACCGGACAGCGCGACGCCGAACGGGTTCGCGGCGGCCTGCGTGCCGCCGAGGTCGACGGCGAACCCGAGCTCGTGGTGCCGGTAGGGGCGCAGCACGCCCGTCCCGTAGGTGGCGGCGACGTTGCGGGCCGCGCGCCTGCCCTGCCGGACGGCGTGCTGCGCCGTCATCGACGTCAACTCGCCCGGCCGGTTCGGGTCGGGGACGGCGGCGGCGTCGCCGCACGCGAAGATCTCGGGGTGGCCGGGGACGTTGAGGTACTCGTCCACGACGAGGCGGCCCCGCGCGGTCTCCAGGCCGAGCGACGCCACCAGCGGGTCGGGACGGACACCCACGCACCAGATCAGCGACCGGGTCGGCACGTCGCGGCCGTCGGTCAGCCGGACCCCGTCCCGCGTCGCCGTCTCGACCGACGTGCCCATGCGGACGTCGACGCCGCGCCGCCGCAGCACGCGGTCCGCCGTGCGGGACAGGCGCTCGTCCAGCTCGGGCAGGACGCGGGGGGCGACGTCGAGCAGCATCCAGCGCGGCGGGTCGTCGCGCAGCCGGGGGTGGCGGCGGCACATCGCGGCGGTGAGCAGCGCGCCGTGCGCCGTCACCTCCACGCCCGTGTAGCCGGCGCCGACCACGACGAACGTGCGGCGCGCCGCCCGCTCGGCGGGGTCCTCGGCGGCGTCGGCGAGCTCGGTCTGCCTGATCACGTGGTCGCGCAGGTAGAGCGCCTCGGGGATGCCCCGGAACCCGTGCGCGTTCTCGGCCACGCCAGGGATCGGCAGCAGCTTGTTGACGCTCCCGGCGGCGAGCACGAGCCGGTCGTAGCGGAGTTCGCCGCGCCCGTCCTCGGGGTCCGCGTACCGGACGGTGCGGGCGTCCACGTCGATGCCGTCCGCCTCGCCGAGGACGAGCCGCACCCCCGGCAGCGCGCCGGTCAGCGACACCGCGACCCGGCGCGGGTCGAGCAGGCCCCCGGCGACCTCGGGCAGCAGCGGCATGTAGAGGAAGTAGTCGGTCGGGTTCAGCACCACCAGGTCCGCCCGGCCGCGGGCGAGCCGCGCCAGCGTGCGGGCGGCCTCGAACCCGGCGAACCCCGCCCCGACGATCACGATCCTTGGCCGTCGCACGCCGTCCCCCTCCCGGACGGTCCCCCTTCCGGACCGTCGATTCGAATACCCGGAGGACGTCCCGGAAAACCGCGCCGCGCTAGTCGGCGGAATCCGCGTCGGAGCCGAGCCGTTCCGCGCCGGGCCCGGCCCATTTGGCGGCGCGGCCGGCCAGTTCGCCCCAGATGATCCGGCGCATGCGGTCCCGCTCGGCGTCGTCCGCGGCGAGCAGGCGGACGAGGTGCTCGACGCCGTGCTCGACGGTCTCGGCGACGCCGTCCACGGTCGGGCGCATGGCGAGCCCGGCGCCGCCGTCGTCCAGCAGGGTCGCGAGGGCGCGGTGGTGCGCGGGCGACCCGGTGACCGGATCGCCCCCGGCGAGCCCCGCGCCGATGCCGAGCAGCGCCCGGCGCGCGGACGCGCGGGTCAGCGCCCGGCCGCCGAGCCGCTCCCCGAGCAGCCGCCGGATCGCCGCGGCGCGCGACTCGCCGTCCTGCCGCGCCGCGTCCACGCGGGCGGCGAGGTCGCCGCCGAGCCGGACCGGGACGGGCCTGCCGACGTCGAGCCGGGGCGCCGGGCCCGGCCGGGCGGCGGCGGTCTCGGGGGTCCCGGCGGGGCGCGGCGGCTCGTCCACGGTCGGTCTCCTCTGCTGATTCAATGTTCAATCAATTGTCACGCTTCGGCCCTTTAGCGAATCCCATCGAACATTAACCGCGAGGCGCCCACAACCCCGCATTTCTGAAACGCTCCAATTACCGGCCGGGGCGTCACGGAGAGAACTCGGCGCGTGACAAAGAATGGCGTTCGGCTCCCCCGCGGCCCGCATCGTGCCAGGCCGCCGCGGGGCGGGGCACGTGCTCCGGTCCGCTCTTGTAGGCTGAAATTGCCGCTTCAGGTTTGCAAGCAGACGGAGAGGCGAGATGAAGGACGGACCGCGGTCGGGGTGCCCGATCAACGCGACGGTCGAGATCTTCGGCGACCGGTGGAGCCTGCTCGTGCTGCGCGACATCATGTTCGCCGGCCGCCGCCACTTCCGCGAGCTGCAGGCGGGCTCGGAGGAGCGCATCGCGTCCAACATCCTCGCCGACCGGCTCAAGCGGCTGGTGCGCGACGGCCTGCTCACCCGCGACGACGCCGGGCCCGGGCAGCGCGCCACCTACAGCCTCACCGAGGCGGCCGTCCAGCTCGTGCCCGTCTTCGTGCACCTCGGCGCGTGGGGGGTGCGGCACCGGCCGACGACCGAGGGGCTGCGCGTCCGCGCCGAGCTGCTCGAACGCGGCGGGCCAGCGATGTGGTCCGACTTCATGGACGAGCTGCGCGAGACGCACCTCGGCGTCCCGCGCCCCGACCCGGCGGCCGCGCCGGTCGCCGAGCGGGTCGAGGCCGCCTACCGCGCGGCGGTCAGCTGACGCCCGTCCCGCAGTCGGCGCGGATCCGCGGGGCGGCCGCCCGCGAGTCGCCGACCGTCGCGCCCTCGATCTCGACGCGGACGGTGAGCCGGTAGTTGTAGGTGCCGACGCGTCCGGCCGGGCACGCCTCGGCGGGCGTCCGCCCGGACTGCTCCGGCCCGGTCGTCCACGCGGTGGCCCGCGCCGGGCCGTAGCCGCGCCAGCCGCTCCAGCTGTCGCGCTCCACCCGGTACACCTGCCGCATCCGGCCGGGCCTCGGGCCCGCGCAGCGGGTGCCGAAGCCGCCGCCCTCGATCCGGGCGCGCGGCTCGGCGCCGCCCACCACGATCTCCCCGGACACCCGGATCCCGCGCACCGTGGTCGCGCACCACCAGCCGCGCGCCCGGACGATCCGGACGCGGTCGCAGTCGCTCGACGAGGCGGGGGCCCGGTAGTCGGCGACGCGGACGGCGTCCCCGGCGCGGGGCGCGGCGGCGACGTCCCCGATCGTCATCCGCACCGCCCCACCGGGCAGTTCCTCCGCGCGCCAGGCCAGCTTCGTCTCGGTCGGCGTCGGCGCGGGCGGCGTCGGCTCGGTCGGCGCCGGCTCGGGCGGCGGCGTCCCGGTGGGCCGCGTCCGCGAGGCGCACGGCTGCGGGCTCCCCGGCAGCGCCGCGCTCCCCGGGGACGGCGGCCCGCATCCCGCCGACGTGGTCAGCCCCAGCAGTACCGCCATCGCCCGCCGTCGGGACATCCGCCGTCACCCGGCCCTTCCTCGCGATCACCATCCGTGCCCGTGGGACGCGAGCCCGATCGACGCCGTTCCATCCGGGTCTGGACGGCTTGATCATCCTTCGTTAGCTTGCGCGGTATGAAGCCGATGCGGGCCTTCGCCCGGAAGATGTCGTTCGCCGGAGTGTGCGCGGTCGTGGGCGCGTCCCTGCTGGCGCCGGGCACGGCGCACGCGCAGGCCGGCGGGGGCGCGCGGCCGCAGCCCGTCGTCGGCGGACCGTCCTGGCGGCTCACCCCGACCGGCTCGGACGCCCGGTTCCGCGGGCTCGCCGCGGTCGGGCGCAAGACGGCCTGGCTGGCGGGCAGCGGCGGGACCGTGCTGCGGACGACCGACGGCGGCGGCACCTGGCGGAACGTCGCCCCGCCGGACGCGGCGGGCCTGGAGTTCCGCGACGTCGAGGCGTTCGACGCGAACCGGGCCGTGGTGCTCGCGATCGGCGAGGGCGAGGCGTCCCGCGTCTACAGCACCTCGGACGGCGGCCGGACGTGGACGCTCGGCTTCAAGAACGACGAGCCGAAGGCGTTCTACGACTGCGTCACCTTCTTCGACCCCCGGCACGGCCTCGCCATGAGCGACCCGGTGGACGGCCGGTTCCGGATCATCTCGACCAGCGACGGCGGGCGCTCCTGGCGCGTCCTCCCGCCGAAGGGGATGCCGCCCGCGCTGGAGGGCGAGGCCGGGTTCGCGGCCAGCGGCCAGTGCCTGGTCAGCCTCGGGAAGCGGGACGTGTGGCTCGCCACCGGCGGCGGCGCCCGCGCCCGCGTGTTCCACTCCCGCGACCGCGGCCGCACCTGGACCGCCGCCGACACCCCGCTGCCGAGCAGCCCGTCGCAGGGCGTGTTCGGGGTGGCGTTCCGCGACTCCCGGCACGGGATCGCGGTGGGCGGCGACTACCGGCCGGGCGAGCCGTCCCCGACCGCCGCCGCGACGACCAGCGACGGCGGGCGCACCTGGCGCGCCGCGGACCGTCCGCCCGCCGAGTACCGGTCCGGCGTCGTGTGGCCGGGCTTCAGCGGCCCGATCGCGCTGGCCGTGGGCCCGACCGGCAGCGACCTCACGCTGACCGGCGGCCGGTCCTGGACGCGGTTCGACACGGGCAGCTTCGACACCGTCGACTGCGCCCCGGACGGCGCCTGCTGGGCGGCGGGCGAGAAGGGCCGCGCCGCCCGCCTCACCGTCTCCGTCACCGGATAGCCGGACACGACCGGTAGCGGCGCCCGTCAGGCGACCGTCGCGCGGGCGGCCTCGGAGAACAGCGGGTTGGTCATCGCGATGACCTTCGGCTGGAACCTGCCCTTGGCGCAGACCATCCCGGTGGCCTTCTCGCCGGGGGCGAGGCTCGTGGTGGCGATCTCCCCCTCGTACTCGCCGAGCGCCGACGTGGCGTCGTGCTTGGTGTCGCTCGTGTCGGTGATCGAGAAGTAGAGCGGGTTCACCTCAAGCTGCTTCTTGGTCTGGTTGGTGACCTGCACCTTCACGCAGGAGATGGCGCCGCCGTCGCTCAGCACGCTCTTCTTCGCCCTGGCCCGCTTGGCGACGAGCTTGATCGGGACCTTGGCGCCGCCGCCCTTCTTCGTCTCCTCCGCGCCCGCCTTGGCGCCCCCGGACGACTGGACGGGCACCGGGTCCTCCGCCGCCTCGCACCCGGCGGTGAGCAGGGCGGCCACGCCCACGGCGATGATGATCTTGCGCATGAGAAGACTCCTTCAGGGGGTAGGCGTGCGCACTGTGAGGCACGCCTTTCTGGGCTGTGCTCTGAAAGCTCCATCATGAGAGCATGCCCTGAAAGCACTGTCAAATAGCCTCGGTTCTATGGGTGCTGTACTGTGGCCCTGCTCCCGAAAACCGAGCAGGAAGATCCGATGGCCCCGCAGAGCGACCGACTGACCGCCGCCGAGATCTCGCGGCTCGCCGGGGTGACGCGCGCGACCGTGAGCAACTGGCGCCGCCGCCACCCCGACTTCCCGCAGCCCACCGGCGGGACCGAGGCGAGTCCCAGCTACGACCGGCGGCAGGTGGAGGCGTGGCTCGCCGCCCGCGGCCGGCTCCTCGCCCGGTCCGCCGCCGACGACCTGCGCGAACGGCTGCGCGGCCGGCCGCCCGCCGACGTCGAGGCCGTGGCGCTGTTCACCGCGCACCTCGCCGGGCTGGACGAGACCGGGACGGCCCGCGCCGCCGCGCTGCCGGACGGCGAACTCGCCCGGACCGCCGCCGGGCCGGCCGCGGACGTCCCGGCCGAACTGCTGCGGACGGCCCTGGACGTGGTCCTCGACGAGGGCCCGCTCGCCGTGTTCGCCGTCCTCGACGAGCACGCCGAGGCCCCGATCGGGATCCGCGGGACGCACCCGACCCCGCCCGCGCTCGCCGACCTCATGGCCGAGCTGGCGACGGCCGGGAACCCGCGCGCGCGCAGCGTCTTCGACCCGGCGTGCGGCGGCGGGCACCTCCTCGCCGCGGCGGCGGCGCGGCTCGGCGGCGGCGCCCGCGCGTTCGGGCAGGAGTACCGGCCGGTGACGGCGGCGGAGGCCATCGCCCGGGTCGCGGAGACGGCGCCCGGGACGGCCGTGACCGTCCGGTCCGGGGACAGCCTCCGCGCCGACGCGTTCCCCGACCTCCGCGCCGACGCCGTCGTGTGCAACCCGCCCTACGGCGACCGCGACTGGGGCCACGACGAGCTGGCGTTCGACACCCGCTGGGCCTACGGGGTGCCGCCGCGCTCGGAGCCGGAGCTGGCATGGGCGCAGCACGCGCTCGCGCACCTCGCCGAGGGGGGCCTCGCCGTCCTGCTGCTGCCGCCCGCGACCGCGTCACGGTCGTCCGGCCGCAGGCTCCGCGCGGAGCTGCTGCGGCACGGGGCGGCGCGCGCGGTGATCGCGCTGCCCGCCGGGGTCGCCGTCCCGCACCACATCGGGCTCCACCTGTGGATACTCCAGCGTCCCGACGGCGGCCCGCGGCAGGACACGGTGCTCCTGATGGACGCCTCCGACGAGTCGGCGAAGGACGAGCGCGGGCTCCGCGACGCCGTCCTCGCCGTGTGGCACGCGTTCGCCGCCGACCCCGCCCGGTTCGCCGAGCTGCCGGGGACGGCCCGCGCCGTGTCCGCGATCGGCCTGCTGGACGAGCTCGTCGACCTCTCCCCCGCCCGGCACGTCCGCACCGCGCCGGTGATCACGCCGGACGCGGCGGCCGGGCGCGTCGCGGACCTCGTCCGGCGACTCAGGGCGGACGTCGCCGAGCTGTCCGGCGCGAGCGACATCGGCCCGCTGCCCCCGGCGGCCGGCGCCGGCCGGACGTGGCGCACCGCGACCGTCGCCGACCTCGCCCGCGGCGGCGCCCTCTCGGTGCTGCGCGGGACGCCCGCGTCGTCCGGCGCCCTTCCCGAGGCGCTCGCCGGACGCCGCGTCCTGCGCGCCCGCGACCTGCTCGGCGGGACGGCCGCGGGCGGCGACCCGCACGACCCGCCCGCGCCCGAACCGGTCGTGATCGAGGCCGGGGACGTCCTGCTCGCCCAGGTCGCCGGGGCGCGGGAGGCCGCGACCCGCGTCGCCGACGCCGCCGACGCCGGATGCCTGCTCGGCGTCGGCGTGTACCTGCTCCGTCCCGACCCCGCGCGGCTCGACCCGTGGTTCCTCGCGGGCTTCGCGGGCGCGGCCGACAACGTCAGCCAGGCGACGACCGGGACGTCGGCGCACCAGCTCAGCGCGTCCCGGCTGCGCGTCCCGCTGCTGCCGCCGGACGAGCAGACCGCCTACGGCCGGGCGTTCCGCCTCGTCCACCGCCTCCGAACCGCCGCCCGCCGGACCACCGCCCGCGCCACCGAGACCGCCGACCTCCTCTCCGTGACCCTCACCGGCGGCACCCTCCTCCCCCCGGACACCCCCGAGTTCCCGGCCTGAGAAGAGCCTCGACGTCGCTCAGGGCCGCGCGCATCACGGGCCGCGCTGACGGTGTCGGCGAGCCGCCGGAAATGTCCCAGGGGCAGAACACCCGGCGGCTCAGGTCGCCCGCGCGGTCGCCGAAAACGTCGCCCATCACCGGGGCTCGGCGCGGGTTCGGCAACGCCAGAAGACGGGTCGAAAAGACGGCGTTGACCCATGTCGCGAGTCGGGAATACGGTCGGGAATGATCGCCGACTGCGCGCGATGGCGGCTTCGAATTTCGGGCGAGCGACCAGCAGATCGGCCCCCTCCCGATTCACGTGGAAGTCCTGGCCATGATGAATGCCAAACGAACAGCGGTCGTGCTGGTGAGCGCCTTCGCGCTGCCCGTTCTGCCGGTCCTCCCCGCCTCCGCCGACCTCATGCCGGACGGTGTCAGCGTCGACGTGGTCGGCGTCGAGGGCACCGGCTGCCCGGCCGGAACGGCGTCGGTGCTGATCTCCGCGGACAAGACCGCGTTCACCGTCTCCTACAGCGATTTCGTCGCCTCCGCCGGAGGTGACGCGCCACCGGCCGCCTCCCGCAAGAACTGCCGGGTCACCGTGCGGGTCAACGCCCCGGCCGACTACACCTATGCCGTCCTCGGCGTCGACCACCGTGGATTCGCCCGGCTGCGGGCGGGGGCGACCGGTGACGAACGAACACACCTTTCCTTCCAGGGAGGCCCCTCCTCCCAGGTCCCGATCGGCCGCACGTTCGGGGGCCAGTACACCTCCGAATGGCAGTCACCGGACAGGGTCGGCCCTCGGGACATGGTCTGGAAGCCCTGCGGGGAGGACCGCGACCTCACCATCGACACCGAGTTGAAGATTAAGGCCGAAGGCTCCGGCGCAGCCAGGACGAGTTTCATGTCAATCGACGCCACGGACGGCAACGCGAGAGACCTCTTCGTATGGAGGCGCTGCCCTTGAAAGGCCGTGACCGATTCGGCGGCGCGACCCGACCCGGAAAGCGCGGTGTTCAGCCGAAGGCCTTTCGGAGCCTGAACCGCGGATCCCGGTGCTCGCCCGCGTCGACCACGTCCCGCAGGGTGACCACGCATCGGTAGACGTCCTCGTGCGTCACATAGAGGGCGTTGCAGCCGAACCTGACCAGGTCGGGCTCACGCATGTCACCGATCACTCCCCGCTCGATCAGCGCCCGCACCAGCGGATAGGCGTCCGGATGGCGGAGTGCCACATGGCTGCCGCGTTGGTTCTCCTGGCGCGGCGTCACGACCTCGAAGCCTCGGCCCGCCAGCAGCTCGTCGGCGCAGTCGATGAGGAACGACGTCAGCGAGAGGCTCTCCGACCGCACCTCGAACAGTTCGACGTCGTCGTAGACGTCGAGGGCGGCGTTGAGCGCCAGGGCCGAGAGCATGGGCGGTGTTCCGATACGAGTGCGTTCGATGCCGGGCGCGGGCCGGTATGCCTCCTCCCCGGAGAAGGGCTCCGCGTGTCCCAGCCAACCCGTCAAGGGCTGGTCCAGGAACTCCTGGTGGCGAGGGGCCGCGTAGACGAAGGCCGGTGCGCCGGGGCCACCCGACAGGTACTTGTAGGTGCAGCCGACGGCGAAGTCGACGTCATGCCGGGCGAGGTCGAGCGGCATCGCGCCGACCGCGTGGCTCACGTCCCACACGGTCAGCGCCCCGGCCCCATGCGCCATGGCGGTCAGCTTCGGCAGGTCCCACAGCTCACCGGTCCGGTAGTCCACGGCCGGGTAGGCGGCGACGCCGACCTCGTCACCGTGGGCGCGCAGGAACTCCGCCGCGTCCGGCACCGCGACCCGGTGGACCCGCAGGCCGAGCAGCCGGGCCACGGAGTCCGCGAGGTAGCGGTCCGTCGGGAAGTGGCCCGGGTCGGTCAGCAGCACCGGACGGTCGGGACGCAGCCGCGCCGCCGCGGTCAGCGCGTTGAACAGTTGCACCGAAGTGGAATCGCCCACGGCGGTGCATCCGGGCGCCGCGCCGAGCAGGCTCCCCACGCGCTCGCCCAGCGCGGACAGGACGGGCATCCAGTCGATCCACGATCGAACGACTCCCTGACCCCACTCCTGAAGCACGGCCTTTTCCAGGGCCGCGGGCACGTTGGACGACAGGGCGCCCAGCGAGTGGCCGCCCATGTACACGGTCCCGTCAGGTCGCCGGAATCTCTCCCGAACGTGCGTGAACGGGCTCTTGGCGTCGAGTTCTTCGGCCTTCGCATCGAGCGACTTCATCGGGTGCGTCCTCCAAGTTCGGCACTGAAGGGATGGAAAGCGGGAGGGATGGAAAGCGGACGGGTGTCAGACGGTGTGGAAGACGGGGATTTCCCGCACCTTGCTCAGGTAGGGCGTTCCGGCCGTGTAACCGGTGCCGGAGCGCTCGCCGAGCATGCGCACCGCCAGGCGGAAGTGCGTCTGCCGCCACCGTCCGAGCGTCGCGGAGAAGGCGCGCATCGCGGCGGTGACCTCGTCGCGTTCCGCGGCGGGTAATCTCGTCCGCGCCGTCCTGTACGCCTCGTCGAGGGTGAGCCGGCCCGCGAGGACGCGGTCGCGGACCTCAGGCGCGGACAGGTAGGCGGCCGAGTCGAGCCGATCGTGGTCCGGGACCCGGCACAGCGACTCCATTTCCTTGTAGGCGCGGGACTGAATGGCGCTCGCGCCCTCGGTGAACGTGCGGAAGTCGCGGAACGCCTCGACCTGCATGGTGGCGAGCAAGGAGAACAGCGGCGCCGATTCGGCGAGGGCCCGCCTGGCCCCGCTCAGCCGGTCCACCGCGGTGCGGTGGTCGTCCCCGGCCAACGCCTCGGCCGCGTCGCGCAATTCAATGGAAAGAAGGGAGAAGGTCGTCTCGAATGTCTGGAGAACTCGGATGAAAAGGTGTTCGTCGTGCGAGACGTACACCGGCAGGAAGGACAGTCGCATGACGCGGCGGTCCTCGGCCGTGGCGTCGGCGGCGACGATCGAGCACAGCCGCCGCGCCGTCTGGAGGGACGCGGCCCGGGTGTCCTGCGGGAGCGCGGCGTCCGGCCGGACGCGGCCGAGGGCGGGCCGGGCGACGCGCAGGCCGTGCCGGCACCGCAGCAGGACGGTGTCGCGGCCCGGCCGCATCTCGGGCAGCAGGTCGCTGGTCCCGTCCAGGGCGTCGAGCTCGAACCCGAGCGTCTCGGCCAGCAGTTGGACGGTCAGGCGGTCGCGGCGGGCGCGGGTCCGCTCGGCCGGCTCCGGCGCGTCGTCGAGCCTCGGGACGGGCAGCACGCCGAGCGCGATGTAGGTGCCGTAGTCATAGCGCCCGTCCCACTTGTCGAGGGCGGTGTCCAGGAAACGGCGGAGGAGCCGGGTGCCGGGGCACTCGGAGTCCGCCGCCACCGGGAGGCTCTCCCTGGCCCGTCCCAGGTCCTTGAGCAGGTCATGGTCGACGAAATGCTTGCCGACCCGGAGGAACTCCGCCATCACTTGGTCGTACGGAAAGTGGTCCGGATCCGGTTTGTCCAGCCAGTCGGTCAGCTCTCTCACGACCGGTGACCTCACTTTCATGAACGGCGGCGCCTTTCAGGCGGCGGCGAAGACGAGCACGGCGTTTTGACCGCCGAAGCCGAAGGAGTTGCTCACCGCGACGTCGACCCGTCCGTTCCGGGCGTCGCCCGCGATGACGTCGAGCTCGACCTCGGGGTCGAGGCGGTCGAGGTTCGCGGTCGGGGGCATCACCCCCCGGTCGATCACGAGGGCGCACAGGGCCGCCTCGATCGCGCCGGCGGCTCCGAGCGCGTGCCCGGTCACCCCCTTGGTCGAGCTGACCGGCGGGGCCGGTCCGAGGAGCTTCGCGACGGCCCTGGCCTCCGTGATGTCGTTCAGCGGGGTGGAGGTGCCGTGCGCGTTGACGTAGCCCACGTCCGAAGGGCACGCGCCGGCCATCTCCAGCGCCTCGCGGAGCGCGCTGATGGCTCCGGTTCCGGCGGGATCCGGCGCCGTCATGTGCTGGGCGTCGGCCGACGCGCCGTGCCCGGCGAGGCTCGCCTTGATCGGGGCCCGGCGCGCTCGCGCGTCCGGTTCGCGTTCCAGGACGAGGATGCCGCTGCCCTCGGCGATGACGAAGCCGTCGCGGTCCCGGTCGAAGGGCCGCGAGGCGGCCTCGGGCCGCGCCACCCGTCGGGACAGGGCCCCCATCCGGGCGAACCCCGCGACGGTCAGGGGTGTGACGCTCGCGTCGGTTCCGCCCGTTATCACCACGTCGCACCTGCCGGTGCGGATCAGCTCGGCCGCCGTGCCGATCGCGGTCGCGCCGGAGGCGCAGGCGGTGGCCGTGACGAGGTTCGGCCCGGTGACCCCGAAGTCCATGGCGAGGTGCCCGGCGACCATGTTGTGCATGAGCAGCGGGATGAGCAGCGGCGAGACGCCGTGCGCGCCGCGCCCGACCAGGCGGCGGCACTGCTGCTCCCAGGTCGAGACGCCGCCGAGCGCGGTGCCGACGACCACGCCCACGCGTGTCGGGGGGTAGTCCGACAGGTCGATCTTCGCGTCGGCCACGGCTTCGCGCGCCGCGACGATGGCCAGTTGGACGAACCGGTCATGGGTCAGCGTGCTGCGCGCGTCCACCAGCCGCGTGGGGTCGAAGTCCGGCACGGTGCAGGAGATGTCCACCGGGAGGCCGGCCAGGCCGGGATCGCGGGCCGCGGTCGGCGACCCGGCGCACACCCGGCGCCAGGTCGCCTCGGTCCCGATCCCGGCGGCGCTGACGATGCCGACGCCGGTGATGCTGACTCCGGTCGCGGTCATGAGATCAGACCGGCGGCCGCCCGCCGCCCCTCGACGAGGTCGACGATGGACTCCAGGGTGTCTTCGGGGGTGAAGGTCTGCTCTTCGATGGTGATCCCGAACTGCTCTCCCAGGACGAGTTCGAGTTCGACGATGAACAGCGAGTCGAACTCGAACTCCTCCAGCGTGGTGTCCGGGGCGATCTTCGACCGGTCCACCTTGAAGCGGGTGGCGAGGACGTCGGCGAGGGTGTCGAACGTTGCGGACATGGCGAAGCCTTCCTTCGATGAGATGTGGACCATGTGTGCTGTGCGCCCGAAAGTCGCTAGGAACGGCTGAGGTTCGGCCAGGTCAGGAATGCGGAACCCCAGGTCAGCCCCCCTCCGAACGCGGTGAGCAGGACCCGGTCGCCGGGCGCGAGCGATCCGCTGGAGTACGCGTGGTCGAGAGCGAGGGGGATGGAGGCCGCGGCCGTGTTCCCGACCTCGTCGATGTTGTGGACGGTGCGCTCCTCCGGGACGCCGAGCGTGTCGGCGAGGACGCGCAGGATGCGCCGGTTGGCCTGGTGGCCGACCAGCCGGTCGAGCTGCCCGGCCGTCAGGCCGACCCGGTCCAGGACCGTGCGCGCCGAACCGGCCATGTGGTGGACGGCGCGGCGGAACACCTCCCGTCCCGACATCGAGAAGTAGTGGTCGGCCGGCTCGGGGGTCCTGCGGGACAGCCGCGCCTCCGCGCCGCCCGCGCGGACGGTGATGAGGTCCCGGCCGGCGCCGTCGCTGCCGAGGTCGAACGGGCCGAGCGCGCCCGGCTCCGCGCGGTCGCCGGCGCGCAGCACCACGGCCCCGGCCCCGTCGCCGAAGATCACCGCGTTGGCGCGGTCGGCCGGGTCGACGATGGCGGAGTAGGTCTCCGCGCCGATGACCAGGACGCGTTCCGCGATGCCCGCGGCGATCAGGCCGGAGGCGGTGGCGAGGGCGTACAGGAAGCCGGAGCACACCGCCGACACGTCGTAGGCGGCCACGGTCCCGAGGCCGAGCTTGGCCGCGACGGTCGGCGCCGTCGCCGGGCAGGGCCGGTCGGGTGTCGTGGTGGCCAGCAGCAGCGCGTCCACCGAGTCGACGTCGGCGCACTTGAGCGCCTTGGCGGCCGCCTCGGCCGCGAGATCGGAGGTGGCGGTGTCCGGGTGGGCGAAGTGGCGCCGGGCGATGCCGGTACGGGACCTGATCCACTCGTCCGAGGTGTCCAGCCGGGTGGCCAGTTCGTCGTTGGACACGGTCCGGGGCGGCAGGTAGCTGCCGATCCCCATCAGGACCGCGGCCCTGCCCGGGGTGCGGTCGTCCATCAGAACAACCTCTTCAGGGCCGCTTCGATCTCGGTGACCGCCGCGAGGTCCGGCCCCACCACGCAGTACTCGACGGCGTTGGACTGCGCGGTGTGGTCGCAGGTGATCACGACGCCGCGGGACGTCCCGGGGTCGAACTCCAGCCCCGACCGCCGGAGCCGCGCGAACGCCTCGGGGAACGAGGAGACCTGCCAGTCGTTGTTGCTGACGAAGACGGCGCGCCGCGCATAGTCCGCTCCGACCGCTCGCAGCCCGAGCCAGTGCAGGTGGGTCGTGCCGCCGAGGCGGCCGTTGTACTCGGTGAACCAGACCCGGCCGGCGGAGTCGACGACCCCGTCGACGTTGATCAGGCCCCGGTAGCCGAGGGCGCGCACCGACGCGCACAGCCGCGTCGTCGCCTCCCGGAACTCGGCGCGCTGCCCCTCGGTCGTCCGCTCGCCGGGCAGGACGACGCCGTCGAACACGGGGGTCATGCGCATCTCCCCGACGTGGCGGACCGTCACCCCGCGTTCACCGATCTCGACCTCCGCGCCGATGGGCACGCTGTCCGGGAGGTAGTGCTCCAGCACGACCTTGTTCCGCGACGCGTTCGAGTAGACCGTCCAGCGCTCGTCCAGGTGGCGGGAGATCGCCTCGGGACCGTCGAGCACGGTGAGCGCGGTGGCCCCGATCTGCGCGACGCCGGGGGCGGGCGCGAGGATCTCGTTTCCGTGCCCGCCCTGGTGGAAGTCCTCTTTCACGATGACCGGGCGGCCGAGCTCGAACTGCTCGCGCACGAACGCCTCGGCCGCCTCCCGCGCGTGGGTCGCGAGGCCCTCGGCCGTGGCCACGCCCGCGCCGGCCGCGAGCGCGCGGAACACGCTCTTGCTGTTGAGCAGGTCGCTGCCGCCGGCCTTGAGGAAGGCGGTGTCCGGAGCCGAGGTGTCGATCCCGAGCTCCGCGCAGATGCCGACCACCGTCTGGTCGAACACATAGGGCAGGACCCGGTCGATGTCGTGCTCGCGCGCCGTCTTCGCCAGCAGCTCCCTGAAGCCGGGCTCGGTCAGCCGGTCCCGGGTGAGGACGTCGGTGCCGAACGCGCCGGGCGGCGGCACGAGGACGGTGACGGAGTCGTCCGGGATGCCCTTGAACGCCGCCAGGTAGGACAGGAACGCGGAGGCGGGGGGCTGCGGCAGGACGACGACGTCCCCCGGCTCGGCGAGCCACATCAGGCGCAGCGAGATGTTGCCGCCGATCTTCCGCTCCAGCGGATCGAAGGGGGCGAGGTCGCCCACCAGGTAGTCGTTGAAGGAGTTGCCGATCACCAAGGTGCTCATCGCGGGCTCCTGCGGGCGGTGCCGATCCGGGTGGCGCCGAGCTCGTCCGCCACCAGCCGCACGGCCCGGTCCAGCCGCGCGAGGAGGGTGTCGAGTTCGCCTTCGGTCAGGGTCAGCGGCGGGGAGACCAGCACGGACTGGAACCGGGCGTCCACACCGGCCGGGTACAGCTGCAGGCCGCAGCGCATCGCGGCCTCGCACAGCCGCAGGTTCAGGGGGCCGTCGGCGAAGGCGGCCGGATCCTGCACCAGTGGGAGGCCCTGGATCAGGCCCCGGCCGCGTGGCTCGCCCACGAACTCCCAGTCGGCCGCGAGTTCGGCCAGCCCGGCGGCGAGCAGCTCCCCGGTCCGGCGTGCGCGGTCGAGGAGACCGTGCTCGCGCACGTACCGCAGGACGGCCAGCGCGGTCGCGGCGGACAGGGGGTTGCCGCTCATGGTGTGGCCGACGGCCACGTCGGAGGCCGAGCGCCCGGGCAGCACGGCACGGCCGACGAGGCAGGCGCCGATGGGCGCGTAGCCCGCGCCGAGCCCCTTCCCCGTGATCACGAGGTCGGGCCGCGCGCCGGAGCGGGAATGGGCGAACCAGTCCCCCGTCCTGCCGAAACCCGTCATGACCTCGTCCACGACGAGCAGGGCCCCCGTCCGGTCGCACAGCTCCCGGAGCCCGCGCAGCGTCTCGTCGGGGATGACGGCGGCTCCGCTGGCGGCGCAGCCGACCGGTTCGACCACGACCGCGGCGATCCGGTCGGATCCGACCTCCGCGAACGCCGCCTCCCAGTCCGCCGGGTCGGGCACGAGAGCGTCGCGGGCCCGAGCGCGCACGGCGCCCACGCTGACCGGGCTGGCGTGCAGGGCCGTGAGGTTCCGCTGGCGGGGCGGGTGCCCGGAGATCGAGAGGGCTCCCGCGGTCATGCCGTGATAGCTGGGGAACTGCGCGAGGACGACGGTGCGGTCCGCGGCGCCTCGCAGAGCATGGTGGTTGAGGAGCAGCCGCAGGGCCGCCTCCGTGGCCTCCGACCCGGAGTTCGTGTAGACGACCTCGCGGAACAGGTGGCCGGTCACCTCATGGACGGCCTCGGTGAGCTGGACGGCCGGACGGTTCACGAACTGGTTGCGGTGGGCGAAGCAGACCCGGCGCGCCTGGTCGGCCATGGCCGCGAGGACCTCGGGCACGCCGTGCCCGATGTTCACGCAGACCGTCCCGGAACTGGCGTCGAGGTAGTCGCGCCCTTCCGTGTCGTATATCCAGCACCCTTCGGCCCTGTCGACCACCGGCCTTCCGCTGCCGAGGTCCGCCGCCCGCGCCGTGGCGAGAGTGGTGGTCATCCGCTGGCCTCCATCCTGGCGGGGACGTCGTTCGCGGGCCGGGCGCCGACCGGGCGGTCGGCCATCCGGGCCTTGAACGCGTCCACGTCGATCACGGCGCGTTCGTGAGTGCCGGAGCACACGGTCTGCCCGGACTCGTCCAGGAGCCGGAACGCGAACTCCATCCGGCGCGCGAAACCGGGGGCGTCGACCTGGTACTCGACCGTGCGCCCCACCCGGACCGGAGCGCGGTGGTGCAGGGTGATCGCGACGCCGACCGTCATCTGCCCCTCCGCGATCCGGGGCTTCATCGCCGCGTCGCACAACTGCTCGACGTGGCCGAGGATCGCCGGTGTGGACAGGACGTCCAGCCCGGTGTTCCCCCACCGCTCGGCCGACTCCTCGGCCGTGACCGTCCTGCGGTTCCTGAGCGTGCCGGCGGTCACCGTGCCACCTCCCGGCCCCGCCGGTGGCCCGCGAGCAACTGGTGGAAGATGTTCTTCTTCTGCATCTCGTCGGTGCCGCCCGCGATGCGGAAGGCGGCGGCGTCGCGCAGCGCGCGCTCGATCCCGAAGTCGCGGTCGCAGCCCATGTGGCCGAAGAGCTGGACGAGCTCCTGGCTGCTCTCGACGATCCCCTGGGCGGAGGTGAGCTTGGCGCAGGACGCCAGCAGGCCCGCGCGCGGATCCTCGCCCTCCAGGGCCAGCAGGGTCGCGTAGGACAGCGCGCGGGCGCTCTCCGCGGCGACCTGCATCCGCACGATCTTGTCCTGGACGTACTGGTATTCGGCGATCGGAGCGCCGAACGCCTCGCGGGTGGTCGCCCGCTCAAGGGCCGTCGGCACGAACGACGCGATGTGGGCCGCCGCGATGACGCCGAAACTGAGCCGGTCGAGCGCGAGGCACCAGTAGAGGATGTCGAGTCCGTCGCCCACCTCGCCGAGGAGGGCGTCCGGCGCGACGCGGGCGCCGTCGAGCGTGATCGGTCCGAGCGGACTGGTCCGCAGACCCACCAGGTCCTCGTGGTCGCCTTGGACGACCCCGGCCTGCCCCCGCTCGACGAGGAAGAGGCTGATGTCGCGGTTCCCCGCGTCGGCAACGCGCCCCACGATGAGGGCGATGTCCGCTACCGGGGCGTTGGTGATGTGGCACTTGTGTCCGCTGAGTTCGTATCCACCGCCGGGCAGCGGCCTGGCCGTCGTGCGGATGCCGGTGACGTGCGACCCCCCGCCCGGTTCGGTGCAGGCCGTCGCGCCGACCTCCCCCGCCAGCAGCCTGGGCACCCACTTCTCCTGCTGCCGCTCGGTCCCGTACCGCAGCAGCAGCTGGATGAGGGCGCCGTGCGCGCCCACGGAGACCACGAAGCCGGGGTCGGCCGCGCCGCGCGCCAGTCCCTCCAGGGCGGCCGCGTACTCGCTCAGCCCGCCTCCGTCGCCACCGAGTTCCTTGGGGACGGCGACGTGCCAGAAACCCTCAGCCGCGAGCCTCCTCCACAAGCCGAGGTCGAAAGACGACGCGCGGTCGCGCTCGGAACTGCCCGGCGCGACGGCGGCCCGTCCGAATTCGCGGAACTTCGCGCTGAGTGCGCGTTGTTGTTCGTTCCACGCCAGGTCCATTCTTGCCTCCTTGTAGAAGGATTCAGGTCAGGCCCACCTGAGCAGCGACCATCCCCAGGTCATTCCGGCGCCGAAAGACACCATGAGGATCGTGTCGCCGCGGCGCAGCCGTCCTTCGCGGGCGGCGGCGGCGAGGCCGATCGGTATCGAGGCGGAGGCCGTGTTTCCCACCACGTCTCCGGTCATGACCAACTGCCGGGGCGTGAATCCGGCCGCCGTCGCGCATTCCTGGATCAGCCGCGGATTCGCCTGATGGCAGACCAGATGGTCTATCCGCTCCACGGAAATGCCGTGCTGCGCCACCACTTCCTTGATCATCATCGGGAACTGGGTACGCACCACCTCGGCCACCCGGTGCCCTCTCATGCTCGCGAAATGAGCGCCCTCCTCGATCTGCTCCACGGAAATCGGCAACTGCGGACCGCCGACCGCGATATCGCCGAGGGAGCCGTCCGTGTTCAGCCGCGTATGGAGGAGCCCGCAGTCGTCGTCGACCCGGCCCAGGACCACGGCGCCCGCGCCGTCGCCGAAGATCGCGTACGTCTGCCGGTCCGCCGGATTGAGCAGCCGGGAGTAGGTGTCGCTGCCCACGACGACCGCGTACCGGCGCTGGTCGTCGGCCGCCAGGAGCGAGCCGGCGACCGCGAGGCCGTACAGGAAGCCCGCGCAGGCCGCGTTGACGTCGAAGGACAGCGCCCCTCCGGCCCCGGTCAGCTCCTGGACGCGGGTCGCGACGGGAGGGATCGGGCGGTCCGGCGTCGAGGTCGCCACGATGACGGTGTCCACGTCCGCCGCGGTCAGGCCCGCCGCCTCCACCGCGGCCATCGTCGCCCCGGCGGCGAGCGCCGCGGTCCCTTCCCCGGCGCCCGCGAAACGGCGTTCCCGAATACCGGTCCGCGTCTGGATCCAGCGCCGCTCGACTCCGAGCACGTCGGCCACATCCGCGTTGGACATCACCCGGGAGGGCAGCCGGGAGCCGGTTCCGACGATCCCGATCCGGTCCATTCTCGGCTTTGTCAACAGAGCCTCCTCTTCGTCCGCCAGCAATGGCCGGTGGCCGCGTACGGGAAAGCGGCGATCGATATCCCGAAGACCTCGGCCCTCTCGGCGTGCTGCGAGACTAGGAGCGAAGAATCGGCAAAGGCAATGAAAGGAGGACGGGGCGAGTTCGAGCGCCGCGTCCCCCGTCTCGCCGGCGAGATGCATTGGCGAGGGAGCGCTCGCCATCGCTTGATTCATTAATGGCCAGCTCCATACGCTGCCGTTCAGCGGATGCTCCGGCCGGTCACCCGGCCGGTGCGGCTCCCGCCACCCTTTCCGAGTTTCCGAAGTGCCGTTACTTGAGGAGTTTCCAGATGGCCGTACGCGAGGTCGACCTGTTCGACCTGGAATTCTGGGGAGCGCCGCAGCGCGAGCGCGAGGAACTGTTCGCGCGGCTCCGCGCGGAGGAACTGCCGGTCTTCTGCCCGACGCCGGACGGCCACGGCTGCTACGCGCTGACCCGCTACGACGACGTCCTGGCGGCGAGCCGCAACACCGCGGTGTTCAGCTCGGAGCCGATCGCGACCAGCCCGGACGACCCGCCGCCGGACGTGATGGAGTTCGCGGGGTCGATCATCAGCCTGGACGCGCCGCGGCACACCCGGCTGCGGCGGATCGTCAGCCGCGCGTTCACGCCGCGGCTGATCGGGCAGATGGCCGACGACATCGCGGCGATCGCCCGTGAGCTCGTCGGGGACCTCGCCCTCAAGGGACCGGGCGACTTCGTCGCCGACGTAGCGGCTCCGATGCCCATGCGGGTGATGTTCCGGATGCTCGGCATCCCGGACTCGATGCAGGCGGAGATGACCGCCGTCACGGACATGGTGCTCGGGGCGGGCGACCCGAACTACGTGAGCCCCACCGGGGAGGACCGCAGCACCACGCTCATCAAGAAGTACCGGAAACTGCACGAGCTCATGGGCGAGCTGGTGAAGGAGCGGCGGCAGCGCCCGGGCGACGACCTCGTCACGAAACTGATCAGCGCCAACGTCGACGGGGAGTCCCTGACCGCCGAGGAGCTCGGGAAGTTCTTCACGCTGCTCATCGTCGCGGGCAGCGAGACGGCGCGGAACACCATCGCGCACACCCTCGACCTGCTCACCGAGCACCCCGCGCAGCGTGCGCTGCTGCTCTCCGACCTGCCGGCCCGGCTGCCCGGCGCGATCGAGGAGGTGGTCAGGTTCGCGACGCCGACGACCTGGATGCGCCGCACCCTCACCTCGGACTTCGAGCTCGCGGGGCACACGTACCGGGCGGGCGACCGCGTCATCCTGTTCTACAATTCGGCGAACCGGGACGAGCGCGCTTTCACCGATCCCGCGGTCTTCGACATCACCCGCGATCCCAATCCGCACGTCGCGTTCGGCGCTCCCGGGCCGCACTTCTGCCTCGGCGCGAATCTCGCGCGGCACCAAATCGCGGTGCTGTTCCGGGAGTTGTTCGCCAGGCTGCCCCAGATCCGGGCGGCCGGCCCGGGCGAACGGCACCGCTCAAGTTTTGTCAATGGTTTCAAGAGCCTGCCGTGTGAATTCTGACGCCGCGGCGGTTCCCGCGCCGCCGGGTGCCCGGCCACGGCCCCGCGATGGCGCGGGACGTCCGGGACCGGCCCGGCCGGGCTATGCCACCAGCCCATGTATTGACCGAGAGCTATGAATAAACTGTAGTACAGTTCCTACTCCGGTGGCTGCCCGTCGCGGGGCGCACATGGCGTAAGGAGTGATCTATGAGTGCACGAGATGCCGTGAATCCTCGGCCCGCTCCCGCCGGGCGTCGCGAACGCAACAAGGAGCGGGCCCGAGAAAGGTTCTACACGGCGGCCATCACCCTGTTCGCCGAGCAGGGCTATGACAAGACGACGGTGGATGACATCGCCGAACGGGCCGACTTCGCCCGTGGCACGTTCTTCAACTACTTCCAGCACAAGGAAGACGTCATCGCCGAGTGGGTGGAGCGTAGGAGGAAACGGTTGAAGGAGGGCCTGGAAGCCAATCCGCACCCCGAAAACGCCTACGTCGTGGCACGGCTGCGCAGCAGCCTGTCGCTGCTGGCCGAGGTCAACACCGACGAGGCGGAGATCGCGCCCGCGCTCGTGACGGCCTGGGTGAAGACCGGTCGGCCGATCACCGAGGAACCGCACACGGCCGAGATGTTCGCCGAGATCGTCGAGCAGGGCCGCCGGCAGGGCGAGATCGACCCCGACGTCGATCCGCAGCAGGTCGGCGGCATCCTGCTCGACTGCTATCTCGGGGTGCTGTTCCGGTGGGTGCAGCACGGCGCGGCCAAGGTCGACCTCGACCGCGAACTCCAGGACGTCCTGAAGATCATCACGCCGGGCATCCTCGCACGGAAGAGCTGAGCGCACGGCCATCTCAGGCGGCCGGGGTGCTCTCGGCGAGGCACATCCGCGCGAACGACTCCGCGAGATCCCGCACGCTGTCCCCGGACAGCAGCGGCGCCGTACCGACGTTCACCCCGTTGAACTCCCGGGCGAGGCGCCGGTTGAGGTCGACGGCCATGAGCGAGTCCATGCCCAGATCGCGCAGCCGCCTACGGCCGTCGATCATGGTCGCCGGGATGCCGAGGACGGACGCGGCGTGCGTCAGGAACGCCTTCCGCAGCGAGTCCAGCTGCCGCACCGGAGCCGTTTCCGGAGTGCGCGGAGTACGCGGAGTGTGCGGAGTGCGCGGCGTGGGTGGAGCCGCCCGGAGCGGCCGGATCTCCGCTACCGCGGGCTCCCACGGCGCGGGACGCGCGTGCCGAACGTCCCCGGCGACGGTCTTCCCGAGCCGCTGGGCGAGATGCCGCGCGCGCCCGACCGCGCTGGACAGGGAGTCCATCACCGGCTTCCGGGAGGCACCACCGCGCAGCAGCGTGATGCCGACGAACTCCGCCAGGACCCGCCCGTCCGGCGCGAGGAGGAACACGTCCGCCCGCATCCGGTCGCTTCGCCGCTCCGGCATCACGCGGGCCAGCGCCCACACGTCCCGGGCCTCGTCGTGGAGCGTTATCCGGTCGAACGACGTCGGTACGCATGGCCTGCCGTCCGGCAGCGCGGCGTAGATCAGCTGCAGCCCGAACTCCAGGGCCGACGCCCTGGGCAGATCGTCGGGCAGGGTCATCCACGCGACGGCTTCACCGTCCCGCCTCCACACCCGTCCGGCGGGCGCCTGCTCCGCCTCCACGCCGTGCGACGCCGTCACCGCTCTGAACTCGTCCGCCGAGAGGCTGTCGGCGCAGCGGCCGAGGACGCTGTTGAGCAGCACGTGAGCATCCCTTTCGGAAGGTTCCACCACAGGACGCAGATCGCCGCTCATGCAGAGCGACGTCCGCTCGCGACCGTCGCCGAGCGCCTCGACGGTGACGCCGCGGGACTCGCCCGCGGTGGGCGGACCGACCGTGACGCGCAGCGTGGCGGGCCCGCCGTCCCCCGCCTCGATCGGGCGATCGCCCAGCCGCACGTCCTTCAGTTCGAAGGTGCCCCCGCCCGAGACGGAGCGGGCGGTCTCCAGCGCGGCCGTGAAGTAGCGCGTCGGCGGCACCACCCTGACGCCGTGCCACCGGAGCCCGCCGAGCCGGCCCTCCCGGTCTTCGGCGGCCAGCTCGATGTCACGGCTCTGCGCGCCCGGCGCGACCGCCGCCGGAGCGGACTCGCGGCGGTAGGGCTGGGCGTCCCAGGCGTAGGTCGGCAGCGGCGTGTACGGCTCCCGCCCCGGGTGGTGCCGGACCCAGTCGACCTCGCCGCCGTGCGCGAAGATCGCGCCGAGCGAGCGGGCCATCGCCCACCGCTCGTCGCCGTCCCGCGTCAGCGTCGGCACGACCGTCTCCGGGAATCCGGCGTCGGCCAGGGTCTCCTTCATGGCGGCCGTGAGGATCGGATGCGGGCTGATCTCCACGAACACGGCCCGGGAAGCGCCGGCCCTGCGGACGGCGTCGGTGAACCGGACGGGGCAGCGCAGGTTGTCGACCCAGTACTCGGGGCCGAGCTCGTCCGCCGAGAGCGGAGCGCACCGCACGGTGGAGAGGAGTTCCGTCCCGCTCGGGGACGCCTGCACGTCTCGCAGCGCTTCCAGCAGGTCACCGCGCAATGCGTCCATCAGAGGGGAGTGGGAGGCGACGTTGGCCCGCACCCGCCGCGCGAGGACGCCCTCCTCCTCGCACTCGCGCGCGAAGGCGGTCAGGCTCGGCGTGTCCCCGGCCAGCACCGTCATGCTGGGCGAGTTGAGGGCGGCGACGTGCAGCGACCCCCCGTGCCGGGCGGCCCTGGCCCGCGCGTCGTCGGCGGACAGGCCGACCAGCAGCAGCCCGCCGCGTCCGGCGAGCCGCGACATCAGGCCGCTGCGCCGGCAGATCACCGCGGCCGAGTCGGCCAGCGGCAGCATCCCGGCGGCGTACGCGGCGGCCGCCTCGCCCATGCTGTGCCCGATGCACACGTCGGGGGCGACGCCCAGCTCCCGCCACACCGCCGTGAGCGCGACCTCCATCGCCCACAGGATCGGCTGGACGACCTCCACATCGTCCGGGAGCTCCTCGTCGGCGGTGAGCCGTTCGATGACGGACCAGCCGAGCTCCTGGACGACCGTCTCGTCACAGGCGGCCAGCGCCTTCTGGAACGCCGGGGACTCGTCGAGCAGCTGACGTCCCATGCCGAGCCACTGGCTGCCCTGGCCGGGGAAGACGAAGACGGTGCGGGCGGGCCCGTCGAAGCCGGGGCTCCCGAAGCCGCCGTCCGGCGTCTCCGTCCCCTCGGCGAGCGACCTCAGCGTGGCCGCGACCTCGTCGTGCGTCCTCCCCACTGCCCACGCGCGATAGGGATGGTGGTCGCGGTGCAGGGCCGCGGACCTGCAGATGGCGCGCAGGGGGTAATCCCTACCGCGCCCGCCCGGACTGAGGTACTCCGCGTACACCCCGGCCAGCATCCGGAGGGCCTTGGGGGAACGCGCCGACAGCACGAGCACCTGCGGCTCGTCGCCGTCAGGACCCTCGGAACGGGACGGGACGTCGGCGGCCGACGGGGCGGGCCCCGCTCCCTCCACGATCACGTGGACGTTGGTGCCGGAGATCCCGAACGAGCTCACCCCGAGGACGGGCTCCTCGCCGCCCGCGGGAAGCGGGGTGTTCTCGCGGACGAGCCGAACGGGCTGGGAGCCCTCGCTCAGCAGCGCGTTCGGCGTCGAGACGTGCAGCGAGGCGGGCAGCAGCCGATGCCGTCCGGCCAGCACCACCTTGATCAGCCCGGCGATCCCGGCGGCGGCCTCGGTGTGCCCGATGTTCGTCTTCACCGAGCCGACCGGCAGCGGCCGATCGGCGGGCCGGTCCGTGCCGAGGGCCTCGGCGAGCGCGCGGAGCTCCACGCCGTCCCCGACCCGGGTGCCGGTGCCGTGCGCCTCGACGTAGTCCAGGCGCCGCGGCTCGACCCCCGCGTTGCGGCAGGCGTCGCGCAGCATCGACGTCTGGCCGTCGACCGCCGGGCGCAGCAGCAGGCCGCTGCCCCGCCCGTCGTTCACCACGGCGCTTCCCCGGATCACCGCGAGCACCGGGTGGTCGGCACGCGCGGCGTCGCTCAGCCGCTGCAACACCACGACCCCTATACCGTCGCTGCGCACGAACCCGTCCGCGGCGGCGTCGCCGAACTTGCAGCGGCTGTTCGCCGCGAGCATCTCACCGTGCGAGTAGGCGAGCCCGTCGGTCGCGGAGAAGAGCAGGTTCACCCCGGCGGCGATGGCCAGGTCGCACTCCCCCGAGAGCAGGCTCTGCCGCGCCATGTGCACGGCCATCAGCGACGACGAGCACGCCGTGTCCACCACCACGCTCGGACCGCGCAGGTCGAAGGCGTAGGAGACGCGTCCCGCGGTGACTCCGCGCAGGCGGCTGCCGGTGGTGTGCCGGATCTCGGGGCTGCGGGGATTCTGGGTGGTCTCCGCGTACTCCGCGGTGGCCTGCCCGACGAACACGCCCGTGGACGAGCCGGCGAGGGTGGACGGCCGGATGCCCGCCTCCTCCAGCGCCTCCCACACCACCTGGAGGAGGACGCGCTGCTGGGGATCGGTCTCCTGCGCCTCGACGGGCGAGATCCCGAAGAAGCCGGCGTCGAAGTGGAACGGGTCGTCGATGAAGCCGCCCTCACGGGAGACGGTCCTGCCTAAGGTGCCGGGCACCGGGTCGTAGAGGTCCTGGACCTCGTACCGGGTCGGCGGTACCGCGGTCACGGCGTCGACGTTGTCGACCAGCAGCCGCCAGTAGTCCTCGATCCCGTTGGCCTGGGGGAACCGGCAGCCCATGGCAACGACCGCGACCGGCTCCGAACCTGCTCCGCAGGCGCCGTCCTTCCGCATCTCCTGCTCCTTCGGCTCGTGTGCGGTGTCTCTGCTCGAGCGCTCAAGCCCGCTCCGCAAGTGCCCTCAATGATCTACTCCAGCACATCTTTGATCTAGAGTGCTGAAATTTCTGTCCGCATCCGGCCAGCACTGTTCGCCGCGATCCACTTGACGACCTGCGTCTTCGCCGGATCGGGCCTCGTAGCGCAAAGTTGGACTTAGATCCAAAAATAGATCACCGTAGACCACTGGTTCACGATTCATCTATGGTGATCCCAAGCGCAGAGGATCACCTGGCAGCGAGGTACGGCACATGGCTACAGCAGCGGTCCCGACACCATCACCGCGTCCGGTCGACCCCCGAGCCACGACGACTCCCACCAGCCTGTCCCTTCCCGGCGGGATGCCCATCGAGGAGTGGCGATCGATCGGCGAGCGCATCCACGCGATCTCCGAAGCCTCCACATGGTGGCTCGGCGACTGGCTCCTCTACGGTCAGAACCGGTACCCCAACCGCTACCGGCGCGCCGTCGAGGAGACCGGTCTCGACTACCAGACCCTGCGGAACTACGTCTGGGTGGCGCGCAAGTTCCCGCCCTCCCGCCGCCGCGCCAAGCTGAGCCTCCAGCACCACCTGGAGGTCGCCGCGCTGCCCGAGGAGGAGCAGGACGTCTGGCTCGGCCGCGCCGAACGGTTCGGGTGGTCCAAGACACTCCTGCGCCGCTACGTGAAGGCCAGCCGGGGCGAGCTCGCCGAGGGCGAGACCGGCGCGGTCCAGTCCAAGGTCACTCTCAACCTGAAGATCGCCCCCGACCGCTGCCGCGTGTGGCGCAGGGCCGCGATCGAGTCCGGCACCGACCTCATCGACTGGATCTCCAGCATCCTTGACAGCGCCAGCGGGCTCCAGCCCGCCCCGGCGGCTCAGCACCCCCAGGGTCAGGGCGCCTCTCACTCCTGACCCGGGCCCGCCTCCTGCTCGGGCCACCCGGTGACGACCGGCCGCGGCGTGGTCGCGGTCGTCACCGGCCCGAGCAGGAGACGGTGCCCCGCGGCGGGCGGTCGGCCCGCTGGGACGAGCGGCCTCCGCCCTAGAGCCGGGTGCGCGCCGACCACAGTTCGGGGAAGAAGCGGTGCTCGTTCACCGTGCGCAGCCACGCCGTTCCGCCCGTCCCGCCGGTCCCCGGCTTGCTGCCCAGGATCCGTTCGACCACGAGCAGATGGTTGGCCCGCCACAGCGAGAACTGGTACGCGAGCTCGACGAGGGCTTCGGCGAGCCGGTGGGCCTCGGGCCGGGCGGCCGGGGACTGGTAGACGGCCAGCCAGGCGTCCTCCACGCTCGGGTGGGGCTCGTACGGCGCCGTGACATCGCGGTCGAGCACGTCAGCGGGCAGGCTCATGCCTTCCCGACTCAGGTACCGCAATGCCTCGTCGTACAGGGTGGGTGACTGGAGTTCCTCGCGCAGCACCGGAAACCGCTCGAAATGCGGTGCCCATTCCTCGACCATCCGCGGGTTCTTCTCGCCGAGGCTGAACTCCAGGGCGCGGTACAGGTAGGACTGAGCCGCGGACGCTCCGCCGAGGACGCCGCGAAACTGGAGGAACTCGTCCGGCGTGATCGTCGTCATGGCGTCCCACGAGTCCACGAGGAGGCGCTGCGCCCGGACCCCGCGCCCGATGCACAGGCATGCCTCGGCCGCCCGATCCCGGCGCAGCGCCTCGCGGGCTTGGCCGACCTCCACGTGCAGCGCCCGGAAGAGCAGTTCCATGACATGGTTGATCAGCAGGAACGACAGCTCACGGGGAGAGTCGGTGACCGGCTGGGCCAGTTCGTGCAACTCGTCGATCCGCGCGTACGACACGTAAGCGGGCTTCTCGGGGCCTGAATCAGGGTGGAGTACGGGGCAGACGTCTGCGGAGGACTCGACGGTGGGCATGGTGGCTCCTTGGACGGGAGTCGTCGCCGGCACGCGGCGGTTCTTGTCAGGGTTGCAACATCCGCCGCATGCGCACGGCGGCGAGGGCGACGCTCACCGCCGTCAGGAGCGACAGGTAGAGCGCGTGGCCCGCGAGGGCCATCGCCGAACCGCCGCCGACGGCCAAGCCGCGGGTCAGCTCCACACCGTGGTAGAGCGGGAGCGCCTCGACGACGGCGCGGAGCGGGCCGGGGTAGTCGTCGACCGGAGCGAACGTGCCGGAGAAGAGGAAGAGCGCCAGTTGGGCGACGATCACCAGGTCGAGGTCCTGCCAGCCCCGCAGCAGCGTGGAGACGCACATGCCGAGGGCGGCGAACGCCAGCGCCACGAGGATCCCGGCGGGCAGCGTGACGGCCGCGCGCACCGGCGTCGTCACCGCCATCCCCGCCATGATCATGAGGAACACCGCCACATACGCGGCGCTGCGGGTGACCGCCCAGCCGAGCTCGCCGAGGACGATCTCCACCGGACGCACCGGAGTGGCCGACATCCCCTCGAAGGTCTTCTGGTAGCGGAGCTTGAAGAAGAAGTGGATCACCGTCTCGGCGATGGCGCCGGACATCGCGGCGCTCGCCAACACGCCAGGGGCGACGTACGTCAAATAGGGAACCTCGTGTCCGTCGACGGCCCATCGGCTGACCATGAGGGAGCCCACGCCCCCGCCGATCGCCAGCATGTACATGAGCGGTTCGAAAACGCCCGAGAGCACCGCGGCCCAGTACTGCGGCCCGGATCGGAGGGCACCGACGTTGCGGCCGGCGACGGCCGTCACCCGGCGGAGGGAAATGGCGGTCAGCGTCATGTCAGTCCTGAGGAGGAGCGCATCTTCGGTCAGTTCCTTCCGTCGTAGAGGCGGCGGTTGAGGACCTTCGCCGCGAGGAAGTACCCCAGGGCGCTCCACGCGGCGAGAACGGCGAGATGGGCCCAGACCGGCCATTCCGGGGCGTGTCCCAGCGCCGCCCCGCGGATCAGCTCCACCCCGTGCCACAGCGGGGAGGCGTAGACCACCGGCCGCACCCATCCCGGGGCATTGGCTATGGAGAAGAAGATGCCGGACAACAGCACCAACGGGATGGTGACGAAGCGCGAGACGGCGGGCATGTAGGTGTCGTCCTTGATGACGGAGGTCAACGCCGTCAGCGGCAGTGCCGTGGCCGCCGTCAGGGCCACCACGACCGGTGGCGCCGCCACGATCCACCAGGAGCGGATTCCGCCGAAAAGGCCGGCGATCACGAGGAAACCCACCGCGCCCGCCCCTACGCGCACGACGATGAACAGCAGCCGTCCGAGGACAATGGCGCGCACCCCCGCCGGGGTCGTCGCCATCGCGTCGATGACACGCGTGGTGTTGAGGTCGTTGAACAAGCGGAACGTGGACTCTTGCGCCGCCTGCTGGAAGGCGGTGGAGGCGAGCAGCGGCACCGCGATCCATGCCTTGTACGGGACGCCGTCCACCGAACCGATGCGGCCGCCCACCCCGACGCCCAGCGACAGCAAGAACAGCAGCGGCACGCAGAGGGAGGTCAGCGCCGTACTCGTCCAAACACGGCGGTGGATCAGGAGATGCCGTTCCAGGACGGCGAAGGATGGCGAGGTCATGCGTCCAGCCCTCGTCCCGTCAGCGTGAGGAACACGTCCTCCAGCCCCGAGCGCCGAACCAGGACGCTGGACGGGGCGAGTCCGCTGCGATGCACCTGCGCGGCCACCTCATCGCCGCGATCGGCGGGCAGGAGCAGACGGTCTGGGAGCACCTCGACGCGGCCCAGCCGGGCCAGCGCCTTGGCATGGTCGGTCAACTCGCCGTCCTCGAACCTCAGTTCGACCACTTCCGGCAGGGAATGGATTTTGATGAGCGTCTGCGGCGAGCCTTCGGCGATCACACGACCGGCGCGCATCATGACGAGGCGGTCGCACAACTGCTCGGCCTCGTCCATGTAGTGCGTGGTGAGGACGAGTGTGATGCCGCGCCGTTTCAACTGGTGCAGCCGCTCCCACACCAGGTGCCGCGCCTGGGGGTCGAGTCCGGTGGTGGGCTCGTCCAGCAGGACTATCTCGGGGTCGTTGATGAGCGCGCGGGCAATGGTGAGCCGGCGCTTCATGCCGCCCGAGAGGGTGCCGATCCGGCCCTTCGCCACCTCCGCCAGCTCGAAGAACTCCAAGAGCTCCGCCGCCCGCCGCCTGCCCTCGGCGCGGGACAGGCCGAAGTAGCGGCCGTACGTGGTGAGGTTCTCCTGGACGGTCAGATCGGGATCCAGGTTGTCGAACTGCGGGCAGACTCCGAGCCGTCCCCGGATGCGCGGACCGTCCCTGACGGGATCCATTCCGAGGACGCGCAGAGTGCCCGCCGTCGACCGTGAGACGCAGCCGATCATTCGCATGGTGGACGTCTTGCCCGCGCCGTTCGAGCCGAGCAGTCCGAAGACCTCACCGGCGCATATATCGAAATCAATGCCCTTGACTGCGGTGAAGTCCTCATATTTCTTGACGAGTCCCGTAGCGGAGATCACCGGATCATCCTTCACCCGCACGCACCACCTTTCCCGTCGCTGATGGCAGCGCCCAGACCGGCCATGTACACAGATCCGGAACTTACCGGCGGAGCGACTCGCAGGTCAACCAAGCGGCAAACAACAGCAATGGCGACTTCCTGGAAACTCACCCGTCTCGCCGGCGAGATGCCCGCGTCCGCATTGACACGGACTCCGGATGCTGTGATGTTCAACTTTCCCCATTAATTCCAGCAATCAGTCGAAACCTCCCGGAGGGAACACATGAAGCTCGGAGTGCTGGGCTGGAGCGCCCGGGAAGCCGAATCCATCGGCATCGCGGACGCGGCGCGCGATCGGGGCCACGACGTTCTTCTGTTCGAACTCGCGGACATCGGCTGCCTGGACGGCCCGACGGGAATCAAGCCCACCATCGCCGGTGTGGACGCCCGGGAAATCGACGTCGTCGTGTCCCGCGCGCACGTGGGCCGCGACAACTGGCGGGACGCGGTCGAGCGGCTGCTGCTGCTCTCCAGCGTGCCAGGACTGGTGGTGCTCGATCATCCGGTCGACCATGTGGCCGTCGTCAGCAAGCTCGCCATGCTGCAGAACCTGAGCCGCTCCGGAATTCCCATCCCACCGACCAGGCTGTGCGCTTCACTCACGGATCTGGAACAGGCGGCGAAGGAATGGGGAGCGGTGGTCGTCAAGCCGTCCGTCGGCCATCGCGGAATAGACGTCGAAAGGTTCTGCGAAGGCGTCGGGGAGGCGGCCAAGCCGCGCCTGGAGGAACTCCTGACGAGATACGGAAGCCTTCTCTGCCAGCCCTATCTACCCCACCAGGGCGACTGGCGCATTCACGTGATCGACGGACAGGCCACAATGTGCGTTCGCCTGCAAACCGACGGGACCGATCTGTGGAAGCCCCTGACCGGATTTGAATCAGGTAAGAACATCCTCGCCCCGCTGGAAGTCACCACCGCCGGCGAGGACATCGTCGAACTCGCCGTACGCGCGGCACAGGCGGTGGGCCTGAGCATGGCGGGCATCGATATCATCCACCACGAGGGCAAGCCCGTGGTCATCGAGGCGAACTCCTGCCCTGCCTGGGGATTCCTCGACCCGCCCCTCCAGCGCGTTCGCAACACCGAAGTGGTGGAACTAGCAGAACGCCGACTCGCCGCCCTCCCCCAGACAGAAAGAAACGCCCGGTAACCGCCGCCCCGCTGCGTCAGGGCCCGTGCGAGGCGCCGACCGACTCGCTCACCGCGCTCCGGCTCGCGGAGGCTGGCGGTCGCGAGCCCTCCACAGGCCCGAGGGATGTGGCGGTGCCGTCCCCGAGTGCGGGCGGCGTCATCGGGGTCGGGCTGGCCTTTATGGTTCTCGGCCCTCGCCCGGCGTGTGCCGGTGGAGGGCCGAGGGTTAGGGGTTAGCAGCTGGTGGTGTGGCAGGCGACCGCGTCGCGGGCTCCGGGGCCCCAGGCTAGTTCGAGGTCGCTGTTGCCGATGCTTGCCGATGGGGGGCTGTGGACGACGCCGATCTCCTCGATCGTCTCCTGCGGCGGGAGGGAGAGGTGGGAGTTGTTGTCGATCCAGGAGAGCCCCCAGTGGGCGGTGTCATGAATGACGGCGGTGTAGCCGGAGCAGATGTTGTTGGTTTCGCTGTAGGTGAGGGATGTGTTGCTGAACCCTAGCTGGCCGCTCCAGGTCGCCTGTTTGCAGCCGGTCCCTCCGGGCGCGGGGGTGTAGTTGACGACGGTGTTGCCCGCTCCGTACCACATGAGGATGTACAGGCTGCTGGGGAAGAGGATGGCGGGCGGGTTCTCGGTGGCGATGAGGTCGTCTCCGACGTACCAGTCGCTGCCGTTGGTCTGGAGCAGGTTGCGGGTGAAACATCCCCAGACCGCCCTGACGTCACGGGGGCTGGACGGCTGGAGGCAGCCGGACTGGTAGTAGGTGCCGGACATGGAGTAGGCGGCGGCGCCTCCGGTGGTCCGGTGCTTGCTCAGCTTGGCGTCCGCTTCGGCTCTGGGGATGCCCGCGTTGAGGGCGTCGGTGTAGGTGGAGCGGCCGGCGGACTGGTAGGCGCGGACGAGCTTGGACGCCGAGCCCGGCGTCTTGCTCGTCTTGGGGAAGGTCACCGTCATGGATCCGTACCGGCCATGGCTGGACTTCCCGGAGCGCAGGTGCACGGTGACTCCGGCCGTCCCGGCGTAGGTGAAGCCGGTGCCGTTGTCGGAGGTCCAGCGTGACGTGATCGACCCGTCTCCGTTGCGGTGCTCGGACACAAGCCGCAACCCCTGCACGGAGCCCTTGGCCGCCATGACCTTGACGGCCTTGGAGGAGGCGAGAAGGTGCTCGGCCGCCGTCGCGGACGGGGCGGCCGATGCCGGAGCGGCCAGACCGCCGAGCAGGGCCAGGCCTACCGTCATTGCCGCGCCCGCGGTGATACCGCGGGATGGGCGGGACTGTTTGATGCGCATGCGTCTCCTTTTTGTCAGCGGGGAGCGAGCAAGCGCTCCCGTGCCGCTGGGCGAGTGAGAAGGATCGTGGCTTTGCGCACCGGTCCGTTAGAAGATGTTTCGAGGAATTCAAATCACGGCTGGGGGGCAGGGTCGGTGATTCGTGTCGAGTTGGATGCCGGTGGGGTGGCCGGGATCCGTTTCGTGGTGTCGCCGTTGAAGGCGGCGCAGGAAGTGGCATTCAAGTTCGGCCGCTACCCGTACCTGCTGCCCCAGGCGTGGCGGCACCGTGCCGCCGCGGCGCTGGCCGAGCCGGGCCTGCCGCTGCTGAACGCGCTGGTCGCGCAGGCGGCGACCGGTTATTTCCCGGACTTCGTCAATCCCGTACCGGTCTGCTTCGAGGAAGACGTGGACGACCAGCTGCACAGGGTCGCCACCACACCCGCCGACCGGATCGGCTACGAGGCCGCGATCATCTTCGAAGGCCATCCATGGTGCCTGAATGGCAATGTCAGCCGTGCGCCGGTGATGGCGCGGGCGGCCCAGAGCGGCGAGTCGCGGCTGGCGCAGAGCCTGGCCGAGGAGTTGAAGGTCTTTTGGACGAGGGCGCTCGCCGCGCAATGGCCTCGGATCAGGGAACAGATCCACGCCGACATCGCGCTGCGCGGAGCGCAGACCGCTCGCGACGGCCTCGCCACCATGGTCACCGGACTGGCGCCGTCGCTCCGCTGGCGCGGCGGCGGCCTCGACCTCGCCGTCACGGCCGACGGCGGAGAAACCAGGGCCGACGGGCTGTTACTGACCCCGGCACTGTTCAGGGGAACGGTCACCTTCGCGATCGACCCGCCCGACGCCGTCCATCCCCGACTCCCGATGATCACTTATCCCATCGCCGACACCGCTCCGGCCAAGGCCCACACCCGGCCACCGCGTCTTGGCGCCACCAGGGCCCAACTGCTCCAAGAGCTCACCGCTCCCGCCTCGACAACGGAACTGGCGAAACGACTGAACCTGTCACCGGGAACCGTGTCCTACCACCTCCAAGCCCTTCACCGTGACGGAATGATCCAGCGGGCACGCCAGGCCCAAAGGGTCCTCTACCAGCGGATCATCTAAAGGACTGGCGGCCTTTCGAGCCCCGGCCCTGCCTCCGCCTTGTTAAGGCTCTGGATTCCCTAAGGCAGGGTGTGTACAGGTCGCGATGACGGCGAGCGCGGCTCCCCCATGGCCGAACATGGCCGAACATGGCCGAACGGCCGGTTGTGCGGGCGGCGAAGCGATATTGCGCAGGGGACGTCCGTAGCGTGCAGGGTGTGGGAAGTGATCCTCCGGTGGAGCCGCCCGACCCGCCTGTTTCCAGGTCTGGGGCTGAAACTGGGGTTCACCAGCAGGTGACCGCCGCACGCGATGCTTATATCGCGGGCCGGGACCAGTACATCATCAACGTCGGCGGGCAGAGCGAGGCGTCCTCATCGGCACCGCTGGGTCGGCTGATCGGTGAGCTGGGCGAGCAGGACGCGCTGGCATTGGAGGTCCACCAAGCGTTCGCCGCGGACACGGCGAGCACGTCCGGACATGTGCCCGTGCTGCCGGTGTACCTGCCCCGGCCCGAGTTCGACGACCGGTTGCGCGCCGCCGTCGCGGGCGCGGCGCGCGGCAGCCGCCTGGTGATGGTGGTCGGAGACTCCTCGACGGGCAAGACGCGGGCGTGCTGGGAGGCGATCCGCGCCGAGCTGCCGAACTGGCGGGTCTGGCATCCGCTCACCCCGGGGCGGCCGCTCGCGCTGGCCGAGGCGATCCGCGCCGGACGGGTCACCCCGCGGACGGTGATCTGGCTGAACGAGGCCCAGTTCTACCTCCAACCCGCAGGCGGGGAACTGGTCGCGGCCGAACTGCAGGCGCTCCTGGCCGACCCGGCACGCGCGCCGGTGCTGGTTCTGGGATCGATGTGGCCCAACTTCCGGCGCACCCTGACTCGCGTCCCCGAGGACGAGGCGGATCCGGATCCGCACCGTGCCGCGCGAGCGCTGCTCGACCGGGCCGACTACATCACCGCGCCGCCCGTCTTCACCGCCGCGCAGCTCACCAGCCTGGCCGCCGTCATCTCCACCGACCCGCGCCTGCGCGCCGCGGCCACGCAGGCCCGCGGCGGCCGGATCACCCAGGAACTGGCCGGCGCCCCCGAACTGCTGCGCCGCTACGAGCAGGCAGGCCCGGCCGCGCGGGCGGTGCTGTGGGTCGCGATGGACGCCCGCCGCCTGGATCACGGCCCGCTGCTACCCGAGCCGCTCCTGCGGGAGGCCGCTCCCGGCTACCTGGACGACCACGAATGGGACCAGATCGGCGGCACCGCCTGGTTCCGCGCCGCACTGGAGGAGCTCACCGCACAGCACGTCCGCCTGCCCGGCCCGCTGGTCCAGCACCGTCCCCGCCCCGGGGAACCGGCCCCGGCCGTGCCGTTGTACCGGCTGGCCGACTACCTCGAACAACACGCCCGCACCGAACGCGCCCGCCTCTGCCCGCCCGCGTCGTTCTGGACTGCGGCAGCCCACCACGTCCACACCCCCAACGACCTCGTCGCCCTCGCGGACCAGGCAGAGCGCAGAGGCCGCTACCGCCACGCCGCGCACCTCTACGAGCAGGCCACCGACACCGGCCACCCCGACGCATTCGAGCGCCTGGCCCGGCTGAGGGAGAACGCCGGTGATCGGACGAGTACCGAGCGGCTGGCCCGCCAGGCCCTCGACGCCGGGAACACCGACGCGCTGGTGGCCTTGGCCCGGTCCCGGGAAAAGGCCCTTGACTGGCAAGGCGCCGAGCCGCTCTACCAGCGGGCCGCCGACGCCGGGAACCCCCACGCGCTGGTGGCCCTGGCCGAGCGGCGGGAGAGCGCCGGTGATCGCGCGGCTGCCAAGCGGCTCTACCGCCAGGCCGCCGACGCCGGAAACCCCGAGGCGCTGGAGTCTCTGGCCCGGCAGCGCGAGCGGGCCGGTGACCCGCAGGGCGCCGAGCGACTGGCCTACCGGGCCGCCGACGCCGGGAACACCGACGCGCTGGTGCACCTGGCCCGGCGGCGGGAGAAGAAGGGCGACCGGCGGGGTGCCGAGCGGCTCGCCCACCAGGCCGCCGACGCCGGACACTTCGACGTACTGGCACGCCTGGCCGGGCAGCGAGAGAAGAAGGGCGATCACCGTGGTGCCGAGCGTCTCTACCGGCACGCCGCCGACGCCGGGCACACCACCGCGCTGGAGCACCTGGCCTTGCTGCGGAAGAAGAAGGGTGACCGGCAGGGTGCCGAGCGGCTCTTCCGGCAGGCCGCCGACGCCGGGAACACCGACGCGCTGGTAGCCCTGGCCAACCTGCGGTATGAGGCCGGTGACGGCAAGGATGGCGAGCGGCTCTACCAGCAGGCGGCCGACGCCGGGAACCCCCACGCGCTGACGGTCCTGCTCTGGGCGCGGGAGAACGCCGGGGATCACGAGGACGCCGAGCGGCTCGCCCGGCAGGCCGCCGACGCCGGATACCCCTTCTTGCTGGTGTCCCTGGCCAGTCGGTGGGAGTGGACCGGTGACCCGGAGGGCGCCGAGCGGCTCCTGCGGCAGGGCGCCGACGCCGGAGACGGCTACGCGCTGACGGGCCTGGTCCGGCTCCGCGAGGAGGCCGGTGACGTCGCGGGCGCTGACCTGCTCCGCCGCTTCGGCCTGACCGCCGCCGGAGCCGTCGAGGAACCCTGGACCTAACACCGAGTTCAGGCACCACGACCAACCGAGACCGCGCTTGGCCATGACGCTGTTCGCCCCGAAGCTCTCACACGAGCGCCTAGGCCACGAGATGGGCGGGATGGGGCCACGCCTACCGATCGCGTGCGTCAGGGGCTGTGCGAGGCGCTGGCGGCCCGGTGGCTGGCCGCGCTCGACGCCCACCTGGAGTTGTCCGACGGGTCGCCGTCCTGAACGAGCAACCCCGCACTGCGAAGGCGACCGAGGACGATCCCACGGACTTCCCCCAGCAGATGGCCGTGGACCTATGAGAAAGGCCCGGAAACCGGGCCTGACCTTGGGTGGAGCTGAGGGGATTTGAACCCCTGACCCCCTCGATGCGAACGAGGTGCGCTACCGGACTGCGCTACAGCCCCGAGGACTCCGTAAGGTTAGCAAACATCGAGGGGTGGTCGCGCATCGGTTATTCGCCTACGGCGCGGCGGTCGTCGGCGTACTGGTCGAAGACGTCGTCGGGGGCGACGAGTTCGATCACCTCGGCGGCCTCCGGGGCCTCGGCGGGCTCCGCGGACTCGGTGGCGCGGGCGCGGGCCTGCGCGCGGGCCAGGGCCGCCGCGCGGGCGTCGCGGGCGGCCTGGCGGCGGGCCGCGTCCATGCCGACGGCGACGCGGAGCAGGGTCAGGTGGCCGGCGAACAGGACGGTCGGCGGCGCGATGACCCACCACGGGGCGAGGCCGGACGCGACGACGGCCCCGGCGGTGACGACCAGGGCCGCGAGGCCGGTGGTGCGGCGGCGGCGCCGGGCGATGACGGCGGCGCGGGTCGTCCGGCGGCGGGGGCGCGGTTCGGGGACGGCTTCGGGAGCGGCCTCCGGAGTGATCTCGGGCTCGGCCTCCTCCGCGTCCTCCTCCTCGTCGTCGGCGCGTTTGTGGAGGAGCCGGGTGATGCCGGTGTTCTCGGTGTCGCGGCGCAGCCACATGGGTACGAGGACGACGGCCCACACGGCGACGATGGCGAGGTAAAGGACCGCGCTGCTCATCGGCTCCACCGCCCCGGGGCACGCTCGACGGGCGGGCCGACTTTCGGCGCGCGAGCGTGCAATGGGAGCAGGGCCACGCCCCGCACGGTACGAGGGCCTGTCAGAGGTTGACGAGCATAAGGGGCGGTGTGTCGCGAGATCGAGCTCGCCGTTACTCTCCGTTTGCCGTGCCTTCTCAGTCGCAGGATTCTTACGGACGGAAAGTCAGCGCCGACTCAAGTGTGCCGGGGAAATGCCTGTTTACGCTCGGCGAGCCAGCGTGCGCGCAGGCCACCGGGGACGTCCTCGACGGTGAGGGCGTAGCAGATGTGGTCCCGCCACGCTCCGTCGATGTGCAGATGGCGGCGCCGAATTCCCTCTTCCCGGAATCCGAGCTTTTCGACGACGCGGCGGCTCGCGGTGTTCTCCGGACGGATATTCGCCTCCAGCCGGTGCAGTCCGACGGTGAAGAAACAGTGGTCGACGGCGAGCGCGACGGCGGTGGGAATGACGCCGCGTCCGGCGACCTGCTTGTCCACCCAGTAGCCGATCTGCGCGGACCGGGCCGAGCCCCACACGACGGCGCCGATGGTGAGCTGTCCGGCGAACCGGTCGTCGTAGGTCACGACCCAGGGGAGGGCGAGGCCCTGCCGGGCCTCGCGGCGCATGGTGTGGACCATGCTGAGGTAGGGGCCGAGCCCGCTGCGGAACAGCGGCGTCTCGGGGTTGGTGGGCTCCCAGGGACGGAGCCAGTCGGCGTTCCGTACGCGCAGTTCACGCCATACCGCGGCGTCGCGGTGCCGGAGCGGCCGCAGGCCCACGGGACCCTCGGCCAGGGTGACCGGCCATCCCCGCAATCGTTCCACGCTTCCATGATTCCCTGGTCGGACGTCCGGACGCCATCGATTGTCACCGAGAATTCGGGCACTCGACGCGGCGGCCGCGTTTCATGGCCCATATGACGCGGAGGTCGTCGTCCAGGACGGCGAGGTCGGCGTCCTTGCCGGGCTCCAGCGACCCGGTCCGCGAGTCGAGGCCCAGCGCGCGCGCCGGGGTGAGCGACGCGGACTCGGCGGCTTCGTGCACGGCCAGCCCCGCGTCGGCGACGGCGGCGCGGAACGCGTCGGCCATGGTGATGGTGCTGCCCGCGATGGACGTCCCGCCGACGAGCGTGGCGCGGCCGTCGCGGACCTCGACGTCCATCACGCCAAGCCGGTACTCGCCGTCGCCCATCCCGGCGGCGGCCATCGCGTCGGTGATCAGCGCGACGCGGGACGGTCCCGCCGCCGCGAACGCCAGCCGCGCGACCGCGGGCTCGACGTGCACCCCGTCGTTGATCAGCTCGACGGTGACGCGGGGGTCGGTGAGCGCGGCGACGGCCGGTCCGCCCTCGCGGTGGTGCGGCGGGCGCATCGCGTTGAACAGGTGCGTCGCGACGCGGGCGCCGAGGTCGAACGCGGCCCGGGACGTCTCGCCGGTGGCCTCGGTGTGGCCGACGGCGGCGATCACGCCGGCGTCCACCGCGTCCCGGACGAGGTCGAGCGCGCCCGGCAGCTCCGGCGCGATCGTGATCATGCGGACGTGCCCGCGGCCGAGGCGGACCAGCTCGCGGAACTCGGCGCGGTCGGGCAGGCGCAGCAGGGCGGGATCGTGGGCGCCGCAGCGTGCGCGGGCGAGGTAGGGGCCTTCCAGGTGGATGCCCGCGATGAGGCCCTCCGCGGCGAGGTCGGCGAGGCTCGCGACGGCGGCGGCCAGTTCTTCGGGCGAGCCGGTGACGAGGCTCGCCATGGTGGTCGTCGTCCCGTGGCACAGGTGGAACGCGGCGGCGCGGCGGGCCTCGTCGTGCCGTCCGAGCTGGTAGGACGCGCCCGCCCCGCCGTGGACGTGCATGTCGACGAACCCGGGCACGACGTAGCGGCCGCCGACGTCGATCACTTCGCCGTCGGCCGCCGCCGTTCCGGAGTCGGCGATCTTGCCGTCCGCGATGTGCAGGTCGCCGTCGCGGACGCCGCCGGGGAGCACGATCCGCGCGCCAGCGAGAACGGTCATCGGACGTCCTGCGACGCTGCGGAGGGAGCGTCCTGGGGGGCGGCGCGGCGATCGGTCAGCATCGAACCTCCCTGTTGATCGTTGTTGATTGTTTCATGGCATGAATGTGCATTAAAGGCCATGGGTGCGCATGGCTAGAATCCCGATGATGCAGCTCTTCCCCGCTCATTCCCGCTCTTTGTCGCTTTCCCCGCACGTCCGTCCCCAGGAGAGGAGGCCGGTGTGACCCGGCACGAACGCTGGAACTCGCTGCTGGAACTCCTCTCGGACGCCGGCCGGCTGACCGTCGAGGAGGCGTCCGCGCGGATGAACGTGTCCGCCGCGACGATCCGCCGCGACTTCGACCAGTTGGCTCAGCAGCAGATGCTGACCCGTACCCGCGGCGGGGCCGTCGCGCAGAGCGTCAGCTACGACCTGCCGCTGCGGTACAAGGCGGCGCGGCACGCGACGGAGAAGCAGCGGATCGCGGCCGCGACGGCGGAACTCGCGAAACCCGGCTCGATCATCGGACTGAACGGCGGGACGACGACGTCGGAGGTGGCGCGGGTCCTCGCGACGCGCGCCGACCTGCACGCGGAGGGGGCCGCCCCGGCGATCACGATCGTGACGAACGCGCTGAACATCGGGAACGAGCTGGCCGTCCGGCCGCATGTGAAGATCGTCCTGACCGGCGGGGTGCCGCGGCCGCAGTCGTACGAGCTGACCGGTCCATTGGCCACCGGGATCTTCGACCACGTGACGCTCGACGTCGCGATCCTCGGCGTGAACGGGGTGGACGCCCGGCACGGCGCGACCTGCCACAACGAGGGCGAGGCGGACGTGAACCGGCGGATGGCCGAGCGCGCCGACCAGGTCGTGGTGGTCGCGGACGGCTCCAAGGTGGGGCACCGCGCGTTCGCCCGCATCTGCGACGTCACGGAGATCGACATCCTGGTGACGGACGCGAAGGTCTCCGAGGACGAGATCGCGGCCTTCACCGAGGCGGGCGTCCACGTGATCCAGGCTTAGGGCGACGGCGGAGCCATAGCCGACGCCGGTCTAGGCGGAGGCCAGCACTCGCTTAGCCGTAGCCGACAGTCATCCAGCCTCAGCCGATGCTCGTCGCCGTAGCCAGTGCTCGCAAGCGCAGCCGCCGCTCGTCCAAGCGCAGGCGGCACTCGTCCAGCCATGCCTGTGCCCGCCTAGCCACGGCCGACGCTCGCCAGGGCGCTAGCCGGTGCTCGTTCAGGCGTTAGCCAATGCACCTCGGGCACCGCCAGGCGTTCGCCAATCGAGCCAGCGCCCGTCCAGGCGGCTAACGGTCATCCACACTCGCCCCTGGGCATGTTCAGGCTGGTGACCTCAGCCTGAGGGACGGGGGTGGTCGCCGCCTTTGATCTGGTCTACGGCGTGGGACAGGACGCGGCCCAGTACCGCCATCCCGTCGCGGACGCCGCCCGTCGATCCCGGCAGGTTCACGATGAGCGTGCCGCCCGCCACCCCGGCGACCCCGCGCGACAGGATCGCCGTGGGCACCACGTCGCGCCCCTCCAGCCGGACGGCCTCCGCGATGCCCGGGATCTCCCATTCGAGCACCCGGCGGGTCATCTCGGGCGTCTGATCGGTCGGGGTGAGCCCCGTCCCGCCGGACGTGACGACGACGTCGTACCCGGCGGCGACCGCGTCCCGCAGGACCTCCGCGACCGGCTCACCATCCGGGACGACGACCGGCCCGTCCACCTGGCAGCCGAGGTCCTCCAGCATCTCGACCAGCACCGGCCCCGACTTGTCGGCGTAGACCCCTGCGGCGGCCCGGTTCGACACGGTGACCGCCATCGCCCTGATCACCGCAACCCCACCCATCGACACACCACCACCGAAACCGACACCGGGCTCACCGTCGCCACGTCCCGGTCTTGCCGCCGGTCTTCTCCTCGACCCGGACGTCCGTGATCACGGCGGCCGGGTCGACCGCCTTGACCATGTCGACCAGCGCGAGCGCCGCGACGCTCACCGAGGTCAGCGCCTCCATCTCCACTCCCGTCCGGTCCGCGGTACGCGCCACGGCGGTGATCGAAACCCCGCCATCGCGAACCTCCAGGTCGACCGTGACGCCGTGCAGGGCGATCGGATGGCACAGCGGGACGAGGTCCGGCACCCGCTTGGCCCCCATGATTCCTGCGATCCGCGCGACGGACAGGGCGTCCCCCTTGGGAATGTCACCCGCACGCAGCAGCGCGACGCATTCGGACGACAGCCGAACGAACCCGGAAGCCGTCGCCGTCCTGGACGACACGTCCTTCCCGGACACGTCGACCATCCGCGCCGCGCCCGCGTCGTCCAGATGGGTGAATTCGGAAGAACCCTCGGCACTCACGACGGCAATCTCATCACGTCGACGTGCGACCCTGCCGGGAGGGCCTCCACATCCTCTGGCAATTCGATGAGCGCGTTCGCCGTCGCCAGGGACCCGAGCTGGTGCGAGCCCTGCACACCCGCCGCGGTGACGGTGTAGAAGCCCCGATTGAACGACAGCCTGCCGCGTAGGAAATGACGCAACCCCGCAGGCGATTTGACGTCCTCCCCCAGAACAGCGCTCACCTTCGCCCCCGAGTCAGGGGGCAACCCCTGCATGGCCCTCAGCGCAGGACGCACGAAAACCTGGAACGACACGTACGCGCTCACCGGATTACCGGGAAGGGTGAAAACCGGTGTGCCTTCCAGCAAGCCGAACCCTTGCGGCTTACCGGGACGCATCCGCACCTTGTGAAAATTCACCGTCCCGGTACCCGCGAGCACTTCCTTGACCACGTCCCTGGTGCCCATCGAGACCCCGCCCGTGGTGACGATGGCGTCGGCCCGGACGAGCTGGTCCTCCAGCATCTCCATGACCTTGCCGGGCTCGTCCTCGACGGTCGCCTGCCGGTACCCCACTCCCCCGGCCTCGACGACGGCCGCGGTGAGCATGTAGGCGTTGGACTCCCAGATCTGCCCGGGAGCAAGCCCCTCACCCGGTTCGCGCAGCTCGTCCCCGGTCGCGACGACCACGACGCGCGGCTTCGGCCGGACGGTCACCCGGGGCCGTCCCACCGCGGCGATCATGCCGAGCTGCGCCGCGCCGAGCCGCGTGCCCGCGGCCACGACGACCTGGCCCGCGGTCACGTCCTCGCCCGCCCGGCGGATGTAGTTGCCGGGCGGCGCGGCCCGCGAGATCCGGACGGTGGCGTTGCCGCCGTCCGTCCACTCGACCGGGACGACCGCGTCGGCCCCGGCGGGCAGCGGCGCGCCCGTCATGATCCGGGCGGACAGCCCGGGACGGATCGCCGCCACGCCCGTGTCACCGGCGACGATGTCGCCGACGACGGGCAGCGATACCGGCGCGGACTCGGTCGCGGCGGCGATGTCGGCCGCGACGACCGCGTAGCCGTCCATCGCCGAGTTGTCGAACGGCGGCAGCGGCACCGGGGCCGTCACGGGCTCGGCGAGCACCGCCCCCTGGGCCTCCAGCAGCGCGAGGTCGAGCGGCGGCAGGACCGCCACGCTGCCGAGGATGTCCGCCAGGTGCTCGCCGACCGTACGCATGCCCGCCGCTCCCGCCGTTCCCGTCCCGCCAGTCCGGCCCGTCCCGTTCGTCACGACTCCCCGGAGGCGTCCTGGTCGCGGACGAACTCGCGCAGCCAGGGCATGAACTCCGGCGCCAGGTCGGGACGCTCCGCCGCGAACTGGACGACCGTCCGCAGGTACTCCAGCTTGTTCCCGGTGTCGTAGCGGCGCCCGCGGAACTTCACGCCGTACACGCCGCCGCCCTGGTCGGCGGGCATGTCGGCGAGGGTGCGCAGCGCGTCGGTCAACTGGATCTCGCCGCCGCGCCCGGGCGGGGTCTTCTCCAAGACGTCGAACACCGCGGGGTCGCAGACGTACCGGCCGATGATGATCCAGTTGCTCGGCGCCTCCTCCATGGACGGCTTCTCCACGAGGTCGGAGATGCGGACGACGTCGTCCTCGTCCGTCGGCTCGATGGCCGCGCACCCGTACGCCGAGACCTGGTCAGGCTCGACCTCCATCAGCGCGATCACGCTGCCGCCGAACTGGTCGCGCACCTCGATCATGCGCCGCAGCAGCTTGTCCCGGGCGTCGATCATGTCGTCGCCGAGCAGCACCGCGAACGGCTCGCGGCCGACGTGCTGGCGCGCGCAGTGCACCGCGTGCCCGAGCCCGCGCGGCTCGCCCTGCCGCACGTAGTGCATGATCGCAAGGTCGCTGGACTCGTGGACGGCGTCGAGCCGCTCCGCGTCGCCCTTGGCGCGCAGCGCCTCCTCAAGCTCGTAGGCTCGGTCGAAGTGGTCCTCGATGGACCGCTTGCTCCGGCCGGTGACCATGAGGACGTCGCTCAGCCCGGCGTCGACCGCCTCCTCCACGACGTACTGGATCGCCGGTTTGTCGACGATGGGCAGCATTTCCTTGGGGGTCGCCTTGGTGGCGGGCAAGAATCGGGTACCGAGACCGGCCGCCGGGACGACCGCCTTGAGCACAGGTGTGATGTCGGCCATGTAGAGACCCTAACCACCCACGAGGACGCCAGCGTGCAGGACATCCTTCCAAAGACCGACCTCCGAGCCGCCGTGCTGGGCAAACGCGCCGCGATGCCGCCGGAGGCCCGCGCCGAGGCCGGACGATCGATCCGGGACGCGCTGCTGTCCCTGCCGGAGATGGAGATGGCGGGGACGGTCGCCGCCTACGTCTCGGTGGGCACCGAGCCCGACACGCGCGGGCTGCTGTTCGCGCTGTGGAAGCGCGGCACGTACGTGATCCTCCCCCGCCTCCTCCCGGACGGCGACCTCGACTGGGCGTCCTACGAGGGGCCCGACTCGCTCGTCCCGGGGCCGCGCGGGTGCCTGGAGCCGTCCGAGCCGCCGCGCGGCGTCGGAGCCGTGGCCAGCGCGGACGTCGTCCTCGCCCCGGCGCTCGCCGCCGACCGGACGGGCCTGCGCCTCGGCCGCGGCGGCGGCTCCTACGACCGGGCGCTCGCGCGGGTCGGCCCGGCGATCCTGACGGTGGCGCTGCTGTACGACGGGGAGATCGTCCCGGCGCTGCGGGCGGAGCCGCACGACCGGCGCGTCCGGGCGGCCGTGACGCCGTCGGACGGCCTCGTCCGGCTCGGCTGACCGCCCCACCCGGCCGAAGGTCCGGCCTCCCGGTCGGGGGTTCGGCCTCCCGGCCGGGGGTTCGGCTTCCCGCCGACCGTTCGGGCTGTTCGGTTCGCCTTTTCGGACGGCCCATAGGGTGAGGGGCAAGATCGCGGCTCGGGGGACGCGGTGCGGCGGAGGTCGGAACGGGAGGTTCGAAAATGACGGCGCCGTGGCGGATCCTTTCCCTGCCCCCGATCGACGAGGACCTCGTCCGGGGCCTGTTCGCGCCGCTCGGCGGCGCCGCGGAGGTCGCGTTCCCGGCGGCGCGCGACCGCGCCGCCCTGCTCGCCGCGCTGCCCGCGGCGGACATCGTGATCGCCGACTTCACCGGACGGCTCGCGCTGGACGCCGAGGCCGTCGCCGCCGCGTCGCGGGTGGCGTTCGTCCAGATGCCCGCCGTCGGGACCGACAGCATCGACGTCGCCGCCCTGACGGCCGCCGGGGTCCCCGTGGCGAACGCCGCCGGGTTCAACGCGCGGGGCGTCGCCGAATGGGCGGTGGGCGCCGCGTTCTCTCTGTGCAGGAACCTCGCCTGGGGCGACCGTGCGGTCCGTGCGGGCGGGTGGCCGCAAATGGAGATGACCGCAAGGACACCGCGCGAAATCCACACGCAGCGGGTCGGCATCGTGGGTTTCGGGGCGATCGGCTCTGAGGCGGCACGGCTCTTCACCGCGCTCGGCTGCACGGTGTCCTACTGGACGAGGCGGAAGCGCCCCGACGCACCGGCGACATACCGCGACCTGGACGACCTCATGGCGACGTCCGACATCCTCGTCATCGCCCTGCCCCGCACGGACGACACCAAGGGCCTGATCGGTCCGGAACGCCTCGCCCTCATGCCGGACAACGCGCTGCTAGTGAACGTGGCCCGTGGCGGTATCGCGCCTGACGACGCCGTCCTCGACGCACTGAATTCGGGACGCCTCGCTGGCGCGGCCCTAGACGTGTTCGACCAGGAACCCCTTCCGGTGGAGCATCCGCTGCGCTCGAACGAGAACGTCCTGCTGTCGCCGCACACGGCGGGCGGATCCGTCCAGTCCCAACTGAACCTGGTGGCCTTGGTGCGGGACAACGTGACCGCGGCCGTCGAGGGCCGGGACGTCCGCCATATCGTGAACGGGATGAAGCCGCAGGTCAGACGGCGATAACCAGCGTTCCCGACATGCCGACCATCAACCGAAAATACGCGATCGGCCGGTGAATCTGTAGGATTCCTCAACGATCAACTTTGACGACCTCGAAGGGTGGGATGTGCATCTCGACCTCTGGCTACTCCTCGGGGCCACGCTCGTACTCTGCGCCATCGTCGCGGTCAGGCTCTCGCACCAGGCGGGCCTCCCGACCCTGCTGGCGTACATGGGCCTCGGCCTCCTCATCGGCGAGTCCGGCCCCCTCCACATCAACTTCGACGACGTCGAGCTGGCCGAGACGCTCGGCCTCGCCGCGCTCGTCCTGATCCTCGCCGAGGGCGGCCTCACCACGAGCTGGCGGCACGTCCGCCCGGCCGTCCCCGCGGCGATCAGCGTGTCCATCATCGGCACGCTGGTCAGCATCGTCGTGGTCGGCCTCGCCGCCATGTGGCTCGTCGGCCTGGACTGGCGGCCCGCGTTCCTGCTCGCCGCCGTGCTCGCCCCGACCGACGCGGCCGCCGTGTTCTCGGTGCTGCGGCGGCTGCCGCTGCCGTCCCGGCTGTCCGGGCTGCTGGAGGCCGAGTCCGGCTTCAACGACGCGCCCGTCGTGATCATCGTGGTGACGCTCAGCACGCACACCGGCGTCCCGAACCTCGCCGAGCTGCTCGGCGTCATGGTGTACGAGCTGGCCGCGGGCGCGGTCATCGGCATCGTCGTCGGCTGGCTCGGGGCCCAGGCGCTGCGCCGCGTCGCGCTGCCCGCGTCCGGCCTCTACCCCATCGCGGTGCTGTCCCTGTCGATCGGGTCGTACGGGGCGGCGACCCTGCTGCACGCCAGCGGGTTCCTCGCCGTGTACGTCAGCGCGGTCGTGCTCGGCAACGCGCGGCTTCCCCACCGTCCGGCCACGCGCGGCTTCGCCGAGGGCGTCGGGTGGCTCGCCCAGATCGGGCTGTTCGTGATGCTGGGGCTGCTGGCCTCGCCCAGCGAACTGCCCCAGCAGATCGTCCCCGCGCTGGTGGTCGGGTTCGTGCTGCTGCTGATCGCGCGTCCGGTGTCGGTCGTGGTCTCCACGGTCGGGTTCAAGATGTCGTGGGGGGAGAAGCTCTTCGCGTCCTGGGCCGGGTTGCGGGGCGCGGTCCCGATCGTCCTCGCCACCATCCCGATGGTGCAGGACGTGCAGAGCGCCGACCGCATGTTCGCGATCGTCTTCAACATCGTCGTGGTGTTCACCCTGTTGCAGGGGCCCACGCTGCCCCTGGCGGCGAAATGGTGCCGGTTGGAGAGCGACGAGCAGACCCGCGAACTGGACGTCGAAGCCGCTCCCCTGGAGGAACTGCACGCCGATCTACTGGAAGTGCGTATACCGGCGGACTCCATGCTGAGCGGAGTGGAGATATTCGAGCTGCGGCTACCTCCCGGTGCGTCTGTCACCCTCGTCGTCCGGGACGGGACGAGTTTCGTCCCCGAACCCACGACGCCCCTCCAGGCGGGTGACACTCTGCTGGTCGTCACCACCGACGCCGTACGGGACTCCACCGAACGGCGCCTGCGCGCGGTGAGCCGCAGGGGAAAGCTGGCCGGCTGGTTCGGCGAGCAGGGCACGTGACCGTTCCGGCCGCCCGCCTGGCGACGGGCCCGATGACCCGTTCGGGAACAGGCCGGGGGCGAATCCTGTTCCAAGGATCGGTACCATTAGCAGTCGTTCAGAGTGAGTGCCAGCCCGCGGATCCGGCAGGCTGAGTCAACGAGGAGGAACCGTGCCGACGTATCAGTACGTTTGCACCGAGTGCGGCGAGCCTCTGGAGGTCGTGCAGAAGTTCAGCGACGACGCGCTGACCGAGTGCCCGGCCTGCGACGGCAAGCTCCGCAAGGTCTTCTCGGCGGCGGGGATCATCTTCAAGGGTTCGGGCTTCTACCGTACGGACAGCCGCTCGGGCTCCGGCAAGTCCTCGACCACGAGCGCCTCGTCGAACGGCTCGTCGTCGAACGGTGAGTCGGCCAAGTCGGACTCGTCCTCGAAGTCGTCCGACTCGACCTCTTCGTCGTCTTCGTCTTCGTCGGGCTCGTCTTCGTCTGGGAGCGACTCGTCGTCGTCCAGCAAGTCGTCCGGCAAGTCGTCGTCCGAGAAGGTCGCCTGACCCTTCAGACCCCGGCACCACCTAGCCGGAGGGTTCGTCCCGGACGTCCGTCCACGTCCGTCCGGGGATGTGATCCTCCGGCCTTAGGCATATCCGTAGGTTCTCCTTTCGCATAGCCGCAGGCCCCCTTTGGCCTTCGCGGCTGTTCTTTCGCGGCGCGCCCGTCCTTGTGGGGGGCGCGCCTTCTACATCTCAAGGGGTAGCCGCGCCGCCCTCCCTGCCCCAGAGGACGTAGCGCGGATCGCGCCCCACGCCCGACGCGCGGGCGGGCGCCCCTCGCGACCATAGAGGGACCTTGAGGAGACGGGGACCGGCGAGTCTCCCGGTTGACAGTTAACTCTCCTTTAGAGAGACTCTTGAACAGAGAAACTCGGACGGGCGCCGTCGAGATCTCGCGATACTACTTGACATGTCTCGATTGGAGAGACATCCTACCCAGGACGCGACATATCTCGATTGCCCGCGCACAGGAGAGGAAACATGAGCGGACACAGCCCGGCTCCCCCCAGGTCGGAGGCCCCGAGGCCGGAGGCCACGAGGTCGGCGGCCCACCGCCTGGCCGGACTCATCGCCGGACGGCGCACCAAATGGGCCGTCCTGGCCGTCTGGGTCGTCCTGCTGGTCGCCCTCGGCCCGCTCGCCGGCAAGCTCGGCGACGTCGAGAAGAACGACGCGGCGTCCTGGCTCCCCGAGGGGGCCGAATCGACCCAGGTCGTGGAACTCGAAGAACAGTTCCGCAAGGACGAGACCATGCTCGCGGTCGTCGTCTACGAACGCTCCGGCGGAATCACCGCGCAGGACCGCGCGAAGGCCGCGTCGGACGTCCCCGCCCTGCAGAAGCTCCCGGGCGCGCAGAAGGCGCAGGGGCCGTTCCCGTCCAAGGACGGCAAGGCCCTGCAGACCCTCGTGCCCCTCACCGATGAGGACATCACCGGCGCCGTCGACCAGGCGCGCGACCTCGCCCAGCGCGGGCCGCCCGGACTGACCGCGCACGTCACCGGCCCCGCCGGCGGCGGCGCCGACCAGTTCGAGGTCTTCCAGAGCCTGGACGGCTTCCTGCTCCTCGCCGCCGGGGCGGTCGTCATCGTCCTCTTGCTCATCATCTACCGCAGCCCTGGGCTCTGGTTCGTTCCCGTACTGAGCGCGGTCTTCGCGCTAGGGCTCGCCCAGTCGCTGGTGTATCTGCTCGCCAAGTACGGCGACCTCACCGTGAACGGACAGAGCGCCGGAATCCTCACCGTCCTCGTGTTCGGCGTCGCCACCGACTACGCGCTGCTGCTCGTCGCCCGGTACCGGGAGGAGCTCCACCGGCACGAGGACCGGCACGAGGCCATGGCGTACGCGCTGCACCGCGCGGCCCCCGCCATCATCGCGTCGGCCGCCACCGTCGCCATCGGCCTGCTGTGCCTGCTGCTGGCGGAGATGAACTCCACCGCCGGTATGGGTCCGGTCGCCGCGGCCGGTGTTCTCACCGCCCTCGCCGCCATGACGACCCTCCTCCCCGCACTTCTCGTCATCTTCGGCCGGTGGCTGTTCTGGCCACTGATCCCCCGCTATGACGCCAAGTACCTCCGGCCGGAGGCGTATGAGGCAGAGCACGGCGTGTGGAGCCGGATCGCCGGTCTCGTCGCGAGGCGCCCGCGCGCGCTCTGGGCCCTCACCATGCTCGGCCTGATCGCCCTCACCCTCGGCCTGGGCTCGCTCAAGGCCGACGGGCTGTCGAACGCGGGGCAGTTCACCGGACGTCCCGACTCGATCAAGGGCGAGGAGGTCGTCGCCCGGCACTTCGCCGCGGGCTCCGGCTCCCCGGCGGTGATCATCGCCAAGGCCGGGGCGTCCGACCGGGTCGCCGAGACCGTTCGGGGGACGGCCGGAGTCGCCGAGGTCGGCCCGCCCGCCGCCGCGAACGGCCTGGTCAAGTACGAGGCGACGCTGAAGTACCCGGCCGACAGCGACGCGGCGCGCGGCACGATCGACCGGCTGCGGGACGGGGTGCACCGCGTCCCGTCCGCCGACGCCAAGGTCGGCGGCATGACCGCGACCGCCCTCGACATCAAGCGGGCCTCCGCCCGCGACAACAAGGTGATCATCCCGATCGTGCTGGGCGTGGTGTTCCTGATCCTCATCGCGCTGCTGCGCGCCGTCGTCGCGCCGCTGCTGATGATGGGCACCGTGGTGCTGTCGTTCCTCGCCTCGCTCGGCGCCTGCGCCCTCATCTTCCAGCACGGGTTCGGATTCGAGGGGACCGACTCCGGTTTCCCCTTGCTCGCGTTCATCTTCCTGGTCGCGCTCGGGGTCGACTACAACATCTTCCTGATGCACCGGGTCCGGGAGGAGTCGCAGGCCCTCGGGACCCGGCGCGGCATCCAGCGCGGCCTCACCGTCACCGGCGGCGTGATCACCTCGGCCGGGCTGGTGCTCGCGGCGACGTTCGCGTCGATGGTCACGCTGCCGCTGGTGTTCATGGTCGAGATGGGCTTCGCGGTCGCGTTCGGCGTCCTGCTGGACACCCTGGTCGTCCGGTCGCTGCTGCTCCCGGCCCTGTCATACGACATCGGCCGCCGCATCTGGACGCCGGGACGCCTCGCCAAGGAAACCCCGGCCGACGACGACCGGCAGAAGGTGCTCGACCCGGTCGGCTGACGCCTGCCTCCTCCGGCGTCCGGCCTGATGGCAGAGGGTTCCAGACGGGCTTGGGGCCCGGCGCGGGCGACCGCGCCGGGCCCCTTCTCCGTGAGTTATCCACAATCGGCGGACGGTCTCCCGGGGGCCCGTCGGCGGTGGCTAGTGTCGGCGACATGTCCACTCAGCCTTCCGGTTCCGAGCCCGCCGCCGAGATCGGGGTCATCGGCGGCTCCGGGTTCTACTCCTTCCTCGACGACATCGAGGAGGTGCGGGTCCAGACCCCCTACGGCCCGCCGAGCGACCCCGTCGCGATCGGCGAACTGGCGGGGCGGCGGGTCGCCTTCGTCCCCCGGCACGGCCGCGACCACCGGTTCCCCCCGCACAAGATCCCCTACCGCGCCAACCTGTGGGCGCTGCGCTCGCTCGGCGTCCGGCAGGTGCTGGCGCCGAGCGCGGTCGGCTCCCTCACCCCCGACCTCGGGCCCGGCACGCTCGCCGTCCCCGACCAGCTCGCCGACCGCACGGCCGGACGCGAGCAGACCTACTACGAGGCGGGCGGCGCCGTCCACGTCTCCTTCTCCGACCCGTACTGCCCGGCGGGCCGCCGCACCGCCGTGTCCGCCGCGCGGGCGTCCGACTGGGACGCGGTCGACGGCGGCACCCTCGTCGTCATCGAGGGGCCGCGCTTCTCGACCCGCGCCGAGTCCCAGTGGTTCGCCTCCCAGGGCTGGACGCTGATCGGGATGACCGGCCACCCCGAGGCCGTCCTCGCCCGCGAACTGGCCCTCTGCTACACGCCGCTGTGCCTCGTCACCGACCTCGACGCCGGAATCGAGGAGGGCGAGGGCGTCACCATGGACGAGGTGCTGCGCGTGTTCGGCGAGAACGTCGGCCGCCTCCGCGCCGTCGTGGCCGACATCGTCAAGGCGCTGCCCGCCGAGCGCGACTGCCCCTGCCCGAACGTCCTGGACGGCATGAAGCTCCCCCTGGAGCTGCCGTGAACGTCCTGTTAGCCCGCCTGCGACGACCGCTGGCGGCGCTGTTCGCCGCGGTCGCCGCGGGGCTCGCGCTGCTGGCCGTGCGGCCCGGGCCGCCGCCGTCCGTCGGGGTCCTCGCCGCCGCGCGCGACCTGCGCGGCGGGGCCACGCTCACCGTCTCCGACCTGCGGCGGGTGCGGCTGCCGCCGGGGGCCGTCCCGTCCGGCGCCCTCCGCTCCGGCGCCGCCGGGCGCGTCCTCGCCGGGCCGATGCGGCGCGGCGAGCCCCTCACCGACGCGCGCCTGGTCGGCGACGGGCTGCTGCGCGGCTACGGCCCCGGCACGGTCGCCACGCCGGTCCGGATCGCCGACGCCGGGGCCGTTCGGCTCGTGCGTCCGGGCGACCGCATCGACGTCCTCGCCGCTCCGTCCCCGTCCACCGCCCTGGACGCGGCGCCCGCCGCCTCTCCCGGCGGGGCCCGGTTGGTGATCTCCTCGGTGCCGGTCGTGGCCGTCCCGCGCCGGACCGCCACCGATGATCACGATGGGGCACTGGTGGTCGTGGCGACCGACCGGGCCCAGGCGGTGGCCCTCGCCGGTGCCGCCGCCCCGCTGACCTTGACGATCACCGGCCACTGACACCCCGGCCGCCGCGCCGCTGATTTGGCGAACCTCAGCGGCTTTCATTACGATCCGTAGCCGTCCCTGTGCGGCCGGAACCGGGACGCACACCCCCGACACCCCTGGAGCCCGTCATGAGCGGATTCAAGAAGTTCCTCATCCGCGGAAACCTCGTCGAACTCGCGGTCGCGTTCGTCGTCGGAGCCGCCTTCGCCGGACTCGTGAAGGACTTCGCGAACTCCTTCATCACCCCCCTCATCGCGCTGATCGGCGGCAAGCCCGACTACACGGGCCTCGCCGTGACGATCGAAGGCACCAAGTTCCCGTACGGGGTCTTCCTGACGTCCGCGATCGCGTTCTTCATCACGGCCGCGATCGTGTACTTCCTGGTCGTCCTGCCGACCACCAAGCTGATCGAGCGGATGGACCGGGGCAAGGAGGCCACCGAGCGCGACTGCCCGGAATGCCTCAGCGAGATCCCCATCAAGGCCACCCGCTGCCGCCACTGCACCGCCGAGGTGTCCCCCGTCACCGAACCCGCCCACTGACAAACCACACCGCACCAGCCCGAAAGCCCAGCCCCCGCCAAGCCACCTCCATCCCCCTGCCCGGCCCCGGCGGGGCCTGACCCCCATTGCCCTAGCCACGCCGCCCGCCTCCGGCAGCGGGCCGCACAGGACACGGCAACACACGAACCCCGCCCGTGCACGACCTCGCCGCCCCCGCCCCCAGACTCGATGCCGTGCCGAAGTCCGCGTAGCCGGGCGCGAAGACGGCCATGCAGGACATCTACAACGCCGAGGACAAGCAGCACGCCTAGGAGGCTTTCAAGACGTTCGCGCAGCTCTACGGGGCAAGTTCCCCAAAGCGGTGAAGAAGATCACCGATGATGAAGCCGAACTGGCGGCGTTCTTCGACTTCCCCGCCGAGTACTGCCTCCACCTGCGGACCACGAACCCGATCGAGGCGACCTTCACCGCCGTGCGCCTGGCGCACCAGGGTTGCCCGCGGCGCGCGCTCTCGTGCCGCCGCGGCTCCGGCGATGGTCTTCGCACTCATCGAGTCCGCCCGGCAGCGGTGGCGGGCCGTGAACTCACCCCGCCTCGTCGCCCTCGTCCGCGCCGGAGTCCGCTTCGGACGCGGCCACCTCGTCGAACGATCCGACGAGCACGTCGCCTAGCCTGCCGCCGACGGAGCCGGTCAGGTCCTGTCCGGTAGACCATGGCCGATGGATGCTCCGAACGAACGGGTCGCTTCAATGGGCGCCATGAAGGGGACGGGCCCGTTCTCGGCTCTGCCGGTCGTGTGCGTGTTCAGCTCTGCGGGCTCAGTCCCGCCACCGCCAGCCGGAACAGCCGGTCCGCCTGGGCGGTGGGGTCGGGGTGGTGCTCGGTGGCCAGGACGATGCCGACGACCAGCATGATCAGGTCTGCGACCGAGACGCCTTCCGCCACCGCGCCATCGCGCACGGCGCGGCGCAGCATAGGGCCCGCCGCCTCTTCCAATGCCGCCGAGCAGCTGTTCTCGTGCACCGGCTCGGTCCCGGCGCCGTCGTAGGCCAGCGCGGCCGCCAGCCCCCGGACCGAGACGCAGTAGGCGACAACGTCGCTCAGCCAGTCCAGCAACGCGTTCCGGCTGTCGCCCCTGCCGGTCAGGTCCTGGGCGCGTACGCACAGGGCCTCGATCCGTTTCCGGGAGACCGCCTCCAACAGTGCGCGGCGAGTGGGGAAGTGCCGACGCACGGTCGCCGAGCCGACCCCCGCGGTGCGCGCGATCTGTTCCAGGGAGGCGCTGGCTCCCTTGACGGCGACCTCCTCCTCGGCCACGGCGAGGATGCGCGCGTAGTTGCGCCGGGCGTCGGCGCGCTGGCGGTCCGGCACGGCGTCACCTCCAGTATTGCTAAGTGGCGGGCCCCGCCATATCGTATCGTAGGCGAAATGGCGGGCCCCGCCGTTTACGGACGAGTAGCCGAGGAGCACCATGTCCACAGATTCCATGCCCGTCCTGGTCACCGGCGCCACCGGCAGGCAGGGCGGGGCCACCGCCCGCGCCCTGCTCGCGGCGGGCGTCCCCGTCCGCGCACTGGTGCGCGACCCGGCCACCGACCCGGCCAAGGCCGTCGAGGCACTCGGCGCCGAACTGGTCACCGGCGATCTCCACGACCGCGGTTCGGTGATCCGGGCCGCCGAGGGCGCTCGTGCCGTCTTCTCCGTGCAAATGCCCGGTATGACCGCGGACGGCTTCGATTTCGAAGGGGAGGTGGCCCAGGGCGTCAACCTCATTGAGGGCGCGAAGGCCGCCGGGGTACCGCAGTTCGTGCACACCTCCGTCACCGGCGCCGGCCAGCACACCCAAACTCCCGGCTGGGCCGAAGGCCGCTGGGCTTCGATGGAACCCACCCTGGGCGCCAAGACCGCGATCCAAGACCGGGTCCGCGCGGCCGGCTTCCCCCACTGGACGCTTCTCAAGCCGGGCTTCTTCATGGAGAACTTCCTCCCGTCCATGGCGTTCCTGTTCCCGCGCGGCATCGAAGGCGGCCTGGTGAGCGTCCTGAACCCCGAAACCCGGCTGTCCCTGGTCGCGGTGGACGACATCGGCAGGGCGGCCGCCGCGGCCATCGCCGCGCCGAGACGATTCGACGGGGTCGAACTGGAACTGGCAAGCGACTACCTGTCCATGACGGAGATCGCCGAGGTCCTCTCCCGCGCTCTAGGCACGCACCTGGCCGCACCGGACATGACCGAACAGGAGGCCCTCGCCGCCGGAATGCCAGCGATGGGCGCCTCGCACGAGTGGCTGAACGTGGCCGGCCAGCCGGGCCGCCCCCAGTACGCCAGAGACCTCGGCATCCCACTCACCAGCTTCGAGGAATGGGCGCAGGAGCACATGCGAGCCAACGCCTGACACGGCCCCGGGTCTCGTCCGGTACATCAGGAGGGCCGACCCCTCCCCGGCTACGACGCCACCCGCTCACCACGAACACAACGCCCCTGATTCCCACCCAAGTCGGCCACACAATTGTTCGCCCCCCAGACAGGACAATGCTGCGGAGCGCTGGCGATCTCCAGCCCGGGGATTCAGCCAGTCCCGCCTGGGGCGACCTCGCCCGGGCGGGACGGTTCTGCGTATTAACAGGCTTGAGTGCATTTCGTCCGTTGAGCAGGCGTTGCGGCGCGCGCGAAGGCATCCACCTAGACACCAACGGCTCTGTTGTCGGCGGTCGGAGGGCCGTCGGCTTCGCCTCGGTGCTGGGTGAGGGCGGTGCGCTCGGTCGGCAGCGCACGCCGGGCTGGCACCCATGGGTGCCTTACGTCCTCACTAACTGCGGACGTGCGCTCGCGGCCGTCCTGGAAGCGCTCTGGGGCTGGGGCTCGAACACCACGTCCCCTTGAGGCCGCTGGGCCACTGTTAGAGACGGCGAGCCATATCGATCCGTGGTGGGCGACCTCGCTGTGGCCGTCATTGATCAGCGCGGCGTCGCTGAGACGGGGGGCGGGGTTACTCGTCGGTCCCGAACTCCCAGTGCCAGGGCTCGAACGGGTTGCTGTAAGCCCACGCCGGATGCACCCAGCCGTATTTCCCGGCGTTCGCCTCCATCCAGTTGAACTGAACGGAGCCCGAATTCTGCACGCCGCCGCACAGGTCGACGGCCTGGCCCTTGCCGTGGTTGCTCGTCCCGGGGACGGCCGCGAATCCCGGTCGTTGCGCGTAGATCTGATGCTGCTCCGACAGGTTCCGGTACGCGTCCCTGACGCACATCTGGCTTCCGAACCGGCGCTTATAGGCTTCGTTGAGCTTGTAGAAGGCCAATGCCGCGTCCGCCCGGAGCTTGAAGCCCTTCTGCGGCAGGACGCACAGATACTTGGCGGGAATGAGCCCGTTCGGGAATTTCTTCGCGTCCGCGGCGAGGTCCTTGTCGCATCCGAACTGCAGCCGTCTGAGGCTGCCCGCCGCGAGCTTGTCCAGCATCTTGTTGAGCTGCTGGGTCAATTCCGCCGACTTGTTCTTCAGCCCGTCCACGTCCTGCTGGAGGCGCGTCTGCTCGACCGCGTTGCGCGACTGCAGGTCCTGGGCGGTCGACGCGAGCCGCTTCCGCCTGTCCTGCAGTTCGTCGGCACGGTCCACAAGGGCCTGCTGGGACTGGGCGAGGAGCGTCACGTCCGCCGTCGAGCGCAGCGCCTCGCTCGGATCGCCGCCGCCGAAGATCGCCATCGACCCGGCGGCGCCGCTCTGCTGGTAGGAGCTGTTCGCCAGCCTGGCCAGCGGCTCGCGGATCCGGTTCAGCTCCGCCTCCGCCTCCGCGAGGTCCGCGAGCGTGCCCCGGAGCTTGACCTGGGAAGCGTTGAGGTCCTTCTTCCGGTCCTCCATCTTCTTCGTGGCCTTCTCCAGCTCGTCGCGCGCCTTGGTCGCCTCGCGGCGCAACGCGTCGAGGGTGTCGGCCCGGCCCTCGGCCACACAGAGCGGCGAGATCATCGTCATCACCAGGAAGACCGCTGTCAGCGCCGCCGACCGGGGATTCGGCACGGTGGTTTTCCTCCTGATGCCCGAATGCGGATCAGCGGCAGAACGCTACTACAGGTTCTCCGGTGACCCGTCCGTAACCGGTTCAGCGACCACGGTAACCGTTCCGCTCACACCACCGGTGCAGCCACCAGATGTCGTCCCAGCCGGGCGGACACGGCCTCCGCGTCCTGGTACCGGGCGGCTGCCGCGCCGGTTTCCGCTTCCGCGGCGTCGTCACCGGCACCGGCGCCCGCTTCGGCGCCTTCGTCGCCGCCTGCGGCTCCGCGTCGGGCGGCACGTACTCCCCGTACGTCGGCCCCTCCTCGGGCGTCGCCGGCGCCGTCGCCCGCTGCCCGGACGCCGCCGCCTCCGGCCGCTCCCGCGCCGGCTCGTCCCGCAACCCGAACGCGACGACCGAGGCCACGACGACCGGCACCACGAAGGCCCCGGCCACGATGCCGATCCGCCTGCCCCGGGACGAGCGCTCGCCGACCTCGTCCGCCTCGTCCGCGGCAGGCCGGTCCTTCGGCTGCCCTCGATGCCGACCCGTCACGGCACCGAAGCGTACCGACCCCGCCCCCACGGGGCCTAGAGCCCCCGGCCGCCCCATAAGAAGGAGCGCCCGGCACGCCCCGTCCCCTACCCTGTAGGTGCCGTCCGCTACGCTCTTGCCGCAGCGACGACACGCCTCCGTAGCTCAGGGGATAGAGCACCGCTCTCCTAAAGCGGGTGCCGCAGGTTCGAATCCTGCCGGAGGCGCCCACCAAGCAAGGCGCGATCGCGGGGTCTGGCGGCCCCGAGGCCGCGTTGGAGATCTGGCTGCGCGCCTACACCAGCCCCAACACCCGCGACGCCTACCGCCGCGACGTCCGCCGCCGGTTCGCCTGGTGCCGCGACTAAGGCATCGACATCGCCGACGCCCGCCGCGGCGACGTCGACGCCTACCGCGCCGAACTCGACGACGACCCGCCGCGCGCCGCCCGGACCCGGCGCCGCCGCCTGGCTGCGATCTCTTCGTTCTCCACCTACTGGCTCATCGAGGACGTCGTCCCACGCAACCCGGCCGCGCACGTCCGCCGCCCGCGCCAGCCCGGCGAGCCCAGCAGAATCGCCCTCGCCCGCCCCCAAGCCACCGACCTGATCGCCGCGGCTGACGCCGATGGGGATCCCCGGCTTCCGGGAGCCCCCGACAAGGCGCGGCATACCGTCAGACCCCGCTCAGCAGGTCAGCCTTCACTCGCTGCATGCGACCTCTATGAGGTTGTGGCCGTCCGGGACTGGGTGTTCCAGATGCCTAGGACAGCGAGGTGTGGTTGATGCGACCTTGCCGTTGATGGTTCCTCAGGAGTGGCCGTCCCGCTGTCCGTGACGGCTCGGCCGCTGATTGAAATCTGGTCCGGGTTTTCTGCGAGTGGTCAAGCTTCGACCGTCGCGACCTACTCAAGCTTGGCCACGGTAGAGGGGACAGGGAGGTGTCCCTGTCCCCTCCGAATCGCCGACGAGGGCCCGCTACTGCGGAGGATTCTCCTCCGCGTCACGCAACGCCTGGCCGGACGCGTTCTTCATGCTGGCAACCCAGGCATCGAGCCGTTGCCTGAGCGTCGGGCTCGCGCTGCCGTAGGAGTTGTCGAGTTGGTTGGGGTCCACCGACAGGTCGTACAGCTCGTGCTCGCCCGTGTCGTAGGCGACGTAGTTCAACGGACCGTGCGTGCCGAGCGTGTTGGGTTTGGCTCTGAGTCCGGCGTAGACGGGGGCTCCCCCAGTGGCCAGCGCCTGCGCATCACCGGGGTCCTGAGGTTCCAACAGGTTGGTCTGGGTGTTCGCGTTCAGGGTGCTGGGCCCGGCGTGCTCGTTCAGCAAAGCCAGACGCCACCGCGACGGCGTGACTCCCTGCAGGAACGGCACGAGTGACCGGCCATCGACGAAGCTGGGCGGCGTCACCCCGGCCAGCGCGGCGAAGGTCGGCGCGAGATCGGTATTGAGCGTGAAGGCGTTGACGGTCGCTCCGGCCGGGACGCCCGGCCCGCGGATGACCAGCGGAACGTTGAGGTCTTCCTCGTAGGCCGTGTTCTTGCCGGAGTTCAACCGGTGCTGACCCTGGTGGAAACCGTTGTCGGAGGTGAAGACGATGTAGGTGTTGTCGAGCACGCCCTGTGCTCGCAGGGTGTCGATCGTGTCCTGGACAAGGTCGGTGACCGATCGAAGTGACTCCCTGCGCTTCTCGTACAGGGCGTCGATGTTGTCTATCTGTGTCTGGGTGAGCTTGGCCTTGTTCCGTATCCAGGCTGGCTTGTCGCTCACGTCGTCCTCATTGAACGAGGGAGTCCGTGGAGCCTTGGCGCCGGGGTAGATGCCCTCGTAGCGGGGCGGCGGAGTCGCCGGCCCGTGGGGGATGTAAGGAGCGACGTAGGTGAAGAAGGGTTTGTTCGGATAATTGGTGGTGGTGTTCTTGATGAAGGTGGTCAACTTGCGCGAGATCACGTCGACCCCGTAGTCCGACGGTGCGCTGCCGTAATGGACGGTAGTACCGCTGTCGTTGACGTCGTAGTTGTACTCGGAGTAGGGGCTTCCGCCGTTGGGGCTGAACCAACGGGTCCACCCGGGTGGGATGTACGTGCTGCTCGGCGCCCCGTTGGGGTAGCCGTTCAGGTACTTGCCGAATAGAGCGGTCCGGTACCCGGCGCTCTGGAGCCAGGTCGCGATCGTCGAATTCTCCAGCCCCTTGTTGTACACGGACTGGAATCCGCCACCGGTGCCCGGATCATTCGTGAAGATTCCGGTGTTGTGGGCGCACTGCCCTCGCAGCGTCGACGTTCGGGACGGGCAGCAGAGGGAAAGCTCGACGAACTGCTTGCCGAATGTGGTCCCCTGGCTGGTCAGGAGCGTCTGGAGCCCGGCGTCCTTGGCGAAGACGTCTTCGTTGAGATCGTCTGTCAGAATGAAGACGATGTTGGGTTGCGTTGTCGTCGCCGCCAACGCCGACGAGCCCTCGATCCTCAGACCCGCGTAGACGGCGCCCGCGAGCAGGACGAGCACCAGCAGGGTCACCGAGAGCGTCGATCTCCGGCGGCGTGCCATGTACGACTTCATGCCTACGCCCTTTCTTCCTGCGCTTTCTGGATCCATCGCCGTGTGTTCTCGCAGCGATTTCCTGGCGCGTCACCTCCCTTGTCGACCACGCAGCCCGCGGTTTCTTCACGTCTCTGTTTCCAGTCGGCGGACAAACGGGCGCTACTCGTGGCCACTGTGCCGATGTGACCTGGCTTCCGGCGCGTCCGGGCCGTGCAGTGCCTTGGGCGCCGCGAACAGCGACCGGGGCCTGCCTGACAGGCGCGAAAATCTCAAAAGATAAACGAGACAGGAGACGGAACGGCTCACCAAAGAGGGCTTGTCGCACGTCTACGATACTTAGGCAAGCCGCATGGAAGGTTTCTTGGAAACTGGAGTTCCGATGTGAGCGGTCTCCCAGGAAAAGGTGGCGGCGGCACGGCCGACCCATCGACGCTCAACGGACGCTCAACGGGAGCGCCGTCCCGCCGGTTAGGACGCGAGGAGTGAACAGAGCGCGCTCGCCTGCCGCTTGAAGTCGACGTGCAGGCGAGCGACCAGAAAATCGCCCGGAGTCATGAGCAAACGGTAATAAGCCATCTGTGATCGCGTCAATACCGCGAGATGTCCAATTGCCGCGTTAATGCTGACCACGCAACCGTAGACCAAGAGATTGTGCGACTTATGGGCATGTAAAGCTCGCGCAGAATACATCAATTCATTGGGCGCCCGGCGCCGGCGCGAGCCCTCGCGCGATCATAGGGACAAATCGAAGCCCACCAAAACAGTAGGAAAAGTCCGGTTACTTGTCAACCGCCGAACCGGCGTGGAAGGCCCGACTCCACTGCCCGTTGCGGCGAACCACCGGCCCGTGACCTCGCCTCCGACGCCACCACCGCGGCAACGGCCCGGCACAGCGCGCACACCGCGGGCATTGTCATCGTCTCCCTCGCCGACGACTACGCTGCCGAGGCCGTCCACCCCGGCCCCGACGGGCTCGCCGCCGGGCTCGCGCAGGACACGGTCGTGCTGGAAACCAGCACGCTGCGGCCCGCCACCCCACGCCGCCTGGTGGCCGCCCGGGGCGGCGCGCCGCTCACCGCCCCGGTCTCCGGCAACGTCCCCGCCGCCGAGCACAGCCAGCTGACCTTCATGATCGGCGGACACATCGAGGGCTTCCCTAATCGACGCAGGCTTCATTCCGCGATGCGGTATCGAGGCTGCAGCCCGTCCCTTCAGACGAACGCAGGAACGTACAACCTCCACCACGGCTCCCCCGCACGGTCCACCGGTCCGTGCCCGCCTGAACCGAAAGAGGGTTAAGGCGACACAGGCACGGCAAGGCCGACGCGCTCCGCAACGCCGCCACCGCCTACCTGGACCAGCACACCAAGTGGGCGGAACTACCCCCGGCACGCCTGGTGGAGGAGCTGCAGACCGCCCCGCGGATCGGACCGTGGACCGCCGGTGCCGCCGTCGCCGACTTCACCCATGACTGGACGCTCTCCCCGCACAGCGATCTGGCCGTCCGCACCTGGGCTCGCACCACGGCCCCCGACGTCGACTGGCCCACCACCGAACCCGAATTCGCCGAACCGTGGCGGGCGATGACCGGCCCGCAGCTCGGCGCGGCCACCTTATTCGTCCTGGCCTGGGGAGCCCGCCATGCAGAACACTCCATCCTTTGACCTGCTCCAAGAACACGACCACGCCCGCGCCGTGGACGCGGTGTTCGTCAACGCGCCACTGCGCGACTACGCCGCCCGTCCCCGCGTCAACGACTACACCCTGCCCACCCTCGGGATGGCCTACATCGCCACCGTCGCCGCCACCCGCGGCTTCAACGTCGCGGTCATGGACGCCGAAGCCCATGGCGTCCCGCTCGCCAACGTCGTCACCGCCCTCAACGACATCGCGGCCAGACTCGGACCGATCAGCCGCGCCGCCGCCCACAGACCATCGACCGGGCTCAGCCGCTCCACCCCGACCACACCCAACCCCAGCCGCAGTCCTCGGCTCGCCGTCCACGCCGCCGGGTCGAAGCACACCGAGCGCGGGTCCTCACCCAGTTGGTAGGGGCGCCGGCCCGCCCGGTGTTTTGGTTGCTGATCTTGACGACCTGCGGGTCTGGCTGCGTCAGCTCGGCATTATCCACGAATCGCTCGCCGCGACGTCGAGTCCTCCCGGCGGCCGCCCGACCTTACGATCCTTCTCAGTGAGAGTTCGGCTTACGAGAGGCCCCCGAATGTCACGCATAGCCGATGGTTGTTGTTGACCGCGCGGGGAAGAGCCTGGTGTCCGGTGCCACGGCTCTTGGTCGTTGTCGATCAGTGAGCCGGTCCCGGAACGAACTCGATTCTTGCGGGGACGCCGGTAATGTGTTGGCCCGCGTGGAAGTAAGGCCCCTGGATATCAAGGCGGCAAGGTAGCGGGGCAACGGCTTGGTCTTCGTCGCCAGCATCGACGCGGTCGAGGATCTCCCTCAGCCGTACTTCGAGGTAGCCGGGCGTGAACTGATCGGTGAGTTCCTTGATGCGCTCCAGCTGCTCGCCGAGGACCCGGGAAGCGGTCTGGTCGGGCTCAGGCTGTTCGTCGATGCCGGTGGGCGTATCGGTCACGTGGGTCCTGCCTCCCTTCTGGATACTGTGGGAACGGGAGCGGGAGCGACCTCCAGCGTGATCAGGTCGAGCCGGCCACGCAACCGGTCGCGCGCGAGCTGGAGGTTCTTGCGGACGGCCGCCCGAGTCTTACCGAGCAGTTCCGCGATCTCCGAGCAGGTCAGGCCGTCCAGAATGGTCCCGAAGACCACTCGTTGAGCTGGGGTCAGCTCCCTGAACAGAGTGTGGACCCATTGCTCGTCCTCCCAACTGCTTCTGGCAGGGTCCTGCACCGCCGGGGTGAACGCGCCCTTCTCGATCGCGATCTCCAGATGACGGCGGTCACGCACGCGGGTCCTGACGAAGTGGTTCTTGGCCGTCTGGCGCACCCACCGGCGAGGGTCATTGATCGTCGACCAACGCCGAAGAGCGGCCTCCATGGCTTGTTGAGTGGCGTCTTCCGCCTCGGCGCGGTCACCGCCGATAAGCGTGATCATTCCGACGACCTTGCTGTACTGATCGCGAAAGAATGTAATGAACTCGGTCTGTTCCGAGACACTGGTGCCCTGCGTCCCGTGGGTGGCGTGCGTGTCGCCCACTCCGGCTCCTTGTTGGATCTACTGAAATTCTGCACTGACTCGTTCATGGCCGGTTTCCTCCATTGATCCCCGTCATTCGCCCCGTCGTCTTCCCTCGTAAACGCCGTGGATCGGCCCGCTGTTCTCCAATGGGTAGAGACACGACGGCGCCGATGCGTGAACGGCAGACGCCAGTTTTCCCAAACGATCACCGGACCTGAGGGTCCGCTACCGTCTCCGCTCCAGGACCAGCAGCGTGATCAGCAGGGCGAAGATCCCGGAGATCACGGTCACCGGGATCGATCGGGTGGTGCCGTAAACCCCGGCGACCGCGATCAACACGCTGGTGAACACCGCTGACGGCCCCTCTCCGCCCGCCCGCGCGGGTTCGGAGTCGTCCGCAGTGTCACGGCGTTCACTGCTCATTAGGGCCTCCCGAAGAATCATTGAGTAGGTGGCCTGGGGGTTCTCTGCATAGAGCCCGATCGACGGCACCGTGTGAAGTCGCTGCGTCCACTGTGTGGTCTTGACGCAGGCTGACACGGGCAGCGCCGCCCTCGCCGAGCCCACCACTCGATGAAGATGGACTGGACGAGCAGGATGCGCCGGGTTGGAGGCGCACCAGGCCTTCGCTACGGGCACGGCGGGCGCGTCCGGGCCGAAGCCCGGAGCCGGTTCTGCCGGTGTACCTGCCCCAGCCGGGGTCCGGCGGTTGTTTGCGGCGGCCGTCGCAGGCGCTGCACAAGACAGCCGCATGGTGGTGATGGTCGAACTCCTCGACGGGCAAGACACGCGCGCGCTGGAAGGCGATCCGCGCCAGACTGCCGCACTGGCGAGTCTGGCACCCGCTCACGCCCGAGCGTCCGGCGGCGCTGGCCGACGCGGTCCGCGCCGGACGGGTCGCTTCGCAGACGGCGATCTAGCTGAACGAGGCCCAGTTCCACCTGCAGCCCACGGGCGGAGAACAGGTCGCGGCCGAACTGCAAGCGCTGCTTGCCGCCCCCAAGCGCGGCCCGGTACTGGTTCTGGGGTCGATGTGGCCCGACTTCCGGCGCACCTTGACCGAGGCCCACGGCCACCCCGACGAACCCGACCCGTACCGTGCCGCGCGGACCCTGCTCGACCAGGCGGAGCACGTCATCGCACCGCCCGGATTCACCGCCGCGCAACTCGCCGCCCACGCCGCGACCATCGCCACCGATTCCCGGCTGGAGGCCGCGCCAGCACCCGCGCACCGGGCGGCCGGATCACCCAGGAACTGGCTGGCGCCCCCCGAACTACTGCGCCGCTACCAGGAGACCACTCCGGCGGCTCGCGCGCTGCTGTGGACCGCGATGGACGCCCGCCGCCCGGGCCACAGCCCCTTTCGGCCCGAACCGCTCCTTGAGGCGGCCGCCCCCGGCTACCTGGATGACCACGACTGGGACCGGGTCGGCGGCGACGGCCGGTTTCCGGCCGCGCTGGACGAGCTGACCGCCTGGCACCGGCGGCTGCCCGGTCCACTGGTCGAGCACCACGCGCGCCCAGGCGAGCCGCACCCGCCCCGCCCGCTGTACCGGCTGGCCGACTACCGCGAACAGCACGCCCGCACCGAACGCTTCCTCCGCAGCCCCCGGCGTCCTTCTGGACCGCCGCCGCCCACCCCGCCCAGACCGCGCACGACCTTGCCGTGCTCGGCCACCGAGCGAGGGACCGAGGCCGTTACCGCCATGCCGCGCGCCTGTTCCAGCAGGCCGCCGACGCCGGAAATCCCAACGCGGTGCCCTACCTGGTGCAACTCTGGGAGCAGGGCGACGACACCGAAGGTGCCGATCGACTACGCCGCTTCGGCCTCACCGCCGCCGGAGAAATCGAAGCCCCTGGACCTAACCACCAAAGCCCGCCCCAAGCCCACGTCACGCGAGCTCCCACTGCTGGCTGAGGGCGCCTTCGCACTGGACGGTGACGACGGCGGTCCCGGCCCTGAGGTTCCCGACAAGGATGGTGAGGCAGGTGTTCTCGATCCCGTTCACCAGCGCGTTCCCGTTGAAGGTCCACTGCTGGCCGCGCGCGCCGTTGCAGTCGTAGAGGTTGATCGCGCCGCCGTTGCAGACGTGCCCACTCCGCAGGTCCAGGCACCTGTGTCCGGGAAGGTCGCTTCGGAGCATCCCGCCGTCCTGGGACCAGCGCTGATTCGCGCCACCGTGGCAGGGGAACAGGGTGACCAGCGCGCCGCGCGCGGCCTGATCAGAGGATGATCCTGCGCATCCTGCTTGCCCTCCTGCGATTGGTTCCCCATCCGTCCCTGAGCCGGGACTGCAACGACTCACGAATATCACTGTATGTATGCACACCACTACTCTGCATGAGGAGATAGCTTCGTCGCGCCCGCGTCGGTGGTCTCACCGGAGGAATCGGCGTCCTCCATGGCTCGGCCGCCGAGCGTCAGCCGCACCACCCTCCACGCCCCAGCCTCGGCCGCAGTTTCCTACCAGCACTGCTTAAAGTCCGTCCGCTGAAGGGATTTCATGCGGGCCGAAGAGGCCCCTTATCCTTTGGCGGCCGTCAATGTTAGGCAAGTCGATGGGCTGCGCTGTCCGGTTACGGCCAGCCATTCAATGCAAGATATCAAGCGAAGCCGGAAGGATGATCTCCTGCATCGTTAATGATGCGGATATGGTGCGCAGTGCAGTGGCTTGGGGCGGCCTCACAGCAGCCACAGCGCTTGGCGGGATGGTGCTCCTTTTCGCCGTAGTCGGGTTTGACGAAGCCGGCAAGTCCGCCAGCATGATCGGATTGACCACGGCAGTGGCCGGCCTCGGTGGCGCGGTGTACGGGGCGGCCGCCGCCCGGCGCGCATGGCGGCGCGTGTCCTTAGCCGACGCTCCGGCACAACGCGACTCTCCGCCATATGTGAAGCAACTGACCGTCCAGGTCACCAATGGCCGCGGAATTCTCATCGGCGACCATGGGCACCAGGAGAACTTTTTTCACATTGACGTGCCGGCCGTGCTGTGGGCCTCGCTGGTCACGCTGATCGCCTCTGTGCTGGCCGTGGGCGCGGGTTGGCTGTACTTCGACTGGTTCTCGCCGAGATTCGCCCCCAACTATCGAACCCAGTTCCTTGTGGACGGGGCGGACACCGCGGATTCGGCCGGGATCACCGCGGTGACGACATCGCTGCGCAAGGCGATCGGAAATTCCGGCGACCATGATGCGCTGTCCTTGCGGAGGTTCGGCGGTGAGTGCGGCACGTCCGGCAACACCGTCCGCCTAGCCGGCTTTGCCACCGGCAACCGACAAAAGATCACCGACGAGGCGGCTCGGATTCGCGCAGGCGGCAGGGCGACACTGGTACGCGGGATCGTGGAGGCGGTCGAGGATTTCTCCAAGCCGCTCGCCAGCAAGGCCCGACAGGTGAACAGGATCATCGTCGTGACCCGGCATGGCGCGGACGCCTGTGACAGCGATACCTCCTATGTCGAGAACGAGATCCGTAGCCGGATCAGAGCGGCTGGGCTGTCCCTGGAGTTCCGGCTGATCGGCTACCAGGTTCCCGCAGGGCAGCGTCAGATGCTCGACAGAATCGCGGCGGCGGCCAGAGCGCCACGGCCCACCTACGCGAAGAACGCGGACGAACTGCAGCGGACCCTGGAATGGCATGCCAACACCGAACCGGTCCTCAAGAGCGCCCAATCGATCGTCAACACTCTCAACACCACAGTGACCCAGGTGAACACAGCCGTGAAGGCGATCGTGGACGGGCACCTCGATCTCGCCGAAAGCACGCTTGGGCGGGCAAGAGAGTCGGTGGACGATACGGCCGCGCAATTCGGCGACCTAGCCGCCAGAGCGAAAGACACCCCTGCTCGCGACGTGCGAGACCGCGCCCTTCGGCTGCGCGAAAAACAACGGCGGGTGGTCGCAGCGGCCGAGGCTCTGCTCAAGGACGCGAAGGCAGGGGCGCCGACCGACCCACGGCTGACCGTCTTCCATCAGGCGGCGGAGGACTACAACAGCGAGGTGAACGGTATGAACCAGGTTCTTGCCTCCCTTCGGGTAAGTCCGGTGAAGAAGCCATGACCGGTGCACCATCCGCTCACCGCAGGCGTTGGCCCTACGTGCTACTGATCATCCTGGTGGCTTTCACGCTGGCCATCGGCATCGCGGCTTTTCTGATCATGCGCGCGATCCCGGAATACCGAACCGCTTTCCTCGTTGACACGTCGCTGACCAAGGACGGCAAGCAGTTCACCGCGATCGCGAACGCCGTCGCCTCGGCGGTGCAGAACTCCGGCGACCACGACTCCCTGTCCCTGCGTCGGTTCGGCGGCTCCTGCGGCGACAGGACCAACACGTCCCAGGTCGTGGGCGCCGGCGTGGGCCACGCCCAGAAGATCAGCAGTTCCGTGCGCACGCTGACACCTTCGGGCAACGCCACACTCGAAAACGGCATCCTCGCCGCGGTCGACGATTTCTCCGGACGCTACCCCTTCCGAGGCAGCAAGCAGAACCGGATCATCGTGGTGACCTCCAATGGCAAGGATGCGTGTACGTCCGACCAATCCGCGTTGCAACTCGCCGTCCGGAAGAATGCGGCGGAGTCCGGGGTGGAACTGGACTTCCGGTTCGTCGGCTACAAGGTCCCCCACCAGGAGCAGCGGCCCTTAATCAAGCTCACCAATTTCATCAAGGCGCCGAAGCCGCAGTTTGTCACCACACCGGCGGCACTCAACACGACACTCAAGAAACTGACTGTCACCCCCTCCAAGGAGGAGGGCAAGCACGTCAAACCATCGAAGTCGAGCCCGTCCATCACCTCTTCGCCGTCCGAGCAGAATATCGCCGGTTCCTACACGCTGAGTGATGGCACACTCGCAGGAAATGTTCCGGACACCAACTGGTCCTGGATCTACGAAGAAGAGCGAAAGAACCGCAAGTCGGCCGAGATAAGACAGGAAAAATGTGCCACCGGCAGCCAGTGCGGACTGATCCTGCACTGGGACACCTCGGTGGTCGCACACGGCGGCGAATATTCGCCTTATGAAGACCTTCCCCTCAAACTCATGCCGGACGGCTCGTATCGATGGTACGCCCAAGGTATCGCCCACGGCGTGCAGATAAAGCCGACGCTGGTTGAGGACGGGATTGTCAAGAAGTTCACCGTCTCGAAGGTTGGGGGAACCGAAGAAAACCCGATCACCCTCACCTGGCAGGCAACACGAACGCAGTAACGAGGTGACCATGGACGCGATAACGGCGATCGTATCGGCGCTCGGAGCGGGCGCCGCAGCAGGCCTCAGCGACACGACGGCTGCGGCCGTCAGAGACGCCTATACCCGACTGAAGCAGTTGACCTTGGCGCGGGTTGCGGGGAACAACGCCGCCGAACTCGTCGTCGCTCGGCATGAATACGACCAGGCCGCCCAGAGAGTCCTGCTGGCGGAGGCGCTGTTGGATAGTGACGCGGGAAACGATGCCGAGCTGATTGAGGCCGCTAAAAGGGTTCTCGACTTGCTCGCCGCGGGGCGTGCGGCCAAGTACAACGTCACTGCGGACGGCGCGCAGGGCGTCCAGGTCGGTGACCACGGACAGCAGACCAATCGATTCGGGCCGTGAACGAGGCCCCATCCGCCGGGTGCGGCGTCGGGCCCAACGCGGCTCGACGGTTCCGGCCTGCCCTCCGGCTGCGCCGACACCATTTCCGTCGACCTTCAGGTGGCCGGAGCGATGGAGCGTCGGACGGGCACGATCGCACAGCGAACAAGCCCGGCGGGGCGCACCAGCCCCGGACCGCCCGGCAGGGAGCCGTCCCCTCGTCCCTGGCGTGCGGGGCCGCGTGTGTTTGATCGGTCGAATACCGAGCACGCGCGCGAGCCCGCGGCTCAGCTGAGCGTTTCGGGCCACGGCGAAAGCGGCGGCATGGCGACCGGGCAGGCCATGGGCAGGCCACGATGGTGCTCGGGAACCTGGGTCCACCACGTGCGCCATGACTGCGGTGCGTCCCGCACTGTTACTGATCACGGATGGCGAGCCGTTCTGGACACAGCGGTATGCGTGGAGCGTGATGACGTCTCCGGCAGCGAAGGTGTGCATGAACGTCTGCCCGACGGTGTGCGTGCCACCAGCGATCGCGCCGGTGTGGCCGGCCATCGCCTCGCTGCCGGCGCACCCGAACTGCTACGCCGCTACGAACAGGCCAGCCCGGCCGCGCGGGCGGTGCTGTGGGCGGCGATGGACGCCCGCCGTCTGGGCCACAGTCTTTTCCTGCCCGAGCGGTTGCTGCGCGACGCCGCGCCCGGCTACCTCGACGACAACGAACGCCCGCATCGGCGGCACCGCCTGGTTCGCCGACGCGCTGGATGAGCTCACGGTGCCGCACCGGCGGTTGCCCGGTCCCTTGATCCGACACCGGCCCCCTCCCGGTGCCCACCCGCTGCACCGGCCGGCCGACTACCTCGAACAACACGCCCGCACCGAACGCACCCTCGACTGTCCCCCGGCCTCCTTCTGGGACGCAGCCGTCCGTCACGCCCACACTCCCGACGAGTTCACTGTCCTCAGACGCCAGGCAGAGATCAGAGGCCGCTACCGCCACGCCGTGCACTGCCATCAGCGGGCCAGCGCCGCCGGGGACCCTTACGCCCTGGCAGAACGCCGAAACGGGGCCGGTGACCGCGAGAGCGCTGCACAGCTCCACCAACAGGCCGCCGGGACCGAAAACACCAACGGAAGGTCAGCCGCGGAACCTAACCTGACCTGGCCGGACCAACCTGCGCCACAACCGGCCCCATGCAGGGCACCGCTCTCCTAAGGCGGGTGTCGCGGGTTTGAATGCTGCCGGAGGTGCCCACCAGGCAAGGCGCTGACCTGCTGAAATGCGGCCCTTTTGGGTGCGCCGTCCAGGGGCTTGGGTTAGAGGCCGAGGAGGAACAAGGTTCCGGCGGTGAGGAGGCCGGCTTCGACCAGGTGGACGAAGAGGCGGTCGCTGATGCGGTTGACGATCTTCTTGCCGGTCCAGGCGCCTGCAAGGGTGGCGGGGGTGAGTGCGGCGCCGTAGAGCAGGATCTTGGCGGTCAGCAGGTCACCGGCGCCGTAGGCGGCGAGTTTGGTCAGGTGCATGGTGAGGGCTGCGGCCGCCTCGGTGCCGATGTAGGCGGCGCGGGTCAGGCCGTAGGCCAGGAAGAACGGGGCCGTCAGCGGGCCGACCGAGCCCAGCAGCGCCGAGCCGAGCCCGGAGGCGGCGCCGACCCCGGTGAAGGCGTGGTCGCCGGGCTTGCGGGGGTGGGGGTTGACGCGCCGCCAGATCACCACGCCGATCAGGAACACCCCGAGGACGCGTTTGAGGGGCGCCAGCGGGGCGTGGGCCAGCAGCAGGCCCCCGGCCAGCGCGGACGGGACCGCGCCCAGGGCGAACCAGCCGATCAGCCGCCGGTCCAGGTCGTGGCGGTTCAGCCACACGCGGCTGCCGTTGCTGGCCAGTTGGGTGAGGGTGAGCATGGGGACGGCGAACCGCAGCCCGAACAGCGCGGTGAACACCGGTAGCAGCAGTACACCGCCGCCGAACCCGGCGACCGCCGACAGCAGCGCCAGCGCGAACGCCGCCGCGCAGGCGGCCAGCAACACCGGGAGGGTGATCACGGGTCCAGCCTGCCAGCGGTGGGGACGGAAGGCCGGGCCGAGCACTGCGCGAGTGTTCGGCCCGGCCGTCGTCGGTGGGACGAGGTCCGCGGGCGTCACGAATGTGTGACGCAGCTGATCCTGTCCAGGCCGGAGGTGGTGATGTCGCGGAAGTGCGTGTAGGGCGGGATGTAGGCGCGCGCGCCCGCGCAGTCGTTCGCGTCGTACGCCTCGTAGACGTACTGGCCCTGGTTTGTGGCGTTGTAGCCCGAGAAGGCGGCGTACTCCAGCACGACGTACTGCCCGCCCGGGACGGGAGGGATCCGCGCCACCAGCGGCGGGTCGTAGTTGCGGTCGCCCCACAGGCAGAACCTGCCGGTGGTGCACGCGCCCGTGCCCGCGATCGCCCGGTGGTCGGAGCCCTCGGCGAACGCCGCCGCGTGCGCGGCCGTCGCTCCGGTCGATGCCATGGCGGCGGCACTGATCGCTAGCACCGTGGCGCTCTTCTGAACGCGCCGGAAAAGTCGATCCGTCATTATCACGTCCACCCCGATCTTTCCTTTTTCGGTCCTTCTGGAGGCTTCACGGTGATGAATTCATCTGACCGGCCCCCGGGACGCTCCGAGCATCGCCCTAATCGAGCGGGGCCTCCACGTCCTTGCGCTCTGCCGCAAAGGCGTTGACGGGATCGGAAAGGCGGTCTTTCGCGCCTTCGATTTCACCCTCGCGACAGCGAGGGCCCTCCGCATGCGGTCCGGGTGATGCGGAACCGATCACATGGACGGGCCGTCGCAGGGTTTCATGGTCGTGGAGAAGACCGAGGCGAAGGACGCGATGACTCAGTTTCCGCAGTTGCCGGCGGTGGCGGACCTCACCGCCGCCGGGCCCACGGGCGCCAAGAAGATGCTGACCAGGGCCGCGGCCCCGCTGCCCGCCGCCGAGCTGGCGCCGTTCTTCGAGCACGCCTGCCGGGAGCTGGCGCGGGCGGGCGAGGGCGAGCTCGCGTACTGGGCGTTCGGGCAGGCGCGCAAGGTCGAGAAGAACCATCCCGCGCTACGCGACCTCGACCGGGTCCAGGAGGTCTTCCTCGAACTGGTGCCCGCGGGCGGCGTCGGCCCCGCCGCGCTGCGCGACTACGCCAAGACGCTCGCCGCGGAGCTGCCGGGCGGGGAGGCGTACGCCCGCTTCCGCGAGGTGATCTGCGCGGGATTCGACGCCGGGCTCATCCCGTACGCCCGGATCTTCCCCGACCTGCGCGCGCTGGCCCGCGCCGCGAAGATCAAGAAGCGGGACGCGGAGGAGTTCCTGGCCGAGCGGCTGCTGCGCGCCGGGCTCCTGCCGGTCGCGTCCCACCAGGTCTGGGCGGCCGCCCGGGAGCCGCTCGCCGCGCTGGCCGGACGCGACGACGACCTGATGAAGCTGCTGATCGCCGCCGAGCCCGACCGCGCCCGGCATGAAGCGGAGAGCGGCGAGGAGGTGGCCGAGGAGATCCGGCAGATGTGGCTGGAGTCCCTGGCCGAGAGCGGGGCGGGCACGCACCTGTCGGCGCGGTGGTTCGGCACCGCGGGACGCGGTTGCGCGGCGGCCGTCCTGCTGAAGCTCGTCGACCAGGCCGGGGACCGGCTGTTTCCGGAGTCCGAGGTGATTTCCGGTGAGGAGACGGACCCCGCGATCCCGCCTCCCGACTACCGGCACATCATTCCCCAGGGGGAGCTGACAACCGATTCGCCCCGCTGGTGGGAAGCGTCCTTCGACGTGGGGCGGCAGGCCGCGGACGTGGCGTCCGGTCCCGAAGAGCGCGAGCGTTTCGCCTGTCTGCTGGACGCGTTCGTCCGCGACATGGGCTATTTCGGCAACGTCGACTACGCGGCCACGGTCAAGGCGCTGTGGAGCGAGGCGGAGACCCGCGAGGTGCTGAGCGAAGCCGTCGACGCCTGGAAGGCCGACGCGGGCCGCCGGGACCTTCCCTTCCTGCACGGCGCCCTGCACCGGTTGGCGCGGCTCACCGGCCCCGGCCGTCTTCTCGACCTGGTGCCGAGCCTCGCCGAAGGGCTCGAACCCGCCGATCCCGTGGACGCACTGCTGTCGGCCCTGCGCGGAGGCATTCCCGCCGAACTGGCCGTGCCCGCCGATGGAATGCCGCACAAATCCCCGAAGTCAGGCCGGACGATAATCCAGCACCTCGGATACCTCACCATTACGGAACGGTCCTGGCACGCGTACGCGTCCGTCACCGGCGACGACGAATTGTCGGTGCGCCTTCCCCAACTGCCGGACGGGCTGCTGCCCTGGTATGACGGCGGCGCCGGCCTCCTGTCGCGAATCCGGAACGGCGTCTGGCAGACGTTCCGGGTCGACGGGCGGACAGGCGAGACCGTCGCGCTGACCCTGGATCCCGACACCGCCACCGCGCGGCCCGAGGCGCCCGGAACCGCCGGGGTGACGTTCCCGGGCGCCGCCGAGCCGAGCGAGGTCCGGTTGAGCCGCGGCGCGATCACCGTCACCGCCCCGGACGGGACCCGGACGGCCCGGCTGCTCTTCTCCCCCGTCATGCGGACGAAGGGCGGCCTGGTCCCGCCGCCCGGCTGGTGGGCGCGGCGCGCCCCGGTCGACCCGGACGGGTCGGCGGCGCTGCGGCGCCTCGACCGCGAGCGGGCGGCGCGCCTGCTGGAGGCGACGCTGACCGGACCTGGCGCGGCCGCCGACGCGCTGCGCGCCGTCCTGCCGGAGGTGTCCGCGCCCGCCCTGCGCGACGGCGTCCTCGAAGCGGCCCGCGCGGCCGTCGAGTGCCTGCTGCTGGCCGTCGAGGTGCGCGACCGGATCGGCCGTCCACAGCCCCCGGCGCTGCCCGCGCTGGTCACCCCGGCGCCCGGCCTGCCCTTCGCGCGCACCACGGCGCGGACCAGGTGGCTCGTGCGCCAACGGCTACTGGCCCGCGCGCTGGAATCGGCGGCGACCGGCGAGCCCGCGGCCGCCGAGCCCTACCTCGTCCGCACGGTCTCCCTGCCGCCCGGCGGCCACGTGGGCATGGGCATGGACACCCTGGCGGGCCACGCGCTCCCGGCCGTCCTGCCGTGGACGTCCGACGCGCAGCGCGAAGGCGCCCTCGACGTCCTGCGCCTCTGGGCCAACGCCCCCATCGGCGACGGCGCGGCGGCCTGCCGGATACTGCGCCTCACTCCGGCGGATGGCGACGGCCAGTCCAACGCCGAGCGCCAACTGGTCGACAAGGAACTGGAGATGACGGCGCCCGGACAGCTCTGGCGCACCCCCGACGGCACCCTGCTGATCATGGACTACCAGCGGCACAACAGGACCGCGACGGCCGTGGAGTACGCGCCCGGCGGGACGTTCGGCCCGGTCGGGCCGCCCGGCTGGCGAGCGGCCCGCGCGCCCGTTCCCTGCTGGGGCGGCGCCGACCGGGTCGTCCGGCTCCTCCGGTCGCTGGCCGAGCGCGGCCCCGCGCCGATCGACGCCGCCGCCACCGTCCGCGACCTGGCGGAACGCGCGGGCTTCACGGTGGCGGACGCCGTCGCGGTGTGCCGGTTCCCCGCCGAGGTCCTGGGCGACGACATTCCCACGACCGGCGCCACCATCTCCTTTCCCATGCGGGACGCGGTGCGGGAACGCCTCCTGCCCGACGACCCGGCCGACCTCTGGGTCACCGGCCTCGCCACGGACGCGGCGGCCGACTGGTGGCGAACCCACGGCGACGCCGTCTAGACGTCAGTCGGGCGGGCGGGCCTGCGCGTCGGGCTTCGGCCGCTGCGTTGAACGGTCGGGGACGCGCGGCGAACTGCACGTTTTGTGAATATTGTTGCGCTCTGTCGGGTTAGCCGCGCCCGAAAGCGGAGGTTTGCCGCAAAACGACCGTTGAGCGCAGGGATCCGACCGCTCACCGATCACCCGCCCCCGTCGTCGCTCGATCGCGGCCACTGGGCGAACGCGACGGCACTTGGCCCTTTCCGCCCCTAAAACGCCATTTTAATCTTCGGTTCACCTGCGATCGCGATGTGTATGCACGTCATTCGGCAGAAGTGAGGGCGCTCCTGCCGCCACCGGCCCCGGAAACAGATCCCTGACCCCTCGCCACACCACACGCCCGGACGGGAACGTCCGGCGCACCGCCGTATTCCGCGGCGATGCGCATTGCCGGAAATAGGGCCTGCCCATTGCCGCGTAAAGCGGCGGTGCGCAGCGCCGTGTCTTCGGCGGTGTGGCCGTCTTCCCCGCGACCATGGCGCCTCCATTCCCGTGTGGGCGCCGTCCGATCCCCCGCGTGAGAGAGAAGGTCGGCATGGAGCCGAAGAAACTCCGATGGCCCGTCATCGCCGCCGCCGCGGCCGCGGCGATGATGTTCACCGCCCCGGCGTCCGCGACCCCGGTCTCCCCGTCCACGACACTTTCCAAAGCGACCGACTGCGCGCCCGGCACGACCGTGCGCACCGACAAGGGAGCCGTGTGCGGGACGGTCTCCGACGGCGTCGCCTCCTGGCTCGGGATCCGGTACGCCGCCCCGCCCGTCGGCAGGCTGCGCTGGGCGCCGCCCGAGCCCGCACCCGCCTGGAACTCGACGTTCCCCGCCACCGAGAAGGGCAGCAACTGCCCGCAGGCGGACGGGCTCGGCGCCGGATCGACCAACGAGGACTGCCTGAACCTGAACGTCAGGGCGCCCGCGAACGCCGGTGCGAAACGGCTGCCGGTCATGGTCCAGATCCACGGCGGCGGGTTCAGGTTCGGCACCCCGGCCGACGGGAGCCACCTCGTCCGGTCCGGCGACGTCATCTCGGTGGAAGTGCATTACCGGCTCGGCATCTTCGGCTTCATGGCGCACAAGGACCTGGGCCGCCACTCGGGCAACTACGCGTTCCAGGACCAGCAGGCGGCGCTGCGCTGGGTGCAGAAGAACATCGCGGCATTCGGCGGCGACCCGCACAATGTGACCATTTACGGTGCGTCCGCGGGCGGGTCGAGCGTGTGCGCGAACGCCGTCTCCCCCACCGCGAAGGGACTGTTCCAGAAGGGGATCGCGCAAAGCGGGGAGTACAACTCGCTGCTCGGCACGAACACGTCCTGGCAGCCGCAGGACTGCAAGTCCGAACTGCCCACCGCGGAAGAGGCGCACCGGACCGGCGCCCGGTTCGCCGCCGCCGTCGGCTGCGGCGACGCCGCCGACACCGCCGCCTGCCTGCGCCGGGTGCCGGTGCAGACGCTGCTCGACAAGTCCGGCGACGGGATGGGCCCCGACCAGGGCACGATGGCGCCGATCGTCGACGGCAAGACCCTGACCATGTCCCCGGCGAAGGCGTTCGTCACCGGCCACATCAACAAGGTGACGCTCATGCACGGCGTGGACCGCGACGAGACCCAGCTCGCCTCCGCCAACACGCCCGCCGACTACAGCAGGCTCGTCCAGCAGCAGTACGGACGGTACGCGTCCAAGGTGTTCGCCCTTTACCCGCTGGACCGCTTCCCCGCGCCCGCGGCGTTCATCGCCTACCGGACGATCGCGGCCGACTCCAACTCCGTCTGCCCGTCCCTGCTCAACCACCAGCGGATGTCCCGCTACATCACCGTGTACGGCTACCAGTCCGACAACTCCGACGCTCCGCCGGCGAGCTTCCTCGACCAGACCAAGCCGAACGGCGCGTTCCACGTCCTGCTGAACCAGTTCCTGTCGCCCCGCCCTGGGCAGCAGTTCACGCCCAACCAGCAGGCGTTCGGCGCGCAGATCACGGCCCAGTGGACGGGATTCGCCCGCACCGGCGACCCGACCGTGCCGGGCGCGCCCCTGTGGCCGCGCTTCACCCGCCAGAACCCGGACGTCATGGCCCTGGCCCCGGCGGGCGACAGCCAGCTGACCCGGGAGATCGCACGCCAGCACCACTGCGACTTCTGGAACAAGCTCACCCCGTACAACCACTGACCCACTGACCCGGTCCGGGCGCGGCCCCCACGCCGCGCCCGGACCGCAGCGCGTTCACGGCCGCGCCGGAGAGTCCTGGAGGTGACGAACGGCCCAGTCCCCGGAAGTCCTGCGGCCCAGCTAGTGCGGGCTGCGCGCGGGCGCGCTACCCTCCATACAGATGCAGTTTATTACCTGAAACTTTGTTCGCGATTTCCGTGTCGCGCGGCTCCGGAGGGGGGTCCGCATGGAGTCCCCTGACGGAAGAGGCTGGACCTTCCTGACCAATCACGCCCGCGTGCTGATCGCCATCGCCCGCGACCCGGAGATCCGCATCCGGGACATCTCCACCGGCATCGGCATCACCGAACGCGCCGCGCAGCTGATCACGAACGACCTCGTCGATGCCGGGTACCTGACCCGCCACCGCGTCGGCCGCCGCAACACCTACACCGTCGACTCCGACCGGCCGTTCCGCCACCCCACCGAGGCCGACCAGCGCGTGGACGCGCTCATCACCCTGTTCACCGACCACGACGAGGCGCGGACCGCCGACCGCGACCCCACCGGCCCGGGCGGGCCCCCCGACGGCCCTGCCGTCCCGCAATCCCCCTTCGACTCCGCAGAGGGAGACCCCGGTGGCCGCTGAGCCCGAACTGACCGTCCAGGTGTCCGACCTGGCCGGGTACGCGCTGGTCAGCGCTTCCGGATCGATCGACTACCACACCCACCCCGTCCTCGCCGCGCGGCTGGAGCAGGCCATCGCCGCGACCCGGCTGGCGGTGATCGTGGACATGGCCCAGGTCGAGTTCTGCGACTCCAGTGGCCTGAACTGCTTCGCCCGCGCCTACCAGCGCGCCCACACATGCGGGATCAGCCTGGTCGCCGCCGGGCTGCAGGAGCGCGTCCACCGCGTCTTCACCATGACCGGCCTGGACTTCGGCGTCTACCTGCAGCCCGACCTCGAAACGGCCGTGCGCTGGCTGGAGAACGGCTCCCGCCGCCCCTCCCCGGACCTGGCCTGACCGCGCGCCGGTCAGGGCAGGCGGGGGCCCGCGTCGTCACGGCCGAACGTGGCGAAGACGCGCGCGAAGGCCCGGGCGGCCGCGGTCAGCTCGGCGACGCTGACCCACTCGTCGGCGGTGTGCGCCTGGGCGATCGCGCCGGGCCCGTAGACGACCGTGGGGATGCCGAGCCGGTTGCGCAGGAACCGGCCGTCGGTCCCCAGCGACAGGCCGGTCGGGACGGTGTTCGCGGATGCCGCGACGAAGCGGGCGAACGGGTGGTCCGCGCGCAGTTCCGATGCCTCCACCTCGACCAGCGCCTCCATCTCGTAGTCGGCGCCGGGGCAGGCCGCGTCGATCCTCGTCCGCAGCCCGGCGAGCACGTCGGCGGCGCTCTCCCCCGGCAGCGTGCGCCGGTCGATCACGAACGCGCAGTGCGGCGCGATCACGTTGGCGGCGACCCCGCCGTCGATGAGCGCGACGTTGCCGGACGGGCTGCCGAGCAGCGGATGCGGGCGCTCGTGGTAGGCCGTCCCGTGCAGCGCCGTGATCATCGCGGCGGCGTCGGCGATGGCCGACCGTCCGGCGCCCGGCTCGGAGCCGTGCCCGGCGGCGCCGCGGACCCGCACCCGGACCTGCACCGAGCCGCGCTCGGCGATCGAGGCCCGCAGCCCGGTCGGCTCGGGGATCAGGCAGGCGTCCGCGTCGACCAGCCCCGCGTCCACCAGCGCCTCGGTGCCGTGCCTGCCACCGGTCTCCTCGTCGGCGACCAGGTGGAACAGCAGGCGGGACGGCACCGGCACGCCCGCGTCCCGGCAGGCGCTCAACCCTTCCAGGGCGGCGGCGATGCCGCCCTTCATGTCGGCGGCGCCGCGGCCGTAGAGCCGGTCGCCCTCGCGCACCGCGTCGAACGGCGGCCTGGTCCAGGCGTCCACGGCGACCGGGACGACGTCCAGGTGGCCGTTGACCAGCAGGGTCGGCGCTCCGGGCGCGGAGTCCGCGGCGTAGCGTCCGAGCACCGAGGGACGGCCCGGCTCGGGCTCGAAGAGCTCGACGGCACAGCCGCGCTCGGCGAGCAGCGCGGTCGCGGTCGCCGCCACCGCCGCCTCCCGGCCGGGCGGGTTCTGGGAGTCGCAGCGCACCAGCGCCCTGGTTGTCTCCACCACCCGCTCGGTGGACACGTACTCCTCCGGCGCGCTCACGGCAGGATGCCGACCCGGGCGAGGCCGGCGACGAACCCGGCCAGGGCGGGACGGGCCGCGGTCAGCTCGTCCAGCAGCCGCGCCCCTTCCTCGGCGGCGCCGGAGCGGATCAGCACCACCGCCCGCCAGAGGTCGGCCTCGCGGTTCGCGCCGAGCTTGCCCGCGGCCCCGGCCAGCGCCGCGGTCGCCGCCTCGGCGCCGTCCTCGATGCCGGTCGGGTCGCCGATCACCAGCGGCGGCGCGAACAGCGTCGCGCCGACCACGCCGAACGCCTCCTGGACGGGCAGCAGCCGCGCCAGTTCGCCGACCGGGTCCGGGTGGTCGTCGACGCGGACGTCGACGAGCACCTCGCGCCACGGGGTCGCCGACCGCTCGCCGCCGACCACGGTGACGCACGCGGACTGCGAGCCGCGCGCGTCGCCGCCGGCCGCCTCCGCCGCCGCCAGCGCCCGGACCAGGCGGTGGGCGAGCGGGGCGGACGCCTCCGCCGCGGCGGCGACCATCGCGTCGGCCACGTCGCCGGCGGCGAGCATGTTGCCCGCCGCGATGACGTCCGGACCGGCGGCGCCGCCGGTCTCCGGAGCGCACCGGCCGCCGGTGTGCGCGGCGTGCTCCCCGGCCGCGTCCATCACGAGCAGCTGCCGGTAGTCGGCCAGCGGGTCGGCCGCGACCAGCTCCGCGACGATCTCCGCTGGGGCCTGTCCGGCGCGCAGCCCGTCGAGGCCGAGGTGCGGCCAGTCGGTGTTCGCGAACGCCTGGCTGACCACCGCCCCGACGCCCGCCTCGGCACGTCCCACCACCGCGCCGACGCCGAAGAAGTGCGACTGCGAGGCGAACCCGAGGTGCCCCGTCGCGGGGTCCATCCCGATGATCGAGAAGGTCACGGCCGTCCTCCCCCGTCGCGCGGCGCCATGGCGCTGACCAGTTCGTAGACGGCGTGCGCGGCGGCGATCCCCGTCACCTCGGCGTGGTCGTAGGCGGGCGCCACCTCGACGACGTCCGCGCCGACCAGGTCGAGGTCGGCGAGGGCGCGCAGGACGGCGAGCAGCTCCCGGCTGGTCATCCCGCCCGCCTCCGGGGTCCCGGTGCCGGGCGCGAACGCCGGGTCCAGGACGTCGATGTCGATCGAGACGTACACCGGCCTGTCCCCGACCCGGCGGCGCATCTCCTCGATCACGCCGGACGGGCCGAGGTCGTCGAGCAGGTGCGAGCCGAGCACCCGGAAGCCGAGCACCTCGTCCGCCGACAGGTCCTCGGCGCCGTAGAGCGGGCCGCGGGTTCCGATGTGCATCGAAGCCGTCCTGTCGATCAGCCCTTCCTCGCTGGCCCGCCGGAACGGCGTGCCGTGCGTGCGGGACGCGCCGAAGTAGGTGTCCCAGGTGTCCAGGTGCGCGTCGAAATGGACGACGGCCACCTCGCCGTGGCGCTCGTGGGCGACCCGGAGCAGCGGCAGGGCGATGGTGTGGTCGCCGCCGATCGTGACCAGCCGCCCGGCGGACTCCAGCACCCGCCGGGCGCCGCGCTCGATCTGGCCGAGCGCCTCGTCGATGTCGAACGGGTTGCAGGCGACGTCCCCGGCGTCGGCCACCTGCTGCCGCGCGAACGGCTCGATGTCCTGCACCGGGTTGTAGGGGCGGAGCAGCTTGGACGACCCGCGCACGTGCCGGGGGCCGAAACGGGCTCCGGGACGGTAGCTGACCCCGCTGTCGAACGGCACCCCGAGGATCGCCACGTCCGCTCTCGCGACCTCGTCCAGGGCGGGCAGCCGCGCGAAGGTCTCCGGCCCGGCGAAACGGGGGATCCGGGTGGCGTCCACGGGTCCGCGCGGTTCGGCCGTCCGCGCGGCCGATGCCCGCTCGGGGGCGTCGCCGGTCATGACGGCCTCCCGTTCGACGCGGCCGCGCCGGACCGCACCCGGGGCAGCAGCTCGTCCGCCAGGTATTCGAGCTGCGCGGTGCCGCCGTCCTCGTCGGGGACGGGGCAGAGGGCGATCGAGGTGGACCCGGCCGCGGCGAGGGCCTCGATCCGCGCCGCGCAGTCCGCCGGGGTGCCGACGACGGCGAGCTCGTCGAGCCAGGCGTCGGGGATCCGCGCGACGGCGTCCTCGAAGGGCAGCGCGGCGAGCCGCTCGGCCTCGGCGGCGATGCCGTGGGCCTCGGTCATCGGGTTGCGCGGACCGGACAGCAGGTAGATCCCGAAGAGCCCGCGCAGCCGCCGCCGCGCGGCGGCGGGGTCGTCGTCCATGCTGACGAAGGCGTAGGTGACGAGGCCGAAGTCCGGGGCGGGGGCGCCGGTCGCGACGCGCTCGGCGGCCCAGCGCACGTAGTCGTCCCCGGCGAGCACCGAGAGGACCGCGCCGTCCGCGATCCGTCCGGCGGTGCTCAGGGCCTTCGGGCCGCCGACCCCGGCGAAGACGGCGGGCGGACGCGCGGGCGGGTGCTCAAGCCGGATCCCCTCCGCGACGAAGGAGGCGTCCTTGAGGTCGAGCGTCTCCCCGGCGAAGAGCGTGCGCAGCGCGGCCACCACGTCCTTGATCGAGGTGAGCGGCTTCGCGGGCCGGACGCCCATCTGGTCGAGCCAGTCCGGGACGCCGACGCCGACCCCGGCGGTGAGCCGGCCGGGATAGATCCCGGCGAGCGTGGCCAGCTCCATCGCCAGCAGCGCCGGATGCCGGGACGCGGTCGGCACGATGCCGATGCCGACGGGCAGCGACGTGTGCGCGAGCACCGCCCCGGCCGCGGCGATCGCGCCGGTGAAGAAGTAGTCCTCGCCGACCCAGATCTCGTCGAAGCCGCCGCGCTCGGCGGCCCGCGCAGCGGCGACGATCTCGCCCGGCGGCTGGGCGCTGCCCAATACGACGCCGAGCCGCGGAGCGGGCGTCGCGGTCATTCCCCGACCCCCTCGGGCAGCGGCGTCCACGGCACCGCGCCGAGCCCGCGGCCGTTCGTGGAGCCGCCCAGGCCGGGACGCTCCTCCGCGAGGTCCGGCAGGGCGGTGATGTGGGTGTGCCACATCCGCCACTCGGCGCCGCCGGAGCCGTCGTCGCGCTGGTAGACCTCGGTGGCGCGGCCGGCCGGGGCGTCGACGGCGTCGGCGGTCCACTCGCCGCCGTCCGCCATCTCCGAGGCGAGGGTGAACTCGCAGGCGAGCCAGGCCATGTCGCCCTTGATCTCCAGCCGCATGATCGTGGTCTCGATGCCGGACTGGCTTCCGAGGTCCTTGTAGAACTCCCAGAGGGCGACCTTCTCCTTCATGCCGAAGTAGGGGTGCCCGTTGAAGTTGAACATCAGGTACTCGTCGCCGGGCTCGGGGAAGACGCGCCTCATGCGGGGGATGTCCCAGTCCAGGTTGGCCTGCCACCACTCGCGGTGGAGGTGCAGGATCCGGTCGATGTCCGCCTGCGGAGCTGTCCGCCGGACGGACGGGGTGTCACTCATTCCAGTTCCCTTCAGGGCGCGTCGCCGCGGTGGGCGCGATTCATGACGTGGCGGTGGATCAGGGAGGCGACGGCCGCCGGGGCGCCGCTCATCGGAAGGTGGCCCTGCCCCCGCAGGACCTCCAGCCGCCCGCCGGTCGCCTCGGCGAAGGCGCGGGAGTCCCCGGGCGGGCAGCTCTCGTCCCGGTCCCCGACGATCGCGAGGACCGGGCAGCCGACGCGGTCGGCGTATCTCATGGCGTACGCCCCGGCCGCCGCTCGCCAGATGGCCGCCACCTGCGCGGACGGGTTGTCGCTGACCTCCACGGCGGAGCCCGCGCCAGCCGTTTCGGCGGCGGCCGGGCCGGACTCGTCGGCGACCAGGCTTTCCAGCAGGGCCCGCGCGCCGAGTTCGGCCAGCGCCGTCAGGAACGCCCGCGTCTCCGCCGCGCTCGCGGGCAGGCACGCGCCGCCCACGGTGATGAGGCCGTCGGCCCGCTCGGGGTGCTGCGCGGCGAGGGCCGCGGCGATGGGCGCTCCGACGGACGCGCCGACCAGGTGGACGCTCGTCCAGCCGAGGTGGTCGAGCAGCCGCGAGCACGACGCGGACCAGGACTCGACGCTGTAGGCGTCGTGCCTGGGCGAGTGGCCGTGCCCCGGCAGGTCGATGGCGGCGCACGCCCAGTCCGCCGGAAGGCGGGCGATGACCGGCAGCCATATCGAGCCTTGGAGGTTCGCGGGGTGGACGAAGAGCACGGCCGCCGCCGCCCGCGGGGGCTCGGGCCGCCGCACGAGCGCCGAGAGCCCGTCGCGGGTCCGGACGCGCTCAACGCCCTGACCCGCCTGTCGCATGACCATGGACGCAAACCTACAATCTTCTTGTAAGTTCTGTCCAGGACGCCCACTCGGCGGCCTTCGGGGGCCGGGAGCCTTTAAGGTGGGGGACGTGGACGGGCGCACGATCGGTGACGTGGCCGCCGAGATCGGCGTGAGCCCGCAGACGCTGCGCGTATGGGAGAAGCAGGAGCTCCTCGTCCCGCACCGGACGGAGGGCGGCCAGCGCCGCTACGGGCCCGCCCACGTGCGGCGCGCGCGCCGGATCGCCGATCTGCGCCAGCGGCACGGGTGGAACCCGGCGGCCATCAAGACCTCACTCGAAGGCGAGGGCGACGGCGACGACGGCAACGGCGGCGCCAACGGGAACGGGAATGGGACCGGGAACGGCGGCGGCGAGCCGGAGCGCGAACGCCACGCCGACGGCGAGCGGCTGAGGCGCGCCCGCCGCGCCCGGGGGCTCTCCCTGGTCAACCTCGCCGCCCTGGCCGGGACGTCCCCGTCGCACCTGTCGTCGATCGAACGCGGACTGGACCGTCCGTCCACCCAGCTGGTGGCCCGCCTGACGGACGCCCTGGGCGTCCCGATGAGCGGCCTGGCCGATTTCAAGCAGCTCGACCCGACGGTCATGCGGCTCGGCGACCGCACCCAGGTGCAACTGGAGAACGGCGCCACCTGGGAGGAACTCGCCTACCCGGGACACGACCTGGAGGCGGCGATGCTGACCGTCTCCCCCGGAGGCTCCAGCGGCGGCCCCTACGCCCGTCCCGGCGAGACGTTCGCGCACGTCCTGGAGGGCGCCATCCGGTTCCAGCTCGGGGGCGGCCTCGCCGACCATCACGAGGTCGGCGCGGTCGAGCACGTCGGCACGGGCGACTCGATCACCGTCCCGGCGCGGACGTACCTGTCCTGGAGCAACGAGGGCTCCGCTCCGGCCCGGGCGCTGTGGGTCGAGGTGCTGCCTTCACGGGCCTGGGCCGACCCGGTGACCCGCAGGATCGTCAAGGCCGCCTCCGGGGTGGCGCCGGGATCGGACTGAACCGTCCCCGCCGGGCGCGGTGTCAGGACGCTCCGGAACCGCGGGCGACCGCGGTGGCGCCGTCGAGTTCGTACCGGCTCCGCGCGGCCGCGTCCGCCTCGGTCCGCGGGTCGAACCCCCGGGAGATCGCGAAGTAGGCGACCGCCGGGACGACGAGCCCGACGATGAACGCCAGGTCCGCGCCGCCGACGTCGTCGAGCAGGGGCCCCTTGTAGAAGCCGGTGCTCGCGAACGGCGCGAGCGCGGCGACGCCGAGGAGGTAGGCGCTCAGGCCCCGCCAGGCCCAGCGGCCGTAGATGCCGTCCCGGCTGAAGATCTCGGTCACGGCGTAGTGCCCGCGCCGGACGAAGTAGTAGTCGACGAGGTTGACGGCCGTCCACGGGACCAGCAGGTACGTCACCACGAGGACGAAGTCGTTGAAGCTGCCGAGGTACTTCGCGGGCAGCCATTCCGACACCGAGAACACGAGGACCGCCCCGGCGACGATCCCGAGGACCCGGTTGCGGGACGAGATCCCGAGGTCCGGCTTGAACCCCTGCACGATGCTGAGCGAGGAGAGCATCGCGCCGTAGAGGTTGACGCCCATGATCGCGATCACGCCGGGGATCAGCACGATCAGCACGGCGGCCTGCCCGAACCCGTCGAACCAGAAGTCGCCGACCTGCTGGAGGTTGACGAGCGCGTCGGGCGCCTCGACCGACGACGCGATCAGGTTGCCGAGCGGCATCAGCCACAGCGCGGACGCCGCGGCGCCCAGGTAGGTCCAGCCGATCACCGCGCGGTGGGAGGTCGTGGCCGGGAGGTACCGGGAGTAGTCGGAGACGTAGACCGCGTACCCGAGCTGGTAGCCGGTCGCCGCGGCGAACTGCGCCAGCCAGCCGGAGACCGAGAAGCCGCCGCCGGACGCGGCGGGCGCCGGATCGAGGTGCACGACCGCGAGGACGGTGAGGGCCGCGAACACCGGGACGACGAGGTACGGCAGCCACCTGAGGACGAGGTGGAGGAGGTCGTACCCGAAGATCGCCAGCGCCGTGGTCAGCACGACGATGACGAGGCTCCAGCCGGTCGTCGACCAGCCGAGGTCCGCGGCCAGGGTCTGCGATCCGAGCAGCACCCCGAACGAGCTGAAGCCCAGGTAGACGCCGATCACGGCGATCATCGGGAGGCTCGCGCCGCGCGTCCCGAACTGGGCGCGGGACTGGATCATCTGGGGAAGCCCCATGGTCGGGCCCTGGTTCGCGTGGAACGCCATGAAGCAGGTCCCGAACAGGACGCCGAGAACGGTGGCGACCACCGACCAGAGGAACGACAGCCCCATCACCGGACCGATGAACCCCACGACCATCGTCGTCGGCACGAACTGGCCGGTGAACCAGAACGGCGCCTGGTGCCAGGGCTTGCCGTGCCGCTCCGCCTGCGGGACGTAGTCGATCGACCGAGTCTCCGGTTGCAGCGCCACCGCGGCGTGCTTCGCGGTCTTCTCCATGGTCAGGCCTCTCGGTAACGGGCACGTGGAGAGCAACTTACAATCTTCTTGTAGGTCTTGTCTCCACCTCGACACCCCCTTTTTTCACCACCCCACCCCCGCCCCACCTGCACAAGCCCCCCGCCGAGCCCGACCGACACCCCTTCAGCTAAGTGTGCGATGAGGTCGCGGGCCGGTTCGCCGCCGCCGGGTTGATCAGCGGTGGGTGGGGAGGAGGCGGTCGGATACGAGGAAGCCTGAGCCGCCGCCGAGGCCCGGGCCCGGGTGGGTGGAGGCGCCGATGTGCCACAGGCCCGGGACGCCGGTCGCGTGGCCGGTGGCCGAGGACAGGGGCCGCCACAGGGCGTACTGGTCGATCCGGCAGTCGCCGCCGTAGGGGTCGCCGCCGACCAGGTTGACGTTCATCTCCTCCAGTTCGACGGGGCCGAGCACCAGGCGGTCGGTGAGGGCCGAGTCCAGGTTGGTGATGTGGGGGCGGAGGACGTTGAGGATCCGGTCGGCGTAGGCGTCGCGGAGCCGCGGCGTCCAGGCGCCGTCGCCGGGGTCGATGACGCCCGCCGCGTCGCCGCGGACCCGCCGGGGCAGCTCCTGGAGTTGGAGCCAGAGCAGGCCCTTGCCCTCGGGGACGCGTCCGGGGTCGACGGTGGCGGGCTGGCCGACGGCGACGGTCGGCCGTTCGGGGAGCACCCCGCGCCAGGCGGCGTTCACGGACGCCGACAGGGAGTCCAGGTCGTCCAGGACGTGGACGAGAGCGACATCGTCCAGGGACAGGTCGCTCCAACGGGGCGGCTCGGAGAGGGCCAGATGGATCTGCATGGCGGCGCGGCCGTGCCGGAACGCCCGCGCCGCCCGAAGGCGATCAGCGGGAGCGCCGTCGCCCAGGAGTTCTTCGTAGAGGGCGCGCGGGGTGACCGAGGCGAGGACGGCGCGGCGCGCTCGCAGCAGGCGCCCGTCGGCGAGCCGGACGCCTCGGGCGCGGCCCTGGGCCAGGACGATCCCGGTGACGTCGGCGCCGGTGAGGAGTTCACCGCCGGCGTCGGTGACGATGCCGACCAGGGCGTCGACGAGGCGGACGCCGCCGCCCTCGGGGACGGGCATGCCGCCGGTGGCGACGGCGGCGGCGATGACCTTGGTGATGAACGCCGAGGCGGCGTCGTCGGGGCCGAGGCCGCCGTGCAGGGCCCAGGGGGCGAGCAGGGCGCGGGTGACGGGCGAGGAGAACGTCCGCTCCAGCCAGGGCCGGGCGGGTTCGAGGACCTCCGCGCCGGTGGCGACCAGGCCGCGGCGGCCGAGGCGGCGCAGCGCCCGCCACGCGAGCCGCAGCGCGCCGGGCCGCCAGAGGTCGGCGCCGAGCACGCCGAACGCCAGGTCGATCTTGCCGCCGAACTCGGTCATCATCGCCGCCCAGTTCTCGGCGTCGCCGAGATCGGCGAGCGCGGCGGTGAGGGCGTCCGGGTCGGTCGGCAGGACGGCCGCCCCGTCGCGGCACGCGACGCCGGTGGGCCGGGCGGTGTTGCGGTAGACGACGCCGCGCCGGGCGAGCTCGTCGGCGAGGGCGGCGTAGGCGGGGCCTCCGACGAACAGCGGGTGCCAGCTCGACAGCAGTTCCACGGTGTAGCCGGGGAAGACGTCCCGGCTGGTGCGGATGGCGCCGCCGGGCCGGTCCTCGCGCTCGCACACCGCGACCCGCCAGCCGCCGCCCGCGAGCCGCGCGGCGGCGACGAGGGCGTTGACGCCGCTGCCGATGACGACGGCGTCGAAGGCCGCCGCGGGAGGAACGCTGTCGCTTCGCACCATGGGTGCCTCCTTCACGACGAAGGTACCCACGGCGCCGGGGACTGTCAGCGGCCCGTCCGTCCGGCGGACGTCAGGTGCGGTGGACGGCGAAGGGGCCGAAACTCTGGGCGACGGGCATCAGCTCGATCGTGTTGACGTTGACGTGGGCGGGCTGGGACGCCGCCCAGTGCACCGACTCGGCGATGTCCTCGGGCTCGATCGGACGCATGCCCGCATAGACGTCGGCCGCCCTTTCCTCGTCTCCGTCGAACCGGACCGTGGAGAACTCCGTCGACCCGCACATGCCGGGCTCGACGCAAGTGACGCGAACGCCGGTGCCGTGCAGGTCACTGCGCAGGTTGAGGCTGAACTGCCGCACGAACGCCTTGGTGGCGCCGTAGACGTTCCCGCCGGGATACGGGTACGTGCCCGCCACCGACCCGAGGTTGATCACATGGCCGCTGCCCTTCGCCACCAGGATCGGCAGGACCGCGCGCGTGCAATGGACGAGGCCCCTGCAGTTGGTGTCGAGCATGTCGTCCCAGTCGGCCGGATCGGCCCGGTGGGCCGGTTCCAGGCCCTTGGCCAGCCCGGCGTTGTTCACGAGGACGTCGATGTCGGCGAACTCCGGCGGCAGCGCGGACACCGCGTCGGCGACGGCCGCGCCGTCGCGGACGTCGAGGACGAGGGGGTGCACCGCGCCGCCCGAGCCCGCCGCCAGCCGCGCGAGCCGGTCCCCTCTCCGGGCCGCGGCCACGACGCGCGCGCCGCCGCCGGCGAACCGGCGGGCGATCGCGGCGCCGAAGCCGGAGCTCGCCCCGGTCACGAACACGGTCGTCGTCATCGCGTTCACCCCTCCTCGGAGACGGCGTCCAGGAACGCGCGCAGGGCGGCGTCGAACTCGGCCGGGCGCTCCAGGTTGGGCATGTGCCCGGCCCCGTCGATCACGGCGAGCGCGGACCCCGGGATCAGCTCGTGCATCCGCCGCGCGTCCTCGACCGGCGTGTACTCGTCCTCGCCGCCGACGACGATGAGGACCGGCACGGCGGCGGCCGCCAACGACTCGGCGTAGTCGGGACGCTCGGCGCGGCCGCGCAACGCGGCGGCGGCGCCCTCCGGCGACGTGTCGAGCATCATGCCGAGCACGTGCGCCGCGACCGCGGGCAGCTCTGCGATGGTCGCCGGGGCCACCATCTTCGGCAGGACCTCCTCGGCGTAGGGCCGGATGCCCTCGGCGAGGAGCCGGTCGGCGAGGGCGTTCCGCGACCGCCGTCCGTCCGCCGTCTCCGCCCAGGGCGAGGTGTCGGCGAGCAGCAGGCCGCGGATCCGCTCCGGGACCTGCCGGTGGATCTCCATGACGATCTGCCCGCCCATGGAAAGGCCGCCGAGCACGAAGCGCTCCACGCCGAGCCGGTCGAGCAATCCGGTGACGTCGCGGGCGAAGGTCTCCAGCGGGGTCTTCCCGGGGACCACCGTGCTCTCGCCGTAGCCGCGCAGGTCCGGGACGATCACCCGCCACCCCTCCGCGGCGAAGCGCTCCACCTGCGGCCACCACATCGACCGGTCGAACGGATGGCCGTGCACCAGCACCAGCACGGGCGCGGCGGCACGTCCTTCGTCGTCGTACGCGATGGTCACCCCATCGGCGGAAAGCGTGCTCATGAATTCGCGCTCCTCGTCCTCTTCCCGCTTGACGGCTCGATGCTATTGAAGGCAATATCTCGGTGCAATAGCAGAATTGTTCTCGGTGCAATGTCATGGAGCGCAATGGACGACTACCGGAAGATCGCCGACGAGCTGGCGGCGCGGATCGCCGACGGGCGGCTCCGCGCCGGGGACCGGCTGCCGCCGCAGCGGCGGTTCGCCCGCCAGCACGGCATCGCCGGTTCGACGGCCGCGCGGGTCTACGGCGAGCTGATCCGGCGGGGGCTGGCGGTCGGCGAGGTGGGCCGGGGCACGTTCGTCCGCGCCGGGCGGCCGCCCGCCGAGCCCGCACTTGCCGAGCCCGCCGACGCCCTGGTCGACCTCGAGCTGAACTTCTCCGTCCTGCCGGAGCAGCCCGCGCTGGTCGCGGCGAGCCTCGGCGGGATGCTGCGGCCGGACGTCCTCGGGTCGGCGCTCGGCCCGGCCGGCGCGGCGGGCACCGCGCCGGCCCGGGAGGCCGCCGCGCGGCTGCTGTCCCGCGCCGGCTGGACCCCCGATCCGGCGCGCGTGCTGTTCGCGGGCAACGGGCGGCAGGCGATCGCCGCGTCGGTCGCCGCGCTCGTGCCGCCGGGCGAACGCCTCGGCGTGGAGGCGCTGACCTATCCGGTCGTGAAGGGCATCGCCGCTCGGCTGGGCGTCGCGCTCGTCCCGCTGGCGATGGACGAGCACGGGGTGACGCCCGAGGCGATCCGCTCCAGCGGGCCGCTGCGCGCCGTGTACCTGCAGCCGACGCTGCACAACCCCCTGGGCGGCACGATGCCCGCGGAGCGGCGGGCCGAGCTGGCCGCCCTGCTCGGCGACCTCGACCTCGTCGCGATCGAGGACGCCATCTACGCCTTCCTCCGCGCGGACCTGCCGCCGCTCGCCGCCCTGGCGCCCGACCACGTCGTCGTGGCCGACGGCCTGTCCAAACGGCTAGCGCCGGGCCTGACCGCGGGGTTCGCGGTCGCGCCCGCGCGCCTGACCGGCCGGGTCGCCGCCGCGCTGCGGTCCGGCGGCTGGTCCGCCCCCCGGTTCGCGCTCGACGCCGCGACGCGGCTGCTGACCGACGGGACGGCCGAGACCGTCCAGCGCGCCAAGCGCCGGGACGCGGCGGCGCGCCAGGCGCTGACGCGCGAGCGCCTCGCCGGGTTCGCGGTCGAGGGGGACCCGCGCGCCTACCACTGCTGGTGGCGGCTGCCCGAACCGTGGCGCGCCGAGACGTTCGTCGCGGCCGCCGCCCGCCGGGGCATCGCCGTCACCCCCGCCGCCGCCTTCACGGTCGGCGCGGCCCACGCGCCCCACGCCGTCCGTCTCGCGCTCGCCTCTCCGCCGATGGAGACCCTGTCGTCCGCGCTCGGGACGCTCGCCGCCCTGGCCCGCATGGCGCCCGAGGACACCACCACGGACTGACGGTCCTCTCAGGACGGCTTGCGCCAGACGGAGATGTGCTTGGTGGAGTCCTCGGTGAAGGGCGCTCCGTCCCAGTCGGCGACGCGCCGTTCGAGGTCGAGGCCCGCGATCCGCGCCATCAGGTCGAGTTCGGCGGGCCAGGCGAACCGGTGCCGGGAGTGCTCGCGCCGGTAGCGGCCGTCCTCCCCGTCGCGGACGAAGTGGTGCGACACGAGCATCTGCTCGACCAGGTCGAAGGTGTCGAGGCCGACATGCCGGTCGGACACGTCGAACGGGACGGCGACCTGGCCCCGGGGCAGGAGGCGCAGGGGCGGCACCCCCGTCTCGATGACGAACCGGCCGCCTGGCGACAGGTGGCGCGCCGCGTTGCGGAAGCACTCGACCTGCTCGTCCTGCGTGAGCAGGTTCGAGATCGTGTTGTAGACGAGGTAGACGAGCGCGAACTCGCCGGGGACGACGGTCGTGGCCATGTCCCCGATGGTGACGGGGAGCGTCTCCTCGTCGGCCTTCCGGCGCAGCACGGCCGCCATGTGCTCGGACAGTTCGATGCCCGCCACGGGCACGCCGCGTTCGCGGAGCGGGACGCCCACGCGTCCGGTCCCGATGGCGAACTCCAGCGCCCGGCCGGCACCGGCGAGGTCGGCGAGGAAGGAGAGGGTCGGGCCGAGGACGGCGGCCGAGGACATCTCGCCCTCCTCGGCGTCGTAGCGCTCGGCGGTGTCGCGGGACCAGAGTTCACTGCTCGTCACGGTCGGCCACTGTGCCGGGCGCGGCGGGGGTTGTCCAAGGATTTACCCGGCGGCGTCCGTCAGGCGGACGGCGGGGTCGGCGGCGCGCTCGGCCGAGAGCGGGCGGCGGGCGGCGATGAGGCGGCGGGCGTCCCGGACGTCGCGGGGGTCGTCCACGGCGAGGGCCGCGCGCAGGCGCCCTCCGCGGAACCACAGCGCCGTCCACGAGCCGGGCGGGCGCCCGCGCAGGACGAGCCGGTCCGCGCCGTCGTGGTGGCCGACGTACTGGAGGCGGTGCCCGAGCTGGTCGGACCAGAAGTAGGGCACCGGGTCGTAGGGCTCGGCACGGCCGAGCACGTTGCGGGCGGCGGTCCGGGCCGACGCCGCCGCGTGGTCCCAGTGCTCGACCCGGAGGCGTCCGCCGAAGAGGCGGGACGGCCAGCGGACGATGTCGCCCGCCACGTAGACGGGGCCCGGCCCGGTGCGCAGGGTCGCGTCCGCGTCGACGGCGCCGTCCGGGGCGAGGGGGACGCCGCTCCCCCGCAGCCAGTCCGTGTCCGGCCGGGCGCCGATGCCCGCCACGACGATGTCGGCGTCCACCCGGCCGCCGTCCGCGAGGGCGACGCCGCGGTCGTCCACGCCGGTGACGGGCGTGCTCAGGCGCAGGTCGATGCCCCGCTCGGCATACCAGGGGACGAGACGCTCCCCGACCGCCGCGGGCAGCGCCCTGGCGAGCGGGGTCGGCGCGGCGTCGATGACGGTGACCTTCCGGTCGAGGGCGGCGGCGCGGGTGGCCACCTCGTTGCCGATCCATCCAGCGCCGACGACCGCGACCGAGGCCCCGTCGCGCAGCGCCGCGCGCAGCCGCCGCGCGTCCGCGACCGTGCGCAGCGCGTGGACGGCGCGGGACGTCCCGCCGAGGCGGAGCGGCGACGACCCGGTCGCGAGGACGACGGCGTCGTAGGGGTGGACGCCCCCGGTGCTCTCGACCGCGTCCGGACGCAGCCGGACGGCGCGGCACCGCAGCCGGAGGTCGACGTCCAGGTCGGTGTCGAGCAGGTCGGTGTCGAGGGTGGTGTCGTCGGTGGTCCCGTCCAGGAGTTCCTTCGACAGCGGCGGCCGGTCGTAGGGCGGGTCCGGCTCCGCGCCGAGCACGGTGAGGCCGCCGTCGTAGCCTTCGGCGCGCAGCGTCGCGGCGGCGGTGTGCCCGGCGAGCCCGCCGCCGACGACCACGACCCGGCGGGGCCCGCGCACGCCCCGGAGACCGTCGCTCACCGGCCACTCCATTCGGTCGATCGATCAATTGAATAATCGGACGGTACCAGCCGCCCGCCCGTCCCGCCAAGCCGTCCGGCCCGCGCGGCTAACCTGCGCATATGCAGGTATTGACGTTCGATCGATTGAACGATAGAAAAAATCCACCGCGGGTGAGAGGAGAACCCCATGCCTGCTCTGGACGAGACCGTCCCAGGTGACGCCCGGCCCACGGCGGACGGCCGCCGGATCGCCACGCTCGTGGCGGCGCTGCGCGACGCGGTCGCGCACGCCCCCGACCGGACGGCGATCACGTGCGACGCCCGGACGCTGACCTACGCCCAGTACGGCCGCGCCGTGGACGCCCCCGCGGCACGGCTCGCGGCGGCGGGCGCGCGCGGCCGGACGGTCGCGATCGCCATGCCCAACTCGCCGCGGATGGCCGTGGCGATCTTCGCGGTGTGGGTCGCGGGCGGACGCGTCGCCTGCCTGAACCCCGGCTACACCCCCGCCGAGCTGAGCCCCCTCCTGCGGGGATCCGCTCCGGTGGTCGTGCTCACCGACGCCGAGGCCGCGGCGCCCGGACCGCGGGCGGCCGCCGCCGACCTCGGGCTGACGGTCCTCCCCGTCACCGACGCCGACCTGCGGCCGGACGCCCCCGCCGCCGCGCCGCTCCCCTCCCCCGCCCCCGGCGACATGGCGGCGCTGCTGTTCACCGGCGGCACCACCGGGCTGCCCAAAGGCGTCGAGTACACCCACGCGGCGCTGCTGCGGACCGTCGAGGGCGCCGAGACGTGCTGGCCGACGCGGCTGGACGGGGAGACCTGGCTCAACGTGGCGCCCATGTTCCACATCTGGGGCCTCGCGATCGGCTTCCTGCACGCGGTGTACGGGCGGGGCGGCCTGGTCATGGTGCCCCGCTTCGTCCCGGCGACCGTCGTCGAGGAGCTTGAGCGGCACCGGGTGACCGTGTTCAGCGGCGGACCCGCGGCCATCTACGGCGGTGTCCTGTCCGCCCCGGCGCTGCCGGAGGCCGACCTGTCGGCGCTGCGGCTCTGCCAGGGCGGCGGCTCGGCCATCCCCGCCGACCTGCAGAAACGCTGGCAGGCGGCGACCGGGCAGCCGATCTACGAGGCGTACGGGATGACCGAGCTGGCGCCGATCGCGTGCAACCCGCCCGGGCGGCCGCCGCGTCCCGGCTCGGTCGGGACGCCGACGCCGGGCGTCCAGGTCCAGGTCGTGGACCCGATCCGGCTCGCTCCGCTCCCGGCCGGGCAGACCGGCGAGATCCGGGTCCGGGCCCCGCACATGCTGCACCACTACCTCGGGCTGGACGGCGAGCCGATCGAGGCGCTCACCGACGGCTGGTTCCACACCGGCGACATGGGGCGGTTCGACGGCGACGGCTACCTGCACATCGTCGACCGCAAGAAGGACATGATCATCGTGGGCGGCTTCAACGTCTACCCCCGCGAGATCGACGACGTACTGCTGGCGCACCCGGCCGTGGGCGAGGCCGCCACCATCGGCGTCCCGGACGACCGCAAGGGCGAGCGCCCCGTCTCGTTCGTGTCGGCCGCGCCGGGCGGCGCGCCGCTCGACCCTGACGAGCTGGCCGAGCACTGCGCCCGGCACCTCACCGGCTACAAGCGCCCGCTGCGGATCATCGCCCTGCCGGTGATCCCCCGCACCCCGGCGAACAAGATCGACCGGATCGCGCTGCGCCGCCATCCGGCCGCCGCGCCCGGCGTGCGTCCGGCCGCGAGCTGACCGGGCCGCGCGGCCCGTCCCGACCCCTGACGGAAGTGATCGCCGATGGCGGGCGGACCCCTGAGTGAACGCGTCGCCTGGGACGGCGGCGGAACCGGAGCGGCGGGCGGGGAGCCCTTCCTGTCCCTGGTGACGGCCGCGCGGGAGGCGTGCGAGGACCGGCGGACGGCGGTCGACAAGGCCGTCGTCCTGCTGAAGTCGATCGCCGAGCACGACACCGAGCTCGGGGTGAGCGAACTCGCCCGGCGCACCCGGCTGACCAAGTCCACGACGTTCCGCCTGCTCGGCATCCTGGAGCGCAACGGGCTCGTCGAGCGGGTGGACGGCGGCTACCGGCTCAGCGCGCGGCTCTTCGACATCGGCACCCGCGTCTACGGCCCGGCGCCGGGGCTGCTGCGCGAGCGGCTCCTGCCGTACCTGGTCGACCTGTACGACATGACGCACGAGACCGTCCATCTGGCGGTGCTGCACCGCGCCGAGGTCATGTACGTCTACAAGCTGCACGGGCACCGGTCGGCGCGGGTGCCGTCGGAGATCGGCTGCCGCCGTCCCGCGTACTCGACGGGCGTCGGGAAGGCGCTGCTGGCGTTCGACCACGACGCCGCCGAGGCCGTCGCGGGCGGCGCGCTGCCCGCGCACACCCCCTACACGATCAGCGACCCGGACGCGCTGCGGCGGGAGCTGCGGCGCGTCAGGGAGCGGGGGATCGCCTTCGACCGCCAGGAGACCGTGCCCGGCCTGAGCTGCGTGGCGACGCCCGTCCTCGGGCCGGGACGGCGCCCGGTCGCGGCGCTGTCGGTCGCCGTCGCCGACCACCGCTTCGACCCGGCGCGGATCGCGCCCGCGCTGCGGCGGGTGGCGCACCAGGCCGCCCGCGCGCTGTCGGCCGCCGCCGCCAACCCCCCGCGACTGCCCTAGCCGCATCCCCCTCTTCCGCCCCTTTCCGGGGCGTGCCACATAGCGGCACGCGCGCTTTCTCTTTCCGTTCGCCCAGTTCACAGTCGTGCTTCATGACAGCCAGGCGCTCCCGGGAGGAGGGCTCGTCCAGATGTTGGAAGTCACAGACCTGACCGTGCGGTACGGCCCGCACATGACCGCCCTCGAACACTGCACGCTCGCGTGCCCGGCGTCCGCCGTGGTGGCGGTGCTGGGCAGCAACGGCGCTGGAAAGACGACGCTGATGCGGGCGATCTCCGGTGTCCTCGACCACCACGGCGGCCGGGTCGAGGCGGGCCGGATCGCCTTCCGCGGCGAGACGATCACCGGCCGGGACCCGGCCGCGATCGTCGCCTCGGGCGTCGTCCAGGTCCCCGAGGGCAGGCGGGTCTTCGCGGGCATGACCGTGGAGGAGAACCTGCGGGCCGGAGCGGTGCGCGCGGGGTCGCGGTCGGTCCGCGCCCAGGCGTACGAGCGCGTCTACACGCTGTTCCCGGTGCTGGCCGAGCGGCGCGCCCAGCGCGCGGGGCTGATGTCGGGCGGCGAGCAGCAGATGCTCGCCATCGGCCGCGGCCTCATGTCCGAGCCGGACATGCTCCTGCTGGACGAGCCGTCGCTCGGCCTCGCCCCGAAGATGGTCGCCCACATCGGACGCGTGGTCGCCGAGATCCGCGACCAGGGGACGGCCGTCCTGCTGGTCGAGCAGAACGCGGCCATGGCCCTGTCGGTCGCCGACCACGCCTACGTCGTCGAGTCCGGGACGGTGGCGCTCGACGGGCCCGCCGCGACGCTGGCGGCGTCCGACGAGGTCCGGGCCCGCTACCTCGGCGACCCGCGCGGCCCCGAACTCGCGGCGACCGGCGGCGGACGCTCGCTGAGCGTGTGGGTCCCATGAAGCTCAGCCTCCGGGACGTCTCCCTGCGCTTCGGCGGCGTCCGGGCCCTCGACGCGGTGTCCTTCGACGTCGAGCCCGGCAGCGTCCACGCGGTGATCGGGCCCAACGGCGCGGGCAAGAGCTCGTGCTTCAACGCGATCTGCGGCGTCTACCCGGTCGGCGGCTCCGTCCGGCTCGGCGACCGGGAGCTGACCGGGCTCCCGCCGCACGCGATCGCGCGGCTCGGCGTCGCCCGCGCATTCCAGAACATCGCGCTAGGCGGCGCGGACACCGTCCTCGACAACCTGATGGTCGCCCGGCACCACCTCACCCGCGCCGGGTTCGTGTCCACGGGGCTCGGGCTGCGCCGCGTCCGCCGCGAGGAGGACCGGCACCGCGCGCGGGTCACCGAGATCGCCGCGTTCACCGGGCTGGACGGCGTGCTGTCCACGCCCGTCGCCGAACTGTCCTACGGCGACCGCAAGCGGGTGGAGTTCGCCCGCGCGCTCGCGGCGGAGCCGCGGGTGCTGCTGCTGGACGAGCCCGTCGCCGGGATGACCCACCACGAGAAGGCGGCGACCGTCGCCCTGATCCGGGAGACCCGCGCGGTGCTCGGGCTGGCGGTGGTGCTCGTGGAGCACGACATGCCGCTCGTCATGGGCCTGGCCGACCGGATCACGGTGCTGGACTTCGGCCGCGTCATCGCCGACGGGCCGCCCGCGCACGTCCGGGAGCACCCGGACGTCCTCCGCGCCTACCTGGGAGCGCACTCATGAACCGGCTGGCCGAACTGCTCGCGATCGGCGTCTCGCTCGGATCGATCTACGCGCTCGTCGCCGTGGGCTTCGCGGTGATCTTCAAGGGCACGCGGGTGGTGAACTTCGCCCAGGGCTCCCTGCTGCTGCTCGGCGCCTACGTCGTCGCGGCGCTCTCCCCGCACACGGGCTTCTGGCCCGCGCTCGGGATCGGGCTCGCGGCCGGTGCGCTCGGCGGGCTCGTCCTGTACGGGCTGGTGGGGCTCGTCCCGCACGGCGACCACATGACGCTGTCGATCCTCACCATCGGCGCGGACGTGCTCCTCGCCACCGAACTGGCCCGCCGCATCGGCTCGCGGGTCATGCCGACCGGGGACCCGTGGGCGGACGGCGTCTGGCGGGTCGGCGGGCTCGTCGTCCCGCACTCGCGCACCGCCGCGCTGCTGTCGGCGCTGCTCGTGATCGGGCTGCTGTTCGCCGTGTTCAGGCGGACCACGTGGGGAGTCTCCTGGCGCTCGGCCGCGGCCGACCCCGAGGTCGCGACGCTCATGGGGATCAGGCTGCGGCGCGTGCGCGCGGCGTCCTGGCTGATCGGCGGCGCGCTCGCGACGCTCGCCGGGCTGTTCCTCGTGGCGTTCCCGAACACCGGGGTCGAGCCGCACACCGGGCTGCTGGCGCTGCGCGCCGTCCCGGCCGTGATCATCGGCGGGCTGGACTCGCCGGAGGGCGCGGTGGCGGGCGGCCTCGCGGTCGGCGCCACCGAGACGCTCGTCGCCGGATACGCCGACGAGCTGGGCTTCCTCGGCCAGGGCGCGGGCGACGTCACGCCCTACCTGCTGATGGTCCTCGTCCTGCTGTGGCGGCCGTCCGGGCTGTTCGGGAGCAGGGAGGCCGTCCGTGTCTAGGGTCGTCCGGCTCGCGGGGGCCGTCGCGGCGCTCGGCGTGCTCGCCGCCATGCCCTACTACCTCGACGCGTTCTGGCTGCAGGTCGGCGCGTTCATGATGGCGGCGGTCGTCGGCGCGATCGGGCTCACCGTCCTCGTCGGGACGGCCGGGCAGCTCTCCCTCGCGCACGCGTTCTTCCTGGCCGTCGGGGCGTACGGCTACGCCTTCCTCGCGGGCGAGCCGGGCGCCGGGTCCGCCGGGACGGCGCTGTCCGGGGCCGGGCTGCCGACGCCGGTCGCCGCGCTGCTCGCCGTCGCGCTCGCGGGCGGCGCCGGGCTCGCGTTCAGCCCGGTCGCCGGACGGCTGAGCGGCCTCTACCTCGGCGTCGCCTCGCTCGGGCTGGTGTTCCTCGGGCAGCACGTGCTGTTCAACGCGCGTCCGGTCACGGGCGGGTTCAACGGACGGTCCGTCCCGGAACTGTCGGTCCTCGGGTTCCGGCTGACCGGCGACGAACCGGAGCTCGTCCTGCTGGGCGTGCCGTTCGGGGCCAGGGAGCGGCTCTGGTACGTGGCGCTCGCGTGCGCCGTGGCCGCCTACGTCGTCGCCGGACGGATCGTGCGCGGCAGGCCGGGGCGGGCCATGCGCCTCATGCGGCAGAACCCGATCGCCGCCGCCAGCATGGGCGTGCCGCTCCGCCGGTACCGGGCGGGCGCGTTCGTGCTCTCCGCCATGTACGCCGGGCTCGCCGGGATCCTGATCGCGCTCACCGCGCGGCGCATCGTCCCGGACCACTTCGGGCTGGTGCTGTCCATCGAGTACCTCGCGATGGCCGTCATCGGCGGCCTCGGCTCGGTCCGGGGCGCGGCGGTCGGCGCGGCGTTCATCACCGGGCTGCCGCTCGTCCTGTCCCACTACGGCGACGGCCTCGGGGTCTTCGCGCGGCCCGGCGAGGACGGCGTCGACGCCGCCACCGCCGTCCGCATGCTCTACGGCGCGGCGATCGTCGCCTTCATCATCGGCTCGGCTCAGCGGGCCCGGCGGGCCCGACAGGCTCGGAAAGGAACACCCAATGCCATCACGTTCACGATGGACCGCGCTCGGCGCGCTCTGCCTGGCGGCGCTCGTCGCGGGCTGCAGCGGCAAGGCCGCTGAGGGCGGGGACGGCGCGGGCGGCGACGGGGTCCGGACGGGCCCCGGCGTCACCGCGAAGACGATCAGGCTGGGCGCGATCAGCGACCTGTCCGGCGCCGTCTTCGGGCCGCTCGGCCGCACGCAGGTCCAGGGCAACCAGCTCTACATCGACAAGGTCAACGCGGCCGGGGGGATCTGCGGGCGCAGGCTGGAACTGGTCGTCAAGGACCACGGCTACGACGTCCAGAAGGCCACCGTCGCCTTCAGCGAACTGGAACCGCGGGTGCTCGGCATCACGCACCTGCTCGGCTCGCCGATGACGGCGGCGCTGGAGCCGGAGATCAGGGCGAAGAGGCTGCTGACCGTGCCGTCCTCGTTCGCGTCCTCGCTGCTGGCGAGCGAGTACCTGGTGGTGCTCGGCAGCACCTACGACATCGACATGATCAACGGCCTGGACCACCTCGTCGCGAAGCGGAGGCTGCTCGCGAAGGGCGACACGATCGGCCACATCTACTTCGAGGGCGAGTACGGCGCCAACGCCTTCCGGGGCAGCTCGTGGGCGGCGGGACGGCTCGGCCTGACGATCAGGGGCGCGCAGATCAAGGCGACCGACGCCGACCTCACCGCCCAGGTCACGAAGCTGAAGGCCGAGGGGGCGAAGGCGATCCTGCTCAGCGCGTCCGCCCGGCAGACCGCCTCCGTCGCGGGCGTGACCCGCTCGATCGGGATGGACGTCCCCATCCTGACGCAGGCGCCCGGATTCGACCCGGCCCTGCTCGGCACGCCCGTCCGCGCCGCGCTGGAGAAGAACCTGACCGTGCTGACGTCCTACGCCCCCTACGGCGCCGACGCGCCCGGACCGAAGGAGGTGGCCGCCGCGTACAAGGCGAAGCACCCGGACGCGCCCGCCAACGCGCTGGCCGACTACGGCTACGTCTCCGCGCAGGTGATCGGCGAGGCCCTCAAGCAGGCGTGCGCCGACAAGGACCTCACCCGCGAAGGGCTGCGCGCGTCCTACCGGAAGCTGAAGGGCCTCGACACGGGCGGGCTGATGGCGCCGATGGACTTCACCGTCCCGGGCGCGCCCGCGTCGACCGAGACGTTCATCTCCAGGGTGGACGCGTCGGCCGAGGGCGGCCTCGTCGCGGAGACCGGCCTCTACCGCGCCCGGATCACCCCCGAGTACAAGGTGGGCTGACGACGGCCCGCGGCCCGGCCTCGCCCGCTCGCGGGGGCGGGGCTGGGCCGGGGCTCAGCGCGGGCAGTTCTTCCAGGCGAGGCGGTAGGTCGTCTTGACGCCGTCGGTGATGGAGTCCATGGCGATGTAGCTGACCTTCGACGGATCCGAGGTCCCCTTGTCGACTCGCAGTTCGGTGGTGAGCATGAGGACCCGGTCGTCGCCGCAGGGCCGGAAGACGACCTGGTCCGGCGGCGGCCGGTCGGTGAACGACCAGTCGTCGTCACGGGGGCCGGTCAGGGCGAGCCAGGTCTTCGCGGGCGCCGCCTGCCCCTGGAAGTAGTAGCCCACCCCCACGGCGGCGTTCGCGCCGCGCTCCAGGTAGGCGTAACCCCGGTGCTCCACCGACGAGACGGCGTAGGTGACGTCCGGCGGGGCGGTCACCCGCACGGCGACCTGGCAGGTCTTGCGGGCGTCCACGGGCGTCGACGACCCGCCCGCCTGCGCGAGGTAACCGCCGTAGAAGACGGTGAACGTGTCCCCGCCGATCTGGGCGCCCGCCGCGACGTTGTCGGTCGTGCACCCGCTGCCGTAGACGGCCACGACCTTGGCGCTCACGTTCGGCGGGCCGGGGACCGGACGCGGCCCGGCGGCGGCCGGAGCGACCGCCGCCGCGGACGCGGCCGCCGCCGCGCCCGCCACGACGGAAACGGCAATTCTCTTACGCATGCGATTCCTCTTCACTTGAAATGGTCGCCCTTATCCGGCGGGCCCCGGACTCGGGAACTGAAAAGGAGATTAACTTTCGCTCCGAGCGGCGTCAACGACAAGTGTTCAACTTCGCCATTCACAAATTTGCATGGGTCAAACAGAACAGGCGCCCGAGCGCGGGGCTCGGGCGCCTGTTCCGGACTGTGGTCAACCGGGGTCAGTCAGCGGCTTTCCGCAGTCCGCGCAGTTGCAGCCGGTTGCCGTCGAGATCCTGGAAAATCGCGAGGCTGCCCCACGGGTACTCCATCACCTCGGTCTCGAACCGGACGCCGCGCGACGTCAACTCCCGGTGCGTCCCCTCGAAATCGTCGGTGTCGATAGTGTAGGCGCCCGGGATGTGGGACTTGATCGGCTGAGCCCGTCCCGGCGTTCCCGGCCAAAGGACCAACTGGAAATCCTGGCCGGGGAGGCCGACCGTCAGGAAACGGGGGCCGTCCGGCGTGGGGTTTTCGAGTCGGCGTTCGAATCCGAGCACATTGGTGTAGAAGTCGAGCGCCTTGTCCTGGTCGCTGACGAAGACGCTCGCGTAGGCGATTGCTTCCAGCATCGTTTCCCCTCTTCGTTCGTGCCGTCACCGGTATGACCAACGGGGGCGGACGAATGTGACCGCCGCCCGGGGGCGCGTTCAGTCGAGGGCGCTCAGGTCCAGGCGGCGGAGGCGCTCGGGGTCGGCGAGGATGTCGATCGCGACGACCCGGCCGCCCCGGACGGTGAACCCGGCGACCGAGGTGGCCGCGCCGTCCTGTCGGGTGAGCGTCCCGACCGCGCCGCTGATCAGCACCATCTCGACGGCGGGCGCGAGCCGGGCGAAGGCCGTCGCCTGGCGGGCGATCGCCGCCGCGCCGCGGACCTCGCTCGTCCCGGACGCCGGGCCGAGGTCGGCCCTGAGCACCGCGTCCGGGTGGAGGACGCGGAGCAGCTCCGCGAAGTCCCCGTCGCGCGCGGCCGCCAGGAAGGCCTCGACGACCTCGCGCTGGGCCCGGGGACCGGAGTCGGGGACGGTCTCCTCCACCCGCACCCGGCGCCGCGCGCGGCTGGCGAGCTTGCGCGCCGCCTCCGGGGAGCGGTCGACGATCGGGGCGATCTCGTCGAACGGCACCGCGAACATGTCGTGCAGGACGAACGCGAGCCGCTCGGCCGGACTCAGGGTGTCGAGGACGACCAGCAGGGCCAGGCCCAGCGAGTCGGCCAGCAGCGCTTCGTGCTCAGGGTCGGCGACGCCGTCGTCCCGGTCGATCCGGTCGATGACCGGCTCTGCCGGGTGGCCTGCGTCCAGCGGCTCCTCGCGCCGGATCCGGCGCGCGTGCAGCATGTTCAGCGAGACGCGGGCGACGACCGTCGTCAGCCAGCCGCCGAGGTTCTCGATCTTCCCGGTGTCGGCGCCGCTGAGCCGGAGCCACGCCTCCTGGACGGCGTCGTCGGCCTCGGCCGTCGAGCCGAGCATCCGGTACGCCACCGCCCTGAGCCGGGCGCGCTGCGCCTCGAACCGCTCCGCCAGCCACTGATCGTCGTCCATGCGCGCGTCACATCCGTTCGTCCGGCCGTGTCACAGCACTGACCGACAGAGCGGCGCGAATGTGACCGCGCGGCGGGGGACGTCAGCCGGTCACGGGATCGGAATGGTGACGTCCGGGAGATCGGGACGGGCCTCGCGCCATTCGCCCGACAGCAGGACCGCGAGCGTGTAGATGTGCCAGATCTGGTTGGCCCAGCCCTTCGGGACGGTGGCGAAATGCTCCTTGGCCTTGCGCTCGTCGACGATGTCGAACAGTTCCGGCGGTGCGTTCAGGACCTGGTCGCGCAGAATGGCGAGGAAGTTCTCGTCATAGGACTTCCGCCAGTTGAAGCCGGAGGTCCGGCCCACCGGGAGCACCGCCGCCCGGCGCCGCCAGGCGGGCCATTCGAGCAGCCGCCGCGGCGAGTCGGCCTCGAAGCGCCACCGCTTCCCCTCCGGCGGGACCCGCGCGATCTCGGGGGCCAGCGTCTCGATCAGCCGGAACACGACCTCCTCGTCCGCCCGCCAGGCGGCGGGCAGCGCCAGCGCCTCCCGGACGACGCGGTTGTCGAAGAACGGGTGGTAAAAGGGCCCGTTCATCAGGGTGGCCGTGTGGGAGCCGACGATCCAGCGGCCCGACCGGTAGAACAGGTAGAGCAGGTCGAGCACCCCGGCGCCGTCGTTCTCGGCGCGTTCCGCCCATTCGCCGTGCAGTTCCGCCGCCCGCGCGTTGGCCTCCGGAGTGAGGAAGGCGCTGCCCGACTTGAAAATGGACTCGACCCGTTTCCGGAGCCCCGCCGGGCTCGTGTCCTTCTGGTCGTAGAGGAAACCGCCCCGCAGGGTCTCGCCGCCCGATCCGGACGTCTTCGGGGTGAGGTCGTACGGGGCCCAGTTGTTGACGCGCTCGTACGCCGACGTCATTCCCTCGCACGTGCGGATGATGTCGTAGGCCCGCAGGAACGGGTGGGCGACGTCGACGGACGCCTGGTTCTCCGCGGTGGCCGTCCGGGCGACCTTGTGCTCGATGCCGAGCCGCCGGGCGATCTCCGTCGCCAGGATGACGTCGGGATCGTCCGCGAAACCGTGGGTGGTGGCCGTCATCGGGACCTTCGCGGCACGCAGGATCGACGCCATGACGCGGCTGTCGCGGCCGCCCGACAGGGCCAGGTTGACGGGTTCGCCGTGCCTGGCGAGCGGGGCGGCGGCCTTGATCAGCGCCTCGGCGAGCCGGCCGACGCGCTCGCGGGCCGCGCGGGCGCCGGTCGGGGCGGGCAGGACCTCCGGCAGCGGCGCCGTGACGATGTCGGGGCGCCCGCCGGGCCGGACGGTGATCGTGCTGGCCGCGGGCAACGCGCGCACGCCCGCGAACGGGGTCTCGTCGTTGGTGAAGAACCCGTGCCGGACCATCGGCTGCAACGCCATGGTGTCGAGGTCGACCGGCGGCCTGACCCTGTTCGTCACCGCCGCGCGCGCCACGAGATGGACGAGCAGTGCCCGGCTGCCCGCGACGAAGACGCCGCCCGCCTCCGCGTGGTAGACGGGGCAGACCCGCGCGATCGACGTCGCCGCCTGGACCTCGCGCTCGTCCGCGCGGAACACCGAGAAGCAGCCGCCGAGCGACTCGGCCGCGTCGCCGAGCCGGTCGCAGTCGAGCAGTTTCCGCTCGTCCTCAGCGGGCTCGCCGAGATAGCCGCAGTAGCCGAGCACCCGTCCGCCGCGTTCGATCAGCGGGCGCGGGAGCAGTTCGTGCCGGGGCTCGTTCGACCAGGACAGGAGGGCGACGCTGCCGTCGGCCGAGATCCAGCGCGCGAATTCGAGATGTTCGGGCGGCACCGGAATGGAGTCGGCCGCCGCGGCCGCCGCCGCCTCAAGGACCACCTCGGGCAGCCGACTTCCAGGCGACGACGCTGTGACGGCGAGATATGAACGCACGGTAGTCCATTCAATTATGCTTCTGAGGGGACAGAATATTCTGCCGACGGGGCGCCGCCCGAAGGGTTAACCGGGGGTGGATGGAACATGAATATCGCGGCCCCGCGGAACGCGGCATACCGAAAGCGGCGGGCGCCGGTGCCCTCATCCGGCCGAGTCGGGACGCGTGTCAGCGCACCTGACGGAATGGCTCCGCGCATCATGCCGATCTCCAGGTCAGCCTGCCGGGCTCGGACGACAAATCACGCAGTTACCTCGCGCTGTCCCGGTTCGGCGGCGTACTCCGCAGACCCTGACCCCGGCCTGGATCAGGGGCAGGCTTTCCAGGCCAGGTGATAGGTCGTTTTCATCGTGCCGTCGGTGGCGTCCATGGCGATCAGGTTGGCCTTGGACGGATCCGAGCCTCCCTTGTCGACGCGCAGTTCCGTGCTGATGTCGAAGGTCGGGTCCTGGCCGCAGGGTTTCCAGAGGAACTCCCCCAGGTCCGACTGGTCGGTGAATTGCCAGACGCTGTCGTAGGGGCCGTTCACCTCGTGCGCGGTCATCTCCCGTGCCTGGCCGTGGAAGTAGGCACCGGCACTGTGGGTGGCCCTCGCGCCGTCCTGAAGGAAGGCGTAACCGCGGTGGTCCGTCGAAATGATCCCGTAGGTGACGTTCTTCGGCACGTACACCTTCAGCGCCAACTGGCAGGTCTTGCGGGACCGCGCGGGGGCGGACGCACCGCCCGCCTGGGCCGTGTAGTCGCCGTAGGTGACCGCGAACGACTTGTCGTCGTCCGCGACGGTCACCGCGGCCGTGCCGAACGGGCAGCCGGAGCCGCTGACACTCGCGATCTTGATCATCATCGCGTCCCGGTCGGGGGGCGGATCGACGCTGGCCGACGCGGACGGCGTCGCGGCGAGGGGGAGCCCGGCGGCGGTCGCGACTAAAACGGCCATTTTGGTTCGCATGGCGATTACTTTCCGCTGAAAAGTCCAAAAACGGACGTAGTTACAGAAGGTTGAGCGGAGGGTAGCCTTCTGTCGGAGTACCGTCAATGCGGCACCGTCCCCCCTCGCATTGGAAGTGAGCGATGGCTGATCCGTTTATGCTGGCGATCGCGACGGCGGCGGCGGGCAAGGCGGTCGAGGTCACCGGGGAACCGGTCAGGGACGGCGTCGCCGCGCTGTGCCGGAAGGTGCGCGAGCGTTTCCGGGGACGTCCCGCCGAGGAGGAGGTCCTGGAGGGCGCGATCGCGTCCGGCGGCGGCGAAGGGCTCGCGGGGCTGGCCGAGGCGCTGCGCAGGACGATGGCGGACGACGCCGGGTTCGCCGCCGATCTCGACGCCGCCCTGCGGCGCGCCCTGCGGGAGGACCCCGAATTCCGGGTCGAGGTCGAGAACCGGCTCAGCCAGGCGCGGGTCGAAACAACGGCGAATGACGACGGCGTCACGAATGTCTTCACCGGAAAGGCCGAAAAGGTCGTCCAGGTGAGGGACGTGCACGGCGGGCTCACCATCAACTGACCGAATCCACGGTCCCGGCCCGCGCCCCGGTCGCATTTCCCGAGGTCGCGGGCCGAGCCGGATCGGCTACCCGGCCGTTCCCTTCCAGTGGTCCAGATGGGCGTCGATGAAATCGCCCATCGAAATGGGGGCGTGGCCGGTGATCTGCTCCACCGCCGGGGAGAGGCCGGCGAAGCCGCCGTCCCGGATGCGCTGGTGCAGGTCGTTGAGGATGTCCGCCGTCCAGGGGTCGACGTCCACGACGGCCGTCTCCGGCGGCGGGTCCTCGGCGCGGACGCGGTGGCCGAGGCGCGCGGAGAGCTCCGCCGCGACCGACGCGACCGTGAGCGCCTCCGGTCCGGTGATGGTGTGGGCGCGGCCGTCGTGCTCGGCGGGAGCGAGGAGCGCGGCGACGGCGACGGCGGCGATGTCGCGGGCGTCCACCCAGGCGATCGCGCCGCCGCCCGAGGGCAGGCTCAGGACGCCGTCGTCCCGAACGGCGTCGCGGTAGAACCGCGCGTCGGTCAGCACCTGGTGGAACCACGACGGGCGCAGCGCCGTCCAGGACGCGGCCCGCGCGGCCACCGCGTCCTCGACCCGGCGCGCCCACGCCCCCGGCGCCATGGCCTCCGCGCCCTGCTCGGACAGCAGGACGATGTGCGCGTCCGGGTTCGCCTCGACCAGCCCGGCGGCGAGCTCGGGCGCGGCGGGAACGTCGGGACGCACCAGGAAGACCGCGTCCACGCCCGCGGCGGCCTCGCGCCAGGACGCGGGATCGTCCCAGTCGAACCGGACCATCCCGGCGGCGGGCCGCGACGACCCCGCCCGGACGTCCACCCCCGCGTGGCGCAACCGGGCCGTCACCTCGACCCCCGTCTTACCCCGCGCCCCGGTCACCAGCACGGTGCGCCGTGCTCCTCGCGTCGCCCCGGTCACGTCTCCTCCGTGACCCGGACGACGACCTTCCCTATCGTCGGCGCGCCGCTGCGCAGGAGGCTGAGGAGGCCCTCGGGCACGCGCTCGATCCCGTCCAGGACGGTCCGCCGGTCGACGATCTCGCCCGACCGCAGCCACGGCGCGACCTCGGCGTGGAAGGCGGGCGTCAGGTCGGCGTGGTCGGAGACGAGGAAGCCGCGCGCCGTCGCCCGCTTGGTGATCAGGTTGTAGAGGTTCCGGGGGCCGTAGGGCTCGCGGCCGTCGTACTGCCCGGCCGCCCCGCACAGGGCGAGCCGCGCGCCGATCCGCAGATGGTCGATCGCGGCCTCCAACTGGACGCCGCCGACGTTGTCGAAGACGACGTCGAGCCCGTCCGGCGCGGCGTCGGCGAGGTGGTCGCCGACCGGGCCGTCGTGGTAGTCGAAGGCGGCGTCGAACCCGAGCTCGTCCACCAGGTGGCGCACCTTGGCGGCCGAGCCCGCGCTGCCGATCACCCGCTTGGCGCCGCGTAGCCGGGCGAGCTGCCCGGCGATGCCGCCGACCGCCCCGGCCGCGCCGGTGACGAACACCGTGTCGCCGGGCCGCACCTCCGCGACGCGCGTGATGCCGAGCCAGGCGGTCAGCCCGGTCCCGCCGAGCGCGCTCAGGAACGCCTCGTGCGGAAGGCCGTCCGGATCGACGGGGCGGACGGCGTCCGCGTCGAGCACGGCGACCTCGCGCAGCCCCCGGAAATGCGTGACCACCTGGCCCGGTTCGACGCCGTCCGCGCGGGACTCGGCGACGACCCCGACCGCTCCCCCGTCGAGCGGCGCGTCGAGCGGGAACGGCGGGATGTAGGACGGGCGGTCGTCCATCCGGCCGCGCATGTACGGGTCGACCGAGAGGTGCGTGTTGCGCACCAGGACCTGGCCCGGCTCCAGGTCGGGGACGGGCGCCTCGACCAGCGCGAGGTCGTCGGCCGACAGCCGCCCCTCCGGCCGCCGCACGAGATGCCATTCCCGGGCCGGACGCTCGCCGGTCTCCGTCATCGGATCGCCCCTCTCACAAGTACTTGATGCAATCAAACAACCAGGGTGGCACAGATACTTGAGTGCATCAAGTTCTTGGTAACCTGGACGCATGGCCGCGCCACCGGGACCCGTCACCGCATCCACCGGCGCCGAACGGGCGATGTTCGACTTCGTCGACGCCTACGACCGCGCCTTCGAGCGGGCCGCGCAGGAGCACGGGCTGAGCATGGCGCAGGCGTGCGTGCTCGGCCGCGTCGGCCGCGACCGCGGGATGCGCGAGCTGGCGGACGAGCTCGGCTGCGACGCGTCCAACGTCACGCAGATCATCCGGCGGCTGGAGGCGCGCGGCCTCGTCCGCCGCCGCCCGCACCCGGAGGACGGGCGGTCGCGGCAGATCGTCCGGACCCCCGAGGGGACCGCCCTCTACACCGCCTTCGAGGAGTCCTTCGCGTTCGGCCGCGCCGTCGCCGCCGGTCTCAGCGCGGACGAGCGCGACCAGCTGACCGCCCTGCTCCGCAAGGCCCTCGACGCCGCCGCGCGCCCGTCCGCCTGATCAGGGCCCGTTCCGCCGCTCCAGCGCCGCGGCCCGGTCGGCGTCCGGGAGCCAGTCGCGGCCGGGGCGGTAGTCGAGCCAGCGGCGCGCGCGTCCGGCCTCGGCGGACGCGCGCAGCACGGCGTCCAGCCCCGGCGGCGGGACGGACTCGCGCCAGGCCAGCGACCACGCGTACAGCGGGGTCGGGTCGACGAGCGGGATCGAGCGCAGGCCGGTGCCGCCGGGCAGCGGCGCGTCGGCCGGGAAGAGCGTGAAGCAGGACGCGTCGCCGCGCACCCGCTCCACGAGGTGCTCCAGGCCCAGGTTGGGGCCGTCCACCCGCCGGGTGATCCAGAACTCGTCGGCGAAGTGGCGCAGGAAGTCCAGGCGGGTCAGCGGGGCCGGGCACCACAGGGTGCCGCCGCGCAGGTCGACCGGCCGCAGGGCGTCCGCGTCCGCGCGCGGGTGCGCGGCGCTGACCAGCGCGTCCACGGGTTCGAGCCGGACGAGCCGGTGGGCCAGCCCGGCGGCCGCGCCGCCCGGCAGCGGGTGGACGCGGCCGAAGCCGAGGTCGGTGTCGCCGCGCAGCAGGGCGCGGGCGACCGACGGCCAGTCGCGTCCCGCGCCCGGCTCCAGGCGCGGCGCGCCGAGCGTCTCGGCGACGTGGGCGACGGTGCGCATGGGCGCGTAGAGGTGCCCCCACGCGTCGATCCGGACGGCCGGCCGCTCCCCGCGAGCCGCGCCGACCGCGCGTCCGCCCGCCGCGAGGGCCTCCCGCGCGGCGGGCAGGAACCGCTCGCCCGCCTCGGTCAGCCGGACGCCGCCCGCGCGCTCGAAGAGCCGCACGCCGAGCAGCGCCTCCAGCCGCGCGATCCGCTTGGACACCGTCTGCTGGCTCGTGCGCAGGGCTTCGGCGGCGCGCCCGAAATGCAGCGTCTCGGCGGTCGCGGTGAACGCGCGGACCAGCGCGAGGTCGAGGTCCATGCCGCCGACCATAGGCGACAACCGGGCGTTGTCGGACGGGCGCCCGCGTTGTTGGCCGGGCGGGCGTCCCGTCCGGTGGAGTGCGGTCAGGACGCCGACGAGGAGGCGATGACGATGAAGGCGCTCGTCCCGACCGGGGACCCGGACGAACCGGTCACGCTCGCTGAGGTCGCCGACCCCGAACCGGGGGACGGCGAGGCGCTGGTGAAGGTCGAGGCGTTCTCGATCAACCGGGGCGAGACGTTCAAGCTGGAGCGGCCGCGGCCGGGCGACCGTCCCGGCAAGGACGTCGCGGGACGCGTGGTCCGCGCCGCCGCCGACGGCACCGGCCCCGCCGTGGGCGCGCGTGTCGTGGGGCATCCGATGTGGGGCGGCTGGGCCGAGTTCGCGGCGGTCCCCGCCGACGCGCTCGCGGTGCTGCCGGACGCGGTGCCCGCCGTCCGGGGCGCGGCGCTCCCGCTGGCCGGGCTCACCGCGCTGCGCCTGCTGCGCGCCGCCGGTCCCGTGCTCGGCCGGCGCGTGCTGCTCACCGGCGCGTCCGGCGGGGTCGGGCACTACGTGACCGAACTCGCCGCCGCCGCCGGGGCACGCGTCACGGCCGTGACCCGCGACGCCGGGCGGGCGCGGGGACTCGTCCGGCTGGGCGCGGCGGAGATCGTCCACGACGTGGCCGACGCGGACGGGACGTTCGACGTCGTCCTGGAGTCGACCGGCGGCGTCGCGCTCCCGCTCGCCCTCGCGCGCCTCGCGCGGCGCGGCACGCTGATCTGGTTCGGGCAGGCGAGCCGGAGCCCGGTGACGCTCGACTTCTTCGACTTCTTCGCCGGTCCCGAGTCGGCGGCCGTCCGGCATTTCCACTACCTCGACGCCGACACCCGGCTCGGGGACGACCTCGCCGCGCTCGTCCGGCTGACCGCCGAGGGCCGCCTGCATCCGGAGATCGGACGCGTCGCGGACTGGGCCGACACCGCGTCCGCCCTCGTCGACCTGCGCGAACGCCGGATCCGCGGCAAGGCCGTGCTCACCCTCGTCCCATCCGAAGAGACCACCGGAGGTACCCGATCATGACCAGTCCGCGCGAGGTCGTCGTCCGCTACGTCGAGGCGGTTCGCGACGGCGACGCCCGGGTGATCCGCGAGAGCTTCGCCGCGGACGCGACCTGGCACTACCCGGGCGGCCTGCCCATCTCCCGGATCTGGCGGGGCCGCGACGCGATCGTGGACGAGTTCCTCGGCGGCATGGGGGTGCACTTCGTCCCCGGCACGATGAAGATCGAACTCGTCTCGACGGTCGCCGAGGGGGACCGCGTCGTCGCCGAATGGACCGCCACGGCGCGCACCGTCCGGGGCGACGACTACGACAACCGCTGCATCGGCGTCTACACCGTCCGCGACGGGCGGATCGTCGACGTCGTCGAGTACGCCGACACCGCCCACGTCGCGGAGACGCTCTTCCGCCCCTGACATCCGGTGCGCCGGGCATATAGTTAAGCGGTGGAACTACATACGTCGCCCGCGACGTCCGCCGCGCCCGGGGCCAGGACCGCGCAGTTGATGGCCGGGCTCATGCTCGCGCTGTTCTCCTCCGTGCTGAGCACGATGATCGTGACCAACGCGCTGCCGACCATCGTCCGGGCGCTGGACGGCGACCAGACGCAGTACACGTGGCTGGTCACCGCCTCCCTGCTGACGATGACGGTGAGCACGCCGGTCTGGGGGAAGTTCGCCGACCAGTTCAGCAAGAAGGCGCTGATGCAGACGGGCCTCGCCGTCTTCGTGGTCGGCTCGGTCGGCGCGGGCCTGTCCCACTCGATCTGGCTGCTGATCGGGATGCGGGCCGTGCAGGGCGTCGCGATGGGCTGCCTGCTGGCGACGACGCAGGCCGTCATCGGCTCGATCGTCCCGCCCCGCCAGGGCGGGCGGTACGCGAGCTACATCGGGGCGGTGATGGCCTGCGCGACGCTCTGCGGGCCCCTCATCGGCGGCGTCATCACCGACACCCCCTGGCTCGGATGGCGCTGGTGCTTCTTCGTCGTCGTCCCCCTCGCCGTGATCAGCCTCGTCATTCTGCAGCGCTATCTGAAACTCCCCACGATCGGACGCGAAGCCCGCGTCGACTACGCCGGTGCCGTGTTGATCGCCGCCACCGCGAGCATCCCTTTGCTGTGGGTGACGTTCGCGGGGGACGCGTTCTCGTGGGCGTCATGGCAAAGCGCGTTGTTCCTCGGCGGGACGCTCGCCGCCGGATTCTCGGCGTTCCTCGTCGAACGGCGCCATCCGGAGCCCATCATCGCCTTCGCGATCCTCCGGAACCGCACGACCGCGCTGGCCATCGCCGGCAGCGGCGCGGTCGGCGTGGTCATGTTCAGCACGCTGCTCTTCCTCAGCCAGTACTTCCAGGTGGCGCGCGGCTATTCCGCGACCGAGGCGGCGGTGCTGGGCGTCCCGATGATGGTCGGGACGACCGCCGGGACGCTGGGCGCGGGCCACCTCATCGCCGCGTCCGGCCGGTGGAAGCGGTTCCTGGTCGGCGGTTCGGCCGCGCTCGCCCTCGGCCTGCTCATGCTCGGCCGGATCGGCGGCGCGGTGCCCTGGTGGTACGTGCTCGTCCCGACCGTCCTCGTCGGCCTCGGCCTCGGGACGCTCATGCAGAACTACGTGCTGGCGGTGCAGAACACCGTGGACGTCACCGAGGTCGGGGCGGCGAGCGCGCTGGTCGCGTTCTTCAGGTCGCTCGGCGGCGTCATCGGCGTCTCGCTGCTCGGCGTCATCGTCACCCACCGGGTCAGAGCGGAGATCGCGGCGCGCTCGGACGTCGCGCCGGGCGGCGGGACGAGGGCGGAGCTCACCGCGTCCGCGTCCCCGGCGGTGCGCGCGATCGTCCAGCACGCCTACGCGGACGCGATCGCGACCGTCTTCGTCGTGGCGGCCGGGGTGGCGCTGGTGAGCCTGCTCGCCGCGGCGGCGATCAAGGGGACGCCGCTGCGCACCACCATCGCGAAACGCGAGCGGAACTGAGGTTCGGCGGGAACGGCGGGCCGCTATTCCGCCGCCTCGCCATCCTTCTCCCCGCCCTTCTCCGCGCCCTTCTCCGCGCCCTTCTCCGCGCCCTTCTCCGCGCCCTTCTCCGCGCCCTTCTCCGCGCCCTTCTCCGCGCCCTTCTCCGCGCCCTTCTCCGCGCCCTTCTCCGCGCCCTTCTCCGCGCCCTGCCGGGGCCGCCGGGGCGGGACGCCGAAGTCCTTTTCCGCCTGCAGATCGAGGACGGCGTCGAGCGTTTCGCTGTCGAGCATCTTCAGCGCGTCCTTCGCGTCGCCGAGGACGTCCTCGAAACGCCGGACGAGAAGGTGCTCCACCTTCTGGAGCGTTTCCACCCCGTCGCTGGTGACGGCGAAGAACACGCCGCGCCCGTCCGACGCGTGCCCGCTGCGCTCGATCAGCCCGAGTTTCACCATGCCGTTCGTGAGCGCGGAAATGGCGGGGCGGCTGACGGCGGTGTACTGCGCCAATTCGTAGGCGCGCTTCTTTCCCCTGATCGCGCTGGTGAGCGCCCGGTACTGCGCCATCGTCAGGCCGCCCTCCTCGCACGCCTGCTGGGCGATCCGGGCCAGCCGGATGATCGAGCGGACGGAACCGAGCAGTTCCGGGTCAGGAGATTCGTCCATGGTTCTTCCTCTGTACGGGCGCGCCGCCGCGAGAAGTGCAGGGTGCCGGTCCTCCCGCCCCCGGGGAGCAGCAGCGGCGCGGGCTGCCCGGCTCGTTCCAGCGTAGCGAGCGGCGTCCCGCCGCCGCGCCGCCCGCTCCGCGGAGCCCGCCGTACCGGGACGCGGACGCACCGTGAGCCGATTCGTTAGCCACCCAAGCTATTGACAAGCGAAGCATCGGGCAACCAACCCCCTCTTGATCCCAGGACGTCTTGGAACGATGCGAAATCAGCTATTGCGTCTGCCGTCCGAGTGGCTAGACTCCGGATATGGTTAAACCACTTAACGACCTGGGCCGGGCGGGCGGCGAGCCCGCCGGCGGGTCGGTTGACCTGGCCGAACCCCACCCACCCCGCGAACCCGGCGAGTTGTCGGGGCTCGACGGGCTCGCCCAGGCGGAGCTGGTCCGCCGCGGGGAGATCACGCCCGCCGAGCTGCTGGACGCGGCGATACGCCGGATCGAGGAGGCCAACCCCGCGGTCAACGCGGTCGTCACGACCATGTACGACGAGGCCCGCGCCACCCTCGCCGGGAACGTTCCCGAAGGGCCGTTCACCGGGGTGCCGTTCCTCCTCAAGGACGGCGGCGGCGTCGGCTACGCCGGGGTTCCGATGACGTCGGGCAGCCGGTTCCTGGCCGGTTACGTCCCCGACCGGGACGGGGAGCTCACCCGCCGCTACAAGGCCGCCGGCCTGGTGGTGTGCGGCAAGACGAACCTGCCGGAGTTCGGCCTCCAGCCGACGACGGAGCCGGAGCTGCACGGCCCGACCAGGAACCCGTGGGACCTCGCGCTCTCGGCCGGCGGGTCGAGCGGCGGCGCGGCGGCGGCGGTCGCGGCGCGCATGGTCCCGATGGCCAACGCGAGCGACAGCGGCGGGTCGATCCGCGTCCCGGCGTCCTGCTGCGGCGTCTTCGGGCTGAAGCCGACCCGGCTGCGGATCTCCTCGGCCCGCCGCCGCGCCGGGGTCTCGATGCGCATCGCCGTGCTGAGCGAGCACGCGATCACGCTGAGCGTCCGCGACAGCGCCGCGCTGCTCGACGCGACCGCGGGGCCGCTGCCCGGCGACCCGTTCGTCGCGCCGCCGCCCCCGCGCCCCTACCTGGACGAGACGCGCACGGACCCCGGCCGCCTGCGGATCGCGTTCAGCAACCGGTCGCCGATCGGGACGCCGCTGCACCCGGACGCCGTCGCCGCCGTCGAGGACGCCGCCCGGCTCTGCGAGAGCCTCGGCCACCACGTCGAGGAGGCCACCCCGGCACTCGACTTCGAGGCGCTCGCGGGCCCGTTCCGCACCGTCTCGGCGGGCGGCCTGGCCTGGGACGTCGCGCACCTCGAACGGGTCACCGGCAGGACGGCGCGCCCCGCCGACTTCGAGCCCGCCACCTGGGCCATGATCGAGAGCGGCCGCGCGTCCACGGTCGGCCTGGGCGACTACATGGACGCGCTGGCCGAACTCCAGACGCTCTGCGACGACCTGGCCGCGTTCCAGGCGCCGTACGACGTGTGGCTCACCCCGACCGCCGCCGGTCCCCCGCCGCCGCTCGGCACGTTCGCCTCGCCGCCCGACGACCCGTTCCGCGGCATGCGCGCCGCGGGCCCCCACCTCCAGTTCACGACGCTGATCAACGTCACCGGCCAGCCGGCCGCGTCCGTCCCGCTCTTCTGGAACGCGGACGGCGTCCCGGTCGGCACCCACTTCGTCGGCCCCTACGGGGACGAGGGTGTGCTCTTCCGGCTGGCGGCGCAGTTGGAGGCCGCGCGCCCCTGGGCGGGGCGCGTCCCTCCCGCCGCCGCGCGCTGAGCCCGACCGGGCGCGGCGCGTCCCCCCTTCCAAAGAGGAGATCGCATGACCGTCGAACTCGACACACCCCCGAACCCGCTCGTCCCGGGGGCGGACTGGAACTCCCACCGCTTCATCGAAGACGAGGTGATGGACGACCAGATCAAGGCCCAGATCGGCATGATGTACTTCGGCATGTCCGACCTCGGGGAGTGCCTGGAGGCCGTCCGGAAGATCCGGCCCGAGGACGAGGAGAGCTGGATCTCGGCCTGGACGTCCATGGCCGAGCGGATCCAGGAGCGCGCCGAGGCCGCGGAGCGGAGGGGCCGCCGCGTCACCGCGTGCGACGGCTACCTGCGGGCCGCGACGTACTGGCGCGCCTCGCTGATGCACTACAGCCACCACGACGACCCGCGCGTCCGGGCCAACGCCATCAGCGCCTACCGGTGCTACGACCGCTACCTGGAGCTCAGCGACTACCCCGGCGAGTACGTCAGGATCCCCTACGAGGACAGCTTCCTCCCGTCCTACCTGTACCGGAGCCGGGCGGCGAAGGGCCCCGCGCCGCTGCTGATCTTCTTCCAGGGGCGGGACGCCTGGCCCGAGGACACCCGGTGGGTCTACGACGGCGCGATCCGCCGCGGCTACCACTGCCTGTCCGTCCAGTGCCCGGGGCAGGGGCTCGCGCTGCGGGTGAACGGCCTGCCGTTCCGTCCCGACTGGGAGAACGTCGTCGGCCCGATCGTGGACGTGGCCGTCCACCTCGACGGGGTCGACCCCGACCGCATCGGCCTCATGGGGTCGAGCTTCGGCGGCTACCTCGCGCCCCGCGCGGCCGCGTTCGAGAAGCGCATCAAGACGTGCATCGCGAACCCGGGCGTCCTGCAGTGGGGCGGGTCGATCCTGTCGCACCTCCCCGGCCTGCAAGAGGCGCTGGACGAGGGCCCGGAGGCGTTCAACGCCGCCACCGCGCAGATCGCCGCCGCGTCGTCCCGCGCCGACTGGTTCATCCGCGACTCGATGTTCAAGCACGGCGTCGCGACGCCGTACGAGCTGTTCAAGGAGCTCCAGGCATACGACCTCACCGACCACGCCGCCAAGATCGAGTGCGAGACGCTCATCATGGACGGCACCGAGGAGACCTTCCAGAAGGGCCAGGCGCGCCAGCTCTACGACCTGCTGACCTGCCCCAAGGACCTCCTCGTCCTCGACGCCTCGACCACCGCGCAACTGCACTGCCAGAACGGCGCCAGCGCGGCGGGCGCCGAGTTCACCTTCGAATGGCTCCACGACCGGCTCTGAGCCCGGCCCCCTGAGTCTCGCCCGCGCGGTCTACCGGCCCGGGCGCGGTCACCGCTCCCGCCCGACCGGCGGGAACCCACCCCGCAGTGATCCCCACCCCCAAGGAGTAGACCCATGCCCGAATTCGACGAGACCCGGACCCGAGCGTGTCCGGCCCGCTGAGGACGGCCGCCGCCCCGGCCCGGCCGGACGGGCGGGCCGCGCGATGACCGACGCGACGACGCACGGACACGACGAGCCTCCCCCGCTGGCCGGGGACGGCATGCCGGAGACGGACGCCCTCGGGCTGCGCGCCACCCTGCGGCAGGGCGGCTGGGCGATCTGCTCGCTCGCCGTCCCCCTCGTGGCGATGGAGCAGCTCTGCCGGGACGCGAGCACCACCCTGGCGCCCGACATCCGCGACTCCTTCGGCATCTCGGACGCGACCCTCGTCGCGATCTCGGGATTCACCGGCGTCACGCTGACGCTCGGCGGGCCGCCGATGGCGTGGCTCGCCGACCGGGTGGGCCGCAAGCACCTGGTCGTCGGCTCCGCGTGCCTCGGCACGCTCGCGATGATCGGCGCCGGGCTCGCGCAGAGCACCCTGCAGCTGTTCGTCGCCTACGCCCTCACCGGCGTGGCGGCGGCGTACTCCAACCCCGTGTTCCTGTCGATGATCTCCGACGCCTACCCGCTGGAGGGACGCGGCCGGATCTACTCGATGCACGCGATGGCCACCCCGCTCGGGCAGGCCGTCGGACCGGCGCTGGCCGGGTCGATCGCCGGGCTCGCGGGCGGCGCGGAGGCGTGGCGGTGGGCCTACCTCGGCCTCGCCGTGCCGTACGCGCTGCTGGCGGTCTCGTCGGCCGTGTTCCTGAAGGAGCCCCCGCGCGGGCTGCGCGAGCAGGAACTGCTGCTCGGCGGCGCGTCCGCGCGGGCGGGCGTGGTGCCCGAGCGTCCGGCGGGCCTCATCGAGGCGTTCCGCCAGATGATGAGGGTCAGGACGTTCGTCTACGTCTGCATGGGCATCGGCGTGCTCGGCCTGGCGCTGTACACGGTGCCCGTCCAGCTCTCGCTGCTGCTCGGGGACGAGTACGGATACGACGCCCTCACCCGGGGGATCGTGTTCTCGCTCATCCAGGTGCCGATCATCGCGGCCATGGTCGTCGGCGGCCACCAGTTCGACCGGACCTACCGGAAGAACTCCGAGCGGACGATGCACATCGCCGCCCTCGCGATCCTCGCGTTCGGCGGGCTCATCGTGGTCGGCGTGTGGGCCTCGCCGATCTGGCTGCTGCTGGCGTTCTACGTCGTCGCCGCGATGTGCAACGGCCTCGCGCTGGTCGCGGTGAGCCCGCTGGTCGCGCTCGTCACGCCCGTCCGGCTGCGGGCCCCGGCCTTCGCGATCCTGCCGGTGTTCACGTTCCTGATGGGCGGGTTCTTCGGCTCCATCTTCGCGGGCTTCATCTCCGGCACCTACGGGCCGCGGCTGGCGCTGTCCATCGCGGTGCCGCCCTCGGCGCTCGCCGCCGGGTTCTTCTTCCTGCGCGGTTCCCGGCACCTGAAGCGGGACACGGCCGCGGCCGTCCGGGAGCTGGTCGGCGGCGCCGCCGCGAAACCCCTCTGACAACACCCCGTCTCTGACAACACCCCCGTCGACGCACAGAAGGAAAGGTATGTCTCCCTCAGCGTCCCCGTTCGATCTCTCGGGGAAGACCGCCGTCGTCACGGGCGCGAGCTCGGGCATCGGCTCGGAGATCGCCCGGGGACTCGCCGCCGCCGGCGCCGCCGTCGTGCTGGTCGGACGCTCCGAGGAGCGGCTGGCCGGGACGGCGGAGGCGCTGGCGGCGACCGGCGCCCGCATCACCGTCGTGGCCGTCGACCTCCGCGAGGACGACGCGCCCCAAGCCGTCGTCGACGCCGTCCTGGCCGGCTTCGGGGGCGTGGACGTGCTCGTCCACTCCGCCGGGGTCTACACCCAGGCGTCGCTGGCGGACACCACGGACGCGATCCTCGACGACCAGTGGGCGATCAACGTCCGCGCCCCGTTCCGGCTCACCAGGGCGGTGCGGCCGCACCTGCGGCCGGGCGCCTCGGTCGTCTTCGTGTCGTCCATGTCGGGGCACGTCGGCTCGCCCGGCGACGCCGCGTACTGCGCGTCCAAGGGCGCGGTGGAACTGCTGGTCAAGGCCCTCGCCACGGAGCTGGCCCCGGCCGGGATCAGGGTCAACGCGGTCGCGCCCGGCAACGTCCACACGCCGATGAACCGCGAGCTGATCACGCCCGAGGTGGAGCGGGAGATCGTCGCGACGACCCCGGCCGGACGGGTGGGCGAGGTCGGGGACATCAGCCCGGCCGTCGTGTACCTCGCGTCGGACGCGTCCGCCTACGTCGTCGGCGCGAGCCTGCTCGTCGACGGCGGGTTCGTCGCCCAGTGACCCCCCGCGCCCCCGGCCACCAGCACCGAGAAACGGAGAGAGCCGACATGACCGTCTTCCCCAGCGGGGTGAGGATCGACGACTTCGAGCGGGACCTCGAACGCCTGGAGCACGCCTCCCGCTTCCACGAGACGCGGCGCAACCTCTTCGACGAGGGCCCGCACCTGATCTCCACGGCGGAACTGCCGTGGGGCGACGCCGTCCGCCGCGAGTCGGTCGAGGCGTACCGCCGGTTCGTGCACGGCGAGACCTGGATCACCGGCGGCGGGGCGCGGGAGATGGAGGCCCGCGTCGTCCGGTGGATGGGCGGGCTGCTCGGCTCGGCCGACCCGGCGGGGTTCATCACGGCGGGCGGGTCCGAGTCCAACATGTGCGCGATCCTGACCGCGAAGCAGCGGGCGGGACGGCGCGGCGGCAGCGTCGTCTTCCCCGACAACGGCCACTACTCGCTGCACAAGCTGTGCGGCATGTTCGACCTGGACGCCATCGCCGTCCCCGCCCCGGAGGGACGGCTCGACGAGGTGGACCCGGCCGCGATCGAGGCCGCGATCAGGCCGGACACGATCGCCCTCATCGCCACCGCCGGGACGTGGGCGTACGGCAGCGTCGACCCGATCGAGGCCATCGGCGAGATCGCCGAGCGGCACGGCCTCTACCTCCACGTGGACGCCGCGTTCGGCGGGTTCATCCTGCCGTTCCTGGAGCGCTCCGGATACGACCGGTCGATCCCGGCGTGGGACTTCCGCGTCCCGGCCGTCTGCTCCGTCAGCGCCGACCTGCACAAGAACGGGATGGCGCCGCCGCCCGCCGGGATGCTGCTGTTCCGCGACCCGGACCTGCTGGAGTCGGCGAAGAAGATCTGCCCGCCCAACGGCACGATGTCCGGGACGCGGGGCACCGGGCCGATCGCGGGCGCGTGGACGATGGTCGAGCTGCTCGGCGAGCCCGGTTACACGGCGGTGTCGCTGAAGAGCATGGCCATGCGGGACGAGCTGGCCGACGGCGTCCGGGGCATCGACGGGCTGCTCGTCCACCCCGGCTCGCGGATCAACATGGCGCTGGTCTTCTCCCGCACCCACGACCTGCGCCCGGTGGCGACCGGGATGCGCGCCCGCGGCTGGATGTTCGCCGCGCGGCCCGTGCCCGCGCCGCTCGGCATGGTCGTCGTGCCCATGCCGCACAACGACGGGCAGACCGGCCCGTTCGTCGACGACCTCCGGGCGGCCATGGAGCTGGCCGTCCCGCTGGACGGCGGCGTCCCGGCGGCGGCGCAGGAAAGCGTGTCCAGCTATGGCTTCTGAGCCGGTGGCGCGGGCGTCGGTCGACATCGGCGGGACGTTCACCGACCTGGTACTCGAACAGGGCCGGACGCTCCGGCTGTTCAAGTCGCCGACCGTCCCCGGCGACCCGGTCCAGGGGATCCTGGACGTCCTCGCGATGGCGGCCGAGTCCGAGGGCGAGCCGCTGGCCGACCTCCTCGGACGGGTCGAGACCTTCACCCACGCGACGACGCGCGGGCTCAACGCCGTCCTCACGGGCGGCACCGCGAAGACCGCGTTCCTCACCACCGAGGGCCATCCGGACGTCCTGCTCCTCCGCGAGGGGGGCAGGCGCGACCCGTACGACTTCACCGTCCCGTATCCCGAGCCGTACGTGCCGCGCTCCCTCACGTTCGAGGTGGGGGAACGCGTCGCGTCCGACGGGCGGGTCACGCGCCCGCTCGACCTCGCGGGCCTGGAGCGGACGTGCGACCGGCTGGTCGAGGAGGAGGTGGAGGCGGTCGCCGTCTGCCTGCTGTGGTCGACGGTCAACCCCGGCCACGAGCTGGCGGTCGGCGAGGTGCTGGAGCGGCGGCTGCCCGGCGTCCCGTACACGCTGTCGCACGCGCTCAACCCGTCGCTGCGCGAGTACCGGCGGGCGTCGTCGGCCTGCCTGGACGCGTCGTTGAAACCGCTGATGAGCGAGTACATCGGCGGGCTCACGACGCGGCTGCGCGCCGCCGGGCTGGCCGGGCGGATCCTGATGGTGACCTCGATCGGCGGGGTCGTGGACGTCGCGGACGCGGCGGCCGCGCCGATCCTGACGATCAACTCCGGCCCGTCGATGGCGCCGGTCGCGGGCCGCGCCTACGCCGCGTCCGACCTCGGCGCGGACACGGTGATCGTCGCGGACGCGGGCGGCACGACCTACGACGTCACGCTCGTCCGGGGCGGCGAGATCCCCTCGACCCGGTCGGCGTGGGTCGGCGCCGAGGGCACCGGCCACATGACCGGCCTGCCGTCGATCGACGTGAAGAGCGTCGGCGCGGGGGGCGGCAGCATCGCGTGGGTGGACGCGGGCGGACTGCTCCGCGTGGGCCCGCGGAGCGCGGGGTCGGTGCCCGGCCCGGCCTGCTACGGGCGCGGCGGCGCCCGCGCGACGGTGACCGACGCCGCGCTGGTGCTCGGCTACCTCGACCCGGCGGGCTTCTCCAGCGGCCGGATGACGCTCGACGCGGCGGCCGCCCGCGCGGCGGTGGCCCGCGAGGTCGCCGAGCCGCTCGGCTTCGACCTCGTCACGGCGGCGCACGCGGTCATCGAGCTGACCACCGAGCAGATGGTCCGCGCCATCGAGGACATCGCGTTCCAGCAGGGCATCGACCCGGCGCGGGCCGCGCTGGTCGGCGGCGGCGGCGCGGCCGGGCTGAACGCGGCGGCCGTGGCGCGGCGGCTCGGCGCCGGGCGGCTGGTGATCCCGGCGGTCGGCGCGGCGCTCGCGGCGGCGGGCGCGCTGATGTCCGACCTCACCGCCGTCCACACGGCGACCGTCCCGGTGCTGACCAGCGTGTTCGAGGCGGCGAAGGTGAACGCCGCGCTGGCCGGGCTGCGCGCCCGCGGCCGGGAGTTCGCGGTGCGGGTGGGCGCGGACCCTTCGGACGCCGTCGTCACCCTCTTCGCCGAGGCGCGGTACCCGCAGCAGATCTGGGAGCTGGAGGTGCCGCTCCGGGTGGAGTCGTTCGCGTCCGGCCGGGACGTGGACGAGTTCGCGGCGGACTTCCACGCCGTCCACCAGCAGGTCCTCGGGATCACCGACGAGCGGTCGCCGGTGGAGGTCGTGAGCTGGGGCGCCCGGGTCCGGGTGCCGCTGCGCGAGGCGGCGAGCGCCCTCGCGACCCGCGTCGGCGGCGCCGCCGAGGACACCGTGCGCCGCGCCTACGTGCCGGGGCGGGGCATGACGGACGTCCCCGTCCGGCGGCTCGCGGCCATCGCCCCCGGCGAGGTGCTGCGGGGCCCGATGCTCGTCGAGTCGCCGTTCACGACGCTGGTCGTCACCGACACGAGCGTCGCCGAGCCGGGCGCCTCCGGCTCCCTGATCATCACCCCGCCCCGCGAAGCGGCCGCCCCGGTGGCGGCCCGATCGGAGACACGATGACGATCACCAGTGACCGCGGCGGGACGGCTCCGGCGGTGCGGGACGGGGCGCGGCTGGCCGTGCTCGCCCACCGGTTCGAGGCCATCGTCCGCCGGATGTCGAACACGCTGGTCAGGTCGGGGCGGTCCGGCGTGCTGAACACCGCGCGCGACTTCTCCTGCTGCGTCCTGACCGCTCAGGGGGACGTCCTGATGACTGGCGAGAGCCCGCCGATCCACGTGATGGGCGGCCCCGACCTCCAGGCCCGCGCGCTCGCGAAGTTCTACCCGACCGTCCAGGCGGGCGACGCGTTCCTGCACAACTCGCCCTACCACGGGAACACGCACGCGGCCGACCACTCCATCCTGGTCCCGGTCGTGGACGACGCCGGGACGCACCGGTTCACGGTGCTGGCGAAGGCGCACCAGGCCGACTGCGGGAACTCCGTCCCGACCACCTACATGGCGAGCGCGCGGGACGTCTACGAGGAGGGCGCGCTGATCTTCCCGGTGGTGCGGGTGCAGCGCGACTACGCCGACTGCGAGGACGTCCTGCGGATGTGCGAGATGCGCATCCGCGTCCCGGACCAGTGGCACGGCGACTACCTCGCCGTCCTCGGCAGCGCCCGGATCGGCGAGCGGGCCCTCGGGCGGCTCGCCGCGGAGGTCGGCTGGGACGCGCTCGACTCGTTCGCGCGGGACTGGCTCGACTACGGCGAGTCCCGGATGGACGCGGCGATCAGGAGGCTGCCCGCCGGGGAGGCGGTCACGACGACCCGCCACGACCCGTTCCCGGGCGTCCCGGACGGCGTGCCGCTGCGCGCGACGGTCGCCGTGCGCCCGGACGAGGGCGTCATCGACGTCGACCTCCGCGACAACCCGGACTGCGTCCCGTCCGGGCTGAACCTCAGCGAGGCGACGTCGCGGACGGCGGCGCTGATCGGCGTGTTCAACAGCATCGACCACACGGTGCCGCACAACCAGGGCAGCTTCCGGCGGGTCCGCGTCCGCCTGCGGGAGAACTGCGTGGTCGGGATCCCCCGGCACCCGTTCAGCTGCTCGGTCGCGACGACGAACCTCGCGAACCGGGTGGGGAACATCGTCCAGCGGGCGATGGCCGAGATCGGGGACGGGATGGGCCTCGCGGAGGTCGGCAGCGGCATGTCCCCGTCCGAGGCCGTGATCTCCGGCGTGGACCGGCGGAGCGGCGCGGCGCCGTTCGTCAACCAGATCTTCACCGGTCCGAACGGCGGCGCCGCCGGGCCCGCGAGCGACGGCTGGCTGACGATGAGCGACCTCGGCAGCGGCGGGACGCTCCTGGTCGACAGCGTCGAGATCGACGAGCTCAAGCAGCCGATCATGATCCACCGCCGGTCGCTGGCGCTCGACAGCGAGGGCGCGGGACGGCACCGGGGCGCCCCCGGCCTGGACGTCGAGTACGGCCCGGTCGGCGGCGAACTGGAGGCCGTCTACGCCAACGACGGGTCGGTCAACCCGATGATGGGCGCGCGCGGCGGGCTGGCCGGGGCGCCGTCCGCGCAGTTCAAGCGGGACGCGTCCGGCGAGCTGTCCGCGCTCGACATCTGCGGCCCGGTGCGCGTCGCCGAGGGCGAGCGGCTCGTGGCCCGCACCAGCGGCGGCGGCGGGTACGGCGTCCCGCACGCGCGGGACCCGGAGGCGGTCGCGCGGGACGTCCGCGAGGGCTGGATCAGCCGGGAGCGGGCCCGGCACGTGTACCGGGTCGCGCTCGACGGCGGCGGCCGCGTCGACGCGGCGGAGACCGCGCGTATCAGGAACGTCGTCCAGGACGGCGGGAAAGGCACGGAGGAATGACCACCACGACGTCCGCCCTCGGCATCGACCGGGAGCGGCTGACCGCCCTGCTCGCCGCGGAGCGGCGGCTCTACGAGAAACGCAACCCGAGGTCGCGGGAGGCGCACGGCCGGGGCGCGCACCTGTTCGGCGGCGTGCCGATGACCTGGATGGCGAAGAGCGCGGCGGGCTTCCCCCTCTACCTTAAGAGCGCGTCCGGAGCGCGGGTCACCGACCTGGACGGGCACGAGCTGATCGACTTCTGTCTGGGCGACACGGGCGCGATGGCCGGGCACTCGCCGGCCCCGACCGTCGCGGCGGTCACCCGCCGCTACGCCGAGCTCGGCGGCGCGACCGCGATGCTGCCGACCGAGGACGCCGCCGCGGTCGCCGCCGAGCTGACCCGGCGGTTCGGCGTCGCGCGGTGGAGCTTCGCGCTGACCGCGACGGACGCGAACCGGTGGGCGCTGCGGCTGGCCCGCGCCGTCACCGGCCGGCCGCGGATCCTCGTGAACAGCTACAACTACCACGGCAGCGTGGACGAGTCGTTCGTCGTCGCGGGCGAGCACGGCGCCGAGTCCCGGCCGGGGAACGTCGGCGCGCCCTACGACGTCACCGCGACCAGCAGGGTCGCCGAGTACAACGACCTCGACGGGCTGGAGCGGCAGCTCTCCTACGGCGACGTCGCCGCCGTCCTGATGGAGCCGGCGCTGACCAACATGGGGATCGTCCTGCCGGAGCCTGGCTACCTGGAGGGCGTCCGGGACCTGACCCGCCGGGCCCGGACGCTGCTGATCAACGACGAGACGCACACGGTGTCGATGGGCGTCGGCGGCTGCACCCGCGCGTGGAACCTCGAACCGGACATCGTCACGATCGGCAAGGCCATCGGCGGCGGCGTCCCGGTCGGCGCCTACGGTCTGGACGAGGCGCTCGCCGAGCGGGTGTGGGGACGCTCCGACCTCGACCTGCTCGACACGGGCGGCGTCGGCGGCACGCTCGCCGGGAACGCGCTCTCGATGGCGGCGGCCCGCGCGACGCTGGCGGAGGTGCTCACCGAGGCGGCGTACACGCACATGACCGACCTCGCCACGCGCTACACGGCCGGGGTGCGGCGGATCATCGACGCGCACGGGCTGCCGTGGTCGGTCGTCCAGCTCGGGGCGCGGTCGGAGTACCGGTTCGCGTCGCCCGCGCCGGTCAACGGCGGCGCGTCCCAGCGGGCCGCCGACGCCGAGCTGGAGGACTACCTCCACGTCTTCCTGATCAACCGCGGGATCCTGCTGACGCCGTTCCACAACATGGCGCTCATGTGCCCGGCGACGACGCGGGACGACGTCGACGCGCACCTGGCGGTCCTCGCGGAGGCCGTCCGCACCCTGCGCGCCGCCTGAGCCTGGAAACGCCTCCGAAGACCACTCAGCGACCCCGGGGATCGATGTCGTGATCACCGGGGTCGCGCGGAGTCTCCAGTCTCGTCGGCGGATACCGTTTACGGAATTCCGCCGCTGTAGGTGACGTTGCCGAAGCGGGTGATGTTGATCCGTCCGGATTCCTGCGTCTCGAACCCGGCGGGGAAGTTCAGGATCTGGGCGCCGGCGAAGACGGTGAAATTGATCCCGGTGCTGGTGAATCCGCGGTCGCCGCCGCCGTTGTTCCAGGTGCCGCACCAGGTCTGGGTGGCCGTCACGGGCGCGATCTGCCGGTTCTTCGTGCAGTACGGGCCTTCGACGACGTAGACCTTCTTGGTGTTGTACTTGACCCGGGCCTTCACGGTGAAGGAATGGAAGGCGAAAAGCGGCCCGTAGGCGAACGTCCGCTGCACCCACATGTACTTGTACTGCGCGGGCGCCTTCGCCGTCTTGGCCCCGGCGGCCTGGGCGGTGCCCGCGGTCCCGGTGGTCCCGGTGGTGCCGGTGGTCCCGGTGGTCCCGGTCACGCTCTTCTCAGCGGACACGCGGCCGACGGTGGACGACTGGCCATCGCTTCCGGCCACCCAGGCGCCGCCCGCGACGAGCGACGTCGCCATCGCCCCGGTCGCGGCGACAACGGTCAGTTTTCTCATCTGCTCCTTCTTTCGTGGATTTCTTCAGCCGACAAGGCAGGACATGAGGTCGTCATAGGCCCACGGAGTCTGCAGGTCGGGAATGCGGGCGCCCGCCCGGAAAGTCGGGCCGGGGTCCTCCACGCAGTCGACGTCGTTCCACAGCGTCACGGTCCGTCCCGACCCGACGATCAGGGAGGTGGCCTTGTTCCGGAACGACGCAGGCGCGGTGTGCACCTGCACCGGGGAATTGAGCTTGACCTTCCACTGCGTGCCCTTGTAGTTCTTCTTCGTCCAGAGACAGACGTAACCGCGCGGGCAGGACGCGGCCGCGGCGGACACGGCCGAGACATTGCCGGCGTCGGACGATCGGCCGCCGCCGGTCCCGGCCCAGGCGCCGCCCGCGAGAAGCGTTCCCGCCAAGGCACCGGCGGAGCCGATGACAATCAGCTTTCTCCGCACTGCCCCTCCTTTCCTGAGAAGGCGAGAATGAATCGCCCATGCAATTCATCGCCGTTCAGGAAAGATATGAGCGCCCGCGGTGCCCCACTAGGGCCCTAGGGCCCCAGCGCTCTTCATAGGGGACCTATCGCCCCCTATCGCCCCCTATCGGTTCCGCGGGTCGGCGGCGCGAGTCCGCCGTCCGTGAAGGAGGGCGGCGAGGTTGAGGACGGTGAGCAGTACGAGCAGGGCGAGGGTCAGCCAGAAGCCCCACTGGAGGCCCGCCGCCCGACCCGACTGGTCGATCAGCGGGGCGCTTTCGCTCTTCGGGATCGTCGCGAACAGGGCGGACAGCAGGCCGCGCACCGAGTCCCTCAGTTCTCCGACGGCGACGAGGCCGGTCGCCGTCAGCAGGGCGATGGCCGCGGCTCCGGTGATCGCGGCGTAGAGCGGGCGGCGGCGGGCGGGACGGGTCACGGCCGTCGCCGCGCCCGCGGCCAGGGCCAGGAGGGTGGCGATCGCGAGGACGCGCGGGCCGGGCGGCCAGTCGAACTCGGACTGGTGGACCGCGATGTTCCCGCCGGTCGAGGAGAGGTCCAGGACGGAGACCATCGCCGACAGGGCGTTCACGTGCTCGGGAAGGGCCTTGTAGGACATGGCCGCGCACGGGAGGAACAGGAACGCGAGCAGGGCGAGTCCGAAGCCGACCGGCGTGACCGCCCGCGTCACCAGTCTCTCGAAGGGGGATCGGGGTGCGTCGCTCACTCGCAGCACCTTAGTCCCGGCCAGGCGGGGTATGCGGCCTTCGGACAGGCGGCCCTCGGGGGGAGGAGCGGGTGAGCCTTCCGAAGCGGTTCCTCGTCGGCCGGCCGCTCCGCAGCGGGCAGCTCGGCCGGACGCTGCTGCCCAAGAAGCTCGCGCTGCCGGTGTTCTGCAGCGACCCGCTGTCGTCCAACGCGTACGCGACGGAGGAGATCCTGCTCGCGCTCAGCCTGGGCGGGCTCGCGCTGACGCACCTCACGCCGTGGATCGCGGGCGCGGTCGTCGTCCTGCTGGTGGTGGTCGTGCTGTCCTACCGGCAGACCTGCCACGGATACCCGAACGGCGGCGGCGCCTACGTCGTCAGCCGCGAGAACCTCGGCGTCAACGCCTCGCTGGTCGCCGCCAGCGCGCTGCTCGTCGACTACGTGCTGACGGTGGCGGTGTCGGTGGCGGCGGGGGTCGCGAACCTCGCGTCCGCGCTGCCGGCGCTGGCGCCGTACTCGGTGCAGGTCTGCGTCGGGCTGGTCGCGCTGCTCGCGCTGATGAACCTGCGCGGGGTGAGGGAGTCGGGGACGGTCTTCGCCGTCCCCACCTACGGGTTCGTCGCCGTCGTCATGGCCGTGATCCTATGGGGGGTGGGCCGGGCCCTGGCGGGCGACACCCCGCACGCCGAGTCGGCACATTTCGGGATTCAGCCGTCCCACGGGACGACGGGGTGGCTGGCCGTCGCGCTGGTCCTGCGCGCGTTCTCGCAGGGCTGCACGGCGCTCACCGGGGTCGAGGCGGTCAGCAACGGCGTCCCCGGGTTCAAGCCGCCGAAGGCCGACAACGCGGCCGCCACCCTCGCGATCATGGGCGGGATCACCGTCACCGTCTTCGTGGGGATCACGGGGCTCGCCCTCATCTCGGACGTGCGGGTCGCCGCCGACCCCCGGCTGCTGACCGGGACGCCCGCGGGCTACGAGCAGAAGACCGTCATCACGCAGATCGCGGCGGCGGTGTCCGGCTCCGGTTCGATGCTGTTCTACCTGGTGGCCGGGTTCACGGCCGCGATCCTGGTGCTGGCGGCCAACACCGCCTACAACGGCTTCCCGATCCTCGCGTCCATCCTGGGCGAGGACGGCTACCTGCCGAAGCAGTTCTCCCGGCGCGGCGACCGGCTGGTGTTCAGCAACGGGATCATCATGCTCGCCGTCTTCGCGAGCATCCTGATCTGGGCGTTCAACGCCAGCACGACGCGGCTTATCCAGCTCTACATCATCGGCGTCTTCGTGTCCTTCACCCTCAGCCAGACCGGCATGGTCCGGCACTGGACGGCGCTTCTGCGGCGCGACGCCGGGCCGGGGCGGGGGCGGATCCACCGGGCCCGGCTGATCAACGCGGCCGGGGCCGTGCTGACCGCGCTGGTCCTCGCCGTCGTCCTGGTCACGAAGTTCACGCACGGGGCGTGGATCGTCGTCATCGCGATGCCGGTCGTCTTCATGACGATGAAGGCCATCCACGGCCATTACGCGCGGCTGGCCGTCGAGCTGGAACCGTCCGAGGAGGCCGTGTCGCTGCCGAGCCGCGTCCACGCCGTGGTGCTGGTCTCCAAACTCCACACCCCGGCGCTGCGCGCCATCGCCTTCGCGCGCGCGACCCAGCCGTCGACGCTCACCGCCGTGACCGTCCGGACGTCCGGGAGCGACACCGCGGAACTCGAGGAGGAATGGGCGCGGTTCGGGATTCCCGTGCCGCTGACCGTCCTCGACTCGCCCTACCGCGACATCACGGGGCCCGTCCTCGACTATGTCGGACGGATCCGCCGGAAGAGCCCCCGCGACGTCGTCTGCGTGTTCATTCCCGAATACGTCGTCAGCCATTGGTGGGAGCAGCTCCTGCACAACCAGAGCGCGCTCCGCCTCACGGCGCGCCTGCTCTTCCGGCCGGGCGTGATGGTGACGAGCGTCCCGTGGCGGCTCGGGCCCGCCGAGGAGGCCGTCAGGCGTCGAGGCCGCCCCGGTTCACGAGCTGGCTCGTGATGACGTTGCGCTGGATCTCGTTCGTGCCCTCGCCGACGATCATCAGCGGCGCGTCGCGGAAGTACCGCTCGACGTCGAACTCCGTCGAATAGCCGTAGCCGCCGTGGATGCGGACGGCGTCCAGCGCGATCTTCATGGCGGTCTCGGACGCGAACAGCTTCGCCATCCCCGCCTCCATGTCCACGCGCCGTCCCGCCTCGCCCTCCCGGGCCGCGTAGAGGGTGAGCTGGCGCGCGGCGGTCAGCGACGTGGCCATGTCGGCGAGGTAGTTGCCGACGGCCTGGTGCCGCCAGATCGGCTTTCCGAACGACTCGCGCTCCTGGGCGTAGGCGAGCGAGTCCTCCAGCGCGGCCCGGCCCACGCCGAGCGCGCGGGCGGCGACCTGGAGCCTGCCCGTCTCCAGCCCCTTCATCATCTGGGCGAAGCCCTTGCCCTCCGTCCCGCCGAGGACGGAGTCGAGCGGCGCGCGGTAGCCGTCGAAGACGATCTCGCAGCTCTCCACGCCCTTGTAGCCGAGCTTGGGCAGGTCGCGGGACACGGTGAGGCCGGGCCCGTGCTCGACGAGCAGGATCGAGACGCCCTTGTGCGCGGGTTGCGCCTCGGGGTCCGTCTTGCACATCAGGGCGATCAACTGCGAGCGCCTCGAATTGCTGATCCAGGTCTTCTGGCCGTCGACGAGATAGCCGTCCGCGTCCCTGCGGGCGACGGTGCGCATCGCCTGGAGGTCGGAGCCGCCGCCCGGCTCGGTCAGCGCCATCGTGGCGCGCACTTCGCCGGTGGCCATTCTCGGGAGATAGCGGCGCTTCTGCTCCTCCGTGCCGAAGTCGAGAAGCAGTTTCGCGACCACGGTGTGGCCGCCCATGGCCCCGGCGAGGCTCATCCAGCCGCGCGCCAGTTCCTCGGTGACCAGGACGTAACACGGCAGGGACACGGGATTCCCGCCGTATTCCTCCGGCACCGCGAGGCCGTAGATGCCGAGCCGCTTCATCTGCTCGATCAGCGCCTCGGGATAGGTGTTCGCGTGCTCCAGTTCCCGGACGACGGGCTTCACCTCGTTGTCCACGAACTCGCGCACGGTCTCGACGACGAAGCGCTCGTCGGAGGACAGGATGTCCAGTGTGCTCATTGTCGTTCCTCTGTCGTCAGATCGCGCCGTCGGCGCGCAGTGCCTCGATGTCGGCGGCGGTGCGTCCCAGTTCGGTCAGGATCCGCTCGGTGTGCTCCCCCGCCGCGGGCACCGGGTCCATTCGCGGGCGGACACCGGAAATGTCGGCGGGCGGTTCGAGCATCGGCACGACGGCGCCGGGAATCGCGACGTCGTGCCAGCGTCCGCGTTCGGCGAGCACCTTGTGCGCGACGAACTCGTGGACGTCGTTGACCCCGGCGTTGGCGATTCCCGCCTCGTCCAGCGTCCGCATGATCTCGGCGCTCCCGGACCGCCCGAACCGTTCGGCGACGACGGCGTTCAGCTCGTCCCGGTGGGCGACCCGCGCCGATCCGGTGGCGAAACGCGGATCGTCCACGAGGTCCGGACGTTCGAGGAACCGCTCGCACAACGCGGCCCACTCCCGCTCGTTCTGGACGGAGAACAGCACCTGCCCGCCGTCGCCCGCCGTATAGGCGCCGTAAGGAGCGATCGTCGCGTGCTGCGTGCCGATCCGCTGCGGCGGCACCCCGCCGTACCGCGTGTAGTAGGCGGGCTGGCTCATCCATTCCCCGAGGGCCTCGAAAAGCGACACCTCCACCGCCCGCGCCGTTCCGGTGGTCGCGCGGGTGTAGAGCGCGGTGAGGATTCCCGAATAGGCGTACATTCCCGCCGCGATGTCGGCGACCGACACCCCGACGCGCGCGGTCTCCTCGGCGGTGCCCGTCAGCGAGACCAGCCCGGTCTGGCACTGGACGAGCAGGTCGTACGCCTTGCGGTCGGCCCACGGGCCGGACGTCCCGTACCCGGAGATCGTGCACGGGATCAACGACGGATACCGGGCGGAAAGCGACGCGACGTCCAGTCCCAGTCGGGCGGCCGCGCCGGGGGCGAGGTTCTGCACGAACACGTCGGCCCCGGCGAGCAGTTCCTCCAGGACCTCGCGCCCGCCCGGGGATTTCACGTCCAGGGTCAGCGATTCCTTGGACCGGTTGAGCCACACGAAATAGCTGGACTGCCCGTGCACGGTCGTGTCGTACCGGCGCGCGAAGTCGCCGCCGCCGGGCCGCTCCACCTTGATCACGCGCGCGCCGAGATCAGCGAGTTGGCGGGTGGCGAACGGCGCGGCCACGGCCTGCTCAAGGCTCACGACGGTGACCCCCGAAAGCGGATGCTCATACATGCGGTGACTTCCTCCTCGCGCGGTGCCATCATCATCGTCCGTAATGTGGAGCCGAGTAAAATACCGATTACTGATGTCTTCATGCCGGGTACGGATGGAATGGGGGGAGGACCAGTGGACGTCAAACAGCTCAAGGCGCTCGTGACGGTGGCCGAGACCGGGAGCGTGACCCGGGCGGCGGAGCTGCTGCACCTCGTCCAACCGGCGGTGACCAGGCAGATCCGCGCGCTGGAGCGGGACCTCGGCGTCCCGCTGTTCGAGCGGACGCGGCAGGGCATGCGCCTCACCGACGCCGGGGAGATCCTGCTCGAACGCGCCAGGCGCGCCCTCACCGAGCTGGAGCGGGCCCGCGCGGAGATCCAGCCGGCGCCCGGACAGGTCACCGGGATCGTGACCGTCGGGCTGCTCGACAGCGCCAGCGACCTGCTCGCCGAGCCGCTCGTGTCCGCCATCGCCCGCGACCATCCGGGCATCGAGCTGCGCGTCCTCACCGCGTACTCGGGGCACCTCCAGCAGTGGCTGGACGACGGCGACCTCGACCTCACCCTGCTGTACGACCTGGCCGGGACGCCGTCGCTGAACGTCCGCCCGCTGGTGCGGGAGAAGCTGTGGGCGGTCGCGCCGCCGGCCGCCGGGCTCCGCGCCGCCGATCCGGTGCCGTTCGCGGAGGTCGCGGCGCAGCCGCTGGTGATGCCCGCGTCCGGGCACGGGCTGCGGGCGCTGATCGACGCGGCCGCCGCCCGCGCCGGGACGGCGGTGGCCATCGCCGCGCAGACCAATTCCATGCACGTCCAGAAACGGCTCGTGCGGGCCGGGCACGGCTGGACCATCCTCCCCGGCGTCGGCATCGCCGAGGACGTCGCCGACGGCTCCCTCAGCGCGGCGCCGTTGTGCGACCCGACGCTGTGGCGCTCCATCGTGCTCGGCACGCCCCGGACGGGACGAAGGGCGCCCGCCACCGATGTCGTCGTCACCGAACTGACCCGCCAGGTCGAGTCGGCCCTGAGCCGGGGGCAATGGCCTTCCGCGGAGCTGACCGGGAACGACGCCTAGATACCCGCGAACGCCTTCCGCACCTCATCGGTCCCGGCGCCGTTGGCGAGCAGCAGGCTCAGCAGGACTCGCGCCTTCGGGCCGGTCAGGAATCCGGCCGGGACGAGCCCGCGCGCGATGAGGTCGCGCTCGGATCCGGGGAACCCGTACGTGGCGTGGAGCACGTCGCCGCCGCCCGTCCGCGAGGCGAGCACGACGGGGATCGACGCGGCCAGCCGCTCCAGCGCCGGAACGGTCCACGAGGGGACGTGCCCGCCGCCGAACGACTCCACGACGAGACCCGCGTAGCCGAGCGCGCCGACCTGCTCGATGAGCCGGTCGTCCCCGCCGAGGGACATCGTCAGCAGCGCCACCGGCGGCACCGGCCCCGGCGGGAGCGGCACGCCGGACGGCCGCTCCGTCCGCGCCGCGATCCGCGTCCGGTCCTCGACCAGCCAGCCGACCGGCCCGGCGGGCGCCGAGCGGAAGGCGGCGGGGCTGCTCGTGTGGGTCTTGGCGACGAACCGCGCCGCGTGGATCTCGTCGTTGAGCACGACCAGCGCGCCGAGCCCGCGCGCCTCGGGCGACGCCGCGACCCGGACGGCCGCGCGCAGGTTCGCGGGCCCGTCCGGGCCCGCCAGCGTCGGGTTGCGCATGGCGCCGGTCACGACGACCGGGTTCGGCGCGCCGACCAGCAGGTCCAGGACGAACGAGGTCTCCTCGATCGTGTCGGTGCCCTGGACGACCACCGCGCCCGCCGCGCCCGCCTCGAACCGCGCGCCGATCTCCGCCGCGAGCGCGACGAGGTCGCCGAAGGCGAGGTCGCCGGACGCGGTCCGCCGGAACGCCACCGGTTCCAGTTCGGCGAAGCCGTCCAGTCCGGGGACGCCCGCGAGCAGTTCCTCGGCGTTGAGCCGGGGCGTGACCCCGGCGGCGGTCCCCTGCGCGTTCGTCGACGCGATCGTCCCGCCGAGAGAGAACACCGTCACGAGGGGACGGTCCCCCGCGGTCACCATTCCGGAGTGGCGGGCAGGTCGCTGACGAACTGGTTGAGCGCGGCCTCCATCGTCCATTCCATTCCGCGCCGCAGCGCCTCCTGCGCCGCCTTGGCGTCGCGCCGTTCCACGGCCGCGTGCACCTCCTCCATGGTGGCCGCCGCGCGGTTGATCCGCTCCCCGCCGACGAGCATGAGCCGGCTGTACCGGGCGGACCGCACGTACACCGTGTCCAGGCTGTTCAACATCTGCGGACGATCGGCGAGCGAATAGAGGTAGCGGCGGTAGTTCCAGCTGTGCCCAACGTACTCCGGCCATTCCGCCTGGCTGTGCGCGGCGTGCTGGATCTTCTCAAGGGCGCCGCGCAGGTACTCGATGTCGTGGTCCTGCACCTGCTCCACGGCCCGCCGGGTGAGCCACCATTCGAGGCTCACCCGGATCGTCCAGACCTCCTCGAACTCCTCAAGGCTCATCGGCGCCACCCGCATGCCGGAATGGGGACGGCTGACCACCAGCCCGGCGGCGGCCAACTCGATCAGCGCCACCCGCACCGGCGTGATGCTCACCCCGAAATGCGCGGCGAGCTGGCGCAGCGGCAGGTGCGCCCCGGGCGCGAGGTCGCCCTCCGCGATCAGCCGGCGCAGTTCCTGCGCGATGCGCTGCTCGACCGTCTCGGTGACCTGCGGCTGGCTCCCGGCGTCGCTCGGCAGCTCCAACTTGATCGCCCGCGACGACCGGTCGGACGGCGACGCCTTCGCCCCCGAGGGCGGCTCGCTGGTCATTCTCTCCTCCTACGGTGGGGGTGCGGCTGACGCGGATCATGGCAGATGCGCCGTATCCGCGGGCAGCGGATGCCCGGGGTCAGCCGGTGTCGCCGGACCGGAACACGAAACGCTTGATGACCTCGGCCGCCCGCTCCGGCTGCTCCAGCACGAGGTAATGGCCGCACTTCTCCAGGATGTGCAGTTCCGCGTCCGGAACGATTTTCACGGCGGTGTCGAAGCCGACGCCGCTCTCCGCCGGGACGGGCGGCGTCATCTGGTCCTCGTCCCCGCCGAGCAGGAGGGTCCTGGGCAGCCGGGGCAGCAGGTCCGACAGGTCCATGGCCTCCAGGCTCTCGGTTCCGGCGACGAACGACTCGGGGTCGTTGGAGCCCATCGCGGTGCGCAGCCGGTCCAGGATCTCGGTGGCGTCCGGACGGTCGTAGAAGCTCCGCGAGAACCCGGCGGCGGCCGTCTGGTCGGCGGCCTGCACCATTCCGCTGTCCATCGCGCCGCGCTTCCAGGTGTGCCGCATGTGCCGCGCCGCGTTGTCGTAGCGGAAGAGGCAGCACGACAGGACGAGGTCTTTCAGCGCCTCGGGGTGGTCGGCGGCGAGCCTGGTCGCGACCACGGCGCCCATCGACGTGCCGTGCACGTACGCGGGGCCGCCGATCAGCCGCTCGATGAACTCGGCGACGTAACCCGCCCATTCCGCGACGCCGAGCGGGCCGTTGGCGGTGCTCTGCCCGTAGCCGGGCAGGTCCAGGTCGATCACGTCGAAGGAGTCGACGAGATGCGGGGTCAGCATCGCGAAGTTGCGGTAGCCGAAACCGCTTCCGTGAATGTCGACGATCGTCGGTCCGGTCCCCTGCCGCTGGTACCAGACGACCGACCCGTCACCCAATTCGAGCGTTGCCACGCTTACCTCCCGTACTCGTCGTGTCGAAGGCCGCCGGACGTCATTCGCCGCCGCCGTCGCGGAGCCGGTCCAGCGTCTCCGCGAAACCGTCGCGGAGCGGGGTCAGCCGGTGCTCGTCCCCGGCGAGTTTCTCGAAGGCGGTCACGCTGAACCGGTACGGGAATCCGAGCCGGCCCGGCTCGGTGCCGATGGTCGCCTCCGGCCGGAGTTCCCGGACGAGGTCCACCGCCTCCCGCATGCTCGCGACCGTCCCCGGCAGGTTGTAGATGCCCTGGTCGGTCTCGTCGCGGCCGTTGACCAGGATGAACGCCCGCGCGACGTCCCGGACGTACTGCCACGAGAAGACGTCGTCCCCGAACGGCACCACCGCGTCCTCGCCGCGCGCCGGACGGTCGAACAAATGCTCCGTGAAAAGCCCCTCGCCGCGTTCCTTGCCCTGCCCGTACACCAATCCGATGCGGAGCCCGACGGTGTTGAGGCCGTACCGCTCCCGGTAGGCGAGCGAAATCCCCTCGGCATAGGACTTGGTGGTGCCGTACACGTTGTCGGGGCAATGGCGGCTCGACTCGGTGAACTCCTCCGAATCGTCGTCGGCCTGCGTCTGGTGGCCGAACACCGCCATCGAACTCGCCCACGTGAAATTGGTGACGCCGCACAGCAGCGCGACCTCCATCAGGTTCTGCGTCCCGATGACGTTCACTTCGAGCGCGTGGTACGGGTCGTCCTGCGACGCCGGGGCGAGCAGCGACGCCAGGTGGATGATCCGGTCGACCCGGTGCTCGCGGGCGACGCGCGCCAACTGCCTGAGGTCCCGGACATCGCCCTGAACCGCGCTCAGCCGGGGGGACCGCGGCAGCCCGGCGGCGGGCGCGTGGTCGAGCGCGACGACCTCGGCCCCCGCCGAGACCAACTCGCGCACCGCGTACCTGCCGACGAAGCCGGACGCACCCGTGACCAGGGTCGTCATCGAATCAGACCTTTCTGTCGCGGGGGAGCCGCCGTGAGCGCGGCACGCGCGCCCGCGACTCCCCCTGTGTCTCGTTCCAGCACCGGCGCCGAGGCGCCGCTCACGGCCCGCCGAGCGTCCGCGCGGAGAACCGGCCGCCGAACCGCCGCAGCAGCCGGACGAACAGCCGGTCCGCGCAGAGCCCGAGCGCGCCGAGGACGATCAGCGCCGCGAACACCCCGCGCACGTCGGTGTTCGCCGTCCCCTCGGTGATCAGGACCCCGAGCCCGGACTCGGCGCCGAGCATCTCGGCGGTGACGACCGTCATGAACGCGTTCCCCATCGCGATGCGCACGCCGGAGAAGATGTAGGGCAGGCTCGCGGGCAGCCGCACGGCGAAGAACACCCGGACCGGGCCCGCCCCGTAGGTGCGCGCCATCCGCACCATGTTCTTCGGCACCGCCTTCACCCCGGCCGCCGTGTTCACCGCGACCACGAACACCGACGTGTAGACGATCAGCGCGACCTTGGACGTCTCCCCCGCGCCGAGCCACAGCAGCGCCGGAGCGAACCAGGCCAGCGGCGGGATGAACCGGAACACGTTGATGAACGGCTCGAACAGCGCCTCAAGCACCCGGCTCGACCCGGACAGCAGCCCCAGCAGGACGCCCGCGAGCGACCCGATGGCGAGACCGGACAGGACGCGACCGATGCTGGCGACCGCCGCGTCCGGGATGTCCCCGCCGGTCAGGCCGTCGAGCAGGGTGGACCCCGTCTCCGCCGGTCCGGGGAACAGCAGCGGCTTGCCGTAGGCGCGGGCGACCAGCTCCCAGCAGACGAGGATCACGAGGATCCCGGCGACGGCGACGGGCGCCCGGCGGAGCGCGGCCCGCCGCGCCGGGTTAGCCAGGACCCTGCGGGTCCCGGCCCGCGTGGTGGTCGTGCTCACGTGTTCACCTGCCCGGCGTAGAAGCGGGCGAGGCCGCGGTGGGCGGCGACGCTGAAGATCTTGTCGAACACCAGCCCGGCGGCGCCGAGGAGGATGATCCCGGCGAACATCGTGGCGGTGTCGAAGAAGATGCGGGAGTTGTAGATCAGGTAGCCGATGCCGTCCTTGCCCGCGACCATCTCCGCCGCGACGACGCTCATGAACGAGTAGCCGAGCGACAGCCGCATGCCGGTGACGATGTAGGGCACGGCGCTCGGGACGATGATCGACCGGTAGATGCGCAGCCGGGACGCCCCGAACGTGCGCGCCATCCGCACCTTGTTGACCGGCACCTGGGCCAGCCCCGCCAGCGTGTTGATGGTGACCGGGAAGACCGTCGCGTACACGACGATGAACCGCAGCGACCCCTCGCCCACGCCGAGCCAGATGGTGGCGGGGACGATCCACGCCACCGGCGTCACCGACCGGAGGAAGTGGACGACCGGTTCGAGCGTCAGCGCGACGCTCCGCACGCTCCCGATCAGGCTGCCGATCACGACGCCGAGCGCGCTGCCGAGCGCGAACCCGACGATGACCCGGCGCAGCGTGATGACCAACTGGTGCCGCTGGTCCCCCTCGGACAGCACGTCGCGAAGCGCCGACAGGCTGGTCCCCGGCGTGGGGAAGACGAGCAGGTTGTCCTTCCACAGCGCCGCGACGTGCCAGGCGGCCACCGCGATCAGCACGGCGAGGACGTTCAGCCCGAGGCGCTGCCAGCGCCAGCGCCGCGCCGCCGCCGGACTCACCGCGCCTCCCCTACGGGCGGACGCGACTTCGCCGCGGTCACCGCGTCCTCGACCCGCTGGTACAGGTCGGCGAACTCGGCGGCGCCGCGGTGGCGCGGGCGCGGCAGCGGGTTGTCCATCACCGTCTGGAGCCGCGCCTCCGGGCCGGACGTCATCACGCCGATCCGGTCGCCGAGGATGAGCGCCTCGGAGATGTCGTGCGTGATGAACAGGACGGTCCGCTGCGACCGCTCCCACAGCCCGGCGAGCGCGTCCTGAAGGTTCGTGCGGGTCTGCGCGTCGAGGGCGCCGAACGGCTCGTCCATCAGCAGGACGGGCGCGTCCACCACCAGGGCGCGGGCGATCTGGACGCGCTGCTTCATCCCGCCCGACAGCTCGTGCGGGAACTTGCCCTGCTGCCCGGCCAGCTCGACCGTCTCCAGCGCGCGTCGCACGCGTTTCGTCCGCTCGGCGGCGGGGACGCGCAGCGCGCGCAGCCCGAACTCGACGTTGTGCCGGACGTTGAGCCATCCGAGCAGCGAGTCGTCGCCCTGGAAGATGACGGCGCGGTCGGGTCCGGGGCCGCTGACCGGTGTGCCGTCCACGGTGATCGAGCCCGTGGTCGGCCGCTCGAACCCGGCGACCTGGTTCATGATCGTCGTCTTGCCGCAGCCGCTCGGCCCGAGCAGGACGAAGAACTCCCCGCGCCGCAGCGTCAGGCTGACGTCCCGCAGGATCGGCTGCGGGCTGCCGGGATAGGAGAAGGAGACGCCGTCGATGACGACGAATCCCTCGTCGGACGAACGCGGCTGCGAGCCCGTGGTCGGTTGCGTCATGCCGTCCTCTCCTCTGGGTCGTTGGGGGCGTGCGCGTTCATGGGCGCGCTCATGGGCGGCCTCATGGGCGCAGCGCGGTGGTCAGCCGTTCGCCGGTGAGGGCGACGTGCGCGTCCGGGTCGGGGACGGTCGTGCTCAGCACCGCGCCGTCGATCCCGCTCTCCCGCTGGAACTCGCGGAGGCGCTCGGCGACCGCGCCCGGCGTGCCGACCGCCGCGAAACGCTCGAACAGGTACGCCTCTTCTTCGGGGTGGTCGGCGAGCAGCCGCTCGTTCGCGCCGTCCGCCTTGGCGTGCGCGGCGAAGTCGTAGCGGGCGAACGCCTGCTCAAGGCCCGGACGCAGCCGGGACGGGACGTCCCGCCCGGCCATGTCGACGCCGATCGCGTGCCGCGCCACCGCGAGGACCGAGGCGCGGACGGCCGCGCGGGCCCGCGCCACCTCGTCCTCGCGCTCCACCAGGTGGCCGATCAGGAAGACCCGCGCGGTCAGCGGCCGGGGCCCGGCCGCCGCGATGAGCCGCCGCGTCCACGGCACGGACAGCCCGCCGCCCAGCACCAGCCCGTCGACGCCTTCGGCGGACGCGGCCGAGGCCGCCTTCGGCCCGCTCGCCGCGAGTTCCAGCGTCACCCCGGCGGGGGCGACGGCGCGGATCGTCTCCAGCGCGCGGGCCGCCTCCCCGGCCTTGGCCGGACGCAGGCCGACGCTGTGGACGGCCGAGTCGCCGGTGCCCATCGCGACCGCGATCCGCTCCGGCGAGTACAGCGCCGCGAGCGCCGCGACGTCCGCCGCGTGGACGGACGGGTGCCGCGTCACCGGGTTGGTGACGAACGGCCCGACCGTGATCCGCGACGTCCGGGACAGGATCAGCTGCACGGTGGGGTACATCGCGCCGAACAGGTGCGAGGAGTCCGCCACCCCGAACCGCGCGATCCCGGTGCTCTCGGCGATCTGGGCGAGGCGCAGCGCGCGGGACGGCGACACCGGCAGGTGTGAGATCCCGATTTCCACGGCGTGCCTCCACGTGGCCGATCGATGGACAAGGGCTGAGCGATGGACAGGGCTGCTCAATGGACGGGGCTGTGCGGTGGTGCCCCGGACGGCGGGCCGCCCCAATGCCCGCCCGCCGTCCGGGCTCTTCTCTTGTGGGGGGACGACCCCCCACACCCCCCGGGAGGGAAGTAAGGCTGCGGCTCACTCCACTCCGCTGCGCTCCGTTGCGTGAGCCGGAGCCTTACTTCTCGGACTCCGCGACCCAGGTCGCCTCGACCAGGCTCTGCGCGTCCACCCGCTCCTTGATCTGCTTGTGCTGGAGCTGGTAGTCCGCGATCTGCTGGACCTGCTCGACGCTCTTCGGGTCGAAGGCGAGGCTGAAGTCGATCTGGGCGAGGATCTCCTTGATCTGGGCGTCGTCGGTCATGCCGGTGAGCTCCTTGGCGAGCTTGATGACCTCGGCCTCGTTGTTCTTCATGTACTCGGCCGTCTCGCGCAGCCCGCGCAGGACCCGCAGGGCCGTGTCCTTGTCCTTGTAGACCTTCGGACCGGCCGCGACGTAGCCGTAGAACGGGAGCAGGTTGTCGTCGCCGCCCCACCAGGTCACCTTGGCGCCGCTCTTGCTGGCGACCGCCTTGGAGACGTTCGGCTCGAAGTGGATGATCGCGTTGGCCTTGCCCTGCGCGAACGTCGGGACGAGCTGCGCGAACTTGGCGTCCACGATCTTGATCTTGGAACGATCCAGCTTGTGGAACGCGACGAACTGGTCGAACCAGTAGTTCGCGGTGGAGTTGGACTGGAACCCGACCGTCTTGCCTTCGAGGTCGGACGGCTTGCTGATGCTGCCGTCCGTCACGAAGCCCCACCACTTGGCGGACGTCGCGTTGTGCCCGATCACCTTCACCTGCGCCTTGCGGGCCGCCAGGCTGACCACGGGGAAGCCCGCGACCGTGGTGAAGTCCGCCTGGCCGGTCGCCACGGCCTCCGTGCCCTCGACGCCGGTCGGGAACTTCTGGAGCTTGGCGTCCAGGCCCTGCTTCTTCAGGAAGCCCTTCTGCACCGCGAAGTACAGCGGCACCCCGAAGAAGTCGGGCTGGGTCGCGACGGTGATCTTCTTTCCCTTGTCGCCGTCGTCCGAGCCGCCCCCGCCGCACCCGGCGAGGACGAGGGACGCACCGATCAGCACCGAGCCCAGAACGCGTGCCCGAACCTTCATGAACTCCTCGCTTTCCGCGGCGCGCCGCGGCCCATGGCCGGGCCCTCGCGCGAACTCGCTTCCTCCGTCTGCGGCCGGAGCCCACCTCACGGAGGTGGCGCCGCTCACGTGGCGTGGATGTTGTCACATACAACATGCAACCGTCAACGGCTGGCCATGGAACGGTCAAAAAGAGCGAAGCGCGAGGTCACACGCCTGGAGGGGGCGAGGCGGGCCGCCTACTTGAGGACGGGGTGGTTCGCGCGGAAGACGTCGTGCGGGTCGCGGGCGCGCTTCAGCTCGCGCAGCCGCGCGAGGACGGGCGGCGTGAAGAAGTCGGCCGCCGTCTCGCCGGGGGCGAGCAGCGTGTAGGGCTTGCGTCCGGTGACGATGGCGCGGAACCGCTCGACGAACCGGGCCTGCCCCGCGCGGGTCGCGCGCGCCAGCTCGGGATCGGCGCCGACGCCGACCATGGAGAGGCCGTAGGGCTCGGACAGGGCTCCGCTCGCGCCGGGGCCCGGCTCGGCCAGCGCGCCGGACAGGTGCCTGACCTGGACGGAGATCAGCGGTTCGATCGGCTCGGTGGCGAGGGCGTCGTCCAGGGCGGAGAGCAGTTCGGCGCGGGGCATCGACGCGGACGGCTTGGTGGGCTCGGCGGCGATGCCGCCGAGGTCGGCGACCGGAAGCGTCCCGCGCGTGTCGCTGATCGCGCCCTCGATCCCGTCGATGGCGCGGACGAGCGCGGCTCCCTCGCGCGGGTCGCCCAGGTAGGTGAGATCCAGGCCCGCCATCGGCGGAGCGCCGGGGAAGGAGAACCGGTTGAACCAGACGGCCAGCTCGCGCGGCGCGGCGGCGGTGATCGCCCGGAAGGCGGCGAAGACCTCGGCGGCGCGGGCGTCCGGCCAGACCACCCGTCCGCCGTACAGGACGGGCGCCGGGTACAGGTCGAATTCGAGGGACGTCACCAGCGCGAAATCGCCGCCACCGCCCCTGAGCCCCCAGAACAGCTCCGGGTCGGACGCGTCGGTCACCCGCGTCCGGTTCCCGTCCGCGTCGACGACCTCGGCGGCGCGGACGCTGTCGGCGGCCCAGCCGAACTTCCGGCCGAACCAGGACAGGCCCCCGCCCAGCGTGTAGCCGGTCACGTTGACGGCGGGCGAGCTGCCCGCGAGCCCGGTCAGCCCGTGCGGCCCGGCCTCCGCCAGCACCCGGCCCCAGGTGACGCCCGCGCCCACCTCGGCGGTGCGCTCGTCCGCGCGCACGCGCAGGCCGTTCAGGCGGCCGGTGCGCAGCAGGATCACGCCTTCGACGTCGCCGGACGCGTCATGGCCCCCGGCCTGGGCGGCCACCGAAAGGCCCGAGCGGCGGGCGTACCGGACGAGCGCGGCCACGTCGGCGGCGTCCGCGGCCTCCACCACCGCCGCCACCGGCTGCTCGACCGTCAGGTTCCAGGCCCGGCGCGCCGCGTCGAAGCCGTCGTCGCCGCGCGTCAGGACCCGTCCCCTGACCGCGCTCCGCAGATCACCGCCGATCATCTGGCCCTCCCCCTGGGCGGCTGGCACCGCGCTCGCTAACTTCCTAATTTGACAGGATGCTAGCATCCTTGCCGCAATGCGCCGCTTCGATCGACTTCTACCGCTCGGCGGGGCGCGCACCCGCGCGCGGCGCCGCCGGGCCGCAGAGTCGCCTGGCGGCCTCGCTCGGCGACGAGGCGGCCAGGCGAAGCCACCGGCCTCCCGGCGAGCGTCCGCGCCCGGTCCGGGGACGGCTAGTGCGCGGCCTCGTACTGCTCGACCACGGTGGCGGGAATGCGCCCACGGTCGTTGACCTTGATCCCGGCCTGCCGCGCCCACTCGCGGATCTCGGCGGACCGCTCGCGGTTGCCGGCGCCGCGGGCCGCGGGGCGCCCGCCCCTGGTGGCCTTCAGCCGCCGGCCGCTCTCCATGTAGGCGTGCAGCGTCCGCCGGAGTTTGTTGGCGTTCTTCTCGCTCAAATCGATTTCGTAGACCCTGCCGTCGAGGCCGAAGGAGACGGTCTCCTCCGCCGCACCGCCGTCGAGGTCGTCCGTCATGATGACTTGTACCTTCTGAGCCATTTTCTGCCTTTCATCTCGTGGCGCCACGTCATCGTTACTTTAGCGAATCGAACGCATCGTGGATCCAGAAGTATAGAGCCCGCACAGGTCGCGTAGCACGGCGGTGTTCCCGGCCGGTCGTCCGGCCCGCCATAGAAGTCGCCTGGTTACGGACTCGACTCGCCGCCGGGCGCTTACTTTCCCCGCCCCGGCCCGCCGGTGAGTTCGGCCGCGAGTTCTTGGATGCGGACGCGGATTTCGTCCCTGATCGGACGGACCGCTTCGACGCCTTGGCCCGCCGGGTCGTCGAGTCGCCAGTCCTCGTAGCGTTTGCCGGGGAAGACGGGACAGGTGTCGCCGCAGCCCATGGTGATGACGACGTCCGACACGCGGACCGCGTCGGCGGTGAGCGCCTTCGGGATTTCGGCGGAGATGTCGATGCCTTCTTCCGCCATCGCTTGCGCGACGGCGGGGTTGATCTCGTCGGCGGGGGCCGATCCGGCGGACCGGACTTCGATCGCGTCGCCCGCGAAGTGGGTCAGGTAGGCGGCGGCCATTTGGGAGCGCCCGGCGTTGTGGACGCAGACGAACAGGACGCTGGGTTTGTCGTCCATGGGGTCCCCCTAAGTGTGCCTGAGCCGGAAGAAACGGCGGGCCCAAAGGCCCGGCGCGGACCGGGACGGCCCGGCCCGGCACTTCGCCCATGGAGCCGCGGACGGTGCGGGGCAATGTCGCGTAGTGATCGTAGGGCGGGCCGATTCCGCGCTCCCCGATGAACGCGCCGCCACCACATCGGCGCGCGGTAAGCCCGTAATGATAATGGGGCCGCGGCCCGCCCGTCTCAACCGATGCTGATCGGCACGGGCCCCGGCCGGCCGCCGCCGCAGCACGAGGCGCCGCCCGCCGCGCCGGGGATCTGGTCCTCGGTGACGAGGTCGGTGGAGCAGACGCCGGTCTCGGGCAGGTCGAGCCGGACGGTGTCGGCCGCCTCCCGGTCCCCGGCCAGCGCGGCGGCGATCGAGCGGACCTGCTCGTACCCGGTGGCCATGAGGAAGGTCGGGGCGCGCCCGTAGCTCTTCATCCCGGCCAGGTAGAAGCCGGGCTCGGGGTGGGCGAGGACGCGCTCGCCGTGCGGCGGGACCGTCCCGCACGAGTGGAGGTTCGGGTCGATCAGCGGGGCCAGCTCGGCCGGGGCCTCGGTGCCGGGGTCGAGGTCGAGCCGGACCTCGCGCAGCATGTCCAGGTCGGGACGGAACCCGGTCGCCGCGACGACGGTGTCGGCCGCGATGACGCGCTCCCCGTCCGGGGTCGCGCCGGTGACCTGGACGTCCCCGTCCCCGTTCGCGAGGCGGGTGATGGAGAAGTCGCGGACCAGGTCGATCTCACCGTCCCGCACGGCCCTCTTCAGGCGGGTGCCGAGCGCGCCGCGCGCGGGCAGGCCGTCGGCGTCGCCGCCGCCGTAGAGGCGGGCGACCGACGATCCGCGCACGGCCCAGGCGATGCGCGTGCCGGGCTCGGCCTTGGCGAGTTCGACCAGGGCGAGCAGCGTGTTGGCGGCCGAGTGGCCCATGCCGACGACGAGGGTGCGGCGTCCGGCGAAGCGGTCGCGGTCGCGGCCGAGGACGTCCGGCAGCGGCCCGGCCAGGTATGGCGCGGCCTCGTCCTCGCCCGGCGCGGGCAGGCCGGAATGTCCGAGGGGGTTGCCGTGGCCCCACGTCCCGGACGCGTCGATGACCGCGCGGGCGGCGAGGTCGGTGACCGTCCCGTCCGGGCCGGCGGCGCGGACGAGCAGCGGGCGGTCGCCGCGTCCGGCGGTGCGGGTGACGTCGAGGCCGCGGCGCGCGACGGCGGTGACGCGGGTCCCGGTGCGGATCCGCCCGGCGAGCCGGGGCGTCTCGGCGAGCGGGGCCAGGTAGTCGCGGACCAGGTCGTCCCCGGTGGGGAGGGCGTCGGGGTCGGGCGGCGTCCAGCCGGTGGGCTCCAGCAGGCGGCGGGCGGCGGCGTCGATGTCGTACCGCCACGGCGAGAACAGCCGGACGTGGCCCCACTCGGAGATAGCCGCGCCCACCCGGGGCCCGGCCTCAAGGACGACGAAGTCCAGCCCGCGTTCGGCCAGATGGGCGGCGGCGGCCAGCCCGACCGGCCCGGCTCCGACGACCGCGACCGGCGCCCCGGCGTCCCTCATGATGCCTCCCCTTGTTTAGACGTTCTTCTAATCAGGGCCCAGTTTGCTTCGCTGCTTAGATGGATGTCAAATTAGAGGCATGTCGAAGTCGCTGGTCGTGGAGGACGTCACCGCCTCGGCGTGCTGCGCGCCGCTGAACGCGTCCGCGCTGGACGAGGCGGAGGCGGTCGAGCTGGCCGGGGTGTTCAAGGCGCTGTCCGACCCGATCCGGCTGCGGCTGCTCAGCATGATCGCCTCGGCCGAGGGCGGCGAGGCGTGCGTGTGCGACCTGACCGTGCCGTTCGCGCTGACCGCGCCGACGATCTCGCACCATCTGAAGGTGCTGCGCCAGGCCGGGCTGATCGACGGCGAGCGCCGCGGGACGTGGGTCTACTACCGGGCGATCCCCGACCGCCTCACCCGGCTGGCGGGGCTGTTCACGCTCCCCGGCTGAGCGGGGCCCGGACGAGCGGGGCCCGTGCGGACGGCGGGGCGCCGTCCGCACGGGCGTGCGGGGGGCGGCGCCGCTAGCCCGTCAGGCCGAGTTCCCGGGCGGCGAGGGCGGTGCCCTGGACGCGGGCGGCGATCTTGGCGAAGGCGATCTCGCGGGAGGTGGAGGTGTCGTCCGCGAACGGCGAGAAGCCGCAGTCGTCGCAGGTGCCGAGGCGGTCGACCGGCAGGTGCCGGGCCGCGGCGAGCACCCGGTCGCGGACCTGCTCCGGCGTCTCGACCCGGGGGTCGATCGGGTCGGTCACCCCGATGAAGACGCGGGCGTCGGCGGGCAGGTGCTCGGCGATGACGGCGAGGACCTTCTCCGGGTCGTCCTCGCTCGCGAGCTGGACGTAGAAGTTCCCGGCCTTGAGCTGGAACAGCTTGGGCAGCAGCCCGGCGTAGTCGACGTCCAGGCTGTGGGTGGAGTCCTGGTCGCCGCCGGGGCAGGTGTGCACCCCGATCCGGGCGCGCTCGGCGGCGCCGAAGCGTTCCAGGACCCGGTTGTTGAGCGCGACGAAGTCGTCCAGGACGCCGCCGCTCGGGTCGAGCTTAAGCGAGAGCCTGCCCTCGGTGAAGTCGAGCTGGACGGCGTGGGCCCCGGCGTCCAGCGGCCCCCGGATGTCGGCCTCGGCCTCGTTCACCAGGTCGGACAGGAACGCCTCGCGCGGGTACCCGGGGACGCCGTCCGGCGGGTAGAGGAGGCTGAGCGCGGACGGCGCGATGACGGCCTGCTTGACGGGCACCCGCGCGTGCTCCGCCGCGACCGCGTAGAACGTGGCGGCGTGGACCTGGTAGCGGAACGGCCCCTCGGTCAGGACGGGCAGCTGCCGCTGGTGACCGTCCGCGAACGGGATGACCACGCCCTCGGGCGCGAGGCCGGGGAGACCGGCGATCGGGTAGGTGGCGAAGCTGGGCTTGGACTGCTCGCCGTCGGTGACGACCGGCGAGCCCGTCGCCTCCAGCCGCTGGATGGTGTCGCGGACGGCCGCGTCCCGCGCGGCGGCGAGGTCGGCGTCGCCGACCTCCCCGGCGGCGTGGGCGGTCATCGCGGCCAACAGTTCAGGGGGTCGGGGAATGCTGCCGATCTGCTCGGTCGGTATCGCCATGGCCCCGAGCGTAGGTAACGCTATGGGGATCATCAATCACAATCGGTGAGCGCGCCGATGACCGGTAGCGGACACCCGCGAGCACCCCGATCGTCCCCGGTCACGGCGCCGCACGGACGCTGAGCACGATCGGAGTTGCGCGCCGTTCCGCTGGTCAGCGCGCCGTCCGAACCCGGTCGTAGTCTTGAGCCCGCATGTGACCGGCGTCGGAGGGAGGCAAGTGTGGCGGAGGAGACGCTGGCCGAGGTGATGGCCGAGTTGGCCGGGCTCGACGACCCGAAGACACGCGGGGTGAACGAGCGGCACGGCGACGACCACGGCGTGAACCTCGGCAAGCTGCGGGCGGTCGCGAAGCGGCTGAAGACGCAGCACGACCTCGCGCTGCGGCTCTGGGAGACCGGCGACGGCGCGGCGCGGCTGCTGGCGCTCCTGATCTGCCGTCCGAAGGCGTTCGGGCGCGACGAACTGGACGCCATGCTGCGCCAGGCGCGCACGCCGAAGGTCCACGACTGGCTCGTGAACTACGTGGTGAAGAAGAGCCCCCATTCGGAGGAACTGCGCCTGGCGTGGTTCGCCGACCCGGATCCGGTGGTCGCGAGCGCCGGTTGGGCTTTGACGAGCGAACGCGTCCGGAAGAAGCCCGAGGGCCTCGACCTCGGCGGCCTCCTCGACATCATCGAGGCGACGATGAAGGACGCGCCGGACCGCCTGCAATGGGCGATGAACGAGTGCCTGAGCCATATCGGGATCGAGCACGCCGAGCACCGCGCCCGCGCGATCGGCATCGGCGAGCGCCTGGAGGTGCTCAAGGACTACCCGACTCCCCCGAACTGCACGTCGCCGTTCGCGCCCGTCTGGATCAACGAGATGGTCAGCCGCCGGACGCCCACTCCTTGAGGGCGTCGCGGCTCTTGAAGTCGGCGACGTTCTTGTCGATCGGCTCCGAGGTGTACTGGTGGAAGAGCCACTCGTCCCGGATCTTCGGCTCGCCGGCCTTGCGGTAGTCGGCGATCCAGAGCCCGTCGGCCCTGTAGTCGGTGGTGCTCTTCCTCGTCCACAGGTCGCGGTTGCAGTAGAGGACCAGCCGGTGGCCGGGACGGAGCTTCTTCACCTCGTGCAGGAACTTGTCCTTCTGCGCGGTGGTGGGGAGGCGCCCCTTCGGGTCGGACTCCCAGTCGAGGGCGAGGATGTCGCCGTCCTCGGCGCCGCAGTGCTCGACGAAGTACTTGGCCTGGGCCTTGATCCGGGCCAGGCGGATTCCCCGGCGGCCGCGCAGGAAATGGTAGAAGCCCACCACGCATCCGGCGTCGCGGGCCCGCCTGGCCTGCTTGGCCCGGTAGGGATTGGTGTAGGTGCGTCCTTCGGTCGCTTTGACGATCACGAAGTCCAGCTCGTCGGTGTCGAAGGTGGGCTCGTAGGAAGCCACGTCGATGCCGTGCAGCATGGCGGACCCTTTCGGCTCTCGGGCCGACCCCCTGGCGAAGACCATTCCTCCAGCGCGGATGCCGCCCACCTGCCATCGGGACAGAAGTCCGTTCGTCCCGACGACATCGCCCTGGCCTTCCGGCCGATCCGCCGTTTCGGGCACCCCGTCGATTCCGGCGGATGGAACCGGGTGAGCGAGGCGTAGGACGCCGCCTCGGCGCGGACGCCGGTGACGATCTCGCCGGTCGCGGTGTCGGCGACGCGGAGCACGCCGTCCGCGTCGTCGATCGCCAGCCCGGATCCACACGCGGGTGCCGGGCCGGACGTAGAAGTCCGGCGACTCGCGGGGCGTGCCGTCGGGGGTCGAGCGATCCCGAGGTACGCGACCAGCCGACGGGGTGAGGGGGCCTGGTCCGGGCGCCCCGTCCTGGCGCATTCGGGATGGGACGCCACGGAAATGGTTCGTCCCACCGCCCGGAAATCAGCTCGATAACTGTGCTTTTCAATTTCCGGTTCGGGGTTATCCCGGGGCCGGGACGCCCTCAATTCCTGACTCCGGATTTTTACGGATCTTTGTTCTCCGGCGTCATTCACCCGCTGGATGGCGGCCGCTCGCCGGGCCCTCGCCGGGACGTGTAACTGCGGAATTACCGTCCGGAACGCCCAATTCCCCCGCAAAGGAGCGGACATGGCCCCAAGCAGAAGCGTGCTCGCGACCGTCCTCACGGGCGTCCTCGGCGCCGCCGCGATCGCGGCGGTCACGCTGCCGGGCGGCGCGGCCTCGGCGGCGGCCGACCCGGTCCTCGTCGGCGCCGGCGACATCAGCAACTCCGGCAGCGGCGACACCGCGACCGCGGCGCTGCTCGACTCCATCCCCGGAACGGTCTTCACCACCGGCGACAACGTCTACGACAGCGGCACGACCAGCGAGTTCAACACCTACTACAACCCGACGTGGGGACGGCACAAGGCCCGCACCCGGCCGTCGCCCGGCAACCACGACTACAACACGTCCGGCGCCACGGGGTACTACGGGTACTTCGGCGCGGCGGCGGGCGACCCGACCAAGGGCTACTACTCCTACAACATCGGCGACAACTGGCACGTCGTCGCCCTCAACTCCAACTGCGCGTCGATCAGCGGCGGCTGCGCGGCGGGCGGCGCGCAGGAGACGTGGCTGCGCGCCGACCTCGCCGCCAACCCGAGGCCGTGCACCATCGCCTACTGGCACCACCCCCGGTGGACGTCCGGCGCGAACCACGCGCCCTACACCGGCGTGGCCCCGCTGGTGCAGGCGCTCTACGACAACAACGCCGACGTCATCGTCACCGGGCACAACCACCAGTACGAGCGGTTCGCGCCGATGAACCCGAGCGGCGCCGCCGACCCCGCGCGCGGCATCCGCGAGTTCGTCGCCGGGATGGGCGGGGCGAGCCACTACTCGTTCGGCACCATCCAGCCGAACAGCGAGGCCAGGAACAGCGACACGTACGGCGTCCTGAAACTGACGCTGCACGCGAACAGCTACGACTGGCAGTTCGTCCCGCAGGCCGGGAAGACCTACGCCGACAGCGGCACCACCACCTGTCACTGACGTCCCGGGCCCGGCGCGGCGGGGACGCGCCGGGCCCTTCCTAGGAGCCGGCGTGTACCTTTCCACCCTCACCCGCCCGGCGGGGGGCCACCGCCGCGCGGGGCCCGTCGCCGCCAACGTCGTCGCCCTCGGCGCCGTCAGCCTGATCACGGACGTCTCCGCCGAGATGGTCACCGCGATCCTGCCGCTGTACCTCGTCGTCGGACTCCAGTTCAGCCCGGCCGCCTACGGGGCGGTCGACGGGCTCTACGGCGGGGCGACCGTCCTGCTCCGGCTGGTCGGCGGGTACGCGGCCGACCGCGTCGACCGGCGCAAGCCGGTGGCGCTGCTCGGCTACGGCGCGTCCGCCGCCGCGAAGCTCGGGCTGCTCGCCGCGGCGGGCTCGGGCGTCGGGATCGGCCTCGCCATCACCGCGGACCGCGCGGGCAAGGGCCTGCGCACCGCCCCGCGCGACGCGCTCATCACGCTGTCCACGCCGCCCGACCGGCTCGGCCGGGCGTTCGGGGTGCACCGGACGATGGACGCCGCCGGGGCGTTCGCCGGTCCGCTCGTCGCGCTCGCGGTCCTCGCCGCCGCGCCCGGCTCCTACGACTCGGTCATCATGACGAGCTTCTGCGTCGCGCTGCTCGGCGTGCTGGTGCTGGTGCTGTTCGTCCGGGACACGCCGGGGCCGAAGCCGCCGCGCGAGGCGCTGCGCTGGCGGGAGCTGCTGCGCGGGCCCGCCGCCCGGCGGCTCGTCCCCGCGTCGGTCCTGCTCGGGCTCGCGACGATCGGGGACGGCTTCACCTACCTGCTCGTCGCCCGGCGCGCGGACCTCGCGCTCGGCTGGTTCCCGCTGCTCGCGGTCGCGACGAGCGGCGTGTACCTGCTGCTCGCCACGCCGCTCGGCCTGCTCGCCGACCGGGCCGGGCGGCTGCCGGTCGTGCTCGGCGGCTACCTGACGCTGACCGCGACCTACCTGCTGCTCGGGCTCGCTCCCGGCGGCGGGCTCTGGCTGGTCGGCGCGGCCGTCGTCCTGCACGGGACGTTCTACGCCGCCACCGACGGCGGGCTGATGGCGCTCGCCGGGCCGCTGCTCCCCGCCGCCCTCCGCACGACCGGCATCGCGCTCGTGCAGAGCGCGCAGGCGCTCGCCTACCTGCTGTCGTCGGTGCTGTTCGGTGTGGCGTGGCAGGTGTGGGGCACGCGCCCGGCGCTGCTCGCCGCCGCCGCCGTCAGCGCCGCCGCCCTCGCCGGGACCGGTCTCCTGCTCCGTTCGCCAGAAAGGGTCGTCCCGTGACCGTCCGCTCCCGCGTCGCCGTCCTGGTCGTCTCGTCCGTGCTGCTCGTGGCCGTGGCCGTCGCGTACACGGTGTTCCAGGGCGCGGACCCCGCGCCCGCCCGGACCTCGGGCGGGACGGGCGACGGCCGCCGCCTCCAGTTCCTCACCAACGGGCGGCTGTCCTACACGTCGCCGCCGAGCTCGCGGCGGGTGACGCCGGTGGAGTGCGACCGGGCCTACGCCGCCGCCGGGACGGTCGCCTGCCTGCGCCCGGTCGGGGCGCTGAGCGCGGGCGCGCTGGTCGTCATGGACGCCGGGCTGCGCGAGCGGCGGCGCGTCCCGCTCACCGGGTTCCCGAACCGGCTGCGGGTGTCGGCGTCCGGGCGGATGGTCGCCTGGACGCTGTTCATCGACGGCCACAGCTACGCGACCACGGGGTTCTCCACGCGGGCGGGCGTCCTCGACACGCGGACGGGGCGGCTCGTCACGTCCCTGGAGGACTTCGCGATCACCAAGGACGGCGCCCCGTACCGGAACCGGGACGCCAACTTCTGGGGCATCACGTTCGCCGCCGACGACAACCGGTTCTACGCGACGCTGTCCACGGGCGGCCGGCGGTACCTCGTGCAGGGCGACTTCGCGGCCCGGACGGTCCGGACGCTCGCGCCCGGCGTCGAGTGCCCGTCGCTGTCGCCGGACGGCAAGCGCCTCGCCTTCAAGTCGGCGGTCGGCGGCGACCCGAAGCGGGGCTGGCGGCTGTCGACGCTCGACCTCGCCACGCTGCGGACGGCGCCGCTCGCCGAGACGCGCAGCGTCGACGACCAGCCCGTCTGGCTGGACGATCACACCGTCGCCTACACGATCCAGCTCAGCGACGGCAAGAACCAGACGTGGGCCCTCCCGGCGTCCGGGGGCGGGCGGCCGCGCCTGCTGCTCGACAACGCCAGCTCGGTGGCACCGCTCCCGTGAGGCCCGGAGGGCTCACGGCCGTGTGCGCGGCTGCCGGGAGAGGCCGAGGACGGCGATCCGCCGGGCGCGCGGGCAGGGCGGCTCGCGGCGCTCGGGACCGGCGATCGTCCGGGTCGCGGCGGCGATCGCGAGGCTGGCCAGCGACAGGATCAGCGAGACGTCGGCGTGGCCGTCCAGCCGGATCCGCACCCACTCCTCCCCGTCCCCCTCGGCCGGGGAGTGGACGGGCCGCTCGTCCGCCGCTATGGGGATGAGCTGGCCGGACTCGTCGAGCGCCGGGCGCAGCCGCCGCACCGCCGCCGCGCCGAGCCGCAGCTCCGCCTCGTGCTCCCCGGGTAAGTGGACGATCTGCCGCGTGCCCAGGGCCAAGGCCGATCCCGGGCCGCATTCCGCCGCGGAGACCCGCAGCCCCGGCCAGCCGGACAGTTCGTCCACGACCCGGTCGACAAGACGGGTACCGGGGTTGGCGCCGTTCGAAAAGGGAAGCCGGTTGAGCCCGGCTCTCGCACCCATGGGGCCATCGTTCACCCGACGCTCGCCAAAGCGGCACCCTTTAGCCTCAAATCGTTATGACCGGCCGCATCCGGTCACCGGGGAAAATCCGCCGACGCTGGGGCGTTGCGCATCGCGCATTTCCGAGGAAGCATTTTGGACATGGACACTGCGGCGCGCGAGAAGACGGCCATGAACGAGGTCACCGCCCGGCTGATGAAGGCGTACGGCGACACGCACGGCGCGGACGAGGTCGCCGAGGCGGTCAGCGCGATCCACCACCGGTTCGACGGGCGCCCGGTGCGCGACTTCGTCCCGATCCTGGTCGAGCGGGACGCGCGCCGGGCGCTGTCGGGCTGACCGCCCCCGGGCGCGTCAGGGCGCGTCAGGGCTTCCAGAGCACGGCGGACGGGGACGCGGGCGTCAGCGTGACCGACCCCGTCCACGCGATCCCGGACGCCTGCGGCAGGTACCCGGCGTCGAGGAAGAAGCCGCGGTTGATCGAGGTCACCGTGGCGGGGGCGCCGTTGTCGCCCGCGCCCATCGGCTGCCGGACCGCCTCGACGCCCGCGATGTCCGCGATCTTCGTACCGGCCGGGAGTTCGACGGTGGTGGCGGCGGGCAGGTCCCGCTCGATCGACCACGACGGCGTCGAATGGTCGGAGCGGTAGAGCGTGCCCGGGTCGCGCTTGAGCCGGACGCCGACCGACACTCCGGGGGCCGAGCCGATCCCGGTGGGCGCGCCGGTCCGCTTCTTGAATTCGAGGAAAAGGTAGGTGCGCTGGTCTCCGACCTGCGGGGTCTTCGGGTCCGGCGGATTCTCGATCTTGTTTTCGCGGACCATTTCCTGGGCCATCACCGGATACGTCCAGGGCGAGCGGTCCATGACGACTTCGCGGGCGCGGTCGGCCGGACGGGTCGGCGTCGAGTCGAGGAAGAAGCGCAGTTTCGCGTCCGGGGTGACGGTGTCGCACATGTTGTTGTTCACCGTGCACGTCTGGAGGAGCGGGTGGTCGCCCTCGTATCGTCCGGCGAACGCGAGCGTCTGGTGGTTGGGGGCCTGGTAGACGCCGGTTCCGGGGACGCGCCGCCCGGCCGCGTCCACCTCGACCCGGTACACCCACTCGATGTCGGTGGTGCGTCCCCAGCGGGCCATCAGGGCGGGGGTGTCGGTGCCGCCGTCCTCGTTGCTCCACACCACCGAGTACTCCAAGACTCGGTGTCCGGGCGTGGTCGCGGGCAGTTCCTCGTGCCAGGCCAGCAGCGGGGTGTCGGTGCGGGCGTTCTGGTAGGCGTCGCCGAGCTGCGGCAGCGTGCGGCCGACGACGATCGGGGCGTGCCGCAGCGCGACCTGGTCGGCGCGCGGCGTCCCGGCCCGAGCCCGCCGGATGGTGACCCGCCGGGCCGCCGCCGCGCTCCCCGCGCTCGCGAACGCGAAGGTCAGCCGGTGCGTGCCGCGCCGGACGGGGCCGAGCGCGACGCCGCGCGCGGTCGGCTCCGCCGACGGGACGACGAGGTCGGTGACGTGCCGCCCGTCCACGGCGACGGCGACCACGGCGGCCTCGGCGCCCTTGCGCGCCCACGAGACGCCGGGCGCGGCGACGGTGAACGTCGCGACCGCCTCCCCGCTCCGGGACGCGACGAACGGCAGCCCGCGCGCGGGCCCGCCGCGCCGCACCACGATCGGCTCGGGACCGTGCGCGGCGGCGCCCGCCGGGACGGTCGCCACCAGGGGAACCGCCAGGGCTCCGGCCGTCGCGAGGATCACTGCGCCTGGGGAAGGTTTCATGATCGAGGACATTAGGCGGCCGAAATTGCGTCCCTGTGAATTCCGGAACGTGTCGAGGTGACAATCCGGTTCGCCGGGCGACGGCCGCTCAGCGGCGCAGCAGGCGGCGGCGGAGCCGTCCGATCCGGCGCCGGAGCCGGCGCTGCAACTGGGCGTTGAGCTCGGCCCGGACCGTCTTCAGCTCGCCGTCCAGGGCCTGCGCCCGGCCCTGCCACTTGCGCGCGTCGGCCTCCCACCGCTCGGCCTTGGCCTGCCAGTCGACCGGCGGTTTCGGGACGCTCCCCTCCTCGGCCGCTTCGAGCCCGTAGTCGGCGCCGTCCACGGTGTGCGCACCGAACATCTCGGCGACGGCCTCGTCCACGTCGCCGCCCGGCTCGGTCACGCGGGCGGCGCGGGCGAAGGCGCGCGTCTGCTCGAACCGGGCCCGGACGTCCCCCGGCAGGTCGAGCGTCACCAGGCCGTACCCCTCCTTCTCCACGAGCTGGATCAGGCGGCGGAGCGTCGTGGATCCGGGCACCCATCCGGCGGGGCAGCGGAACCGGTACGGCGCGGGGAACGCGGTGTCCGGCGCGGTCTCGACGAGGCGCACGCGGCCGTCGTCCCCGAGGCCCTCGCGGATGAGGCGCAGGTCGAGCAGCGGGTCGCCGAGGAGGTCGCGGCGGCCGTCGTCGAGCCGCGACCACGGCCCGGTCAGCACCACGCCGACGTCGGACACGAGGCCGGACGCGAGCCCGCTCACCGTCGCGCGGGCCTGCTCCCAGGTCGCCTCGGACACGTCCACGACCGCCTCGACGCCGGGGACCTTCCACGTCCGTCCGGGGTCGGGCCTGCGCTTGCGCGGGACGAGCACCCGGTTGGCGTAGAACGGCTGGCAGTAGCGGGTGGCGCGCTCCCCGTCCGTCATGGTGGTGGACCAGCCGAGGTGCCAGCTGCTGCTCGCCGTCTCCGGGACGAACACCGCCCCGGCCTGCCCGAGCCGGTACCCGAACTCGGTGTCCTCGCCGAGGATCATGTCGCCGTCGACCTGGCCCGCGTCGAGGTAGAACTCGCGGTGGTAGGAGGCGGACGCCCCGGTGAAGATCCGGGAGGCCTGCGCGCCCGCCGCGCGGAGCATGTCGGTCTCCTCGATGAACTTCTCGTAGTGGTGGAGCTCGTAGGCGTCCGCCTCGAAGAGCTTCTCGGCCCCGCCGCGCGCCACCGCGTCGTGGACCTCGCGCGGGGTGAGCGCGCCCGGCCGGTAGTCGACGAACCGCTTGTGCCCGACGACGGCGATGTGGTCGGCGAGGTGGTGCCAGCGGAGCTGCGCCTCCACGTTGTCGTGGAAGCAGACCATGTCGGCGTCCAGCCGGACGATCACGTCGCCCTCCGCCGCGAGCGCGCCGGAGCGGTAGGCGTGCGCGCAGCCCCAGCCGCCGGACAGGCTCGGCACGATCCGGCACAGCTCCGGCCGGATCTCCGGCAGCCGCAGCGGCGGGTCGCTGCCGTCGTCGGCGATGACGACTTCGAGCAGGCGCGAGGGGTAGGTCTGCGCGGCGAGCGCGGCGAGCGTCAGGTCGAGCTTGTCCTGCGACCCGTACGCGGGGATCACCACGCTCACCGTCAGGGTGGGCTCCCAGCAGCCGAGCTCCGCCGGGCGGAGAGTGCCGTAGTCGTTCTCCTTGACACGGGGCTGCGCGGTCATCGGGACTCCTTGCGTCGGCGCAGGTGGGGAGCGCGGCGGCGGGCGGCCTCCAGCAGCTTCGTGCTCAGCGGGGCCCTGAGCTTGCGCCGGAGCCGGTCCGCCTCGGCCTCCCAGCGCTCCGCCCGCTTCTTCCAGGCGAGCAGGTCCTCGGTGCGCCGGGAGGGCGGCGCGGCGTCGGCGGCGGGGACGAGTGCCCACTCCGTCCCGTCGATCCAGACCGACCCGTACGTCGCGTAGACGACGTCGTCGAGGTCCTCGCCGTCCGCGCGGACGGCGAGGGCGCGGGCGACGGCGGCGGTCCGCTCGAACCGCGCGACCTTCAGCCCGGCGGCCTCGGGCAGCGCGAGCAGGACGGCGCCGAAGTCCTCGGTCTCGGCCAGTTCCAGCAGCCGCTGGAGCGCGTCGAACGTCGGCGCCCAGCCGGGCGGGCAGGTCAGCCGGAACGGCGCGGGCGCGGACGTCGGCGCGGCCTCCTCGGCGAACGCCACGCGCCCGTCGTGGTCGAACGCGGCGCGGGTCAGCCGCAGGTCGAGCAGCGGGTCGTCGAGCGGGGCGCGGCGCCCGTCGCCCAGCTCGGACCAGGGCCCGAGGATCGTCACGGCCGCGTCGGGCAGCGTGCTCGCGAGGACCGCGCCGACGGTGGCGCGCACCTCCTCGTGCGGGCGTCCGCGCGCGTCGACGACGACGTCCACGCACGGGACGAGCCACTGCCGCCCGGCGCCCCCGCGCCGCCAGTCGCGGTGCATCGGCAGCCGGTGGCTCAGGTACGGCTCGTTGTGCCGGGTCAGCCGCTCCTCGTCGCGCATCTGCGTGGACGGCCCGAGGTGCCAGCTCCGCGCCGCCGGCTCGGGGACGAACACCGCACCGCGCTGCGCCAGCCGGTAGCCGAGCTCGACGTCCTCGCCGAGGACGAGCGAGTCGTCCATCCCCCCGGCGGCCTTCAGCAGGGAGGCGCGGACGGAGGCGGTCGCGCCGACGTGGACGCGGAAGCTGCGGGAGCCGTGCCTCCGCAGGCCGTCCGTCGCGTCGATCATGTCCTCGACCCACTCGTGGCGGCGGCTCCGGTCGAGGTCGAACAGCTTCTCCGCCGAGCCGCCCTCGACCGCGTCGAACACCGCCTGCGGGGTCGGCCAGCCGCCGTCCGCCTCGACGAAGCGCTTGTAGCCGAGGACGGCGAGGTAGTCGGCGAGGTGGTGCCACCGCAACTGGGCCTCGACGTGCTCGGGGAAGGCGATCAGGTCGGCGTCCAGCCAGTGGACGACGTCGCCGTCGGCGGCGAGCGACCCGGTCCGGCAGGCGTGCGCGCGTCCCCAGCCGTCGCCGCCGGTGCGGATCAGGCGCGTCCGCTCCGGGACGATCTCCGGCAGCCGCAGCGGCGGCGCGCTGCCGTCGTCCACGACCACGACCTCCAGCAGCCGGGACGGGTAGGTCTGCGCGGCGAGCGAGGCGAGCGTGAGGTCCAGCTTCTCCTGGTTCCCGTAGGCCGGGATCACGACGGAGACCGACAGCCGCGGCTCCCATTCGCCGATCTCCGGCGGCGCGAGCGTCCCGTAGTCGTTGTGCCGGATACGCGGCGCTTCGGACGCGCTCATCGGACGTCCCCCGTCGCGGGCAGGGGGAAGTCGTCCGGGTCGATGAAGGAGCTGAACCGGCGTCCGCGCCACTGCCGGGCCGCCGCGCGGAGGAAGTAGGTGACGGGCTGGTTCCAGGTGTGCCCGGCGGCGCGGCGGTGGAGGGCGTAGCCGAGGCTGTGCGCGCCGTAGGTCCGGCCGCCCGCCGCCGTGAGGACGTCGACGAGCGCCGCGTCGACATGGCGCGGGACGGGCGGGAACCCGCCCACCGAGTCGAGGACGGGTCTCTCCATGACGAACGTTCCCCCCGAGATCCAGCGGCCCATCAGCTCGGAGCGCGCCTTCCGGTAGATGGTGAGGTCTATCTGCCCCAGATAGACGAACTGAGCGTGGCATCCGACCAGTTCGGCGCCGCTGTAGGCGGACGCGAGCAGCATGTCGGCGAGGAAGTCGGGGCCGTACCAGTCGTCGTCGTCCCATTTCGCCACGTACCGGCCGGAGGCCCGCGCGACGCCGAGGTTGAGCGCGGCGCCGAACGGGACGTCGGCGGGCACCTCGACGACCGTGAACGGGCGGTCGAAGGCGGTGACCGCCGCCTTCACCTCGGGCAGGTCCGCCGGGATCCCGTGCAGGGTGAGGACGAGCTCCAGGTCGACGTCCCGCTGCGCGGCGATCTGCCCCAGCGCGAACCCGAGGAACTCCGGGCGGCGCGTGCACAGCACGACCGACGCGGACGGCCGGGGCGGGACCGGCAGCCCGGCCGCCAGGGCGAGGCTCCGCCAGCGCGCCTCGGTCGAGTGGCCGCGCAGCGCGGCCCGGCGGAGCCGCACGCTGTGCTCCTCCCGGCGGAGGTCATCGGCCGTGTCGGCGTCCGCGATCAGGGCGGCGGTGAGGTCGCGGCCGAGGGCCATCGCCCACGGCGGCACCCGCTCGGCGCGGAGCGGGACCCCGGCGGCGGCGAGCCCGGCGACGACCCGGACGGTCGCGAGGGGGCGGGCGCCCGTCCCCCAGTCGACGGCCACGGCGCGCACCTGGCGGAGGCGGTCGACGTCGGCGTCGGTCACGGCCCCCGTCTCCGGGAACAGCACGAGGTCTTCGGCGCCCGCCCGGACGCGCCAGCGGTCGCCCGCCGGGGTGAGCACCGCGTCCCCGAGCTTCGGGTCGGTGACGAAGCCGGTCGGGTTGACCGAGCGCTCGTCGACGGGCGGGACGGCGTCCATCTCGAACGGGGCCTCGCCGCCGGACGACGGCCGGTCGAGCACGGTCGCGACCCTCGGGTCGGACCATTCGCCCGGGTCGGGGGACGTGCGGAGGACGATGTCGGCGGGCGGGGGGCCGTCCGGGTTCCCGAGCGGGCCGTGCGCCGTCGTCGGCGTCGCGCCGGGATCGCCGGGCCGCCAGTGCGACGCGCCGGGCCCGGCCAGCGCGACCCGCGGGCCCGGGAGCGGCCGGAGCCGGTGCCCGTCCCGCCCGCGCACGAGCGCGGCGACCGACTCCCCCACCGGGCGCGGCCCCGCGAACGCGATCTCCACGGCCCACTCGCCCGCCGTCCCGCGCCGCGCCTGGAAGGAGACCGGTCCGGGGACGGGCGCCGGGACGAAGGGCCGGTCGGCGGACGACACCGCCACCGCGACCACCTGCCGCGCCGCCTTCGGGAGCAGCGCCCCGAGGGACGCCGCGCGGCGGAGGTCGGTGAAGGTGCGGGCGAGCACGGCGACCGTCCCGGCGCCCGCGTCGCCGGCGCGTTCTTCGAGGGCGTCCAGGTCGACGACCGCGCCGGGCGCCAGTGCGCGGACGGCCGCCTCCTCCTCCGGCCGGAACCCGATCGCGAACAGCGCCGACGGCGGCTCGGCGAGGACGCTCCCGAGCAGCTCCGGGATCACGTCGTCCGCCGGGTGAACACGTGCGCGCCCTTCTCGAACGGCAGGACGGTCCGCTCGATCTCGGGGTGCTCGGCCAGCCACCGGTCGCTGACGGCGGTCTCCTCGGCGCGGCGCGAGTCGTCCAGGACGATCACCGCGTCCGCCGCGCACCGCGACAGCAGCAGCGGGACCGCCGGGTAGCGGGCCTCCGGGCCGGTGGCGGCCGGGGGGCCGTCCACGAAGAGGACCCCGATGTCCGCGAGGTCCTCCAGCGCCTCGACGGAGTACCAGGGGTAGGCGCGGTCGCCGGGCGTCCAGTCGGCGAGCGGGGCGCTGCGGATCTCGACCACGCCGTCCAGGCCGTGCGCGCGGATCAGCTCGCGGGACAGCTCCCCGTACCGCTCGTCGTGTTCGAGGCACACGACCCGCGCGGACGCGAGCTGCTCGGCGAAGTACCCGAGCCACACGCTGGACGACCCGCTCCCGCACTCGACGATCAGCTTCGGCCGCCGCCGCGCGACGGCCTCGGTGAGGTGGCGCAGGACGTCCGGGGACGCCGCCCAGCCGCGCAGCGGCGGCATCGGGGCGCGCGGCCGGACGAGGCTCCGCAGGTCGATGTAGGCCTCAAGCTGGTCGTAGTGCGCGGCGCTCGTCCGCGCGAGGTCGGCGATGCCCGTGGACACGGCGGACACCTCCCCGGCGAGCTTGTCCAGCCGGGGTTTCAGGCCGTCGCCGACCGCCGTCCCGACGGACGCGAGCCGCTCGTCGAGCCCGGCCAGCCGCCGCGTGACGGCCGACGCCCAGCGCCTGGCCCGGCGCGCCGCGACCAGGACCGGTACCGCCGCCACCGCGGATACGCCGACGGCGGCCGTGAGCCACGCCGCGTTCGCGCCATCGAGCATCCGGACAGCCTTTCCGTCGGAAACCTGCCGCCTCGTAGTATCGAGCGGCACACGGGGCCCATCGGCCGGATGCCGCCATTGCCGAGTTACCTTTCACGAGCTATTCGCCCGTTATTTACCGGCGGCGGATGGCAACCGAAGTGTTCGCGGGGAGCCCGTCCACCAGCACGAACGCCGAGGGGGCGAACTGGCGCGGCTGGAAGCGCAGCACGCCTCCCGCCCCGCCCGGACGCCACACCAGTTCCCCGCCGTCGCGGCGCAACACGAATACGTCGATCGGCCCGAACCGCGTTTTCGCCGAGGCGGCGGCGAAGGCCGCCGGGTCGGTGATCCGGGAGAGCCTCGCCAGTTCGGCGAACCGGTCGTCCCAGCGGGTCGGGCCCCCGGCGGAGCCCCGGTCGACGGCGATGTACCCGCGCCAGGGCAGGAACGCGAACAACTGCTCGTCGGACGACAGGGTGCGGGGCCGCGCGTCCCGTCCGCGGACGTTCTCGACCGCCCGCCGCACCGGCTCGACAGGGAACCAGGCCGGGGCGCCCGCCGGGGCGGCCTCGCCGCTGAACCTCGGCCCGCTCCCGTCCGGCAGCGGCTGGACGTGGGCGCGGGCGGCCTGCCGGTTCTGCGGCGCGGCGGCGGCGAGGTCGGGGGCGGCGACGCCGTCGCGTCCGGGCGTCCAGTGCGTGACGGGCATGTTGAGCTGCCAGTACGTGTACCCGGCGAAGACGAGGACGACGGCGGCGAGGGCGGTTCCGCTGCCGCGCGGGAAGGGCGTCCCGGCCCGCCGCGCCAGCGCCGGGGCGAGGTGGACGGCGGTGAGCGCGGCGGCGGCGAGCAGGCACGCCGACACCAGCGGGAACACGTAGTGCAGCAGCCCGGTGTGCCCGGTCGTGACGAACCGCGCCATGCTGATCAGGTAGTAGCCGTACGCGCCGAGCACGACGCCGAGCAGCGGCGTCGCCCACCACGCCGTCCGGCGGAGCCAGACCAGGCCGACCGCCCCGGCCGCCTGCGCGACGCCGAGCGGCGTCAGCGCGAGGAACGGGAGCGGGTCGGCCGAGATCGCGCTCGACTCGTAGGTGTCGGCGACCTGCTGCCCCCCGTGCAGCATCGCCCACCCGTACGGGACGACGTACCACGACGACACCGCCAGCATGACGGCGACGACGCGGCCGACGTGCCACGCGTACGCGCGGCGGTCGTCCTCGGCGCGCCAGGTCAGCCACACCAGCGCGAGGATGCCGGGCGCCGCGTACACCAGGTAGCCGAAGTGGACGAGCGCCGCGAGGCCCCCGGCGAGCCCGGCGGGCAGCCAGTGCAGCCGTCCGCGCGGCGGCTTCGCGACCGTGAGCAGCAGCAGCGGGACGACGACCGCGAGGGAGAGCACCTCGTGCGCCTTGTCCGGCTTCCCGAACGCGGCGAGGCCGAGCGCGGCGATCGCGAGCGCCGCGCCCGGCGAGGTCAGCCGCGACCACAGCAGGAACGCCGCGACGACCGACGCCGACACGACGAGGATCAGCGCGGGCGCGACCAGCCGCCACGCCGGGACGTCCAGGACCAGCGCGGACTTGCCGATCAGCCACGGCAGCAGCGGCGGGTACTCCGACGGGACGCCCGCGACGATGCCGTCCGTGCTCGCCGACCCGACCGTATAGCGGGTGGCCATCGCGGCCATGCGCCCGGCGTCGCCGTAGACGCCTCCGGCCGGGAAGGGCGTGCCCTGCCAGGCGGTGCGCAGGAGCAGGACGGTCCAGGCGGCGAAGAGGCCCGCCGCCGCTCCGGTGACCGCCGGGCCGCCGCGCCGCCAGAGCGCGAGGCACACGGCCAGCGCGGTGGCTGCGCCGCCGATGGCGAGCGGGACGTCGGCGTCCGCCTGCCGGAACGGGTCCAGGCCGAACGCGGCGGGCGCGGCGGCGGCGAGCGGCGCGGCGACCGCCCAGACGGGCGCCGCCGCCAGCACGCCCGCCCGGCGCCGCCGCCCCGGCTCTCCGGTGGCCTGCGGTTCTTCGCCGGCCGGCTCTTCGTCCTGCTCGTCGAGACTCAGCGCGGGTTTCACGGTCGCGGCCCCCCGGCACGCCACGAGGATGGGGTGCACATGCTGCCACAGCCGGTCACCGGCGCGGCGCTTCCGGACGGTACGGCGATTAAAACGGTCCATGAACACGGGCCCTCGACGTGATCAGCGGAAATGCGCTTCATCCCCGTTTTTCCGGGTCGCCCGGAGGGAATTCGGGATTGGCCGGATGGGGCTACAGTCGTGGTCACGCCCGGCTGGAGAAGTGGGACCGAGGACGGCTCAGAATGGATCCCTACACCGCACGCTCGCCCCGTTCCCGGCGCGACCGGATCAGTGTCGCGGCCGCCGTCGCGCTCGGCGCGGGACTGCTTCTCGGAGGCGGCGGCTGGGCGCTCATCGCGAATGGCGATGAATGCGCGCGCGATGAGGCGTCGCTGGTCGTGAAGGCCGATCCGGCGATCGCGCCCGCGGCGTCCGCGCTCGCGGCGCGGGAGGGGTCCGGCCGGTGCGCCGCCGTGAAGGTCACGGCCGAGGCGTCCGCCGACACGGCCGCCGCGATCTCCGCCGGGCGGAACGTCCCCGACGTCTGGATCCCGGACTCGGAGTTATGGCTCGACCTCGCGCGGGGCGGGCCGTCCGGGCGCACCGTCCTCGGGCGGTCGGCGTCCGTGGCCGTCTCGCCGCTGCTGATCGCCTATCCCCCGGACGAGGGCGCGCCGCCCGACCGGACGTGGGCGGGTCTCCTCGCCGCCCAGCCGGACGGGACGGGCGACGACCCGCCCGAGGCGGGGAACGACCTCGTGGTGCGGGTTCCGGATCCGGCGCGGACGGCGGCCGGGATGGCGTCCCTGCTCGCGCTCCAGGACGCCATCGGACCGGGCCAGGGGTTCACCTCGCTCAAGCGGTTCGCGGCGACGCTCCGCACGATCGAGACGCTCGACCCGGGCGAGGACCCGCGCGCCGCGCTGAGCGAACCCGCCGAGGGCTCGTCCGCGCAGGTCGCCGTGGTCTCCGAGCAGCAGGCGACGCGCTGGCCGGCGGGACGGCCCGGCACGGTCTACCCGGCGTCCGGCACGCCCGCGCTGGACTTCCCCTTCACCGTCACCACGGCCGACCTCGCGAAGCAGCACCGCGCGGACGATCTCCTCCGCCGCTTCCAGTCGCCGTCCGGCGTCGCGGAACTGAACCGGCGCGGGCTGCGCGGCGGCGGCGGGGCGAAGGCGGCGGCCGGAGGGGCCCTTTCGACACCGCTGCCGCGGATCCTCCCGCTGGCGAGCCCCGGCGCGGCGTCCCGGATCCAGCAGACGTGGCGGAGCTTCAAGCAGGAGATCAACGTGCTGGCGCTGGTCGACCCGTCCGGGCCCGCCGGGACGGCCATGACCGGCGCGGCCTGGCGCGACGCCATCGGCCCCGGCGGGAACCGGCTGGACGCCATGCTGGTCTCCCTGAACCGGGGCCTGAACCTGGTCGGGGACGACTCGGAGTTCGGCCTGTGGACGACGTCCGGCGCGGCGCGGCGCTCGTACCGGCCGGTCGTCGGGATAGGCGAGCTGGGCGGCCGCACCCGAACGGCCACCACCCACCGGCTCGTCCTGGAGCAGCGGCTCAACGCGATCCGGCCGCGGCGCGGCCGCGACGGCGCCATTTACGAATCGGTCGTCGCCGCCTACCGGGAGATGAAGCGGCGCTATGACGCCGATCAGATCAATGTGGTGCTGGTGCTCACCGCGATGGGCGCGGACGGGCATCCGTCCGCGCAATTCGGAAAGGCGCTCGAACGGTTGCGGCGGGAGGTCGATCCGGCGCGTCCGATCGTCTTCGTGGTCGTGGGGTTCGGCAGCGGGCTCGATCCGGGGCTGAAACAGCTCACCGGGGCGGTGCAGGGGCAGTCGTTCCAGATCAGGAACCCGGAGGGAATCGAGGAACTGTTCCGCAATTCCGACCTGATGCGCGTCTGCAGCCCGCCCCAGTGCTGACCGACGCCGTGCTGACCACCGCCGTGCTGACCACCGCTGGACATCGTTCCGACCGCGAGCGGCTCGGCGTGGCGTTCCGCGTGCTGCTCGTGCTGCGCGGCCTGGTGCTGGCGATGACCGTCCTGCTCGTCCCGGACGGCTGGCGCGACACGTCGCTGACGCTCGCGGTCGCGGCGGTCGGCGCGGGGACGGCCGCCGCCTGCCTGGCCTGGCGCGGCGTCCTGTCCCTGCTGCTGCGGCATCCGGCGCTGTGGTGCCTGGACGCGCTGCTCATGTGCCCGGTGCTGCTCGCGGGCGGGGCGGCCGGGCCCTGTTTCACGGTCACCGTCCTCACGTCCGCGATCGCCGGGGTGCTGTACGAGTGGCGGGCGGTGCTGGTCGTCTGCGCGGCGCAGACGGCGCTGTTCTTCGCCGCCGCCGCTGCCGCGACGGGGCAGGAGGCCATCGCGCCCGTCCTGATCGGATTGCCCGCCTTCTATCCGCTCGCGGCCTGCGCCGGGGTGGCGCTGCGCCGGTTCCTGGACGACTACGCCGTCCTCGAAGAACGGCACCGGGACGCGGCCGCCGCGCTCTCGGCCGCGCGGTCGGCGGAGGAGGAGCGCGCGCGGCTGGCCCGCGAGATGCACGACTCGCTCGCCAAGACGCTGCAGGGGATCAGCATGTCGGCCGAGGCGCTGCCGGTGTGGGTCCGCCGGTCGCCCGAGCGGGCCGAGGCGGACGCCCGCGCCATCGTCGCCGGGCTGCGGGTCGCCGCCCGCCAGGCCCGCGGCCTGCTGGCCGACCTGCGCGACGACCTGTACCGGCGGCCGCTCGACGGCGCGCTCGCCGCCGTCGTCGCGGAGTGGAGCGCGCGGACCGGCATCGCGGCCGTCACCCACCTCCCCCCTGCGCCGGTCGGCGGGCCGGGCGCGGCGGTCCGGTACGAGGTCGTCTCGATCGTCCGGGAGGCGCTCGCCAACGTGGAGCGGCACGCGGACGCGCGGAACGTCACGGTGAGCGGCTCCGCCGACGCGTCGTGCCTGGCCCTGGACGTCCGCGACGACGGCCGCGGCTTCGAGCCGCCCCCCGACGGACGCCTTGACCTGCTCGCCCGCGACGGCCACTACGGCCTGGTCGGCATGCGCGAGCGGGCGCACCGGATCGGCGGGCGGCTCACCGTGGACGGCGCGCCGGGCCTTGGCACGACCGTCCATCTGGTGGTCCCGGTGGGCGACGACGGGCGCGCGCCGTGACCGCCGGGCCGCCGCCGCGGATCCGCGCGCTGGTCGTCGAGGACAACCCGATCGTCCGCAGCGGGCTCGTGACGCTGCTGCGCGCCGCCGACGTCGAGGTGGTCGGCGAGGCCGTGGACGGGCGCCACGCCATCGAGCTGGCCGAGCGGCTCCGTCCGGACATCGTGCTGCTCGACGTCCGCATGCCGGTCCTGGACGGCGTGGCCGCCGCCGGGCCGCTGAGCCGCGTCGCCAAGGTGCTGATGCTGTCCTACGCGACGGACGCCGGGGTGATCGGCGACGCGATCCGCAACGGGGCGTCGGGGTACCTCGTCCACGGCGCGTTCGACATGCCCGAGCTGGTCGCCGCGATCCGGGACACGGTCGGCGGGCAGGCCAGCCCGCTGTCGCCCGAGGCGAGCAAGGCCGTCGTGGAGGCGATCCGCCGAACGCCCCCCGCCGGGGAACCGCCGCCCGGCCGGGACGAGTTCGACCTCACCCCGCGCGAGAGCACCGTCATGGACCTCATCGCCCGGGGCCGCACCAACGCCGAGATCGCCCGCGCGCTCGTCATCTCCGAATTCACGGTGAAGAACCATGTGAACCACATCTTCGCGAAACTCGGGGTCGGCACGCGCGGCGCCGCCATCGCCCGCTGGCTGCGCACGGACGAATCCCCGCCGCCGACAGATCCGTGAAAGAAACGAGAAAGGCTTGCTCGCAACACTTCTCAGGTAGGCAGTTCGGCACCTGAGAAAGGAGCAAGAAATGCAGTCCACGAAACTGGCCCGAACGGTGGGCGTCTCCGCGCTGGCACTGACCGCGCTCGCCACCCCCGCCATGGCCGACACGCCCCCGGCGGCCCCCGCGCCGCACACCGCCACCGTCAAGAAGGCGGGCGCCGAGACCCCGTCCGCGACGACCTTCAGCACCCGGCGGATGAGCAAGCGGTGCACCCGGCCGCGCAACAAGCGGTTCACCGTCTCGTACTCGCCGGGCAGCCAGTCCACGACGTTCTATTTCAACAACCACTGCTCCCACAAGAGCTACATCAAGATCAAGGTCCACGTCCCGGCGACCGGCACCGTGACGAAGTGCATCCGCGTCAACGCCCGGACCCACGGGCGCAAGAAGATCTGGCACCTCGGCGGAAGCGTCGGCCGCGTCCGGCTCGCCCACTGCTGATCCTCCGATTCCGCCGAGCCGGTCGAGGGCCGGCTCGGCGGCATGCCCGGGCCCTTTCACCATTGGCCGGTGCGGGACGCGACGGAGACGAGATCGCCGTGGAGGATTCGCCGGTGAATTTCGCTGATCGAGGCTCCCGGCTCCACGCCGAGCGCTCCGACCAATCGTCTCCGCACCACCGTGTAGCGTTCGAGCGCGTCGCTCTGCCGTCCGCACCGGTAGAGCGCGACCATGAGCAGGCCCGCTATCCGCTCGTCCAGCGGATGTTCGTCGGCGAGCCCTGCCAGGAACGGAACGGTCTCGGCGTGCCGTCCCAGCCGCAGCCTCGCCTCGACGGAGGCGAGCATCGCCGACAGCCTTTCCTGCTCCAGGGTCGTGCGGACCCGTTCGGCCCACGTCCCCGGAACGCCCGCGAGCGGGACGCCCCGCCAAAGCCCGATCGCCTCGTCGAAAAGGCGCGCCGCCATCGCGTCCGCGCCGTGCCGCGCCTTTTCCCGCGCCTGGCCCGCGACGTCCCGGAAGCGCTGAACATCCACGTCACCAGGAATGGTGAGCAGCACATATCCGCCGCACCGGCGGGCCACCCGGTCCCTCCCCTCGATCCCGAACGCCGCCCGTAACCGCGCCGCGATCGTGTAGAGCGCGGCCCGCGGATGGCGGGGAAGGGACTCGTCCCAGATCCGGTCGATGAGCGTCGCGTCGGGAATCACCTGGTTCGGTTCCCAGGCGAGCACCGCGAGCAGCCCTTGCGTCCGCGCGGACCTCAGCGGCGCTTCGCCTTCCCCGAATCGCGCGGTCACCGAACCCAGCAGTCGCACTTCCACGGCCACTCCCCTAGCGTTCCGGCACGGTCACCGTTCACCTTGGAGGCTGCGCCACCGCACGGTGAAGGTGCCGGAGAACCATCTGGCCGCGCCCGAAAACGAGCCGATGGTGCCCTGGCACTACGCCGCCCGGCCCGGATGAAATGCTCACGCGCCCGGCGGACATCTCCCCGTCATCGGTCCCCGGCACCCGGAGGAGATGACTTGGGAAACGAACGATCGGCCCGGTTCGAGGAGCTGTACTCGGCCCACCTCGGACACGTCACCGGCTACGTGCGCAGGCGCACGGACGACCCCGACGACGCCGCGGACGCGATCGCCGAGACCTTCCTGGTCGCCTGGCGCCGTCTCGACGACGTCCCACCGGACGGCGCCGCGCGCTTCTACCTCTACGGGGTCGCGCGGCGGACGCTCGCCAACCAGCGGCGCGGGGAGCGGCGGCGGCGCGCCCTCGCCGTCCGGATCGGCCAGGACCTCGCCGCCGACCTGGCGGCCGAGCCCGTCCCGGCCCCGGAGCGCCCCGAGGTCGCCGCCGCCTTCCGCGCCCTCGCGGACGCCGACCGGGAACTGCTCGGCCTCGCCACCTGGGAGGGACTCGACCCGGGCGAGATCGCCGCCGTGCTCGGCGTGTCCCGCAACGCGGCCCGGATCAGGCTGCACCGGGCCCGCCGCCGCTTCGCCGCCGAACTGGAACGCCGCACCGACCGCCGCGCCGTCCCCGCCGCCGCACGCTCGAAGGGAGAGCCCGCATGAACAACGACCTGGACTCGCTCATCCGCCACGCCGCCCCGCTCAGCGACGACGAGGCCGTCCGGCCCGTGTCCGCCGAGACGCGCCGCGCCCTGCTCGCCCAGATCACCGCCGAGCCGACGGCGGAGCCCCGCCGCGGCCGCCGGTGGAGCCTCGGCCTCCCGCTCGTCGCGGCCGCGGGGGCCTGCGCCGTCGCGGCCGGGGCGCTCGTCCTCGCACCGTGGCAGTCGGAGAAGGACACGCGTGTCGTCCCGTCCCCCGGCCCCGGGACGTTCGCCCCGAGCCCCGTCGCAGCGCTCAGCTTCATCCACCACAAGCGCTACATCGAAGTGAAGATCAAGGACCCGGACGCCGACCCGGAGCGCTACCGGAAGGAATTCGCGGCCCAGGGCATGAGAATCGACCTCACAATGGTCCCGGCGTCCCCGAGCGTGGCCGGTCACGTCGTCATGCAGGGGGGCGACGCGTCCATCAAGCCGATCGTGAGCAAGGGCTGCTATTCCGGGGGCGGCGGCGACACGTGCATCAGCGGCCTGCGCGTCCCGATCGGCTTCAAGGGCGAGGCGGAGTTCGCCATCGGACGCCCCGCACGTCCAGGCGAGAAATACGACTCCACCAACAGCGCATTCACACCGGGCGAGGCCCTCCACTGCGTAGACATCCGCGGCCTGACCGTGGACGCGGCCCTGCCGCGCATCCAGAAACGCCACGTGAAGGCCACGGTCTTCAACTACGACTCCAAAGGCCCGGAGGGCTATGTCAACGTAGGCCGCGACAAAATCCCCGGCAACTGGTACGTCCTAGACGCCGAACCATGGGCCCCCGGCGAAGTCCTCCTATTCGTCCAGGAGACCCGCCCAACCGGCAAGCCCCAAAACAATCTCCTCTTCCAAAACTGCCCCCGTCCCTAACCCCACCGAATCACGGCACGGCCGTGGAGCGCTCGGCCACGGCACGCGGGCGAGACGGCCCGAACGTGCCCGCGGCCCGGGTGCGCGCCAGTTGACCCGGGCCGCGGAACTCTAGGGCCAGACGTTGGACGAAGGGGCGGCGCGGCCGGGACCCGGGGGCGAGGTCGACCGGCGGCGCCGCCCCGGCTCACCGAGTGGGGTGGCGCAGCAGCCAGTTCACCGCCGTGGCAAGGTGCTCCTCGCTCGGCTCCTCAACCAAGTACGGCCCCACGGGCCCGGGGACGATCGCCCACCAGGACCCGGTCACCCGACCATGCCAGTACGTGATCCCCTGAGGCATGCGAACGCTGCCGGGCCGCGCGTCCACGAACGTCCCGTCAACGTTCCGACGCCCGCCGCCCCCGCTCACCGCTCCCCCTCCCGAACGTCTCCCACCCCGGCTTCGGCCTGCGGGAGCCGCAAGAGCAGCAAGGCCAACTCCTTGGGGTCGTTGCCACGCACCTCAGTGACCGAAGCCGCCCGCTCGGCGTAGTCGACGTAGTTGCGCTGCCCGTGCCAGACCGGACGGCTGTCGCACACCTCGAACGCCCACTCGGGGAACCACTTGCGCAGGGCGGTCAGGTGCCCCATCCGCTCGCCGTACGACAGCGCGTCCTTGCCGGACGCCAGCGCCGCCAGATCGACGGCCTGGGCCATCAGCCGCCCCAGGTACCCGGGCAACTGGGCCTCCACCGCCGAGTGCCCACCGACCCACCCCTGACGCGACTCACGCACGGCCAGCCACGGAACGGCCCTGCCCTCGACGTGGTCGATCGTCCAGCCCGGATTCTCACGGCGGAGCCGGGCCATGGTCTCGGATATGGTCATCGTCAGCCGGACCTCGTTTCCGGTCAGGCCCCGGAACCCCTGGCGTTAGCCCGCCAGCCGGGGCCGTCCTCACGTCTAGTGACGCCTTCCGCACACAACGAGACCGCTTCCGGGGTTAGCGTGTGAAGAGTTGTCCGTTGACCGCCCGGCGCGGACAACGGCCAACATGGATCCACACCGGGGCGAAACGGTGGGAAGCGAATGAGCGGCGAGTCATTCGGCGAGGCCCTTCGCGAACTCATGGCCGAGCGCGGCATCGGCGTCCGTGCGCTGGCCAGGCAGGTGCCCTGCGACCCCGGCCACATCTCCAGGCTCTGCCAGGGCCACAAGGGCGCCTCCGAGGGAACCGCCAAGCGACTCGACGAGATCTTCGGCAGCGACGACCGCTTCCTTGCCCTCTTCAAGGCGACGACAGGCGTCGTGAACACCAGAGTCGTTGACGGCCGCGACACTGAGGACGTGGAACGTCGAACCCTGCTCAGTCTTATGGCGACTGCCGCCACCGCCAGCTCGCTAAGCCGTGATGCAGAACTGCTGCGCGCCGCGTTCGAGACCGCGGTCGCCGCAGACGTCGGTGACCGTGACGCCGACACATGGGAGCGGGTCGCCTACGACTACGCGGGCGAAGTCGGATGGGCTCCCGCCGCCGAGCTTCAGCCGGAACTGGCAGCGGACTTCGCGGAGCTGACCGCTCTGTTGCCGACCGCGCCGGGAACCGTCCGGACCCGGCTGGTCTATGTGGCAGCCCAGATCGCGGCGCTCATGGCCATCAACCTGACCAATTTGGGAGCTGGAAGGTCCGCGCGACGCTGGTGGCGCACCGCCGCCCGCGCCGCCGACCAGACCGGCGACCACGCCGCAGCGGCTCTCGTCCGTGGACGCGCCGCTGTCTTCTCCCTCTACGCCCAGACACCGCGTCTGTCGGTCGTGAAGGCCGCCGAGGAGACAATCGGCGTCGGGCAGGGCGCTCCCTGCGTCGGCGTCGTCTCCGGGTACGCCGCCAAGGCTCAGGCCCTCGCCGAACTAGGCCAACACGACAAGGCGTCGGACGCCCTCGACGATCTGCGTCGGATCTTCGAGAAGCTGCCCGACACCGTACGAAACCAGCGCGGCAGCCAGTGGGGCTGGCCCTACGGCCGTTTGCTCTACGTCACCAGCCTCGTCCACACCTGCGCCGGGAACATCGAACCGGCCATGGCTGTCCAGGACGAGGCACTCGCCCTCTACCCAACGCGCAACTGGCAGGGCCGGGGACAGATCGAGATGCACCGCGCCGGGGTGTTGATCCGGGCGGGCGACACCGACGAAGGCGCCCGGCACGTGACGCGGTTCCTGGAGAGTCTGCCCGCGGAGCGGCGCAGCGACGGGCTCCTTCAGGGCAGCGCGCTCACCGCGTTGAAGCTCGCGACGCCCGCCCAGGCCACGCAACCGTCGATCAAGCAAGCACTCGAACTACTCGCAGCAGGAGACCGATGACCTTGGACCTCACGTTCACCCGCCACGACCCCGCCGACGCGGAGAAGATCCTCGACACCGTGATCGTGCCGGTTTACGTCGCGTCCCATCGAGACGTGATCGACCAGGAGTTCTACTCCGCGGAGCGGTTCGCCGAGCGCTTTCCCGGCTACTCCAAGGCGCCCGGGTTCGAGATCGTCATCGCGTATAAGGACGGTGAACCTGTGGGGCAGGCGTTCGGGTACGCGCTACCGGTGAAGGCCCGCTGGTGGAACGGGTTGACCACGCCCGTGCCGGACGGGTTCACCACTGAGACCGGGGCGCGGACGTTCGCGTTCAACGAGCTGATGGTCGTCCCCGAATGGCAGGGCAAAGGGGTCGCGCACGCCCTGCATGACGCGCTGCTCGGCGGCCGGGGCGAGGAGCGGGCGACACTGCTGGTCCGAGAGGACAACGAGTCGGCGCAGCGCGCCTATCTGCGGTGGGGGTGGCGCAAGGTCGGGAAGGCCCAGCCGTTCCCCGACTCTCCGCATTTCGACGTGATGATCGTCGACCTGCCCCTCGGGGCGTGAGTGCGAGCAGGCCATTACTGAGCGTGGACGTCGTTACGCTCTGCCACCATTAGTTCTCATTTTTCACACTTATGCACTAGGGTCCCATGATCAGGCGGGCCGTGGACGGTCCGTCGTCTTGCCCGGTCTCGGAACGGCAGCTCCCAACGACCACCCCAGGGAGGTCACATGCACGGGGACCTGGAAGCCCTCTACGACGCCCACGCCCACCGCCTGTACGCGCACTGCTGGTCGCTGGTCGGCGACCGCGGCGCGGCGGACGCGCTCCGCGACACGCTCACCGAGGCGGTGCGGCAGACCCCGCAGGGCGAGCTGGTCCTGTTCCTGCACCACCTGGCCCGGACGGTCTGCTCCGAGCGGGGCGCGTTCAGCCGCCATGGACACGCCCTCTTCGCCCCGGCCGACACCGACCCGCTGCTCAACGCCGCCGGACGCATGCCCGCCCAGCAGCGGGAGGCGCTGCTCCTCGCGGCGGGCGAGTGGCTGGACGTCCGCGACATCGCCCGCGTCGTCGGCATCGCGCCCGGCGCGGTGCGCGAGCGGCTGCACGAGGCGCGCACCGGACTGGAACGCCTCGTCCTGGACGCGCTCATGCGCGGCGCCGCCGACCCCGCCGAGCACATGGACGTCATCGCCGCGTTCGAGCAGGGACGCCTCCCCCACCTGCTGGCCCGCCGCGCGCCCGGCCTGGCGCCCGCCCCGCTCCGCGACCACGTCCTCGGCGCGGACGACGAGTACGACGTGATCGGCGACGAGCCCGTGACGCCGGGCCGTCCGCTCGTGGTGATCGGCGCCGACGGCGCCGACCGGGGGCGCAGCCGCCGCCGCAAGGCGCTCAAGGGCGTCGGCGGCGTGGCCGGGGTCGCCGCGACCGTCGCGGTCGGCCTGCTGATGACGTGGCCGTCCGCCGACGAGGGCACGGTGAACGCGCTCGGCCCGCCCGACGGCGGCACCCGTCCCGGGACGACGGGCGGCGTCGACGGCGGGACGGAGCGTCCCGGCGCCGCGCCGACGACCGCCGCGCCCGACCCGAGGCCGACGACCGAGAAGCAGAAGCTCGCCGCCGCCGAGCCGCCGCGCACGGACGGCGGGAACGCGACAGGGCTGCAGAAGTCCCCGGAGCGCGAGACGCCGTCCGCGCCGTCCACTCCCCCGCCGGACTCGCGGCAGCAGCCGCCTCCGCCCGCCTCGGCTCCGCCCAAGCAGCAGCAACCGCCGCCGCCGGACGACGGCGCCCACCGCGACAACCCACTCAAACCGGTCACCGACATCGTCGACCACCTCGCGACCCCGATCCTGAGCGGCCTCGCGGGGCAGTAGCGGGTCAGGGGCCGGAGAAGACGCTCGCGGCGGCCAGCACGTCGCGGGCGACGGCCGGGTCGCCGCTCGTCTCGGCGCGGACGTCGGCCGGGGTGCGGCGCCCTCCGGCCAGGAAGCAGAACTCGACGACGTCCATCCTGACCTGGGCGGACGGCGCGTCGTGCGCGGTGTCGCGGCTCAGCGGGAGCGTCCAGCGGCCGCCGCCCGGGCCGTCCAGGACGAGGTGCAGCAGGCGGTCGGGGTGGGCGCGGCCCGTCACCGCGAGCGCCCTCGGCAGGCTCCGCGCGCTGAGGTCGGCGATCGGGTGCAGGTGCTCGGCGGGCGGCGGCGGCAGGTCCCGGCCCGTCGCGCGGGCGATGTCGTCGGCGTGGATCCACGTCTCGGCGGCGCGGGCCGTCAGGTGGTGCCTGAGGCGCATCGGGAAGCCGCCCACCTCGACGCGGCGGTCGGCGTCGGCCTTGGCGAGGCGGTCGCAGAGGGCGTCGGCCTGCCGCCGCCACGTCCGGCGCGCGGCGGCGGGCGCGGGACGGCGGCCGATCGCGTCCTCGGTGCGGGCGAGCACGTCCGCCAGCGACGACCCGCCGCCCGCGATCGCCTCCCCGAGCAGCCCGTCGGTGGCGGCGAGGTGGACGACCAGGTCGCGCGCGTCCCAGTCGCCGGCGGCGCGGGCCTCCCACTCGGCGTCGTCGAGCCCGCCGAGCAGCGCGTCGAGCATCGCGACGAGCGCGGCGTAGGGGCGGGCGAAACCGGGCGCCGGACGCGCCGGAGGGCGGCGGGAGAGCGCGGCGCGGAGGGTGCGCGCCCGCAGGTCCGGCGGCGGCTCGGTCGTCATGGGGCGCCCTCCTCCTCGGCCAGGGTGTCGGCGATGCTGCGCAGCCCGGAGCGGATCCGCGACTTGACCGTACCCTCCGGTAAGCCCAGCTCGATCGCCGCCTGCCGGTACGTCCGCCCCCGGTAGTAGGCGAGCTCGACCGCCTCCCGCAGGCGCTGCGGCAGGGCCGCCACCGCGTGCCGCACCCGGACGCCCGTCTCGTCCGCGATGATCACGTCCAGGATGGGGGCGGCGGGCTCGGTGCGCGGCGCGGCGTCCAGCAGGCGGCGCTGCCGCTCCTCCCGCCGGACCCAGTCGACGGCGCGCCGGTGGGCGAGCATCGCCAGCCAGGTGCGCAGCGTCCCGCGGCCCGGGTCGAAGGCGTAAGGGTTCTCCCACAGGTGGACGAACACGTCCTGCGTGATCTCCTCGGCCGCCTCGCGGGACCGCGTCACCCGCAGCGCGAGCCCGTGCACCAGGGACGAGAAGTGGTCGTAGGCGTGCTGGAGCGCGCCGTCGTCGCCCGCCGCCAGGCGCTGCCTGAGCCGGATGTCCCCGTCCATCGAACCCCTCTTCCCCGTGGGTCGAACGACACAGTCGTCGTCATCGAAGGTTCGCCCGACGACGCGGACGGGATGGAGCGTGGCCGACTCCGGCCGCGCCCCCGGAGACGCCTCGCCCGCCTTCAGATCGTCCACCACGGGCGCCGCGCCGTACAGCCCGCGGCCGTCCCCGGCCACCCGGATAATCGCGCGCGGTTTCGGCGGCACGGGCTCATTGGTAGAACCAAGGCGTCGGCCTTGCTTTGATCAGCGGGGAGAGAAATGGACGGGACGGGCGGTATGCCTCCCGACCGGGCGCTGACCCTCGAATTGAAACGACTCAAAAGGGAATCGGGACTGAGTTTCGGAAGGCTCGCCGCCCGGACGAACTACAGCGCGTCGGCCCTGGAGCGTTATGTGAACGGCAAGGCGCTGCCGCCGCGCGGGGCCGTCGAGGCGCTCGCCGAGGCGTGCGGGGCCGCCGCCGGCGATCTACTCGAACTGCTGGACGCGGCGCGGCACGCGAACGATCAAAAGGCGGAATCCCAACCGGAACCCGCGAAACACCCCCTCCCTTCTTCGGAACTCCGCCGTGAATGCGAACGGCTGGCGCGGGCCGTGATCGAGCGGGAGAGCCGGGTCCGGCACGATCTGCTGCGCGGGTTCACCGCCCCCTCGGTCGCCTTCGAGGCGGCCGGGGTGTGGCGCGGCGGCGGGCCCGGGACTGCCGGTCCCGCCGCCGGGACCGGCGGCGACCTGCGCTCGATCGGGGCGTTCTTCGCCGCGCTGCCGTCCGGCAGGCTGGTCATCGTCGGCGAGCCCGACTCGGGGAAGACGCTGCTCGCCGTCGAGCTGGTGCTCGGGGCGGCCGCGCCGCTGGCCGACCCGGCGGCGGAGTCCCCGGCGTTCCCGGTGGTCGCGCTGCGGCTGCGGGCGGGCGACCGGCGTCCGGGGCGGGGCCTCGGCGCGTGGCTGGCGGGCCACCTGGCCGCCGAGCTGAACACCGACCCGGACGTCGCCGCCGAGCTGGTCGCCGCCCGGCACGTCCTCCCGGTGGTGGACGGCCTCGACCGGCTCGACCCCGCGCCGGCCGCGGCGCTGCTCGCCGAGCTCGACCGGTGGGCCGACGTCACCGGCACCCGCGCGGGCGCGGTGGTCGTGACCTGCGCGGACGACCTCGCCGCCCGGCTGGAGGAAGAGGGCGTGCCGCTGGAGGGGGCGGTCAAGATCCGCGTCCGGCCGCTGCGGACGACGCGGATCCGCACGTTCCTGCGCCGCCGGATACCGGACGGCCATCCGGCGGCGGGCCCGCGGGACGCGCTGCTCGCGATGGTCCGGGCCGCGCCGGGGAAGGCGGCGGGCCTGCGGCGGCCGTGGCGGCTGGCGCTGGTCGCCGCCGCCCTCTCCGCCGGGGCGGCGGACGCGCCGCGCACCGAGCACGACCTGCTGCGCGTGCAGATCGACCTCGCGACCCGCGCGGCGGGACGTCCCGGCTACGACCCCGAACGGGTGCTGGCCTGGCTGGTGGCGATCGCGGCGCGGCTCGGCCGCGACGGCGCGGACACGATCGTCCCGTCCCGGCTGTGGCGGACGGCCGGGCCGTGGCGGTTCGGCCTCACCGTCCTCGCGGTCGCGCTCCCCGCCGCCGCGCCGGCGGGGGCGATCTCCGGGAGCTGGACGGCAAGCGCGGCGGCGGCCGCCGCCGTCGCGGTCGGGACGCTCGCCGTGCCGCCCGTCCGGCGCCGCACCGGCCTGCTCGCGGCGGCCTGGAGCGGGCTGCTCCCCTGGCGGCTCACGCGCTTCCTCCGCTGGTGCCGCGACGCGGGGCTGCTGAACGCCAAGGGGAAGGCCTTCCAATTCCGCCACCGGGAATTGCTCGACCACCCTCAAGACCGACCATAGGACGCCATGGAACCGCCACCGGGAGTGGACCCGCCCCGCCCTTCGGACCCGGACGCCGTCGGCCCTTACGACGTGCTCGGCGTCATCGGCGAAGGCGGAATGGGAATCGTCTACCTCGCCCGTTCCAGGAATACCCCGGACGCGCCGCTGGTGGCGCTGAAACTCGTCCGGTCCCGGCATGCGGACGACGCCGAATTCCGCCGCCGTTTCCGCGACGAGGTCGCCAACGCCCGCCGCGTCGCGCCGTTCTGCACCGCGCGGGTGCTCGACCAAGGCCAGTACGGAACGCGCCCTTACATGGTCACCGAATTCATCGCGGGCGTCTCCCTGGAAAGGCGGCTGGCCGAGAACGGGCCGCTGCCGCCCGCCGAACTCCAGGGCGTGGCGGCCGGGACCGCCGCCGCGCTGAGCGCGATCCACGCGGCGGGACTGGTGCACCGCGACCTCAAGCCCGCGAACGTGCTGCTGTACCTCGCGGGCCCGCGCGTCATCGACTTCGGCATCTCCCGCGCGCTGGACGCCGGGCCCGGCCACACCGGCACCGGACGGCTCGTCGGCACCCCCGGCTGGATCGCGCCGGAGCGGCTGAGCGGCGAGTCGGGCCCGCCCGGCGACGTCTGGGCGTGGGGCTGCCTGGTCGCCTACGCCGCCACCGGACGCCACCCGTTCGGCGACGGCGAGGACGGCGGGGCCCTCGACCGCACGCTCACCCCGTCGCTCGGGGCGCTGCCGCCGCCGCTGGACGAACTCGTCCCCGCCGCGCTCGCCGCCGACCCGCGCCGCCGCCCGCGGGCGCGTGAGCTGGTGCGGCGGCTCCAGTCCCCGGCCGGGGGACCGTCCGGCGGGAAGCCCCCGCCCCGCGGACCCCGCCGGACCAGGGCGCTGCCGCTCACGCTCGCCGCCGCCGGGACCGCCGCCGCGATCACGGCGGTGACGCTCGCCGTACTCCGCGCCGCGGGCCCACCGGACGACGTCGGCGTCGGGTTCCTCGGCTCGCTCAGCGGCGAGTACTCGACCCTGGTCGCGAACGCGCGGGACGGGGCCGTCCTCGCGATCGAGGAGCACGACCGCGCCGGACGGCATCCGAAGATCGTCCTGCGGGACTACGACACGGGCGCGGGCGCCGAACGCGTCCCGAGGGCGGTGGACCTCGCCGAAAAGGCCGACGTGGACGGAATGGCCGCCGTCATCGGCCCGGCCTATTCCGACGAGGCGCTGCGCGCGGGCGAGGTCCTGGACGCCGCCGGAATCCCGACCGTCTCGCCGTCCGCCACCAATCCGGACCTGACCGCCAAGAACTGGGAGCACTGGCACCGCACGATCGCGCCGAGCACCGTCCAGGCCACCGGAATAGCGGACGTCGTAGGCCGGGCACTCCCGCCGAACGGCGTCGCGTTCGTCGTCTACGAGGACAACGGCGTCTATCGGCCGCCCGCCGAGGACGCCCGGATGGCGCTCCAGCGGCACGGCCTCTCCGTCCAGACCGTCGCTTTCGGGACGGCCGACTCCACCGCCCAGCGCATCGCGAAGGGAAAAGCCGACGCCGTCCTCTATTTCGGGACGGCGAACACCGGGCAAAGCCTGCTCACCTCGATGCGCCGCCGCCACCTGGCGCCCCTGTTCGCGGGCGACGACGAATCGCTCGGCCTGCGCGGGCAGGGCATCACCGGACCGGACGCCGAGGGAATGGTCCAAGGCTGCTCCTGCCTCCTCCCCTACACGGGGCCGGGCGTCACCCCGGCCGACGCGGCGTTCGCGCGGCGCTATTCCGCCCGTTTCCACGCCGCCCCCGGGTTCTATTCGGCGGAGGGATACCTCGCCGCCCGCTCGATCGTCGCGGCGATCGAGGCGGGCCGGACCGGGCGCGAGCAGATCAACGCGTTCCTCCGCACGGCCACGATCTCCGCGCTCGGACGCCGTTTCGCCTTCGACCGGCAGGGCGACCCGGCCGACGCCCCCGTCTACGTCTACCGGCGCGCGTCCAACGCCGCCGAACTGCTGGGCGAGGCGCGGTCGGTCCCGCCGTCCGCGCTCCGCGTCCGCCCCTGACACGCGTCCCGGCGTCCACGCAACCTCGGGAAGCCCGGACCACACCCGCCCAGACGGCGCACGCCCGGCCGGAACCTCGTCCGGCCGGGCGTGCGCTCACCCGAACAGCCTCAGTAGCTGATCCAGATGTGGGCGAAGCGCAGCGCGTCCCACCCGCGGAACCGCGGGGTGAAGGCGTGGTTGCCGATCGGGACCTGGCAGACCCCGCCGCCCGAGCCGCACTTCACCCAGTACGCCTGCCCGCGCGTGTTGTACGTCATGATCTGGAGGGCGGCGTAGCCGTCGGTCGCCGTCCAGCGGAAGCCGTGCCAGGCGCCCGGCCTGCCGAGCAGGGCGCACGAGCCCTTCCCGTACGACCAGCGCACCGGGTTGGCGGGCACGTTGCCGCCGCACTTCCCCCGCACGGCGGACGCGGCCGGGGCGTCCGCCGAGGCCGGAGCGGCGCCGGCCGGGGCCAGCGCCCCGGCCGACGCGAGCGCCAGCGCGGAGCCGAGCAGGGCGGTCTTCCTCGTCAAGGTCGATGGCATCGCATCCCCCTTCAAGCGGGCCCCGCCGTGGGACGGGGCCTCGTCGTTGACCGGACGCCCTCACCTTGACCCGCCCGACCAGGGGATGTGCAGCCCTCCCGCGTCCCATGGGATCCCATGGGACGCGG
>NZ_BCQP01000027.1 GCF_001552135.1 Actinomadura chibensis NBRC 106107 | reverse complement strand
TTGAGTTCTCAAGAAACGGACACCCACCGCGCCGACCGCCCGCTCCCGCAGGCCCCGGCTCCGGGGCAACCCTTCTAACTTACCTGACCCGTCCCCGTTGTCAAGAAGATCCAAGAAGATCTTTTAGACGGACGAGGGACCTGCCAGAACCCCCACACCACGACACCACCACAAGTCGAAGAAGACCCGTGAAGATCGTTTCGTAGGGAGTGCCCTGCGGGCCGGCCACCTCGCGGCGTCCTGCATCCCGGTTCTGGGCTGTGCAGGCCATCTTACAACAGTCCGGGCGGAACCCGAACCACCTTCAGAGGACCCGGCGTCCTGAGGGCCGGCCGCACGGTGGCGTCCTGCATCCCTTGGCGCACCAGGAGACTAGAGGGCCTCGCCGGTAGTGGCAAATCGTCACGCGGGCGGCGCGGGCCGCTCCCCCGTCCCGGACGCGGATGCGACCTCCGCTGACCTCCTCGTTCACGCGCTGGATGGCGCGAGTGGCCGTGGGATACGGTGCGCTGACCGCATGGCCCGCGGAGCGGGGTTCCGCAGGTCCGCGGCGGCTCCCGCCAGCGCAGTCTCGCCGTGCTCTGGAGGACGCCCCGTGACCGTGCCCGTCGCGATTCGCGCTCCGGCGGAGCGTCGCGTGGTCGCCGCGACGATGGGGCCGACGGTCCACGAGCTCCACGCCTGGCGGTTCGCGGTGGCGCCCGGTGTGATCGAGCTGCATGCCGATCCGGTCCGGTTCCGGCCGTCCAGCGACCCGGTGGGGCGCGGTCTGCGGATCAGCAGCGGCGCCGCGCTCGTCAACCTGCGCCTGGCCGCCGCCCAACTGGGGCACGAAGCCGTGGTCCGGTTGCTGCCGGACGCGGCGCGCCCTTCGGTGCTCGCGTCGGTGAGGCTCGCCGGACGTCACCGGACCACCTCCGAGGAACGGCTCCTCTACGCCGCCGCGCTCAAGCCCTTCCGGGCGGAGCGTGCGGAGGGGGCGACGGCGCCGTCCGGTCACGTCCTCAAGGTGCTGGGAGAGGCGGCGCGGCTCGAAGGGGCGGCGCTGCACCCGTTGCCCTCGGCGCACGGGACGGTCGGTCAGCGCGCCGCGTTGACGACGCCCGGCGATTCACCGACGGAATGGCTTCGCGCCGGGCAGGCGCTCCAGCGACTCCTGCTGAACGGCATCATCCATGCGGTATCGGCGTCGTTCAGCTACCTGACTCACGACGTCCATGGCCTGGAGGAGACCGCCCGTCCGGGTGAGGTTGCACAGGTGTTGCTCGTCCTCGCCCAGCAGGACACGGGTCCGCGCCTACTCAAGCCTTCTGTAGGTGGACAGCACGAACGCCAAGGGCACTGGGAGCGGATCGGCTAGCTCCACCAGTCGCTCGCTGAGCTGTTCCGCGGGGACGTGATGCGCGCTCGGGCCCATCCCCACCAGCGTGGTGATCTCCTCATGGGTGAGGACGGCCTCGGTCTCCAGTTCCTGCCGCGAGTCCAGCTTGAAGTATCCGGCGAGGGCGGCGTCCATGCGTTCGGTCTTGCGCTTGTCGATCGTCAGCAGGCCCAGCGCGTCCACGAGCGGGCCCAAATGCCGCTGGGACGGCGTCACCGTGAACAGCAGCCCGTCGTCGCGCAGCACGCGGTGGAACTCTGCGGCGTTGCGCGGCGCGAAGACGTTCATCACGGCGTCGGCGGCGCCGTCCCGGACCGGGAGCGGGCGCCACAGGTCGGCGACGACCGCCCCGGCGCGCGGATGGGCCCTGGCGGCGCGGCGCGCGGCGTGCTTGGAGATGTCGAGGGCGAGTCCGACGGCGTCCGGCGAGCGGTCGAGCGCCGAGCTCAGGTAGTGGCCGGTTCCGGCGCCCGCGTCGACGACGAACGACGGCCCCGCCTTCGCAACGCTCCAAGCGAGCCGGTCGGCGGGGACGGCGAAGTGCCCGGCGCTCAGGAACTCCTCCCTGGCGCGCACCATTTCGGGCGTGTCGGCCGTGCCGGGACGGGCGTTGCCCGGGAGGAGGTTCGCGTACCCCTGCCGCGCGATGTCGAAGGTATGCGCGCCGGGGCAGCGGAGTCGGCGGTCAGCGTGTTCGAGGTCCGCTCCGCAGACGGGGCACACCAGGTGACGGACGACATCGGCGAGCACCCGTCCATCATCGTCCATGCTGGACGCCCCGGGGGCCGTACCGCGCGCTTCTTTGCCGTCACGCCGCCCCCGCGCCGTCGTCGCGCCGTCCCGTCGTCACGGGCGGGCAACCGGGCGATCGGGGCGATACGGGCGATCGGTGCCGTTCCGGGCGGCGGTCAGCCCTGCGCGCGGCGCCGGACGTCCTCCATGTCGAGGCCGCGGACCTGCTCGATCACGTTCTCCAGCACCGGCTCGGGCAGCGCGCCCGGCTCGGCGAAGACGATCATGCCGTCCCGGATCGCCATCAGGGTCGGGATCGACCTGATGCCGAAGCGCTCCGACAGCTCCGGCTCGGCGTCGGTGTCGACCTTGCCGAACGTGATGTCGTCGTGCTTACCCGCGGACCGCTCGTACACGGGGGCGAAGCGCTTGCACGGGCCGCACCAGTCCGCCCAGAAGTCGACCAGGACGATGCCGTCGGACTGTGCGACCTGATCGAAGTTCTCCGCGGTGAGCGTGACCGTCGCCATGTCGGTTTCTCCTCAGTCGGGGTATCAGAGCGTAGAGCGGCTAACAGCCTCGCAGTATTCCCGCCCGGGAATCACAGAGCGGTAATTAGCGTTCTCCCCTTAGGGAGATCGCACCGGAGAAGGGTCAGGATGGCTGCAACCCGTACCAAGGGCGACAGGGTCGAAGTCCCCGACAAGGACCTTGTCGGGGCGTACCTGGACCGGATCGGCCGCACCCCCCTGCTCGACGCGCAGGAGGAGGTCGATCTGGCCAAGGCGATCGAGGGGGGCCTGTACGCCGAACAGTTGCTCGACGAGGACGACGTGCCCGAGGGCGTGTCCCGCGAGGAACTGGAGGAGGTCGCCGCGGCGGGGCTGCGCGCCAAGCAGCGCTTCGTCGAGGCCAACCTGCGGCTCGTCGTCTCGATCGCCCGGAAGTACCCGACCGACTCGTTGCCCCTGATAGACCTCATCCAGGAGGGGAACCTGGGCCTGATGCGCGCGGTGGAGAAGTTCGACTACCGCCGCGGGTTCAAGTTCTCCACGTACGCGACGTGGTGGATCAGACAGGCGATCGGCCGCGGGCTCAGCCACACGGCCCGCACGATCCGGCTGCCCGTCCACGTCGAGGAGGAGCTGTCGCGGCTGCGGCGCGCGGAGCGCCAGCTCGGCCGCGAGCTGGGCCGCGAGCCGTCCCGCGACGAGCTCGCGGGCGTGCTCGGCGCGGACGTCGAGCACGTGGACGAGCTGCTGCGCTGGCGGCGCGACCCGGCCAGCCTGGACGCGACGGTCGACGACGCCGGCGAGACGCCGATGGGCGACCTGCTGGAGGACCCGGACGCCGTCACGCCGGAGTCCGAGATCCTCGCGCTGGACGACATCGAGGGCCTCGCGCGGCTGCTCGACCGGCTGCCCGAGCGGGAGTCGGCGATCCTGCGGGCCCGGTTCGGGATGGACAGCGGCCAGCCGCTGTCGTACGCGCAGATCGGCGCGCGGTACGGCCTGAGCCACAACCGGGTCAGGCAGATCACCGACCGGTCGCTGCGGCGGCTGCGGCAGCTGGCGAGCGAGGCAGACCTGAGCGGCCGCCGGACGCTGGCGGGCGGCGCGGCGCCGGAGCCGGTGCGCGCCACCGCCGGAAGCCGCGCGGCCTGACCGGCTCGCCCCGAGGGCCCGCGCGGCACGGCGCGGGCCACGCGGCACGTCCGCGAGCGCGATCGAGCATGTCCGCAATGCCGGAGATCATGTTAGTTGGACCGAGAACGAGCTTTCCGCTCCCCCCTTCCGCCGACCGACGAAACGGGCGGTCCCACCGCAGGGGCCGCCCGTTTCACGCGTCCGGACGGGCTCCCGGCTGCGCTCACCCGCCCCCGCGCGGCGGCGGGCAGGGCCGGGAGTGCCATAGCCTTTTGAGCGTGAGTACCTCCGCCACCGGGGATCTCGACGCCTGGCGCGACCTCCCCGCCCTGCAGCAGCCCGATTGGGACGACCCGGACGAGCTCCGCGCCGTCGCCGCCGAACTGGCCGCCCAGCCGCCGCTGGTCTTCGCCGGCGAGTGCGACCAGCTCAAGGCCCAGCTCGCCGACGTCGCGCGCGGCGAGGCGTTCGTCCTGCAGGGCGGCGACTGCGCCGAGACGTTCACCGGCGCGAACGCCGACGCGGTGAAGAATAAGCTGAAGACGCTCCTGCAGATGGCGGTCGTGCTGACCTACGCCGCGACCGTCCCGGTGGTGAAGATCGGCCGGATGGCGGGGCAGTACGCCAAGCCGCGGTCCAAGCCCGTCGAGGTGCGCGACGGCCTGGAGCTGCCCGCCTACCGGGGCGACGCGGTGAACGGGCTCGGCTTCGACGCGGAGTCCCGCCGCAACGACCCGCACCGGCTGCTGAAGGCCTACCACTGCTCGGCGGTGACGCTGAACCTGTGCCGGGCCTTCACCAAGGGCGGCTACGCCGACCTGCGCCAGGTCCACGCGTGGAACCAGGACTTCGTGGCCCACAGCAAGGCCGGCCGCCGCTACGAGCGGCTGGCGGGCGAGATCGACCGGGCGCTGACGTTCATGAAGGCGTGCGGGGTGAACCCGGACGAGTTCCACGGCGTGGAGTTCTACTCCAGCCACGAGGCGCTGCTGCTGGAGTACGAGCGGGCGCTGACCCGCATCGACAGCCTCAGCGGCCTGCCCTACGACGTGTCGGCGCACTTCCTGTGGATCGGCGAGCGCACCCGGCAGCTCGACGGCGCCCACGTGGAGTTCCTGCGGCACATCCGAAACCCGATCGGGGTGAAGCTCGGCCCGGGGACGTCCGCCGACGACGCGCTGGCGCTGATGAAGCGGCTGAACCCGGAGGAGGAGCCGGGACGGCTGACGTTCATCACCCGGATGGGCGCGGGCAGGATCCGGGAGGCGCTGCCCCCGCTGATCGAGAAGGTGCACCAGAGCGGCGCCCCGGTGGCGTGGGTCTGCGACCCGATGCACGGCAACACGTTCGAGGCGCCGAGCGGGCACAAGACGCGGCGGCTGGACGACGTCCTGGACGAGGTCGCCGGATTCTTCGAGGTCCACCGCGCGCTCGGGACGCACCCCGGCGGCATCCACATCGAGTTCACCGGCGACGACGTCACCGAGTGCGTCGGCGGCGCGGAGGGCCTCGCCGAGGACGATCTGCACCAGCGCTACGAGACGGCGTGCGACCCGCGCCTCAACCGCGGCCAGTCGCTCGACCTCGCGTTCCTCGTGGCGGAGCTGTACCGCAAGTCGTCCTGACCGTCCGGACGGTCCCGGGCCGCGCGCCCGGGGCCGCGGGGTGGACGCGCTCCCACAGGAGATCTTCCAAAACGTTACGTTCCACGCGCGCGAAGCGGCGTCGGACGGCGTCAGATATCGACCTCTGCCCAGACGACCTTGCCTCCGGTGACCGGGTCGGCGCCCCAGGAATTGGCGAAGCGGTCGACGATGAACAGGCCGCGGTGCGACTCGTCCAGCGGGCCGGGGACGGTCAGCCGCGGCAGTTGGGCGGCGCGGTCGCGGACCTCGACCCGGATGCGCCCGGCGCCGCGCAGCAGCCGCAGTTCGAGGGCCGTCCCCGCGTGCCGGACGGCGTTGGCGACCAGCTCGGCCACGATCGCCGTGACGAGCTCCTCGCGCTCCATCAGGGCCCAGGTGCGCATGGTGCGGGCGGCGAGGCGGCGGGCGTACTCGACCGCCTCGGTCTGGGGCGCCGCGCGCAGCGTGGTCTCGGTCATGGGGTCGGTCACTCCGCCCGCTCGCCGTTCTTCATCGTGCCCTACCTTTCGGGGAGGCCGTCCAGGGACCGTCGCCGGGGAGGTCCGGAGACCTTCGCTTCGCCGCGGTCATCGGGCGCCTCAGCGCCCCTCGGCCGGGGTCTCCTCGGGATCGTCGATCAGGAACCGGTCGAGGCCGGTGGTGCGCAGCACGTTCTCGACCCGGCCGTAGGCGCCGGTGACGGTCAGCGTGGCGTTCTGCGCACGCGCGTGCTTGTACGCCCGGACGAGGACGTTCAGACCGGAGGAGTCGCAGAAGTCGACGGCCGTGAGGTCGACGACGACCGCCCGCTCACCGGCGTCCACCAGCTCGGTCAACCGGGACCGCAGCTCGTCGGAGGAGTGCAGGTCTATGGAGCCGCGCGCGGCGATCGTCGCGCGGCCGTCCTGTCGTGTCGTGTGCAAGGCAAGCCCCACGCCACCCCACCTTACCGATTGTTGGTCTCCATCATGACGCCCGCAGAACGATGAGGGCAACGTCGTCGTTTGACGGCTCCGGGCCGAAGTCCCGCACGGCTCGCTGGATGCGGGCGGCGACGGCGCCCGCGCTCAGCCCGGCGCACCCGGCGAGGAGGCGTTCGAGGCCGTGCCCGTCGCCGAGCAGCCGGCTGCCGGAACGCCGCTCAGTGACGCCGTCGGTCACGCAGAGCAGGACCTCGCCGCGCCGCAACTCGACGGTGTCGGTGTGGAACTCGACGCCGTCGAACACGCCGAGCAGCGGCTGCGGCGACGCCACCTCGCGTACCTCACCGTCGGGGTCGAGCACCAGCGGGGGCGGGTGGCCCGCACTGGTCAGACTGATCGTCACGCCGTCGCGGCGGCGCCGGGCGGCGATCTCGCCGTGCAGGAGGGTGAGCAGCCGCCCGCGCTCCCCCTCGCCGAGGATGAGCCGGTTGAGGCGGCCGAGCACGGCGGGGACGGACATGTCCTCGGCGGCGAGGATGCGGAGCGCGTGCCGGGCGAGGCCGGTCACGGCCGCGGCCTCCGGGCCGGTGCCGCACACGTCGCCGATCGCGAACCGCCAGCGGGACGCGGGCGCGGCCCCGCCGGGGCGCTGCCCGCTCTCGAAGACGTCGTAGAAGTCGCCGCCGACCTCGCTGCCCTCCCCCGCGGGCTCGTAGACGACGGCGACCTCCAGGCCCGGGATCTCGGGGATTCCGGGCGGCAGCAGGCTGCGCTGGAGCGCGCTGCTCATGGCGGTCTGCGCGGAGAACAGCCGCGCGTTGTCGACGGCGAGGGCGGCGCGGCGGCTGAGCTCCTCGGCCAGCTCGACCGCGCTGCGCGGGAAGCGGTCGCCCGCCGGGCGGCCGATCACGATGGTGCCGATGCGGCGTCCGCGGGCGACCAGCGGGAAGGCGTAGACCTGGTCGGCGGCGGTGTCGCCGGCGGCGGCGCGGACGTCGGCCGGGGCGGCGGCGAACCCGTTCCACGGGCCCGGGACGTCCGCGGGCGGCGCGGCGCCCGCCTGTTCGAGCAGGTCGCGGAGCCCGTCGGCGCGGTTCTCGTCGGCGTGCCAGACGTAGGCGAGCCGGTCGGGCTCGGCCTCGGTGACGGTGTAGACGGCGCACCAGGTGGCGAGGCGGGGCACGACGAGCTGGGCGACGAGTGCCATCGTCCGCTCTTGGTCGAGGGTGCCCGCGAGCAGGTCGCTGGCCTCGGCGACGAAGCTGAGCCAGCCGCGCCAGGACCGTTCCAACTCGCCGACCCTGGCCTTCTCCAGGGAGAGCGACATCTCGTCCGCCAGCCGGCCGAGCCGGACGCCGTCGGCCTCGGCGAAGCGGCCGGATGCGGACGAGACCGCCACGACCAGCCCGGTGAGGCGGCCCTGCGACTCCAGCGGCGCCGCGGCCAGGGACCGCGCCTTCAGCGCCGTCGCGGCCGGATCGGACGCGTCGGCGGCGACCCAGGGCGCGCCGGTGCGGGCCGCGGGGCCGAGCCCGGCGATCGACAGCTCGCCGAGCGGCAGCTCGGCGGCGGTCCCGGCGGCCGCGCCCATGATCAGGCGGCCGTCGCGCTCGGTCAGCAGGACGGCCGCGCCGTCCGCGCCGAGCACCTCCCGGACGGTGACGACGCCGTCCTCCATGGACTCCAGGGCGGCGGGGGAACGCAGCAGCCGGTCGCCCGCGACGGGGACCTCCCCGACACCCTCGCCGATCCTGCCGTCCCGCGCGGGGCCCGCGCCGTCGCGGTCGGCCGCCGCGTCGCGCCCCGCGCGCTCCAGGGCGCGGTCGCGGGCGGCCTCGCGGCGGGCGTCGCTCCGGGCGGCCGGCGACGGGCGCTCGACCGCGGGCTCGGCCTCGTGCGGCCCCGGCGGCGCGGACGGGCCCGCGCCGTTCGCCGCGCCGGGCCGGGGCAGCCGGAACCAGACGCCCTTGGTGCGGCGGTCGTAGGACACGCCCCAGGAATCGGCGAGCCGCGCGATCGACGGCAGCCCGCGCCCGCTGGACGCGGTGACCCCCGGCATCTCAATGCCGCGGGTGGGGTGCCGGTCGCGGACCTCGACCCTGACGTCGCCCGCCTCCAGGTGGCAGGACACCTCGAAGGACGTCCCGGCGTAGGCGATCGCGTTGGTGGCGAGCTCGCTGGTGGCGAGGACGGCGTCGTCGGCGACGTCGTCCAGGCCCCAGTCGGCGAGGACCTTGCGGACGAACCGGCGCGCGTCCGCCACCGCCGCCGCGGCGGACGGGAACGTCGCCGACGCCGTCTGCCGATCCAAGAGTCGCCCTTCGCTCAAGCTCTTTCGTTACCCGGTTCCGGCCATCGTGACAGACCGGCCGTCCACCCGGCCACGCGAGCCCGCGATCCGGGGGCGGAGGCCCCGGCGGGCGGACCCCGCCGCGGCACGACAGACCGTAACACGAAGACTACAAGGGCGGATCCAGGGGCATGACCGCCCGTTCACAGGCTGGGCGGGAACGGACTCCACGGCGGCGCGGCGACGTAGAGTTGGGGGCGGCCGGGAGTAGAGGCCAGAGCAAGGAGTCCGCGCCGTCCGGATGCCCCGCCGCCCGGGACGCCCGGCGGCGGCCGGACCCTCGACGACCGCGGGCCAGGAGGATTGAGAGCATGCCGCGTACCGCGACTCGCGCCCGCTCCGGCGGCGGGTACCGCGACACCGCCCCCCGCTACAGCGACGCCGACCTCGAACCGCTGCTGAAGGCGCTCATCGCCGTCCGGGACGGCAAGGCGAGGTCGGAGCTGAAGGTGCCGGGCGAGGGCGCCGTGGCGGAGGCCGCGGCGATCCTGGAGGAGATCCGGCAGAACGCCGACGAGCTGTCGTCCGGGCTGTCCCGGGTGCGGCGGGAGATCGGCCGGGAGGGGCAGCTGCGGGGCCGGCTGACGCCGGGCACGCTGCGCGGCACCTGGGCCACGGCCGTGGAGGACTCCAACGCCATCATCGACAAGCTGACCGATCTCGCGACCGGCATGAGCCAGGTGGTCGAGGCGGTGGCGGCGGGCGACCTGAGCCAGCGGGTCGAGCTGCGGGTGCGCGGCCGGCCGATGCGCGGCGAGCTGCTGCGCATGGCGAAGTCGGTGAACGGCATGGTGGAGCTGCTCGACCAGTTCACCTGGGAGGTCACCCAGTTCGCCCGCGAGGTCGGCACGGAGGGGCGGCTCGGCGGCCAGGCCCCGGCGCGCGGCATGACCGGCCGCTGGCGGGACGTGACCGCGTCGGTGAACGTCATGGCGTCCCGGCTGACGTCCCAGGTCCGCGACATCGCGGAGGTCACCACGGCGGTCGCGAAGGGCGACCTGACCCGCAAGGTGACGGTGGAGGCGACCGGTGAGCTGCAGGAGCTGAAGCTCACCGTGAACACGATGGTCGACCAGCTCTCGGCGTTCGCCGACGAGGTGACCCGCGTCGCCCGCGAGGTGGGCACCGAGGGGCAGCTCGGCGGGCAGGCGAACGTCCCGGGCGTCAGCGGCGTCTGGAAGAACCTGACCGACAACGTCAACGCGATGGCCGACAACCTGACCTACCAGGTGCGCGGGATCGCGCAGGTCACGACGGCGGTCGCCGAGGGCGACCTGGCCAAGAAGATCACCGTGGACGCGCAGGGCGAGATCGCCCAGCTCAAGGACACGGTGAACACGATGGTCGACACGCTGTCGGCGTTCGCCGACGAGGTCACCCGCGTCGCCCGCGAGGTCGGCACCGAGGGCCGCCTCGGCGGCCAGGCGCGCGTGCCCGGGGTGAGCGGCGTCTGGAAGGACCTGACCAACAACGTCAACGGCATGGCGTCCAACCTGACGTTCCAGGTGCGGAACATCGCGCAGGTGACGACGGCGGTCGCCGAGGGCGACCTGGGCAAGAAGATCACGGTCGACGCGCAGGGCGAGATCCTGGAGCTGAAGGACACCGTGAACGCGATGGTCGACACCCTGTCGGCGTTCGCGTCCGAGGTCACCCGCGTGGCCCGCGAGGTCGGCACGGAGGGGCGGCTCGGCGGGCAGGCGATCGTCCCCGGCGCGGGCGGCGTCTGGAAGGACCTGACCGACAACGTCAACTCGATGGCGAACAACCTGACGTCCCAGGTCCGCGGGATCGCGCAGGTGACGACGGCGGTCGCGAAGGGCGACCTGACCCGCAAGATCGAGGTGGACGCGCAGGGCGAGATCCTCCAGTTGAAGGACACCCTGAACACCATGGTCGACACGCTGTCGGCCTTCGCGGACGAGGTCAGCCGCGTCGCGCGCGAGGTCGGCACGGAGGGCCGCCTCGGCGGCCAGGCCCGGGTGCCGGGCGCGGGCGGCATGTGGAAGGACCTGACCGACAACGTCAACGGGATGGCGTCCAACCTGACCTACCAGGTCCGCAACATCGCGCAGGTCGCGACGGCGGTCGCGCACGGCGACCTGACCCGGCGGATCGACGTGAACGCGCAGGGCGAGATCCTGGAGCTGAAGACGACCCTGAACAAGATGGTCGACACGCTGTCGTCGTTCGCGTCCGAGGTGACGCGGGTGGCGCGGGAGGTCGGCATCGAGGGGCGGCTCGGCGGCCAGGCCGAGGTCGAGGGCGTGTCCGGCACCTGGAAGCGGCTGACCGAGAGCGTCAACGAGCTGGCCGGGAACCTGACCACGCAGGTCCGCGCGATCGGCGAGGTGGCGAGCGCGGTCGCCACCGGCGACCTGACCCGGACGATCACCGTGGAGGCGCGCGGCGAGGTCGCGGAGCTGTCGGACAACGTGAACCTCATGGTCGCGACACTGCGCGAGACGACCCGCGCCAACGAGGAGCAGGACTGGCTGAAGACCAACCTCGCGCGGATCGGCGGGCTCATGCAGGGCCACCGCGACCTCATGCAGGTCGCGGAGCTGATCATGCGGGAGCTGACCCCGACGGCGAGCGCCCAGTACGGCGCGTTCTACCTGGCCGAGAGCGTCGGCGACGAGACCGAGCTCGCGCTGATCGCCGGGTACGGGACGCCGCGCGGCCGGGCGGGCCGCGGCGGCGGGTCCGGCGAGGTCCGGTTCGCGCTCGGCGAGGGCCTGGTCGGGCAGGCGGCGCAGGAGCGGCGCCCGCTGCTGATCGCGGACGCGCCCGCCGACTACGTGAAGATCGGGTCGGGGCTCGGCGAGGCGTCCCCGGTCAACATCATCGTGCTGCCGATCGTGTTCGAGGACGAGGTGCTCGGCGCGATCGAGCTGGCCTCCTTCGGCCGGTTCACCGATGTTCACCTGGCGTTCTTCAGCCAGCTCATCGAGACGATCGGGGTGACGCTGAACGCGATCCGCGCGAACACCCGGACCGAGCAGCTGCTCGGCGAGTCGCAGCGGCTCGCGCAGGAGCTCCAGGAGCGCTCGGACGAGCTGCAGCGCCAGCAGGGCGAGCTGCGGCACTCCAACACCGAGTTGGAGGAGAAGGCGGCCCTGCTGGCCCAGCAGAACCGCGCGATCGAGATCCAGAACTTCCAGATCGAGCAGGCCAGGCGGACGCTGGAGGAGCGCGCCGAGCAGCTCGCGATCTCGTCCCGGTACAAGTCGGAGTTCCTGGCGAACATGTCGCACGAGCTGCGCACGCCGCTGAACAGCCTTCTTGTGCTGGCGAAGCTGCTGTCGGAGAACCAGGAGGGCAACCTCACCAGCAAGCAGGTGGAGTTCTCCCAGACGATCCACGACTCCGGCACCGACCTGCTGGAGCTGATCAACGACATCCTCGACCTGGCGAAGGTCGAGGCCGGGAAGATGGAGGCGCATCCGCAGCGGATCGCGGTGTCGGCGCTGGTCGACTACGTGGAGGCGACGTTCCGGCCGCTGTCGGTCGACAAGGGGCTGCATTTCGGCGTGGAGGTCGCGCAGGACGTCCCGTCCACGCTGCACACCGACGAGCAGCGGCTGCAGCAGGTACTGCGCAACCTGCTGTCCAACGCGGTGAAGTTCACCGCCGAGGGCGAGGTGCGGCTCGTGATCGAGCGGGCGGGCGACATCGACTTCGCGCTGCCCGCGCTGTGGAACACCCCGGACGTCATCGCGTTCCGGGTGATCGACACCGGCATCGGGGTCAGCGCGGACAAGCTGCAGGAGATCTTCGAGCCGTTCCAGCAGGCCGACGGGACGACCAGCCGCCGCTACGGCGGCACCGGGCTCGGCCTGTCGATCAGCCGGAACATCGCGCGGCTGCTCGGCGGGGAGATCCACGCGGAGAGCAGGCCGGGCCAGGGCAGCGTGTTCACGCTGTACCTGCCCGCGCAGTACAGCGAGCGCGACGGGCGGCGGCGCGCCGCGGCGACGGACGAGGCGACCGCGCCGGACGGCGTGCCGGGCGGGCCGCCCCTGCCGGGGGCGGGCCAGGGCGCCGGGATGCCCGGGAACGGCGGCGGGCCGCACGCGCTGCCCGGGGGCGTGTCCGCGCCGTCCGGGGAGAACGGGCTGCCGGTGGAGCAGCGCGCGCCCGGCGGGGAGCGGCCGGGCGAAGGGGAGGCCGCGCTGAACGGCCTGCTGGAGGAGCCGCCCGCGGACTTCCTCGACACCGTCCTGTCGGGCCGCAAGGTGCTGATCGTCGACGACGACGTCCGGAACGTCTTCGCGCTGACCAGCGTTCTGGAGGGGTACGGGATGGAGGTCCTGTACGCCGAGGACGGGCAGGCCGGGATCGACGTCCTGCACCGCAACCCCGACGTCGCGATCGTCCTGATGGACGTGATGATGCCGGGCCTCGACGGCTACGCCACCACGGCCGCGATCCGGGAGATGCCGCAGTTCGCCGAGCTGCCCATTATCGTGATCACGGCGAAGGTGATGCGGGGCGACCGGGAGCGGAGCCTGGAGTCGGGCGCGTCGGACTACGTGCCGAAGCCGGTCGACGTGGACCATCTTCTTGACGTCATGAGGAACTGGCTGCAACCCTCCATCGTCCGCTGAGGGGAGGAGTCGCCTGGCAGGCGGGGCCGCCGTGCGCGCCGGCGCGGCAGGCGGCGGGGACCGGATCGGAGAGAGGGCGCGTGGACGACAAGGCCAAGATCCTGCTCGTGGACGACCGGGAGGAGAACCTGATCGCGCTGGAGGCGATCCTCAGCTCGCTCGACCAGGATCTCGTCCGGGCCCGGTCCGGCGAGGAGGCGCTGAAGGCGCTCCTCACCGACGAGTACGCGGTCATCCTGCTGGACGTCGTCATGCCGGGGATGGACGGGTTCGAGACGGCCCGCGACATCAAGCGCCGCAAGAAGACCCGGGACCTGCCGATCATCTTCCTGACCGCGGTGAACAGCGACCCCGACTACGCGTTCCGCGGGTACGCGGCGGGCGCGGTCGACTTCATCTCCAAACCGTTCGACCCGTGGGTGCTGCGCGCGAAGGTGTCGGTGTTCGTGGAGCTGCACAACAAGAACAAGCAGCTTCGCGACCAGACGACCCTGCTGCGCGAGCAGGCCGCGCTCCTGCGCGAGCAGGCGACGCTGCTGCGGGCGCGCCCGCTGGACGACCCGCAGGCCGGCCGGCGGATCACCGACCGGCTCGTCTCGCTGGAGGAGCAGGCGGAGCTGGTCGGCAAGCGCGTCCCCATCACGCTGCGCGACGACTTCGCCGAGCTGGACCGCCGCCTGGCCGACCTGCGCCGGGCCCTCGACGGCGAGGACCCGGCGGCGTCCTGACCCGGCGGCGTCCTGATCAGCCGCTCTGCGCGAGGCGCGCGCGGGCGGTGGCGATGCGGGCGAGGGTGCGGTCGCGGCCGAGGATCTCCAGCGACTCGAACAGCGGGAGGCCGACGGTGCGGCCGGTGACGGCGACCCGGACGGGCGCCTGCGTCTTGCCGAGCTTGAGCCCGTGCTCGGCGCCGACGCGCTCCAGCCTGTCCTTCAGCTCGTCCGCGTGCCAGGGGGCGTCCAGGTAGGCGGCCTCGGCGGCGGCGAGGATCTCGGCGGCGGGGCCCTTCATGGCCTTGTTCCAGGACTGCTCGTCGGACGGCGGCTCGTCCAGGAAGGCGAAGTCGATCATCGGGACGATCTCCGACAGCAGCGCCACCCGGGTCTGCGCCAGCGGCGCCAGCTCGGCGAACACGGCGACGTCGACGTCGAACGGGGCCTTCTCCAGGAACGGCAGGCACTCGGCGATGAACTTCTCGACCGGCAGCGCGCGGATGTACTCGCCGTTGAACGCGCGGAGCTTCTTCTCGTCGAAGAACGCGGGCGAGGTGTTGACGTCCTCGATCCGGAACTCCTCGACGATCACGTCCCAGGGGACGATCTCGCGGTCGCCGGACGGGGCCCAGCCGAGCAGCATCAGGTAGTTGCGCACGGCCTCGGCGAGGTAGCCCTCGGCCTGGTAGTCCTCCAGCGCGACCTTGTCGCGGCGCTTGGACAGCTTCTGCCGCTTCTCGTTGACGACGACGGGGACGTGCGCCCACACGGGCGGCTCCGCGCCGAGCGCCTCCCAGAGGAGCTGCTGCTTGGGCGCGTTCGACAGGTGCTCCTCGGCGCGGACCACGTGCGTGATGCCCTGGCTCATGTCGTCGACCACGTTGGCCAGCAGGAACGTGACCGACCCGTCCGCGCGGGCGATGACGAAGTCCTCCAGGACGGCGTTCTCGAACACCGGCTTGCCGCGCAGCAGGTCGACGACGGTGGTCTGGCCCTCGTCGGGGGTGCGGAAGCGCAGGGCGCGGCCGGGGCCGGGCTCCAGGCCGCGGTCGCGGCAGAAGCCGTCGTAGCCCTTGTGCTGGTCGCCGGTGCGGGCGATGACGGCCTCGCGGGTGCATTCGCAGTAGTAGGCGCGGCCCGCGTCCTTCAGCGTCTGGACGGCCTCGGCGTGCCGGTCGGCGTTGGCGGACTGGAAGTAGGGGCCCTCGTACTGCTCGCCGTCGATCCCGAGCCAGGCGAGGGCGCGGATGATGCCCTCGGTCCATTCGGGGCTGTTGCGGGAGGCGTCGGTGTCCTCGATCCGGAGCACGAGCGTCCCGCCGGACTGCACCGCCATCACCCAGTTGAACAGCGCCGAGCGGGCGCCGCCGACATGGAACATGCCGGTCGGGGACGGGGCGAACCGGACGCGGATCGAAGAGCTCGAAGACATGCCTCAAGGGTAGAGCGCGCGGGCCCCCGCTCGCGCCGGGACCCGCGCGGCTCCGCTAGGGCTTCCAGCGCGGGTCGCGGCCCGCCACGCCGAGGACGCGGTCGAGCAGGGGCGCGTCGGCGGGCACCGGCACCTCGGGCCCGAACACGCCGTACTGGCGGCTCATCTCCGCCGCCGGGACGATCTGCTCCCACGCCGCGTCCACGACGGCGGGCGGGAACGACGGCTCGCGGCCGGTGGCGACGGCGAGGTCCCAGCCGTGCACGACGCACTCCCCGAAGAGGATCCCGGCGATGAACGCGGCGGGCATGCCCTCCTTGTTACCGGTGAGACTCGTGTTGCCCTCCCACGCCGCCGGGTCCTGCCACGCCTCGGCGGTCCGGCGGGCCTGCTCGGCGAACCGCTCTCCCCAGCCGGGCTCGGCGGTGAAGTCGTGGTCCTCCCCCGGTCCGGCGGGCGGCTGCCTGCGCGCCGCCGTCTCGCCCCGGATGGACCAGAAGATCATGTGGTTGACCAGGGCGCGCACGTCCCAGTCGGCGCACGGGGTCGGCGCGTCCAGCCGATCCTCCGGCGTCTCCAGGACGATCTTCGCCGCGGCCTCGGCGGCGGGGACCATCTGGTTCCGGATATCCATCACGCTTTCCTCGCTCATCCGTTCGAACACGTCGCCAACGCTAGGCGGGACCCGGCCGCGCGTCTTGAAAAAACGCGACATCGCACCGGCAGGGGCCGCTTAGCCTGGGGCGATGGGACGTCCCCTACCCGACGGGACGCGGGGCATCCTGCGCCCGCGGACGGCCCTCGACAGCTTCCGGGTCGAGCGGATCGCGCCGCCGCCGGAGCTGGCCCCGTTCGTGGCGCACCTCTGGGTGCTGCGCTGGGACCTGCGCGGGCGTCCGCCGCACCGCCAGCAGGTGCTCACGCGGCCGTCGGTGCATGTGACGTTCACGAGCTACCTGACGTCCGGGACGACCCGGGCCCGCGTCGTCGGCGTGGTCCGCGACGACTTCACCGAGGAGATCGCGGGCGAGGGCCGGGTGGTCGGCGCGGCGTTCCGGCCGGGCGGGTTCCGGCCGTTCGCGGGCGGCCCGGTCGCCGCGCTGACCGGCCGGTTCGCCGGGGTGGAGGAGGTGTTCGGCGCGCCCGGCCGGGCGCTCGCCGAGGAGGTCTTCGCGACCGCCGACGACGGCGCGGCCGTCGCGCGGCTGGCGTCGTTCCTGATCGGGCTGCGGCCGGAGCCCGACCCGGCCATCGAGCGGGCGGCGGGGATCGTGGAGCGGATCGCGGCGTCGCCGGGCCTCGTCCGGGTGGACCGGCTCGCCGCGGACGCGGGGCTGAGCGCCCGCACCCTGCAGCGGCTGTTCCGCGAGTACGTGGGCGTCGGCCCGAAGTGGGTGATCCGCCGGTTCCGGATGCAGGAGGCCGCCGAGCGGGCCGCGTCCGGGTCGCCGCCCGACTGGGCGGCGCTGGCGGCCGAACTGGGCTACGCCGACCAAGCGCACTTCGTCCGCGACTTCACGGCGGCGGTCGGGACGTCCCCCGCGAGGTACGCGCGCGAAAGCGGCCCTGGCAGTATCGACGCATGACGGACGCCCCCCTCGGCCCCCCGGACGCCCCCGGCCCGTCCGACGATCCCGGCCCCTCCGACGGTCCCGGCCCGTTCGACGATCTCGGCGCGTTCCGCGCGCTCGCCGCCGCGCGGCTCGGCGCGTTCGCGCACACGACCGTCCCGGACGCGCCCGGGCTGCGCCGCGCCGGGGTCGTGCTGTGCGCGGTGGAGCACGCGGGCGTCCCGTCGGTGATCCTGATCAGGCGCGCGTACCGGGGCCGCAACGCCGGGCAGTGGGGCCTGCCCGGCGGCGGGCTCGAAGACGGCGAGACGCCCGAGGAGGCCGCGCTGCGGGAGCTGCGCGAGGAGATCGGCCTCGCCGCCGGGCCGGGCGACGTGCTCGGACGGCTCGACGACTTCCCCGCCACGTCCGGCTTCGCGATCACGCCGGTCGTGCTGGCGCTGGACGATCCGGGCCCGCTGGCGCCGAGCGCGGACGAGGTCCACTCCGTCCACCACGTGAGCCTGCGCAGGCTCGCCGCCGACGACACGCCGCGGTGGGTGCCGCAGCCGGACGGCGGCCGCCTGCTGCAGATGCGGCTCGGTCCCGACTGGCGCGTCCACGCCCCGACCGGGGCGATGCTGTGGCAGTTCCGCGAGGTGGTGCTGCTCGGACGGCGGGCGCGGGTCGCCGACTTCGTCCAGCCCGACTGGACGCGCAACTGACGGTCACCCGGCGGGCCGCGCCTCGATGACGTGGTACCCGGCGGGCGGCAGCGGTCCGGTGAGCCAGACGGTCGCGAACCCGGCGCCGTCCAGCAGGGCGCGGAACTCGGCCTCGGTCCGCTCCCGGCCGCCGGTCGAGACGAGCATGTTGAGGTCGTTGCGCACGACGCCCTGCGTCTCCGCGGTGACGATCTCCGGCATGACCTGCTCCAGCACGAGCAGCCGCGCGTCCGGGCGCATCGCGGCGCGGCAGGTCCGCAGGATCGCGGCGGCCCTCGCGTCGTCCCAGTCGTGGATCACGCTCTTCAGGACGTAGGCGTCCGCGCCCTCGGGGACGGACTCGAAGAAGTCGCCCGCCACGATCTCGATCCGGTCGGCGGCGCCGCCGAGGTTCCCGGCCGCACCGGCGAGGCCGGGCGGCAGGTCGAACAGGACGCCGCGCACCTCCGGGTTCGCGCGCAGGATCGCGGCGATGAGGGTGCCGTCGCCGCCGCCGAGGTCGGCGACCGTCCGGTAGCGGCCGAAGTCGTGGGCCGCGACGATGTCCGGCGCGACGGCCCGCGTGTGCTCCGCCATCGCCGCGTTGAACGTCTCGGACAACTCACTGTTCTTCTGGAAGAACTCGAACGGCGTCATTCCGGTGACGCGTTTCCACGCGTATTCGCCGGTGCGCAGGGTCTCGGGCATGTCGCCCCACGTCCGCCAGACGTCGGGTCCGCAGAACAGCCGGATCAGTGAGCGGACCGAGTCGGGGTCGTCGGCGCGCAGCCGCCGCCCCTCGGCGGTGAGGGCGAAGAGGTCGCGCTCCCGCTGCTCGACGACGCCGAGCCCGGCGAGGCCGCGCAGCAGCCGGTACAGGGACGGCGCGTGGGTCCCGGTGTCCGCCGCCAGCTCCGCGCTGGAGCGCGGCCCGGCGGACAGGGCGTCGGCGACGCCGATCTCGGCTGCGGTGTGGAGGAGCTGCGCCGGCATGTAGCCGAACGCGAGGTCCAGCAGCGGCGACCTCGACGGTGTCTGTGCCACGAATGGCTCCCTTCCTCGGTTTCGTTGGCTTCCGCGACGTTACGGGCGGGCCCGAGGAGGTGTCTTGGACGAATGCGACCTGACCCATGACCTGATCATGATCTTCAATTTGATCCGCTTATTCGAGACTGACGGCGTTTATGCTCCCGAGCGAAAAGGAGCTTCCCGTGAAACGCACGGGGATCGCCGTCACCGCCGTCTCTCTGTTCATCGCGGCCCTGGTCGCGCCCGCCGCGGCCGCCGAAACCGCCGCCGAAACCGCCTTCGTGGCCGCGCCGCCGCCACCGCCGGACGCGAGCGTCGCGGCCCAGCACCTCGCCGCCCTGACCGTCCGCGCCGAAGGGTCGATGGACGGATATACCCGCGAGAAATTCCCGCACTGGATCAACCAGGGCAACAATTGCAACACCCGGGAAGTCGTCCTGAAACGGGACGGCGAGAACGTCCAGGTCAACTCCGAATGCCAGGCCGTCTCGGGCACCTGGCGCAGCCCCTACGACGGGGCGACCTGGACCCACCGCGACGACCTCGACATCGACCACATGGTCCCGCTGGCGCAGGCGTGGCGGTCGGGCGCCGACACCTGGACGACCGCGCGCCGCCGCCAGTTCGCCAACGACCTGACGAGCTCGCAGCTGTGGGCGGTCACCGACAACGTCAACCAGGCCAAGGGCGACAAGGACCCGGCCCAGTGGACGCCGCCGCTGGCCTCGTTCCGCTGCATGTACGCCAGGTCGTGGATCGACGTGAAGTACCGCTACGCGCTGACCCTCGACGCCGCGGAGAAGACGGCGCTCGAACGGCTGCTGGCCACCTGCTGACCCGGGCGGGGCCCGCGGCGTTCGCAGCCGCGGGCCCCGGCCGCGCTCCGCGTCACCGCTGGAGGGCGCGCAGCCACCCGGCGGCGGCCTCGATGTGCTCGTCGGTCAGGCCGGTGAGCGGGTCGATCTCCACGAGGAGGTGGTCGGCCACGTCCGGTTCGGCCGCGATGCGGGCGGTCGCGTCGGGCTCGTCCTCGAACCAGACGAACGGGCGGCCCTCCGTCCACGCGGCGACGTGCCGGGCCTTCCACGCGCCGAGCGTCCGCCCCTCGTCGACCCCCGGGAACCGCGGGATCGGGACGAACGGCAGCTCCGGCAGCCCGATCCGCGGGGAGATCCACACGTTGGCGTTGTCGCACCAGTAGCTCGCCCACGCCAGCTCCGCGCCCGACGACTCGGCCAGGCCGAGCAGCGCCGGGCCGTGCGCCGCGTTGAGCCAGAGTTTGAACGTCATGCCGTTCGGCGAGCACCTGTGCCGCCTGTAACCGCGGTGCGGCCTTTCAAATGGATTGAGAACCCCGTCCACGTCGAGCAGAATCACCGGCGACCCCATACCCGGACCGTACGACATCCGGGCCCCGCCGTCGAAGGCCGATTTTCGCGGGCGGGAGTAATAGTCGGCGTCCGCCGGGGCATCGTCCGGACATGTGCCGACTGTTCGGGATGACGACCGGCGGGCCCCGCGCCCACGCGACGTTCTGGCTGGTGGACGCCCCCGACAGCCTCAGCGCGCAGAGCCGCCGCATGCCCGACGGGACGGGCCTCGGCTGGTTCTCGCTCGGCGAGGAGCCCGTCCGCGACCGCGCTCCCATGGCGGCCTACAAGGACGCGGATTTCAATTCCGAGGCGCGCTCGGTCGCGTCGCACACGTTCGTGTCGCACGTCCGGTACGCCTCCACGGGAGCGCCCGACGTCCACAATTCGCACCCGTTCGTCATGGACGACCGCCTTTTCGCGCACAACGGCGTGGTGCGGGGGCTCGACGTCCTCGATTCCTGGCTCACCGACGTGGACCGCGCGCGGGTCCGGGGCCAGACCGACTCCGAGCTCGTGTTCGCCTACGTCACGGCGGAGATCAGGCGGCGCGGCGACACCACGTCCGGGTTGGTCTCGGCCGTCCGGCGGATCGCCGCGGAGCTCCCGGTGTTCGCGCTGAACGTCCTGCTGGCCGAGGCGGGACGGATCTGGGCGCTGCGCTACCCCGCCGCGCACGAGCTGTGGGTGCTGCGGTCCGAGCTGCGCGAGCCGGACTCGCCCCGGCACCTCGGCGCGGGCCGCGAGCCCGGCGCCGTCCAGGTCGCCGCGCACCGGGAGCCCGCGCCCGCCTGCGTCCTCGCCAGCGAGCGCCTCGACGACGACCCGGGCTGGCGGCTCCTCGACCCCGGCGAGCTGCTCGTCGTGGCGGGCCCGGCGGCGTCCTCGCTGCACCCGTTCGACGCGCCCGCGCACCCGCTGACCGTGGCCGACCTGTCGGAGACGGAGTCCACGTCCCAGACGTGACCGGCGGACATGATCGATTGTCGGCGGCGCGACGTAGGGTGGACCGCCGGACGAGCAAGCCCCTCCGAGGAGCCCGGATGACGAGCGAACGAACCCTGATGGCGGTCCACGCCCACCCCGACGACGAGGTCCTCGGGACCGGCGGCCTGCTCGCCCGCAGCGCCGCCGAGGGCATTCGCACCGTCCTTGTGACCTGCACGAACGGCGAGCAGGGCGACGACTCGGGCGGGCTGAAGCCGGGCGACCCGGGGCACGACGCCGCCGGGGTCGCGGCGCGGCGCCTCGCCGAGCTGCGCGAGTCGGTGGGCCTGCTCGACATCGCCCATCTCGAACTGCTCGGGTACCGCGACTCGGGCATGGTCGGCTGGTCCACCAACGACGACCCGCGGGCGTTCGCGAACATCCCGCTGGACGAGTCCGCCGGGCGCCTCGCCGAGCTGATGGAGCGTTACCGGCCGCAGGTCGTCGTGACCTATGACGAGAACGGCGGGTACGGGCACCCCGACCACATCCAGGCGCACCGCGTCGCGCTGGCCGCCGCCGAGCGCACCGGGATACCCGACAAGCTGTACTACACGGCCATGCCGCGCTCCGGTATCCGGCGGATGTTCGAGGCGGCGGAGGCGGCCGGCGTGGAGATCGGCTTCGAGCCGCCGGACGACTTCGGCACCCCCGACGAGCTGGTCACGAGCGTCCTGGACGTGTCCGCGCACGTGGAGGCCAAGCGCAAGGCGCTGGAGGCGCACGCCAGCCAGGGCGAGAACATCTTCTTCCTGAAGATGCCGGAGGAGCTGCAGCACATGGCGTTCTCGCGGGAGGCGTTCGTCCGGCGCTTCTGCCGCGTCGAGGCCCCCGACCACGAGGACGACCTCTTCGCCGGCCTGCGCTGACCGTCCGAGCCTTTACTCATTCGTCCCGACATTCCGGGTATGTCCCCGAGCGCAGCCACACTACGGTCGTTCATTCGGGGGAACCCATGTCCTCAAGGCTGAATCCCTATCTGACCTTCGACGGCGACGCGCGCCAGGCGATGGAGTTCTACGCCGACGTGTTCGGCGGCGAGCTGGCCGTCAACACCGTCGGCGAGGTCGGCGGCGCCGACTCGCCGGACGCCGACCGGGTCATGCACGCGATGCTGGAGACCGCCGACGGCTACACGATCATGGCGGGCGACGTCGTCGGCGACATGCCGTACCAGCCCATGGCCGGATGCTCGGTCAGCGTCAGCGGCGACGACGGCGAGCTGCTGCGCGGCTACTGGGCCAGGCTCTCCGAGGGCGGGACGGTCACCGTCCCGATGGAGAAGCAGGTCTGGGGCGACGAGTTCGGCATGTGCGTCGACCGGTTCGGCGTGCCGTGGATGGTCAACATCAGCACGCCGCAGGGCTGATCTCCGGAAGTGTCGGCGGCGCGGATTACAGTGGCCGCGTGACGACGGACGACGCGAACCGCGACCGGGTGATCGCCGAATGCCTGGCCAAGCGGGGCTCCGCGGAGGACTACCCGTTCGGCGACGGGGTCGCCGTGTTCAAGGTGGCCGGGCGCATGTTCGCGCTGGTCTCGCTCGGCGACGCGCCGGGGAGCGTCAGCCTCAAGTGCGACCCCGACCGCGCCGACGAGCTGCGCGCCCGGCACGCCGCGATCACGCCGGGCTACCACCTCAACAAGCGCCACTGGAACACGGTCGTCCTCGACGGCTCGGTCCCCGACGACGAGCTGCTGGAGCTGATCGACCAGTCCTACGAGCTGGTCGTGGCCGGGCTGCCCAAGGCCCGGCGCGCCGAGCTGACGGGCTGACCGGCGGTGCCCGCCTGGCGCGTCGACGGCGTCTTCCTGCCCGGCGGCGATTCCGGCACGGGCGGCGTCGACGGGCGGGGCCGCTGGACGCCCACTCCCCCGGACGGCGCCGAGCCGCTCCCGGGGCGCTTCGTCCTGCCCGGTCTCGTCGACGCGCACTGCCACCTGTCCGTGGGCCCCGGCCCCGGGGGCCGTCCGCGCCCGCTGACCGAGGGCCAGGCCCGCGCGAACCTGAAGGCGGCGCGCGCGGCGGGCGTCGCCGTCGTCCGCGACCTCGGCGGCCCCGGCGGCGTGGCCCTGCGCCTGCTGGCGGACGAGGACGGCGCGGGCCTGATCGCCTGCGGCCGGTTCCTCGCGCCGCGAGACCGCTACTTCCCCGGCGTGTACACGCCCGTCGCGTCCGGCGACCTCGTCGAGGCGGCGCTCGCGGAGGTCGCGGCCGGGGCCCGCTGGGTGAAGCTGGTCGGCGACTTCCCGCCGGTGGGGCGCGGTGTCCTGCGCGCGAGCGACGCGGTCCCCACCTACCCGGCGGCGGACGTGCGCCGGCTGGTGGCGGCCGTCCACGGGGCGGGGGCGCGGGTCGCGGCGCACACCACGACCTCCCACGCGGGCGAGCTGATCGCCGCCGGGGTCGACTCGATCGAGCACGGGGACGGCATGAGCGAGGCGGACGTCGCGTCCCTGGCCGAGCGGGGCGGCGCGTGGACGCCCACCCTCTGCGCCACCGTCGCGCCCCCGTCGGGCGGCGAGGACGCGGAGGGCCGCCGGGCCCGCCTCCGGCGGCGCGAGCGGATGGCGCACCTGCTGCGCGCCGCGCGGGCCGCGGGCGTGCCGATCCTCACCGGCACCGACGTGGTCGGCGGCATCGCGGAGGAGGTGGCGCTGCTCGTCGAGCTCGGGCTGCCGCCCGCGGAGGCCCTCGCCGCGGCGAGCACGGCCGCCGCCGAGTTCCTCGGCGTCCCCGGCGGGCTGCGGCCCGGGCGTCCGGCGAACCTGGTCTGCTACGCGGGCGACCCGCGCGACGACGCCGCCGTCCTGGCGCGCCCGACCGCGGTCGTCGTGGCGGGCCGCCGCATCGTGTGACGGCGGATCGTGTGACGGCGGATCGTGTGACGGCGGATCGTGTGACGGCGCATCGTGTGACGGCGGATCGCGTGCCGGGATGCCGGGCTCAGGGCCGGTTCAGGGCCGGTAGGTGCCGAAGTACCATTCGTTGCCGTCCAGGTCGTGGGCCGCGTAGTCGCGGGAGCCGTAGTCCTGGTCGGCCAGTTCGCGGAAGATCTCGGCTCCGGCCGCCTTCGCCCGGTCGTGGTGCGCGTCCGGGTCGTCGACCGCGACGTAGATCGCCGACGTGCCGGGCGTGCCCTTGCCGAACATGAACAGGCCGGTGTCGTACTTCATCTCGGCGTGGACGACCTTCCCGGCGTCGTCCCGGTGCACCGCGACGGTCTCGAACCCGAACGCCTTCTCCATCCACTCCATGGCCTTGGCGGGGTCGGCGCAGTTGATCAGCGGGTAGAACGTCCGGCGGATCTCACTGGTCATGGTGTCCTCCCTGTCGTGTGGTCGGCATGCCCAGTCTGGCCGCCCGGGATCCCGCCGGTCTTGGACGAATGTGAACCGCGCGGCACGCCGAGGGCGGGTGTCGGCCACCGGCCCGGGGAATGAACCGGCTGTTACTCTCCGGTAGTCACCCGTCTGGAAAGGGAACCCCGCGTCGTGCAGCCTGAGCAGATCGACCGCGCCCTCGTGGACTTCGACGTCCTCGCCGGATGGATGGACGGGCAGGGCCTGCCGGGCGGCCCGTTCGAGGACGTCCGGGCACTGGCCGGGGGCACGCAGAACACGCTGATCGCGTTCGGCCGGGGCGGGCGCGGGTACGTGCTGCGGCGCGGGCCCGTCCACCTGCGGGCGCGGACGAACGACGTCCTGCGCCGCGAGGCCCGCGTGCTGGCGGCGCTCGACGGGACCGACGTCCCCGCGCCGCGCCTCATCGCGGCCTGCCCCGACGAGACCGTCATGAACGGCGCGGTCTTCTACCTCATGACCCCCGTGGACGGTTTCAACGCGACGGTGACCTTGCCCGAACCGCACGCGGACGACGAGGCGATCCAGCGCGAGATGGGGTTGAACGCCGCCCGCGCGGTGGCGGCGCTGGGCGCGGTCGACCACGAGGCGGTCGGGCTCGGCGGCTTCGGCAGGCCGGAGGGCTTCCTCGAACGGCAGGTGAGCCGCTGGCTGTCGGAGCTCGACTCCTACCGCGCGCTGGACGGCTACCCCGGGCCCGACATCCCCGGCCTGGACGACGTCGCCCGCTGGCTGGAGGAGCGCCGCCCGCTCCACTGGCGCCCAGGGATCCTGCACGGCGACTACCACCTGGCCAACCTGATGTACTCCTTCGCCGGGCCGGAGGTCGCCGCGATCGTCGACTGGGAGATGTGCACCATCGGCGATCCGCTGCTCGACCTCGGCTGGCTGCTCGCCACCTGGCCGGACCGCGACGGCCCGGGCGCGGCGCTCGCCGGGCCGCTCGGCGCGAGCGGCGCCCTGCCCGCGGCCGACGAGCTGGTCGCGACCTACGCCGAGCGCGCGGACGCCGTGGCGGGACGCGACCTGTCGTCCATCACCTGGTACGCGGTGCTGGCCTGCTTCAAGCTCGGCATCGTCCTGGAGGGCACGAACGCCCGCGCCCACGCGGGAAAGGCACCCAGGGAGACGGGCGACCTCCTCCACACGATCACCCTCGGCCTGTTCGAAAGAGCGCGGGGGTTCATCGGCGGCTGAGCGCGAATTTACCTCTTGTAGTACTACGCAGTGTCGTACTACGTTCGGTCGTATTGCTCCGGCGATTCGACCGTTACGGAGGGAATGGGCCATGTCCGCGACCGCGAAGGCGGCCACCGCGCTCGACGAACGCCTCGGGACCACCGGATTCGCGCGCCGGGCCATGCGCAAGGTGTTCCCCGACCACTGGTCCTTCCTGCTGGGCGAGATCGCGCTGTACGCGTTCCTCGTCCTGCTCGCGTCCGGCGTGTTCCTGACGCTGTTCTTCAAGCCGGGCATGACCGAAGTGGTGTACGACGGGTCGTACACACCGCTGCGCGGCGTCCGGATGAGCGAGGCGTACGCCTCGACGCTGCACATCAGCATGGACGTGCGCGGCGGCCTGCTCATGCGGCAGGTCCATCACTGGGCGGCGCTCGTCTTCGTCGCCGCGATCCTCGCCCACATGCTGCGGGTCTTCTTCACTGGAGCGTTCCGCAAGCCGCGCGAGCTGAACTGGCTGCTGGGCATCACGCTGTTCACGCTCGCCATGGCCAACGGGTTCACCGGCTACTCGCTGCCGGACGACCTGCTGTCCGGGACGGGCCTGCGGCTCATCATCGGCGCGGTCCAGGCGATCCCGCTCGTCGGAACCTATCTGGGCTTCTTCCTGCTGGGCGGCGAGTTCCCCGGCACGGACATCGTGCCCCGGCTCTACGTGCTGCACGTCCTGCTCATCCCCGCGCTGATGGTCGCGTTCGTCCCGCTGCACGCGATCGTGCTGCCGTGGGTGCAGAAGCACACCGACTTCCGGCGCGGGCGCAGCACCGCGCGGGCGGTCGAGGGCAAGCCGTTCTACCCCGTCTTCATGGCCAAGACCGCCGCGTTCCTGCTGTTCACCGCCGGGGCGATCGTGCTGCTGGCGGCCTTCCTCCAGATCAACCCGGTCTGGCAGTACGGGCCCTACTCCCCGAGCGCGATCAGCGCCGGGTCGCAGCCCGACTGGTACCTGGCGTTCGGGGACGGCGCGCTGCGCCTCATGCCCGGCTGGGACGTCACCGTCGCCGGGCACACCCTGGCCCTCGGCATCCTCGTCCCGCTGCTCGTGATCACCGTGTTCTTCACGCTGCTGGCCGGCTACCCGTTCCTGGAGCGGCGGGCGACGGGCGACCGGCGCGTCCACCACGTGCTGGACCGGCCGCGCGACGCCGCCACCCGGACGGGCCTCGGCGCCGCGGGCATCGCCTTCTACGGCGTGCTGTGGGCGGCGGCGGGCAACGACGTGATCGCCGACCGGTTCCACGTCTCGCTGTTCGCGACCACCTGGTTCTTCCGCGCGGCCGTCGTGCTCGGCCCGGTCGCGGCGTTCGCCGTCACCCGCCGGATCTGCCTCGGGCTCCAGCGCCGCGACCGCGCGCTGCTCGCCCACGGCCTGGAGACGGGCCTCATCCTGCGCACCCCGGCCGGGGGCTACCGCGAGCGCGTCCGGCCGCTGCCCACCGAGGCCGCCGAGCGGATCCGCCCGCCGGAGCGCGTGGAGAACCCGTCCGGGACGCCGCTCGCCCGCCTCTTCGCCGGCGGCGAGCTGGGCGGGCCGGGCGCTTCCACCGGTGATCGCGAACCTGCGAGGATCGGGCGCACGGAGGAGGCGCCATGAGAATCCGCAGGGGCGGGCCGGACGACGCGCCCGCGATGCTGGCGATGCTGGACGGCGCCGTGGCGTGGCTCGCCGCGAACGGCCGCACCGGCCAGTGGGGCAGCGCCCCCTGGTCGGAGGACCCCCGCCGGGTCGAGCGGATCTCCGGCATCGCGCGCGACGACGAGGTCTGGGTGGCCGAGGTGGACGGACGCCCCGCCGGGGTCCTCGCCACGGCGCCGGGCCCGCCGCACTACGTCGAGCCGGTCGACGAGCCCGAGCTGTACATCACGCTGCTCGTCACCGACCGCGCGTTCGCGGGGCGCGGGGTCGGCGGAGCGCTGATCGGCAAGGCCGGGGACGAGGCCCGCGCCAAGGGGATCGACCTCGTCCGCGTCGACTGCTACGCCGGAGGCGACGGGCGGCTCGTCGAGTACTACCGGGGCCACGGGTTCGAGCCGGTCGGGGAGCTGATGGTCGGCGCGTGGCCGGGGCGCGTCCTGTCCCGGCGGGTCGGCCGCCCGCCCGGACGGTGACGCGCGGTATCCGGGCGGGTTGCAAATCCGGACGGCGCGACGCAGCCTGGAGGTGACCGGTGAGAGCGGGGCAGTCGGTGACGCCCTTACGCCGCAAGCAGGCGGCGATCGAGCCACTCGCCCCGTTCCACCGGTCGAAACGCGTCCGGTGGTCCCCGGAACCCGATGTCGGATTCCCGCCAGCGGCACACCGCCCGAGCGGGGCATGCTCACGCCATGAACAGGAATTTCCGCTTCGGCGTCGTGGGCGAGTCGATCCGTTCCGGCGCCGGGCTGGCCGATACGGCGCGGCGCGCGGAGGAACTCGGCTACGACGTCCTGGTCCTGCGCGACCACTTCGTGGCCGAGCCGTTCGGCGAGCAGCTCGCGCCGATGGTGGCGCTGGCGTCGGCGGCGTCCGCCACGAGCACGCTGCGGCTCGGGACGATGGTGCTCGCCAACGACTACCGGCACCCGGTGGTGCTGGCGAAGGAGGCCGCCACGCTCGACCACCTGTCCGGGGGGCGTTTCGAGCTCGGCGTCGGGGCGGGGTGGCTGCGCGACGAGTACGAGGCCGCTGGGATGCCGTTCGACGAGGCCGGTGTCCGGGTCGGGCGCCTGGAGGAGTCGCTGCGGGTCCTGCGGAGCCTGCTCTCCGGTCACAAGACGACGTTCGCCGGCGACCACTACCGCGTCGACGGCCTGACGGTCTTCCCGGTGCCGGAGCGGCGCCCGCCGCTGGTCGTCGGCGCGGGCAGCCGCCGCATGCTCGGCATCGCCGGACGGCACGCCGACACGGTCGGCGTGCTGCCCCGCGCCCGCCCCGACGGGACGATCTCCGACGAGATCACCGAGCGGCTCCCGGACACCATCGCCCGCAAGGTCGACTGGATCCGCGAGGCCGCCGGGGACCGGGACGTCGAGCTGAGCATGATGGTCACGCCAACGTTCGGGCCCGACCCGCGGCGGACCGCGGCGAAGGTCGCCGTCCTGCGCGGCTGGGGGGCGTCGGCCGCCGATCTCGTGCTGGACATGCCGTCCCAGTTCGTCGGCCCGCCCGAGCACGTCGCCGAGCAGATGGCCGCCCGCCGCGACCGCTACGGGTTCAGCTACTACCAGGTCCCGGACGCGCTGATGGAGGAGTTCGCCCCCGTCATCCCGCTGCTCGCCTGAGCGGCGGCCCGGCCTACGGCGCCGGGTCGGCGAACCCGGCGTTCATGGCGACGCCGAGCTCCTGCTCGGTGAGCCGGTCCCCGTCGAGCGTGTCGACGATCCGCCCGTGCTGGAACACGACGACGCGGTGGCACAGCTCGACCAGCTCGGCGAGGTCGCTGGACGCGATCAGCACCACCTTCCCGTCCGCGGCGAGGCCCCGGACGATGTCGTGCAGCTCCCCGCGGGCGCCGACGTCGACGCCGCGGGTGGGGTCGTCCAGCGCGAGGACCGCCGGGTCCGCGTCCAGCCACTTCGCGAGCACGGCCTTCTGCTGGTTCCCGCCGGACAGCGTGCTCGCCCGCGCGTGGACGTCGCCGCGCACCCGCAGCCGCTCCAGGTGCGCGCGGGACCGCTCGACGAGCCGGGACCGGCGCGGCAGCGCGCCGCCCCGCCCCTGCCCGAGCCAGCTCACGGACGTGACGTTCTCCCACAGCGCCTTGTCCAGCATCAGCCCGCGGCCCTTGCGGTCGCCGGAGATGTAGGCGACGCCCTCGGTGACGGCGTGCCGGGCCGAGCGCGGCGACCGCCCGGTCGGCAGCCGGACCGTCCCGGACGAGGGACGCGACCGGCCGCACACCGCGTCCAGCACGGCGAGGTGCCCGGAGCCCTGGAGCCCGGCCAGGCCGACGATCTCCCCGCCGTCCGCCGTGAGGGTCACGTCGCGGAGGCGTCCCGGCACGGTCACGCGGGTCAGCGCGACCGCCGCCCCGCCGGGGCGGCGCGGGGCGGCGGCCGCGTGCTCGCCGTGCCGGGCGGGCTGCCCGAGCATCGCGGTGACCAGGGAGTCGAGCCCGACCTCGGCGACCGGCGCGCCCGGCAGGACGACCCGGCCGTCCCGCAGCACGGTGATCCGCGTCGCGACCCGCATGACCTCTTCGAGGAAGTGCGAGATGTACAGGACGGCGAGCCCCCGCTCCGCGAGCCGCCGGGTGACGGCGGCGAGCCGGGCGGCGGCGTCGCGGGGCAGCGCGGAGGTCGGCTCGTCCAGGATCAGGACGCGTGGCTCCTGCAGCAGCGCCCGGCAGATCTCCAGGAGCTGCCGGTCCGCGAGCGGCAGCTCGCCGACCTTCGCGCGCGGCGGCGGGTCGAGGCCGAGCTCCGCGAGGACGGGCTCGGCGCGCCGCCGCATCTCCCGGTTGCTGACCAGCCCGCCGCGCAGCGGCGCCCCGTAGGGGAACAGGTTCTCCAGCACGGTCAGGTCGTCGTAGGTCATCAGCTCCTGCGACACGATCGCGACGCCCTGCGCCGCGGCCTGCCGCGCGTCGGCGAACCGGACCGGCTCGCCGTCCAGCTCGATGACGCCGCCCTCCGGCCGCACCACCCCCGAGATGATCTTCACGAGGGTGGACTTGCCCGCGCCGTTCTCGCCGCAGAGGGCGTGCACCTCCCCCGCGTCCAGGGTGATGCCGACGCCGTCCAGCGCGGTGACGCCGCCGTAGTGCTTGACCAGCCCCGACGCGACCAGCATCAGCGCCTCCCGAGGAGGGACGGCCCTCCGCGCCCTGCGGCGCGGCTCCGCCGCTTCACCGTGCCTCGCCCAAGGGCTTGATGTTGGCGTCCGGGGTCGCGATCAGCTTGTCGAGCTGCGGCTTGTACCACTGGAAGGCGTTCTGCACCGACTGCTGGCGCTTGATGATCTCGTCGATGTTGGCCGAGTCCATCACGAGCCCCGGCGTCTTGAACCAGCCCTTCGGCAGCTTGCCGTCCTTCTCCCGCACCGCCTTGATCATGAGGGCGGTGGCCACGTACCCCTTCAGGTAGTGCTCGGGGTCGACGCCCGCGAAGTTGGTGCCCTTCTTGATGTACTCCAGGGTCTTCGGGTCGACGTCGAACCCGGCCGTGAGGTACTTGCCCTTGCGCTGCTCCTTGAGCCGTCCGAGGTTGTAGCTGTCGGCGTCGCCGACGCCGAGGAACGCGAGCGCGGCCGGGTTCGCGTTCACCTGCGACTGCCACGCGCCGTAGTTCTGCGCCGGGTCGCTGTAGGTCTGGAACGGGCCGAGGACGCGGATGCCCGGCGCCAGCCTGGCGAAGGTGTCCTTGATCCCCTTGGCGCGGCTGTCCAGGACGGGCGTCCCCGGGTTCGGCACGCCGACGACCACGGTGCCCTTGGCGTCCGCGCCGAGCTTCTTCACGGTCGCCTCGGCGAGCTGCCCGCCGAGCTCGTAGTTGTCGTTGCCGACGTAGAAGTCGACCTTGCTGCCCTTCGTCGGCGCGGTGTCGAGCGCCACGATCGGGATGCCCTTCTGCACGGCCTGCGCCGCCGGCCGGGTGAAGATCGGCGGGTCGAGGTTCTCCAGCACGATCCCGTCCGGGTGGGTGACGGTGAGGTTCTGGAAGAGCTGCTGCTCGGCCGGGCCGTCGGTGTTCGGCGGGCCGACGACCTTGAAGTCGATGTTCCCCGCCTGCTTCGACGCCTCCGTCGCCCCCTCGTACATCTCGCGGGCGAAGTTCAGGCTGTAGTTGGCGACGGCGATGCCCATCTTGAGCTTCCCGCTCTTGCCGCCCGAGCCCGCGCCGTCGCCGCACGCGGCGGCGCCGAGGGCGGTCGCGAGCAGCACGGCGACGGCCGCGGCGACGGATCCGCGAGGACGCGTGATCATGGGTTCCTCCCAGCTGAACGCAGGTCACGGACACGGCGCAGCAGCGGCGCGGCGCCGACGGCGACGAGGATGACGCCCCCGGTCGCGAAGGTCGTCCAGTTGATGGGGACCTCGAAGAACACCAGCGCCGCGGTGACGACGCCGAGGATGAGCGTGCCCGCCGCCGCGCCGATGACGGAGCCGCTTCCGCCCTTCAGCGGGGTGCCGCCGATGATCGCGGCGGCGATGGCGGTGAGCTCGTAGCCCTGGCCGATGGTCGGGTCCCCGGCGATGAAGAACGCGAGCGCGAGGACGGCCGCGAGCCCCGCCATCGTCGCCGACAGCGCCAGCGCCGCGATCCGGGTGCGGGTGACGGGCAGCCCGCCGAACTCGGCGGCCTCGGGGTTCGAGCCGATCGCCCGGACCCGCGCGCCGAACCTCGTCCGGGTGAACACGACGGTCAGCGCGACCACGGCGAGCGCGAACACCCACACCGCGTTCGGGACGCCGGCCGTCTCACCGCCGCCGAGCACGGTGAAGAAGGAGTGGTCCTGCGGCAGGTCGGTGATCTGCTTGCCCTCGGCGAGCGCGAGCCCGACGCCGCGCAGCAGCATCAGCGTCGCGAGCGTGACGATGAACGACGGCAGCCGCAGGTACGTCGTGATCACGGCGTTGACCGCGCCGACCGCCGCCGACAGCGCGAGGACGGCGAGCGCGGCGAACCAGGGGTTCCAGCCGTCCCGGATGAGCAGGGCGCCGACGACGACGCCCATCGCGTACACCCCGCCGACCGACAGGTCCACCTCCCGCATGGCGAGCGCGAACACCATCCCGCAGGCCATCAGCCCGACGTAGACGGAGTTGTGCGCGGTCGTCAGCAGGTTCCCGGTGTTCAGGAAGTCCGGCTTGAACAGGCCGACGACGACCACGAGCAGGACGAGCACGCCGATGACGCCCGCCTCGTCGGGGACGGACCGGCGGCCCCGGGGCCGCCGCCGCGCCGCGGGAGGGTCCTTCTCGTGCTGCGAGGCCGGCGCCGCCGACGGTTCGGGAACGGACATGCGGCCGAGCATGTGACCGACGCCACGCCACGACAAGGACGCTGTTTCAGTGAATGAAAAAGCCGCCTTGTCGGGCCCGGCGGACGTGCCGCACGCTGCAGGCCATGAGCGAGACACCGTCCACGGACGCCCCCACGAACGCGACGCGGCGGGTCGCACTGGTCACCGGCGCGGCGGGCGGGCTCGGGCGGGAGTTCGCGATCGCCCTCGCCCGGCGCGGCCACCTCGTCGCCGGACTCGACCTCGCCGACCAGTCGGGCACCGCGGAACTGGTCGGCGAGTCCTTCCACGCCGTCCGCGCGGACGTGACCGACCCCGACGAGGTCGACGCCGCCGTCGAGGAGGCCGCGGCCCGGTTCGGCGGCCTGCACATCGTCGTCAACAACGCCGGGGTCTACCCGCCCCTGGAGTTCGAGGAGACGACGCTGGAGGACTGGCGCCGGATCATGCGGGTCAACCTCGACGGGCCGTTCCTCGTGACGCGGGCGGCGCTGCCGCACATGAAGGCCGCGGGCTGGGGACGGGTCGTCAACATCGTCTCCGCGGTCGTGTTCCTCGGACCGCCCGACCTGGTCGCGTACACGACGTCCAAGGCGGGGCTCGTCGGGTTCACGCGGGCCCTGGCGAGCGCGGTCGGCGGGCACGGGATCACGGTGAACGCGATCTCCCCTGGCCTCACCCGCACCGAGACCGCCGCCCGCACCACCGGCGCGGACGGCGGCTTCGAGCGGGTGCGCGACCTGCAGGTGATCCGGAAGGTGGAGGAGCCGGGCGACCTCGTGTCCACGCTGCTGTACGTGTGCGACGAGGGCAGCGGATTCCTCACCGGCCAGACGATCAACATCGACGGCGGCTCGGCGAAGCACTGAGCCCGCCGTCCGGAACACGTGTGAACCGCCCCGGACGGGGCGTGGAAAGGCAGGACATGAGGCCGATCGAGGCGCTGCTGGAGATCGCCCGGGACGAGGGCGCGACCCGGATCTTCGGCAACCCCGGCACGACCGAGCTCCCCCTGATGGACGCCCTGGTGGAGGCCCCCGACCTGGAGTACGTGCTCGGCCTCCAGGAATGCTCCGTCGTGGCCATGGCCGACGGGTACGCGCGGGCGACCGGGCGGACGTCCCTGGTCAGCCTGCACGTCGCGGCGGGCGTCGCGAACGGGCTGATCGGGATGCTGAACGCGCTGCGCTCCCGCACCCCGATGGTGATCGTCGCGGGGCAGCAGGACCGGCGGCACCTCATGCAGGACCCGATGCTGTCCGGCGACCTCGTGGGGCTCGCGGCGGCCGCGACCAAGCAGGCGATCGAGGTGCAGCACGCCTACGACCTGCCGATCGTGCTGCGGCGCGCCTTCGCCCTCGCGGCCCGGCCTCCGGCCGGACCGGTCCTCGTCTCGGTCCCGATGGACCTGCTGGACGAGGCGACCGACGTCTCCGTCCCGGCGCGCTCCCCGGTGACCGGGCCCGGCCCGGCCGACGTCACGGCGGCGGCGGAGCTGCTCGCGGCGGCCGAGCGCCCGGTGATCATCGCGGGCGACGCGGTCGGCCGCACCGGCGCGGTCGCCGACCTCGTCGCGGTCGCCGAGCGGCTCGGCGCGGCCGTCCACCACCAGCCGATGAACGACGGGATCGACTTCCCCACCGGGCACCCGCTGTACGCGGGGATGCTGGTGCCGCGCAACGCCGCCATCCGCGAGACCCTCGGCCGGTACGACGCGGCGCTGATCGTCGGCTGCCACGCGTTCATGGCGCACCACTACACGCCGGGGCCCGCCGTGCCGGACGGGCTGCCCATCGTCCAGCTCGACGAGGACCCGGCGGAGATCGGCCGGAACTTCGCCGTCCGGGAGGGCCTGACCGGCGACCTGCCGGGGACGCTGCGGGCGCTCGCCGACCGGCTGGACGGCCGCGTCCCGGACGCGCGGGAACGCGCCGCGCGGCTCGCCGAGCGGCACGCCGCGCTGCGGGACGAGCCCGAGTCGGCGGCGCGGGCGGCGTACGGGCCGGCCCCGATGGACCCGCGGGCCGCCGCGCACGCCGTCGCCGCCGGGCTCCCGGACGACGCGATCGTCGTCGAGGAGGCGATCACCGCCGGGCTGAAGCTGCGCGCGGTCCTGCGCCAGGACCGTCCCGGCTCGTACGTCCACACAGTCGGCGGGGGGCTCGGCTGGGGCATCGGCGCGGCGGTCGGGACCCGGCTCGGCAGCGGCGACCGCCCGGTCGTCGCCGTCCTCGGCGACGGCTGCGCCATGTTCGGCCTCCAGGGCCTGTGGAGCGCCTCCCGCTACGGGACGCCCGTCGCGTTCGTCGTCATGAACAACGGCGAATACCGCACGTTGAAGGACACTCTCGACGAAGGCGGCGGCGCCTCCGCCAAACACGGGCAGTATGTGGGGATGGATCTCGCTCCCCCCGCGCTCGACTGGCAGAGCGCCGCGCGGCTGTTCGGCATCCGCTCCGTCCGCGCCGGCTCGGCGGACGAGCTGCGCGACGCGGTCGCCGCCGTCAAGGACCTGGACGCCCCCCTCCTGATCGAGGCCCCCATCACCGGCCACGAGCCCCGATGACCATGGGTTCACGGAGAGGTAGGGCCTGGTGAGGGGCGCGGCGCTCGGCTTTCCGGCCCTTGCCGACGGGCGCGATCACCGCGACCATCGAGAGATGGACCTCCAGGACCCAGACGGCGAGCCGCCGAGGTCGGTGCTCGCCCGCGGCCTCAGCCTGCTGGACGCGTTCGGGTCCGCCGACACCGAGCTGAACCTGACCGAGCTCGCCGCCCGCACCGGGCTGCCGAAGCCGACCGCGCACCGGCTGCTCAGCGAGCTCGTGCGGTGGGGCGGCGTCGAGCGGACCCCGGCCGGCTACCGGCTGAGCATGCGGCTGTTCGTGCTCGGCCAGCGCGCGCCCCGGCCGCGCGGGCTGCGCGAGGCGGCCCTCCCCTACCTGGAGGACCTCTACGAGGCGACGCACGAGAACATCCACCTTGCCGTCCTGGACGGGACGGACACGCTCTTCCTGGAGAAGGTCAGCGGCCGCCGCTCGATGCCGATCGTGTCCCGGGTGGGCGGGCGGCTGCCCGCGTACTGCACGGCGACGGGCAAGCTGTTCCTCGCGCTCGGGCCGCCGGACCGGCTGGAACGCGTCCTGGACGCGGGGCTCGTCCGGTACACGCCGCACACGATCATCATGCCGGGCCTGCTCCAGCGGGAGCTGGCCCGGACCGCCGACCGCGGCTACGCCGTGAACCGGGAGGAGTCGGAGGCCGGGGTGTCCGCCGTGGCGGCCCCGATCCTCGACCATCGGCGCCGCGTGATCGCCGCGATCTCGATCACCGGGCATGTCTGCCGGCTCGATCTCGACCGGCTGGCGCCCGCCGTCCGCACGGCGGCGCTGGCGCTGTCCAGGGAGATCGCCCGAGAGAGCGCCGCGGAGATGAAAATGGGGATTCCCCGGTGAGGTGACACCGGGGAATCCCCGTTTTCCATGCACCGGCAGCCCTGTGCCGGGTCTAGGCGAGACCTGGCGGTGCGTCCCCGGGGACGGCGCGGGCTCGGTGACCACCCTCGGTCATCACGCTGGGTGATGGCGTCCGGTGGTCGCGAGCCTCCGCACGGGCTGCTTCACGCCGCCCTCGGGAAACACGTCCGCCTGCGGCCTCAGGTCATGAGCCGAACGGCTTGGGCGCGCCCTTCTTGCCGGCGCCGGAGCCCCACTTGAGGACCTCCCACTTGACGCCCTTTATGTGGCCCGCGCTGGTGCCGGCGTTGTACTTGCTGTCGGGCTTCTTGCCGTCGAGCAGGTACCGGAAGGTGTAGGTGTCGAGGTCGAGCATGACGCCCCGGTGGGACGGCTTGCCCGGACCGCGGTCGCCGACGAAGCCGGTGATGCTGCGGCCCTTGTAGCTGACCTTGACCTTGGTGTGCATCGGCCAGCTCGGGCTGGCGAACAGGCCCTTCTGCATCGGCTTCCCGCCGGCGGGGGCACCGGTGTCGCCGTTCACGCCGGAGCCGTCGTCCCAGAAGTAGGACGCGGTGGTCTTGCCGCTCAGCAGGACCTTGGGGTCCTTCTTCGCGCTCTTGCCCGCCGGCGCGGAGTCGCGCTTGGAGTCCGCCTTCGAGCCGCTCTTCGGCAGGCCCAGATCGGACTTGCCGACCGCCTGCTTGTCAGGGGTCTTGTGCTGCTGGGAGGCCACGGCCTCCTGAGTCAGGAACTGCTTCTTGCTGGGAGCGGAGTCATCGCTGGCGGCGGCGACGCCTGCCACGAGCATGCCCGCGAGGGCGGTGCCGGTGACGCCGGTGAGGATGACGTTGATCGCTCGCTGCTGCATGAAAGTCCTTTGTTCGGGGTACAGGGCTGCCGTTCCGCACCGGGCGGCCTGGGGCCGGGTGTCCGGGCAGGGGGAAACGGCTTCCGAGACTTCGAGACTCGGGATCGACCGCCGCGAGGAATTCCGCCGGAACGATCCGCGGGCATGGCGGACCGCGCTCGCGCGCATAGGCACACGGCCGTCATTGGACGTGCGTGTCACGCGGGCTTCGATGAAGCGGAAAGAATGCCGACCGGGGGCTCACTGGCTCGACCCGGTGCACGGCCGGTGCATGGTGCGGCCGTGTTCGGCTGAGTGGATCCCGCCTGGCGGGCGGGAAGCGACGGTGCTGCGTTCAGCCAGGTCAACGGTTCATTGACCCTGACCTGACGTCGACTATATACGGCATTACCGTACTTTCGCCAAACCGGGGATTTCTTTACCTTTGACTAGGTAGATCTTTTTCTCCGGGGCTGGCCCGAGCGCCTTTCCCATAAGGCTTTCGGGCCGGTCACCGGGCGTCTCCGGCAAGAAAACGATCTTTAAGTCGGCTTGACGAAGGGTGTTTCTCGTGTGACCCAGGTCTCGGCTCCGCGAAGTGTCCGGGGACGCTATGGCCCACGTCACAAGGTGCCTGGCATAAACAGGGCCGGAAACGCTGAGCGGGCCCGCTATAGGCCCGCGAAGGGTCAAGGCTGCGTAAGCCTCAGGTGATAGGAACCGGGGGCGGGCACAGGATGTTCCCGCGCGGCGAAGCCGGGTCCGCTGGGCGCACGACTACGCCCTGAGGGGCACGTGTGGACGCTTGATCCCGGGGCGCGGGCCGTCTGCGTGGGAGCGGCTGCGGCCCCGTACGGAGCGCCGAGGCCGAACGACCGAGAGCGAGATCAGACGGGCCGGACCGAGCCCGGAGGGCCGGACCGAAGCCGGAGGGCCGAACCGAAGCCGGAGGGCCGAGAGCGAGATCAGACGGCCCGGCCGAGACCAGACGGCCCGGGCCGAAGCCGGAAGGCCGGACCGAAGCCGGAGGGCCGAGAGCGAGATCAGACGGCCCGGCCGAGACCAGACGGCCCGGGCCGAAGCCGGAAGGCTGGGCCGAGCCCGGAGGGCCGGACCGAGGCGAGGCGAAGGACCGAGGCGCCGGGGGGTGGGCCGGTTGTTCAGCGCGTCGGGTAGACGGACGGCAGGAGCGGCGTCGGGCCCGTCCCGCCGGGGAACATCTGGCCGCCCTGCTGCGGCTGGACGAACGGCGCCTCCGCGTACGGCGACTGCGTGTACCCGGGCTCGGCGTACGCGGGGTCGGGGTAGGCCGACTCGACATAGCCGGGTTCGGCGTAACCGGGTTCGGCGTAGGTGGGCTGCCCGAACGGCGACACGGCGGTCACCACGGGGCCCTGCGCGGCCGGGACGGCCTGGGCCGTGGGGGGCGGCGGGTTCGACGTCCCGGTCGGCGGCACGTGCGTCCCCTCGACCCGGAACGGCTCCGCGGCGGGCGCGGCTCCCCGCTCCATGCGGCGCTCGGCCAGCAGGGCCATGAGCGCGTGCGCGGTGTCGGCGTCCATGCGCAACAGGACGCTGGGCCTTCCCGCCTGGTCGACGAACGGGGAGACCGACGGGGCTGCTGGTAGCTGTGGCAGCGCCGCGCGCATCTCCTCACGGAGATCCTGGGCAAGCCTCAGCGCCTGTCGGTCGCTGTCACTCAAGTGTGCGTTCATCGCGATCTCCGCGGGAGTTCACGTGCGGGGGCCGGGCCTCATCCTGCTAGGAATGGCGTGCAGGTGCAAGGGCTGATGCACGTGCATTTTCACGATTTCGTCCCGTAACCCGGGTGGCCATCGATCGTTCCGAACCACTTCGGGACGCGTCCAACCGGTGTCCAAAACGCCTTGACCTGCATAGACTCACCGCAACCGGCCCCAGCGAGGGCTGCGGCGCCCCCACCGCCGTCGGCGCGGCGCTACCGCCGCAACCACCCCCCTGACGCTGGACGCGGCGCTCTAGCTCGTCCGGCATGCTGGACCCCGTGACAGAGACGCTGAGCACCCGTGCGCTGAACCGCGCGACGCTGGCCCGGCAGCTTCTCCTCGCGCGGGAGGCCGTCCCGGTCGCCGAGGCCGTGGGACGGCTGTGCGGGATGCAGGCGCAGGAGCCCAAGCCCCCGTTCGTGGGTCTCTGGACGCGGCTCGACGGCTTCACGACGTCCGACCTGCACGCGGCCCTGCACGACCGGTCGCTGGTCCGCGCGACGATGATGCGGGCCACGCTGCACCTCATGACGGACGCCGACTACACCGCGTTCCGTACCGCGATGCAGCCGATGTTGGACGGCGCCCTACGCGTCCTGGGCGACCGTGCCAAGGGCCTGGACCTGGATGTGGTGGTCCCAGCGGCACGCTCCCTCCTACAGGAGGGTCCTCGCACGTTCAACGAGGTGCGTGCCCTGCTGCAGGAGCAGTTCCCGGACGTCAACGACCGGGCGCTCGGATACGCCGTCCGCCTCTGCGTGCCCCTAGTGATGGTCCCCACCGACGACAGGTGGGGCTTCCCGCGCACAGCGCAGTTCACTCTGGCCGACACCTGGCTGGGCGCGCCTCCGGCGGCCGACGCCGCGATGGACGACCTCATGCTCCGCTACCTGGCGGCCTACGGGCCGGCGTCCGCCGCCGACGCCCAGACATGGTCCGGGCTGCCCGGGACGGGCGAGGCACTGGACCGGCTCCGTCCGGGCCTCCAGGTCTTCGCCGACGACAGGGGCCGGGAGCTGTTCGACCTGCCCGACGCGCCACGGCCGGATGAGGCCACCCCGGCGCCCGCTCGTTTCCTGCCCGAGTTCGACAGCCTCGTCCTGGCGCACGCGGACCGCAGGCGCGTCATCGCCGACGAGCACCGTCCGTCCTTGACGACGAAGAACCTGCGCGTCCGGGCCGTGTTCCTCTGGGACGGCTTCGCCCACGGGATATGGGAGACCGAGTACAAGCGCAAGGTCGCGACGCTGCGGCTACGCCCCTTCGAGCCGCTCCCCCGCGACGCCGTCGAGGCGCTCACGGCCGAGGGGGAGGCGCTGCTGCGGTTCCTCGAACCGGACGCCAAGGAGACGGTGGTCTCGGTCGTCGACGAGGGCTGACCGCGCATGACGGAGGTCACCGGTGGTTGACGCGACCGGGACGAGCGCGGATCCTCGTCGGAAGCGATGGATCCTACTCAGCCCGACATGTCGGATGGAAGGGTCCAAAGCTCACCACATGCACACATGACGCTACGAGCGTGGACAACTTCGAATAGTGATCCATCCGAGATCTGGACTGATTGAAAGATCCACCAATTGGGTTCAAGCTGTCTCCGACGTCTGGAATGCCCCGCCTGTTCCTACTGACCGACCGACCGCCGACAGGACACGATCAATGTTCGAGATCTGGGAGACGAGTGAGCCGGCCAGGCTCATCAGCGACGCGGGGAGCCTGAAGGTGGCGCTGGAGAAGGTCGACACGATGTGTCGGCTGCGGCACGACCAGGCGGTGGCGCACGTGGGCGAGGCCCGTGAGGGCTACCACTTCGAGATCAGGGACCATCGCGGCAAGGCGCTCGCACGGCTCAGCTACGTCCCCGACACGTCCCGCGCGTACCAGAGCGTGGTGGTCGAAGAGATGCGCGGCGAGGACGACGACTAGCCCCCCGTTCGCGCAGCCCCTGGCCTGACCGGCCGGGGGCTTTCGCATGCGGACCGCCGTCCGGCCGGAGGTTCCGCGCATGGCGAACCCGCCCTCCGGATGGGGGCGGCCCTCGTCACCAGTGGCAGGATGCGTCATGGCTGACGGCGGACGGCGGGAGTGCCGGTGCGGGAGGAGTGACGGTGCGGGAGGCGGGACGGCTCACGACCGAGGCCGTGCGGTCGCTCTCGCGCGGGGACGCCGCCGCGTTCCGGCGGCTCGTTGCGGACCTGTCCGGAAGGTCCGGTGGTCCCGGTTGGACGCTCGCCGTCGACCGCTGCCTGTCCGCACGGCTGCGGGAGGGCGTCACCGCCGCATGGGAACGGGGATGGGAACCGGCCGACGTGGTGAGGTATGCGTCCAGGCGGCTGAGTCCCCGGCACGGGCGTCTGGTCACGGATGCCATCGCCGGTGAGATGCGCGCCTATTCCAGCGCGTCCGTGGACCATCGCTGGCGGGAGCAGCTCGCCGCCCTCGGAGCCGAGGTCTGGTGGGAGGACGACGACGCGCACCCGTCCGCTTGGCGTGAGCGTGAAGAGGCCGCCCCCAGGGCCTATGTCGTTTGGGCGGTCGAAATCGTCCACCTGCTGGAGTTCTTGCCGCGCCTTCCTGGGCTGGGCCCGCGTCCGGGCACCTTTGCCCAAGGCGAGGACGCCTCAACGTCGTTCAGTTCAGCGCGGGCCTGGCGTGAACGATTGAGCGAAGTCGACCAGCGGATGCTGGGCAAGGTCAGGGCCCTGCTCGCCAAGGCGGAGTCGACCGAGTTCCCAGAGGAGGCGGAGGCGCTCAGCGCGCGTGCACAGCAGCTCATGGCGCGGCACAGCATCGACCGTGCTTTGCTCGCCGCGGAGACGGGAGACACGGACGGGACGTCCGGTCGGCGCATAGCCGTCGACAATCCCTACGACGCGCCCAAGGTGGTGTTGCTGACGGTGGTGTCCGACGCCAACGGCTGCAAGGCGGTGTGGCATCGGGAGCTGGGGTTCGCCACGGTCCTGGGTTTCCCGGCCGACCTGGCGGCGGTGGAGATGCTGTTCACATCGCTTCTGGTTCAGGCGACGTCCGCCATGGTGCACGCGGGTCCCAGGCGCGATGCGCGGGGACGCTCACGGACGCGGTCGTTCAGGCACGCCTTTCTGAACGCCTACGCCGGCCGCGTCGGGGAGCGACTCCGGGAGGCGGCGGACCGGGCGGCCGCGGACGTCGGCGGCGGGAAGGATCTGCTTCCCGTGCTGGCCGCGCGCGACCGGGCCGTGGAACGGGCCGTCGCCTCGATGTTCCCGAACCTGGCCAAGGGACGGGCAGGTTCGGTGTCCAACCACGAAGGCTGGGTGGCCGGGCGCGCCGCCGCGGACCTCGCCAGCCTGAACGGGCGCCACGAGGTCACCGGGGCGTCCCGCCGTTCCTAGCGCGCGGCGTCCCCCCGGGGGGCGAGGGGGACATCCGGTCATTCGCCGTTCCTTCCTTCCTGGATCTCGGGAGCGGGTCAGGTCCTCTTGCGCCGTGTGTTGCCGCCGCGGCCGCGCAGCGGCACGCCCGCCTCCTTCAGGACGTTGTAGATGAACCCGTAGGAACGGCCGGTCTCGGCGGCCAGGTCGCGGATGCTCTCACCCGACGCGTAGCGCGGGGCCAGTTCCGCGGCCAGCCGCGTTCTCTCGGCACCGGTGACACGGGTGCCTCTCGACAGTGTTCGGGCCACGAGGACCTCCTGTTCGCAATGCTGGGCGGCGGGGCCCGTCCCCGCAGCTCACAGCAGTGTTGATCTCCCCAACGTACACATTCCCCTGATTACACCGTCGATGCCGCGCGAATCACCGCGAATTCGGCCGAAGCTGGTCTTTTTCGTGGTGAACGGCGTGTCGCGGCGCTGCGTACAGCCCGGAGCGACGCTGCTCCGCGCGTCCCGTGACCTGCGACGGGGTGGACGTCCGGCACTCGCGCGAGCCGGTCTCCTGACGGGGCGCACCAGTCAGTCGGCCGACAGGCCGCGCACCGGCCGACCGTCCATTCGAGAACCCTAGCGCCGCCCGGGGGCCCGCAAGCCCGGCCGCCGGACGCCGCCGAGCGGTCCGCCCGCACGGGCGGACCGCCTGGCATGGCGCGACGTGCGCGGCAGGGCGCGACGGGGCGTCCTCAATGGGGCATCGGTCCGGAATCGGCCATCTCGTCCGGCTGGCAGGCGGCCACCGCGCCAGTGTCTCCGGGCGGGCGGCAGGCGGCGCCCACGGCCTCCTTGGCCGCGGTTCCGGTGGACGGCCCGACCTGCTGCGACGCGGCCTCGCGCAGGGAGAGCTCCGATCGGCGGACCGGATGGCTCAGCGGCGCGAACGGGAAATGCGACGTCTCCGCCAGCCCTTCGACGACGAGAAGCTCACCCGGCGCGAGGAGCCTCCAGCCCGGACGGTCGTCCATGGGCTCACTGGCAACGACGACCGCCGGCACCGAACCACCACCCCCGACCGTCGAGACGCCACCGGCACCCTGTGAGGCCGCGGCACCCCCGGCAACCGGTGAGGCCGAGGCACCCCTAGCAACCGGCGACATCGACGCACCATCAGCGGCCGGTGACGTCAAGGCACCACCGGCGACCGGTGACGTGGAAGCGCCACCGGCGACCGGTGACGTCGAGGCGCCACCGGCGACCGGTGAGGTCGAGGTGCCACCGGCGACCGGAGACGTTGAGTCGTCACCGGTCGCCGCCCCGCCCGGCAGGCTCGTCACACCGCCTTCGTCCGGCGAAAGGACCCAGAGCTCGTTACTCTCCGGGTACCGCAGCGCCCACAGCCGGCCGGATTCGGCGATGAGGAGGTTGAGGGAGAAGACGGGAAGCTCCGCACCGATGCGTTGGACCGCTTCGACCAGCCCCGCCGTCGTGTCGCGATGGCGGCGGATCTCCGCGGTCACGTAGGCGAACACCAGTTCGGAGTCGGTCTCACCGGCGATGCGGGCACGCTCGACCTCCGTCAGCCAGCGCGCGAGCATACCGAGGCCCTTGACGACCCCGTTGTGTGCGAACAGCCGGTCGTCCATCACGAACGGGTGGCAGTTGCGCACGGTCAGCCCGCCCACCGACGCGTCCCGCACGTGCGCCACGAACGTGTGTGACGGGATGTTGCGGGCGTGCATGTCGAAGTCCGCGTTCTCGAAGGCGGCCAGGGGCGCGCGGTCGCGGACGGGCTCGCCGCCCAGCGAGAACCAGCCGAGCCCGGCCCCGTGCCGCATTCGGTGGCTCTGGGCGCGAAGACTCCGCGGCGCGTCCAGCAGCCAGTGGGACGCCCGCACCCGCGGACCTCCCGTGCTCATACCGAACAGTCGGCACATGCCGTCACCCTTCAGGACGTTTTAACTCTGCGTGACGACTACATTACCGAAGGTCGCCGACAACGTCCGCGAGATGTCACCGAACCGCCGCGAATATCCGCGCCAGGCAACCCAAGGGTCAGCCCCGGGCCCAGGAACGCCCTACGAGAGGCGCGCTGGACCCAGCTCGTCGATCAAGGCGGCAGGCCCGGGTAGCCTCCGACAGCCAGCGGACTTATCCACAGAACTGAGTTCTAATGCCTCGCCCGGTCGCGACGGAACAAGCTGGCCCTGTCCCTACAGGCAGGGAAGGAGCGGTTCTCATGACCACGATCACGTTCCCGGTTCCGTCCACCACGACCTCCCGGTTCGCCGTCGCCGCCGAGCACATCCCGGACGATCTCGCCGCCGCACTCCACCGAATACCGGCCAGTCCCTACCAAGCCCATGTCGCCGGACGCCTCGGCTCGCCCCAGCTTCAACTCACCCACGAAGAACTCCCCACCCTCCGCTGGGACCCAACGCGCATCAAGGCAGCGCACCCTCAGCACAGGCAGGAGGCATACGCGTTCGGCAAGGCCACGGAGTTCGCCGTCGTCACCACGTTCGCCCCGATCACCGACCAGCCCCGCGCCGTCCAGGTGGCCCGCGCGGCGGCGAACGCCATCGCCCGCGCCACCAACGGCATCGCCGCGGATCTCGTCACGGGCCGCGTCCTCCGAACGCACGCCCCCGAACGGACACGCTTCGTCCTGGCCGACGACTGGATAGACGACGTCCCGCCACCGTTCCGCGCCAACGGCCGCTGCACAGCCGCAGAGCCCGAGCTGGACCCCGAGGGCGTGAACGGCTGCTCCTGCGTCCACCTCCGAACCCGCGGCCTCCGCCGCTTCGGCGTCCCCGAACTCCAGATCGGCGACGTGGCCTGCCCGCACGACCTGGCCGCCCTCAACGTCCTCCGCGCCACGGCCCGCCGTCTCCTGACCGACCACTGGTCCTGGCTGGCCACCGGCCCCACCGACCAGACTCGGACGATCTCCACTGTCCTCAACATCACCCAAGGCGACTTCAACGACTTCTGGGGGACCACCCGCCGCGTCCACCTGACACCGTCGCCCCCGTTCAGGCTGCAGCTATCTCCGCTGACCCCGCACCTGCTAGCCATCACCCCACCGACCGACTTCGACGGCACCATCAACGACTGGCTATGGGGCGACACCCTCCCCCTGGGCATGTACGACCTGATCCAGGCCCCCGCAGACCCACCAGCCGCCTAACTACAAAAGCCCCCACAGCACCCCTCTGCCGCAGAGACAACCACCCGCCATATCCCAATTTCCAAAGCACCGGACGGCACCTCCACACAAACCCCAACACAAGTGACGCCACCCGCTAACTGCCACGCCCCTCCTACCACTTAAGCCACCGACAAACACCCATCAACAGACCAACTCCCCCACGTCGAACCCAATTCGACCGCACAACACCCCCCGAATTCGAACCAATCCCCAATGCCCCCGCCCCACCCGGCACCGCCCCACCCGGCACCACCCCACCCGGCACCACCCCACCCGGCACCACCCCACCCGGCACCACCCCACCCGGCACCACCCCACCCCGCACCACCCCACCCCGCACCACCCCACCCGGCACCACCCCACCCGGCACCGGGCACCGGGCACCGGGCACCGGGCACCGGGCACCGGGCACCGGGCACCGGGCACCGGGCACCGGGCACCGGGCACCGGCGAGCGCGGCTCGGACCGCGGGCGTTACACCCGCACGAGTAACGCGCGCCGCTGTTCCGTGTGCTGATCGTCCACAGCCGCTTGGTTGAGAATCGGCCACGCGTAATCGACCCAAGCCCACCGCCCATGAACTGAGGTGCGGCGACATCATGGAGCACCGCGTCGGCTCGCTCACCGGGCTCCGGTATCAGGGTGATACTTGTAACACCGTCTCGCCAGGGCGAGCGCGCCCACCCACGATCCGCCGAAAATAGCCCGAATGCATTTGCTTTACCGATAAATCGTCCCACGCGAGCGCCCGAGATTTGTACCGTGAATTCGCCGCGACCAGCAAGAAGACAGCCGGCGCGCTTCCCTCCGCCACAAAAGCCCGAAATATCCCGCCATTGGGCGGCTCACCCGCATCCAGCGGGCACATCGCTCCCACCGGCCATGGCCCGGCCGCGAACGTTCATCTGCACAACTGTGAGCAATGTTCAACGCTGAGTAGCCAGATTGACTACGATCGGCATTCGCACGGTGACCGACGCGATCCCCCGGGGCGAAGATGATCCGTTTCTTGGCACACCCCACACCCGCCGTCCTGATCGGCGACCTCATCCGCTGTACATGCGGGCTGTTGGGGTGTACCGCCGTGGTCGGCGCCATCTCCCTCGGCGCGGTCGCACCCGCCGACGCGGCGGTCGCCGGCGATCCCGAGGCGCGCAGGTCCCTCCCTCCGATCTGCCGTTACGCGTTGAGCGACGGCGACCGATACACCGTGCACAAGTGCAAGGAGGCATGGCTGGCGATGATGTACGAGCGGTCCCGCAAAAGGTCGGCCCGCGGCCGGGACTTCCCCCGCTGGATGGAGAGATTCGACAGGAAACCCACGGTAAGAGACCGTCCCCCTGCCTCTGGGGGCTCTGAAGGCCCCGCCGCCAAACCCACGACGCAGACTCCCCGCAGGACCGTGCGGTCGTCACCGCCGAACACTGAGATCACGCCGCCGCGCGATCCGTCTCCGACACCGACGCGCACGAGCAAGCGGGCGGACGAGATGGACTCGCGTCCGTCCTCGCTCCAGCCCGTCCTTCTCCTCGGTCTGCTCCTGCCCGCCGCCGCGGCGATCTGCTACCCGTTCCGGCACCGTCTGTACGCCGCCGCGGGCTGGCCCGCGCCTGCCGAGACTCCCTCGGCGGCACCGCCGCCACTCGTCTACCGGCCCGTGCTCGATCCGTTCACGGTCCCGGCCGCGGGCCTGACCGGCCCGGGCGCCGTCGCCAGCGCACGCGTCCTCGCGCTGACGGCATTGGACGAGCAGGGCGACAGCTCGCTCGTCGTAATCCCCCGTCCCGACGCCACCGTCCTCTTCGGCCTCGGCGAGGACGAACTCCTCGACGACGACACCGCCGGGCTCTTCATCCCCGGCAACCTCGACGCCGCGCTCGCCTACCTCGAAACCGAACTCGCCATCCGCGAGAACACCGGCACCAACGGACGCCGCCTCCTCCTCGTGGCCGACTGCGGCACCGAGGCCGAAAGGATCAAGGCACTCCTCGTCCGCCACCCCGGTGCCGTGTCCGCGATCATCCTCGGCGACTGGACGGGCGAGCAAGCAACGGTCGACGACGACGGCCTGGTCGACGCGCCCAAAGCGCTGGCCTCCGCACTCCCCAAACGCCTGCCCGCGATGTCCCGCACCGAAGCCCGGGACCGGTTGCTGTCCGCGCTGGCCCGCCAGCAACAGGAGCAGAAGCCGCCCCCCAAACGCCGCTCCAACCCTCGCCGCTCCTGAGCACACCACTCACCAGCGACTCGCCACAGCCACCCATTGACCCCAAGGCGTCCGCCGATTCCGCTCTAGCCGCGAAGGCGCCGCGCCATCCGGCCACCGCATCGCGTAGCTACCGTTCCGACTAAGCCATCACATCCCCGACCCGCCACAGCACCGCTACTGCAGGCAGTTCCACCAAGAACTGCCAAGGGCCCGGCCACGCGACGGCCGCATCGAGCACTTGCCGCACCTCACCACACGACCTCACGCCACGACTCGCGATAGCCCACCACCGCAGTCAGTTCGGCCCAACATTCGCAAGCGCCCGGCGATGCGAAAGCCGCGCGCGCATGACCTCATCAGATACGACACAACACCCTCAGCCGGCGCTGCGGCCAGGCAAGGTCCGGACGCCAGTTGCCCCACCTGCTAGACCACGCCCCGACCCGCCCTCAGCCCGATCGCCTCTGCCCGCCCTCCCAGAACTCGCCCCCACAGCCCGACCGCCATAAACCGGCCGCCTCTGCCCGACCACCACAGCCCGATCACCACAACCCGGCCGCCACAAACCGGCTGCCACAAACCGGCCGCCCTGCCCGACCGCCTCTGCCCGACCGCCTCTGCCCGACCGCCTCTGCCCGACCGCCCTGAGCGACCGCCTCTGCCTGCAGCCCAAAGCTCGACCTCTACAAACCGGCCGCTACAGCAGGCAGTCCCAGCCATTAGTGCCAGGCACCCGTCTGCGCGAAAGCCGCATCGGGTAGGTGGCGCGTTTGACCGTGCCATCGCGACCCCGATTCACCATGGTCCGACCGCCACCGCAGCGAGTTCTGCCATACCTGCAAGCCCCCGGGGCGGGCGGCGGTCGGATTCATCGATTGCCGCGCCTGGACGTGTCACCGAGCGGCTCCGCGGCGGCGCCTGGACGATCACCTGCGGCATGTCGCTCGTCGCTGCCGCCCTGCTGGTCCTGTTCCCAACTCGCCGCTGGGCGGTCGTTGTGTCATTCGGTTCCGGCCATCGCGGCGAGGCGCGCCGCGAGTGCGGCGGCCGCTTTGCGTAGTTCCGGGGGTTCCAGGACTTCCGCCTCGAAGCCCAGACGGGCCACGTGGACGGCGAGCCAATCGAGGTTCTCTCCGCCGACTACGAGTACGCTCCACCCGTCGCGATCGTCCTCGACGCGTCCCACCTGGGGTGGGATCAGTTCTCGCACCCGGTCGGGCGGGGCGTGCAGCCGTACGCGGCCGAGGTACCGGTATGGCGCCTCGGTCACGGACCGCTGGACGTAGGCGACGGGGTCCGGATGCTCCCGCGTCCGGAAGCGCCAGGTCGTCGCCACCGCCTCGCGCATCCGGTCCAGCCGGAAGGTGCGCCAGTCATCGCGGTCGACGTCCCAGGCCATGAGGTACCAGCGTCGGCCGGTGGCGACCATCCGCACCGGTTCGACCGTGCGCTCGCGCTCCCCGCCGTCGCGGGCCGCGTACCGGAACCGGACCCGTACCGCGTCGCGGCAGGCCCGCGCGAGGGTCACCAGCAACTCCGCGTCGATCTCGACGCCGGGATCGGCCATGGTCGCGGTGGCGCCGTGCACCGCTCTGACCTCGGCGCGCAGCCGCGGCGGCATCACCTGGTCGAGCTTCGCGAGCGCCCGTAGCGCCGCCTCGCCCGACCCCGCGACCGTGCCGCCCGACGCGAGCCGCAGGGACACCGCCGTCGCGATCGCCTCCTCGTCGTCGAGGAGCAGCGGCGGCAGCCGCGTGCCCGCGCCGAGCTGGTAGCCGCCGCCGACGCCCGCCGTCGCGTGGACGGGGTACCCGAGCGCGCGTAGCCGCTCCACGTCGCGCCGGACCGAGCGATCCGTCACGCCCAGCTCGGTGGCGAGTTCGGCAGCCGTCCAGGACGGTCGGCGCTGGAGCAGAGCCAGCAGCCGCAGCACTCGCTCGGTGGTCGCCTCGACGGTCACGCGACCATCGTTCCACAGAACGCGGAACGAACCTGTCCGCTATTCGCGGGAGGCTCGGACCATGGCCGACCAGACCTGGAACACCCAGATCCGAGATCAGATCACCTGGCACTGGTCCCGGCAGTTGCGTCCCCGCCTCGACGGACTCACCGACGAGGAGTACTTCTGGGAGCCGGTGCCCGGCTGCTGGAGCGTGCACCCGCGCGGGATCGGCGGCGCGCCGGTCCAGGGCGGGTCCGGCGCGATGACCATCGACTTCGCGGTGCCGGAGCCGGATCCGCCGCCGTTCACGACGATAGCCTGGCGTCTCGGACACGTGATCGTGGGCGTGCTCGCGATGCGCAACGCCGCGCATTTCGGTCGCGCGCCCACCGACTACACCTCGTTCGAGTACGCGACGACCGCGTCCGCGGCGCTGGCGCAGCTCGACGCGGAGTACGCCACGTGGATGACCGGCGTCGAGTCCCTCGGCGAGAGCGGCCTCGCACGCCCCTGCGGGGAGGCGGAAGGACCGTACGCCGATCGACCATTGGCGGCGCTGGTGCTCCACATCAACCGCGAGCTGATCCACCACCTGGCCGAGGTGTGCCTGCTCCGCGACCTCTACCTGCACACTCACCGGCAGTACCGACAGGAGACGACCTGACATGACCCGCGAGATCCAGATCACCTTCGACTGCGGCGACCCCGCCGCCCTGGCCGCGTTCTGGGCCGACGCCCTCGGCTACCGCTTGCAGGACCCGCCCCAGGGCTTCGAGTCATGGGAGCAGGCTCTGGACGCCATGGGCGTCCCGCCCGAGAGGCGCAACGACGCGTCGGCGGTGGTCGATCCGGAGGGCTCCGGACCGCGGCTGTTCTTCCAGCGTGTGCCGGAGGGGAAACAGGCGAAGAACCGCGTGCACCTCGACGTACGGGCCGCTCCCGGCCTGGCGGGCGACGCTCGGATGGCTGCGCTGGAGGCGGAGGCCGAGCGGCTCGTCTCGCGTGGCGCCGTCCGGGTCCAGCGGTATGAGCCCGCTCCCCCGCTGGGCGCCGGTCACATCGTGATGACCGACCCCGAGGGCAACGAGTTCTGCCTCGACTGACCGGACGAGCTCTGCAACGGGCTCGCCGCAGGGGGAAGGTTATCTCCGCCCACACGCCGCGCCTCGGACACTCAAGGGTTCGCGGGGCTCCAGGGTCGGGCGAGCACAGTCACCTTGGAGTGAGGCGGACTATCGGGTATTCGCGGTCGGACTTGCTCTGGTACTTCGCCAGGCGGGGCTGGGCGGCGGCGATGCGCTGCCACGCCTCGTCACGCTCAGCACCGTCGAGCCGGTGCGGCGTCACCCCGACGGCGTCGCGGCCGGGGAGTTCGATCGATGCCTGATCGGGGTGCGCCATCAGATTGGCGTACCAGTCCGGGTTCTGGCTCCCACCGCCCGATGCGACGACCAACCGCGTGTCGTCGGTGTCGGGGAACCACGCCACCGGCGTCTGCCGGGGCTCTCCGCTTCGGCGGCCCACCGTGTTCAGGATCAGGACGTCCATGCCCATGAACGTGCCGCGACCGCGTCGGATCTTTCGGTTCATGCGGGCGTTCATCGTCCGCTGCATCCACCGGGACACCGGCCCGGGCGTGCCGGGCTTGCGTGCTTCTCGCTGGTCGGTTCGCTGATTCCGCGCCATTCGCCTACCTCCTGTCCTCCGCTGGCTCTCAGCGCAGCTCGTTGATGCGGATCATGTTTCCCGCGGGGTCGCGGAAGGCGCAGTCGCGAATCCCGTAGGGCTGCTCGGTCGGCTCCTGGACGACTTCGGCCGCGTCGCTGGCCTGCAGCCGCTCGAAGGTGCCGTCGAGGTCGGTCGTGGCCAGGGTGATGATGGCGTAGGTGCCCTTGGCCATCATCTCGGTGATCGTGCGGCGCTCCTCTTCGGTGATGCCGGGATCGGCGGCCGGCGGGTGCAGGACGATGGAGGTCTCGGGCTGGTCGGGAGGTCCGACCGTGATCCAGCGCATCCCTTCGTATCCGACGTCGTTGCGCACCTCGAACCCGAGCGTGTCGCGGTAGAAGGCCAGGGCCGCCTCCGGGTCGTCGTGCGGCAGGAAGGTGGAGTGAATGGTGACGTCCATGGAGGTCACGCTAGCCACGGCCCGTCAGCCGGTGCTTCTTGATTCCTGATCGGTCTGGTCACCTCTTTCCCACGGAGCCCTGGACTGGACGACAGCCGGGCCCACGCTGCCCGTGGTCGCGTCGGCCGACGAATGGGCGCCCGCGTTGGCCCCAGGAGAGCGATCGGACAGGACTCGGGTCGGTTCTGAAGGCGGTCGTGGGGGTCGTCCTGCTCCGTTGGCGTCGGGCGGCTTGGTTCGTCGCTTGGCGGACATGCTCTTCGTGGATGGCTGTCGTGGGTACCCATCGGTTGGATGCCGCACCTGCTCGTGGAGGCGGAGAACGGGGCAGTCGGCTGGCGTGCGTAGGGCGTCGGTCAGGAATCGGGAGGCGGGATGGGCGCGAGGATCGCCTTGCCTACGGGGCCCTTCGGTCATGCCTCGCGAGTTCCGTCCTGATGTTCGTCAGGTTGCGGAGCGCCCGGTTGAGGGAGCCCGTGTCCGGCGGTTCCTCGGCGTCGCCGTCGAGGTAGGCGGAGCAGCGCAGGATCCAGCCGCGCACGACGTCCTCGACCCTGATCTCGGAACGGCGCGTCCGGGTGAGGGCCAGCCGGCGCTTTTCCTCGTCGGCTCCGCGCATGAGCTCGTCGTCCGCCGCCAGGGCCTGGACGTCGGCGAGCGCGTACCGGCCGAGCCGGTCGATCGGGAGGTCGCGCTCCCCGGCGATGCGGTCGAACGTCCTGCGCGGCCAGCCGAGGATCGTCGCCGCCCCGCCGGCGTCGACGGTCTCCATCAGCGGCCCCTTCCGGGCGGCGACGACCGACCGGACGGAGGCCGGGTCGAGCCGGTCCAGGTCCTTCAGGAGGTAGACCGGGTGCCCGCGGAAGGTGCTGATGACGTTGAGCTCGCCTTGGGCGGCGAGCACCTCGACGTCCCGCCGCTCGACGTCGAGCCCCACACGCTCTGCCAGCCAGATGGCCGCCTTGGTCGATCCGATCGGCGGGATCTCGCCGAAGGCGGCGATGACCTGCTCGCCGCGGCCGCGGCCTCGGCACTCGTCGGCGAGGGCCGCCGACCAGCGCTCGCCGTCGAGGTCGGGACGCGGAAGGATGCCGTGCTCCAGGCCGACGCGCAGTTGCCATCGGGTGATTCCCAGGTGTCCCGCGAACTGGTGCGCACCGTATTGGTCACGGACGATCTGTACGGGCATTGTCGTGCCTTTCTTCCCGCGATGAGATGGTGACGCGATTCAGCCTCGCGGACCGGACCCGACCACGGCATTAGAATTCGATTCTGTGGATAACCCGCCAAGCATTACCCGGCAATTCAGACAAGTCGGTCCGGTATGAGTCTGCTAAGGGGCCATGTCAGGCTGGGGGAATGAACGCGATACAGCGACTGGGGATCGGCCTAGCGGCCCTGGGGCGGCCCGCGTACATCAACGTGGGCCGTGCGGCCGAGCTACCGTCCAGCCGGAGCGTGCCGCAGATGCGCGACGCGACCTGGAACGTCCTGGACGCGGCCTACGCCGCCGGCGTCCGATGGGTGGACGCGGCCCGTTCGTACGGCCGGGCCGAAGAGTTCCTCGGCGGCTGGGTGAACGCACGCGCTCCTGACGGCCTGACGGTGTCGAGCAAATGGGGATACACGTACGTCGGCGAATGGAGGATGGACGCTCCAGTACACGAGGTCAAAGAGCACAGCCTTGAGCGCTACCAGGCCCAGTACAAGGAGACGCAGGCACTTCTCAACGGCCACCTCTCCGTCTACCAAGTGCATTCGCTCACCGAGGACAGTCCGCTGTTCGAGGACACGCGGCTACAAGGAGCCCTAGCGGAAGCCGCCGCAGAGGATGTCCGCGTCGGCTTCTCTACATCGGGCCCAGGGCAGTCCGACACGATCCGGCGGGCGATGGCGCTGGAGGTGTCCGGGCAACGGCTCTTCAGCACCGTTCAATCGACGTGGAACGTCCTCGAGACGTCCGCTGAGGGTGCTCTGCGCGAAGCCCATGCCGCGGGCCTGCATGTGCTGCTCAAGGAGGTGCTGGCTAACGGACGGCTCGCAACGCGACCGCCCGAGGCTGTGCGGTCCGTGGCGTCCCGGAAGGGAGTGGGACCGGACGCTGTCGCGCTGGCCGCCGCACTCAGCAGGCCATGGGCGGGGACGGTCCTCATCGGTGCGGTCAGTCCCGTGCAGTTGCAAGCGAACCTGGCAGCCGCGCAGGTGACTCTTGATGAGGAAGACCTCGCTTTGATGGGCGACTTGAGCGTCCCGCCTGACGTCTACTGGGCCGAGCGGAGCGAACTCCCCTGGGTGTGAAGGTTTCCCGGTAAGGAGACCAGCCGAGGGCATGGCACGATTGGGCGCGAGCCCACCTTGATCGGACGCCCGTGCCCATGCAGTCAGACCTTCCGCAGATGATCGGCCCGTACCGCGTGGTCGCACGGCTCGGTTCCGGAGGGATGGGCGAGGTCTTCCTGGGAGCGTCTCCCAGCAGACGCCTTGTGGCCGTGAAGGTCATTCGTCCGGAACTACTGGACGACCCCAGGTGGCGTGCCAGATTCCGCCGCGAGGTCACCTCCGCCCAGTCGGTCAGTGGTTTCTACACGGCGCCCGTGGTCGACGCCGACCCGGACGCGGACCAGCCCTGGCTGGCCACGCAGTACATCCGTGGTGTGAGCCTCTCCAAGGTGGTCCGGGAAAAGGGGCCGCTGCGCGAACAGACCGCGTGCCGACTGGGCGCGGGACTAGCGGAGGCCCTGCTGGCGATCCATCGCGCGGGGATCGTGCACAGGGATTTGAAGCCGTCGAACGTCCTGCTGGCCTCCGACGGGCCGCGGGTCATCGACTTCGGCATCGCGCGGCCGCTGAACGCGCTGCCCCTGTCACGCACGGAGATTCTCGGGACTCCCGCCTACATGTCGCCGGAGCAGGCCCTAGGTGAACCCGTCCGATCGGAAAGCGACGTCTTCTCCCTTGGCGCGACCCTCGTTTTCGCAACGACCGGCGCGGCGCCCTTCGGGACGGACCATAAGGTGCGCGCACGAATCGTCCACGGCGCACCGGACCTCACCAGGTTGCCGGATCCCATGCGCGGGCTGGTGACGCGCTGCCTAGTGAAGGATCCCGCTGAACGTCCGTCCCCTGAGCAGGTGCTGGTGGCGCTCTCCACGCTGTTGGACGCCCACTATGGCGAGGAGTGGCCGCCCGTCGATGTGGAGCAATTGATCGGCGTCCAGGAGAGGACCCTGGTCGAAGTCACCGCGGAGTTGCCGACGCTACGCGAGCCTCCGCAGTGATGGGCTAAGGGAGTCCTTCGGCTAGGGCGTCCCAGAAGGCGGTCTCGTATGCGTGCAGCAGGCGGGCCGCGCGGGCGGCCTCCTCTGGGTCGTCGCCAGCCGCGAGACCGGATTCGATGACGCTCAGCGCCTGTTCCTCGAAACCTGGCGGCGACTCCGAGAAGAACGTGAAGAAGCCCACGGCCTTCTCATCGAGACCGTAGTTGGCGCGGAGGGCCCGTGCTGTACGGGAGCAGTACGACCCCCACTCTTCGAGGTTGGCCAGCATGGCGAGGGCGACTTCACTGCTGGTTCCGAACACAGCCCTCTGAGCGAGGTAGGCCGGGTATGCCTGGGCGAGCGGTTTCGGCTCGTATGCCCTGAGATTCTTCTCACTCTCGCCGAGTGCGGCCGCGAAGTCATCGAGGAGCTTCGACGCCTGCCCTTCGCCCTGGGCGAGCCCGAGGAAGAACTCCCCCGCCGGCTCTTCGGGAAAGCGCGCGGCCAGGAGCGCGAAACTCCGCCTGTCGCTGCCGACGATGCGGTACTCCTCGCAGGCCAGCCAGGCAAGGCGTTCTCTCGGGATCTCGCCCGATTCGAGCAGGTCGACGAAGCGGTTCGCGGTCGTCAAGAGGGCGAGTTCCCCGCGGACACGTGCGGCGAGTTCCGCGGCGCAGGGATGGGTCATGACTCCACCGGAGCACCCGCGCCGCCCGTCGTCAACGAGGCAGGCCCAGATCGGCGTCTGTGATCACGTGGATACGATGATGAGCGGAACGTCTATGCAGGTGTGGACCCAGTTGGGAGTGAGCGAGTATGTCGGATTTCGAGCTCGGCCACGCGGGCGGCCGGATGCCCCTGGAAGTGACCGAGTCGACCGAGGGTCCCTCGGGTCTGGTCGTCGGCAGCCTCCTCAAAGAGACAGGTCACGTCACGCTCGATCCCGGTTTCACCAACACCGCGTCCACCACGTCGGCCATCACCTACATCGACGGTGAGGCGGGCATCCTGCGCTACCGGGGTTATCCGATCGAGGAGCTGGCGGAGAAATCGTCCTTCCTCGAAGTCGCCTACCTCCTGATATACGGCGAGCTTCCGTCGTCCGACCAGCTCTCCGAGTTCACGGGCAGCATCCGCAACCACACTCTGCTGGACGAGAAGTTCCGCGCGTTCTTCTCCGCCTTCCCGCGTAGGGCGCACCCCATGGCGGTGTTGTCGTCCGCGGTCAGTGCGCTGTCGACGTTCTACCAGGACAGCCTCGACCCATTCGATCCGGAACAGGTCGACCAGTCCAGCATCCGGCTCATCGCCAAGCTCCCGACCCTCGCGGCGTACGCGTACAAGACGTCCAACGGCCAGCCTCTGCTCTACCCGGACAACTCTCTCGGGTACGTGGAGAACTTCCTGCGCATGACGTTCGGTCTCCCGACGCAGCCGTACGAGATCGACCCGGAGATCGTGCGCGTCCTGGACATGCTGTTCGTCCTGCATGCCGACCACGAGCAAAACTGTTCCACCTCGACCGTCCGGCTGGTGGGGTCCAGCCAGGCGAACCTGTTCTCGTCGGTGTCCGCAGGGGTGGACGCTCTGTTCGGCCCTCTGCACGGGGGCGCCAACCAGGCCGTGCTGGAGATGCTGGAGCGCATCCACGAGAACGGCGACAACATCGACTCGTTCGTCGAACGCGTCAAGAACAAGGAGCCCGGCGTCAAGCTGATGGGCTTCGGGCACCGCGTCTACCGCAACTACGACCCGCGCGCGGCGGTCGTGAAAAAGGCGACGGGCAAGGTCCTGGACGCGCTCGGCATGTCGGACCCGCTGCTGGACCTGGCCATGCGCCTGGAAGAGGTCGCCCTGAGCGACGACTACTTCATCGAGCGCAAGCTCTACCCGAACGTCGACTTCTACACCGGCGTCATCTACAAGGCGATGGGCTTCCCCACCAACATGTTCACCGTCCTGTTCGCCCTGGGGCGGCTCCCGGGGTGGATCGCGCAGTGGCGGGAGATGATGAACGACTCGTCCACCAAAATCGGGCGTCCGCGTCAGGTCTACGTGGGCCCGGTCGAGCGCCACTATGTGGAGCCCGCCGCGCGCTGACGGGTTTTCTCCTTTCGGCGGCTGGGGCGAAGCCGAATAGCACGCTGGTTAGAGCGGGCGGGTCTCGGTACCCGCCCGCTCTTGATCGCGTTCCGTGGACGGCGGAGTTAGCCTGAGGACGGCGACTCCCAACGGAAAGCGGCTCCCACACATGCCCTCCCTTGTAGAGCAGAAGCTGTCGGACCTCGATTTCTGGGCGAAATCACAAGCCGAGCGGGACGAGTTGTTCGCGTCGCTCCGGGCCACACAGGAGCGCGTCTTCTGCCCCGTCCCAGACGAACCCGGCTTTTACGCCCTGACCCGGTACGAGCAGGTAGCCGAGGCCAGCCGCAATCCGGGCGTGTTCAGTTCCGAGCCCACCGCCGTCAGCCTGATCGACCCGTCCACGCAGATGGCCGAGTACAGCGGCTCCATGATCAGCATGGACGATCCGCGGCACGCGCGGCTGCGGCGAGTCGTCTCCCGTTCCTTCACCCCGCGTCTGATCGAGCGGGTCACCGGGGACGTCGCGTCCTTGGCACGCCACATCGTGGAGGATCTCGCCGAGCGGGGTCCGTGCGACTTCGTGGAGCACGTCGCCACGCCGATGCCCCTTCAGATCATCTGCTCCATGATGGGCATTCCCGATTCCGAGTTCGACGACGTCATTGACGCCACCAACCTCATCCTCGCCGTCGGCGACCCGGACCACCTCGACGCGGACGGCAAGGACCGGGCGACGAGCCTCGCCGAGAAGTTCTCCTTCCTGCACGAGCTCATGGCCGACCTCGGCAGGCTGCGTCGCAAGCAGCCGGCCGACGACCTCGTCACCGCGCTGACCCACGCGAACGTGGAAGGCGAGGCCCTCGACGACCGGGACCTGGGGCGGTTCTTCTCCCTCCTCGTCATCGCCGGCAACGAGACCACTCGCAATGCGCTCTCGCACGCGCTCGTCCTGCTCACCGACCATCCCGCACAGCGGGAGCTGCTCCTGGCGGACATGGACGCACGGCTGCCCGGCGCCGTCGAGGAGATCGTCCGCTATGCCACGCCGGTGACCTGGATGCGCCGAACCCTGACCCGCGACTACGAACTGCAGGGCCAGATGTACCGGGCGGGTGATCGCGTGATTTTGTACTACAACTCGGCCAACCGGGACGAGAACGTCTTCAAGGACCCGTACGTGTTCGACATCACGCGCTCCCCCAACCCACATCTCGCTTTCGGAGCACCAGGGCCGCATTTCTGCCTCGGCGCACACCTCGCACGCCGCGAGGTGACAGTCCTGTTGCGTGAGCTGTACGCTCGTCTGCCGAATCTTCACGCCACGGACGCACCGGTCAGGCAACGCACCAGCTTCATCCATGGCATCCGGTCGTTGCCCTGCGCATTCTAATTACCGCAAGCCCGACATTAGCCACCATTTCTCGGGCGGTTATCCACAGGTGGCGATTGTGTGGCCGCCGCGGGCGGCGCTCCTCGATGCTTGTCGGCACCTGCCGGTTCAAGGCCCGAGGAGGCCCGCCATGCCCGTCACCATCACGGTTCCCGAGGAGACGACCACCGGCTTCGTCGTCGCCGCCGACCGGGACCTCGACGACCTGCGCACCGCGATCCGGCGCCGGCTTCCCGCACCGTTCGCCGAGGCGGTCTCGCTGCGCCTCGGCACTCCCGGCCTCGTCGTGGCCAGCCACCGCGCCGCCGACTCACCGTGGAGCCTCGACGACGTGTCCGCCGAGGAGGACGATGACGCGGAGCGGGCCCAGGCGGCCACGCGGCACATCGGCGTGACGTCCGTCCTGCCGGTCGGCGACCTTCCGTCCGGGCCGCACCTCGCCCGTGCCACGGCGACGGCGATCGCCGAATCGGTGTGCGGCGTCCTGGTCGACCTCGGCCCCACCGAGGTGGTGCCCATCACCCCTTTCGGGCGCTTCGACGAGTTCGTTCTGGCAGACAACTGGATCGGCGCCTCGTTACCGCCCTACCGCGACTCCGGCAGGTGCACCGCCGACGAGGACGACATCGACGGCTGCGCCTGCGTCGACCTGGCCAGCCGCGGCCTGCACCGGTTCGGCCTGCCCGAGCTGGAGATCACGGGAGCGGCCTGCCCGCACGGCATCGCCGCGCTCAACCTCGTCCGGACGACCGCGCAGCGGCTGCTGCCCCTGGCCCGGCATCCGGGCGTGCACACCCTCCCGGACGAGCTGATCCTCACGAGCCTGGACTTCGCCGCGTACTGGGGAAGTCCCGACCCGGTCTGGGACGACGGGCCCGTCCTGGTACGCCTGACGGAACCCGCGCCGGGGCGGCTGGGCATCGGCCCGCCCGCGGACTTCTCCGGCACCCTCAACGAGTGGCTCTGGGACGAGGTCCCGCCGATCCTGCACGAAGTCCTCACCCACGACCCCGACCAGCCCTTCCCCTCCTGACTCGCCCACCACCCGAGGAAGGACGGCTGGTTGAGGTCGGGTCAGGTGCGGGATGTGCGGCGACGGTGGGCCTTCTGGCGGCAGGAGGGGCTGCAGTAGCGGGGCGGGCGGCCGGTGGAGGCGCGGGTGATGGGGGTCTGACAGATCTCGCAGCTGGTTTCGTTACGAGGTGTTGCCATGGTTTCGTTTTGTTTCGTTACGGGCCGCAGGGCATCGAAGGCCAGGGAGGTCATGCGGCCGGGCGGAGCGTCCTGGCGGCGCAGGCGCTCCATGAGCATGGTGCCGACCATGAGGGTTCGCACATCGCGGACGTTGACGTCGGTGCGTACTGCTCCGGCTTCCTGGGCGCGGCGCAGCAGGACGTCCAGGGCCTCGGTGAACTTCTGGTCCAGGCCGTCCACGTTGAAGGTGCCGATGTCGGCCGCGAGGGCGTCGCAGAGGGCGTGGTTGAACATCGCGCGCTCGACGGCCCACTGTAGGAAGCCGTGGAAGGCGTCCGCGGGGTCGTCCGCGTCGGCCAGGGCTTGGGCCTCGTCCACCATCTGGGCGATGCGCTCGGTGATGACGGCGTGGAAGAGGGCTTCCTTGGTCGGGAAGTTGCGGTAGACCGTGCCGGCGCCGACTCCGGCGCGGCGGGCTATGTCGTCCAGCGGGACGAGGCGTCCGTCGGCGGCGAACGCCTCGAACGCGGCCTGGAGGATCCGCTCGCGGTTGCGGCGCGCGTCGGCACGCCGCGGCTGTCCGCTCATCGGGCCTCCTCGGGTTGACAAACGGGGCGATCGTTCCGGTAGCGTCGCTAAGCGGGTTGTTCGTTCCGAGTATAGGAGGACCGATGGCGGTCACGGCGGTTGACGAGATGCGGCGCAGGCTGGGCAGGGTCGGCGCAGCGCTCACCACACCGATCGCGCCGGCGGCGGAGTGGCGGCACGCCGCCCGCCGGGTGGAGGACGCCGGTTACGGGTCGATCTGGGTGAACGAGGCGATCGGGGGGCGTGAGGTGTTCACCCAGCTGAGCGTGATGCTGGCGGCGACCGACCGCGTCGTACTCGGATCGTCCATCGCGAATCTGTGGGCGCGGCATCCCGCCGCCATGCAGGGCGCCGCCTCCGTGCTGGCCGACGCCTATCCGGGACGGCTCGCGCTGGGAATCGGCGTCAGCATGGGGGCGCTGGTCGAGCAGAGCGGGCAGGAATGGACGAGCCCGCTCAACCGAATGCGTGAATACCTCGACGGAATGGACGCTTCGGTCGACGCCGCGCCCGTTCCGGAAACTCCGTTCCCGAGGCTCCTGGCGGCGCTCGGGCCGAAGATGCAGGGCCTTGCCAGAGACCGCGCGGACGGCGCGCTGCCCGCCGCCATGCCGGTCGAGCACACCAGGCAGGCGCGGGAAAGGCTCGGTGATGACAAACTGCTGATCGTTCTCCAGGGGGCGATTCTCGAGACGGATCCGGAAAAGGCGCGCGGGGCGGCGCGGCAGACGCGGATGCTCGAAATGCCGGGCTCGCCGTACACTCGCGCGCTCAAGGGCCTCGGCTATTCGGATGAGGCGCTGGCGGGTGGCGGCTCGGACGAGGTCGTCGACGCCTGCTACGGCTGGGGCGACGAGTCCGCGATCGCCAAGCGAATCCAGGACCATTTGGACGCCGGGGCCGACCACGTGTGCCTCAGCGTCTTCGCACCCGACCTGGCCTCGTCCGCCGACCAATTCGAGCGCCTCGCCCCCGCCGTCCTTTCATAGACCGAATCCCACAACCCTTTACCAGTCACCCGTCCTTCAATTCAACCGTCCTTCAATCTCAGAACTCTGCGGGAGCCGCCCTTCCTTCATGATCCCGCCATCCTTTTTCCGTGACCCGAGCCGATATTCATTGACAAGGCCTTTCAGAAGGGTACTGAGGGAACAACCAGCAACGAGATAATCACCGACCCGTCGGCCGACGGATATCCGTTCATAGTGCCGAGAGGCCGATCCTTGTCAGGGTCGATCCCTTCGCTGCCCTTTTATGGATCGCGCTCCGGCCGTCCTTTCATGGTTCGCGGTCCGGCCGCCCTTCCAGAGGCCGTCGCCCTTCCAGAGGCCGTCGTCCTCTCAGTGGCCACGTACCTTCAACGCCCCGCCGTTCCCCCAGCGCCCGCCGATCCCTAAGGAGCCGCCGTCCTCTCAGCGCCCCATCGTTCCTCCAGGGCCCACCCTTCCCAGTGCCCGCCGTCCTTCCAGTGGCCATTGTTTCTTCAGGAGCCGCTGTTCCCCAGCACCCGCCGTTCCCTGCGGGCCGTCGTTCTCCAGGGGGCCGCCGAGCCTTCGCGGCCTGCGCTCGCTTCCTTGGCCCGCCGTCCTCACTCATGGTTTGGAGGCTCGTCCCCAATCTTGGTCCAGCTCAGGCTGTCCCTAATGGGCCGCCGTCCCCCTAAGGGTCCGGGCCTCGCTGTCTCCTCATGAGGTCAGGTTCTCACCCAACCTTTCCCGGAGGCCGCGCCTTCACCAGCGCCCCTTATGAAGCGGACCCGCTGCTCATCCTTGGAGGAGACCCGGCCGCTCGTTCGTGGGGCGGCCCCGATCGCTCATCGTGGGCGGCCCGGCTGCTCGTCGGGGGCGGGGCTGGTTGGTCGTTCGTGGGGCGTGGGCCTGTTGCTCTTTCGCCGCGCAGGGGGTGGTTAGCGCTTGGAAGTTGGATCAGGGGGGCACTGGGGGTGGATCAGGCGGGATTCGTAGGCGGCTATCACCAGTTGGGCGCGGTCGCGGGCCTGGAGTTTGGACAGGAGGTGGCCGATGTGCGTCTTCACGGTCGCCGGGCTCAAGTGCAGATGTGCGGCGAGTTCGCTGTTGGACAGGCCGCGCGCGATGAGCGTGAGGACTTCGCGTTCGCGGTCCGTCAGGGCGTCGAGGGCGGGCGGCGCGTCCGGCGACGGGCCGGGACGTCGCACGAACTCGGCGATCAGCCGCCGGGTCACCGACGGCGCGAGCAGCGACTCGCCGGAGGCGACGACGCGGACGGCGGAGAGGAGGTCGGCGGGCGGGGTGTCCTTGAGGAGGAAGCCGCTGGCCCCGGCGCGGAGCGCGGAGTAGACGTAGGCGTCCAGGTCGAAGGTGGTGAGGATCAGGACACGGACGCCGGGCACGTCGGAGCAGATGCGCCGGGTCGCCTCGATGCCGTCCATCTCGGGCATGCGGACGTCCATGAGGACGACGTCGGGCCGTTCGCGTTCGGCGAGCCGGACGGCCTCGGCCCCGGTCCCGGCCTCGCCGACGGTGCGCAGCCCGGGCGCGGTGTCGAGGAGGACGCGGAAGCTGCCCCGGACGAGTGCCTGGTCGTCGGCGACGAGCACGCGCAGATCCACGGGGCTCCCTAGGGCTCGTAGGCGAAGGCGGCGGACACGGCGAAGCCTCCTTCGGGACGCGGCCCGGCGGTGAAGTCGCCGCCGTACATCATGACGCGCTCGCGCATCCCGATGAGCCCGTGCCCGTCCCCGCCGGGGAGGACGCGGACGCCCGGCCCGTCGTCGGTCACGTCGATCCGCACCCGCGGCCCGTCCACCCGGACGCGGACGCAGCAGCGGGCGGGAGCGGCGTGCTTGACGACGTTGGTGACCGCCTCCTGCACGATCCGGTAGGCGGACAGTTCGACGCCTTCGGGGAGGTCGGCTGCGTCCACCTCCAGGTCGACGTGCACACCGGCCATCGCGGCGCGCTCGGCGAGGCCGGGCAGTCCGGACAGGCCCGGGGACGGCGCGAGGTCGGCCTCGCCGGTCCGGAGGACGCCGAGCAGGTGGCGCATCTCGGCGAGGGACGCGCGGCTCGTCGTCTCGATCACGCGGAGGGCGTCGACGGCCTCCGCCGGGCGGGCCTCCGCGACGTGCACCGCGACACCGGCCTTGACCGCGATGAGGCTCATGCTGTGCGCGACGACGTCGTGGAGTTCGCGGGCGATGCGGAGCCGTTCGTCCGAGACGGCCTGGTCGGCGAGCTGGCGGGCGGACCGCGCGGTCTGCGCGCGGCGCTCGCGGACGACCCGGCCGAGCGTCCAGGACGCGCCGAGCACCGCGAACCCCATCAGCACCCGCCCGGCGGTCTCGGCGTGCCAGTCGGCGGGCCCGGCGATCGCCCCGGCGAAGATGAGGACGGCGCTGACGAACCCGATGAGCGGCGTCGGGATCCAGCGCCGCCGACGGCGGGTGAGCGCGACCGGGTAGAGGGCGAACGCGGCGGCGGCGTAGGAGTCCCACGGCAGGTCGAGCGGCAACGACGCGGACGAGGCGGCCAGCACGACGGCGAACACCGGGACGGGCCACACCCGCCGCGCCGCGAGCGGCAGCCCGGTCGCCGCCGCGACGGGAACGGCGAGGAGCGCCGTGACGCCCGTCTCGCCCGGCAGGACCAGCAGCGCGAAGGTGTACAGGACGGCGGCGAGGGCGTCCAGGCTGATCAGCCGGCGCTCGCTCAGCCGCCGGAAAAAGGAATGTGGGTCGGGTTCGTCCACGTCACGACGTTATCCGGACGCCCGGAAGCACCGCCTCATACCAGGGTCCGAGGCGCACGGGACGGTCTCGGAGCACGGTCCGACGGACGGGCCCGCCCTCGATCCGATGTGCGGAGGAGGCGTCCCGTACGAGGGTCGAGCGCATGATCGAAGTACGCGAGCTGACCAAGCGCTACGGCGCGACGACGGCGGTGGACCGGCTGTCCTTCGCCGTCAGGCCCGGGACGGTGACCGGCTTCCTCGGTCCGAACGGCGCGGGGAAGTCGACGACGATGCGCGTCCTGCTCGGGCTGGACGCGGCGACGTCCGGCGAGGCGCTGGTGAACGGCGGCCGGTACGCGGCGCTGCGGCGGCCGATGCGGCAGGTCGGCGCGCTGCTGGACGCGGGCGCCGTACACGGCGGGCGCCGGGCGTTCGACCATCTCGGCTGGCTGGCGCGCAGCAACGGGATCCCGGCGCGGCGGGTGACGGAGGTCCTCGAACAGGTGGGTCTAGCTGGCGTGGCGCGCAAGCGGGTCGCCGGGTTCTCGCTCGGCATGCGGCAGCGGCTCGGGATCGCGGCGACCCTGCTCGGCGACCCCGGCGTGCTCATGTTCGACGAGCCGGTGAACGGCCTGGACCCGGACGGCGTCCGCTGGATCCGGGAGCTGATGCGGGCGCTCGCCGCCGAGGGCCGGACCGTGCTGATCTCCAGCCATCTGATGAGCGAGATGGAGCTGACCGCCGACCGGCTGATCGTCATCGGCCGCGGACGGCTGATCGCCGACACGTCCGTGCGCGAACTGGCGGAGCGGTTCGGGCGCGGGGTGCTCGTCCGGACGCCGCGTCCGGCGGAGCTGACCGAGGTACTGGAGGCGGCGGGCGGCCGCGTCGAACCCGCCCCCGGCGGCCCGGCCGGGGACGGCGGCAGGCTGACGGTCGGCGGGCTGGACGTCGCCGCCATCGGCGACATGGCCGCCGCGAAGGGCATCCCGCTGCACGAGGTGACGCCGCACAGCGCCTCGCTGGAAGAGGCGTACATGGCGCTCACCTCCGGCACCACCGAGTTCACCACCGAGCCCGCCACCCAGCCCGCCACCGCCGCCGAGCCCGCCACCCAGCCCGCCACCGCCGCCGAGCCCGACGCCCAGCCCGCCGACGCCGCCGCCGCTGAGTCCGACGCCAATGCCGACGACAACGCCGACTTCGCCGCCCAGTCCGCTTTCGCCGCCGCCGAGTCCACCACCAACGCCGACGCCGCCGACGCCGAGTCCGATGCCAACGCCGCCGAGTTCGCCGCCGAGCCCGCTGCCACCGAGCCCGCTGCCACCGACGCCGCTGACACCAAGGCCGCTGCTACCAAGGCCGACGCCGAGCCCACCGACGAGCCCACCGACGAGCCCGCCGACGCCGAAGAAGGAAGCAGCGCTGAGGCTGCGGGGAGGGTGTCGTGATCGATGCGTTCGCGGCGGAGTGGTACAAGCTCCGCACGGTCCGCTCGACCGGGGCCGTGTTCGGCGCGGTCGGGGCGTTCATGCTGCTCTGCGTCCTGTACTCGTGGTACGTGGGCCACTACTGGGACGGCCTGTCGGCGGCCGAGCGGGCGAGGATGGAGGCGTCTCCCCCGGACCAGTTGCTGGCCGTCACGCTGCCGGTGTGCGCGATCGTGCTGGGAGCCCTGACGCTGACGTCGGAGTACGCGTCCGGCATGCACCGGACGACCCTCACCGCGCTGCCGCGTCGGCTGACGCTGTTCACCGCGAAGGCGGGGGTGGCCGGGGGCGCCATGCTCGTGGCGGCGCTGGCGAGCCTCGCCGCCGGGTTTCTCGGCGGGAAGGCGGTCGTGGGCGACCGGGCGGTGCCCACATTCCATGGTCCGGCAGGCGCGACGGCGGCGCATCTGCTGTGGGTGGGGCTGGCGGCAGCGGCCCTGACGCTGATCACGTACGCGGTCGGCGCGGTGCTCCGGTCGACCGCGGCGACGATCACGTCCATGCTGGGGCTGCTGATCGTGGTTCCCGTCCTCACGCGGCTGCTGCCGTCGCCGTGGGACGACCGGGCCTGGTCGCTGCTGCCGGAGGCGCTGCCCGGCCAGATCGCGGCGGCGCCCGGGACGTCCGGCGGCACCGGCGTCCTGCCGGGACCGGTCGCGGCCGTGCTGATGGCGGTGTACGTGGCGGTCGCGCTGGCGGTCGGCGCGTTCTCGTTCGTCCGCAGGGACGCGTGAGCGGGCGGCGCGGGGCGGCGGACGCGGTCGCCGCCGAATGGTGGAAGCTGCGTTCGGTCCGGTCGACGTACTGGGTGCTGACGGCGACGGCGCTGATGCTCGGGCTCGTCCTGCTGCTCGGCGTCCAGGTGGCGCAGGCATGGGACGGCATGTCCGCCGCTGATCGGGCGAAGTTCGAGCTGCGTCCACTGCAGGAGATCGGGCCGTGGGCGGCGGGGCTGTGCGTCGGCGTCCTCGGCGTGCTCGCGATCACGTCCGAGTACCGGACGGGCATGATCCGTACGACGTTCACGGCGGTGCCGCGGCGCGGCGTGCTCCTCGCCGCCAAAGCCGCTGTCGTCGGGGCGGTCGCGCTGGTCGCGGGCGAGGCGGTGACCCTCGGCTCGCTCGTCGGGACGCGGCTCGTCGTCCGCGACCGGCGGTTCGCGGACCAGGGCGCGTCCCTCGCGCACGAGCTGCCCGGCTTCGCCGTCGTCGGCGCGACCCCGGCGGTGTACGCGCTGCTCGGCCTCGCGCTCGGCGCGCTGCTGCGCTCGGCGGCGGGCTCGATCGTCTCGCTGGTGTTCGCCTGGCACGTCCTGCCGCTGCTGGTGTTCCACCTGCCGGGGCCGTGGGACGAGCGGCTCGGCTCGGTGATGATCGGCGGCCTGCCCGCCCAGATCGCCGGACGCGACGCGGACGACTCCATCTACGGCGACCTGCTACCGCCGGGCGCGGCGGCGGCGCTGCTCGTGGCGTACGCGGTCGTGCCGCTCGTCCTGGCGTCCGCCGCCCTCCGCCACCGCGACACCTGAGCCCACACCGCGACACCTCAACCCGCACCACGACACCCCAACCCGCACCACGACACCTGAGCCCCGCAGCGACACCCCAACCCGCACCACGACGCCTAAGCCCGCAGCGACACCTAAGCCCGGCACCGCGACGCCTAGCCCGCACCACGACGCCCAAGCCCGCAGCGACACTTGAGCCCGCACCGCGACGCCTGGCCCGCACCACGACGCCTGGCCCGCACCACGACGGCTGAGCCCGCAGCGACGTTTAAGCCTGCGCCGCGGCGCCCGGGCAGAGGTGGGGGAAAAGACGGCGGCGCCCCGGGAGCGGGGCGCCGCCGTTGGGGCGTGTCGGGTCGGGTCAGCCGGTGCGCAGGGCGGACGTCCGCAGCGCCAGGCGTTCGCGGAGCATGTCGATGGCCTCGTCGATGCGCCGGGCGGCGGCCTGGGCGCGGACGCGGCGGCCGTCGAGGTCGACGACGGCCTGGGCGAGCGCCGGGCGCGGCAGCGACGGGTCGGCCACGACGCTGAGCGTGACCTTGACGGACGTGACGTGGTGCGCTCCGGCGAGCGCGTCGCGGACAGCGCGCTCGGCCGCCCCGCGCTCGTGCGCCGTGACGTCCCCCGAGGTGAGGAACCGGATCTCCGGTCGCTCTCGGGTCGCGTTCATGATCCCCCCAGTGCTGTTCGCTTCGTTGCGTGAGCGGCGGCGGCCTGTTCGCCGATCGCCCCTCCGCCTTATCAACGCCGCGCGCGTCCCGAACATCACCCCGCTCCGACGAGAGCTTCGTCACGAAGATCCCGGCCGCCCCGGCGGCGCCGAACCGCGAATTCACCGGAATGCCCAGTGGCCGTCATTCGCGGGCCATACCGACCGGCGGGAATGTTCCGTCCGATTGGCCGCGCCCGCGCGGCGGAACCGTCCCCAATTGGCGCGCCAACGGCGGGGCGGCCGGGCCCGGAATTGGTCGGGCGCGGCACTCACGCACCGTGATCGGACCACGCTGCGGAGCCATTGCGCCACTGACAGCACTGGTCACCGGGCGTCTTTTCGGTCCCGGCGCCGCCCGGCGGCCGGGCACGACCCGCGATCGCCACGCGAACCTCACCCGGCAGACCCGCGCCGGATGTTTTCAAGCGGAAGCATTTTCCGCGCTTCCCAACAACGGTGTGGGATCCTCTAACATGGGTCGGTGCCTCTCCGTCCTACGAGCAGACCCTTCGACTGGCTGGTGACCCCTTGGCCCAGGATTCAGCTGCCCCGACACCTCCGTCCGAAGGTGATCCAGCCGGACGGCTGATCGATTATCCGCGGCGCGGTGGTCCGACCGTCCTGCGCATTCTGCTCGGCGCCCAGTTGCGCCGGCTGCGCGAGGCGCGCGGAATCTCCACCGAGCAGGCCGGCTACGAGATCCGCGGCTCGCACTCCAAGATCAGCCGGATGGAGCTCGGCCGGGTCGGCTTCAAGGAGCGCGACGTCTCCGACCTCCTCACGCTGTACGGGGTGTCCGACCCCGCCGAGCGGGCGCCGCTGCTGCAGCTCGCGAAGGAGGCCAACACCCCCGGCTGGTGGCACCGGTACGGCGACGTGCTGCCGAGCTGGTTCGAGGTGTACCTCGGCCTGGAGGAGGCGGCCTCCCTGCTGCGGACCTACGAGCTGCAGTTCGTCCCCGGGCTGCTCCAGACCGAGGACTACGCCCGCGCCGTCGTCCGCCTGGGCTTCCCCGACGCCTCCGAGGAGGAGGTCGAGCGGCGCGTCCTGCTCCGCCGCACCCGGCAGGAGCGGTTCACCTCCCCCGGCGCGCCGACGCTGTGGGCCGTCGTGGACGAGGCCGTCATCCGCCGCCCCCTCGGCGGGCGGGCCGTGCTGCGCCGCCAGATCGAGCACCTCATCGAGGTGTCGGAGCTTCCCAACGTGACCCTGCAGATCGTGCCGTTCGGCGCGGGCGGGCACGCCGCGGCGGGCGGGCCGTTCACGATCCTGCGCTTCGCCGAGCCGGGCCTTTCCGACGTCGTCTACCTGGAGCAGCTCACCAGCGCGCTCTACCTCGACAAGCCGACGGACGTCGACACCTACATGCGCGCCATGAACAACCTGTGCGTCACGGCGGCGCGACCCGACGCCACCGCCGACCACCTCACCCGCGCCCTGCGCGACCTCTGACCCCTCCGCCGTCCCCCCGCGCGGACTCCGGCATCAGTCTCGCGGGGGCGGCGGCCCGTCGAGGACGCGCTGGTCGCGGCTGCGCGCGCCGCCGCGGAACTCCGCGATGACCGCTCCGTCCGGGACGCGCCGCACCGTCACGTCGTAGATCCCGCTGCGGCCGTAGCGGGTGCGCTCGACGGCGGTCGCCTCCAGGACGTCCCCGGCGCGGGCGGGCGCGACGAACACGATGTCGGCGGACGCGGCGACCGTCACGCTGTCATGGGTGTTGCACGCGTAGGCGAACGCGGAGTCGGCCAGCAGGAACACGTACCCGCCGTGCGCTATCTCGTGGCCGTTGACCATCGCCTCGCCGACCGTCATCCGCAGGGACGCCCGTCCGGGCGCTATCTCGGTCACCCGCATGGACAGGTCCTGCGCCACCTTGTCCCGCGCGTACATCGTCTCGGCGCATCGCCGCGCCGTTTCTGCCGCGTCCACGCGCCCAGGGTAATGACGGCCGGAATCAGCGGCGCGCGGCTGGGAAGGTCATCGGGCGTCCGGAGGTTATGCGGACGGCCGCCGCGACGCGAGGCCACCGGCACCGAGTCCGGGACGACGTCAACGCCGAGGAGAGACCGATGCTGTACGGGAAAGAACACGTCGAGCGCTACCAGGAGACCGACGGCGCGGAGGGGCACGACTGGCAGGGCACGGTGACGCTGCTGCTCACCACCAAGGGGCGCCGCACCGGCAAGGAGCACACGACCCCGCTCATCTACCAGCCGGACGGCGACGCCTACGTCGTCGTGGCGTCCAAGGGCGGCGCCGAGGACGACCCGCTCTGGTTCAAGAACATCGAGGCCGACCCGCAGGTGAAGGTCCAGGTGAAGGGCGACCGGTTCACCGCCCACGCGCGGGTCGCGGGGCCGGACGAGAAGCCCGCGCTGTGGCGGAAGATGGCCGCGGTCTGGCCCGACTACGACGAATACCAGAAGAAGACCGACCGGCAGATTCCGGTGGTCATCCTCGAACGGGTCTGATCGGGGCGCGGCCCCTTTCGCGATTCCCTTTTGCGGTGCGGGACGGGACGTGTAGCGTCGACGTAGAACATCCTTTCGACCATCGTCCGTCCGACGCAGCCGAGGTGCCGAGGTGCCGACGTCACACAGCGCCGAAGAGCGGGGCGCGGAGCAGAGCGCCGACGCCGGACCGCCGCCGCGGCTGCTCGGGCGCTGGGAGATCGGCGCGGCCGGCGGCGCGGATCCGCTGCGCGGCGGGTCCGGCCGCCGGTCGTGGCGCGTCCGGACGGCGGCCGGGGAGTACTTCCTGCGCGAGCACGACCGGCCCGACCGCCGGCGCGTCCTCTTCGAGCACGCCGTCACGACGGCGCTGGACGAGGAGGGCCTGCCCGTCCTCGCGCCGCTGCCCGCGCGCGGCGGCCGGACGCTGGTCACCGCCGCCGGGCGCGGCTACGTCCTGTACCCGTGGGTCGGCGGGCGCGGGCGCGGCGGCCTTGAGCTGACGTTCGGCCAGTGCGAGGCGCTCGGCGAGCTGCTCGGCCGCCTGCACGAGGCCCTCGACCGGCTGACGCCGCCGGTGCAGCAGAGCCTGCTCGTGCCGACGCCGCGCGCCGCCGCCGCGGCGGCCGCCGTCGAGGAGATGCTGCGGGACGTCCCCGGCGACGGCGACGGCACCGACTTCGACGCGCTGACCGGGCGGCGGCTGCGGGAGCGGCGCGCCCTGCTCGCCGAGTTCGCCGGGCACCAGCCGCCGGAGATCGAGGTCAGCACGGTCGGGCATCTGCACGGCGCGTTCGACGCCGGTCATCTGCGCTACGGCGGGTCCGGCAACGTGACGGCCGTCCTCGGCTGGGACGGCCTGACCACCGGGCCGGTCGCGGGCGAGGTGGTGCGGTCGGCGGCGCGGCTGTTCGCCTGCGACGACGAGCGGGGCCTCGACCTCGACCGGGTGGAGGCGTTCGTCCGCGGGCACCGGTCGGCGTTCCCGCTGGACGCCGGGCAGATCCAGGCGGCGGTGCACCGCGAGTGGTGGGAGCGGCTCTGCGACGTGGCGCCGCTGCGGAGCCGCTATCTCGGGGACGGCGGCGAGCACGGCGACGACGCCGAGCGCGGGTCGGCCGCCCTCGTCGCGTGGTGGTCGGCGCACCTCGACCGCACGCTCGACGCGTTCGCCGCGCCCTACACCGCCGCGCACACCGCCTCCTTCACCGACGCCACGGGCGACAACCCCGCGTACGGCTAGGGCGAATCCCTGGCGCGTCCGAAGGCGAGGACGGCACGTTCCCTGGGTAGGCGTCCAAGGGCGGATCCTTTCTGTACCATACGATCCAAAAGGAGGGCGATCATGACGGAAGTGGCGGTGCTCGGCACCGGGATCATGGGCGCGGCGATGGCCCGCAACCTGCTCAGGCACGGGAACCAGGTGACGGTGTGGAACCGCACCCGGTCCAGGGCCGAGCCCCTGGCGGCCGACGGCGCGGCGGTGGCGGACTCCCCCGGCGAGGCGGTCGTCGACGCCGACGTCGTCATCACGATGCTGAACGACGGCGACACGGCGCTGTCGGTCCTCAGCGACGCGGCGGGGGCGCTGCGCCGGGGGCAGGTCTGGGCGCAGATGGGGACGGTCGCCGTCGCGTCCGTGCCGGTGCTCGCCGGGTTCGCCGCCGAGCACGGGGTGGTGTTCGTCGACGCGCCCGTCCAGGGGACGCGGCAGCCCGCCGAGCAGGGGAAGCTGATCGTCCTCGCGGCCGGGCCGCCGGACGCGCGGGCCGTCCTCGACCCGCTGTTCGACGCGGTCGGCTCCCGCACCCTCTGGCTGGACGGCGACGGCGCGTCCGGCGCGGGCACCCGGCTGAAGCTCGCCGCGGTGAGCTACGCGATCTCGCTGACCGCCGTGGTGGCCGAGTCGGTGGCGCTGGCGAAGGGCCTCGGACTCGACCCGGCGTTGCTCGGGGACGTCCTCACCGGCGGCCCTCTCGACAGCGTCTACCTGCAGATGAAGATGAAGGCCATGCTCGCCGAGGACTTCTCGCCGAGCTTCGCCGTCGACAACGCGGAGAAGAACACGCGGCTGATCCACGACGCGGCCGAGGACGCGGGGATCCGGGTGGACGTCAACGACGCGGCGGGCGAGCGGTTCCGGCGCGTCATCGCGCAGGGGCACGGCGGCGAGGACATGGCCGCCACCTACCGCGCGAGCTTCCCCGCGTGACCGGCGCGCGGGGCGCGGCCGCCCGGCGGTCCGTGCGAGGGTGGCGGGCATGGACGTTCTGAGCAGCCGCATCCTGCTGCGTCCCGCCGACGCGGCGCGCACGCAGCGCTTCTACCGCGACGTGCTGGGCCTCGCGGTGTACCGCGAGTTCGGCCCGGCCGACTCCCCCGGCGTCGTGTTCTTCCTCGGGCCCGGCTTCCTTGAGGTGTCGGGGCACGGCGCGGGCGGGACGGGATCGTCCCCGATGATCTGGCTGCAGGTCAGGGACGTCCGCGCGGAGCACGCGCGGCTCGCCGCGGCGGGGGCGCGCGTCACGCGGGAGCCGAGGCCGGAGCCGTGGGGCCTCGTCGAGATGTGGATCGAGGACCCGGACGGCGTGCGCGTCGTTATCGTGGAGGTTCCGGACGACCATCCCATGCGCCGCGACCCACGCTCCTGAGCCGGTGGAGACGATGACCGACTACTGGAACCACAACACGCACTACCACGGGATCATCCTGCGCGGCATGCCGCGCGGATGCGGCGAGGCGCTGGACGTCGGCTGCGGGGACGGCCTGCTCGTCCGCCGGATGGCGCCGCGCGCCGCGCACGTCACCGGCATCGACCGGTCGCCGGACATGATCCTCAAGGCGAAGACGCTGAGCGCCGGGATCGGCAACGTCGACTTCGTCGAGTCCGGGCTGCTGGAGTACGACCTGCCCGAAGACCACTACGACTTCGTGTGCAGCGTCGCCGCGATCCACCACATGGACTTCGCGAAGGGCCTGTCGGCGATGCGGGACGCGGTCGCGCCCGGCGGCACGCTCGTGGTCATGAGCGTGGCGAACAACAAGGGCGCCCGCGACTGGGCGTACGCGGTGGCGGGCGTCCCGGCGCACCATTTCCACCGGTTGCGGAACCGTCGGCGGGCGGGCGGTCCGGACGCCCCGGTCGCCGATCCGGACATGACGTGGGACGAGGTCCGCGACGAGGCGCTGCGGCTCCTGCCCGGCGCCGTCTTCCAGAGGCACCTGCTCTGGCGCTATTCCATCGTGTGGCGCAAACCGCGCTGACTCTGGTTGCACGTCCCGAAACGGCGCGCCTTTCCGGCCGCCGGGACGCCTGGACGCCGGGACGCCGGGACGCCGCAAAACTGGAGAACCCTGGAATTGTCTGGAAGCTCCGGTACTGTCTGCCGCATGTTCCGCTCCCCCGGCGTCCCGACCCCCGACGAGCTGGAGGCGCGCATCACCGAGCTGCGCGCCGCGGTGCGCCGGGCGATGGCGGCGGGCGACCGGGACGGGGCGCGCGGGCTGCGCGCCGCGCTCCGCGACGCCGAGCGCGCGTGGGACGACGCCGTCCTCGGCGACGCCCCCGCGCCCGACCCGCCCGCCCCGGCCGCCGCGCCCGCGAACGGGGACCGGCGCGGGCTGCAGCCCGTCCGCGAGCAGGTGCACCAGGCGCTGACGCTGCTCGGCGCCCCGGCCGCGCCGAAGCTCATCGGGACGGTGTACGCCGCGTTCTTCCCCGGCGAGATCCCCGGGCACCGGCTGGCGAGCCTGCGCCGCGACGAGGAGCGCTCGTTCCGCACCGCGCCCTACGCCCGCCCGTACTACCTGTGCGCCGCGCTCACCGCCGACATGCTCGCCCCCGCGCGCGGGCTGCTCACCGTGAGCACGTGGCCGCTGGAGCGGCGGATCGTCGGGCCGCTGAGCCCGCGCGCCGACTTCCTGACGGCCGCGATCCGGCTCGCCGAGCACGCCGGGCGCGGGACGCCGTCGCCCGACGCGCGGCGGCTGCTGTGGCGGTTCGCGTCCACGATCCCCGGCGCCGCGACCGGTACGGTCGGTACGGTCGACCCGGCGGCGCTCGCCGCGGCGGCCCGCGCCGAACTGGACGTGCACCGCGACCGCGACCTGCGGCGCCGCGCGTCCGCCGCGCGCCGCGCCCGCGACCGGCTGGACGACGCGGAGCGGCTGTTCGGCAGCCGGCTGCGCGCCGTCCGCGAGCCGGGCCGCCGCGCGGCCTCCGACGCGGCACACGACGCAGCACACGACACGGCCCACGATGGAGAGACCGACGGATGACCGAGACCGCGCCGGACCTGGCCCGGCTGCGCGGCGGCGCGCCCCCGCGCAACCACGACGCCCGCACGATCGCCGCGCTGACGTCCAACCCCGGCTGCGCGCGGCGCGGCGTGCTGGACGCGGCGGCCGTCGACAAGGACGCGGTGGCGCGGGCGCTCGGCTTCCCGGCGCCGTTCGGCCAGTCGCAGTTCGCGATCACCCGCGGGAACGCGTTCGAGGCGCAGGTCAAGGCCGACGGCTGCGCCGAGCTGCTGGCGCTGCTGCGCGACCGGCTCGGCCTCACCGTCCCCGAGGTCGCCTACGACGACCTGGAGTCGGTCGCGGGCAACGACGCCCGTGAGCTGCGGCGCGCGCGCACCCGGCGGCTCGTCGCCCAGGCGCTGGAGTCCGGCGAGGGGACGCTGTTCGACCATCCGCTGCTCCGGCTGGAGATCGCCGGGCACCCCGCCTACCTGGAGCCGGACGTCCTCGCGTTCCAGCTCGCCGGGCGGCTGCACGTCATCGAGATCAAGTCGTTCGCGGTCGTGGACGGGCAGGCCGAGCCGGAGCAGGTCGCCGCGGCGGCCCGGCAGTCGGCGGTGTACGTGCTGGCGCTGCGCCGCCTGGTCGCCGAACTCGGGCACGACCCTGCGCGCGTCTCGCACGAGGTGTTCCTCGTCTGCCCGGAGAACTTCTCCAACCGTCCGACCGCGACGCCGCTGGACGTGCGGCCGCAGCTCGCCGTCCTGGAACGGCAGCTCGCGCGGCTCGTCCGCGTCGACGACATCCTCGCGGAGCTGCCCGCCGACCTGTCGTTCGAGCTGGGCGGGGAGCTCGCGGCCTCGGTCCGCGCGGTCGAGGCCCGGTACGCGCCCGACTGCATGTCCGGCTGCGAGATGGCGCTGTTCTGCCGGGACGAGGCGCGCGCCTGCGGCCGGACGGGCGCGCTCGGCCGGTCCGTCCGCGACGACCTCGGCGGCGTCGACACGATCGGCACCGCGCTCGCGCTGGCCGACGGGTCGCTGCCGCCGTCCGACGACCTGGCCGAGACGGCCGAGCAGCTCCGCACGGCGGCGCGGCTGCGCGCCGAAGCGCTGGGCGGGGTCGCGTGATCGGCCGATGAGCGCGCTGTCCTCGCTCGCCCGGGTGCAGGCGGCGGCGGCCGGGGTCGCGCAGCCGCTCGCCACCGTGCGGCACTGCCATCTCGCGGACGCGCCGCTGGTGCTCGTCCCGCTGAAGCTCGCCGGGGAGGCCGCGGCGCCGCTCGCGGTCATGGTCGGCAGCGATCCCGCCGACCCGGCCCTGCTCGTGGTGCCGCAGCCGCGTAACCGCGACCTGCGGTTCGCGTTCGCCGCGTCGCTGGCGAAGATCGTCCTGAAGCACGTAGAGACGAGCCGGGGCGCGGTCGAGGAGCTGCCGCCCGGCAAGGACGGCGAGGAGCGGATCCGGTACGGGGACGCGCCGCAACTGCTCGTCCCGAACCGGGGCGGCGTCGCGTTCCTGCGCCTGATGGGACGTTCCACGCGCTTCCGCAGCACCGAAGGCCCGTACGCGGTCGATCCGGCAGTCCCGGTGCTCGGACGCTGGCTGACCTGGTTCGCCGACCGGTTCGACCATCCCGGCTCGTCGCTGCTCGGCGCGATGACGGAGCTGCTGCGGCTGCACTGGGCGACCGGCCAGAGCTCCCTTGAGGACGGCAACCTCGCCGCGCTGGTCGGCTGGATCGACCCGCCGGACGGCCTGGACGGCCCGTCCGCCGCCGCCCGCGCCGAGGACCCGGTGCTCTGCCCGCCCGCGGGCCCGACGACCGACCCGACGTTCGACAACGAGGTCCTCGCCCCGGCGATCGCCGCCTACGACCGGTCCGGCGGCGACCCGCGCGCCGAGGAGCGGCTGCGCGCGGTCCTCGCCGACCAGCTCACCCCGACGTGGGAGCTGATGTGGCGGGCGGCCGACCTGCTGCGCAAGCTGCCGGAGGGGGCGAGCGTGCCGAAGCGCTGGGAGCGCGACCGGGACGCGTTCACCCACTACCACCAGACGTTCGGCGAGGCGTATCCGCAGGCGCGCCGGGACGCGCCCGTCCGCGCGGCGCGGCGGCTGCACGACCTGGAACGCGCCCAGGACGCCTACGACGCGCAGCGCGCGTTCGACGACCCGCTGGTCATGGCCGAGCACCGGCTCGCCGGGCAGGCGTTCGGCGGGACGGTCACCGACGCCGACCCGACCCGCCTGGACGAGACCGGCAAGCGCCCCAAGCTGCGTCCCCTCCTCCGGGTCGCCACGCAAGACCCGGTGCGCCTCGACGAGGGCACGACCGTATGCAACGCCGCCCGCCCGGGCCTGAAGGGGAGGATCGTGGAGATCGGCGACGGCGACGTCCTGCTGGAGCTGACCGGCGGGATGGGCCGCAAGCTCACCCCGGAGCCGGGCGCGGTCCCCGAGGTGGGCGACCGGGTGTGCTTCACCTCGCTCACCGACGGCTCGTTCGGCGCCGCGAGGTTCCCCGACCGGGAGGACACGCCGTGGACGCACGGCGGTCCGCCCGAGGAGTACGCGCCGACCGCCGAGGACGCCGAGGAGGCATGGTCGTGACCGCGTCCGACGAGGCGGCGAAGGTCGTCGGCGCCGTCATCGCCGACCTCGGCGGCGGGCACCGCGGCGTCGTGGTCGACTCCCCGCCGGGCGCGGGCAAGTCGACGCTCGTCGTGCGGGCCGCCGCGCACCTGGCCGAGTCCGGCGCGCGGCTGATGATCGTGGCGCAGACGAACGAGCAGGTCGACGACCTGATCGACCGGATCGCGGGCAAGCACCCCGGGATCACCCTCGGGCGGCTGTCGGCGTCGGGGTACGCGCCGTCCGAGCGCGTCCTCGCGCACCCGGCGGTGCGGGTCGCGCAGAAGGCCGACGACCTCGCCGAGCACACCGTCGTGATCGCGACCGCCGCGAAATGGGCCACCCTCTCGGACGGCACGTGGCCGTGGGCGATCGTCGACGAGGCGTACCAGATGCGCTCCGACATGCTGCTGCGGATCGCCGGACGGTTCGAGCGGGCGCTGTTCGTCGGCGACCCCGGCCAGCTCGACCCGTTCTCCACCGTCGAGGTGGAGCGCTGGGCCGGGCTCACCTGGGACCCGATGCGCAGCGCCGTGTCGGTGCTCCTCGCGCACAACCCGGAGCTGCCCGTCCACCGGCTGCCGGTGTCGTGGCGGCTGCCCGCGTCGGCCGCGCCCGTCGTGTCCGAGGCGTTCTACCCGTTCACCGGCTTCCGCGCCGGGACGGGCCCCGGCGACCGCCGCCTGGAGTTCGGGACGCGCGGCATGGACACCTCCTACGACCGCGCGGTCGAGGAGGCCGCGGCCACCGGCTGGGCCCTCTACGAGCTGCCCGCCCGGCACACGCTGCGCACCGACGCCGAGGCCGTCCGGGCGACGGCGGCGCTCGCCGTCCGGCTGCTGCAGCGCGGGCCGGTCGCGCATTCGGAGCTGGGCTCGCGTCCCGTCGACGCGACCCGCGTCGCGATCGGCGCGGCGCACCGCGACCAGGTCGCCGCGATCCGCGCCGCCCTCGGCCCGCACGGCGGCGGCATCACGGTCGACACCGCGAACCGGCTGCAGGGCCGCGAGTACGACGTGACGGTCGTCCTGCACCCGCTGTCGGGACGCCGCGACGCCACCGCCTTCCACCTGGAGTCCGGGCGGCTGTGCGTGCTCGCGTCCCGGCACCGGCACGCCTGCGTGGTCGTCGCGCGGGCGGGGATCCCCGAACTGCTGGACGCGCACCCGTCCGCCGAGCCGGTGCACCTCGGTGTGCCGGTGAAGTTCCCGGACGGCTGGGAGGCCAACCAGTCGGTGCTGGCCCACCTCTCCGCCCACCGCGTGGCGGCGGGTTAGGCGGGCCCCGCGGTCGCCGCCCAGCGGCCGTTGTTCCGGGTGATCGTGATCGGATGGTCGAAGCAGGCGCTGACCAGCTCCGTCGTCAGCACATCCGCCGCCGGGCCGGACGCGAGCACCTGCCCCTCCCGCAGCAGCAGCGCGTGGCTCGTGCTGATCGGCAGCTCCTCCAGATGGTGCGTGACCAGCACGGTCGTCAGGTCGGGACGCTCCGCGCGGAGCTGGTCGATGCTGGCGAGCAGGCGCTCGCGGGCGGCGACGTCCAGGCCGGTGGCGGGCTCGTCGAGCAGGAGCAGCGGCGGGTCGGGCATCAGGGCCCGCGCGATCAGCGTCCGGCCCCGCTCGCCCTGCGACAGGTTCGGCCAGCGCGCGTCCGCCCGGTGCGCCAGGCCGAGCAGGCCGATCAGCTCGTCCGCGCGGCGGAGGTCGGCGTCGGACGGCGTCCAGCGCGGGACGAGCTCGATCGTCCCCGTCACCCCGGTCAGCACGACCTCCCGGACGGTCCGCGCCGACTCCAGCGGATGCCGCGGGTTGACCTGCCCGATCAGCTTGCGCAGCTCCTGGACGTCCACCCGGCCGAGCCGCCGCCCGAGGATCTCCGCCGTGCCGCGCGTCGGATGCGTGTACGCGCCGAGGATGCCGAGGAGCGTGCTCTTGCCCGCCCCGTTCGGGCCGATGAGCGCCCAGTGCTCGCCGCGGAGCACGGTCAGCGTGACCCGGTCGAGCAGCGACCGCCGCTCCCGGACGAGATCGATCTTGTCGGCGTTGAGGACGACGTCGGACACGGAAACCTCCCGTTCGGCTGCAGAAGGCGCGGGGATGGGACGCACGAGGGGCGCGGACGGCCGGGATCGCCGGGGACGGCCCGCGAAAGAGAATGGATCTTCAATTTAGCCGAGATCGCGCCGCCGGTACGCGTCGGGGCCCCGGCCGGATACTGTGAGTTCCGGTGCCTCAGCGATCAGGGGAGGGGGACATGGAGGACATCGGCTTCATGTGCGCCCGCTGCGGGGGCGAAGTACACGACGTCACGCACAACCGCGAGGGCTCCCTCGACGGCGTCGGGTACCGCCACAACCGGCGGGTGGAACCCTGGGACCACGAACTCGAACTCGCCGTCGGCGAACCCGCCCAGCAGGACCAGTGCTGCGACTTCTGCGGCGCCGAGGGCCCGAGCTGGCTCTACTACCCGACGCTCGACCCCGACGACACCGACATGTTCGAGGTCGAGCTCGACACGACACACCTGTCGGACGACGACACGGCGGTCGCCGTCCTCAACATGCTCTACCCGTGGTACGCGTGCGACACGTGCTCCGTCCTCGTCGCCGACCGCAACGTCGACGTCCTCATCGACCGCGCCCTGGACGTGACCCCCGTCCCCGCCGAGGGCCCCGTGGACGAGACCACCGCCCGCGCCCGCCTCCAAGGCTCCTTCTCCGTCTTCTTCACCACCCGCCCCGGCCGCCCCCAACCCTCCAGGGCCGTGTAGACCCAGGGGGGCGACCCCCTGGAACCCCCGTCACGACGCAGGCGATCCTCACGCCGCCCATCGGTCTGTCGTGCCCGCACGGACGCGAGCGGCGTCGCTGCGGTCGCTGTGTAGACCCAGGGGGCGCCCCCTGGAACCCCGTCACGACGCAGGCGATCCTCACGCCGCCCATCGGTCTGTCGTGCCCGCGGGGGCGAGCCTGGCGTCGCTGCGGTCGCCTGCGTCGGCGGGTCGTGCGGCCTCCGGCGCGGGGCGCCTCTGGCCGCACGACCCGTGCCGCCGCTGTGGAGCGTTTCAAGGGTGGGTCAGTACTTGGGCAGGTGGGGGCGGTGGGTGTCGGTGGCGCGCATTATGATCGGTGCCGCTTTTGTGTGGTGCGGGTGAGTGCGGGGGGACGCGAGTGATCATCGACAAGCGGTTCCACGGGCCGGACGATTCGGGGAACGGCGGCTACGTGGCCGGGCGGCTCGCCGGGCGGGTGCCGGTCGACACGGTGACGGTGACGCTGCGGCGGCCGCCGCCGCTGGACACCGAGCTGACCGTCACGGCGGCGGACGAGCGCGGGAACGCCGTCCGGCTCTGGGACGGCGACGTGCTGGTCGCCGAGGCGCTCGCGGGCGCGATCGTGGTGCCGCCCGTCCCGCCGGTCCCGTTCGAGGACGCGCTGGCCGCGGCGGAGAAGTACCGGGCGGCGGGCGAGCACCCGTTCCCGCGCTGCTTCGTCTGCGGTCCGGAGCGGGAGGCGGGCGACGGGCTGCGGCTCGAACCGGGCCCGGTCGCCGAGGGCACGGTCGCCGCGCCGTGGACGCCCGAGCAGGTGCCGGGACGCGAGCTCGTGTGGGCGGCGCTCGACTGCCCCGGCGGCTGGTCGTTTGACGTGCGGGGCCGTCCGGCCGTGCTCGGCACGATGACCGCGCAGGTCATGGACGTGCCGGACGCCGGTGAGCGGTGCGTCGTGATGGGTTACGCGCGCAGCCGCGAGGGCCGCAAGATGCACGCGGCGACCGCCCTCTACGGCGCGGACGGACGGCTCCTCGGCCGCGCCGAGCAGATCTGGATCGAGATCGACCCCGAGCGGTTCGGGAGCTGAGCCGGGCCCGGTCGATGTCGGCCGGGCCCGCGTGGTTTTCGGAGAATGTGTCGCCGGACGTGGTGCGGACGTCCGGTTCCGCTGTTGAATCGAGCTTCCGCGGCAACGGAGGCGGGTCTGATGAGCGGAGAAGGGTTACTGGTCCTGGGGCTCGTGGTCCTGGCGATCTCTACGGGCGTGCACTGGGGGCGCGCCCGCCGCGCGGTGACCGACACGCGGTCGCGCCGCCAGCGGCTGAGCGAGCTGCGGCAGGCGGTCGCGCGCGAGCGCGGCCAGAGCGCGATGGTCACGGTCGTGACGGTGGTGGCGATGTTCGTCCTGGTGACCTACCGCTAGCGGGGGCGTGCACCGGTCAGGGGCCGGTGAACAGCGGGTCCTCCCGGTCCGCGCCGTTCAGCGGGCGGCCGCGGCGCGGCGGGACGCCGGGCTGCGGGTGGCCGCCGGAGCCGAGCGGGCCGTCGGCGGGCGCGCCGAGCGGGGCCCCTTGCGCGCCCGCCGGAACGGGTGCGCCGGGCTGGGCGTTCGGTGCGCCGGGCTGCGCTCCGGCCGGGACCGGGCCGCCCGGACCGGCCGGGGCCGGGCCGCCGATCGGCGGCGGGCCGGGCGGGACGGACGGCTGCTGGTGCGCGGACGGCGGGGCCGCCGGGCCGCCGCCGGGCATCCGGCCGCCGGGCGGGAAGTTCGACGACAGCGTGTGGTGCGTGAACTGGTCGATCTGGCGGCGGGCGCGGTCGGCCTCGGCGCGGGCGGCGTCGCGCTCCTCGGCGAGAGCGGTGAGCGCCGCCTGCTGCTCGGCGACCGACTGCGACAGCTGCCGGAGCTGCACGCCCTGGTCGTTGACCTTCGCGGTGAGCTCGTCGCGCTCGGCGATCGCGGCCTTGGCCTGGGCGTGCGCGGCGTCGCGCTCCTTGACGGCCTCCTCCACCCGGGCGTTGGCGCGGACGACCTCGGCCTCCGCCTCCGACTGGGCGCGCAGCGCGGCGGTCCGCTCCGCCTCGGCCTTGCTGGTGGCCTGCATCGCGCGCTGCCGCTGCGCCTCGGTGTCGCGCATGGCGTTGCGCAGGTCCTCGGCGCCCTGCTTGGCGACCGCGGCCTCGACCCGCTGCGCCTCGGCGGCGCCCTCCGCCTCGGCGAGCTTGGAGCGCGCGGCGACGAGCTCGGCGCGGGTGCTCTCCAGCGCGGCGAGCAGCTCGGTCTCGCGGGCGGCGATGCGGTCGCGCTCGCTCTCGGCGGCGAGCTTCGCCGTCATCGACTGCTGCGCGACCTGGTGCGCCTCCTCCCACGCCTGCTGGGCGGCGTCGCGCTTGGCGGTCGCGAGCTTCGCCTCCTCGCGGGCGCGCGACGACTCCCGCTCGGCGGTCTCGGCGCGCTGCCGGGCGGACGACGCCTCCTGCCACGCCTCCTCCGCCTTGCGCTGCGAGGCGTCCCGCTCGCTCTGCGCGATGGCCAGCTCGCGGGCGGCCTCGGCCCGCACCTCGGCGACGCGCCGCTCCACCCCGGCGACGCTCAGCTCGGAGGTGAGCGAGTCGGCGAGCAGGTCGGCGGCCTTCTCCAGCCGCTCCACCATCTCCCACGTCGAGGCGACCTGGCCGGTGAGGCCCGGCGCGTCCCGGCCGCGCTCGCGGCGCTCGCGCGCCTCGCGGGCGCACGCGCCGTCGTTGTCCTGGCAGTACCGGACGGTCCGGACGGCGCCCACCGGCTGCGGGACGGGACGTCCGCAGTTGGCGCACGGCCACACCGTCACCGGCTCCCCGAGCCGGGCGACCGCCGTCTCACCCGACTCCGCGGGCCCGGCGGGAGCGGGGCCCGCAGGCCCGTCCGCCGTGTCCTCGGCACCGTCCCCCGCGCCTTCGGCGACCGCGCTCTGGGGAGCCACGGCCGCCTCCCGGCCGCTATTGTCGCGCTCTTCGCTGTTAGGCATGGAATGAACCATACGCACTGTTCCTCGATGTCGCAGTGAGTTGTGAGGGACATGTGGGGACGGTCATGCCGTGGCGGAGCGGGCACCGGGGACCACCGAAAGCCGGGAGGCCCCGCCGCGCGGGGCCCCGCGCGAGGTCACCGGTCGCGGAACCGGTCGGTCGCGGCGATGAGGAGGTCGCGGGTCCCCGGTTCGGAGCCGCCGTGGCCCGCGTCCTCGACGACGTGGAACTCCGCCTCGGGCCAGGCGCGGTGCAGGTCCCACGCCTGGTCGGGCGGTGTCTTCATGTCGTAGCGGCCGTTGACGACGACGGCGGGGACCGACCGGATGCGGTCGACGCCCGCGAGCAGTCCGCCCTCGGGCAGGAACCCGCCGTTGGCGATGTAGTGGTGCAGGATGCGGGTGAACGCGAGCACGGTGGCGTCGTCCAGGTCCGGCGGCGGGACGGGCAGCAGCGTGTTCGCCGCGAGCTCCCAGTCCATGAACGCGCGGGCGGCGGGGACGCGCACCGCCGGGTCCGGGTCGTTGATGCGGCGGCCGTAGGCGGCGAGCAGGTCGTCCCGCTCGGCGGCGGGGACCGCGCCGCTGAACGCCTCCCATTCGGCCGGGAAGAGGTGCGCCAGGCCGGTCGGGGCGAAGGCCCACTCCACGTCCGGCGGGCGGACCAGGTAGATGCCGCGCAGGACCAGTTCCGTGACGCGGCCGGGGTGCGCCTGCGCGTAGGAGAGGGCGAGGGTGCTCCCCCAGCTTCCGCCGAACACGAGCCATCGGTCGACGGACAGGTGCTCGCGCAGCCGCTCGATGTCGGCCACCAGGTGCGGCGTCGTGTTGTGCTCCAGCGAGACGTCAGGGTCCCCGGCGTGCGGCCGGCTCCGGCCGCATCCCCGCTGGTCGAACAGGACGATCCGGTACGCGGCCGGGTCGAAGAAGCGCCGGTTGTCCGGCAGCACCCCGCCGCCGGGGCCGCCGTGCAGGAACACGGCGGGCTTGCCGCCAGGGTTCCCGCACGTCTCCCAGTAGATCTCGTTGCCGTCGCCGACGTCGAGCAGCCCGGAATCGTACGGCTCGACCGGTGGATAGAACTCCCGCAGACCCATGTGATCAAGTAGTACCGCATGAACGATCATGACTGGACCGCACTGATCTCCTGGAGATGATCACGGTGACGTGCACGCAATGCGGCGGCGAGAACATGGAGCCGGGCTTCGTCGAGGACACCGGCGAGCACTCGCGCGGCTACGCGCGCTGGATCGCCGGGCCGCTGGAGCGCGGCGTCTTCGGCGGCGCGAAGCGGCTCGGCAGGCCGCGCTGGCAGATCGACGCCTGGCGGTGCGTCCAGTGCGGGCACCTGGAGCTGTACGCGCGCAACCCGGCGTGAATGGCCCCGGAGGGCGGGCTAGAGCTGGGCCAGCGCCTTGCGGACGCGCTTGTCCGAGACGGGGTAGCGCGTCCCGAGCTGCTGCGCGAACAGGCTGACGCGCAGCTCCTCCAGCATCCAGCGGACCTGCCGGACCGGCTCGTCGTCGCGGCGGGCCGGGGGCAGCCGCCGCACCGCCTGCTCGTACTCCTGCCTCAGGACGTCCACCTGGTGCGCGAGCATCCGGTCGCGTCCCGGGTTCTCGGGGAGCTTGTCGAGCCTGACCTGCAGGGCGCGCAGGTAGCGCGGCAGGTCGGGCAGGCGCGCCCATCCGGTCGCGGTGACGAAGCCGGGCCGGACCAGCCCGTCGAGCTGCCCGCGGATGTCGGTGAGCGCCGGGACGAGCGTGAGGCTCGTCGTCCCGCGCAACCGGCGGTCGACCTCGTGCGCCTCGGCGAGGACGCGCTCGACCAGCGCGACGACCTCGGCGGTCGCGTCGTGCAGGTCGGCGCGGACGCGGTCGTAGAGGGCGCGGAAGCCGTCCTCGTCCCAGGCCGGGCCGCCCGCCGCCGCGATGAGCCGGTCGGCGGCGGCGGTGACGCAGTCGTCGAACAGCGCCGCGATCGACCCGTGCGGATTGTGGCTGAGCGCGAGTTTGCCCTTGTTGGTGAGACGGCCCTGGATGAGTTTCACCGGGGACGGCGCGTTCAGCAGGATGAGCCGCCGGGTGCCGAGCCACATCGCGCGTGCCTGCTCGGCCTCCGTCTCATACATGCGGACGGCGACGCTGCCGCCTTCGTCGGTGAGCGCCGGATACGCCTTGACGTCGTAACCGGCCTGGTTGCGCTCGTAAGTGCGGGGCAGTTCGCCGATCGTCCATTCGGTGAGGCCGGAGCGTTCGATGGTGGACGCGGCCTTGGACAATGTGCCGCGTACCTTGCCCGCGAGGCGGCGTTTCAGTTCGTCGAGGTCGGGGCCCTCGCCGAGGGTGCGTCCCTTGTCGTCGACGACGCGGAACGTGATGTGCAGATGGGCGGGGAGGCGGGACGTGTCCCACGCCTCCCGCGCGACCGGCACGCCCGTCATCGCGGTGAGTTCGCGTTCGAGGGCGGTGAGCAACGGCTCGCTGCGCGGCGCGACCCTTTCGAGCACCTTGCGCGCGTAGTCGGGCGCCGGGACGAAATTGACGCGCAACTGCTTCGGCAGCGACCGGATCAATTCGGTGACCAGTTCGCCGCGCAGGCCCGGGACCTGCCATTCGAAGCCGTCCGGCCGCACCTGGTTGAGCACCTGGACGGGGACGTGGACCGTCACGCCGTCGGCGTCGGCGCCGGGCTCGAACTGGTAGGTGAGGCGCAGCCGAAGCGCGCCCTGTTTCCACACGTCCGGGTAGTCGGCCTCGCTGACGCCGCCCGCCGTCTCGTTGATGAGCATCGACTTCTCGAACCCGAGCAGGTCGGGGTCGGAGCGGCGGGCGTTCTTCCACCAGGCGTCGAAATGGCGGCCGGAGACGACGTCCTCGGGGATGCGCTCGTCGTAGAAGTCGAAAAGGGTCTCGTCGTCCACGAGGATGTCGCGGCGGCGGGCCCGGTGCTCCAGTTCTTCGACCTCGTCCAGCAGGGCGCGGTTGTCGTGGAAGAAGCGGTGGTGCGTCTCCCAGTCGCCTTCGACCAGCGCGTGCCGGATGAACAGTTCCCGCGACGTCGCCGGGTCGATGGCGCCGTAGTTCACGCGGCGGTCGGCGACAATCGGCACCCCGTACAGCGTCACCTTCTCGTGCGCCATGACGGCGGCCTGCTTCTTCGACCAGTGCGGCTCGCTGTAATTGCGCTTGACGAGGTGCCCGGCCAGCGGCTCGATCCAGTCGGGTTCGATCTTGGCGTTGATGCGCCCCCACAGCCGGGACGTCTCGACCAGTTCCGCCGACATCACCCAGCGCGGCGGCTTCTTGAACAGCGCCGAACCGGGGAACACGGCGAACCGCGCGCCCCGTGCGCCGAGGTACTCCTGGCCGCGCCGCTGCGGTTTGCCGTCCTTCTTGTCGGCGTCAGCGAGCCCGATATGCGACAGCAGGCCGGACAGGAGCGCCACGTGGACGCGGTCGGGCGGGGCGTCGGCGTTGTTGAGCGTCACGCCGAGCGACTTCGCGACCTGCTTGAGCTGGCCGTGCAGATCCTGCCATTCGCGGACGCGCAGGAAATGCAGGAACTCGTTCTTGCACATCCGCCGGAACGCGCTGCCCGACAGTTCCCGCTGCTGCTCGCGCAGGTAGTTCCAGAGGTTCAGGTAGGCCAGGAAGTCGGACGTCGGGTCGGCGAACCGCCGGTGCTTCTCGTCGGCGGCCTGCTGGTGCTCGGCCGGGCGCTCGCGCGGGTCCTGGATGGACAGCGCCGCCGTGATGATGAGCACCTCCCGGACGCAGCCGTTCTTGTCGGCCTCCAGGATCATCCGTCCGAGACGCGGGTCGACGGGGAGCTGCGCGAGGCGGCGGCCGAGCGGGGTGAGGCGTTTGCGCGGGTCCTTCTGCGCCGGGTCGATCGCGCCCAGCTCATGCAGAAGGTCGACCCCGGCCTTCACGTTGCGGCGGTCCGGCGGCTCGACGAACGGGAAAGCGGCGATGTCGCCGAGTCCCAGCGAGGTCATCTGCAGAATGACGGAGGCGAGGTTCGTCCGCAGGATCTCCGGGTCGGTGAACTCGGGACGCGACTCGAAATCGTCCTCGGAATAGAGGCGGATGCACACGCCCTCCGACACGCGGCCGCAGCGTCCCTTGCGCTGGTTCGCCGACGCCTGCGACACCGGCTCGATCGGCAGCCGCTGGACCTTCAGCCGGTGGCTGTAACGGGAAATGCGCGCGGTCCCGGGATCGACGACGTACTTGATGCCGGGAACGGTCAGCGACGTCTCCGCGACATTCGTCGCGAGGACGATCCGCCGCCCGCGATGGGCCTGGAACACCCGGTGCTGCTCAGCCGAGGAAAGGCGGGCGTAGAGCGGCAGCACCTCCGCCGTCTCCCGCCGCCGGGTGAAATGCTTCGCCAGCGCGTCGGCCGTGTCGCGGATCTCGCGCTCGCCGGAAAGGAACACGAGCACGTCGCCCGGGCCCTCGCGGGACAGTTCGTCCACCGCGTCGAGAATGGCCTGGATCGGGTCGCGGTCCGGGTCGGCGGACGGGTCGTCCGGGTCCACGACCGGCCGGTACCGCACCTCCACCGGGTACGTCCGCCCGGACACCTCGACGATCGGCGCGTCCCCGAAATGCTCGGAGAACCGCTCCGGGTCGATCGTCGCCGAGGTGATGATCACCTTGAGGTCGGGGCGGCGCGGCAGGATCTCCTTGAGGTAGCCGAGCAGGAAGTCGATGTTCAGGCTGCGCTCGTGCGCCTCGTCGATGATCAGCGTGTCGTACTGGCGGAGCAGCCGGTCGGTCTGGATCTCGGCGAGCAGGATGCCGTCGGTCATCAGCTTGACCAGCGTGTCGTCGCTGGACCTGTCGGTGAACCGCACCTTGTACCCGACGGCGTCGCCCAGCTCGGTGCCCAGCTCGGAGGCGATCCGGTCGGCGACGGTGCGGGCCGCGAGCCGCCGCGGCTGGGTGTGCCCGACCGAGCCGAGCACGCCGCGTCCGAGCTCGAGGCAGATCTTCGGGATCTGGGTCGTCTTCCCCGAGCCGGTCTCGCCCGCGACGATCACGACCTGGTGGTCGCGGATCGCGGCGAGGATGTCGTCCTTCTTCTGCGAGACCGGGAGCTGCTCTGGGTAGCTGATCGCGGGCACGGCGGCGCGCCGCCGCTCGACCCGCCGCTCGGCGGCCTCGACGTCGGCGGTGATCTCCGCGAAGACGGCGGCGCGGCGGGCCGCGTCGCTCATCTTGCGGGCTCCGTCGATCCGGCGGCGCAGCCGGTGCTGGTCGCGCAGCATGAGCTGCGGCAGGCGCGCGCGCAGGTCGGCGAGCGGCGTTCTCACACTCGTCCTTAGGGGTAGCGATGGGGCGGCGGGCCGTCCGGCGGTTCCAGGCCCGCCGGTCCCGCTCGCCCCGCAAACCTTCGCACCGTAACCGGAACGCCCGGCGAAGGCGATCCATTTTCCGGTGCCTTCACCGTAGAACGTCCCTCCCGGAGAGGGCATTCCGCCCCCGGGACGCCACGGAGCGTGGCGGGTCGTTCGCGGTGAGGATGCGCCGCCCCGGTCCGTCGTCCATCATTGGGAGGCGTGGACATGCCGAGTGCCGCCGGCCGCTACCGGATCGACCGCCTCCTCGGCACGGGCGGGTTCGCCTCGGTGTGGCTCGGGCACGACCCCGAGCTCGACTCCCCCGTGGCGATCAAGATCCTGGGCGAGCACTGGACGCTCCGCACCGACGTGCGGGAGCGGTTCGTCCGGGAGGCGCGGCTGCTGCGCCGGGCCGACTCGCACCGGGTGGTGCAGGTCTTCGACATCGGCGAGCTGCCGGACGGACGCCCCTACTTCGTCATGTCCTACGCCGACCGGGGCACCCTCGCCGAGCGGCTCGCGGACGGCCCGCTCCCGCTGAACGAGGCGGTGCGCACCGCGCGGGAGATCATCCTGGGCGTTGAGGAGCTGCACCAGCTCGGGGTGGTGCACCGCGACCTCAAGCCGTCGAACGTGCTGCTGCGGTCCGCGGCGGGCGGCGCCGAGCGGCTGATGATCTCCGATCTCGGGATCGCCCGCACCGAGGACCACCTGTCCAGCCTCACGCTGCCCGCCGGGTCGCCCGGGTACATGGCCCCCGAGCAGACGCAGGTCGACGGCGCGCCGGACCGCCGCTCGGACGTGTACGGCCTCGGCGCGCTCACCTACCACCTGCTGACGGGGAAGCCTCCCGCGTCCCCGGCCCGGCCCCCGTCCGAACTGCGCCCCGGCGTCCCGCCCCGGGTGGAGACGGCCGTGCTGCGCGCCCTCGCCCCGGACCGGGAGAAGCGCTGGCAGTCCGCGGCGGCGTTCGAGTCCGCTCTGTCCGAGGTCGCCAGCGATATCGACACCGACCCGCTCCCCGACGCTCCCCCGCCCCGACGCCGCGCCTGGCGAAGGCGGCGCGTCGCGCTGGTCGCCGGGACCGGCGCGGCGGTCGCCGCGACGGCCGCCGCGGGCGCGATCTGGGCGCTGACCGGCGGCGGCGGCTCCGAGCAGAGCCGAGCGGACGACCGCTGGCTCCGCGCCGACTCCGACATCCCCGCCCAGTACCGGGACCTGATCGTCCGCGCCGGGACGTGGTGCGAGATGCGCGGGCTCAGCCCGGCGCTGATCGCGGCGATGCTGAAGGCGGAGAGCGGGTTCGACCCGCGTCTCGCCGACCCGGCGAAGAACGAGTACGGGATCGCCCGCTGGACGCCGGGCGTCCTCGTGTTCTGGCAGCCGGGCGGCCTCAACAACCCGGAGCCCAAGCCGGAGCAGATCACACCCGAACTGTCCATCCCGGCGATGGGCCGCTTCCTCTGCTACTGGGGCAAGGACCTCAAGGACGTCCCGGGCGACCCCGCGCTGAACCTGGCGGCGACGTACCGCAGTTCGTCCAAGACCATCGTGAAGGCGGGCGGCGTCCCCGCCAGGTTCAGGCCCTACACCGACAAGGTCCACCGGTACCTGGAGGCCTACCGCCCGCGCTGACGGCAGGCAGGGCCGTCCACGCCTTGACGCGGGTCAGGGGCATTCCTTCCAGACCAGGTGGTAGGTCGTTTGGAAGGTGCCGTCGGCGGAGTTCATGGAGACGGAGCTGACCTTCGACAGGTCCGAGGTTCCCGGGGCGACTCGCAGTTCGGTGTTGACGCCGATGGACCGCGTGTCCTCGCATATCTTCCACACGAGTTCGTCCGCGGGCACAGTCTCGGTGATCTGGTAAAGGTCGTTCAAGGGGCCGGACATGCTGAACGTTTTGAGGTCGCTCCGATCGGAGCCCAGGAAATTGTGTTCGGCCTTCAAGGTGGCCTTCGCGCCGGACTGCAGGGCGGGGGTCAGGCGGTAGTCCACCCGCGAGACGGCGTAGGTCAGGTTGTGGCGGGTGGTCACCTTCACGGCCAGCGCGCAGTTCTTGCGAGCGTCGGCGGGCTTCGAGGAGCCGCCCACCTGGGCCGTGTAGTCGCGGTAGTCGATGGTGAAAGCCTCGTTGCCCCACTTGAAGGCCGCGCCGGTCGTGGCGGTCGTGCATCCGGAGCCGTTCGCGGTCGTGATCTCGACAATGGCGTCGTCGGGCCCTTCGGCGGTGGGCTGGGCGGAGGCCGAAGCGGACGCGACCGGAGCGGCGGTCAAGGCGAACGCGGCGGCGGCCGCGGCGGAAAGTGCGATCCCCTTGCGCATACGGTTCCCCTCCACGGAATTGACGGTCCGGTCAATGGAAATCGAACCATGATCGTTTTACCGGGAAAGTAATCGAGTATGCGAGTGCTGTCAATCAGCCAAAAATTCACTTCGAAGAACGAACCAGTGAAAATCCAGCCCGGGTCGGGCTCTACGTCCGGGCGCGGCCCCAGGCGGCGAGCGGCTTCAGCGCGGCGTTGAGGCGTTTGCCGTCCTCGGTCAGCGAGTACTCGACGCGGGGCGGCACCTCGGCGTAGGAGACGCGGCGCACCACGCCGTCCGATTCGAGCTCGCGCAGGTGAGAGGCCAGCACCTTCTCGGTGATCCCGGGGACCAGCCGACGCAGCTCGCCGAAGCGGCGGTAGGGGTGCTCGTGGAGCGCCCAGAGGATGAGCACCTTCCACTTGCCGCCGATCACCTCCATCGCGGTGTCGATCCCGCAGACGTGCCCGCCCCGGGTGGCCGGCCGGTTCGACGTCGTCATGCCTCGCCCTTCCGACGTGCTCGCTCACCCCGGGGTAAGTACCCACCACGAAGTGCGTACTTGATCGCCTCCGGAGCTTTGACCAGCCTAATCGGCATGGCACAGAACACCGCTGAGAAGACGTCCGTCACTTTGCTGGGGCTCGGCGCGATGGGCACCGCGCTGGCCCGCGCCTGGCTAGCCGCCGAGTACCCGCTCACCGTTTGGAACCGCAGCCCCGCCCGTGCTGAGGCACTCGCCTCCGAAGGGGCGAAGGTCGCCAGCACCGCCGCTGAGGCGGTCGAGGCGGGCACCCTGATCGTCGTCTGCCTCCTGGACGACGATTCGGTCGCCGAAGTGTTGGAGGGTACCGATCTGGGCGGCAAGGACCTCGTCAACCTGACCACCGGTACGCCCGCCCAGGCCCGCGCCCGAGCCGACTGGGCCCGCGAGCGCGGCGCCCGCTACCTGGACGGCGGGATCATGGCCGTCCCCCCGATGATCGGCGTTCCGGAGGCGGGCGGTTACGTCTTCTACAGCGGGTCCCGGGAGCTGTTCGAGCGGCATCGCGGGACGTTGGGCGTCCCGACCGGCACCAACTACGTCGGCGAGGACGCGGGCTTCGCGGCCCTCCACGACGTGGCCCTGCTCAGCGCCATGTACGGGATGTTCGCCGGCGCCGCACACGCTTTCGCCCTGATCCGCACGGAGGACATCGACCCCACGGCGTTCGCACCGCTTCTCACCGACTGGCTCGTCGCGATGGCTCCGGCGCTTCACCGGACCGCCGGACAACTGCGGAGCGGCGACTACACCAAGGGCGTCGTCTCGAACCTGGCCATGCAGGTGGCCGGTACGCCCACTTTCTTGAGCACCGCCGAGCAGCAGGGGGTGAGCCCCGAACTGCTCAGCCCCTATTTCGAACTGATGCGCCGCCGCCTGGCCGAGGGCAGCGGCGAAGAGGACCTGACCGGCGTCATCGACCTGCTGGTGAACGACAGGCCCTAGAGCGACGACGGCCTCGGCGCCGCGGGTGGTTTCAGCGGACGCGTGGGACGAGGCGCAGGGCTAAGCCCGGGCACATCGCCACGGCGCGGCGCGCGTCCGCTTCCAGGCGGTCGGGGATCGGCTCGGACGGGATCACCGGGTAGTCGTGTTCGTCCATCCGGACGGTGCCGCGCAGGATGTCCGCGCACAGGCCGTGGCCGTCGCAGCGGCTCCAGTCGACCTCCAGGCTCAGCCGGGCGTCGGTCCCGGCGGGGAGGACGCCCCGGACGGGACGTCCGCAGCCGCCGTGCTCGATGTGGCGGGCGACGTCGTCCGCGAACACGTCAAGGGCGGACAGGACGAACCGGGCCGAGCCGTCGGGATGGGCGCAGGCGCCGCGTCCGGCGGCCATCCGCGCGGCGCGGCGGACGGTGTCGCGCGCGGCGGCGGCGTCGCGTCCGGCGGCGAGGTCGGCGAAGGCCCCGGCGACGTCGGGCAGGCCGAGCCGGCAGGGGCCGCACTGCCCGGCGGACTCGGCGGCGAGGTAGCGGGCGACCCGGGCGCATTCGCCGAGCGGGCAGGTGCCCCGGCCGAGCGGCATGACGATCCCGGCGCCGAGGACGCCGCCGGACTCGGCGAGACCGGCGCGGGAGACGCGGGTCCGGGACGCGCGCTCGCCGGTCAGCCAGGCGCCGTGGTAGCCGCCGACCAGCACGCCCTCGCCCGCGCGGGCCCCGCACAGGTCGAGCAGGTGGCCGAGCGGCGCCCCGGCCGCCGTCTCGACGACGGCGGGGAACCGCGCCGCGCCGGTCACGGTGAGCAGGACGGTGCCCGGCTCGTCGGGCGTCCCGGCGCGGGCGTAGGCGCGGGGGCCGAGCCCGGCGAGGACGGCGAGCTGCGCGTAGGTCTCGGCGTTGGAGAGGAGCGTGGGCAGGCCGTCGACGCCGCTGGTGGACGCGCGGCCCTTGCGTCCGGGCGGGATCGGGCGGCTGCCGTTGATCCCGCGGACCACCGAGCCGCTCTCGCCGGTGACGAAGTGCTCGGGCAGCCGGACGGTCCGGGCGCGGGCGCCGAGGCCGCGTTCGGCGATCGCGTCGTCGAGCGAGCGGGCCGCCTCCTCGTCGGTGACCGCGACGACGATCTCGACGGAGCCGAGCGCGGTGGCGGCGAGGGCGGCGCCGTCCAGGACGAGGTGCGGGGCGCGTTGGAGGAGCACCTTGTCCTTGGCGCTGCCGGGTTCGCCCTCGGTGCCGTTGACGACGACGACCGTGCGCTTGCGGCGGCGCACGGCGCTGTCGGCGGTCGCCTTCACCTTGCGCGCGAAGGGGAACGCGGCGCCGCCCCGGCCGTGCAGGCGTCCCGCCTCGCACAGCGCGATGAGCTGTGCCGCCGTGAGCGGGCGCGGGTGCGGGTGGAGGGCGCGGTGGGCGTCCCAGCCGAGGCGGGCGCCGCCTTCGAGGCCCTTGGTGAGGCGCGGCGGGCCGATGTGCCGGACCGCGACGCGCGGGGGCGCGAGGGTCGTCACGACGTCCTCCCGGCGCGCCGCCGCAGGACCGGGCGGGCCGCGACGGCGAGCGCGACCCCGGCGAGGCAGAGCAGGTATCCGGCGGTGACCCAGGGCGCGGGCGGACGTCCGGACGTCAGCCCGTGCAGGACGCCGACCGGCCAGGCGGCGTAGGCGGTGAGGTGCAGCGCCCGCCACGTCCAGGGGCGGCGGGCGGCGGCGAACCGGCCGCGCGCGATCCCGCCCGCGAACGCGACGACCATCAGGTAGAGCGCGAGGGTGCCGAGGCCGTAGTCGGCCAGGTGGTCGGCGGAGAGCGGGAGGAACGCCTGCGCCGCGCCGATCCGGTGCCGGGCGATCTGCGAGGCGATGTGCAGGACGAGCGTCGCGACGGCGAGGAAGGCGAGCGCCCGGTGCGCCGCCTGCGCGCGGACGCGCCGGGCCGGGGCGAGGATCGCCTGGTCGGTGGCCAGCACCCCGACCATGACCGTCAACGAGAGGGAGACCAGCGCGAAGACGCCGCAGTAGAAGTCGACGAACGATCCGACGGCGCGCAGCTCGGGCAGCAGGACGCCGGTCGAGACGCCGAGCCCGAGGAGCAGCCCGGCGCAGCCCGCGGCGGCCGCGCGGCCGGCGAGCCGGAGCCGGGGTCTGGCCCGGTTCCGGCGCCCCTGCGGCCCGCTGCGGTGGAACCCGTCCGGTGCTATGAGGAACGCTTGGGTCCCCTCATGGGCGAGGCCCTGCGGCGGCCCCGGACGTTCCCGTCCCCTTCTCATTCAACGCCCCCTTGTCGTGTGGATCGGCCGACAAGTACGACGCGTGATCAAGCTCTCTCAGTTCAGTGACATTTGTGTCAACCCGCCCCATAAACGGGTTCGGGCGCGGGCGATTTCGCGAGCAGGCCCGCGACCACGTCGCCGACCTCGGCCGGGTCCCAGCGGGCGCCCTTGTCGGCGGCCGGGCCGTGGCGGAAGGCGTCCATGACGCAGATCCGTCCGCCCTCCGCCTCGAAGACGCGCCCGGTGACGCCGCGGGACGCGGCCGAGCCCAGCCAGACGACCAGCGGCGAGACGTTCTCGGGCGCCATCGCGTCGAATTCGCCTTCGGCGGGGGCCGCCATCGTCTGCGCGAAGACCTCCTCGGTCATGCGGGTGCGGGCGGCGGGCGCGATCGCGTTGACGGTCACGCCGTAGCGGGCCAGTTCGGCGGACGCGACGAGCGTCAGCCCGACGATGCCCGCCTTCGCCGCCGAATAGTTGCCCTGGCCCACGCTGCCGAGCAGGCCCGCGCCGGACGAGGTGTTGATGATCCGGGCGTCCACCGGGCGGCCCGCCTTGCTCTCGGCGCGCCAGTGGCGTCCGGCGTGCTTGAGCGGGAGGAAATGGCCCTTGAGGTGGACGCGCATGACGGCGTCCCACTCGTCCTCGCCGAGGTTGACCAGCATGCGGTCGCGGAGGAAGCCCGCGTTGTTGACGAGGGTGTCGAGCCGTCCGAACGCGTCGAGGGCGGTGGCGACCAGGGCGGCGGCGCCCGCGTCGGTGGCGACGTCGTCGGTGTTCGCGACGGCCCGCCCGCCGAGGGCCTCGATCTCGCGGACCACGTCGTGCGCCGGGCCCGCCGACGCGCCGCCGGTGCCGTCGCGGGCGACGCCCAGGTCGTTGACGACGACGTGCGCGCCCTGCCGGGCGAACTCCAGGGCGTGGGCGCGGCCGAGCCCCCGCCCTGCCCCGGTGATGGCGACCACGCGACCCTTGCAGATCATCACTGCTCCTTGTTCACGCTGGCGGCGTCCAGAAAAGCGGGACGTTCTCCGCCGCCGTGCAGCAGGAGCGACGACCCGGTGATGTAGGCGGCCCGGTCCGACGCCAGGAAGACGCAGGCCGCGCCGACCTCGTACGGGTCGGCGAGGCGGCCCATCGGGACGGTCCGCTCCACCGCCGCGATGCCCTCCACGTCGCCGTAGTGCAGGTGCGACTGCTCGGTGCGGACCATCCCGAGCGTCACCAGGTTCACCCGGATGTCGGGCGCCCATTCGACGGCGAGCGACTGCGTGAGGCTCTGCAGCCCGGCCTTGGCCGCGCCGTAGGCGGCGGTGCCGGGCGACGGCCGGATCCCGCTGACGCTGCCGATGTTGATCACCGAGCCGCCGCCGCGCTCCAGCAGCCGGGGCCGCAGCGCCCGCGCCATGATCAGCGCGGTGGTCAGGTTGAGTTCGAGGATCTTGACGTGGGTGCGCAGCGGGCCGTCGGCGACCGGCAGGAACGGGGCGCCGCCCGCGTTGTTGACGAGGATGTCGGCGCGGTCGAGGCCGTCCGCGAACGCCTCGGCGGCGTCGGGGTCGCGGGCGTCCAGGGAGACGAACCGGGGCGTCCGGCCGCCGGACTCGGGCAGCGTCTCCGGTTCGCGCCGGGCCACCGCGACGACGTCGGCGCCCGCGTCCAGGAGGGCGCGGGTGATCCCCGCGCCGACCCCGCGCACGCCGCCCGTGACCACGGCGGTCCGGCCGTCCAGATCGAGCGTCAGTGACATCGCGTCTCCTCTGCGATCCCCGAGTTCCGCCTCTGCTACCTTCTGTTCTAACAAATGTTTGGTGGAAAGGTAGCGCATGGGAGTCTCCACCACGACCCGGGACGGGGTCGCCGAGATCGTCGTGGCCGCCCCGCCGGTCAACGCGCTGACCGTCGCGGGCTGGTACGAGCTGGCCGACGCGGTGGTCGCGGCGGGCCGTGATCCGCGGGTCGGAGCGGTCGTGCTGCGCGCCGAGGGACGGGGCTTCAACGCGGGCGTCGACATCAAGGAGATGCAGCGCACCGACGGCCACACCGCCCTGGTCGGCGCGAACCGAGGCTGCTTCGCGGCGTTCGCCGCCGTCTACGACTGCGAGGTGCCGGTGGTCGCGGCCGTCCACGGGTTCTGCCTCGGCGGCGGGATCGGCCTGGTCGGCAACGCGGACATCGTGATCGCCTCCGACGACGCCTACTTCGGCCTGCCCGAGGTCGACCGGGGCGCGCTCGGGGCGGCGACGCACCTGGCGCGGCTCGTCCCGCAGCACCTGATGCGCGCGATGGTCTACACGTGCCGCAACGTCACGGCGGACGAGCTGCACCGGCACGGGTCGGTGCTTGAAGTCGTCCCGGCGGACGGACTGCGGGCGAAGGCGATGGAGGTCGCCGCGTCGATCGCCGCCAAGGACCGGTACGTGATCCGCCGCGCCAAGGAGTCGCTGAACGGGATCGACCCGGTCGACGTCAAGCGCAGCTACCGCTACGAGCAGGGCTTCACCTTCGAGCTGAACCTCGTCGGCGCGGGCGACGAGCACCGCGACGCGTTCGTCGCCAAGGGGGCCGAATGAGTTCCAAAGTGCTTTCGATCGAGGCGGTCGTCGGGTCGCTGGAGAGCGGCATGACGCTCGGGATCGGCGGCTGGGGGTCGCGGCGCAAGCCGATGGCGCTCGTCCGGGCGATCTGCCGGTCCCCGATCACGGACCTGACCGTGGTGACGTACGGCGGGCCGGACGTCGGGCTGCTGTGCGCGGCGGGCAAGGTGCGGCGGCTCGTCACCGCGTTCGTGACGATGGACTCGATTCCGCTGGAGCCGCATTTCCGGCAGGCGCGCCAGTCCGGCAAGATCGAGCTGACCGAGTACGACGAGGGCATGTTCATGTTCGGGCTCTACGCGGCGGCGCACCGGTTGCCGTTCCTGCCCACGCCGGTCGGGCTCGGCTCGGACGTCCTGCGGATCAACCCGGAACTGAAGACGATCCGCTCGCCCTATGAGGACGGGCGGGAACTCGTCGCCGTCCCCGCGTTGACGATGGACGCGGCGCTCGTCCACATGAACCGGGCCGACGCGCGCGGCAACGCCCAGTACCTCGGCCCCGACCCGTACATGGACGACCTGTTCGCGAAGGCCGCCGACCGCACGTACGTGTCATGCGAGCGGCTCGTCGACACCGAGGACTTCGCCAAGGAGGGGCCGGTGCAGTCCCTGCTGATCAGCCGGGCGCACGTGACCGGCGTGGTGGAGACGCCGAACGGCGCGCATTTCACCGACTGCGCCCCCGACTTCGGACGGGACGAGAAGTTCCAGAAGCTCTACGCCCGGTCGGCCGCCGACCCGGCGGAATGGGCGGAGTTCAGCGACCGGTTCCTGTCCGGCGACGAGGCGGCGTACCAGGACGCGGTCCGGGTGTGGCGGGAGGAGAACCGATGAACGCGACCACCCACACGGCCACAAGGGCCGAGGTGTGCGCGGCGGCGTGCGCGGACCTCTTCCGCGGCGACGGGGAGATCGTCGCGGCGGCGGTGGCCGGGTTCGTGCCGATGCTGGGCTCGCGGCTGGCGCGGTCGACGTTCGCGCCCGACCTGCTGACCACGGACGGCGGGCCTGCGCTGAGCGGCGAGCCCGTCCCGCTCGGGGCGTCCGCGACGACGGTCGAGGGGTGGCTGCCGTTCCGCGACCATCTGTGGCTGGTGCTGAACGGTCGGCGGCACGTGGTGATGGGGCCGAGCCAGATCGACGCGCACGGCAACACCAACATCTCGTGCATCGGCGAATGGGAGCGCCCGACGCGGCAGTTGCTCGGGGTGCGCGGCGGGCCCGGCAACACGCTGCTGAATCCGACCAGCTATTGGGTGCCGAGGCATTCGACGCGGGTGTTCACCGGGAAGGTCGACATGGTGAGCGGCGTCGGCTGGGACCGGGGCGCGCACGAGATCCGCCGGGTCGTGAGCAACCTCGCCGTGCTCGACTTCGACACCCCGGACCGGCGGATGCGGCTCCGCTCCGTCCATCCCGGGGTGAGCGTCGCGGATGTCGTGGCGGCGACCGGGTTCGAGCTGGTCGTCCCGGACGAGGTGCCCGAGACCCGCCTCCCGGACGCCGAGGAACTGCGGATCATGCGCGAGGAACTCGACCCGAAGGGACTGCGGGAGCGCGAGGTCCCGTCGTGAGCGGACAGGTGCTCGACACGCCGTTGACGCGGCTCGCGGGAGTCAAGCATCCGGTCGTGCAGACGGGAATGGGCTGGGTGGCCGGGCCCCGGCTCGTCACGGCGGTCGCGAACGCGGGCGGGCTCGGAATCCTGGCGTCCGCGACGATGACGCTCGACCAGCTCGCCGACGCCATCCACGAGGTGAAGGACCGGACGGGCGCGCCGTTCGGCGTCAATCTCCGGGCGGACGCCGGTGACGCGGGCGACCGCATCGACCTTCTCATCAAGGAGGGCGTGAAGGTCGCGTCCTTCGCGCTCGCGCCCAAGCGGGAACTGATCGGGAGACTGAAGGACGCGGGCGTCGTCGTGATCCCGTCGGTCGGCGCGCGGCGGCACGCGGAGAAGGTCGCGGCGTGGGGCGCCGACGCCGTGCTCGTGCAGGGCGGCGAGGGCGGCGGGCACACCGGCGCCGTCGCCACGACGCTGCTCCTCCCCCAGGTCGTGGACGCCGTCGACATCCCGGTGATCGCGGCGGGCGGGTTCTTCGACGGGCGCGGGCTCGCCGCCGCGCTGGCGTACGGGGCGGCGGGCGTCGCGATGGGCACGCGGTTCCTGCTGACGTCGGACAGCTCCGTCCCGGACGCGGTCAAGCAGGTCTACCTGAGGACCGGCGAGACCGTCGTGACCCGGCAGGTGGACGGCATGCCGCACCGCGTGCTGCGCAGCGAGCTGGTCGACACGCTGGAGCGGTCGGGACGGATCGGCGGCCTCGTCCGCGCGGTGCGCAACGGGGCCCGGTTCAAGCGGCTGTCCGGGATGTCGTGGCGCGCGATGATCGCGGACGGGAAGGCGATGAAGCACGGCAAGGACCTGTCGTGGTCGCAGGTCCTGATGGCCGCGAACACGCCGATGCTGCTGAAGGCGGCGATGGTGGACGGCCGTCCCGACCTCGGCGTGATGGCGTCCGGGCAGGTCGTCGGCCTGATCGACGACCTGCCGAGCTGCGCGGAGCTGATCGGGTCGATCGTGGCGGGCGCGGCGGAGGCCATCGCGGCGCAGCAGGCCCTCCTGGTCCGCTAGCCGGGCTAGCGGCGCACGGCGAGGACGAGTGCGCCGGACACGGCGCCCGACTCGATGCGCCGGTGCGCCTCGGCGGCCCTGTCCAGCGGCAGTTCCTCGACCTCGATCCGCAGGTCGCCGGAGGCGGCGGCGGTGACGGCGCGGCGCAGGGCCCGGCCCGTCTCGTCCGGGAACGTTCCAGCGAACGCGGCCAGGTCGAAGCCCGACACGGTCTTGTTGGCGGCCCGCAGCTCGTTCACCGGGACGACCGCGTCGGCCGCGCCGGACGCGTCGCCCGTCACGACCATCCGGCCCATGGGCGCGAGGGCGTCGAGGCTCGCCCGCAGGGCGGGGCCGCCGACCATGTCCACGACGATGTCGAACCCGCGTCCGCGCGTCAGGGCGGAGACGGCGCCGGGCAGGTCGTCGCGGAGGACGACCTCGTCGAAACCGGACCCGCGCGCCGTCCCGATCTCGGCCGGGGACCCGACCGTCCCGGCGACCCGTCCGGCGCCGAGCAGGCGGGCGGCCCGGCCGAGCGGGCCGCCCGCTCCCCCGGCCGCCGCGTGCACGAGCACGCTCTCGCCCGGCTCGATGCGCGCGACGCGGTCCAGGACGAGGAACGCCGCCGTCCCGTTGGCCGGGACGGCCGCCGCGACGTCCAGCCCCAGCCCGTCGAGCGGCCCGTCCAGCGGCACGACGAGGTCCGCCGAGGCCACGGCGACCTCGGCGTAGCCGCCGCCGGCCACGACCGTCAGCGCCGCGACGGGCCGGCCCCCGCGCAGCCCCTCGACGCCGGGGCCCACGGCCCGCACGTGCCCGGACACCTCGATGCCGGGGACGAACGGCCGCGGGGCGTCCCGCCGGTGGAGGGCCCCGGCGTGGTGCGTCCCCGCGTACGCCACGTCGACCGAGACCTGGCCCGGCCCGGGCTCGGGGACGCCGACGTCCGCCACGCGCAGCACGTCGGCGCCGCCGAGCCCGGGGCCGGTGATCGCCCTCATCAGTACCGTGTCCCGACCGGGTCGGGGACGCCGTCCAGGTCGGCCAGGTCGGCGTCGGTCAGGTCGAGGTCGGCGGCGCCCGCGTTGTCGAGCAGGTAGTGCCGCCGCTTCGTCCCGGGGATCGGGATGACGTGGTCGCCCTGGGCGAGCGTCCAGGCGATGGCGACCTGCGCCGGGGTCGCGTCGTGCCGCTCGGCGACCCGCCGAACCACGTCGACGATCGCCATGTTGGCCTTGAGCGCCTCCTCCTGGAAGCGGGGGTTGCCGCCGCGGAAGTCGGACGACTCGAAGTCGGCGGAGGTGACCGTCCCGGTCAGGTAGCCCCGGCCGAGCGGCGAGTACGGGACGAACGCCGCGCCGTTCGCGGCGCACCAGCCGACCACGTCGCCCATCTCCTCCCCCTCCGTGGCGCCGGGCACGGCGCCCGCGAGCGCGCCCGGGACGCCCAGCGGGTCGCGCGTCCACAGCGACAGCTCCGACTGGATCGCCGCGACCGGGTGGATCGCGTGCGCCTCCGCCGCCTGCGCCGCGCTGACCTCCGACAGGCCGAGCCTGCGGACCTTGCCCGCCGCGACCAACTCCGACAGCGCACCCCACGTGTCGGCGAGCGGATACCTCGGGTCGACCCGGTGCAGGTAGTACAGGTCGATCACGTCGGTGCCGAGGCGGCGCAGGCTCTCCTCGGCGGACGCCGTGACGAACTCAGGGCTTCCGTTCCGGGTGATCTTCCAGGTGGGCTTCGTCTCGACGATCAGACCCGTCTTGGTGGCGACGACCGCGTCGTCCCGGCGGCCCGCGAGCGCCCGGCCCACCAGCGTCTCGTTGTGGCCGGCGCCGTACGCCTGCGCCGTGTCCAGGAACGTCACGCCGTGGTCGACGGCCTCGCGGATCAGCGCGACCGACGCGTCGTCGTCCGTCGCCTCGCCGTACACCCCGCTCATTCCCATGCAGCCGAGCCCGACGGCGCCGACCTGCGTTCCCGCGAAATCACGCGTCCTCATGTGCTTCCCTCCGTGGTTCTCTCTTACGAGAACGATCCTGCGGCACGGAGCGGGGACGAGGCAGACGCGGCTCATCCTGGGTCTGGCACCACCAGGCTCGGGCGGACGCCGGTCAGGTCGCGGCGATCAGCCCCCGGCGGGCCATCAGCGCTTCGAGCCGCTCCTGCGTGCCGGTGCCGGGACGCGGGTTGTTCAGCACCAGGAGCTGCCCGGGCCGGTCGGCGAGCGGCAGCAGCGTCCCCTCGAACACCAGCTCGCCCGCCTCCGGATGCCTGATCGCCTTCACCGCCTGCGCGGGCGCGCTCACCTCGTGCCGCGGCCACAGCTCGGCGAACTCAGGGCTGACCGCGAGCAGGTCGTCGACGATCCGGGTGAACTCGGGGTCGTCGGGGAAGCGCGCGGCGTCGGCGCGGAACCGGGCGACGACGCCCGGCGCCGCCGCCACCCAGTGCGCGTACACCGACCGGTACCGGACGTTCGTGAAGAACGTGACGAGGCAGTTGTGGTCGACGTCGCCGTACCCGAACACCTCGCGCGCCGCGTCGTTGATCGCGACGAAGTTCCAGTGCCGGTCGCGGACGTAGGCGGGGCGCGGCGACCAGGCGTCCAGGATCCGGCGCAGCTCCGGCGTGATCGGGACGGCCGGGCCCGCCTCCGCCTGCGGCGGGTTCAGCCCAGCGAGCAGGTACAGGTGCTCGCGCTCGGCGCGGTCGAGGCGGAGGGCGCGGGCGATCGCGTCCAGCACGTCCCCGGACACCTTGATGTCGCGGCCCTGCTCCAGCCACGTGTACCAGGACACCCCGACCCCGGCGAGCACCGCGACCTCCTCGCGGCGCAGCCCCGGCGTCCGGCGGCGGCCGCCGTCCGGCATGCCGACGTCGGCGGGGGCGAGCCGGGCGCGGCGGGTCCGCAGGAAGTCGCGCAGTTCCCCGTGGCGGCGGCCGGGAGCGGAGGCTGAGGCGGGACTGGCCATGCCGTCCACGATAACCGCCGCTCCCGGCCGGCCACGGCTACCGGACGGCGGCCTCCGCCCGCCCGCCGGGCCGCCGGAGGAGGTCGGTGACGCGGATGAACCCGTCCGCGCCGTGGCCCGTCCCGATGACGCGGCGGGCCAGGCCCTCGGCGGCCCGCATGACGCCCGCCTCGATCCCGTGCCCCTCGGAGGTCTCGATGATGTGCGCCATGGACGAGGCCGCCGAGGTGATCGGGTTGCTCTCGCCGGAGTAGTCGCCGCCGTCCACGCCGGCCGCCAGCTCCTCGAAGATCGGCGGCAGGATCGCGCCGATGCCCGTCGCGAACGGGGCCAGCTCGCGCGCGGTGATGCCCTCCGCCCGCGCCACCGCGAGGGCGTGCGCGTAGCCCGCCATCGCGGTCCAGAAGACGTCCAGCAGCGCGATCTCGTAGGCGGCGGCGCGGCCGGGGTCCTCGCCGAGGTGGGTGTGGGCGCCGCCGAGCGCCTCCAGGACGGGGAGGTGCTCCTGGTAGAGGTCCTTCGGGCCGCTGTGGAGGAACACGGCGTCCGGCGTCCCGATGGTGCCGATCGGCGTCATGATCGCGCCGTCCAGGTAGCGGACGCCGTGGCCGGACGCCCACGCGGCGGCGGCGCGGGACTTGGCGGGCGTGCTCGCGGAGAGGTTCACCACCGTGCGCCCCTTGAGCGCGCCGGTCACCGCCTCGCGCCGCAGCACCGAATCCGCCGCCTCCTGATCCACGACGCACACCACGGTCAGTCCGCTCACGGCGGCCGCCTCCTCGGGCGTCCCGGCGCGGACCGCGCCGAGTTCGACGAGTTCGCCGTCCCGGCCGGGCGTTCGGTTCCAGACGGTGGTCCGCAGCCCGGCGCGGACGAAGGCGCCCGCGAGGGCGCGCCCCATCGGGCCGAGGCCGATCACGGTGACGCCAGACCGATCGGTCATCGATTAACCTCCATAAAAGAATCGACCAAGCGGCAAACGGGAATTCGATGACGCGCAAACAGGCTCGGGAGACGGGCGTCTGCGGGGTGACCGCCGCGATCGCCGTGATCGACGGCAAATGGAAGACGACCCTGCTCTGGCTGCTGGAGGACCGCCCGTACCGCCCCGGCGAACTGCGCCGGAGGCTTCCGGGGCTCAGCGAGAAGGTGCTGACCCAGGCGCTCCGCGAAATGGTGGACGACGGCCTGGTGCACCGCGAGGTGCACGAGGGGCTGCCGCTGAAGACGGTGTACTCCCTGACCGGGTTCGGCCGCGACCTCTCCGAGGCATTGGCCCCCTTGTCCGACTGGGGCCACCGGCGGCTGGAGAAACTGACCGCCGCCCAGCCGGCCAACTGAACGCGCGCCACCTCCGTTCTTCCTGGTGGGCGGCCGGTCGACCGCCCACCACCCACCTTCGTCCGAATGGCGCGCCCAGCCAAGTACCCACAAAAAGGTGGGTATCGCGGAGGGCCGGTCAGCCTTCCAGGAGGCGGCGGCCGATGATCATCTTCTGGATGTCGGCGGTGCCCTCGCCGATCAGCAGCATCGGGGCCTCGCGGTAGAGGCGCTCGATCTCGTACTCCTTGGAGTAGGCGTAGCCGCCGTGGATGCGGAAGGCGTCCTCGACGACCTCCTTGCAGTATTCGCTCGCCAGGTACTTCGCCATCCCGGCCTCCAGGTCGTTGCGCTCGCCCGCGTCCTTGCGGCGCGCCGCCATCACCGTCATCTGGTGCGCGGCCTCGACCTTCGTCGCCATTTCCGCGAGGCGGAACAGCACGGCCTGGTGGTCGGCGATCGGGCGGCCGAACGTCTCGCGCTGCCGCGCGTAGCCGAGGGCCAGCTCGTAGGCGCGGCGGGCGACCCCGCAGGCGCGGGCGGCGACGTTGACGCGGCCGACCTCGACGCCGTCCATCATCTGGTAGAAGCCGCGGCCCGGCGTCCCGCCGAGAATCCGCGCCGACGGGATCCGGTATCCGTCGAAGACCAGCTCGGTGGTGTCGACGCCCTTGTAGCCCATCTTCTCGATCTTGCCGGGGACGGTCAGCCCCGGCGCGACCTCCCCGAACCCGGGCGTCTTGTCGACGAGGAACGTGGTCATGCCGCGGTGCCCGGCGTCCGGGTCGGTCTTGGCGAGGACGGCGACCAGGTTCGCCGACCCGCCGTTCGTCACCCACATCTTCTGGCCGTCGATCACGTGCCGGTCGCCGTCCGGGACGGCCCGCGTCGTGATCGCGGAGACGTCCGAGCCGCAGCCGGGCTCCGACATCGAGAACGCGCCCCGGACGTCGCCGGTGGCCATTCTCGGCAGGTAATGCGCCTTCTGCTCGGCGGTGCCGTGCTGCGCGATCATCCACGCGACGATGAAATGGGTGTTGACGATTCCGGAGACGCTCATCCAGCCGCGCGCCAGTTCCTCGACCACGAGCGCGTAGGTCAGCAGGGACTCGCCGAGACCGCCGTGCTCCTCGCCGATCGTCAGGCCGAACAGCCCGAGGTCGCGCATCCCGTCGACGATCGCGTGCGGATACTCGTCGGCACGTTCCAATTCGGCGGCGACCGGGAGGATCTCCTTCTCGGCGAACGCCCGGACGGTCGCGACGATCTCGCGCTGCTCGTCCGTCAGCCCGTGCGTCTGCTGCAGCCTGCTCACTCGGGTTCCCTTTCGCGAAGCGCGTGTCGCGCCGGTGTCACGGCCGCGCGGCCGGGTCCTCGCCCGCGCGGATCCAGTCGAACGTGCGCTCCACGGCGCGTTTCCAGTTGCCGTACTCGGCGGCGCGCCGCGCGGGCTCCATCGCCGGGACCCAGCGGGCCGCGCGGTGCCAGTTGCGGCGCAGCCCCTCCAGCCCCGCCCAGTAGCCGACCGCGAGCCCGGCCGCGTAGGCGGCGCCGAGCGACACCGTCTCCACCACCATGGGGCGTTCCACCGGCACGTTCAGCATGTCCGCGACCATCTGCATGACGAGGTTGTCGGACGTCATGCCCCCGTCGGCCTTCAACTCCCTCAGGCCGAGGCCGGAGTCGGCGTTCATCGCGTCCACCACCTCGCGGGTCTGCCAGCCGGTCGCCTCCAGCACGGCCCGCGCCAGGTGGCCCTTCGTGATGTAGGACGTGAGCCCGACGATGATCCCGCGCGCCTCGCTGCGCCAGTGCGGCGCGAACAGCCCGGAGAACGCGGGGACGATGTAGCAGCCGCCGTTGTCCTCGACCGAGCGGGCGAGGGTCTCGATCTCCGGCGCGGTGGTGATCAGGCCGAGGCCGTCCCGGAACCACTGGACGAGCGCGCCGGTGATCGCGATCGAGCCCTCCAGCGCGTACACGGCGGGCTCGTCGCCGATCTTGTAGCCGACGGTGGTGAGCAGCCCGTTGTCGGACCTGACCGGCGTCGTCCCGGTGTTCATCAGCAGGAACGCGCCCGTCCCGTAGGTGCACTTCGTCTCGCCCGGGGAGAAGCACGTCTGGCCGAACAGCGCGGCCTGCTGGTCGCCGAGCGCCGCGCCGACCACGACGCCCGGGATCACGCGGCGGGCCGTCCCGTAGGTCTCGGTGGACGACCTGATCTCCGGCAGCATCGCGCGCGGCACGCCGAAGAAGTCGAGGAGGCCGTCGTCCCAGGTCAGGGTGCGCAGGTCCATGAGCAGGGTGCGGCCGGCGTTCGTCACGTCCGTGACGTGCACGCCGCCGTCGACGCCGCCGCTCAGGTTCCAGATCAGCCAGCTCTCCATCGTGCCGAACAGCACCTCGCCGCGCTCGGCCCGCGCCCGCAGGCCGGGCGTGTGGTCGAGCAGCCAGCGGACGCGCGGCGCCGAGAAGTACGTCGCGATCGGCAGGCCGCTGCGCTCGGTGACCATCGCCGCGCCGGGGGCGCGGTTCAGCTCGTCCACGAGCGCGCCGGTGCGCATGTCCTGCCAGACGATAGCGCGGCCGATCGGGACGCCCGTCAGCCGGTCCCACAGGACGGTCGTCTCGCGCTGGTTGGCGATCCCCACCGCCGCTATCTGCGATGTTGTGGCACCCGCCTGGGCGAGGGCCTCCGGCGCGACGCGTTCCAGGTTGCGCCAGATCTCCATCGGGTCGTGCTCGACCCAGCCGGGCCTCGGGAAGTGCTGGCGGTGCTCACGCTGCGCGACCGACACGAGCCGCCCGGCGTGGTCGAACAGGATGCAGCGGGTGGACGTGGTGCCCTGGTCGATCGACATCACGAAGCGCTCGGTCACGTCCGGTCCCCTCCCCGGGCGGGCCGGGCGTCACCAGCGGGAGCCGCCGAGGTCGCGGGAGACGGCGCGGGCCGCGTCCCGCACGAACGCGACGAGCCGCGGCTCCGGGACGCGCCGGGAGTCGCAGATCCGCTCGACCGCGCCGGAGATCCCGATCGCGCCGACGACGAGCCCGCCGTGCCCGCGGATCGGCGCGGCGATCCCGGCCTCCCCGATGGACAGCTCCTCGGTCTCCGCGGCCCACCCGTTCTCGCGTACCTGGGTGGCGGCCCGTGCGAGCCGGCGCGGATCGGTGATCGTGCGCCGGCAGTAGGACTCCAGCTCCGTGTCGCGGACGGCCGCCATGGCGTTCGCGTCGTGCGCCAGCAGCGCCTTGCCGAGCGCGGTGGCGTGCAGGGGCAGCAGGCTGCCGACGTCCATCGCCTGGAGGGTGTCGTCGGGACGGAACACGTGGTGCACGACGAGGACCTTGCCGTCCAGGAGCGTCCCGATGCGGACGGCCTCGCCGCTGCGGGACGCGAGCGCGTCGGCCCAGTTGATGGCGCGCGAGCGCAGCTCGTTGACGTCCAGGTAGCTGGTGCCGAGGTGCAGCAGGGCGGCGCCGAGCTGGTACTTGCCGGAGCCGCCGTCCTGCTCGACGAAGCCGACGCGCTCCAGCGTGCGGAGGATGCCGTGCGCCGTGCCGCGGGCGAGCCCGAGGGACGCGGCGATCTCGCCGACGCCGAGCCGTCCGGAGCTCGCGGCGAGGAGGCGCAGGATGGCCGCGGCCCGCTCGATCGACTGCACGGGTCCTGGCATGGGCCGAATGCTAGTTCTACGGGCGAACCGCCGACAATGTCGGCGCCCGCCGCGCTCCCCGTCCCGTGCGCCCCGAACTGCCCGGATTCGGTGATCTGGTGCACACCGGGGAGGGTAACCGCCGCCGCGCGGCGGGGAAAGTGTTCGACATTGTCGGCACCCGCCGGTTGTCGGGCGGTCCGTCCCGGCCTAGCGTCCGGGGCAGCCTCCCGGGGGCCCGCTTCCACCCAGCAGCACGAGGAGTGCCCATGGCGGAACGTCCGAGAATCCCCGCGCTCGCCGGCGAGCTCGCAGCCGAGTTCGCCGGCACCATGATCCTCATCCTGTTCGGCGTCGGCGTCGTCGCGCAGGTCGCCGGCGCCGACATCGGCGACCACGACAGCATCGCCTGGGCCTGGGGCATCGGCGTGACGCTCGGCGTCTACGTCGCGGTCCGGACCAGCGGCGCGCACCTGAACCCGGCGGTGACCGTCGCGCTCGCCGCGTTCAGGGAGTTCGCGTGGCGGAAGACCGCCCCGTACATCGCCGCGCAGACGGCGGGGGCGTTCGTGGCGGCGCTGATCGTCCGGTGGAACTACAGCGAGGTGCTCGCCAGGGTCGACCCCGGGCACACGATCAAGACGCAGGGCGTGTTCTCCACCCTGCCGGGCAACGGGACCCTGCCGGTCGGGACCTGGGGCGCGTTCCGCGACCAGGTGATCGGCACCGCCATTCTGCTCTTCGTGATCAAGGCGCTGACCGACGCGCGGAACGCGCCGCCGCTCGCCAACCTCGCCCCGTTCCTCATCGGGCTGCTGGTGGTGGCGATCGGGATGGCGTTCGGCACCGACGCCGGGTACGCGATCAACCCGGCCCGCGACTTCGGGCCCCGGCTCGCGTCGTTCCTCACCGGCTACGACACCGCCTGGCGCGACCAGCACGGGGATCTGTACTTCTGGGTGCCGATCGTCGGGCCGCTGATCGGCGGCGTGCTCGGCGCCGGGCTCTACAAGGTCCTGGTCGGCCGGTTCCTGCCGCCCGCGGGCGAGAGCCCGTCCGTCCCCGCCGAGCCCGAGCCCGAGTACGAGAAGGCGTGACCGCACACCCCTCAGGAGAACCCACGCATGGCTGACTTCGTCGGAGCGCTCGACCAGGGCACCACCAGCACGCGCTTCATGGTCTTCGATCACGGCGGCAACGAGATCGCCCGCCACCAGCTCGAACACGAGCAGGTCCTGCCGCGGGCCGGGTGGGTGGAGCACAATCCCACCGAGATCTGGGAGCGGACGCGCGCCGTCATCCAGAGCACGCTGCACAAGTCCGATCTCGGTCACACGGATCTGGCCGCGCTCGGCATCACCAACCAGCGCGAGACGACGGTGGTGTGGAACCGGCGGACGGGGCGTCCGTACTACAACGCGATCGTCTGGCAGGACACCCGCACCGACCGCATCGCCGCCGCGTTGGAGCGCGACGGGCGCGGCGAGACCATCCGCCGGAAGGCGGGCCTGCCCCCGGCCACGTATTTCTCCGGCGGCAAGATCCAGTGGATTCTGGAGAACGTCGACGGGGCTCGGGAGGCCGCCGAGAGCGGCGACGCCCTTTTCGGGACGACCGACAGCTGGCTGCTCTGGAATCTGACGGGCGGTGTGGACGGCGGTGTGCACGTCACCGATCCGACCAATGCCAGCCGCACCATGCTCATGGACCTGGAGACCCTGGACTGGGACGACGAACTCCTGTCGTTCTTCGGAATCCCGCGTTCAATGCTGCCGCAGATCAAGCCGTCGTCCGCGCCCGACCCCTACGGGGTGACCCGCCGCGACGGGCCGCTCGGCGGCGAGGTCCCGCTGACCGCCGCCCTCGGCGACCAGCAGGCGGCGACGGTCGGCCAGGTGTGCTTCGCGCCCGGCGAGGCCAAGAACACCTACGGCACCGGCAACTTCCTGCTGCTCAACACCGGGCATGAGCCCGTCCGGTCGTCGCAGGGACTGCTGACCACGGTGTGCTACCAATTCGGCCGCGAGAAACCCGTCTATGCCTTGGAGGGGTCGATCGCGGTGACGGGGTCGGCGGTGCAGTGGCTGCGCGACCAGCTCGGCATCATCTCCGGCGCCGCCCAGAGCGAATCCCTGGCCCGGCAGGTCGACGACAACGGCGGGGTGTACTTCGTGCCCGCCTTCTCCGGCCTGTTCGCCCCCTACTGGCGCTCGGACGCCCGCGGCGCCATCGTCGGCCTGTCCCGCTACAACACCAACGCCCACCTGGCCCGCGCCACCCTGGAATCCATCTGCTACCAATCCCGCGACGTCGTCGAAGCCATGCGCGCCGACTCCGGCGTCTCCCTGGACGTGCTCAAGGTCGACGGCGGCGTCACCGCCAACGAACTGTGCATGCAACTCCAAGCCGACATCCTCGGCGTCCCCGTCTCCCGCCCCGTCGTCGCCGAGACCACCGCCCTCGGCGCCGCCTACGCCGCCGGACTCGCCGTCGGCTTCTGGAACACCACCGACGAACTCCGCCAGAACTGGAACGAGGACAAACGCTGGCACCCCGCCTGGGACGACGACCAGCGCCGGACCGGCTACGCCGGATGGAAGAAGGCCGTGGAACGGACCTACGGCTGGGTGGACATCGACTGATCCTTTCGCCGGGCCGCGGCGAACTGTTGTCCGGGACGTCCGTCCCGGGACGGCTCGCCGCAACCCGGCCGACCGACACTCTTGACGGACCTCTTCTCGGGAGCATCGCAGTGACATCGGTAGCCCTCGGACCGCTCTACCGCGCGGACGCCGTGCGCGGCCTCACGGAGACGGAGTTCGACGTCCTGGTCGTCGGCGGCGGGATCGTCGGCGCGGGCGCGGCGCTCGACGCGGTGTCCCGGGGCCTGTCCGTCGCGCTGGTGGAGGCGCGGGACTGGGCGGCCGGGACGTCCGGCCGGTCGAGCAAGCTGATCCACGGCGGGCTGCGCTACCTGGAGCGGCGCGACTTCGGGCTCGTCCGGGAGGCGCTGCGGGAGCGCGGCCTGCTCCTGCACCGGCTCGCGCCGCATCTGGTGCGCCCCGTCCCGTTCCTGTATCCGCTGCGCGGGCGCGTGTGGGAACGGGCGTACGTGGGCGCGGGCGTCACCCTGTACGACTCGATGGGCGGGACGCGGGCGCTCCCCCGGCACCGGCAGCTCACCCGGCGCGGCGCGCTGCGGGAGGCGCCCGCGCTGCGCCCGGACGCCCTCGTCGGCGCGATCCAGTACTACGACGCGCAGGTGGACGACGCCCGCTACACGATGATGGTCGCCCGCACCGCCGCCCAGTACGGCGCGCAGGTCGTCACGCGCGCCGAGGTGACCGGGTTCCTGCGCGAGGGCGAGCGGGTGACCGGCGCGCGCGTCCTCGACCTGGAGGGCGGGCGGGAGATCGCCGTCCGCGCCCGCCGCGTCGTCTGCGCGACCGGCGTGTGGACGGACGGCGCCCAGGCCATGACCGGCTCCCGCGCCGCGTTCGGGGTGCGGGCGTCGAAGGGCGTCCACCTGGTGGTGCCGCGCGACCGGATCCCGATGGACACCGGCCTGATCACGCGGACGTCCAGAAGCGTGCTGTTCATCATCCCGTGGGGGCGGCACTGGCTGGTCGGGACGACCGACACCCCGCACGAGGACGGCCCCGACGAACCCGTCGCCACCCACACCGACGTCGGCTACCTGCTCGACCAGGCGAACGCCGTGCTGCGCACGCCGCTGACCCGCGACGACATCGAGGGCGTGTACGCGGGGCTGCGGCCGCTGCTGTCCGCCGAGGCGGACGACACGGCCCGGATGTCGCGCGAGCACGCCGTCGCCGAGCCCGTGCCCGGCCTCGTCGTCGTGACCGGCGGCAAGTTCACCACCTACCGGGTGATGGCGCGGGACGCGGTGGACGCCGTCGCCGCGAGCCTGGACGACGCCGTCCCCGAGTCGGTCACCGGGCGCCTCCCGATCCTCGGCGCGGTCGGCTTCGAGGTGCTGTGGAACGAGCGGCGGCGGCTCGCCGCCGCGTCGGGGCTGCACGTCGCGCGCGTCGAGCACCTGCTGCGCCGGTACGGGTCGTGCGCGCGGGACGTCCTGGACCTCGTCGCCGACGACCCGGCGCTCGCCGCCCCGATCCCCGGCGCGGACGACTACCTGTGCGCCGAGGCCGTCTACGCGGTGACGCACGAGGGCGCCCTGCACCTGGACGACGTCCTGGTCCGGCGGCTGCGGATCTCGATCGAGGAGTGGGACGGCGGCGTCGCCGCCGCCGCCCGCGTCGCCCGCCTGCTCGCGGACCGGCTCGGCTGGAGCGAGGACGACGTCGCCGCCGAGATCAAGCGGTACGTCCTCCAGGTCAGGGCGGAGCGGCGCGGCGGCCCGGCCGTCGCCGAGCCCGAACCGCCCCTCACGGCCGTCTAGAACCGCCCTTCAGAGGCGTTCGAGGATGGTGACGTTGGCCTGCCCGCCGCCCTCGCACATCGTCTGGAGGCCGTAGCGCCCGCCGGTCCGCTCCAGCTCGTGCAGGAGCGTCGTCATGAGGCGGGCGCCGGTCGCGCCGAGCGGGTGGCCGAGGGCGATGGCGCCGCCGTTCGGGTTGACCTTCGCCGGGTCCGCGCCGGTCTCCTTCAGCCAGGCGAGCACGACGGACGCGAACGCCTCGTTGATCTCGACGGCGTCGATGTCGTCGATCGCCATGCCGGTCTTCTTGAGCGCGTAGGCGGTGGCGGGGATCGGCGCCGACAGCATCCGGATCGGGTCCTCGCCGCGCGCCGAGACGTGGTGGACGCGGGCGCGCGGCGTGAGCCCGTGGTCCTTCACGGCCCGCTCGGACGCGATGAGCAGCGCCGCCGCCCCGTCGGAGATCTGCGACGACAGCGCGGCGGTGAGCCGTCCGCCCTCGACCAGCGGCTTCAGCCCGGCCATCTTCTCCGGCGAGGTGTCGCGGCGCGGCCCCTCGTCCGCCGACACGCCCTCGTAGGCGACGATCTCGCGCTCGAACCGGCCCTCGTCGATCGCCCGGATCGCCCGCTGGTGCGACTCGAACGCGAACTCCTCCATCTCCGCGCGGGAGATGTCCCAGTCGCGGGCGATCATCTCGGCGCCGTTGAACTGGGAGACCTCGGCGTCGCCGTAGCGGCGCGTCCAGCCGGCCGAGCCGTGGAACGGCCCCCGCGTGAACCCGAGCGGCTCGGCCGCGGTCATCGCGAACGCGATCGGGATCTGCGACATGTTCTGCACGCCGCCCGCCACCACCAGGTCGGACGTCCCGGCGAGGACGGCCTGCGCGGCGAAGTGCACGGCCTGCTGCGACGACCCGCACTGCCGGTCCACGGTGACGCCCGGCACCTCCTCGGGGAGCCCGGCGGCGAGCCAGCAGGTGCGGGCGATGTCCCCGGCCTGCGGGCCGACGGCGTCGACGCAGCCGAACACGACGTCCTCGACCGCCGCCGGGTCGACCTTGGTGCGTTCCATCAGCGCGGTCAGCACGTGCGCGCCGAGGTCGGCGGGGTGCGCGCCGGACAGGCCGCCGCCGCGCCGCCCGACCGGAGCGCGGACCGCGTCGACGATGTAGGCCTCGGCCATGGGACTCTCCTTCGTACGGGGGCTAGCCTGCCTCGATCCCCTCCAGGAACAGGGCGAGGTACTGCTTGGCGATGTCGTCGGCGGACAGCCGTCCGCCGCGCTTGTACCAGTTGGCCGCGACCCAGACGGTGTCGCGGATGAACCGGTAGACGAGGCCCGGGTCGAGGTCGGCGCGGAAGGAGCCCTCCCGCACGCCGCGCTCCAGCAGCGCGAGCCACATCTCCTCGAACCGGCTCCGCGACTCGCGCAGGTACGCGAACCGCTCGCTGGTCGCGAGGTGCTTCGACTCGTTCTGGTACAGGACGACGGCCGGGCGGTGCCGGTCGATCGTCCGGAACGACTCGACGACGATCCCTTCGAGCGTGTCGCGGGCGCTGAGCCCGGCGCCGAGGACGCGCTCGTAGGCGGCCCACATCTCGTCCAGGAAGGTCGACAGGATCTCGTCGGCCATCGCCTCCTTGGAGTCGAAGTGGTAGTAGAGGCTGCCGCCGAGGATCCCGGCGGCGTCCGCGACCTGCCGGACGGTCGTCGCGGAGTAGCCCTGGGAGGCGAACACCTCGGCGGCCGTGGCGAGCAGTTCGGCCCGCCGCTCCGCGCGGGCGGCGGCGGTGCCCTCGGCGTCGCGCCGTCGTGGACTCATCGTGGATACGTCCTATGCGTGCTGTGAGGAGACGGAGACGACCTCGCCCGTCATGTACGAGGAGTAGTCGCTGGCCAGGAAGACGATAACGTTGGCCACCTCCCATGGTTCGGCGTAGCGGCCGAAGGCCTCGCGGCGGGTCAGCTCGTCCAGGAGTTCCTCCGAGGTCACCTTGACCAGGTGCGGGTGCATGGCGAGGGACGGCGACACCGCGTTCACCCGGACGCCGAAGTCGGCCGCCTCCAGCGCGCAGCAGCGGGTGAGCGCCATGACCCCGGCCTTGGCGGCGGCGTAGTGCGACTGCCCGCGCTGCGCCCGCCAGCCGATCACCGACGCGTTGTTGACGATCACGCCCGAGCCCTGGTCGCGCATGGTCCGCAGGGCGGCGCGGGTGCAGCGCATGGTGCCGGTGAGCGTGATGTCGAGGACGCGCCCCCACTGGTCGTCGGTCATGTCGACGAGGTCGGCCGTCCCGCCGAGCCCGGCGTTGTTGACGGCGACGTCGACGCGCCCGAACCGCTCGACGGCGCGGGCGTACAGGGCGACGACCTGCTCCTCGGACGTGACGTCGCAGGCCAGCGCCGCGACCCGGTCGGCGCCGAACTCCTCCGCCAGCTCGCGGGCGGACGCGGCGAGCCGCCGCTCGTGCGCGTCGGAGACCAGGACGCGGGCGCCCTCCTCCAGGCAGCGCCGCGCGGTCGCGCCGCCGATCCCGGCCCCGGCCGCCGCGGTGATCACGACGGCGCGGTCCGTGAGCAGCCCGTGCCCGGGGACGTAGGCGGGCGGCGTCATCCGCGGGCCTCCCTCGGCAGGCCGAGGACGCGCTCGGCGATGATGTTGCGCTGGATCTCGTTCGACCCCGCGTAGATCGTGTCGGCGCGGGAGAACAGGAACAGCCGCTGCCAGTCGTTCAGGTCGTAGGGCTCGCCGTCCATGACGAGCCCGGCGGCGCCGAGGACGTCCATGGCCAGCTCCCCGAGCTCGCGGTGCCAGGTGCCCCAGACGAGCTTGGAGATCGACGACTCCGGCCCCGGCGCGCCCGCCGCGACGCCCGCCATCGTCCGGACCGCGTTCAGCCGCATGATCTCCAGGCCCATGTAGGACCTGGTCAGCCGGTCGCGCAGCAGCGGGTCGTCGATCGCCCCGGTGCGCCTTGCGAGCTCGGCGACGCCCTCGAACTCGCGCCGGAACCCGACCTGCTGGCCGAGCGTCGCGACGCCGCGCTCGAACCCGAGCGTCGCCATCGCGACCTTCCAGCCGTCGCCTGGCGCGCCGACGATGTTGGACGCGTCCGTGCGGGCCCCGTCGAAGAACACCTCGTTGAACTCGGACGTGCCGGTGAGCTGGACGATCGGCCGGATGTCCACGCCGTCCTGGCGCATCGGCACGAGCAGGTAGGACAGTCCCTGATGCCGGGACGAGCCCGGCTCGGTGCGGCAGACGGCGAAGCACCAGTCCGACTCGACGGCGAGGGACGTCCACACCTTCTGCCCGGTGATCACCCACTCGCCGCCGTCCAGCTCGGCGCGGGTCTGCACGTTGGCGAGGTCGGACCCGGCGTCCGGCTCGGAGTAGCCCTGGCACCACAGCTCCTCCGCCGCCACGATGGGCGGCAGGAAGCGGGCGCGCTGCGCGTCGGTGCCGAACGCGATGAGGGTCGGGCCGAGGAGGTTCTCCCCGATGTGGTTGACCCGGGCGGGCGCGTCGGCGAGCGCGTACTCCTCGTTGAAGATCACCTGCTGCTCGACGGTGGCGCCGCGCCCGCCGTACTCCTCCGGCCAGCCGACGCAGGTCCACCCGGCGGCGGCCATGTGCCGCTCCCAGGCGAGCCGCTCCTCGAACGCCTCGTGCTCGCGGCCCGGGCCGCCGAGGCCGCGGGCGTGCGCGAACCCGCCCGCCAGCTCGGTCCGCAGCCAGTCGCGGACCTCGGCGCGGAAGGCCCGGTCCGGCGGGGACTCATGCTCCGTCACGCCGAGCACTCTACCAAACACTTGTTAGAAAGACCCCCCGGACCGCGGGTTCCGCGATCGGGCCGGAGCGCGCCGCGCGCTCCGGCGCGCCGGACGGCGGGTCGCGGTGCAGCAGGTCGAACAGCCGGTCCCAGCGGGCGAGCACCGCGTCCGGATGGAACCGCAGCACCGAGGCGCGGGCCTGCGCGCCGAGCGCGCGGCGCAGGTCCGGGTCCTCCATCAGCCGCTCCAGCTCCTTCGCGAACAGGGCCGTGTCGCCCGGCGGGACGAGCACGCCGCCCCGGCCGTCCTCGATCAGCGCGCGGACGCCCGGCGCGCAGTCGAAGGCCACCGTCGGCAGACCGTACGCCATCGCCTCCAGGACCGACATCGGGAACCCCTCCGCGCGGGACGGCAGCGCGAACACCGACGCCTCGACCAGCGCCTCCTCCACGTCCGCGACCACGCCCCGGAACTCCACGGAGCCGAGCGCGGCGGCCTGCTCGCGGAGGCGCTCCTCGTCCGGGCCCGCGCCGTAGACGTGCAGCCGCCAGCCGGGATGCCGAGCCGCGACCCGCTCCCACGCCTCCAGCAGCAGGTCGACGCCCTTCTCGTAGGAGAGGCGCCCGACGCAGGCGACGACCGGGAGGTCGAGCGTCGGATGGACGACCGGCGTCACGTGCACCGGGTTCGGGATGTAGTCGGCGTTGGTCATGCCCGCCCTGGCCCAGGCGTCGGCGTCCTCGGCGGTGAGCACCAGCATCCGGTCGGCGTCGGCGTAGTGCTCCTTGACCCGCCGGTAGCGCGACGACGCGCGCGTCGCCTCGAAGGACTCGTGGCTCATCGCGACGACCCGCAGCCCGGAGGTGTCCGCCCGCCGGACCCACTCCATCGCCCACACCTGCGCGGCGATCACGACCGCGCCGGGACGGGCCCCGGCGAACAGCTCCGACAGCCGGGCCGCGCCGCGCCGCTGGACGGCCGTCCGCCACGCGCCGCGGACGCGGGCCGCGACGTTCAGCCGCTGCGCCGCCGTCACCGGACGCCAGGCCAGCACGGGCGGGCGCCACTCCGGGTGCAGCACCTCGACGGCATAGGAGCCGTCCCGGTCGTGGTGGTGCGGGAGGTCGCCGCGGGTGATCCCGACGAGCGTGACGCGGTCGCCGCGCTCGGCGAGCCGCCGCGCCATGTGGTGCGCCCAGCGCTGCAGGCCGCCCATGTCGTCGGCGTTGTTGCAGACGATGAAGACGTCACGCGGCGCGGCGGCCATGGCGCTCCCTCCTCCGGGCCGTCCGTCCCGCGGGGAAACCGCGCGCGGGGAAATAGCGCTCTACGACGGCCCTGGCCGCCGATCCCCGGTCGTGCTCGCCGAAGCGGGCCGCGAACGCGCGGCGGCGGTCGGCGTGCCGGGGCGCGGCGTCGTCCAGGGCGGCGAGCGCGGCGACCAGTTCGTCCTCGGTGCGGGTGACCGGGCCGGGGGCGTGCCGCTCCAGGTCGAAGTAGCCGGGCGCGAGGTCGCCGCCGTCCGGCAGGTGCAGGACGATCGGCCGGTCCAGCAGCGCGAAGTCGAACATGATCGACGAGTGGTCGGTGACCAGGGCGTCGGCGAGGAGCAGCAGCGGGGTCACGTCGGGGACGCGGCCGACGTCCCGCATCACCGCGCGGGCGCCCGGCGGGACGTTGGCCCGGCACAGGTAGTGCGGCCGGACGAGCAGCACGGCCTCCTCCCCCAGCTCCCGCGCGAACACCTCCGGGTCGACGGGCGGGTCGAGGAGCTTCACCGGGCGGCCGCGCGGGCCGGTCGCGAACGTCGGCGCGTACAGGACGGCGCGGCGGCCGTCGTCCAGGCCGAGCGCGCGGCGCAGCGCGGCGACCTCGGCGGCCAGCTCCGGGTCGCCGTCCAGCCCGTTGACCAGCGGGTCGTTGCGCGGATACCCGGCCGCGAGCAGCTCCGAGCGGACGCCGAGCCCCGCGCACAGCGTCTCCACGTCGTGCCCGGACCGGACGAGGAAGCAGTCGAACCGCTCCACCATCCGCCGCAGCTTGGCCCGGTCGGCGGCCGGGCCGTGCTTGAGGCGCGGCTGGTCGAGCCCCATCAGCTTGAACGCCGAGCCGTGCCAGGTCTGGATGTAGGTGGTCTCGGGGCGCTTGCGCAGGCCGTCCGGGAAGCCCTGGTTGTCGATCCAGTAGCGGGCGCGGGCGAGCGCCAGGTAGTACGCCCACGTGCCGCGCCGCACCAGGCGGGCGTCGTCCGGGAAGCCCTCCCGGGACGACGCGTACGACCACACCGCGTCCACCCGCCTGCCCGACCTGCGCAGCTCCCGGTAGATGTACTTCGGGTTGTCGGAGTATTGGCGTCCCATGTGGCTCTCGAAGACGGCCAGCCCGGGTTTGACGGGGAGCCTGCTCAGCACCCGGTTGAACACGGCGGTCTTGGTCTTCCTGGACGTCAGCGCCGCGCGGACGCCTTTCCTCGCGCGCCGCGCCCGCCGCCCGGTGTGCCGCCAGGCCAGCCGCCCGGCCCGGGAGCGGACGGCCCGGCGCGCGGCCGCCGCCGCCCGCCGCGCCCACGGGCTCCCCGCCTCCAGGGCGAACGCCAGGTGCCCGCCCTCGGTGACGTACGAGCGGAGCCGGTCGGCGGCGAACCGCGTGAGCCGGGGCCGGACGGGCAGCGCCACCCCGTCCAGCGGCGGCGCGCCGGGGCCCGGGCCGGGCCGGGTGACGATCTCCTCGCCGTCCACGCGGAGGCGGAGCCGGACGTCCCACACCGGGTCGACGAGCCCGACCGGCCTGATGCGCCGCCGCGGGTCGAACTCGGCCCGCCAGCCGATCCGGTCGCCCTCGTACCGGACGGACGCGGGCACCCGCCCGCGCGGGGCGCGGCGCCGTCGGTCGCGGAACTCCAGCGTGCCGGACAGCTCGGCGTCCGGGCCGATCCGGTCCAGCGGGTTCAGCACGTGCCCGGCCATGCGCACGCGTCCGTCCCGCACCTCCAGCCGGGTGACCGTGTTCGCCGGGCGCAGCTCCTTCAGGGGCCGGACGTGGAAGCCGAAGCCGGTCACGTCCAGGACGCGGTGGCCCAAGGACCCGCTCGGACCGCTCGCTCCCCAGAAGACCCGCCCGTCCCGCTCGACCAGCCGCGCCCGCAGCTCGGCGCGCCCGGCCGGGTCGTACTCGGCGGCGGCGAGCGCGCCCGCGTGGTCGCCCTCGCGGATCAGGTAGGCGGCGATCGCCGACAGCGGATTGGCCTCCTCGAAGACCCGCGGGTCCAGGTCGGCCAGGTAGGCGGCGGCGAGATCGAGGAAGCTCGCCCGGTAGGGCGCCTCGCGGTCGCGCAGTTCGCGCAGGTAGAGCATCAGGTCGTGGTTGACGAACTTGACGTCCTTGGCGCGTCCGAGCGCGTGCGCGCCGCGCCCGTCGAACAGGCGGTCGATGCGGCGGTGGATCTCCAGCCGGTCGGCGAAGTTGGCGAGTTCGGCGCGCCGGTTGGAGATCGACGGGGCGGGCGACCGCTCCCGGACGAGCCAGTTGTAGACGCGGTGCGGGATCAGCGCCGTCCGTCCGGACGCGAGATAGGCCTCGGCGGTGAACAGCAGGTCTTCGTAGTGCAGCCGCTCCACGAAACGGAGGTCGTGCTCCTCCAGGAAGCCCCGCCGGTACGCCTTGTTGGTCGAGAGCGTGTCGTAGAGGAGGTCAGGGTTGTCGTCCAGGGACTCGTACACGGCCCTGTTCCGGTAGAGCCACGGATACCAGGGGCGGACGCGTCCCTTCGCGCCCGCGGGCACGTCCAGGAAGATCCGGTCGCACAGCCCGGACGCGATGTCGGCCCCCGCGTCCTCGGCGGCGGCGAGGAGGTTCAGGCAGGCGTGCCGGTCCAGCAGGTCGTCGCTGTCGAGGAACATCACGTACCGGCCGGAGGACGCCTCCACCCCGGTGTTGCGGGGACGTCCGCAGCCGCCCGAGTTCACCGGCAGGTGGACGGCCCTGACCCGGCCCGGATGCGCGGCGGCCAGCCGGTCGGCGGTCTCGGCCGTCCCGTCGGTGCTGGCGTCGTCGACGACGACCGTCTCGACGCCGCCGAGCGACTGCGCGAGCACGGTGCCGACCGCGCGGGGCAGCCGCCGCGCGTCGTTGTAGGCGATCACCACGACGCTGACATCGGGGCGCACGGCGACCTCTCCTTCCCACGCTCCGGCCGGACGCGGTGTCGGATTCCTTTCCAGAAACGCCGCAGTGAGGTCCAAGGGCGTTCAAAGGCTGTCAACGCTTGGCATTACCCGACTTCACCGGAGGCATGGGTCACTTCACCCGGAACGCCAGAAGGCGCCCGGCCGGGGAGCCGGGCGCCTTCCTCCTGAATGGCTCGGGCGTCCTGAGCGGATCAGGTTTCCGAGTGGGTCAGGACGCGTAGTCCGGGTAGCCGTAGCCGACCACCTGGGCCTTGTCGCGGACCTTCTTCTTCACCGCGTTGTCGGTGTTGCCCTCGACAGTGGTGATCTTGCCGTTGCCGTTGTCCTTGACGACGATGCCGACGTGGTCGATCCCGCCGATGCCGCCGCTGGAGCCGTTCTTCCAGTCGAAGAACACCACGGCGCCGGGCTTGGCCTTGTGGCCCCACCGGTCGGTCTTCTTGAACCAGGTGGCGTGCTGGACGGTGTAGGCGTCCCAGCCCATGTTCTTGACGCCGGTCTGGGCGCCGAGCCACGAGACGAACATGTTGCACCACTGGGCGCCCTTGTAGTCGTCGACGGAGAAGCCCCCGTCACGCTCGGCGGTCGCGGCGGCCTGCGGGGTCGACACGTACCAGCGGTGGTACTTGGTCATGCCGCCCTTGCCCTCGTGGGTGCCGATCTGCTTCTCGGCCAGCTTGATGACCTCGTCGGGCTTGACGGCGCGGGGCGCCACCTTGAAGCCCTCCGCGCGGGCGTCGGCGGCGGAGACGTTGCCCGTCCCGCCGTCGGCCTTCTCGGCGGCCTTCGCGGCCGCCGGGGACTCGGCGGACCCGCCCTGCTGGACGACGGCCGCGGCCTGCGGGGCGGCGGCGTCGGCGGCGGCGCGGTCGCCGGCGAGGGGGTTGAACACCGCGAGGCCGATGGCCCCGGCGAGGACCGCGCTGGCGGCGACGCCGACGGCCTTGTCCTCGGGCGTGAACCTGCTCAGGGAAAGACGATCGAAACGACCGGTCATGCAGGAAATCTCCTTACTCCCATGACGCCTACCGGGTTAGCTGACGGATTCGGGCATGGAAGCAGCCCTACGGCGCGGCTCTCGGGTCGCGCCGATTCACCCCTGGAACCTGGGTCCCCGGCTCCGTTCCGGTCGTGTCGACCAGGACGGACTCGGCCTCGCACCGCGGATCGCGGTGCCGGATATTCGGATTGATCTACTGACTGATCTTGATGGGATGCAGCGCCCCTGGTCGGGTGCGCGTTCGCGGGCGGGATCCGCTCCGCGATCCTCGGCCGCGCGCGGCGCGACCGGCGGCAACGCATGGGGTGCGTTGCGTGATTCGGACTGAAGGTACCAACCTTCTCAAGGAAAGCAAACCAGGCACAAAACTCCGTCGCGCCCGCTCAAGGCCTCCTCAAGAATCCATCAACACCCCATGGCCCGGGGGTGTTCCCGATCTTTCCCGGATCGCCCCTCAGCCCCTTGCCCAGCGGCCTTACCGGCCTTCTCGCATTTGGTAAAGAACCCTTGGGCGCCCGCTGCCCCGACAAGGTCATCCGGTTCCGGGAGGGCCTCCAGGCCCGCCTGCGGTGAGACGCAAGTCACACGGGGTGATCATCGCAGGTCAGAGATGCCGTCCGTCACTCCACGTGCAGGGCGAAGAGCGTGGTGTCGTCGGCGGCGCGGTCGTGCCCCATCCGGGCCAGGACCTGGTCGAGCATCCGCTCCGGCTGGCGGGCGCAGTCCCGCAGGATGCCGGTGAGGCGGGCGATCCGCTCGTCCAGGTCGGCGTCGCGCCGCTCCACCAGCCCGTCGGTGTACAGGAACAGCATGTCGCCGGGGAGGAGCCGGGTCGCGACCGTCATGTACTCCCACTCCGGCATCGCGCCGAGCAGCGGGTCCCGGACGGCCTCCAGCGGCACCGCCCGCTCGTCCCGGATCAGGATCGGCGGCGGGTGCCCGGCGCAGGTCCACTCGAGGACGCGGCCGCGCGGCTCGAACTCGGCGACGATCGCGGTGCCCGTCGCGGGCGGCTCCATGCTGCTGACCAGGTCGTTCAGCCAGCCGACGAGCCGCCCGACCGGCTCGCCCGTGCAGGACAGGCCGAGCAGCCCGTTGCGGGTGCGGGCCATCGACGCGGCCGCGGGCAGGCCGTGCCCGGCCGCGTCGCCGATCGCGAACAGGGCCCGGCCGTTCGGCAGCGGGCGCAGCGCGAACCAGTCCCCGCCGATCCGGGCGGTGCTCTCGGCCGCCATGCTGCGGATCGCGGTGCGCAGGCCGGGGAGCTGCTCCACCTCGTCCTCGTCCGGCATGATCGCGCGGCGCAGCGTCACCGCGACGCGCCGCTCCTGCGCCATGCGCTCCTGCTGCTTCAGCATCTGCCGGCGCGTCTCGGCGAGCGCCCGCTCCACGCCCCGCCGCCGCGTGATGTCCTGCGAGACGATGTTGATCGACACCGGCAGCCCGGACTCGCCGAGGACCGGCTCGGCGAACACCCACAGGTTCCGCGGCGTCCCGTCCTTGCCGATCACCCGGTGCTCGGCCTCCACCGGCTCCCGGCGCGAGAACATCGTCTGGACGGCCTCCTCCACCAGCGGGAGGTCGTCGTCGGCCACGACCTTCGGCAGGTCGTGCGGCATGGGCGGCACCTCGTCCGGGGCGAGGCCGTAGTTGGCGAGCATCTGCGGCGTCCAGTCCGCCTCGCCGGTCGCGAGGTCCCACTCGCCGAACCCGATCAGGGCGAGCCGCTCCACCCGCTCCAGGCGCCGCGCGATCCGGTCCTCGTGGAAGTGGTAGCGCCAGGTCACGCAGACGCCGGTCGGCACCGCGACGCACCGCACGCTCATCCGGGACGACCGGGACAGCCCCCGCTGCGCCGTCGAGTAAAGAATCGAGGAACGTTCCAGGCTGGGGCCGCCCTCCAGCACCTCGACGTACTCGTCGAAGAGCCCGCTCAGGACGGCGCCCGGATCCGTCTGCAGCAGGCGGAGCCCGGTCAACTCCTCCTTGCCGCGCCCGAACATGTCCCGGGCGACGTCGTTGAGGTCGGCGTAGAGGAAGTCGGCGACGCGTCCGTCCGGCCCCCGGACCGGGACCAGGTGCGTCGCGGAGTCGAGCGCCCCGTCGAGCACCGCCCGCGCGGCCGGGTCGTCCGGCACCGCGGCGAGGATCTCCGCGTCGCCCGCGGTGTCCTCGGCCGTCACCCGGCGCAGCACGTCCTCGGCCTCGGACAGCACGACCTGGCGCTCCGCCGTCGCCTCCTGCGCGCGGGGCGCGTTCCGGCCCGCCGCGACGGCCCCGACCGCGCCGCCGCCCGCGTCCTTGACCAGCAGGGACGCGGCCTCGGCGAGGTCCATGTCGAGGTCGCGGGCGAGCCAGATCAGGTGCTGCAGCGCCTCCGCGGGCGGGACGCCGAGCCGCCGCGCCAGCACGACCCGCGCCTCCGACAGCACCGCGCGGTCGTGCGCGGCGTCCCGCAGGTCGTCCAGGTCCGCCACGTGCGCCCCGTGCTGCGCCGAGGCGCCCTCCGCGTCCGCCAACCTGTCCCCCGTTCCGGCGAGGCTGCTCTTGGCAGAAAAAAGCTACATACGCCACCCACGGACTATTCGCCTCGAACCGCGCAAACAGTCCAGATCTTTGCCCGACTTTTCCGTTGACGTCCGAACTCGACCGGTTCCGATGACCTTCCTCGGACGGAACCGTGGACCAGCGCGTGACTCGCGTCACACCCGCACGAGCTGCCTCGCCAGATCCGTGACCCGCGCGGCGGCCGTACGGAACGACGTGCCCGCCGGCTGCAGCGTCAACACCACCACGATCTTGCCGTCCCCGACCACGCCGGTCGTGTGCAGGACGGGCCGTCCGAGCCCGAGATCGGGCCGCCACGCCGCGGGCCGCGCCCCGCCCTTCCGGCACGGCTCCGCCGGGACGTCCCCGAACCCCGACCACCCCTGCTTCACGGCCCACGGCCGCTTCGCGGCGCTCGGGATCCCGAACGTCTGGTCGAAGCCGTCCGTCCCGCACGGAGTCGACCTCCGCAACTGCTCCAGGACGAACTCCCGCTGCCCCTTGGGCGCCTTCTCCAGCAGGTACCGGTACGTCTTCACCACGTCCCGCGCGCTGAGCGCCGTGTACCCCCAGAACCCGGGCTTGTCGCCGGGCGGCGGCGCCGTCTCCGCCAGCCCCACCCTCTCGACCATCCGCTCGACGACCTGCCGCTGCCCGCCCCGCCGCCAGAACTCCGTCGCCGCCTTGTCGTCACTGGACCGCAGCATCACCTGCAACAGCGCCCGATCCGCCGCCGACACCCGGTTCCGCTCCAGGAAGTCGAGCGCGATGAGGATCTTCACCACCGACGCCGACCGGAACGTCTGCCGCGACCGCCGCTCCGCGACGACCCGCCCGCGCTCGAACACCACATAGGAAACCCGCACCCCACGAGGCACCCTGACCACCGGGGGTTTACGCGCGGCCTTCTTGGACGCCTCAGGACTCCCACTCGCCACCGGAGCGCTCCCACCGCCGTCCCGCGGCCCGTCCCGCTCCACCCCACCACCGCCGCCGCACGCGCATAGCAACCCAAGGCACACGATCCCGGCCAGCCCCGTCCGCAACCACACCATCCGGCCTGCCTACCAGAGATCCACGGCCTCGTATCTCGGTACGCACGACCTCGCAGACTGCGCTACAGTAATCACGCCCGCTCCAACGGGCACCGGGACGTAGCGCAGTTTGGCAGCGCACTTGACTGGGGGTCAAGGGGTCGTGGGTTCAAATCCCGCCGTCCCGACAGCAGGTCGAAGGCCGGATCCGATCTAGCGGACCCGGCCTTTTCCCGTCCGTCCAGCAGTGAAGTACAGCTACCACTCCAAGGGCGGTGGGCAAGGATCGCGGATGGACGCAGCAGGTGATCCTCTAGGCGCTTGAGCGCTGCCTTGGTGACCTCGGTCGGCACCTGGCGTAGACCTCCATGGTGATGCTGATCTGGCTGTGTCTGAGGATCTGCATCGCCGTCCGAGGGTGGACGTCCAGCGCGGCCAGAAGCCGACCGCAGGTATGCCGGGTGTCGGGCACCCGGATGGCTCGGATGCCAGCTCGCTGGCACCGGTGGGCGAAGCTACGGTTGAGGTTCCGCGGTTCGATCGGCCTTCCCGTTCGGGTGGTGAAGACGTCCGGGCATGTGTGAGAGCAGCCCTCAGCGTGTTACCTACCGCTTGAATAGTGCGGCGGCTCGGGTAGGCCCGGCAGCATCGCCCGATAGCGCAGCACCTTTGCCGCCTACGTGGATTGGAGTGTCGTTTCGGTCTGGCGGCGTCCTTGCTCTGCGCGCAACACTGGCGCGTCTTCGGCAGGCGCGTGACCCGGGTCTGTACGTCCCGGACGGTCAGCCGGTCCAGTCGCTTCGGCCAAGTGCGGGGATGACGTACAGCCGGGCCATGGTCTCGTATTGGGCGTAGGTCTGCGCCTCGCGGTTGGGTTCGATGACCTCGCTCAGCCAGTAGGTCGGGTATTTCTCGTCGGTCGGCACGGTCGTAGCTATCGGCCGTTCCTTAGTTTCATTGAGAAGCTTGATGTACTTGTCATGGACGACGTCGCGCGTCTTTCCGTAGACCCAACGCTGGACGTTGGCGCGGGCGCGATTCCGTCGTTTGCGGTTTCCGTTGTCGTCCGGTTCTTCCGGGTTGCCGAGCATGGTCTTTGTCGTGTAGCGGACTTTCGTGACTGGCGGGCGGGCGTGGATCAGGCAACGTGTTCGGCCTGGCGGCGCCGGGGATGAGGCGGGAACGGCCTTGCTTGACCGACCGCAGGCGGCCGGAGCGGATGAGTTCGAAGACGGTGTTGCGACCGAGAGACGGCAGGGTCATGACGTCTTCGACCTTGAACAGGCGCATGTCGGGCGGCACGGCCAGCGGCTGTTCGGACATGATGGGGCGGCCTCCTTGGTGAGGTAGGCCCCAGCGGGTGTGCTTGGTTGTGTGTCCGCCGGGGCGGTCTGAGCGTGGGTGAATGAGGAACGGCCGCCCCGGAGGTGGGGGCGGCCGTTGTGCTGTGTGTGGGACCCTCCGTCGTGGTGTTCGACCCAGAACACGTTCCGGTTGCCGCGTTCGTGTTTGCCGGAGCGGATGACGTAGTCGCCGCGCCACCGGCCGGTCTGGCCTGTGAGCAGGCGGCCCAGGGGCAGCGCGTTGGGTAGGGGGCCGGTGTGGATCAGCCCGGGGACACGCGGGAGGCGGGACGCCCGCTTGGCGCCTGCGGAGCCGTCGAAGACGCCGTCTTCGGAGGCGTAGAGCGTGCACGTGGACGACCGCGCCGTCGGCGTTGTCGTCAGCGGCTGTCGATCCCGTGGATCGCGTCGAGCGCCCCCGCTCCCCCGTACCGGTGACCGGCCCGAACACGGCCGGGGTCTTCAATGCAGTGCGCAGGAGGGGCCGGCTGGGCCGTCGTTGTTCTCCAGGGGGCCCATGCTTGTGACTGCGACCAAGCATGCGGACGCGCGCCAAAGGGCACATGGTGCGCGCCAATTTCTCTGCACGGTCTACGGCGTTCTTGGGCCGTCCGGATACCGTTCCTCGGGTGAGCAGACTTGCGATTGGTGTGGACGGGCTGTTCGATGGCGAACAGTCACTTGACGGGCCGACCTTGGTGCTGGTGGAGGACGGACGGATCGTCGGCGTCCAGCCGGGCGCGGAGGCGCCCGATGGGTGGACGACGCGGCGGCATGACGGGACGGCGATGCCCGGCCTGATCGACGCGCACGTGCACCTGTGCGCGGACGGCGGCCCTGGCGCGCTCGAACGCGTCATGGACTTCTCCCAGGGAGAAGTGCGCGCCACGATTGAGGCGTCGCTGCGCCGGCACCTGGCCGCGGGCGTGACCACCGTACGGGACTTGGGCGACTATCAGGACGCGGTGCTGGAGTGGAGGTCACGGAACAGCCCCGGGCTGCCCACGGTCGTGGCATCCGGGACGCCGATCACCAGCGTGGGCGGGCACTGCGCGGCGCTGGGCGGGGAGGCGCGCGGCGTGGCGGAGATACGGGCGGCGGTCCGGCGGCGGGCGGAACGCGGCGCGGACATCGTGAAGCTCATGGGCAGCGGCGGTGTGCTGACGCCCGGTACCGACACCATGAACCCGCAGTTCACCGAGGTGGAGGTGCGCGCGGCGGTCGACGAGGCCCACCGGGCCGGACTGCCGATCACCGCGCACGCGCACGCCCTCGACGCGGTGCGGCAGGCCGTGGCCGCGGGCGTCGACGGCATCGAGCACTGCACCTGCCTGACTCGTGACGGCGTGCGCGTCGACGACGCGCTGCTCGCCGCGCTGGCCGAGGCGGGGACCGCCGTCTGCGCCACGCTCGGGTCGGACCCCGACGTCGTGGTCCCACCGGAGATCATCGCCGTGGCCGCGCGCGCCGGTATCACCGAGGCGGCTCTGCGTGATGCCGCCGTGCGGCTTCACCGGGGCGGGATCCGGCTGGTGGCAGGCTCGGACGGAGGCATCGGCCCGGCCAAACCGCATGGGTTGCTGCCCTTCACCCTGGAGGAGTACGTGCTCGCCGGGCTGCCCGCGACGGCGGCTCTGCGAGCCGCCACGTCGGCCGCCGCCGAAGCGTGCGGCCTGCCGGACCGCAAGGGACGCCTCCGGGCCGGATATGACGCCGACCTGCTGATCGTGCCGGGCGACCCGGCCCGCGACATCACCGCGTTGCGGAAACCCGTTGCGACCTATCTCGCCGGGCTGCCCCAGTAGAGCGGGAGAAGCCGGTCCGGGCCCCCGTCCCGGACCGGGACGCTACGGCTTCGGGTCGCCGCCCGGAGCCGTGGCGACCTCTCGCGCGACGCGGCGGAGTTGCTCGCCGAGCCGCTCCGGCGGGAACAGCCACAGCCCGAGGGAGTCGGCACCGGCCGCGCGCAGCTCGCGCAGCCCGCTCCGAACCCGGTCCGGAGTACCGGCGACGGCGAACTCGTCGATCCACTCGTCCTCCACGACGAGCGGGTCCCTCTCGCCGAGGCCGGCGATCCGCTTCCTGATCTCGGCGCCGTGTTCTGATCGGCCGACCAGCGCGGTGTGGGACTCCGCCCGCAGGAAGAAGCCGACGGCCTGCCGTACGGCGTCGCGGGCCGTGCGGTCGTCGTCGGCCACCGCGGCCAGGACGAAGGCGCTGATCGGCGCCGTCCCCACCTGGCGCCTGGCCCAGGCCACATAGGCGGGACCGGCCAGCACCGACAGCAGCACCCCGTCGGCCAGCGCGCCGGCGGCCCGCAACGCGCGCTCGTTGACGGCGCCGATCCACAGCTCCGGCGGTTGTTCCGGCGCGAACTCCAGCCGGACGTCGTCGAACACATGAGCCGTGGTCGTGCGGGAGACGGCCGCGCCGGTCAGAAGTTCGCGCAGCACCTCGAAGGTCTCCGTGACAGCGGTCAGCGGACGTTCGGGCAGCAGGCCCATCTGCCCGAGCCAGTGACTGTTGCCGAGGCCGATCGCGGCGCGGCCGCGGCCCGGGTACATGCGGGCCAGGCCGGCCAGTTCCATGGCGAGGATCGCCGGGTGCCTGGTCATCACGCTGGCCAGGCCCAGCCCGGCGGGCACCTTCCGGGTCGCCGCCAGCAGCTGGGTCAGTCCCGAAAGGCCGCCGGTGAAGAAGCAGTCCTCGGAGAACCACAACTCACCGAAGCCCAGTTCTTCCGCCTGGGCGGCGGCGTGCGTCAACTGCTCCGGCGGAGTCAGGCTGCCGAAGACCACGCCCAAGCGGCTCAGATCCATCTCGTCTCCTCTTCAGGCGAAGCGGGCCCGCATGGTCCGGGACAGTCGGTTCGGGGAAAGGGGTTGATGTCCATAGCGTGGACAACCTTCCATCGCGGGCTCTTCTTCCGGGCCACGGTCCGCTTATGGCAGATTCGCGGTGATGCCGATCAGTCCAGCGACCTCCGGATCGTGTCCGCGATGCGCGCGACGCTCGGCAGCGCGGCGTCCTCCAAGGCGCCGGCGGCGGGTAGCGGGACATGGGGTGTCGTGATCCTGACCAGCGGCCCGTCGAGGTCGTTGAAACGTTCCTCGGCCACGATGGACACCAGCTCGGCGCCCCAGCCGCACAGCCGCGGGTTCTCCTCGACGGTGAACAGCCGTCCCGTCGCCGAGAAGGCGTCCAGGATGGTGGTGGTGTCGAGCGGGACCAGGGATCGGACGTCCACGACCGTCGCCTCCACGCCCTCGCGGGCCAGTTCCTCGGCGGCGGTCAGCGCGCGCGGCACCATCATGCCCAGCGCGGCGATCGTGCAGTCGCCGCCTTCCCGGACGATCCGCGCCGTCCCGAGCTCGTCGACGATCTCGCCGTCGGGGACCTCGGCCTTCGTCGCGTACATGCCCTTGGCCTCGAAGAACAGCACCGGGTCGGGGTCGCGGACGGCGGCCGCCATCAGCCCCACCACGTCGGCGGGAGTGGCCGGGGCGACCACCTTCAGGCCGGGGACGGCCATCGCCCAGTTCTCGATCGCCTGCGAGTGCTGGGCGCCGAAGCGCAGGCCGCCGCCGTTCCCCGACTTGACGACCAGCGGGAACGTGACCTGGCCGTTGGTCATGTACCGGGACTTGGCGATCTCGTTGACCACGATGTCCCAGCACACGGCGTAGAAGTCGCTGAACATGATCTCCGCGATCGGGCGCAGGCCGGTCATCGCCGCGCCCATCGCGGCGCCGAGGATGGCCTGCTCGGAGATCGGGGTGTCGCGGACCCTGTCGGGGCCGAACTCGTCCAGCAGCCCGACCGTGGTCTTGAACACGCCTCCGGCGGCGGCGACGTCCTCGCCGAGGAACACCACGCTGTCGTCGCGGCGCATCTCCTGCGCGATCCCGCGGGCCACGGCCTCCCGGTAGGTCAGCGGTGCCATCACGATCCTCCGTTCATCTCGTCCGCCGTCGGGCCGGCCGGGTTCTCGCGCCTCACCTGCGCCATGCCGCGCCTCCGTCGGCCCACACGTCCTTCTCCACCAGCTCGGCGCCCGGTTCTGCGCCGGCCTTGGCCTGCTCGGTGGCCAGGTCCACCGCCGCGAGGACCGCGGCGTCGATCTCGTCGAGCCGGCCCGCCGGTACGCCGAGCCCGAGCAGGCGGTCCCGGTAGGCCGGAAGGGGGTCGCGGGCCAGCCATGCGTCGACCTCGTCCCGGGGCCGGTACTTGCCGGGGTCGGCGCGCGAGTGGCCGCCGTGGCGGTAGGTCTCGGCCTCGATGAGGGTCGGGCCTTCGCCCGCGCGGGCCCGTGCCAGCGCGGCGACGGCGGCCGCGTGCGTCTCGTCGGCGTCGTTGCCGTCCACCACGACCGGTTCCAGGCCGTAGGCGGCGGCCCGGTCGGCGGCGGGACGCGGAACAGCGGTCACGGCCGAGATCGGCGTGTACTCCATGTAGTGGTTGTTCTCGCACACGAACACGACGGGCAGCTTCCACACCGCCGCCAGGTTGAGCGCCTCGTGGAAGGCGCCGATGTTGGTGGTGCCGTCGCCGAAGAAGCAGACGGCGACCTGGCCGGTGCCGCGGTACGCGGCGGACCACGCCGCTCCCAGCGCGATCGGCAGGTGCGCGCCGATGATCGCGTAGGAGCCCATCATCCCGTGCTCGACGCTGGTGAGGTGCATCGAACCGCCCTTGCCGGCCATCAGGCCGTTGGCGCGGCCCATCAGCTCCGCCAGCACGGGCCCCATCGGCACACCGCGCGCGAGCGTGTGGGCGTGGCCCCGGTAGGTGGCGAAGGTGTAGTCGCCGGGACGCATCGCCACGCCGAAACCCGCCGCGATCGCCTCCTGCCCCAGGGACAGATGGCTGGTGCCCTTGACCAGGTTCTGCATGAACAGGTCGTAGGCGCGTTTCTCGAACAGCCGCATCTCCCGCATCGCGCGGTAGAGGCGCAGCCGGACGTCGAGGTCGACGCCGGCGGTGTCCGGATGAGTGGTGGTCACGCGGGGCCCTCCGATCGTGGGATGGATGTGGCCGGGGCGGCGCCGGCCCGGTGGCTCAGGTCCCAGGCGTCCAGGGACGGGCGGCGGCGGGCGGGACGCTCGATGGCCTCGATGATCACCTGGTAGTCGTCCAGGGTGTCGAAGTAGGCGAACGCGCCGTCCCCGTCCAGCCCGTAGCCGCGGCCCGCCTGGATGACCTCGTGGCCGCGTTCCGCCATCGCGGCGGCCGCCCGCTCGACCGAGTCGACGAACACTCCCACGTGGTGCAGGCCCTCGCCCGCGGTGCGCAGGTGCTCGTCGTAGACCGAGGGGCCGTCCACCGGCTCGATCAGCTCGATCTGCGGGTCGGCGCCGCCGAGCGCGATGTGCGCGGTGAACTCGCCCGGCCCGTGCCGGTATTCGAGCACCGGGACGGTGCGCGGGCCGTAGGTGTAGCGGAGCCAGGAGCCGATGCCGAAGATCCGGCCGTACCGCCGGCTGGCGGTGACGATGTCGGTGACGACCAGGCCGATCTGGCCGACCGGCCCGAGCGGCGGATCTTCCGGCGGGGATCCTGTGAAGGACGTGGTCATGTGCGGTGCGCTCCTGATCAGTTCGTTCTCGGGGCTCGCGGGGTCCGTGGGATGTCCGGTCCGGTCAGGGGCCGGCGGCCGAGCGCGGCCTCGCAGCGCGCGGCCGTGCTCAGCAGCTCGGCGTCGGCGAAGCGGCGCCCGACGAGCATCACCCCGACGGGCAGCCCCGCCGCCTCCGCGAGGGGCAGCGATATGGCGGGGTGCCCGGTCAGGTCGGTCGGCGTGGTGTTGGCCAGCAGCGCCCAGCCGCGCCGGACGTTGTCGCCCGGCGAGGGCGGCGGGTCCAGGGGGAAGGGCAGGCCGGGGGTGGTGGGCAGCAGCAGGGCGTCGACGGTGCTCAGCGCGCTGTCGTACGCCGCCGTGAGCGCCGGGCGCAGGTTCTGCGCCCGCGCGTACACGGCGCCGCCGTACCGCTCCTGGAGGTAGCTGCCGACCATCAGCGTGATCTTGATCTGCGGGCTCAGCGCGTCGGCCGACTCCCGCAGACCGCGCTGGACGGCGGCGGCCAGGTCGGGCGAGTAGCGGCCGCGCCACTGGTAGCCGTTGCCGCCCGACCGGAGCAGCGGCGGCGTGCCCTCCAGGAAGGTGGCGTAGGCGATGCCGCCCGCGGTGAGGTGCGCGGGCAGGTCGACCGGGACCACCTCGGCACCGCGCCGCCGCATCTCGTCGGCGGTGGCGTGGACGGCCTTGACCACCAGAGGGTCCGCGCCGACGTCGTCCGAGATCGCCTGCCGGACGAGGCCGAAGGTCAGCCCGCGCAGGTCACCGCCCGCGGCGGCGGCCTCGGCAACGGCGGCGACGTAGTCCTGCGGGACCGTTCCAGCCGGCTGCCGGGGGTCTCCGGGGTCCGGCCCGGCGAGCACCGCGAGGAGTTCGGCCGCGTCCGCGACGGTCCGCGCGAGCGGGCCGGCGTGGTCGATGGTCTGGTCGATCCCGGGGATCCCGGTGTAGGGCACCAGCCCGTGCGTGGGTTTGAGGCCGACGACGCCGCACCAGGCGGCCGGGACGCGGATGGAGCCGCCCTGGTCCGTCCCGACGGCCGCGTCGATCTCCTCGTACCACAGGCACGCGGCCGAGCCGCCGGACGAGCCGCCGGAGGTGCGGGACGGGTCGAACGGGTTGCGCACCGGCCCCCGGGCTCCGGTGTCGCCGCCGCCGCTGAAGGCCAGGTCGTCCATGGTGGTGACCGCGACCAGCCGCGCGCCGGCGGCCAGCAGCCGGGCGGTGACCGCGCTGTCCTCCGCCGGGACGAAGTCCTTCAGTAGGTGCGATCCGCAGGTCATCGGCATCCCGGCGATCGGGATGGAGTCCTTGACCGCGATCCGCCGCCCGGCCAGCGGGCCGAGGGCCGCGGGCGCAGCGACGTCGATCCAGCGTGTGATCGCGTTGAGCGGGTCCTCCTCCGGCGAGGCGGGGCCGCTGTCGCGGCGGTCGCGGGGCGGCCGGGGCTCCCCGGCGGCGTGGGGCTCGTCGACCTCCTCCACGACGGCGAGCAGTTCGTTGCCGAGGTCGCGGAACTCCGCGATCGCCTCGTCGGTCAGCTGCAGCCGGAAACGGCGCGCGAGGTCGCGGACGTCGTCCCCGGTCAGGCGGCGGATCATGAGCTTCTCCCTGGCGGGTCTGGGCCGGACGCCGGGGCGTCAGACCGCGCGTCCGGCCGCGACGTCGGCGGGCGCCCCGCCGCGGTTGGGTTGGCGGGCCCAGCCCGCGTCCAGGTTCGACACGTGGTCGAAGTCGATCTGGATGCGGGTGAACTTCCACTCGCCGTCCACCTTGCGGAACCGGTCCTGGTAGAAGCCGGTCATGATGACCGCGTCGTTGCCGACGAAGCCGTCCAGCGCCGGCATCGTCGCCAGCTCCAGCAGGAGCCAGGTGCCCTCGGCGGTGAGCCCGTCCGGGGCGACGCGCACGGTCGGGTTGACCATGTAGTGCGCGGCCCACCGGATCTGGTCGCCGATCCCGGAGAAGTAGGCGTGGATGGCGTCGCGTCCGGCGTGCGTCCCGAAGACGTTGCTCTGCCAGACGACGTCGTCGTCGGGCGCGAACAGCCCGGTGATGGCGTCGGCGTCGAGGCCGGTGTCGCACAGCCGCGCGTAGTGGTGCTTGAGGGCGCGGATCGCCTCGGCGTCCTCCAGGCGCGCCACGCGGTCGGCCAGCGAGAGGTCGTGGGATGCGGTGGTCATGGCTCAGCTCTCCTTCGTCTTCGATGTCGAGGTCATGGCGGCGGTGCTCTGGATCTGGAGCAGCCGGGGGGACTTGCACAGCTCCTTGCAGGCGCCGTCGGAGGCACAGCAGACCGAGCAGATGAGTCCCTCGTGGAAGGGACAGGTCACGAACTCCGCCAGCTCGAAGCGGTCGGCGCACCGGACGCACTCCCGCTCCTCGTCCGACGGCTCCGCCGTGCCCGCCGCCGCGGACCCGATCGGGACCAGCGCCGGGTCGGCGTTGACCGCCACGGACGGGACGATGTAGTGCCTTCCCCGGGTCACCAGCGCCACCACGGGCACCAGGACGAAGCTCAGCCCGCCCGCCAGGAAGGGCGCCAGCGTCTTGCCGTAGTCCCCGGCGAGGCCGAACGCCAGCGGCAGCGCCGCCAGCAGCGCGAACACCACGGGCACGACGCCCACCGGGTTGAAGGCCGAGGTGTGCGCCCGCTTGTAGGGGAAGTCCTCGGGCGAGAGCTTCAGCAGCTTCTTGTTCACGGTCATGTCGGCGACGACCGCCATCACCCAGGCGATGATGAACACGCCCTCGAACGTCAGCGCGTCGTTGAGGTGGCTGTAGACGTCCCCGAACATCAGCGCGGTGCCGAGCACCACCGTGAGCACGACCCACCAGTGCCGTCCGGGCGTGAAGTGGAAGGCCCGGCAGAAGAAGTTCGAGTAGGCCAGCGAGCCGGAGTAGACGTTGCTGGTGTTGATGCGCAACTGGGTGGCCACCACGAACAGCACGCCCCAGACGCCGAATACCGAAGGCAGGTACCTACCGGGGTCGGTCTCGCCGAAGCGCAGCGACAGCCAGGCGCCCAGCAGCACGGGGACCAGCAGCGTCATCGCGACGAACACCGGCCCGACCAGGAACGCGCCGATCCGGCGGCGGTGCGGCGGGATGAACCGCGCCATGTCCGTGGCGACCGGGACGGTGGACGACAGCGCGAGCGCGGTGGCCATCAGTTGCAGGATCGGCGGCCCGGCCGCCGCGGCGACGGGGCTGGACGGCTCGTAGCCCCAGAAGTCCACGGTCATCGGACGCTGGGCCGCCTCCCACACGGTCAGCCCCAGGAAGACCACGATGACCGGCAGCGTCACCCACATCAGGATGTTCATCAGCCGCAGGCCGTACCAGGTCAGCGGGATGCAGACCAGCCCGGTCACCGAGTAGACGGCCGCGGACGGGATCTGCGGCCACCGCGCCATGACGGCGTTGGCCATGATCGCGCCCTCGACGGCGAAGAAGAGCAGGAAGTTGAAGGTGTAGATGATGGAGGTGAACGCCGACCCCATGAAGCCGAACCCCGCGCCCCGCGAGAGCAGGTCGGAGTTGAGCCCGGTGCGGGAGGCCAGGTCGGCCCACAGGTAGCTGATCGCGCCGAGGATCGCGCTGGCGACGACCATGCCGACGACCAGGTCGCGCGTCCCGTACGTCTGGACCAGGACCCCGCCCCAGGCCAGGAAGAACAGCGCGGTGGTGATGCCGAGCATCACCCCGAACAGGGAGAGCACGCTCCAGTGCCGGAAGCCGACCGGGACGTAGCGCAGCGCGAAGTCCTCGCGGCTCTCGGACCATTCGGCGGTCGGTGCGGATGGTGGACCGGATCTACTCGCGGTTTCCATTGCGAGTTCCTTTCGGGCATGGGTCGGGGTGGGGTGAGGGCGCGGGCGGCTTCCATGCGGATTCCATGCGGATTTCGAAGGCCCCCGAGAGCCTTTCCGGCGTTTTTCAGAAAAGGTCGCGGTGGGTGATTCCGGCGGCCTCGGGGAGGATTTCCGTCCCGAAGCCTTCGAACTGCTCCTCCCACTCGGCGGTCGTGCCGGCCGGGCAGTCGAAATGCACGGTGATGTGCGAGTAGCCCAGGTCGGCGAAGCGCCGCAGGTCGTGCAGGATCTGCTCGGCCGATCCGGTCAGCGGCGGCCGGGCCGCGCCGAACCGGTCGTCCGGCCGGTCGGTGACCATGACCTGGCAGAAGGCGCCGAGGCGGAACCCGGTGAGGTCGCGGCCGCGCCGTCCGGCCTCGTCCCGGATGACCTCGATCAGCGGGGCCAGCCGGGTCGGGTCCGCGGAACCGTCGAGATACATGGGATAGAAGCCGTCGCAGAACCGGGCCGCCCGGCGGGCGGCGACCGGTGACATGCCGCCGTACCAGATCGGCGGGTGCGGGCGCTGCACGGGTTTGGGGTCCATCGACACGTCCCGGATGTCGAAGAACTCCCCGCGGAAATCGATCCACGGCTCGGTCCACGCGGCCCGGTAGACCTGGATCGCCTCCTCGATGATGCGTCCCCGGTCGGCGTAGGACACGCCCAGCGCGGCGAACTCCCCCGTCTCCCAGCCCACGCCGACGCCGACGATCAGCCGGCCGCCGGAGAGGTTGTCCAGCGTGGCGAACTGGTGGGCGGCGTTCAGCGGATGCCGGTACGGCGCGATGTAGACCGAAGGCGCGAGCCGCAGCGTGGTGGTCCGGGACGAGATCGCCCCGAGCGTGGCCACCACGTCCAGCATCACCGGACGGTCGGGGTAGACCCGTGCCCCGGAGGCGTTGGACGGGTGCGCGACCGTGGTCGCCCGCTCGGTCACCACATGGTCCGACAGCCACGCCGAGTGGTAGCCGAGGGCCTCCGCCCGCACCGCGTACTCCACCGGCCGCATCTCCGCGGCCGGCAGGTTGCGGAGGATCGCGTCTCCCCCGGCCGTCCTGGTCATCAGGCCGTGCGTCGGGAGGGTCACTCCGATGTCCACGGGACACCTCCGCGACGGTCCGCCGGGCCGGTCCGGGCGGTCACGGCGCGGCCCATCCGCCGTCGACGAGGATGCTCTCCCCGGTGATGAAGGACGCCTGGTCCGAGGCCAGGAACACGGCCAGCGGAGCGATGTCCCGTGGCTCGCCGATGCGTCCCAGGGGTGTCCGCGCCTCCAGGTCGGCCTCGTACTCGCGCTCAGCGAGAAGGTCCTTGTTCATGGGGGTGCGGATGTGCCCGGGCGCGATGGCGTTGACCCGCACCCCGTTGGGGGCCTCCTCCACCGCGAGGGTCACGGTGAGCCGCTCCATCGCGCCCTTGGTCGCCGAGTACGCGGTGGTGCCGGGCAGGCCCGCCTTCGCGGCGACCGAGGTGATCATCACCACCGATCCGCGGGCGGCGCGCAGGGCGGGCAGCGCGGCCGCCGTCAGCGCGTACGGGGCCCGGACGTTCAGCGCCCACTGCCGGTCGAGCGCCGCGACGCCCTCGTCGGCCGCGCCCACCTCGAAGAGCCCGGCGCCGTGCACCAGCGTGTCGAGGGTCTCGTAGGCGGCCAGGGCCTCCCGCACCACCTCACCGGGCCCGTCCTCGGCGGTGAGGTCGGCCGCCACCGGCCGGGCGGTGCCGCCGCGGGCGGTGATCTCCTGATGCACCGCGCCGAGGCGCTCCTTGTCGCGGCCCACGAGGACGACCCGCGCGCCGGCGGCCGCCATGGCCCGCGCCACCTCCGCCCCGATCCCCGAGCTGGCGCCGGTGACCACCGCGGTCTTGCCCGCCAGCGGGAGTGTGTCGCTCATGGCGCTTTCCTCCGGATTCTCGCCCTACCGGTAGAACTTCAACATTGATACTGTTAGTGTGGAATTACTAAAGTATTGGCGTGCCAGTATGAGCACGTCAACCCCCGAAGGGAAGAAAGTGCCTGAGGAACGTAGTAGCTTGCACAATGCTGAAGTTAAGCCGCGCAAGGGGTTGGTGCAGTCGGTCTCCCGGGCCCTCGCCGTGCTGGACACGGTGGCCGAAGCCGGCGCCCCGCCCCGCGCCCAGGAGATCGCCACCCGGCTCGGCCTGAACCTCACGACCGTGGTGCACCTGCTCAACACGCTGGTCGAGGGCGGATACCTCACCAAACGCGGGCGCACCTACTCCTGGTCGCGGACGAAGATCCTCGACCTGCACGGCCGGCTCGCGCCCGACGCCAAGCCGTCCCCCGCCGCCCTGGCCGCCCTGCAACGGGCCGTCCAGGCGACCGGCGAGTCCGGATACGTGTCCAACTGGACCGGCGACGACGTGGTGATAGCCGCCGTGGCGGAAGGAGACCACGCGGTGCGCGTCGCCGGCCTGCGGGTCGGGCTGTCCGGCGACGTGCACGCGCGGGCCTCCGGCAAGTGCCTGCTCGCGTTCGGACCACCCGCGCGAGCCGCAAACTACCTCGACACCACCTCGCTGATCGGGCGCACCCCCGCCACCATCGTGGAACGGGACGCCCTGGAAAAGGAACTCGCCGAGACCCGGCGGCGCGGCTACTCCATCGACCGCGAGGAGTACCTCCAGGGCGTATGCGGCATCGCGGTCCCACTACGCGAAGGCCAGTGGGCCAACTCCGCCCTCGCGCTGACCATGCCGGTGGACCGCTTCCACACCAACCGGACACACCTGATCGACGTCCTCCAGGAGGTCGCCGACACCGCCCACGAAACCCACTAGCCGCGATCGAGCTCCCTGACGATGAGACGAAGTCCTGGTCGTCCAGGCGCTCCCATGCCAGCTCGCCGTCCGCGAGAAACGCCGGATCCGGCACGCGCTAGGGGTGGAGTACGACAACTGGGCAGGCCAAGAGACGCTTGTGTCGCTGTGGCGTTGATCTCAACTGCTCACCGCCCTGTCTGATCCCAGCGGTCGCGAGGATAGGTGACTGACATCGCCGAGCGGCTAGGCGTTGGAGGAGTTGCTGTTCAGCATCGGTCCGGGCGCACCCAGGTCGAGGCGCTGGATGGAGGAAGTCCCGCGTGGGCCGTGGAACAGGGCCGCGTCACCCACTTCCGTGAGTTCGCTCCCCGGAATGGTTGGGTGGACTCGGCGGACAGTGCGCGGTGAAGGCGTGGACCGGCGGGGGGCGCGCGTCCACGCCGTCCTGCCGCCAGAGCCGCTGCGCCTCGCACGGAGCGCGCCGTGACGCCTCGGGTACTGCTCGCCGACGACCATCCGGCGTACCGGGACGGCCTGCGGCTGATCCTGGAGTCCATCGCCGAGATCGAGGCCGTGGGGACCGTCCCAGAGGGACGGTCGCCGTCAAACCGCTTGTAGACGTTGATCCACTCCCCGAACTCCGGCAGCAGATCACGCCAGGGCACCCCCGGTCCGCACCCGGTGACAGATTCCATTGATCACCTGAGGATGATCGGCCCACCGGCCACCCCGGCCACCCGTTGGCGGCAACAGCGGCGCCAGCCGCTCCCACTGCGCATCGGTCAAGTCACGACCGAACCGTCAACCACAGTGACCCAACCAACGCCCACCGTTGTTCGATCCAAGAAACAGGGCCCTAGCCGTCACTCAGGTCGCGAACCATCCCGCATGACCTGGCCAGGGCTCACCCCAGTCGGTGTCATTGCCGTAAACAGACCCGACAAGGGTTGTCCTCCCTCACTGTGGCGACAGATTGTGACTATGTAGCCACACTCCGCAACAGAAGGGGGCATATTCAATGTCGCGCCTGACTGCGCCGCATGGCGTCGCGCGCATTACCACCGCGCTGGCCAGCGTCTTGGCCGTCCCGGCATCCGCTGCGGTCTTCGCTGTCCCGGCGTCCGCCGCCGCTCACCCGGAGGCGACCACGTTCACCGGTTCCAACTGCCCGGCGAACAGCCTGTGCATGTATCGCGACTTCAACTACAGGGGCGGCGGCGTCGCCCTCACCAGAGGCAAGGGCGCCAGGGACTTCCGCCATCCCGACCTGAACTTCAACGACCAGATGTCTTCCTGGTCCAACGACTCCGGCGTCCTCTGCTACTGGTACGAGCACGACGACTACAGGTCCGAGCCCGGCCAAGACCACCCGATGAAGAACGGCTACCGAGTCAACCTCACGTCGAGCGAGAACGACACAGCGTCTTCTGCCCGCTGCTTCAACAACAATTAGCCGCCGCTCATATGAGCATCCATGTCAGCGCTCCGTTCAGCGCAAGGCCCTGACATGAACAAGTCCTCGGGCGTGTGGTCATCCGGAATAGCGGCCGCGGGCCCGAGGACTTGACATCGCGATCAAACGCCCCTGCCACCGCAGTGGTCTTCGACGTCGGGGGGCGATCTCAGCCTCTTCACGGGCAGGTCACAGACGGCGGTTTCCTTAACCGTTGTTGCAGACCTGCTCGCGGACGCTTTACTCCGCCGGCGTCCTCTGTGTGGGCCTAGGGCCTGCTTCTTGGATCAGGTGCGCAGCTGGAGGAGCAGGACGGCGACGGTGATGGTGCCGGTGAGGAGGTAGCCGCTTCTGTCGAATCAGATTGCGGCGGCTCGGAACTGTTTGAGGCGATTGATGGCGCGTTCGACGGTGTTGCGCTGCTTGTAGCGCTCGGCGGCGAAGTCGAGCGGGCGCCTGCCCCCAGCGCCCGTAGTCGCTGCGATGCTGCTGCTGGTCGGCTGGAACAGGAATCGTGTGCCCGATCCCGCGTCGGCGCAGGTAGGCGCGGTTGGCGTGTGAAGAATAGGCCTTGTCGACCAGCACGTGCTCGGGACGGCGGCGCGGGCGACCCGGCCCCACTCTTGCGACGTTGAGAGGTCCAGGACAGTGATGAACTGCGGACTGTCGCCCACTAGCCGAGGGTGAGGTGGACTTGGCGTTCCTCGTGTGGGTCCGCACCATGGGATGCGGCCTCGACGGGAGCAGGCCGGTTGTCTCGGGCTGCGCGGTAGCGGGCGGCGTGCGCGTTCGCGGTGTTCGTCCTCCTGGTCGGGACCGTTAGCCGGAGGTTGGAATAGGGCATGCGCAAGTAGGCGCGGATGATGTTAACGATGGTCTGCTGATGTCGGGGTTGTCGTTGGCCAGCCGTTCCAGGGTGTAAAGGGCGGTGAGGCGGACCGGGGCCTTGTCGGAACCGAGCCGCTCGGCGGCGTTGTACAGCTCGGTGATCCGCCGCTCGCCCGCGTCCAACTGCCCCAGCGCGGTCGCCAGCTCGGCGTTCCGCTGCCGCCGGAACGCCAGCATCAGCCCGACCACCGCACCCGCGCCGCCACCGGCGGCCAGGCCGGTGCGCACGGCGTCCACCCGGATCTTGGTCCGGTCGGTGCCGGCGGGGCGTCGTCGGCGACGTCCAGCATCCAGGCGGTAGTCAGCCAGATCGCCAACGCAGCCGCCCCTGCTGCCGCCAGCATCCAGAATCCCGCTGCCAACGGCCGCACCCGTAACGGTTTGCCATCACGCCGAGCTCGGCCACACACGCCCATGCGCGCCGCCCGGCGCCACCTCGCCCACAACGCTCCGACGCAGTCACCACGCCCGCCGTTCACGATGCCGTGATCGGTGACGACGACCGCATCCAGCCTCGTCACCACCTGCACCACACCCGCACCACCGAGAACCCATCCGACCTAGCCAATGCCCTGACCAGCCTCGCGATCGCCCTGGGCAAGTGGGTAAGCACGACGAGCAACTGCGGGTGGCGAGGGAGGCGGGCGGGCTGTACTGGGACCTGGCCGCCCGCTATCCGAAACGGTTCCGCCAGCTCTCCATCGACACCCGAGGCGACCTGCACCGACGATTGGCCCAACGCGGCGACAGCGATGGCATCACCCTCGACCTCTAGCACCCTGAGTCCTGTGCACACGACTCCGGGCATCTGTGCACACGACTCCGGGCATCTGTGCACACGACTCCGGAAATCGACAAGCACCCCCGGTTTCGTGCACTGCGACGCCACCGCAGCGACTGTACGGTGCACCGTGCCCAAGCCCTGACCGAGGGCGGACCGATTCAGGGCGGGGCGGATCCCAACGGGGCCGCCCGCCTTAGGTCACCTGGGTCCGTCGAGGACAACCGCGTCGATGTGCGGATGCCTCGCATCCACCCACGTCAGTCCGTTCCGGTAGAGCGCGGGACGATCCCCCGCTATCTCGGCCCCGTTCGGAAGCTTCATCGGACGTCCCTGTTCGAGAGCAACGGCGATCTCTGTCAGCCAGTCCGGCAAGGGCCACCCGTCGGAGGGCCACGGGTACGGCTCGTCCGCCTGATCGACCGCCCAACTGCCGAGGTTGCCATAGGAAGGCTCGCTCCCACGCGCATCGACGTACCACCCGTACCAGGTGTCCCCGGGCGTCCGCGCGAACGGCAGGATGCCCGCTTCCCGGTCGTCCCACTCCTCGGTGTGCGTCCGGTACTCGCCGACCAGTCGATCGAGCGGAAGCATCGCCTTGCCCGTCGGAAGGATTCCGGCGACCTCGACCGCGTCGGGCGTGCGCTCCTCGTCGACCCCATCATGAATCCGGTACCAGGCCGCCAGAGTCGCGGGCAGTCCCACCCCCATCGCCGCCTCCGCCGCAACAACATCAGCCTCGCTGGCCGGCGGGCGCAGCAGCACGGCAGACCCCGGCGCATGCACCTCAAGCCAGGTCTCTATCCGACCCCACGCCGCCACCAGCCGCTCCACACCTTCAGCATCGGCACTCATGGGCTGATGCTACGGACACTGGAAGGAATCCTTTTCTTGGTTCAGTGCCCCGCTGCGGCAGACCTCTGTGAAGCTTGTACGCAGGCATCCGGACGGGCCCGGGGTTGGCCGACGTGGTGCGGCGCGCTGGCCGCCGAATTGGACCCGTCCCCGGACGCCTATGCAGTCAGGACCTGAGCACACTCCGCGCTGTGCGCTGGGAGGATGCCGTGTCGTGCCCGCCGCTGGCCCAGCTCGGGACCGGGCGGCATGGAGCCTGCCCACCTTCCGGATGGCCGTGGGCGCCGGGCCCTGCCACCGCGCCCACGCCCAGGGCACTGACATCACCGCCCTCGTCCAAGCAGCCGCCAACGCCGGTCGGCCCGGTCGACTCGGCGGGCCTGCTGAAAGGCCCCATCCACCGGCGCCTCGGCGAAGCCCTGCACAGGCCCGACGCTCAATACCTCGACGTCCTGCGCGCTCACCTCCCTCAACACTCGGAGATGGCAGCTTCCAATGAGGTCGCCGCCGACCCGGCCTGGAAACCGTCCTCGCCAATCTCCGCAAAGCCCACGCCGTCGGCCACCAACCAGAGAAACTACTCCAGCGCGCCGTCACCAACAGCCGAGCTTTCAAAAACCCAACTCGATCGCCAGAGTCATCGCCTGGCGCATCGACCACCTCACCGGCCGACCGACACCAAGCCGACCGAGCACCGGCCCACAACTCTGGAACCGGCGGCCCAGTTCCCGCCTGCCGGCCGAGCGCGGTCGAAACTCGTGACCACCCCTGCTGTGACGGTCTGGTAGCGGTGCGGCGCCGACTCGTCCACGCCGGTCAGTGAGCGACTCTGTCGCTCGATCGCCCCTGCCGCTGAGTGATCGTCCCGACCTCGATCAGCTCACCAGAGTCCAGCCGCAGCGGGCTCACGTGGATGTACACATACGCCGTAGCCGAGCGCGGCAGAGGCTTGCACTCGCCGGGGAACACAACATGGCAGCTCCCCCACAGGGCCGTATGTCCGTACACCCGGCCGTCGTCGGTCGTGTCGGCCCGTCGAACCGGGGGTCGGCGCACCAGGCCACCGTCCTCGTACCGCGAGCTGCGGACTGTCCTGCCGGACGCGCCATGCCTGCACCTGACGGTGGACGACTACGTGCGCGCCCTAATCCTGACCGGGCACCGGCACGCGACACGGTACCTGCAGATGACGCTGCGGCAGGCCGGATGCGACACGGCATCACCTCGCCGAGATGGTTGCGCGGCGTCGACCTGTGGGCCGCGCGGATGCGGCAAGGCGCGAAGATCGCTCGTGTCGAGGCCACGGTGACCACCGGAGTGTCCGAGGCGATCCGCAGGACGTGGCGCGCTGGCCCGCCCCTCTTATATGGATCGACCTGGTCGAGCGGCTGATCATCCCGCGGCTCTTGACGGCGTGGGGTACCGAGTTCGCCCGGTACGCGCAAGCCGCCGCGGTGGCGGCCCCGGACCGGGAGGCGTATCTGCAGGAGGTGTCCGACGACCTGTCCCCGCGGAAGTGGCCTTCCGAGGTGTTCGAACTGGTCCGCGCGGAGCTGGCCGAGGCGATGTCGCATGGCGAGCGGCCCAAGTCAGATGCGGGGATCGGCTGGGTGACCTGCTGCAGATCAACGCGGCATCCCCCGCGCTGCGGACCCGTGCCGCCGAGCTGCACCGCATCCGTAACTCGGCCAGCTCAACAGCGTGAAGGTCGCGGCCAGGCGGCGAGAGCTGCGCGGCGTCTACCAGCGGTTGGACGACGCGGACCGGCAGCGGTACGGCGGCGTCCGGCGGATCGCGCGGACGGAGACGATCGGCGCGCTGAACGGGAGCGCGTACTCGGGGGCGTGGGTGCCAGCGTCCGGTGAGCGGTGGTGGAAGCAGTGGCTCGCTACCGACGACGAGCGGGCCCGGCCGACCCACCACCACGCGGACGGGCAGATCGTCCCGATCGAGGGAGACGTGCGAGGTCGATGGTGCCCGACTGGAGTTCCCCGGCGACCCGAGCGGCCCGGCCGCCGAAGACCAGGCCGGAATACCTCAATGGTATCCAGCTCCCGACATGTCAACAAAATCCGTTCACGAATTGCGGCGGAAATGCTTTTGCGACGCCTGGACTTCCACTTAGCGATCGACCAAATTCTCCAAAGCCTGCTCCAAGAATTCCCCGGGGTAGGACTGCCGGTAGGAGCCATCGAGAAGACCCACTGCGCGCGCCTCATCAATCTCGATCAGCCGAATCTCCCCAGACGGCTTCTCGGCGGCACCGAATTCACCGAGTTCCATGCCGGGCCATTGCAAGTCCGGCGCGTGATAGATCTCCGGTTCCGCAGGGAATAGAGATAGGAGATCATCGTCATGGCCGACGACCTTCCAGGCTCCATTAGCAACGAGCCGATCATCCGTGTAAATAGGAAACTGACGCACCGTCAGATTTCCCCCGCTCACGATCCTCGGGATGTCAAATTTTCCACGAAGAAGACCGAGTGCAGTGCCAAAGCGGTTTCGCGCCACGACCGAAGCCAAATAATATCCGCCACCCCTAGCTGGGCTAGCTGGGATAGCCAGGATAGCACCGATTCTAGGCTTACTGATGTTCTTTACGGCATCGACAGTCAGTTCCGCGATATCACCTCCGGCAACATCCTCCAGAGAAATTCTGGGATCCTTGAGGGCCGACGTCAGAGACGAGGCCAACTTCGACGTCGACGAAAGGCGACCATCTGCGCCCTCCGCCATGGCGGCCAGAAATGAAGTGGCGTCAACGAAGATCGAGTCGTTCAGCTCGCCCACTAGTGAGCCGCCCAGGCCCGAATAACGCCTGCCCCCTTTCAAGTTCACGTTGAATGCGAGCGGCGCCGGATACACTCCATGCGATGCCCATCCAAGGAGTTCCAGAAGTTCTCCAAGGGACGGCCTCCTGCCGACTTGCTCCCCGAACTCTGCCGAGATTGAAGCAAGTTCGGAAACCAATGCTTCGACGTCACTCACGGGCACCCTCCAAGCTTCTTCGCCTCGTAACCTTCGTATTCGACCCGCTTCTTTCCAGCAAGCGGATTCTGGCGATTGCCACGGTAGTTGTTACCGTTTCGACCGATATATGTACCGTACTGCTCCATGAGCCGCTGCTCCATGAGCCGAGCCTCACCATACGTCCTCGTTCCAGGCATCAACCTCATGGAGTCTCCGTTCGCGAGGCTGAACCGGTTGTGGTTGTTCCCGTGGCGATACTGAGTACTCGCCGGGGTAGCGCCCGGACCGAACATTCCGGAGTAGTAAACGTTACCGCCGCGATCGACAAGTACATAATTGCTGTACCCAGGGCGATCGAGGTACCTGAACCTAGCATCTCCCCCGGCATTGTGAACCAGGAACGGCGTAACCCCTGCCAGCACATAGTACGTGTGAAAGTTGGCGGTTGTAAGGTTATGGACGCGCTGGTGTTGGACGGTCCAGTGCCTGGTTGTGGTGATCTGGACGTAGGTGCCAGCGCTGGTGCGGAGCCACATGCCGGGTTTGAGCTCGGCGGCCTTGACCCAAGCGTTGATGTTGCCGGCGACCCAGAAGGGATGAGCGTCGGTGGCGATGACGACACCGCTGTTCGCTCCCTTCAGGGTGTGAGGCTTGGAGGCGCTACGGCTTGGCTCATCACCGGTGAGCTGGAAACGGACCGGGGCGTCTCCATCGATGCTGATCTGGATTAGGTTCTTGTCGCCCTTGCTGGTGATGGTGCCCAGCACGGGTTGGGCCGTGGTCATCCCTGTTTCCGGGTCGGTAGCAAGAACCTTGTCGCCGACTTTGATGTCCTCGATGGCCTTCTGGCTGCCGTCGGCCATGAGCACCGAGGTACTTGGGACAAAGCTGCTACACCCTCCGAGTCCTCCCCCTGCTCCGGGGCGACCTCGCCCCATTCCACCGATGCCCTCGGCGCCGGTGACGCCGCCGTCTCTGCCGAGGGACCCGTCCCAGCCACCTATCCCTGCACTGAGGAATTGTCCTCCGGACATGCGATCACATGTGAAGTGGCCGATTTGGCAGATTAGTTTGCCGAAGTTGCCAAGACGACCGAGGTCTCCGATTCCACAGGCACTACTGTCCCCACTGTTGACGCCGCATTCAGGCATCAACTGCGGGTCCAGCGGACCGAGATCCCCATTGTGGCGGTCATATACCATTTGGAGCATCTTGTAGACGGCGGTCCAGTACACTACGAGGTTCGGGGCATGCACCGTCTGGTCGCCCCAGCGGGCCTTGACTGGCTTGTCGACTGGGTTCCCATCGGCAGAACGGGTAGGCGGGTGTCCGAAACCGCGAGGCGGGTTTCCGCAGTCGTGGCCGCAGCCGCCATTTTTCGCTGGTGTCTTGTGACCGACGTTGATAACGCCGTTGCCGCAGATGTCGGGAGGGCAGGTGCCGTCGGGGTCGGCGTAGGTGGTGGGGTTGTTGTTGGCGTAGGTGTAGCCGTTCATCTGTTGGGGGTCGGCCTGGTCCATAAGGGGGTCGACGGAGATGAAGCGGCCGGTCTGGGGGTCGTATTGGCGGGCGCCGAGGTGGGTGAGGCCGGTCGGGTCCTGGGTGCCGCCGACGAAGCCCTTTTCGCCGGGCCAGGTCGCATCCTCGTCGAAGCCGCGGATGTTGCCGAAGGGGTCGAAGCGGCGGATGGTGGTCTGCTGGCCGGCAGCGTTGATGGCGGCTTGGGCGCTGCCTTGGGTGTCGGCGGTCAGGTAGGTGAGGGCACCGTCGGAGGTGCGCATCACGACCGTCTGGTCGGCGAAGGTGTAGTAGCGGGTGCCGGTGGCGGTGGCCGCGCCGTTGAGGGCGCGTAGCTCGGTGCCATCGGGCATGTACAGGGTGGCGCCGGCGGGGTCCTTTCGGATGAGGCGGTTTCCGTCGGCGTCGTAGACGTAGGTCTCGTCGTTGCCGTTCTCGGTGACTTTAGTCAGTTCGCCTTCGGTGCCCCAGTCGAAGGTCTGGGTGCTGGTGGACGGGCTGCCGTCGGCGGTGGTGCGGGTGGTGGTGTTGCCAGTGGCGTCGTAGGCATAGGTCTCGGTGCGGTCGCCTTCGCCGCCGGTTTGGACGACCGTGTTGAGCCGGTTGCCGTTGCCGGGGGCGGCGTAGGTGTAGGTGCGGGTGGTGTCGGGTTTGCCGCCGGTCCCGTGCAGGGTCTGGGTCTTGCGGTTTCCGGCGGTGTCGTAGGTGAAGGTCTGCCAGTACGGTGCGGGACCGCCGATCAGCGCCGTGGTGGGTTCGGTGGCGCAGGGGTCGGTGGTGGTTTGGGTCCAGGCTTCGGTGAGGCGTTGCAGGTGGTCGTAGGTGAAGCATTGGTTGTCGGTGCCGTCGCGGGAGTTGTCGGCGATGGAGGTGACGGTGCCGGCGTCGGTGTAGTGGTAGGTGGCGTTGCGGTCGGCGCCGCTGATGCCTGCGCGGGTGGTGCGGGCGTTGGCCAGACGCTGGGTGCCGTACTCGTAGGAGAAGGTCTGCCAGGCCTGTTTGGTGGGGTCGGTCCCGTACTCGACGAGCGTGGGTTTGCCGGTGGGGGTGTATTGGGCTGTGTTGACATAGGTGGCTTTACCGGTCAGTCCGGTGGGGCGCTGCCAGGTGTCGTAGGAGTAGACGAGGCTTTCGCCGGGCAGTCCGCCGGCCGCGGGCATGGTCTGGCCTTTGACGGTGCCGTCGGCGTTGTAGGTGGTGGAGAAGGCGTAGGTTCCCGCGAGGGGGCCCTGGGAGGCGGGGACGGTCAGGGTGGTGGTTTCGGGGCGTCCCAGGGTGTCGTACTTGTAGACGCCGTTGGTGTAGTCGCCGTTGGCGGTGTGCCGGGTGGCTGAGGCGAGCTTGCCCTTGCCTCGAGTGCTGGTGTCGTAGGTCCAGGAGGCCAGGATCGGGCCGTCGGCTGATCCGTCGTGGGTGGCGGTCTTGCGGCCTTGCCCGTCGTAGTCGATGAAGATCTTCTTGCCGCGGGCGTCGGTGGTGGAGGTGACCTGGTCCAGGTCGTTGTAGGTGAAGGTGGTGGCGCCCTTGTCGGGGTCTGTGGTTTGGGTCTTGCGGCCGCGCAGGTCGTAGGTGGTGGTGAAGGTGTTGCCGGACGGGTCGGTGACCGAGGCGATCTCGCCGGCGGGGGTGTAGGTGTAGGTGGTGGCGTCGTAGTCGCCGGTGGGGGTGGCGGCCTTGTACTGGCGGCGTTGGATGACCTGGCCGCGGGCATCGGTGATCTGGGCGGTGGGGGTGCCGCCGCTGGGGGGTGTGACCGAGACGCGGTTGCCGCCGCCATAGGCGTAGGTGGTGCGCCACAGTTCGCTGTCGGGCTGGTCGCCGTTGCCGGTGCTCAGGCGTTCGACGGTCTTGCGGCCCAGGCCGTCGTAGTCGGTGTGGGTCTGGGTTTCGATCTCGCCGGGAACGTCGACGCCGAACAGGGTGGCTTCGGGGGCTCCAGTGGCGCTGTAGGGAGCGTAGGTCTTGGTGGCCTGCCCGCGGTTGTCGTAGAAGGTGTCGGAGATCAGTCGGCCGTCCGGGCCGGGGGCCTGGATCTGGCGGGTGCGGAGCAGCCCGTCGAGCAGTTCGATCTGTCCGAGTTTCTGGTTGCCGTCGGCGGTGAGGGTCTTGGTGGTGACCGCGACAATCTGTCCCTGGGTGACCCGGTAGGAGTATTCGTAGGTGGGGTTGTCGGTGGCTTTGCGGCGGTTCGGCAGCCAGACCTTCAGCAGCCGTCCGAGCGGATCGTAGGTCAGGTCGGTGCGCAGGTTGCCGTTGGAGACGTCCAATTCGGTGACCGGCAGGCCCAAGGCGGGGTCGAGTTGCTGGGTCCGGGTCAACGATGTGGAGGAATCCCCGGGTTTGGCCGGAGGACCGGTCGTGGTGACCTGGGTGGTGAGGCCCTGGGTTTCGCTGTAGGTGCTGGTAGTGACGTGGCCGGCGGCGTCGGTGGCCTGGATGGTTCGCCCGTAGGCGTCGTAGCGTGTCTCCGCCTGGGTGGCATAGGTCGCGGCGGTGCCGTTGTGGGAGGCGATCTTTTCGACCTTGGTGACGTTCCCGACCGTGGGTCCGTCGCCGAAGCCGCCATTGTCGTAGTAGGTGCGGACGTCGGACACGACCTGGGTGGACCGGTCGGGGGTGGTCGAGCAGTTGACCGCGACGGTTTCGACGCGGGACGGGGAGTTCACCATCCAGGCGCCGGTGTTGTCGGCGTAGTTGGTGGTGGTGCATTTGTCGTCGGCCGCGGTGGTGACGTCGCCGAGGTCGTCGACCTTGGTGGTGCGGCCCACGCCGGGGCCTGAGGCCTGGTAGGTGTTGTCGCTCTTGGTCTGGGTCCAGCCGCCGCCGTCCTTGGCCGTCCAGGTCTGGGTGGAATCGGTGGCGGTGACGTTGGCGGTGGTGGTGCCCCATGACCGTGTCCGGGACGCGGTCTGCGCCTTCCACGGGGTGTTGACGGTCTTGGTGTAGACCGGGCCGCCGGGCTTGTCATAGGTGACGGTCTTGAGCGTGAACCCGGCGAAGGGGTCGTGGTCGGTATGGGTGCCGCCCTCACCGTCGGAGACGGTGACCGACTTTTCGCCGCCGTCTTTGTTCTTTCGGTCGCCGTCCATTCCACGCAAGTAGAAGGTGTCGGTCTGGGTGGCGGGATCGTTGTAGTCGCCGGTGAAGGTGCGGACCTGGCCATAGCCGCGCCATTGCGACCAGGTCTTGTTCTTGTCCTTGGTGAGGCCGTCATCGTCGTCGTAGTGCCAGGCGGCGCCGCCCAGGTACTGGTATTTGGTGACCATTTCCGGTGAGCCGCCGGTGAGGTCGGTCTGCATCACGCTGGTCACCACGTACTTGTGGAACCAGTCGGTCATCGGTTCTTCGTGACCGGGCGGTGTCCAGATCACCGGCATGCAGCGGGTGGTGTTGGTCTCCGGGGTGGGCCGGTCCGTCGGGGAGCAGCTCGATTCGGGGGTGGAGTAGCTGACGTCGATCTGCCCGCCGGACTCGTCGTCGATCGCTCCGACCCGGTAGCGGACGTAGCGCTGGATGTCGTCGCCGGTCCTGTCCAGCCGGTTGGGCAGTTGGACGTTGCTGATCGTGGTCTTCGGCAGCGTGACGAACGTCCCGTCGGCGGCGTGGCCGGTGTGCTGGATGCTGGTCAGCAGCAGGTCGCGGTCGATGTCGGCCAGGCCCCAGGCGTGGGTGAACGCCCAGGAGTCCACCGGCCGGTACCCCGAACCGTCCGGTTTGAGGATCTGGGTGGTGACCTGGGCGAGGCGTTTGCGGGACCAGAACGTCGGCGAGAGCGTGCCGTGGGTGTCCTTGCATTCCTGGCCGGAGTCGCAGTGCATGTCCCACGGGACGTCCCACCACGAGTCCGGCTTGTCGTCGATCTTGGACGGGTCGCAGTCGAAGGTCGCGTCCGGGATGCAGCGTTCGGCGGGGGTGAAGCTCACTTGTGCGGGCGCTTTGTCGAACAGTTTGTCCTTGCGCATCCCATAGGAGATCGTCTTCAGATATCCGCCGCGCACGTAGGGGGTTTCGTCTGCGGCCTTGAGGTTGCGGCCGTAGTGGTTGGTCTCCTTGGCGTAGCTGTAGACAATGGCGTTACCGGACGGGTCGACGACGTAGTCCAGGTTCCATCGGTAGGCCTGCTGACACCACGAATCGGCGAAGGTCGACCTGTGGCAGAACTCGTTATCGTCGTCGCCGAACACCGGAGTGGTCCAGGTGGAGTCGGTCTCGGGCTTGTCTTTCACCCAGCCGGGTACGCGATTGAGGCCGAAGAAATACTGGACGCCGTCGGTCGTTGTGACCTTCCAGTACTCCCCGTCGTCGTCGCCGTTGCCGGTGTCCCTGTCGGCGAGCTTTTCGAACTTGGTGCCGTCGTCGCCCTTCATCCGCCAGGTACCGTCGGAGGCCTTGATCAGTTCGCCGCCCTTGCCGTTCCAGGTAACGGTCGCGTTGTCATATCCCCAGCACAGATCGCCTGGCGAGTTTCCCCACTCGTCCTTGGGCGCGCCGTCGTCCTCGCACGACTTGTAGCGCCGTTCGATGTAGCCCGGCCAAAGGTCGAATCCTTCGCCGAGCCAGGACGGCTGGCCGTTGGTGTTGGCGGTCTTGCCGTCGACGCTTCCCGATGAGTAGGTGACCGCGACGTTCGGGGTGAGGCCGCCGGGCACGGGCGGCACCCGCATCGGATACGACCAGCTGAACTCGCCGCCGCTGCCCCCGGCCTGCCAGGTCGCCGACGCCTCCAGTGAGGTCGCCTTGAAGTCACCTTGCGGCCCCGACGATCCCCCCGCGGCGACCAGGAGCGTTCCCGCCGGGCCCCCGGACGGGGCCGCTGTGGCAGTCGGGGCGGGGGCGGCTGTGACCTGGGCGGTGAGGGTCTGCTCGCGACCGTTGTTGACGGCCTTGAGCGGCGCGGCCAGTCGGCATTCGGGCCTGTCGGGAGTGCTGAGCGCGCACGCGGGCATCTGGTACAGGCGCAGTCGGGATCCGTAAGAGCCGCCGAACGCCTGCGCGAATTGCGAATAATCCAGTTCGACGCCGACCTGACCGGCCTGTGATTTGTCGGTGCGGGCCACGGTGAACGCCAATCCGTCCACACCGGCTCTGGGCGCGGTGGCGCGGTCCAGCACCGATACCCGCACTTTCGCAGCGGCCCCTATCCCGTTGCGTACGCCACGCTTGTCGGCGGGCAGCACCCGCACCGGCAACGCGTCCGCCCGCACCTTCTCCTTGGTGTCGGCGGGCACGGACACCTCGCTGGTGCCGGGCCTGGGCCAAGCGGCCTTGGCGGGCGGCCCCGGTTTCAACGTCGTCGTCTTGCGCGGCCGGACTTTCAGGTCATGGCCTTTGACCGGATCTTCGTGATCGCGGATGGTCGGACGGTGTGCGTTGGGTGGTTCGGCGAGCGCGGGCGGCGGAGCCGACAACAGCCCGGCGGCGAGGGTCACGGCCATGACCGCCGCGACCGCGCGGGCGCTCCGGGGACGGGACAGCACCAGGGTCTTGCGGCCTGTTCTCACGGCTTCCTCCTGCGCCCACGCGCGCCTGCTCCAACCCCGAGAAGGCCCGGGGCCACGAACCGTTGGATCTGCTGGATTCGGCGGCAGGCGCCCGTGCACATGGCACAAGGCGTCTGCCGCGCATGGGTGCGGTGTTTAGGGTCCGTCGTCGGTGTCGAGTTCGATCGGCTGGCCGAGTTGGGCGATCTGGGTGGGGCTCAGGACGCCTCGATACAGCCAGACGTCGTCCAAGGCCGTAGGCCAGAAGCCGGTTCCCGCACCTCCCCCACCGAGGGCGTTGCGGCCGACCTGCAGCCCGCCAGTGCCTTTGAAGGGACGTACGTCGCCTTCTTCGGAGTCGCCTTCGGCGCCGTTCACCATGGAACCGTTGATATACAGGCTCATGGTCCGGTTCGTCGCGTCGTAGACGACCGCGATGTGGTCCCAGTCGTCTTCGGTATAGGCCGAATTACTGGTCAGGCGCTGTGGCTTGGAGGCGTCACCGGCCGGGAGATCGGCGTTGTTCATCTCCAACTGCCATACACCCAGATCCGCCGGCTCGGCCGCGTCCGGGACATAGCGCAGCGCGAACGCATTGGTCTGAGTTCCGGGGACGGAGAACACCGTGGCCGTCGACTGCGGCCGCTGCAGGTTCTGCACCCAGCCGGACAGGGTGAAGCTCTCGTCGGTGGAGATCAGCGCTTGCCCCGCCGCAGGATCGACCGGGTCGGCCTCGGCGTAGGCGCCCAGTCCGTTCAACTGCAGTCCCGCTGTCGACACGAAGGGCCCCTTGAACCCCGCGCCGGACGAAATGGTCGCACCATTGCGCAGCTTCAGCGGCAGCGTCGTTCCACCATGGGTTTCACCGGCGCTGAGGTCGCCGGTCGCCGCGTTGAGTTTCCATCGGGCCTTCAGGACCGGGGCCTGCTGGTACAGGTCCGTGATCTCCTTGGCGGAGAGGATCCGGTCATAGACGTGGACGTCGTCGATCATCCCGTGCCACTGGTCGGCGGGATTGCCGAGCCATAGGCCACGCCCGATCTGGAACCCGTGGGTCGCGTTCCACGCCGCGGGCACGACCGGGCTGGGAGTGCCGGCGTCGCCATTGACGTAAATCTGCAGCTTCTTGGTCTGGTCGTACACGCCGACCAGATGGGTCCAGGTATTCAGCTCCGCCGGATTCTTCGATACCGCCTGGGTGGTGCCGGCTTCAGCGGAGTCGGACGGCGCCATCGCGAACACCCATTTGTTCAGAGCGCCGTCGTATTTGAGGTAGAAGCCACTCTTGGACGTTCCGTCCTGGCTGAGGACGGTCTGCGTCACGCCCGCCTGGGTCAGGTGCGCCCACACCGACACCGCGAACGGCTTGCCGGTGTCCAGGATCGGCCCGCTGGTTCCAGCCGAGCCCGTCCCGTCCAAGGTCAGCGCCGTCCCGAGCTGTCCCCGCTGTCCGAACGTCCCGCCGCCGCCCAGGGCGGCGGTGACCGCCGGTTCACCGTCGCGGGTCTGCGCCGCCGCGGCTGTGGAACCCGCCGGTTCGTTCAGCGTGAAGTGCGCCTTGGCCGGGGCTCCGGCATTGACCAGGAAACTGAGGCTGGCGGTCGCCGAGTCCTGCGCCGAGGACGCCAACGCCATCACGCTCACCGAGTTGGGGCCGTACCGGTCAGGTGCCAGCGTGATCGTCCGCGCGGCGCCGGCGGTCGTGGCCACCGTCATGACCGGTTGTTGGTTGAGTCTGACCTCGTATCGGTCGGCGACTCCCTCGGGATCGGCGATGGTGAACGATCCCGCCTGCCCGACGCCGCCGTGCCACTCACCGTCATCGGGATAGTCGGTCGAGGTGATCGTCGGAGCGGGTTTGGACGGGTCGTAGATGAAATAGCAGGCCGGTGCCGCACCCGTCGAGGACCAGGGCCCATACAGTTCGCCGTCCCACGCTCGCGCGTGCCAGCCGATGAGCGTCTTCTGCGGGATCGTGCCCGGCATCACGACACTGCGCGGCGTCCCCGATCTGGCCGCCGGAGCGATCAGCCCGGACGACCACCGCTGAATGAAGCCTTTCCCGTCTCCGGTGTCCCAATGGGAGGCGAACTCCGGCTGCACCTTGTTGGCGTCCTCGTCATCGGGATCCCAGAAGTACCCCGTCAACTTCGGCACCCGGTTGATGACGACCGGATCGTTCCCGGGTGCGCACAACCCGCCGGGATCGGTGCTCATCGACTTGTAGTTGACGGTGTAGGGAGGATTGTTGTACTGGATCGTCAGGAAAGCGTCGCTAGAGAACCGCTTCCACCAATCCATCGTCGACTCGCTGTAGGCCTTCAGCCCGAACGTGATGTCGCCATATCCCTTGTCCAACGCCGACTGCACATGCTCACGCAGCAACGACCCGCCGAACTCCACCGGCGCCCTCGAACAGTACGCCACATCCCGCGAGGTGAGTCGCTCGCCCCAGGCTCCCCCGTCGTTCCACGACCCGACCGTGTTGTTCCAGGTCGCATACGACTTCAACTGCAGAGTCCGCCACAGCTGGATCGAGGTCGGATTATTGCAGTCGTAAGCACCGGTCTCGAAGGCGGTGAACTCCACAGCCTGGACGTAGCGGCCCTTCAGCGACGGCAATTTCACCTTGTAGAACAGCCGCTTGGTCTGGTTCTTGACGCAGTTGCCGTCCTTGGCCACCTCACAGCGTCCGACACCCTCGGTCGACTTGCCGCCGAACTCGTAATACGACTGGCTCGGATAACCCGATGACACCATCCCCCACGCGGACGCCTTGTGCGCTCCCCACACCGGATCGATGTACACCGGGAACGTCGTGTCCGGCGCGGTCAGCAGGCCCTGATCGGGGGTCAGGGTGAGTGTGCCGCCGGAGATCGCGACATCGACCGGCGCCGTCTTGGCCCCTTCCGCGGGCCCCTCCCCCGTGTCCATCGCCCGCGCCTGCGGCACGGTCGCCGTCGGCGACCCCGCACCGCCGGCCGCTGTGGAGGAGTCCCACATCATCGGCGACGGCGCGTCGAACACCGTCATGCCCGAGGACGTCCTGGCCGACAGCACCCCGCTCGCCGGCTCCCGCGTCACCGACAGCCCCGGAGCCGACAACGCCAGCGCCAACTGCGCCAGCCGCGGGTCCTTGGCGGCCTCGGCCGTCTTGACCACCAGCGTGTGCGCGAAACCGTCCGCCTCAGCCCGCAACTGCAGATCGACGCCCGCGCCCAGCACACCCGCATACGTCGCGGTGTCACCGGCGATGGACGGCTCCGGCAACGGCTGTGGCCACGTCAACGCCAGCTTGCGACCGGCACGTGTCATCTGCGCCATCGGGCCGCTACCACCGCCAGAGAACCGCAGCCCGACCGTCGTCGCGCCCGGGACCACGCCATCGCCGGAACGTTGCAAGCCGGTGTCGATCGCGGCCCACTCGCCGTCCTGGCGAGCACGGATCGGCTGGATGTGCTGCTCGACCTCCATCCGCCCGTTCGGCAGCGCCCGCACCGTCCGGTCCTCGCCCCGCCCCGCCAGCACCTCCACCGGCTCACCCGACCGCCGGGCCGCCGCCAACGCCTGCTCCTCAGTCGCCTCCGCCCTCGGCTCGGCAGCATGAACCGCCGGACTCGGCAGCACCGACAACAAAGGAACCTGCACCAATGCGGCGACCATCACCAACACCAAAAGGTGGGCCAACGACGCCGGACGCCGCCATAACAACGACCGAAGAACAGACGCGCAACGGCAAACAAGGCCGCGACCCATATGAACCCCAAGACGTAAAGGGTGATCAAAACCGCCTCAACGTAACCCGCCACCCGAAACCTGAAAAGATCTCCGATTGATCCTTCTTTGTGATCTAAATCACATGAATGCTCGGTAGGCCCGAAGGGGACGCTGAACGTCTCCCTTTAATCGATCCAGGCAAGAGTGACGGACAGTCGCTTATCGATATCTGTACGCGATCAGAGAACTGACCGGTTTCGGCCTCAGCATGGCGTTTCGATAGATAGCCAAATGGATAGAGCAACAATCCGCGCCCTGCTTCGGAGGCGAGAAAAGCCCCACTCACCAAGCCCCGGCCCAGCGCTCGGCGGCCTACGACTCATCCGCCTACAAGCGGAAACCAGAGTGCAGAGTGACGCACCCGCCATTCAGCACCGAACGTATCCACCCACCATCTCGACCATACGGTCGCCGACAGCCTCGGCGACCCGACGGCCAGGCATCCCCGAAATGAGCATCCCCGCCGGCCGACCTCGCCATCCAGCAGCCGTGACGGGTCGGGAGACGACGCCGACAACACACCGGACACCATGCCCCAGGCGAGCGTCCTTGCCGCCACGCCCTGGACCCGAGGCCACTCCGGCAGCGACCTGTGGGCGGCGTGCCGGACAGTCCCTCCACCCAGGCGGCGACTCTTCGACGACCAGAGGGACACTGTGGATGTGCGCCTTCACCGACGAGTTGCCGAAGCCGTCCACGGCGCGATGGCGAACAACCCCCCGCAAAGGCGCCTCTCACACTTGGAACGACATCGGCAACCAGATCGTCGACGTCATCATCCACGCGATAAGCCTGGTGGAACTACAGACGCTCGACGGCGAGAAGATCCTCGCCACAAGGCTCGCAGCCATCGCCGAACCCTCCGGCCTGCCCGGCTGACTCGGCCGATCAGCGAGCCCTATCGAGCTTCATACCGTTCTCGCGCGTGTCTCCGGCCGCACGTCCGGGATGGTTGACACCGAGACATCGACCAGCGCCAATGGCTCGTGAGCGTCGGCATCGTCCAACATCGAGCTGCCGTTCGACGCGGCCGCTGTTCGCCAATTCGTCGTCCCGGCCGGTCAGCATGGAGGCCCGCTCTGTGATCAGCAGGGCTCCCAGGTCGTCGGTGATCTCCTTCTGCGGCCCCTGATCCCGCTTCGGGGCCGCGCGCTTGCCCCGCAAACGCCGCATGGTCGGCGGGTTGATGCGGATGTGTCTTGTCTTCCGGCGTTTCGGGGGACGTCCGAGAATCCGTTCAACTTCCCGGGTGTCCTTGGCGTCGGTGTGGAATTGAGCGCGTGCTGGGCTGGCCGGGCCTCGGGATCGCTCCGTTGGGGAGGTCGGCGCCGTGCGGCGGATCATCTGGCTCGCGCTTGCCAACTGCAGGGTTGCACGTCGCTCGGGTCGGACACCGGGCCTGGTTTTTGTGAAGTCGCGGATCTTGTGTCAGGGGCGGATCGACGTGATCCGGTGCCGCTGTCAGACTGGTGGAAATGTCACGATCTAGGGGTGGTTTCCGTGCGTCGTTTACGTGGTCTGCTGGTCCTGTGCTGTCTTGTGGCGCTGCTCGGCGGCACGGCCGACGCCGCGGCGGGTGAGGACGCCGGCGTCGCGCGCGGCGACTGGCCTAGTTGGCAGGGTGATCCCGCCGGATCGCGGTTCAGCCGCGCTGAGCACCGGATCACCCCGGGCACCGTGGGGCGGTTGAAGCTCAAATGGGCGTTCGCCTACCCGAAAACCGGGGCGTGGGTGAAGAGCCAGCCCGCGGTGGTCGGCGACGACGTGTTCTTCGGCGGTCCGGACCGGATGTTCTACGCGGTGGACGCCAGGACCGGGAAGCCTAAGTGGCGGTTCGACCTGGGCTCGGTGGGGTCGAGCCCGATGGACGGGGTCGCGTTCAACGGCGCGACCGGGGCGGCGGTCGCCGAGGGCAAGGTCTTCTTCGGCGACAGCCGCGGCTATGTGTACGCGCTGGATCAGCACACCGGAAGGCTGATCTGGGCGGTGCAGACCGAGGACCATCCACGCGGCTGGCATACCAGTTCGCCGCTGTACTACCGGGGCAGGATCTACCTCGGCGCGTCCAGCGCCGAGCACGGTGTCGGCAAGGACTACCCGTGCTGCACCTTCCGCGGGCACATCGACTCGCTCGACGCCGCGACCGGAGCGCTGGTGTGGCGCCGTTACACGGTTCCCAAACCGCGTCCGGTGGGGACCTGGCCCAGCGGCGCGACGCGGTACGAGCCTTCCGGCGCGGGCGTGTGGGGCTCACCGGTCATCGACGAGGCGACCGGCACGCTCTACGTCGGCACCGGGCAGAACTACTCCGGGAACGGCGGGGACTTCGACACCCTGTTCGCACTGGACGCGGCCTCCGGAGCGGTGCGGTGGAAGCGCCAGGTCACCGACGCCGACAGCTGGCGCGATCTGTGCAACGTCCCCGATGGTGCGGGGTACTGCCCCGGTCTCAAGGACAACACCGCACTGGACTTCGACCTGGGCTCTACGCCGAACCTGTTCCCGGTGCGGGGACGCCTGCTGGTGGGGGTCGGCCAGAAGAGCGGCGTCTACCACGCCTTCGACGCGCGGACCGGTGAGGTGCGCTGGCGGCGGCAGCTGTCGGTCCCGTCACCGCTGGGCGGGGCCACCGGCATCCAGTGGGGCGCCAGTTACGACGGCACGCACCTGTACGCGGCCACCTACTACGCCGATCCCGGCACCCTGAACGCCCTGGACCCGGCCACCGGCAAGGTGGTGTGGACCACGCCCAACCCCGCTGACGGCTGCACCCGGGGTGGCGCGGCGCAGTATCCCGGGCAATGCGTGCTGGCCCACACCCCGGCGGTCACGTCGAGTCCGGGGCTGGTCTACGAGGGCAGCACCGACGGCAAGATGCGGGTGTACTCCGCGCGGACCGGCGCGGTGCTGTGGGAATACGACACCATCCGGGATTTCGCGGGTGCCAACGGGATACCCGGGCGCGGCGGCTCGATCGCGGGCAACGGCGGCGCGGTGGTCGCGCACGGCACGCTCTACGTCCAGACGGGATACGAGCCGATGTACCCGAGCGAGCGCGGAAACGTCCTGCTGGCCTTCGACCTCCCCTGAAGCCCCGGCGGCATTGTTCGAGTCCTTCGGCGCATGGTGGAGGACGTTCGTCCGCTGCCCTGGCCAACGGCGGCGGCGGACGCTGAAGGCCCCCACGAAGGACGGTGAACGACGATGCGACGCATCACAGCGCTCTCAGCGGCCGTGCTCCTCCCGGCGACCCTGGTGACGACGCCCGCCCTGGCCGCACGCCTTCCCGTTTCCATGGCCCGCGCGGCGGCCGCGGACGTCCCCACCTCCACGCCCGGCGTGGCCGGATGGCCCGACGGCGACGGCTTCGACGTGGCCTACCGGGCCTCGACCACCAACGTGCTGTACCGCCGGTTCACCGACGGCGCCTGGTCGGCGCCCCTCGACCTGAGCGGCCACCTCGTCGGCGGACCGGCCGTCACGTTCGCCGCCGGGAGCCCCCACGTCTACGGCCGCGGAACGGACGGACGCCTGTGGGAGCGGATCCGCCTCAACGGCGCCTGGCAGCCCTGGACCAAGGTCGACGACCTGGTCGTCAGCACCGCGCCCGCCGCCGTCGGACACCCCGACGGGCGCGTCGAGGTGGTCGTACGCGACGCCGCCGACCGGCTCAAGACCAAGACCTACACCCCCGGATCGGGCTGGAGCGGCTGGACCGACCTGGACATGACCGCCGACACCGCGCCCGCCGCGGCCCTCACCGGGACCGACGCCGTCCGCGTCGTCGTCACGGGCCGCGACCACGCCGTCTGGACCCGCACCCGTACCGGCGCCGCCTGGTCGGACTGGACGTCCCTGGGCGAGACCACCTACAGCGTCCCCGGAATCGCCGCCGACGCCGCCACCGGCCGCACCTGGGTGTTCGTCCGCGACGCCGCCACCCACCGGCTGCGCGTCCGCGCGTTCACCGGCGCCTGGGGCGACTGGCAGATCATGGGCGGCCTGTACGTCGACGGGCCCGGCGCGTCCTTCGCCGGGGGCAGGACCGTCTCCGTCGGACGCGGCCGCGACGGCGCGTTCTGGACCCGCACCATCACGGGCACCACCTGGACGACCGACCGGCTCGCCTGGGCGCCCGGCCCGCCGCCCGGGGTGCCGTCCGCGCTGCGCGGCAGGAACGTCACGCGGATCCCGACCACCGCCAAGGTCGCCGCGCTGACCTTCGACGCCGCCTGGGACGCCTCCGGCGTCGCCTCGATCCGCGCCACCCTCCAGCGTGAGAACGCGCCCGCCACCTTCTTCCTGGTCGGCGACTTCACCCGCGGATTCCCCGTGTACACCAACCTGCTGGCCGGGTCGGGCTTCCGGATCGGCAACCACAGCGACACCCACCCCGACTTCACCAAGATCAGCGACGCGACCGCCCGGACCCAGGTCACCGCCGCGCGCACCGCGATCTTCAACACCGGCGGCGCCGAGCCGCGCGCGCTGTTCCGCTTCCCCTACGGCGCCTACACCGCCTCCGACGTCACCCTCCTGAACGGTCTGGGCTACGTCCCGGTCGGCTGGACGGTCGACTCCCTCGGCTGGCAGGGCACCTCCGGCGGCCAGACCGCCGCCAAGGTCACCGCCCGCGTGCTCGCCGCCGCCCGCCCCGGAATGATCGTCCTCATGCACGTCGGCGCCAACCCCGACGACCGCACCACCCTGGACGCCGACGCCCTCCCCGCGATCATCAAGGGCCTGCGCGACGCCGGCTACTCCTTCACCACCCTCGACGCCCTGAAATGACCCGGGGCCGCGGGTCGAACGTCCCGGGAAGGAGCGCACCGGTGAGCCACACCGTCGAGCGCGAACCCGTCGGCTCACCGGCGTCCCGTGGCGGCGGCGAGGCCCGGGGACGCGGCCGGACCTGGTCCGGCCGCGTCCTCGCCTTGCTGATCGTCACCGCGATCTTCGGCAAGGTACTGCCCCATCTGGTCGACCTGGAAAGGGTCGCCGAGATCCTGCGGACGCGGGTCAGCGCGCTCGACCTGGTCGTGCTGTCGGCACTCACCGCCCTGTCGGTGCTCGCCTCGGCCGCCTGCCTCAGCGCGGCGCTCCCGGGCCTGGGACTCGCCCCGGCCTCGGTCATCAACGTGGTGACCACCGCGCTCTCCTACGCCCTGCCGGGCGGCGGGGCCGCCGGGGCGGCGCTCAACGTCACGATGTGCCGCGACCTCGGTTTCCGGACGGGCCCGATCGCCCTGCAGGTGCTGGTGACCGGCCTCTGGAACGTCCTCACCCGGCTCACCCTGCCGCTGCTCGCGCTGGGCCTGCTCGCACTGGCGTCGGACGCCCCCGCACAGGTGCGCGGGGCGGGGATCCTGGGGCTCGCCCTGGCCGCCGCGCTCCTCGCGCTGGCGGGCGCCATGCTCTGGCACGATCGCGCGGCGTCGGCCGTCGTGGCGCTCGGCGCCCGCGGCGCCCGGACCCTCGCGCGGCTGCTGCACCGCGAGATCGACGACCACGCCGCCGACGTGGCGCGGTTCCAGGCCGGGGCGCGCGAACTGATCCGCGACCGGTGGCCCGCGCTGACCCTGTCCTCCGTCGGCTACCACCTCTGCGTGTTCGCGGTGCTGTATGTGTCGCTCCAGGTGGCGGGCGCCACCCGGGTGGGCGTCCTGGAGGCGTTCGCCGTGTACACGGTCGCGCGGCAGGTGACCGTCGTCCCGCTCACCCCGGGCAGCGCGGGCGTGCTCGAACTCGCGCTGATCGGAGGACTCGACCTCACCGGGACGGACCTGCCCGCGGCCACGGCGGGAGTGCTGCTGTTCCGGTTCTTCACCTACCTGCTCTACCTGCCCGCGGGCGGGCTCCTGTGGCCGTGGTGGCGGTGGGTCCGCCCGGCCGCCGCCGCACGGCCGCGCGAGGCCGCGTTCCGCCACCCGATGGACGCCGTCCGGCTGGCGCTCGCGCTGGGGTCGCTGGCGGTGCTGGGCGCGGTGGGCCGGGGCGTGCCCGGCTGGGACGCCGATCTGTTCCGGCTGCTGAACGACCTCCCCGACGCGATCGAACCGCCGATGTGGCTGCTGACGCAGGTCGGCTGGATCGGCGCGACCGCCTGCGCCGCGCTGGCCGCGGCCCTCCTCCGCAGATTCCGCCTCGCCGCAGCGTTGGGCGGGAGCGGGGCGCTCGCGTGGATCACGGCCGAGGCCATCGCGGACGTCTCCCGACGCCCGCGTCCAGCGGCGCTGCTGGACGATGTCGCGCTCCGCGCTGACGCCACCGCGTGGGGAACCGGGTTCGTCGCCGGGCACATGGCGGTGGCCGCCGCCCTCGTCACGGTCGCGGGCGCCTACCTCCCCCGTCCGTACCGGCGCGTCCTCTTCGCCGTGGCGGCCGCCGCCGGCGTGGCGGAGGTCTATCTCGGAGCGCACTTCCCCGTGGACGTGCTCGGCGGGGCGGCGGCGGGCTGGGCGGCCGGAGCCGCGGCGCTGCTCGTCGTCGGGACGCCAGGGCACCGGCCCCGGCTCGCGGCGGTCCGAGACGCGCTCGCCGGCCATGGGCTGACGGTGACGGACGCGCGCCGGACGCCGGGCGACCAGCGGCACGCCGTCCCGTACACGGTGACCACGCCCGCCGGACGGCTGTTCGTGAAGGTGATCGGCCGCGACCAGCGCGACGCGGACACGCTGCACCGGCTCGGACGCCTGTGGCGGCGCAGGCCCGGTGAGCCGCCCTTCGCCACCGCCAAGCATCTGGCCGAGCATGAGGGCTACCTGCTGATGCGGGCCCGGCGCGCGGGGGCGCGGGTCCCGGCCGTCCAGTTCGTGACCGAAGTCGCCCCGGGGAGTTGGGCCCTGGTCGTGCAGCATGTCGACGGACGTCCGCTGGACGAAGCCGACGGGGCGTCCGAGGAGACGATCGACGACCTGTGGCGGCAGTGCGCGGCGCTGCGCCGCGACCGCATCGCCCACCGCGACCTGCTGCCGGAGAACGTCCTGGTCGACGAGCGGGGACAACCCTGGATCGTCGGCTGGGGACGGGCGGAGACCGACACGCCGCCGGCGCCGCTCGACGACGACGCGGCCCGGCTGCTCGCCATGACCGCGCCGGTCACGACGCGCGCGCGGGCGCTGACGGCGGCGCGGCGCGCCCTCGGCCCGCGCGCGGCGGCCATGCTCGCCGGCCCCTCTCCCGGCCGCCGGGAAGGGACGCGATCCTTCCGGATACCGCGCCCGCGGGTGGGCCGGTTCGCAGTGTTCCCGCCGAGGGCACCGGCCACGGCCCGGCATCCGGCCGACGTCCTCCGGCTCGCGGTCGGGCTCGGTGTCTGCCTGTCGTTGGCCGTCTTCGCCGCGGACGGCTTCCTCCTGCGCCCGGAGGCCGACGCGTTCCGGCTCGTCAACGATCTGCCTGGCTGGCTGTTCCGGCCGGTCGAGATCGTGATGCAGGCCGGCGCGCTCGGGGCGGTCGCCGCGACCGCGGCGGCGGCCCTGGCCGTCCGCCGGGTCCGGCTCGCCGTCGATCTGACGCTCGGCGGTTCCCTGGCGTGGCTGCTCGCCAAGCTGGTCAAGGACCTCGCCGACCGCGGCCGGCCCGGCGCGCTGCTGTCGGAGGTCGTGCTGCGCGGCGCGCACGAGGGCGGGCTCGGATTCGTCTCCGGCCACGCCGCCGTGTCCGCCGCACTGGCCACCGTCGCCGCCGCGCACGTCTCCCGCCCCGTCCGCCGGGTCCTGTGGACGGTCGCGCTCGCGGTGCCGGTGAGCCGCGTCTACGTCGGCGCCCACTTCCCTCTCGACGTCGTCGCCGGAGCGGCGCTCGGCTGGGCGGTCGGCGGTGCCGTCCACCTCGCGCGCGGGACGCCGAACCACGTCCCGGCACCGGCTCAGGTCGCCGCCGGGCTCGCCCGCTGCAGCCTGGACGGGCCCGACGTGAGGCCGCTCGACACCGACGCGCGCGGCTCGGTCCCCTTCACCGCCGTCACCGCCGACGGCCGCGCCGCCTTCGTCAAGGCCCTCGGCCGCGACCAGCGCGACGCGGACCTGCTGTTCAAGGCGGCCCGGTTCCTGCTCTACCGCGAGGTCGAGGACGAGACGCCGATGGCGAGCCCGAAGCGGCAGGTGGAGCACGAGGCGTACATGCTCATGCGCGCGGCCGCCGCCGGCGCCCGCGTTCCCGCCCTCATCGGTGTGGCCCCCGCCGGTCCCGGTACGTGGCTCCTCGCCGAGGAGGCGATCGACACCGACGGGGACCTGGCCCGCGCGCTCGACGACGTCTGCCTGCGCCGCCTGTGGTCGGAGGTCGCGAAGCTGCGCGCCGCGCGCATCGCCCACCGCGACCTGCGGCTCGCGAACGTCCTCGTGGACACCGGCGGGAACCCGGTGCTGGCCGACTTCGGTTTCGCCGAGGACGCCGCCGGGGACGCGCGGCTGGCCCAGGACGTGGCCGAACTCCTCGTCTCCACGGCCCTCGTCACCGGCGCGCGGCGCTCCGTCCAAGCGGCCCTCGACGTGCTTGGCCTCCCCGCCACCGAGGCCGCCGCGCCCTACCTGCAGCCCCTCGCCCTGGCACGCTCCACACGGACGACGCTCCGGGACCGTCCATATCTCCTGGACGAACTCCGCGAGGCGCTCACCGGCGTCGGCGCCACCCGCGCCGCCCCGCGACCGCTGTCCCGGCTCCCGTCCCGGCCCTGGTTCCTGTTGATCCTCGTCGTCGCCGGATACGTCACCTACCACGCGCTGATCGGCATCACCGGTCCGCGTTCCCCGCTGACCGTGCTCGCGCACGTCCACGTCCGCTGGCTTGTCGCGGCGGCGTTGCTGGTGACGGCCTCCTACGCGGCAGGCGCCCTCTCCCTGATGGGCGCCTCCCCGCGCGACCTGGCCTTCGGGCGGACCCTCCCGCGCCAGGCCGCCGCCTCGTACGTCTCCCGCCAGCACCCGACCGGACGGGGCGGCGACGCCGTCCTCGGCCGGTACCTTCGCGACCACGGCGCCGGACCGGCCGAGGCCGCCGCGACCGTCGCGCTCACCAGGCTCACCGGCGGACTCGTCCATCTGGTGGCCCTGGTGCTGGCCGTGCTCTCGGCCACGGCACAGGGCTGGGGATCGCTACACCCGCCCGGCTGGGCCGGGCCGCTGATCATGGTCGTTTCGACGATCGCGGCGTTCGGCGCCGTCCTGCTGTGGCGCCGCCGGGGCGAGATCGTCCCACCGCTGCGCGCCGCCGCCACCGGGCTGCCCCAGCGGCCGCACCGTCCCGCGCGCCTCCTCGTACTGCTCGGGGGCAGCTCCGCCGTCACCACCTGCTCGGTGCTGGCCTTCCTGGCCGTGTGCCGCGCGACGGACATTCCCGTCTCCGCGACCGTCCTGGCCGCGGCCTACCTGCTGCTGATCCCCCTGCGACTCCTCGGCCCCCTCCCCGGCGGCCTGGGCATCGTCGAACCGGTCCTGGTTCTGGCGCTGGTCACCTTCGGGACGGGACCGACCGAAGCCTTCGTGACCGTCCTGCTCTACCGGATCCTCAGCTTCTGGCTCCCGATCCTCCCCGGCGCCCTGACCTACCACCGCCGGTGAGGTGGACCGGACGCCCGAACACGCGTCCTTAATGGACGTTGGCGGGTCACGGTGGGGACGAACGTCCCTACTGGGGCATCGGGGCGACCAGAGAGTCTCTGAGTAACGGGAAAGGCTCTCGGGGAGGAACCGTCATGGGCGCCATTCTGCAGGGCGAATCCGAGCAGTTCGCAACCGTGGTCAAGAGCACGGGTGGACCACCGCGCGTGTTCGCCTCCGGCGAGCTGGACCTCGCGTCCGCCGCCGACTTCGGTAGGGAACTGACCCGGCTGATCGACGAGCGGGGCCCGGACGTCGTCGTCGACGTCTCCTCCCTGGCGTTCTGCGACGCCCGAGGCTTGGCGGCGTTCGTCGCGGCGGAGAGGGCCGCCCGCCGCCGCGGCGGCGGGATCACGCTGGCCGGTGTCCGTCCGCAGCTGGCCAAGATCCTTCGGATCACCGGCCTCGATCGCACATTCGCGAGGCGAACGGCCTTGTGAGGCGGCACATCACGATGAGCGCCTACGTCCGGCACCGCCCGCGCCGTGCGGCCTCCACGATGAATTCCGCGCCGCCCTCTTCGATCAGCGCCACCGTCGCCGACTCGGCGTCGGCGATCTGACGCACGCGCTACGCGACCAGCGTGGTCACCTGGCCTCGAACTCCTCCTCAGCCACCCCGACCGTGACGACGGTGTTCCGGCTGGAGAAGCGCGCATTTCCGTTCGGCGATCAGGCGCGGGTAGTCGCCAAAGGAGCCACGGCTTCGATGGGGTGACGCAGGATGGTGTGCAGCTTTTCCGGAGGGCTGCGGCGCGGGTCGCTGAGATAGATCTCGTGGTGCAGTCCTCTCGGCCGGTGGCCGGTGGCCGGTGGAACGGATGCCATCGTGCAGACGGGCGATCGAGGGCGTTTCGTCGGCGTAGGGGCCGATGTGCAGCACCTGGGCGCAGCGGCCTTCCTCCCAGCGTTCCAACCGCAGTCTGTCCAGAGCGTGCGGGTCGGTGTGCGCCCTGACCCGGCCGACGGCCGCGGCGACCAGGTCCGCGCCGACACCCTCGGGCTGGACGATCACCGCCCGCCAGCGCCATCGGTCACGGTCGGCATCGGCCAGGGACGCCTGCCCCAGCGTCACGGCCTTCAGGAGAGCGAGCTGCCCGGGGTCGTCCACCCACCACTGCGCCTCCAGCGGCATCACCGCCGGCGCCTGGCCGCGTTCCCTCCTCAGCCGGAAGTGGACGGCGTAACTCACCGCGTACAGCATGGAGGTGGCCGCCGCGAACGCCTCGCCTCCCGGAGCCCCGCGGCCGTCGATCATCAGATAACCCAGTTCGGGCACGTCCACGATGTCGAACGCACCCTTGCGGACGCGGTACAGCGATGCCAGCTCCGCAGGTAGTCCAGCCATGGCGTGTGCTCCTTCCGCGGCGTCCCCGTTCTCGCGGGGTTCCTGGCATCCACGTTCCTGACCGGGCACGGGCGTCGCCAGGGGCGAAAGGCCTCAGCCGACCGGGATCTCGCGCGACCCGGCGGCCCGTTCACTCCCTCTGGTGCGCGGGGCGCGCGGGATCTCGGCCCGGCCGAGGACGAGTCGTCCCCGGTCCCCGGGACCTCGCGGTCGCTGGGCCGCGCGATCGGGGTGACGAATGGGGCCCGTCCCCGATCCCGGTGGACCGGAGACGGGCCCGGCGGGTTCAGCGAGGGCAGAAGGAGTTGACGTTGGCGTCCGCGCGCCGTCCCTCGGCGTCGAAGACCGACACCGAGACGAAGACGTCCTTGTCGCGGCCGCACTTGCCGTTGATGCCGACGTGGTTCTCGTCGTAGTCGTTGATCCGGGTGGCCGACAGCGCGTTCGTACTCACCTGGACCTGGTCGGGGTCGGTGCCGCCGTCCCAGTACAGGTCGCAGAAGAAGGAGGAATACGGCTCCCCTTCGGGGCCGGGCGGCCCGCTTACGGTGTCACAGGCGAACGCGGTGATGAACGGGGCGGGGAAGGAGGGGGTTGGGCCGGACAGCAGGAGCCGCACGTTGAGGTCGAGCTGGGTCTGGTTGATGGGCTGATAGCCGGAGGTGTCGAGGGGCGGCTGACCGCAGGCCGAGGTCGAGACGGTGCCCTGCGCCTGACCGGTGATCGGGTCGAACACCGGGCCGCCCGAGTCGCCCGCGGCGCTGCAGAAGCGCACGTCGTTGAGGTTGCGGATGGTGACCACGTCGCCTGGGCCTCCCTCGAACTCGGCGGGTCGGTCCCGGTCGATTCTGACCAGCGGCCCGCAGCGGTACTGGGACGTGTTGCCGAAGCTGCACAGCGTGTCATTGACCCTGGCCGCCTGTGATCCCAGGACCGGTATGTTGCCGACGTTGGTCCGCACCAGCGGTTGCGGCTGGGGGACGACCCCGCCGAGGATCGGGGCGACCTGGACGAATGCCTGGTCCCGTAGGCGCCTGGGGCTGATGGGGTTGAAGGACTGGAAGGTGGACCGGACGGTGTTGCCGACCGCCTGGCCCCCGATGGTGATCAGGTCGGTGGCGAGGGTGCAGTGCCCCGCCGTGACGAAGCCGGTGGGCCCGCCGACGAGCGGCCGGACGCCGAATCCCACGGTGCAGCCGCCGCGCCGGCTCCGGAACCCGTCGCCGCCGACCAGGTCGGCGGTCAGCTTGGCTGGCCCTGGGCTCTTTTCATAGGCCACCAGGTCGGCGGACACGCCGGCGTCGGCGACCCAGCGGGCGGCCGCACGCCGCGCACCGGGCGCCGCCGAGACCACCAGCCGGTTGCGCACCGGGTCGATGTACCAGCCGTCCACGGCCTTGCCGGGCAGTTCACCGGCGCGGGCGCGCAGCTTGAGCCGGGCCGTCTCCAGCTCGCCGCGGGCGTGGGCGACCAGCGTGGGGGTGGCGCCCGCAGCGCGAACGGCCGGGGCGACGCGCTGGTCGGTGACCGCGACCATCAGCGCCGAGCCGTCGGCACTGAGCCAGGAGCCCGCGAAGTACCGTCCGGCGGCGCGGCGGGCCCGTGACTCGACGGCGTCGGCCGCGTGCTGGCGGCCGAGCCGGGTGATCGCCTGGGCGCGGGTCAGGTGCATGTCCCGCCGCATGGCCTCGATCACCTTCGGCGACGACCGCGCCGTTCTCTCGCCCACCCCGGGCGTCGGCGTCAACAGGACCGGCCCCGCCGCCGGGCTCGGCGCGGGATCGGGTTCGGCGGCCGCGGGACGGGCCGGCGCACCGGCCACGACCAGCGCTGCCAGCAGCATGCACGACGCCGCCGACAGGGCCGAGAAGGAGGAACGAACCAGCGATGTTCGCATGGGACACCTCGGAATCGAGCCGAAATTCGGACGGTGGGTATTCGCCCGTCCGGCGCCGCCCGGATGAGGCGCCCGCCGACGTGGCCAAGACCGGCCGCGGGGGCACCCCGGGTGGAGAGGTATTCCTAGTAGCTCATCGGGTCCAGAGGACCGCGTGGAGGTTCGAGCCGTCGGGGGACGTCGCGGAGGCGCCGACGAGCTGGCCGCGATCGTTGATGCCGTAGGCCGCGGCCGAACCTCCGCCGGGCAGCCTGGGCAGCGAGACGGGCCCGCCCCGTCGCCAGACCACGGCCTCGGCGTCGATGAAGCCCGCGACCTGGTCCAGGTTGTTGATCGCATGGACCTGAGCGAACTCGCCGGGCGGTGAGGCCAGCGGGACCAGAACCCCGCGGCGCCAGATCGAGGCGTGCCCGCCGCTGTCGTTCAGGGCGACCCGGTGCCGTTCGTTGGCCGCCGCCGGGTAGGACGGGGCGTCCGGCACGAGGGTGACGGGCACATCGTGCCGCCATGCCGTCGCACGCCCGTTCATGGGGTCCTCGGGCAGGTAGCGGTGGCCCACGATCCAGCCGTCGTCGGTGATGTCCCGGGCGAATGACGCCTGTCCAGCGGGATCCAGATCGATCATGCGGCCCGCGTGCCACCGGAAGGCATGCCGGGCGTTCCCGCCGGGGACGGTGCTGTTGCCGACGACGTCGCCGACGTTGTTGATGCCCTCGGCATAGCTGTCACCACCGCCCGGAAGCGTTCCGAGATCGCGCATCCGCCCGTCCTTCCAGAGGAAGGCGTGCGTACCGCCCGGCGTCATGCTGAATCCGACGACCTCATCGCGGTCGTTCAGGTCGGTCGCGACGCTGAACAGCCCACCCGGCAGCACCCCGAGGTCGATGACGCGGCCGTCGCGCCAGAGCGCGGCGTGATCGTCGCTTTGCCCGGCCGCATGGCCGGACTCGTTCACCGCGTACGCCTCAGAGCGGCCACCCGCGGTCAGGCTCCCCAGATCGACGACGCGGTAAGCCGGGCTGTCCTGAACACGCGTGGCGGCCGTCGCGGAGGGCGCGCCGAACAGCGCGGCGCCCAGGGCCACCGCGATCGCGCTCGCCGAGCCGGAATTCCGCAGAGATTGGTTCATCATTGTGACCGTTTCATTCGGCGGTGACTGCGCGGAGGATGTCGATCCTGGCGGCGCGGCGGCCGGGGAACACCGCGGCCAGGACGCCGGCCAGGGCCGCGGCGGCCAGGAAGGCGAGCAGCGTGCCCACGGGGACGGCGAACTCCGTGATGCCCTGACCGCGCAGTGCGCGCACCAGCGTCCAGCCGAAGACGACGCCGACGGCCAGTCCGAGCACGCCGCCGAACACCGCGATGATCACGGCTTCCCAGCGGACCATCGCGCGGAGCTGCGCCCTGGTCATGCCGACCGCGCGGAGCAGGCCGAGCTCGCGTACCCGTTCGAGGACCGACAGCGCCAGCGTGTTGACGATCCCGATGAAGGCGATGATCACGGCCAGGGCGAGCAGGACGTAGAACAGTGCCAGGATCTGGTCGATCTGCCGCGCCTGGTCCCGCTTGTACTGCGCCTGGTCCTTGACCTGGACCACGGGGAAGTCGCGGACGGCCCGCTCGACCGCGGCGCGGGCGGCGGCCGCCGGTACCCCCTCCGCGGCCTTGACGAACGCCAGGGAGTCGAGCTGGTCGGCGTAGTGCCGGGTGTAGTCGGTCATCGCCAGCAGGTAGGCGTCGTTGAGCCGGTTGTCCTTGAAGATCGCCTTGATCGGCAGCCGTTGGACCCCGCCGACCGGGAACTCCATCGCGACGGTGTCCCCCACCTTCCAGCCGTGCTCCTCGGCGGTCCTCTCCCGTACCGCGATGCCGCCGCCGGCCATGTCGGCGAGGTCTCCGGACACGGTCTCGGTCCGGACGGTCCTGCTGTAGGCGATCGGGTCCACGCCGGCGAGCCGCTGCGTCCCGCCGTCGAGCTTGAACAGGCCGAGCCGCAGGCCGCTGGCCGACTCGATCTCGGGCTGCGCCGTCAGGCGCCTCACCACCTCGGGGCTGAATCCCTGCCCTCCGCCGGACGGGCCGGTGAGGATGTAGTCCGCGGTCATCGTCTCGTCCAGGACGCCGCTGACCGACGCCTTGATCGATGAGGCGAAGATCGCGACGACGCTGACCAGCGCGAGGCCGATCATCAGCGCGGCGGCCGTCGACGCGGTCCGCCGCGGACTGCGCATCGCGTTCTGGCGGGCGAGCCGGCCCGGCTCCCCCGCCCACCGCGCGAACGGCCAGCCGAGCAGCCTGGCCAGCGGCCGGACGATGAGGGGGCTGAGCGCGGCGATGCCGAGGAAGACCGCCAGCGCGCCGGCGGAGACGTTCAGCAGCCGGTCGCCCCGCCCGGCGAAGAGCCCGTTCAGCAGCAGCGCCGCGCCGGTCGCGGAGATCAGGCCGCCGGTCAGGGCGCGGCGGCGGACGCCGTGGTCGCGCTCCGTCACGACCCGCTCCCGAAGGGCCGCCACCGGCGGCACCCGCGTGGCCCGGACCGCCGGCAGCACGGACGCGACCACGGTCACGACGAGACCGACGAGCAGCGACACCGCGACCGTCCGCGGCCGGACCACCAGCGTGGTCGAGGGCAGGTCGACGCCGAGCGCGGCGAACGCGGCGTTCAGCGCGACGGCGATCAGCACGCCGACCCCCAGCCCGATGAGCGAGGCCGCGAGGCCCACGATGGACGCCTCGCCGAGCACGGAGGCCAGGAGCTGGCGCCGGGACGCGCCGAGGCAGCGCAGCAGCGCCGACTCGCGCGTCCGCTGGGCGAGGATGATCGAGAAGGTGTTGACGATGATGAACGAGCCGACGAACAGCGCGATGCCGGCGAACGCCAGCAGCGCATAGTTGATGATCTTGGTGAATTCGGCGATGCTCCTGCTGTTCTCCTCGGCGAGCTGCTCGCCGGTGAGCACCTGGTAGGTCCCCCCGACCCGGGCCTGGACGCGGTCGCGCAGCGCCGCGGCGTCGGTCCCCGGAGCGGCGACCACGTCGATCTCGTCATAGACGCCAGGACGGTTGAGCACCCGTTGCGCGGTGGGCAGGTCGAAGCCGGCGAGCGTGGCGCCCGCGAGGCTGTCGGCCTTGCCGAAACCGATGACCCCGACCACGGTGAACTCGCCCGGCCGCCCCTGGAAGAGGATCTTCACGCGGTCGCCGACGCGAAAGCCCTCCCGCTCGGCGGTGCGGGCGTCCACGGCGACCTCGTCCGGACCGCTGGGCCGGTGCCCCGCACGGACCGTCCCGGACGCCTGCAACTCCGGCACCGCGCCCAGCGAGACGCCGATCGTCGGCGCGCCGCCCGTGGTCACCGGCCTGCCGTCCTTGCCGACGAACTGGGCGTAGCCGCTCACCGAGCCCTCGACGGCCTTGACTCCCCGCGTCCCGGCTATCCGGTCCCGCAGTGCGGCGGGCATCGGCCCCCGCTGCTCGCCGTTCTGGCCGACGAAGGCGGCCCTGGTGCGCACCGCGACGTCGACGCCCTTGGTGACCTGGGTGAAGAGCTCGTCGAAGGTCTTGTTGACGGTGTCGGTGAGCACGTAGGTGCCGGTGACGAATCCCACCCCGAGCACGATCGCCAGCGCCGTCAGCATCAGCCGCAGCTTGTGGGACAAGAGCCCCTTCAGAGTCAGTTTCCACATCGGGATCAGCCACCGAGCCGCTTCATCAGGTCGAGCACCTTCTCGGCGGTGGGATCGCCCATCTCGTCGACGATGCGGCCGTCGGCCAGGAACAGCACCCGGTCGGAATAGGCGGCCGCGGCCGGGTCGTGGGTCACCATCACGATCGTCTGCCCGAACTCGTCCACCGACCGGCGCATGAAGCGCAGCATTTCCGCGCTCGACCTGGAATCGAGGTTGCCGGTGGGTTCGTCGGCGAAGATGATCGTCGGCCTGGAGACCAGCGCCCGGGCGCCGGCGACACGCTGCTGCTCCCCGCCGGACATCTGCGCCGGACGATGCCCCAGCCGGGCCCGCAGCCCGACCGCGTCGATCACCCGGTCGTACCAGGCCCGCTCGGGCCGCCTGCCGGCGATGGCCAGCGGCAGCTCGATGTTCTCGGCGGCGGTCAGGGTCGGGATCAGGTTGAACGCCTGGAACACGAAGCCGACCTTCTCGCGGCGCAGCAGGGTGAGCCGCCGGTCGGACAGGCCGCTCAGCTCGGTGTCCCCGATCCAGATCCGGCCGGCGCTCACCCGGTCCAGCCCCGCCAGGCAGTGCAGCAGAGTCGACTTGCCCGAGCCGCTCGGCCCCATCACGGCGGTGAACTGGCCGGATGCGAACTCGACCGTGACGCCGTCCAGGGCGCGTACCTCGTTGTCCCCATGGCCGTAGACCTTGCGGACCCCGACCGCCCGCGCCGCGAGAACGCCCGCCGCCCGTCCACTCCGGACCCGCTCACCGATGTCGTCGGTCATGGCCCCTCCCGGTTCGCCGGCGCCGTCGCCGAACGTAGGCCGCCGTCCCGGCTGGAAGGCGCTCTGCTAGTGACTATCCGAGGCGCACCTCACGGCCGGAAAGGGCCCTTCGTCCCGGCCTCGGCGCGAAGGGACCCTGGACTCGTCCAAGATGTGTTCGGCGATGTCCCCGAAGAGGAGACGACGCTCCCCGCCCTGACACCCGCGCCGGGCGTCTCGGCGAGCGGGAGGCACGCCTTCATGATCGGTTCTTGGTGGTGAGGCGGCGCAGCCGGGCGCCGTCCTCGCGTTCCCGTTCCTCCAGCGCGAACTCGATGCCGGCCAGCGCGTCCCGCAACCGGGGCAGGCGGCGGCGCTCGATCGCGCGGACCCGCTGCCCGGTGGCCGCGACCTCGGCGTCGAGGGCGGCGACCGCCGCGGTGGCGGCGGCGTGGGCGCAGGCGGCCTCCAGGGCCGCCTCGCAGGCCCGCCGGGCGGCGGCCAGCGCGGTGCCGCCCGGTGCGCGCGCGGTTTCGGCGGGCGGCTCGAAGACGATGCGCGCGGGATACCTCACCCCCATGGAGTCGGCGTACTCCACGCTCACGTCCGCGAGTCGCCCGCCGGAGACCAGGGGGAGCACCCGGCGACCGCCGAGCAGGGTGGCGCGGAGCAGGGTCTCGTCCGCCTCCGCGCAACGGCGGTGCCATTCCTCTTGCGTGCGGGCTGCGAGCAGGCGCATCCTGTCCCGCTGGTCTCGCAGGATGGTCAGCTCCGCTGGAGGAGTTCGACGGCGTCCTCGGCGAGCCCGATGCGCTGCCGGAGCCAGAGGCGTCCGGCGCGCCCCTGCGGCGGTCGGCCGGTCACCGGGTCTCCTCGGTGCGGTGGGCGTCGATCATCGCCCCCGGCAGCATCGTGAGTTCGCGCCGGGGCAGGGCGGCCAGTGCCCGCCAGGCCCGGTCCAGGGTCTCGGCCAGCGGACGGAGCTCGGCGACTCCCTGCGAGACGAGAATCTCCTGGTAGGCGCGCTCGAAGTCCAGGTAGCGGCGGTCGGTCTCGCTGAGCGCGCCGGAACCGACGAGTTCTCCGAGGTCGTGCGCGTGGCGGGCCCTGGCCAGTGCGGCGAGGACCTGGGCGGCCACGTCCAGGTGGTCGTCGCGGGTGCGGTTCGGCCCTGCGGCCTTGCGCATCAGCCGCGACAGCGATTCCAGCGCGTCGACGGGCGGGTACACGCCGCGTGCGTGCAGGTCCTCGGAGAGGACGATCTGGCCTTCGGTGATGTATCCGGTGAGGTCGGGCACCGGGTGGGTGATGTCGCCGCCGGGCATCGTCAGGACCGGTATCAGGGTGACCGAGCCGGGCCTGCCGCGGACGCGTCCGCAGCGCTCGTACAGGGAGGCGAGGTCGCTGTAGAGGTAACCGGGATAGGCCCGCCGCGCCGGGATCTCCCCGCGCGCGGCCGACACCTCGCGCAGCGCTTCGCAATAGGCGGTCATGTCGCCCATGACGACCAGGACGTGCCGCCCCTCCTCGAAGGCCAGGTGCTCGGCCACGGTCAGCGCGATGCGGGGCGTCAGGATCCGCTCGATGACGGGCGCGTCGGCGAGGTTGAGCAGCAGCACGAGGTCGCCCGCGGCCGAGCGGTCCTCCAGGGTGTCGCGGACGGCGGCGGCGTCGGCGCGGGTCAGTCCCATGGCGGCGAAGACGACGCAGAACGGATCGCCGCCCGCCGAGGCCTGGGCGGCGATCTGCGCGGCCAGCTCCAGGTGCGGGAGTCCGGCGCGGGAGAAGATCGGCAGCTTCTGCCCGCGGGCGAGGGTCGTGAGGGCGTCGATGGCCGAGACTCCGGTCAGGACAGGCTCGGCCGGTGGCTCGCGATGGACGGGATTGAGCGGGACGCCCGCGGCCGGCGCGTCGGCGTCGGCCATGATGGGCGGGCCCCCGTCCAGCGGGGCGCCGAGCCCGTCGCAGACCCGCCCCAGCCAGGACGTCCCGACCGGGACGCGCAGCGGGGTTCCGCTGAAGGCGACCCGGGTGCCCTCGAAGCGCATCCCGCCGGTCCCCTCCAGCACCTGGACGAGCACCTGGTCGCGCGCGGTGTCGAGCACGAGCCCGTGCCGCGCCTCGCCCGAGTCGAGCCGGATGTCGGCGAACTCGTCCCAGCCGACGCCCTCGGCGTCGCGGACCACCATCAGCGGCCCGTGGACCCGCGAGACACGCGTGTACGCCGGTCTCGCCCACCGGCCGCCGTCGGCGCGCGAGGCTTCGCCGGACCGCTCCGGCGCACCGTCGTTCCCGGTCATCGCAGTTCCCCCAACCGGTTCAGCATCGCCTCGCGGCGGGCGTGGACGTCCGCCACGGTGGCCGCGTCCTCGCGGGCCCGCACGATCGGTGAGAAGTCCTGCTCCTCGACGGCGCTTGCCGGGACGCCCCGGTCGACCGCCGCCTGGCAGCGGTCGACGACCGCGAGCACGGCGTCGGTCAGGGCGGCGCCCCGTTCCGGGGCGCAGAAGGCGTCGCGGGGGCTGAGCGCGCTCTGCTGGAGGACGCCCTCGCGCAGCAGCCGTCCCGCCAGCAGCACCATGCGCTCGTGGCCTGGCAGGGTGCCGGCGCCGACGAGCTCGGCGAGCGCGGCCAGGCGGTCGGACTCGGCCAGGAGAGCCGCCGTGCGGGCGCGTCTGGCCGCCCAGTCGGGATCGCCGGCGGCGGCGTGGTGGCGGGCGAGCGCGGCGTCGTCGCGGGCGAACGAACCCGCCCAGGACACGGCCGGGTAGTGCCGCGAATAGGCCAGGTCCTTGTCCAGGCTCCACCGCGCGCGGACGAAGCGCTCGGTGTAGGCGGTGACGGGCTCGGTCATGTCGCCTCCCGGCGGGGACACCGCGCCGATGATCGTGACGGACCCCTCGGCGCCGTGCGGCGTGCGGACCCGTCCGGCCCTCTCGTAGAACGCGGCGAGCGCCGACGGCAGCGCGGCCGGGTACCCCTCCTCGCCCGGCAGCTCGCCGCCGCGGGAGGCGAACTCGCGCAGCGCCTCGGCCCAGCGGGACGTCGAGTCGGCGATGACGACGGCGTCCTCGCCCTGGTCACGGAAGTACTCGGCGACGGTGACACCGCTGTAGACGCCCGCCTCGCGCGCCATCATCGGCATGTTGGAGGTGTTGGCGATGACGACGGTGCGGTCGGCCAGCCGACCCCCGGTCCGCGGGTCTTCGAGCGCGGCCAGCTCGGCGAGCACGTCGGCCATCTCGTTACCGCGCTCGCCGCAGCCGACGTAGACGATGACGTCGGCGTCGCACCATTTGGCGATCTGCTGCAGCAGCATGGTCTTGCCGGTGCCGAAACCGCCGGGAACGGCGACGGTCCCGCCGCGCGGCACGGGGAAGAGCTGGTCGACGACGCGCTGGCCGGTGTGCAGGGGCACGCTCGCGTCCAGCCGCTCGGCGTAGGGGCGGGGTTCGCGGATCGGCCAGAGCTCGACGGCCCGGCCGTCGCCCGCGGCCGGACCGTCGCCGCCGAAAGCGCGCCGTGCCGGATCGAGCCAGACCCCCGCGGACGAGAGCGGCCGCAACAGCCCGTCGTACACCCCGCCGAGCAGATGCGGGCCGAGCGGCGCGGACAGCGCCCGCCCGGTGGTGCGGCCGGGTGCGCCCGGCGCAAGCCCCCCGGTGTACTCGTACGCCTGGACGGTGGCGACGTCGCCGTCCAGGGCGACGATCTCACCGGGCAGGAGATGCCCTCCCACTTCGACCACGTCGCCCATCGCCGCGCCCACCGCGCCCGTCACCTCCACCAGGGGGCCGCTGACCCGTATCACCTCGTGTCCCACAGCCGTGCCACCTCCGCTCCCAGCGCCGCCACCGCCCGCTCGGCGAGGACGTCCGCGGACAGGTCGAGCTCGGCGTGGGCGGTCCGCGCGACCAGCCCGCCGCCGGGCGCCTCCGCGGTCCGCGCCGCGGGCCCGAGCCGCCGTCGCGCCGTCGCCTTCAGCCTGCGGACGGTCTCCGGGCCGCCCGCGCCCGCGCACAACGCGCGCATCTCCGCCCGGACCTGGCGGCACAGCTCGTCGTAAGCCCGCCTGCGAGCCGCCAGCACGACCGTGCGGGCCTGGTTCCGCGTCCGCGAACGTTCGGCGGCGCCGGCCGCCGCCCCGTCCGCGCGGCCCGCCGCGCGTGCCTCGTCCAGGATCCGCGCGGCCTCGCGGCGGGCCGCCGCGAGGGTCGCGGCCGCCTCCCGCTCGGCGTCCGCGCGGACGTCCGCCGCCCGCTCGCGGGCGCGGGCGAGGAGCGCGTCGCGCACCGGCGCCAGCGCCGCCTCGGCGCCGGGGACGCCGGTCATGGCGGGGTCACCACGATCAGTACGGCGTCCGGGTGCCGCTCTCGTTCCTCTTCGAGGCACCGGGCGGCCGCGGGGGTCAGCACGACGACCGACACGTCGTCGTCGAGCGCGTGCCAGGCCGCGCGGACCTCGTCCGGGTCGTCCGCGGGGACGGCCAGGGCCCCGCCGAGGGCCCACCCCTCCACGCGGGCGCGCTCTCCGATGACGGCGATGTGCGCCATGGCCCTCACGCCTTCCCGATCAGGATGATGCCGATGATCAGCCCGTAGATGGCGATGCCCTCGGCGAGGCCGACGATCACCATCGCGCGCCCGAACAGCTCGGGCCGCTCGCTCATCGCGGCGAGCGCCGCTGCGCCGACGTAGGCCACCGCGATCCCGGCGCCGACTGCGGCACCGGCGACCGCGATCCCGGTGCCGAGATAGGGGGCCCAGTTCGAGGCCGCGGCCTGCGCCGTCGTGATCATTTCTGCGGACATGAGCCGTCCACCTCCTGCGTGATCATGGGTATGTGCCAGGGCCGGAACGGACGGCCCTGGGTCAGGAAGAGCCGCGAGAACAGCTCGTAGTACTCCAGCCGGAGCGCCTGGACCCCGGCGACGAGCGCCTCCAGGGCGAACGTCACGGCGGTGCCCGCGGCGAACACGAGCGGGGCGAGGACGGCGAGCACACCGCCCCGTCCCCAGAGGGCGGCCGTCCCGGACCAGACGATCCCGGCGAGGGCCGCGTGGGTGAGCCCGAAGGCCGCGAGCCGCGCGAACGACACCAGGTTCGCCCCCAGCCGCACGACCAGGTCGAACAGTTCGACGACGGCCTCGACCACGCCGGTGCCGCCGCCACCGCCGGAGGCGAGGAAGCCGGTGAAGGCCAGGCCGAGACCGAGCGTCCCGAGCACCCCGCCGGTGGCGGCGAGCGGGAGCAAGCCGAGGTAGGCGCCGCCGGCCAGGGCTCCGAGGCCGAGGAAGGCCGCGGCCCCGGCGATGCCGGACGGCTCGTACAGCGCGACCGGCCAACCGCCCTCCCGCCACCGGTTCACGATGCCGATCGCGTACGCGCCGGCCAGCAGGACGGCACCCACGCCGATCGCCGCGACCAGCAACTCGACCGGGGCGTCGAGCGGAGCGAGCCACACCTCCGGGATGACGTGCGTCGGCCCGAAGAACTCGCCGTACAGCACCCCGAAGACCGTGCCGGTCACCCCGGCGCCCAGCACGAACGGCCACACCCGCCGCAACCTAGAGAAACGTCGGGGGCGCCCGGCCAGCAGCGCCACCGCGGCGGCGACCAGCATCAGCCCGTGCCCGACGTCGCCGAACATCATCCCGAACATCAGCACGTACGCCGCCCACGCGAGCGGCGTCGGGTCCAGATCGGCGTACGGCACGGTCCCGTAGGTCTCGACCAGGGGCGCGAGCGATCCCCGCCCGCCGGTCGCACGGGACGCCTCCGGCAGCAGGGTCGGCGCCTCGGCGCCGCGCGGATGCGGGAGCGGCACCACGGCGGCGCCGGTCTCGGCGAGCCTCGCCGCCAGCTCGGTCCGGGTCGCCTCGGGGGTCCATCCGGCCAGCGCCGCGACACCCTCCCTGCGGAACGCCGCGGCCGCGTGCTCCTGCAGGTCAGCCTCCCCCGCGAGCAGATCGAAACGCCGCCCGGCGGCCAGCTCGTCCAGGTCCGGGGCCGTCTGAAGGATCGCCGCCCCGCGGGTCCCTCCCCCGGCGTGCCGCAACGCCTGCGCCGCCTCGCCCCGCGGGCCCCGCTCGGGCGGGAGGTCGAATTCGACGACGCCGGCGTCGGCGGTCCGCGCCAGGGCGTCCCGCAGCGAGTCCAGCGGCGCCACCACGGCGACCCGCGCCATCCGCACGGGCCGCAAGCTCTCAGGCCACCGCATCGTAGGCTCCGATCGGCCCGCCGCCCCGCGCCGCCACCTCCAGCGCGGCCCGGACCCGCCACGCGTCCACCGCCAGCACGCCCGCCGCGCCCAGCACCGGTCCGGCGCCGAACTCCGAGCCGCGCAGCAGCAGCTCACCGTCCCGGTCCAGGCGCCTCCAGCAGCGGGCCTCGGCCCGCCACAGCTCGGCCGGGTCGTCGACGCCCGCGAGGGGCCAGCGCGCGTCCCGGTCGAGCCGGGCGGTCATGGCGCCGAGCGCGGACGCGCCCACCGCCGATCGGCCGAGCAGCCTGGCGGCCCGCTCGGACGCGGCCGGGGAGAGCTCCCGCCCGGCCCCGAACCGTTCGCCCGCCACGAGGACGGCGGCGGCCCCGGAGGCCCAGGCGGTGGCCCGTCCGCCGAGCCCGTGCACGCGGGCCGCCCACGACAGGCGGAGGAACAGCCGGATCGCCCAGGGATCGGTCTCGCCCGGGTCCCCCCACGAGCTGGCGGCGAGGCGCTCACGCAGTTCCGCGATGTCGCGGGCGTCCCGCAGGCGCGGCCATGCCGTCCCCAGGGCGCCGAGGACGTACGGCTCCTCCGCGGGGCGGCCGTCCAGCCGCTGCAGCAGGCCGTCGACGTTGGCGAGCTCGAACCATCCGGCCACCGCCCGCAGGGCCGCCGCGCCGCCCCGGGGCAGCCAGCCCGCCAGCACCCGCAGATGCCAGAGCAGCGTCTCCGCGACCGCGTGCTGCGCCGACGCGAGATCCTGGCCTTCGGCGACACCGTGTCCGTAGGGCGTCGCCGCGAGGCTCGCGAGCGCGTCGTGCAGCGAGCCGCATCCCGCGAGCGACCTGGCGCGCCCCGGGCCGAGCCGCCGCCGCGCGAGCCCCCGCGCCCGGACCCGACCGGCCACCCATCCGGCGCTCACGCCTCCTCCCCGGGGGACGCGGTCCCCCCGCCCAGCAGGACGTCGACGGCGCGCACGGCCCGGCCGACCAGCTCCGGCGACCGTGCCGCGGCGACGGCCTCGACTCGCGCGGCCTCATCCCGCGCGGCGGCCATCAGGGCCCGCCGGTCCTCGGCCGCGCTCCGCTCGACGGCGGCGCGGGCCGCCGCCCTGACCGCGGCGGCCTCGCGTCTGGCCTCCTCCACCAGGACCGCCGCCCGCTCGCGGGCGGCGGCACGCGCGGCGCGCGCGCCCGTCTCCGCCTCGTCGGCGATGCGGCGCCGGTCGTCCTCCACCCCGGTGAGCAGCGCGAAGACCGGTTCGAGCTCGGCGGCGAGGACGGCCCGCCGGTCCGCGGGAACGGCGACGGCCGCCGCTCCTGGAGCCCCGGCCGGACGAAACCTGTCCAGAAGATCGCGGACTGTCGGCATGACGCCTCCCCTGTCGTCTCTGCTCCATCACTTCTGCCCTGCCGGAGGCGGTCCAAGGGCCGGATGACCACGGTCCCGGTCGCGGGCGGCCGCCGCCGTCCTCGGTCGCGGGGTCACGGCGACCGGGGGCCGTGGCGCGCGCGCCTGCGCCCCGCGCCGGCGTGCCGGGTCCGCCTGGCGGCGTGCACGGCGATCCCGAACCTCGCCGTCAGGGGAAGGACCGCCACGGCGGCCGCGCAGAGCAGGACGACGCGGGGAGCGACACCGAGCCGCAGGGCCCCGGACGTCACCGCCGACGCGATGGCCAGCACCACGAGGTAGTGCAGCCGCGGGGATCCGGTCGAGACGGCCGGACGGGAAGACCCGGGCGCGTCCCGATCGGGGCTCATGCCGGGCCCGCGAGCTGCGCGATGTCCTCACCGGCGACGTGGTGGAGCCGGTCGGCGAGGTCGGCCAGGGCGCGGCTCACGGCCAGCTCGTCGCCGATCTCCGGGACCTCGCGGTCGGCCGGGTTGCGGCGCGCGCGGCCGCGTCCGGTGGTCTTCTTCTCGCCACCGCTGAACAGGACCGCGCGGGCGACGGTGTCCGTGCCGTCCTCGGTGATGTAGAGCTCCACGCTCCATTCCTTGGCCTTCATGGCGAGCCTCCTCGACTGGGGCCTTCACTTTCATCGTCCGAGTCCGACAGCGAGCCCGGCAGGGCCGGAGGTCCCTCGCCCGCGGGGCCGACGACCCGGACGACCGGTCAGCCTCGGCGGGTGAGGTAGGCGACGCAGCCGTCCAGGGTGAACAGCTCGAGCCGGCGGGCCAGCGAGGTCGCCCTCTGCCCGGTCGCCGCAGAGGCCGCCTGCTCCATGGGCCTGCCCGCGGTCAGGCGATGGTGACGGAGTCGTCGAGGTAGACGTCCTGGACCGCGTGGATGAGCGCGACGCCCTCTTCCCGGGGGCGCTGGAACGACTTGCGCCCGACGATCAGGCCCATGCCGCCCGCCCGCTTGTTGACGACCGCGGTACGAACGGCCTTGGACAGATCCCCTCCACCCGCCGACGCGCCGCCGGAATTGATCAGACCGACCCGCCCCATGTAGCAGTTGGCGACCTGCCAGCGGGTGAGGTCGACGGGGTGGGACGTGGTCAGCTCGTCGTACACGCGGTCGTCGGTCTTACCGAAGCCGAGCGCGCGGAACCCGCCGTTGTTCTCCGGCTGCTTCTGCTTGACGATGTCGGCTTCGACGGTGGCCGCCAGATGGTTGGCCTGTCCGGTCAGGTCGGCGCTGACGTGGTAGTCGACGTCGTCCTTCTTGAACGCACCGTTGCGCAGGTAGGCCCACAGGACAGTGAACATGCCCAGCTCGTGCGCGTGCGCGAACGCCTCCCGCACCTCCTGGAGCTGCCGCATGCTGTCCGGCGCGCCGAAGTAGACGGTGGCTCCGACGGCGACGGCGCCGAGGTCGAAGGCCTGCCGGACGGAGGCGAACATGACCTGGTCATAGGTGTTGGGGTAGCTGAGGAGCTGGTTGTGGTTGAGCTTGGCGATGAATGGGATCCGATGCGCGTAGCGACGGGATGTCATTCCGAGGACGCCGACGGTGCTGGCGATGGCGTTGCAGCCCGCCTCAACGGCCAACTGGCACAGGTTCGCCGGGTCGAAGTAGGCGGGGTTCGGGGCGAACGACGCGGCCGCCGAATGCTCGACGCCTTGGTCGACCGGGAGTATCGACAGGTACCCGGTGCCCGCCAAGCGGCCGGTGTCGAACACGTGCTGCAGATTGCGCAGGACGGCCGGCGGCCGGTCACTCGCGGCGAGCACCCGGTCGACGAAGTCGGGCCCCGGAAGCTGCAACCGGTCACGCGAGATCGTTTCGCATTCGTGGGCGAGGAGGAACTGCGCCTCGTCGCCCAGCGTCTCCTTGAGTTCCATGGGGCCAGCATCCGTCGAGGCCGCGGGGCCCCCTAGGGGCGAAGGTCCCGCTGCCTGGACCGGTGGGCGGCCTCCGACGCGCGAGCGCCCGCGCGGCCGTAGGGACCTTCGTCCCTGGTCGCCGTCGCTCCGGCGCGGTGGAATGTAATCGGCGAGAGAAGCCCAGGAATGGGACGGAGAAGTGGGAGACCACGCACCGTCCAGCTCGAAACGCTGCCTAAGCGGCGGAGGGCTTCTCTCGCCTCGACCGTTCGGGACGGTGACGAGGCGGCCTGGCGAGTGCCCCTGCGCACCCGGGCGGAGTCACCGTCGATCTCTCAGAGCATCGCCGACGGGGTTGGGGGTGTCCCTGTGGGCGTTGTCAACCATGTCCGGGCGGCCTCAAGTCGTTCGACGATCAGTTCGCCGAAGCGGCGTGTCAGCTCGTACCCCAGCGATGGATCGATCGCGCAGAGCGTCCGGGCCAGCCGCCCGTCGAACTCGATCCCCGTGACCGGCGTGGTCGCGACTCCCCCGAACCGCCACAGGTGCGGGCGGAACAGCCACGACCAGCCCACCACGGAACCCGGGCCCAACGTCTCGATGACGACCCGCCCGCGGTCGGGCGTGTGCAGGTCGACGTCCACCGTCCCCTCCTGGAGCAACCAGAACCGCTCGGCCGGAGTCCGCTCCTCGAAGAGGCGCCGCCCCTCGGGGACGACGGTGAACCGGGCCGCGGTCGCCAGCCGCGTCAGATCGGCGGTCCGCATCCCGCTCAGGAACGGCTCGCGCTTGAGATCGTCCGCCGTCACCATGGTCACCTGACTCGTCCTCCCTCCGAATCTCCAGAACCCCGCGAGCACGGGGCCGGTGGGGCCCCGTGACGTCACATGAACCGCTGCGGGACGACGGCCACCGTGCAGGGGGCGTGCTTGAGCAGGGCGTCGCTGGTCGCGCCGAGGGTCAGCGCCTCGACCACGCCGGTGCCGCGCGCGCCCACCACCGCGAGGCCGGCGTCCTCGGCGGCCTCGAACAGCGCCTCGCGCGGCGACTTCAGCACCAGCGACGTCGTGGCCTGGACGTGGGGATACTTCACGAGCCACGGCGCGACCGCCCGCTCGAGGACGCGCCCGCAGACGCGGCGCAGCCTGTCCTCGTCGCCGAACAGCGACAGATCCCCGTCCGGAGCCGCGCCGGGCTCCCAGCAGCCATATACCGCCCGCAGCCGCCAGCCGCGCAGCGCCGCCTCCTCGAAGCCGAACGCCAGCGCGGCGTCCGCGCCCGCCGAGCCGTCGACGCCCACGACCACCAGACCGTCGCGCGAGTCGGGCGACCGCACGGCCACGACCGGACGGTTCGCCCGAGTGGACACCCGCAGCGCGGTCGAACCCACCGGCATCTCGTCCGGCGCGTGGGAGCCCACCACGATGAGGTCGGCGTCATGTCCAGCGCTCATGAGCGCGGCGTAGGCGCTACCGTTGTCCAGCCGCCAGCGCACGTCCAGTTCGGGCGCCAGCTCCCGCGCCAACGCCACCCCGTGGTCGAGGAGGTGCTCCCCCATCCTCTTGATGATGGCGACCCCCTCGTAGTCGATGTGGCTTACGGGGAACGGCCAGCGCCAGACATGGCAGACCGTCAGCGGCAACCGCCGCAGCCGGGCCTCCCGCACCGCCCACCGCAGCGCCAGCTCGCTCTCGCTCGTTCCGTCATAACCGACGAGGACCTGGCTCATGACGTCCTCCTCCTTCTGAGGTCGTCTCCATCCCACCGCCCGGTGAGGCATGGCTCCCAGGGCCGAACGACCCCTCGGAGCAGGACCTCCCTCCCGCCGGGTCAGGCGGCTGTGACCTCGTTCTCCAACCGCACGTCGACGCGCGGCGGATCCAAGATCGAGTTGTGGACGGTGCAGCCCGTCACGGCGGCCAGCAGCCCGCCGGTGTCCTCGTCCGACAGCCGGACGGGAGGGCGCAGCCGCACCTCGACCCGGGACACCCGGGCGGGGGCGCCCGCGCTCATGGTGAAGCCGACGGTCACCTCCAGCCCGTCCGCCGGCAGGTGGCGCCGCACCAGGTACCGCCGCGCGTAATGTGCCGCGCAGGCGGCCAGGGACGCCACGAACAGCTCGACCGGCGTCGGGCCCGCGTCCATGCCGCCCGCCGCGTACGGCTGGTCCACGTGGATCACGTGATCGCGGACGAGCACGGCGAAGGCGTCGCCCTCGCGGTGAACGACCCTCATCTCACTCATCGGGCCACCCCTTTCCAGGTCGGGTCCTCACCCACCTTCAGTGTCGATCGCCTCGTTTCCGCAGGTAAGAGCCGAAGGTCCCGGGTACGGAGGGAGGGACGTCGCCGGATCGGGCCGCTCGGCGGCGGGGCCGAAGGTCCCGGCCGCGAAGGACGCTCGGCACTGACCCGCCGCCCGCCCGGGCGGGACGGTGGAGGTGACCGAGAGGAGAGAGCGATGAAACGCCTGACGGTCGCGGACGTCATGACCAGGCGCGTCGTGACGGTGACCGGGGACGCCCCGTTCACCGAGATCGCCGACGCGATGACCGAGCACCGCGTCAGCGCGGTCCCCGTCGTGGACGGCGACCGCCGCCTCACCGGCATCGTCACCGAGGCCGACCTGCTCTACAAGCAGGAACGCAAAGGCGACGCCCGACCAGGCCCCCGTCGGCTGCGGCGGCCCGCTCAGGCCGAAGCCAAGGCGCGGGCGGTCGACGCCCGCGGGCTGATGAGCAGCCCGGTCGTCGCCGTCGCCGCGCACACCACGATCGCCGAGGCCGCCCGGCTGCTGAACGCCCACGGTTTCAAGGCCCTCCCGGTCGTCGGCGACGACGGGCGGCTGACCGGCATCGTGGCCCGCCGCGACCTGCTGCGCGTCTTCCACCGCTCCGACGCCGACATCCGCGACGAGATCGTCCGCGACGTCCTGATCCACCGGCTCTGGCAGGACCCGGCCGAGGTGAACGTCCGCGTTCAGGAAGGGGTCGTTCACATCATCGGACGCGTCGAGCAGAAGAGCCTCATCCCGATCATCGTGCGCATGACCGCCGCGACGGAGGGCGTCGTCGACGTCGTCCACGACCTCGCCTACGACCACGACGACACCCGTCCCACCTCCTTCCCGAGGGCGTGAAGCCGGTGGAGGGTGCCGCCGTCACCGAGACCCACATCGGCGTGGTCGTCTTCGTCGGCGACCGCGCCTACAAACTGAAAAAGCCGA